>NZ_MNPU01000040.1 GCF_001983165.1 Pseudomonas gessardii | reverse complement strand
CGGCGACAGAGACTTCAGACTAACAATGCAAACCTGCGTCGCTGCGCTCCGACTGCCCGGCCGGATGACCGTGGAATAGGTGGCCGGATGTTGGTGGACTGAGTGGCCGGATGGCGTGGAATGCCCATTCATGAGTTCGTTATCGAGAAACAGTGAGCACTTTACGCTGAAATTGATCCCTTCAATGGCGCGACAAGCTGCACGTCGCGAAGTACCGTTCAGCAGCATCGTCAAAAACATGCGAGCCAACCAGACTATCTGGGTCAATCATTTTTTCACCGCGTCGGCGTCCAGGACTTTTGCACCCTCAACGGTTCAACGGTTAGTCACCAACGGTGCATGCGTGGTGGATGAAATCATCGAGCACTTTGTGCTGTGCTACCTGGACGAGCGTCAGGTGCTGATGGAAAGTCAAATCGCGAGACGCCGCGCCCTTGTGGAAAAGTTGATCGGCAATGCGGGCGCGCTTCAACCATTCGAGCTAAAGCAAATCAAAAAAGATCATGGCCTGGATCTTGAGCATTTCCATGTCGGTATCATTATTTCTGATCTCAACACCAAGCTCAGCTCAGACTTGGGTGAGTTACAACGCAATTTACAAGATGCAATCATCGGCGATACACCGCTGGTAGTTTCCTTCACTCAGCATTTGACATGGGCTTGGGTCAGTACACCGCGCGCCCCTACTCCGACCCAACTGAAACGACTTGAAGAAACACTGGGGCAATTAAGTGGAACTCAATGTGCACTGGGTGAACCAGCGAAGGGCCCTGCTGGGTTCAGGCGTACTCATCTTCAAGCCAGAGATGTCAGTAGCGTTGCAATCCTTTCCCCAATCAAAGGCGTCATGCGCTGGGCTGACCATGTCCTGACGATCCTGGTCGGTCAGGATCTTGAAAAGGCCGCGTGGTATGTCGACTCCGTGCTCGGACCTCTGGCAAACAAATCAGAGAAAGCCGGCGGCTACCGCCAAACACTCAGCGCTTACTTGCAGTCAGGCAACAGCTTGCTCCACGGTGCTGAAGCGCTAGGTATTCACCGCAACACGCTAGTGTATCGACTGCAACAGATAGAACTACTGCTGGGTTGTCCTATCAAGCAACGAGAGCTCGAAATACGCTGCGCCTTGCACCTGATCACCCAGTACGAGGGCCGTGTCCTCAAGCATGAAAGGGAATAGAAACAGGTAAACAGTGAGATTGATGTATCCCAGTCGATAGACCATCAACGCACGTTTCAAGCGCTCGAGGGCCGCCGTACTGCAATACCAAAACCAATCATTATTTTGGTTTTCCGGCCTAATGACTGCGCTCGGTACTTCTTCTAACTTGTAAGCCATCCGCAGGAAGCGCAATGACCATGCGCCCAGTGAGATGACAACAAAAATAAGAGGAAAACCCGATGACCCGCAAATGGATCGCCGCGCGTATTGATCAGCTCGACCCTGCTACCGACTATGACGAGATCTGGAAACTCTCTGCGGCTTATCGGCCAACCGACTTCATCATGAATCTTGTGTACGCCGTCACTTTCCCTCACTTCTTCGTAAGGGAACTGGACGCGTTGCCTCTCATTGACAACGGTGACGGGAAAATTCTAAAAAACTCATTCAGACGCTCCGATGACACATCCTGGAAGATGCAGGTTTGGTGGCATTACGGTTCACACCACGACAAGACCCGCGAAAACGTTGAGTCGATAAACAAAATACACTCCCACTACGCTCAGCGATTTGGCGAGAGCTTCAGCCGCAACGACACCTACGTCTACACGCTTTGCTATGAAGCAGCCGGCATGCATCGCCTGATGCAACGCGTAGGTATGGCGGGCATGAGCGAAAAAGAGAAGCTCGCCGCTGTTAAATACTGGCACCAGATGTCAACCATTTTTCGCAACGCCGGGACGGGCGAAGCGATTACAGGCTTCCCTGATTCCTTTGATGGAATCATGGCCTTCATGGATCGCTGGGAAAGTGAGGATGTTCCCAAACACGACATGGGCCCACCGGCGGCGCGAGCAATAATCCAACAGTTCGCCGATCGTTATTTTCCAAAGTTCTCACACTCTCTGGTATTTGCCTGGGTGATCAGTCTTTATCCCGATCATCTGATCCGCGCCTACGAACTCAAACGACCCTCACCGTTGGCCAGGAAAGCATTGCGTTTGTTTACTGCCGGTTTTCTGTGGATGGGGGAAAAGGTGATCCCTGATCCGAAGGACACCTTCACGGAACGCCGGCAAGTGGCGCATGCCGCCAAGCGCGCTGCGGGTGCATCTAAAACACCAGATCAGCAGAGCGAGCAGGCGAAAGTCGCGGGTTGCCCTTTCCATCGATTCAGAGCAAAGCCCTCAGCGTCTGATCCCGCGAGCCCAGGTACCACGCAAGCAAAAAAATAATGTGCCAAAAGCACATTGGTACCAGATTGCTTGATGCAAAAGCACTCTGGGAATTACCAAATAGCGCCAAAAAAAATAACAATAGAGCCAACAACGATGAACACAATAAAAAAAATTTGTCCAGCCTTGCTAGTCCTCGCCACTCTCTCGTCCCTAGAAACTGTAGCCGCCAACGGCCCTCCACCGCCTAGCGTTGGGGAGCCGAACGGGATCAATCTGGGAGGCACCAGTTTTTACGATGGATTTGCCGGCCTGCCCGGCTTTTCGTTCCAGCAATACTTGAAGTACACCAGCGCCAGTTCGATTCGAAATAACTCGGGTAAGGAAATCAAAGACTTTGATAACCCGAAGATCAATGTCACCAGCCTGATCAACCAACTCAGCTATTACTCGCCCAACACTATTGGCGCGGGCGCACACCTGGGCTGGAACATCATTGTGCCGATCGTTTCACTCGACGGTGACTTTGGTAGCAACGGTCCACAACTCAAGGACAACGCCACTGGAGTTGGCGACGTCACCACCGGCCCGCTGGTGCAGTTCGATCCTATTGTCGATGAGCATGGACGACCTATTTTCGTCCAGCGCCTGGCACTGGATGTGTTGTTACCCGTCGGTAAATACGATGAACACAAGGACCTCAACCAAGGATCTAACTTCTACTCGATCAATCCTTACTGGGCGGCGACCTGGATGCCCGCACCCCGCTGGGAAGTGAGCTGGCGCTTGCACTATCTGCAAAACTTTAAAAACAAGGACCCAGCCAGCAGTTCAGTGCAACTGTTCGAAGGTCAGCCTGTGCGTGATACCCAGGCAGGCAAAGCGGCATGGATTAACTTTACTGCCTCCTATGAAGTGATACCCAACGTCTCAGTTGGCCTCAATGGGTATTACTTCAAACAAATAAGTGATGATGAGGTCAATGGTCACCGCCTCGCCGACTCTCGCGAAAAAGTGCTTGGGATTGGCCCTGGGGTGTTCTGGAAAGTAGGCGATGGTGATGGTGTCTGGTTCAACACTTATCGTGAGACCGAAGTAGAGAACCGCGCACGCAACGACTACGTCGTGCAGGTACGTTACGCGCACACCTTTTGAGGTCAAGAGCATTATCCTCGATGTAGCGATACGTCGAGGTGGCGCTCAACTCTTCCCCGCCACGGACGCGTTGGCTTCCAAGTTAACCGTTCGTCGAAATAAATATTGGATATGGAAGTGGGTCGACAAATGGAAGGTGGGCCTCAACGAGCTGAACGGCAATCTGCAGGTAACTCCTACCGAGCACAATAGCCGTTCGTGTGTCTTTTGCGTTTGTCCGGCTGCACTGAAGATTAGCGCTACCGAGAACATATCCGTCGTTCACACCGAGATCGCCTATGACTTGTGCTACCTCAGTAATTCTTAATTCTACACAAATTTCAGATCCGCGTTTCGCCGATTATCTCGCCTACTCCGCAATGCCGCGAGTCGCATCAGGATGAAATTAACCCTGCATCGTTTCTGCTGAAAGACCACGCCAATAAAACGAGATCCATGATGCAATATTCGCTCGCAGGCAAAATGATGATGACGCTCACACTGGTCATGCTTTGCGTTTCACTCGCTGTCGCGACGCTCAACTATCAATTCACGTCTCGGGAGTTGAGCAGACAGCAACTCAGGCAAGCCACTACGTTACTTGAGCTTGCGGCACAATCCCTAAGCGAACCGCTCGCGAGTGGTAATCAGGCTCAGATCGAAAACTTGCTGAATGAACTGTTGCGCGCCCCCGATGTTAATGGACTAACGGTGCGCGATTCCCGTACGCAACGTTCAACTTCTGTCAGTCAGAAAAACGCGGCTAATGTCTCCTTCCGGCTCAACACACAGGTAATGCATCATGGTCAGGCGCTGGCTATGCTGGATATTGAGTTCAACAACCAGGCGCTGAGAACGACCCTGAAAACTGTATTACTGCAAAACTTGGCAGTCACCGCAGTTTTGTTGCTCGCTACCTTGGGGACTGTGTGGCTATTGACCCGGCGTCACATTCTGCGACCAGTCAAAGAGGTCAGCCTTTGCCTGGCGCAGATAGCACGAGGTGAAGCTGACTTGAGTAAACGCCTAGATGCCAGTTGCCCTGATGAAATTGGTGAGTTGGCTGGCAACTTCAACCTAGTGCTTGAACGGCTATCGAACCTGATTGCGGATGTCGGGCTCGTCTCTAGCGCTCTCGATCAGCATGCCGGTGAAATGGACATAACAACTGGTCACACCTCGCACGCTACCGCCCAGCAGGTTCAGCAGGTCGAATCCGTAGCCGCTTCCGTGCAGCAACTCGCTCGATCCGCCATCCAGGTTGCCAGACACGCCTCGAGCACTAGCGCACAAACACGCGAGTCGGCAGCCCATGTCTGCGAAGGGAACGCCATGATGGACGCCAGCCAGCAAATGGTCGAACGCCTGGGGACACAGATAGCCCATACCGCTCTGAAACTGGGTGACTTGATGCGAGACAGCGAGGGGATCGGTGCGATGGTGGTCACTATTCGCGGGATCGCCGAGCAGACCAACCTTCTCGCCCTGAACGCCGCCATCGAAGCCGCACGAGCCGGTGAGCAAGGACGAGGATTTGCCGTGGTCGCTGACGAAGTCCGTGCCCTGGCGCTAAAAACCCGCCAGTCGACCGAAGTCATTGAAAATATTGTCACCCAGTTACAGGGCGCAGCGCATCAGGCACGAGAAGCCATGGAGGGTTGCCAGAATGCGCTGCAGGATGCGGTGGGCACCTCACGGCAAGTCGGTGAGTTCCTGACGCGAATCAGCGAAAACATTCAGGGCATCAATGAAATGAACCAACACATTGCTTTGGCTGCTCAGGAGCAGAGTACTGTCGCGGAAACGGTGAACGAAAATATCATCACCATTCACCGACTGAGTGATGGAGTCTCCCACTATGTCAATGACCTGGCTGATGGAGCACGACTCCTGAATAAGCAAAGTCAGTTGCTACACCACAGAATAAGCTCTTTCAAAGTCTAGCGATGCATAGGTTATTGGGAGAAGCACCGTGGTGCTGTGCGTCTAAATCGTCAATTGAAACAAGCGTAAGAACTCGATAACCAGAGTGCATTAGGTGCTTAATGCTCGGATCTCTCACGAAAAAAAGGATATCGATTTACCAACAAATAAAACCGAATCAAGGGACAGTTGCCGCACGGAAGCCCAGCTAGTAAAGGCCATAAAAACGTAGTTAGCGGATCTGCTCCCTCGAATATGAGGCTGCTCCTATGTATGAACCCGACAGCTACAACGTTTTTGCAAAAATTTTTTATCGGCCCATTGACGCAGCTATACGCTGGTGCAATCTCATGGCTCATGAAACCCAAATACTAGAATCGGCTTGGGAATGTCCTGCGCTCCTGTCAAAATACTTCCCCCAATGGCCGTGCCTACAGGCAAATACCGAAAAAATTATAGATGCCATTCGCCATGGCGACCTGGCCTATGGCTGCTTCGGCGTGTCGGTCACGATTGGCACGCCCATCGATTGCAGTCAGATAACTATCCGCCATACTGACCTCAGAGTTTGGATGGCGCGCTACTACCCTGACCAAAGACCAAGCTTTCTTTTCGAACAGTCCTTCAACCAACAAGGAGCTATCAGCCCTGGCACCTATCTGGCCTTACAAGCCGACCGAGATGCAATGCAATTGCGGATAAAAAATATAGAAGCGTCTTATCAACAACTACTCGATGAGCTTGAGGCAATGGGGTTGGAAAGAGAAAATATCCATCAGTTACTAAAGTCCAACAGTAAACTCAGTGACCGCAGTGAAATCGGCTACCTGAAAGTCATAGGGGCGTTGCTTGAACTAATCTTAGGACACTCGCCATCAGGTAAACCGCACTCAGTATTTGATAGTCAATCCTCCATCGTCAATTCCATCTCAGCTCATCGCAAAGACGATCCTGGCCTGAGCAAACGCACGCTGGATGCAAAGTTCGCCGCAGCCAATCGCATACTCAAAAAAGGTATCTGAGTGGAGCAATTGCACTGCAATACCTCTGATTGCAGTGCAATGACTCTCCCCCACTTCTGCTATTCAATTCAGGTCACTTCCCACCACGCGCCAATCGGCGCCAGGAGTGACCAGCATGTCCAGCCAATCCTTACCCATCGTTGAAGCACCTCAACTGCAGGTAGAACGCCACATCATGCGACGTGACGAGGTGGAGCGAAAAACCGGCTTCAAACGCGCGCACATCTACAACCTGATGAAGGAAGGTAAATTCCCTCAGGCTAAACGCATTGGATTGCGGGCAGTCGGTTGGGACTCGCTAGAAATCGAGCAGTGGGTCGTTGAACGCTTAGGCAAACAGGCCTGATGCCATGCGTGTGGTATCGGTGGTTTCCACCAAAGGCGGGGTGGGCAAAACCACAGTAGCCGCCAATCTCGGCGGCCTACTGGCTGACGCAGGCCTACGCGTCCTGCTACTGGATCTGGATAGCCAACCCACCCTCTCCAGCTATTACGCCTTGAGCCAGAAGGCTGATGTCGGTGCGTACGAGTTCATCGCACTCAACCTAGCTATGCCTGCCCAGATTATTTCCAGGACAGTGATTGCAGGGCTCGATCTGATCGTCTCCAACGACGATCAAGGTCGACTGAGTACCTTGCTGCTGCACGCCCCTGACGGGCGATTACGCCTACGCAATCTGCTCGACAACTTCCGCGCCCGTTACGACCTGCTTTTGATCGACACCCAAGGTGCGCGTAGCGTGCTGCTGGAGATGGCCATCCTGGCCTCCGACCTTGCCCTCTCTCCCATCACCCCGGAAATGCTCGCCGCCCGCGAACTGCAGCGTGGCACCTTGAAGCTACTCAGCGAACTCGAACCTTTCCGCCACCTGGGCATTCCACCCCCACCCTTACGACTGCTCCTGAACCAGGTGAATGCCATTCGAGTGGACACCCGGATGATCATCCGTGGCCTGCGCGAGACCTTCGCAGGGGCTAACAACATCTCGGTTCTAGACACCGCAATTCCGGAGCGAGTGGCGTACCTCAACGCCGCCTCCCTTGGCCTACCGGTCCACCGAGTCGAGACACGCCAGTCACGGGAACGACGCTCGCCATCCGCGATGGAAACCATGCAAGCGCTGGCCATCGAGTTGTTTCCGGAATGGCGCGAAGCGATTTCTAGGGTGGGCAGGTGCACGGAGGTTAAATGACACCATTCACCATGCCGGCACTTCTCGCCCAATCATTGTGTTTGCTCGACCTTATAGCCAACAGCGTTTGGCAAGGAGTCTTCTGATGTTGGATCAACTTCCCATCATCGCTCCACCATTCACTCGACCACACCACCCATCTGGCGATGAATACTGCACTGTCGTCTTTCGCCTGCAGGGTGGACGCTCGGCCATGGGTTGGCTCCTCGCAGAGCTTTCCAGACATTTCGAAGGTTCGGGGACTGCCAAGATCGTCAAGTTCGAGGTCGGTGACCATTTGCGTAACCGGCGTTAACTGAGGTTGTTCCGATGAAGAAGCTCAGTCAGGCGCAGATCACCGACAAGCTGCACCAGGACCACTTCCCTCGAGGTCCAGAACTGGAGCGGCTATCCGATCCACTTACTGACACGCCTATGCTGGTCACTCTGGAGCAGTTGCGGCCCTACGAACACAACCCTCGATTCATTCGTAATCCGCTGTATGACGATATCAAGGCTTCGATCCGTGAACGCGGGCTGGATCAACCACCGCCGATTACCCGTCGCCCGGGAGAAACCTATTTCATCATCCGCAACGGCGGTAATACGCGCTTGGCGATTCTCGGCGAGCTGTGGCAGGAAACTCGCGACGAGCGTTTCTTTCGGATTCACTGCCTGTTCCGACCTTGGAGCAATGAAACCAACGCCCTACTCGGCCATTTGGCGGAAAGCGATCTGCACGGCCAACTCACGTTCATCGAACGGGCTCTGGCGGTAGCCAAACTCAAAACCATGCTTGAATCGGATGGCCCACAGCTCTCACAACGGGAGCTGGCTCGACGTCTTGCCGCTGGGGGCTATCCGATTTCACAGTCGCACATCAGCCGGATGCTGGACACCCTCGAACACTTATTACCCGCCATTCCACAAACTCTGTATGCCGGGTTGGGTAAGCCTCAGATAGAGCGTCTGATCGGTCTACGTAGTCAGGCTGAGCGAATCTGGAACCGTTATCCAACTGCCACAGTTGCATTTGCAGAGTTCTGGCTGGAATCCATGGGTTACTTCGATTGCGATCCTGAATCCTTTGATCTTGAGAAGATCCAGGATGAATTACTCGAACGCATGAGCCGCTTGCTCGGACAGTCCTACCGTATGCTGGCCCTGGAGCTGAGCGATACCCAACGGGTCGTATCCACGCCTGGGGCTGTCACTACCAGGCCCTCAGAGAACATCTATTCGCCAAGCGAACATGAAGCCGCGGCAGAACCGCCCTCCTCCGACACTGAATCACAATCAACCCAGGTCGAGAGCAGGATAGAGTCAGTTTCAGAAGAACTGCTCGCAGAACCCGAAAAAAATGTTTCACCAGCGGTCAATCCTCGATCACGCGTTCAACAGATTCGTGAGCAAATCGATCGCGAGATAGCCACCAAAGCGACGTCTCCAGTCGAAACCTGCCCAATCGACGACCTCTGGACGATCACACCAACGCTGGATACACCCGAACAACTGCGTTTAGCCATTGCCGGACTGGCGCGAGAAATGGCGGCCTATGCCGGATACCCCGAGAGCATCATCGGTCAGCCGCTTGGCTTGGGCTTCGCCCTGAACATCGAGCGAGTTGATCTTGCAGCGCCTCACGCAACCGGCGTTCACCTACTGCTCATGGCCCTGCTGCGCGCTCAAGACGACGTCAACTGGGAAGATCGTAAGCAACTGCCGTCAGCGCTGTTCGGCCAATTGTTGCTGGGGATCTATCAACTCCCGCTCACAAATCGTCCCGCCGTGGACGTGGGACTGGAGCGGCTGCCCGACAGGCTGTTAATCAAACTGTATCGCCTGATCCGCCTGGCCCGGCGTCTGATCGACTTAACGATTCCCCCTGAAGATAGCTCACCGAAGGAGCTGCCATGAACCTGTCCTTCAATGTGCTCAACCAGGCCATGCTGACCCAGATACTGCATGAGCTGCGCCAGGGTAACCTGCAGCGCTGCAAGGCACTCGGACTGGGTGAGGACGACATCTACCTGTTGCAATCCTTACCGCCCACTACGTTGTCGCGCCTGGCCCATGCAACCATCCCCTGGGTTGAGATCAAGATTGACTCGCCGGTGCTGCATCGGTTGATCGAGCAAGCCGAACGTGACGAGCAGAACGAGCGCTTGATCAACCGCGCGCTCAAGCTCGGCGCCAGCAGCACCATCATGTACCAATGCTTTGGCTTGGCGCATTCGGAAACCGCCCTGCGTCGACGTCTGCTCAAGATAGAAACCCGAAAAGGTCGCCCTCAGAATTTGAGCGAGGCGCAGGAGCATGCGCTCTGGCAGCGTTGGTGCCAACTACGCGCTCAGGACAGTACCGAGGACCAGCTCGACGCCATGATGATGCTGGCGGAGGAGCAACAGATCAGCTTGACCATCGTCTGGCAACAAATCGACCAGTACAGCAACGGCACATGAACACAGCCCCTTCCAGTCGTTGGCAGCGTGTCCTGCAGCAATGCACCCAGCATCTGAGTGAACGCTGGCCCGTACGCCCTACCACTGAACAACCCTCCAACCAGGCCCTGCAAGCTGGCTTTCTATTCAGTGGCCAATCTCACGAAGTCGTGCCACGTCGGCTGCTGTTGGATAGTCGGTTGACGCCGTTGGAACGCAATGCCTGGCAGGTGTTTCGACTCATGCTGCAAGGCCAGGGCGTGGTCACGCCGCGCTATGAGGATTTGCAGCCTTACCTGTCGAGCGTGCCCTACGGTGCGTCAGCCTCCCGTGAAACCATTGCTCGGGTGTTGACGATGCTCAGGTTGACGCGCTGGCTCAGTTTGGTGAGTCGCGGACGCGATCAGCTCAGCGGACGTCTTCAAGGTTTTCTGTATGTTCTGCACGATGAGCCGTTAACCCCCGCCGAAGCCATGGAACTGGATCAGGATTACCTGGCGCTGGTCGGGCATGCCCTCGGTCATGCGACGAAGGCGGTGCGTATTGTCGCTCAGCACGTTGTGGAGGAAGTCCGCCAGGACACGAATATCGATCGTGATCGGTTACCGACGCGGCTCGACAGCTGGGGCGAACACTGGACGCAGCAAGGATTGGATCAGCCAGCCGTTGATGCCTTCCACGATTCCGAACGGGAGGAAGATCACCGCGTTCGGAATCGTGCAGGCCCTCGTTCGGATTCCGAACCGGGCCTGAACGTCAATGTTTCAGACACCGTTCGGAATCCGAACGCCGCCTGTACTGTATTAAAAGAAAGTATTTGTACAGTACCGCGCGCGACCGCAGCGGTGGATAACCTGCACTGGCCCGCTGCGCTGCACCTGAGCCCAAGCGAGCGTCAGGCCGTCGCCGTGGCGCTGAACAAACTCAAACCAGCGGATCGGCAGGCGGTGCTCAACGAAGCGGGAGCACGTTGTGCGGCCGGTGGAATCCGCAAGCCAGCGGCGTATCTGATGGGCCTGATCCAGCGCGCACTGAAAGGTGACTTTCGTCCTTGGGCAGGTCAGGCCGAACCTTCACCCATTGCAGAATCACCTCCACCCGCTCCCTCGCGGCCATCTCGACAACAGGGCGAACCCGCGTCTGCCCTCGCACAAGCGTGCCTGAATGAGCTGCGCCAACTGCGTGGCAAACGCGGTGGACCTCAGTAGATTTGATGCCAGTGGCATCAAATCCATGGTGTTCCACTCTACGAACACATCGGACCAAACTATGAAACTCTTAGGGAAAAGCCGGGACATCTCTTTCGATGAACGTAGACGTCAGTAGATTTGATGCCGGTGGCATCAAATCTACTGACGTCTCCATAATTAGCCCTCTTAAACCAAACCGAACAGACCGCATTCAGTTTTTTGGCTGTCCTTGACCCTCATCTGCCGCAACGTTTCCGTCCAAGCGAATGCGAGGACAACGCCGTGGCCGATCATTACCAACTCAACCTGGGTTCATTGCGCAGCAGCATCACCCTGACCCTGCACACTCACCACGCCGCCCGTATCTGGCAAGGGCGGACCGCACGCGAAGGCGTTCACTCGATCATGGGCATGGCCGGCTACATCAGTGTCACCAACCTGATCAAACAAACCGCGGCTCAGGACGATCCCTATGCCGACTGGGCCATCGTACAACTCGAAGAAAAACTGATGCAGGCCAAGGCTGGGATGCTGGAACTGACCCAACAGCTGGATCGGATCAGACAGGACCTGCCGACACAGATCGACATGGGCGACAACCTCAACATCCACCCCGTCACCTTGCCGTTGTACATCGGCAGCCAGCTGGGTTTTCTGGCGGTCTACCTGCTGACCGACTACGACACCCTGGTGCGTCGTACCCTATTGGCCCATCACACAGCCTTGATCGGCCGCGTCGACATGGAAGCCTGGATCGATGACGGCGCCCATCTGCTGCGCAGCCTGTTCGGCCAGGCGCAGCGCTATCGGCATTCTGGCGTCACCCGTGATGACATGGCAGCGAACAATGCCCGTGCTCTGGCGGCCATCGAGAAGATGGGTTTGCCCCCCATGGACATTCTTGAGGGTCATCGCCGCTCCCAGTTCGCGCCACCGATCATTCGTCGTGGTGCTGTGGCAGTGGATGACGCGGACGCATTGGCAGAGGAAGCGAGAGAGCCATCTGCGACGGTGGATGAGCCGGAGGACGAAGCATGAATCTCATGATCCCGGCTCAACCAATGCCCTTCGAAGCGTTAACACCGGATGCCTATCGACAGCTCGAACACGCTGCCTCCCTAAAAGGCCTTTTAAAACCTTTTAAGGGTAAGGGGGAGTTGGACCACCTGGCGCAGGTGGCGAGGGAAATCGAGGCGCAGTTATGTCACCTGATGGAAGCTGTTGTGCAGCAAGCCGGACAGCCCCCGTACTCACTGCTGGATATTCGATTGGTGCTGCAGAACACCAGCGCGGGCAGCACCTTTTTGCGTTGGCGCACCCGTGACTTCGCCCGCATGGGGGTTGCGGTCTGGGAACGCCAGGTCCGCAACAAGACCCAACCGCAGGCCGTACGCGAGGGGTTGCACCGTTTCGAATGCAACCGTATTGCACTGAACCTGCAGATGAGCGTGGTGCATTCGCTTTACCGCCAGGCCTCGACCTGCGCGATCAAAATGGCCAGTGCCGAACGGCTGCTGCGCCAGTTCACAACCGCAGCGGAGATATCACGATGAGTACTTTTTTCGTCGGCGAAGGCAACATCGGCAGTGCGCCAGAGTTCCAGGAATTCGCCTCAGGCAATGACGAGCCACGGCGTTTGCTACGGCTGAATGTGTACTTCGACAACCCCGTGCCACGCGAGGGCGGCTACGAAGATCGAGGCGGCTATTGGGCGCCGGTTGAGCTCTGGCACCGCGAGGCTGAACACTGGAGCACGCTGTACCAGAAAGGTATGCGTGTGCTGGTCGAGGGCCGCACGATACGAGATGAGTGGGAGGACAGCGAAGACAACGCGCGGGTGACCTTCAAGATCGAGGCCCGTCGAGTCGGCATCCTGCCTCATCGAGTGCACAGCGTGGTCATGCGGGAGCGATCCAATGAACCGGCAGCATCTGCGAAACACGTCGGGCAAAATACAGAGCAAGCCAGCTCACCTGCGTCGAAGCCAAAAAAGCGCACAGGGCCGCCACCTCCGGAATGACGAGCATTAGGCATAAAAATTGCGCCTTTGCGCGAAGTTGCTGGCGTATTACTACTCGCTGCTCGTGAAGACCCACACTGTCGTCCACGCTAAAACGGGGTAACAGCATCGGATCGTCAAGGCAGTCCTCACCGACTAATATGAGGTACCTGCGAGTCAGGTTTCTCATATCTCGTAGCTGCTGTTTCCAACAACTCTGCTCCGGACCCCATCCGGAGCAGTCTTATGCGCCTCTTCCTCTGCGAGAAACCTTCCCAAGGTCGTGACATCGCCAAAGTTCTCGGAGCCAGCCGGCGCAGCGATGGCTGCCTAATCGCACCCGAGACAACCGTCACCTGGTGTATCGGTCACCTGCTGGAGACAGCACCGCCTGAAGCTTATGGTGAACACTTCAAGAGTTGGTCGTTAGATCATCTACCGATCATTCCCGCGCAGTGGCAGGTCGAGGTCAAACCCAAGACTGCGGCACAGTTCAAAGTCATCAAGCGCCTGCTCAGTAAAGCCACCACCGTCGTCATCGCGACCGACGCCGACCGCGAAGGTGAAATGATTGCCCGCGAGTTACTGGAACTCTGCAAGTATCGAGGCCCCGTTCAGCGCCTCTGGTTGTCGGCACTCAACGAGGCGTCGATTCGCAAAGCATTGTCCTCGCTGAAGTCTGGTCAGGAGACCTTCCCGCTCTATCACTCAGCCCTCGCCCGCAGCCGTGCTGACTGGCTGATCGGCATGAACCTCAGTCGTTTGTTTACCCTCCTCGGTCGGCGGGCAGGCTACGACGGCGTGCTGTCGGTTGGACGCGTACAGACACCCACTTTACGCCTAGTGGTCGATCGGGATCGTGCGATTGCCAGTTTCGTTCCGGTGCCCTACTGGAACGTTGAAGTGCACTTATCGTCGAGGGGTCAGCGATTCATCGCATCGTGGTTACCGCCAAGCTCAGGACAGGACGAAGCGGGTCGTTGCCTGCAACAGGCGCTTGCCAGTCAAACGGTCCAAGCGATCTCTTGCAGCAAGACCGCCACAGTACTCTCGCTGCAGACTGAGCATTTCCGCGAAGCGGCGCCCCTGCCCTTCGACTTGAGCACGCTGCAAGAAGTCTGCTCGCGCAAGTTGGGACTCGGCGTTCAGGAAGTCCTGAATATCGCCCAGGCTCTGTATGAAACCTACAAAGCCACCACCTACCCGCGCAGTGATTGCCGCTATTTGCCAGAGAGTATGTTCGACGAGGTATCTGGGGTATTCGATGCCCTGCTCAAAACCGATCCCACCCTGCGGCCCGCATTCGGAAGACTCGATCGATCACTGCACTCCCGCGTGTGGAACGATGCCAAGGTCACCGCGCACCACGGCATCATTCCCACCACCGAGCCGGCGAACCTTGCGCGGATGTCCGAACAAGAACGCCAAGTCTACGAACTGATTCGTAGCCACTACCTCGCGCAATTTCTTCCGTCTCATGAGTTTGATCGAACCCAGGTCGAACTGGAATGTGGCGAAAAACGATTGACCGCTGTTGGCAAACAGATCCTGGTCCAGGGCTGGAAAGGCTTGCTCTCCGAAAACACCGAGGAGGACGAACCCAGTCACAAGTCCCAAGTCTTACCCGTCTTGCAACAGGGCACGCAGTGCGCAGTGGACGACGTCGAACTCAAGTCCATGCGCACCGCCGCCCCCAAACCACTCACCGAGGGCGATCTGATCAAGGCGATGAAAAACGTCGCCAAGCTGGTCAACGACCCACGCCTGAAACAGAAACTTCGGGACACTACCGGTATCGGTACCGAAGCCACGCGAGCCGGCATCATCAAGGGGTTGATTGATCGCGGTTACTTGCTGAAGAAAAAACGCGCCTTAATGGCCTCCGCAGCGGCCCATACCCTGATTGAGGCGGTACCCGCCGCAATCGCAGATCCGGGCATGACCGCGATATGGGAACAGGCCCTGGACGAAATCGAAACGGGACGCCTGACCCTTGATGCGTTCGTCGCCAAGCAGGCGAACTGGATTGCACAATTGGTCGAACACTGTGGCGCACTCACCTTGGCGGTACCTGTCGAAGCCGGCCCGGCCTGCCCCATTTGCAATGCCTCGATGCGTAGACGTAAAGGAAAATCAGGGCAGTTCTGGTCATGCTCCCACTACCCAGATTGCAAGGGCACTGTGTCGATCAGTAAAGATACGCGTCGCTCATGATGTTCCATGGGACGATCATTATGAGAACGGTGCGTTCTCTGCCTTGACGTCGTCCCACCCTCTCTGCTGTAGTGCCTCAGGATCATCGCCAATGGCGACCCAAGACCGATTTGCTCCGGGTAGCTCGGTCGAACTCGTCGAGTTCGGAGCCTTCTCTTCTGCGGGATTTCATTCCCGTTTTGTGCTTGACCTGATCGTGGTGGCGGATGACCACTGTTGCCTCTACCCGGCAACAGCGGTCATCCGCTTCGGCGATCGTATTCAGTCCCGGAGCCCGCCGGGGAAACACTGGGCACCTTTTGTGCGCGGATGCGTGCCAGCATGTTCCGACCCAGGCCACGACAAGGGTCGGTTGGCGAATCATGGCGCAGTTCAACCAAGTGTTGCGAGGCGCTGGTCGACTGCGTAAGACCGTCAAAGGTGGTTTTTCTTCCTCGCCTGGCATCCCGTCAGGCCCACTCTTCACTTTCTTCAGTCCAGTGACTGCCACTGTATTCCGGCTATAAAAAATCGGGTTGCAGCGTCTTGACGCTCCCCTGTGACAGGCTTATACAAAGGGCGTGGTTTGCTGTCGTTGACAGCCCAGCCCAGGTAGCTTGAACCTTCAAGGCTACGCCACGTTCGTGGTGGTTTACCCAAGTGCGATCAGCGTTCGGAAGCTCGCACGGTTACCGCCTCAGCGGTGATGAATGCCCACTACCCCATGTCTGCTAACCACTACCGCAGACGTTCCTCAGCTGCACCGTTATTCCGCCAGACGCATCGTTCTGATCGTCATCGGCTTGCCGGTGGTGAGTCGTTCATCGCTCTTCTTCACCTTACCCACCCTGACGGGGGCTCACTTCCCCATCAGGGACTGTGCGTCGCCGTTTCCCCTTGAAACAGGAGAACCACCATGGCCCACGCCAACCAATCCAAAGAAGCGACCACTTACTTCAACCTGCACACCGTCGGTATCGGCTACCTCAACCGTGTTCGTGAAGTCCAAGTCCGCCGCGGCCAACCATTCATTGCCTGCGATATCGCAGCCCTGCACGGTGCCACCGATGCGGTGGAGTACACCCGCTTCGACTGCAAAGTCGCTGGGGGTGAAGCTGAACGCTTGATTCGTCTCTATATGGACGCCGTCAACGCCGAGAAAAAGGTCTTGCTGTCGTTCCGTATCGGCGACCTGTGGATCGATCCGTTTCTCTATGAGAAAGGCGAGAAACAAGGCCAACCGGGCGCCAGCCTGAAAGGTCGTTTGCTGTTCATCGACTGGATCAAGATCAACGGCACGTTCGAATACAAAGCACCCGCCAGGCAGGAAGCAACAGCACCTGCTGAGCAAGCGCCAAACAGTGAACCATCCCCACCGTCGGCTGATGCCGAAGTTGAGGATACCGAAAACCCAATAGAGGCTCGGGTGGAACCTGAATCTCCACCCGCTCCGCGCACGGCCCGCCGTGATGCCACCCGTACCGTTCAGTCCGCCTGAACAGTCCACGATGTTCCTCATCAAGGCGCTCCGTCGAGCGCCTTTTCTTCAATCAGCACAGGGGACCATTATGGAATCCTTCTGGCTTTGCGACGACTGCCTGTTCGCTACAGCTTACGAGGACTACAGCACCTTATCGCTGTATTACTCGCAGGATGAGGTCGAACAACGCATCGCCGCGATACATCGTGAGCTACTTCGGTTGATGCCCATCAGTGCCGACTTCGATCCCGAAGCCGGCTGGGGAATAAGAACCTTTTCTCCATCGCCTTGCGACGGCTGTGGTTCACATCTACACGGTCAACGCCACCGATTCACTCGGCTGTAAACAGCGCGCCATCTGCTAACGCCCAAGACTCCACACCCACCTTGGGGGATACCACTCCCCTCGGGCGTGTACCCCTGATTGTTCCCTTCGGAGGTACCGCCATGAGCACCCAACTTACACTGATTGAGACCTCGGATTTCGAGGCTGATCGCATTGTCCAAGAAAACCAGCTGATCGACGAAGCGCAGCATATTCTGGATCGTCGGCTGTTCGCCCGCGGCCCTATCCTGACGTCGCCTGACACTGTTGCCTCCTACCTAAAACTGCAGCTTGCGCAACAAGAGCATGAAGTCTTCGGTGTGATCTTTCTCGATGCCAGGCACCGGGTGCTGGCATTCGAAGTCCTCTTTCACGGCAGCATTGATGGCGCCAGCGTTTACCCCCGCCAAGTCGTTAAGCGTTCCCTAGCGCATAACGCTGCGGCCGCCATTTTGGTTCACAACCATCCCTCGGGTTGTACAGAACCCAGCCAGGCGGATCGCGTCTTGACCGCACGGCTGAAGGAGGCCTTGGCCTTGATCGAAGTGCGTGTATTGGATCACTTCATCGTGGGTGAAGGTCGTCCTCTCTCCCTTGCCGAATACGGCTGGCTTTAACCCTCACAGGCGCCTTCGGGCGCCTTGTTCATTTTCATTCTGGAGAACCCTCATGAACCCCGCACACCAAGCCCCAGCTCTGCTGATGGCCTCAACCCCATTTGCTCGCGGCTACGACAACCTTCATATCGAACGGCTGCTACTGATCACCTACGAAAACGACTGCCCTCCCTGCGTTCGACCAGTGCACGACTCACAAGCACATCTGCCCGACAATGAGCTGCAACTGTTCACCTGCCTGTTCAATGACGATTTCGCCTTGATCAGCGAAGGCCAATCCATTCCGGATGAATTGGATGAATTAGATGAACGCTGCCAGTCCACCGGGTTGGTGCGCCAAGTGATCTACGCCGTGATGGGCGACATGCTCAACGAGCGGCATCACCTCGGCGATCTGTACTCCCTAGAAGAAGCCCAAGCCATGGTCCATCGCTTGAGCTTCGAAACGGGGCACTACAGTCGAGCCTGGGAGATCAGTACCGCACACCTTCCTGAAGAAGCGATGTTCTATCTGGAAGGATGGGCAAGTAACTCCGCTCCGAGGCAAACCGGCCTTTTGTTCGAGCTTTTCGAGTTGCCGGATTGCTGCGGCATCAGTTGCAAGCTGATTGGCACGCCATGGACGGACGAAAACTTGCTGAACATTGAGGGCAAACGTTATTCAAGCTTGAGACAAGAGCAACTCGACGCAGGCACACCGGAAGTCCTAGTCAACGTACTGTACCTGGCGGCATTGGCGGATGCGAGATTGTTGATCTTCGACCCCGACGCTGCCGTCTTGAATGGGCTCGCTATTTTTGATGAATAGCAACGCGTTCAGCGTTAACACGACCCGCCTTGAATCAACTTTCTCACTGAGTTGCTCCTTCACCTCATGTCAGGTTTTGCACTGAATCTGTCATGAGGTTTTTTCCATGGAGCGTTTTTTCACGCCTGTCTGCCTGCTGGGTTTGTTGAGCGCCTGCACCGCGCAAATCCCCAATACATTGCCAACCCATCCAGAGATCGACAGTGGCTCCAATCGGGCCCAGCTTTCGAGGGACACAGCGGAAGGAAACCATCCGACAGAACTCCGCTATGGCCGCTATACGCTGGTCAGCACCGAGCCCACCACGGAACAACGCTATCTTCTCGCTCAAATCATTGAAGTGAACATCCCGTCCAGCCTAAACCCCTCAGTGCAGGATGCGTTGCAGTACGTATTGCAGCGCTCGGGCTATTCGCTCTGCCCCGTTACTGCGTCGGTGAAGTTGCTGTTTACCCGGCCTCTGCCTGCAGCCCATTACCGGCTTGGTCCAATCCCTTTGCGCCGCGCGCTACAAGTGCTGGCTGGCCCCGCCTGGCAACTCACGACCGATGAAGTCAGCCGTTCGGTCTGCTTCGAACAGCAGAAAACGGATGCCGGTGTCGCGCTGATTACACCCGTCTTGCCCCATCAATCGGAGGCGCGGTCATGAAAGCCTCAACGTTTCAAACCCTCATCATCGGGCTCCTTTGCCTGGCGGTCGCCGGGCTGAGCGGTGGTTTGTATAACCAGTATCAACGCATGGCAAAACTGCAGAGCACGGACACGCAATACCGACAAACTTTGGACACCCTGCAACATGATTCAAGCGCCCTCAAGGATGCACAAGAGAAGCTGCAGTACGCGCTGAAAGACCTGAAGCAGATGGTCGATACTAGTGAGCAACAGGCCAATACCCTCGATCCGATGCTGGATCAGTGGGCGCAAGAAATACAGGAGCTGCGCGATGGTCTGGCAGCCCGCGCCACCGTGGCAGAACTGACAGCGCTGCGCGCACACCTTGAACAGGTCGAGCAACAGTTCCAGGAGCACAAGACCCAGCCATCACCCCCACCGCCGTCGCCTTCCGCGACTAAACCGAAAAAGACCGCTCGCCCCAAGCCCGTCCCGCTCTCGCCACCGTTCTCGGTGTTGGGGGTCGAATCCCGTGGTGGTGAGCGCTTTTTGGCAGTCGCACCTCATGACAGTCGCTCTCTCATAGATGTTCGGCTGCTGCATAGCGGCGAGCAGCTCGGAGCCTGGTACCTGAAAGTGCTGGAGCCGAACTCAGCCATCTTCGCGGTGGCCGCTCAGCCAGACCAGACCGTGCACCTCCCTTGAGAAGCGATCATGAACAGAGCGCTACTGCCCACCGTCGTCTGTCTCGCTTCGCTACTGGCCATGGACGCTGCGATGGGCAACCCCGTCACGACACAGTCACAGACCCAGGACACGCAGTCTGCTCCGCTGGGGCGCTCTGACTCTGAACAGGCAGCGAGCTGGGGCCTGACGGGGCAGGAGTGGACGCGCTTCGAACAGATCCAATCCGGCCCACGCGGTTTCTGGAGCCCGAACCTCGATCCGTTGACCGCGCTCGGGGTTGAGGCCCAGACCGACCAAGAGCGCCAGCGCTATGCCGAATTACAGGTAGCGCTGGAAGCCAAACGCGCCGAGCGCGAGTTGGCCTACCAAAACGCTTACGCCGCGGCCTGGACCAAGCTGTTTCCCGGGCTGCTACCGATCCAGGGCATGGCATCCCCGCCCCCTATCAGCTCAGCGGCCGCGCCGCGCCAGGCTCTATTTGTGGAGGACCACTGCTCAGCGTGTACCGCCGAAGCCCAGCGTCTGCAAAGCAGCGACACGGCGTTCGATATCTACCTGGTGGGCAGCCAAGGCGAGGATGAACGCGTCCGTAGCTGGGCTCGGCAAGCGGGCATCGATCCCGTCAAGGTTCAACGCCGGCAGATCACCCTGAACCATGACCGTGGTCGCTGGTTCAGCCTGGGTGCCCCGGGGCCAATGCCTGCCACATTTCAACAGGTGAATGGACAATGGCAACGCCTCGACTGAGTGGTCTTGCGCTGGTGCTGACGGTGCTCGCCGTCCAGGCCGACCAACTTCCGCCTCCGGCCTATCAATTGGCGGCGCATGACGCCGACATCCCTTCTATGGTGCTATTCGCAATTGCCCTGCAGGAGAGTGGTATCCACGTCCGTGGTCGATTGCTGCCCTGGCCCTGGACCCTGAACATCGCCGGAATACCCTACCGCTTCGCCACTCGCCAGGCCGCCTGTCACGCCTTACTTCAGGCGCTCGCGCGACATGACGCCAAGCGGGTCGATGTCGGTCTTGGACAAACCAACCTGGGTTACCACGGGCAACGTTATTCCAGCCCCTGCGAAGCCCTTGACCCTTACCGAAATCTCGCCGTGACCGCCGCGCTGTTGCAGGAGCATCACGCCACCACCGGTGATTGGGTATCAGCTGCCGGCCGATATCACCGCCCGGCAGGAGGAACGCCGGCCGCGCGTTACCGCGCCGGCTTTTCCCGGCAACTCGAACGGTTGCTGGTTTCTTTCAAACAGGGCACACCACCATGAAGCGAATCCCCATCGCCTGTTATTTCATCCTGCTTTTGGTATCTTTCGCCCAGCCGGAACTGACCGTAGCCGGGGATCAGCCTAGCGACTTCACCCGACACCATTTTCAAGTTGCCAGGCCGCTAATAAACAACAAGATCCAGCCTGATCGGGCCATGCATGCGGACCTGTCCACGTTTGCCGATGAAGCCTGGATACTGCCCATCCGTAGCCCCCACTTGAGCCCCGGCCAGATCACGTATCGCGCCCTGAACATGCCGGGCTTGCGGCCATTTTTTCTGGTCGGTGACGATCCCCTGTCGCTGACTTGGCTGCGTCAGCGCGCTGCTGAACTGCAGGAAATGGGCGCGGCTGGCCTCGCCGTCGAAGTAGCCGACACTGAAGCCCTGGCCCGAATTCGCGCAGCCGCTCCAGACATCACCATCCTGCCGGTCAACGGCAACGACATCGCCACCCGCCTGCAGATTTTGCACTACCCCGTCTTGATCACCGCCACCTCATTGGGACAGTGAGTCAGGTCATGGCCGAGCATGCGATGGAGTCCAAGCTCCGGCCAGCGGTCGAGTTGTACACCGTAACAATCTGCATCGCCGCCGCGGTGTTGTGCGTGTACTCGCCCTGGGCCGTGGCCCTGTCACCCGAGATCGGGCAGGTTGCGGCGCTGGCCTATACCCTGTTCGGCCTGATCCGCCTGCGACAAGCCTGGGAGGTGTTGCGCTATCGGCGCAATATCCGCCGGCTGCCCCGCTACGAGCTGACCAGCCGGCAGATTCCGGTCAGTCGTAAGCGTTTGTTCATGGGTCGCGGCTTTCGCTGGACCCGCCTGCACACCCAGCGCTTGGTCGAGGCCCAGGATCCGGCGGTCGCCCATTATGTCGACCAACCGACCCACTACCGGCTGGCCCGTGAACTCGAACGGCGCCTGGAGCATGCACCGTTTCCGCTCTCGATACTGGCCCGTGTCACCGCCTGGGACAGTGCCTTCAATCCGTTGCGCCCTTTACCCCCAGTCGGTGGCTCGCCTCTGTTGCATGGGGTCGAGCCCAACGAAACGGAAGTCAGTCTGCCGCTGGGCGAACGGGTCGGACACACCCTGGTGCTGGGCACTACCCGTGTCGGCAAGACGCGACTCGCCGAGGTGTACATCACCCAGGACATTCACCGCGTCGAACATGAGGTGGTCATCGTCTTCGATCCGAAGGGCGATGCCGACCTGCTCAAACGCATGTACGTCGAAGCCAAACGGGCCGGTCGGGAAAAGGAATTCTATGTTTTCCATCTAGGCTGGCCAGAGATCTCCGCGCGTTACAACGCGGTGGGACGTTTCGGGCGCATCTCGGAGGTAGCATCGCGCATCGCTGGGCAACTCAGTGGCGAAGGCAACTCCGCAGCCTTTCGCGAGTTCGCCTGGCGCTTTGTCAACATCATTGCCCGGGCTTTGATCGAGTTGGGCCGGCGCCCAGACTACCTGCAGATCCAGCGACATGTGGTCAATATAGACGCGCTGTTCATCGAATACGCTCAGCAGTTTTTCGCCAAGACCGATCCGAAAGCCTGGGAAGTGATCGTCCAACTGGAAGGCAAACTCACTGAGAAGAACATTCCCCGGCATATGGTGGGACGCGAAAAGCGTGTGGTGGCCATCGAACAGTACCTGGCGGTGAAACGGGTATTCGATCCGGTGCTGGATGGACTGCGCTCGGCAGTACGTTACGACCGCACCTACTTCGACAAAATCGTTGCTTCGCTGCTGCCGCTGCTGGAGAAACTCACCACCGGCAAGACCGCCCAACTGCTGGCCCCCAACTACACCGACCTAGATGACCCGCGACCAATCTTCGACTGGATGCAGATCATTCGCAAACGCGGCATCGTTTACGTCGGCCTGGATGCGCTGACCGACGCCGAAGTCGCAGCCGCTGTGGGCAACTCCATGTTCGCTGATTTGGTCTCGGTCGCGGGCCACATCTACAAACATGGCATTGACCACGGCCTGCCCCCATCAGGCAGCAGCAGTGACAAGCTGCCGATAAACCTGCACGCTGATGAGTTCAACGAATTGATGGGCGATGAGTTCATCCCCCTGATCAACAAGGGTGGCGGCGCCGGTATCCAGGTAACCGCCTACACCCAGACCCTCAGCGATATCGAAGCACGTATCGGCAACCGCGCCAAAGTTGGCCAGGTGATTGGCAACTTCAACACCCTGCAGATGCTCCGCGTGCGCGAAACCGCCACCGCTGAACTGCTCACCCAGCAGTTACCCAAGGTTAACGTGCTGACCAAGACCCTGATGTCGGGTGCGACGGACACATCCGATCCGGACGCCAACACGGACTTCACCTCGTCCTCCCAGGACCGTGTCAGCAGCACCAGTGTGCCGCTGATCGAGCCTGCTCATATCGTCAGTTTGCCCAAGGGGCAAATGTTCTCCTTCCAGGCCGGTGGGCAGCTCTGGAAAGTCCGCATGCCGTTGCCAAAACCCTCCAACGTCGACGCCATGCCCAAGGACCTACAGGAACTCACTCAACGGATGCGGGCGGCCTATAACGCGCAGGCGGGGCAATGGTGGAGCGCAAGCGGTGGCGGCCCAACTACCAACTTCGATCTGGATCAGGTGGGGTAGCCCTACCCCACAACAGGTTTCGATTCAGCAGAAAACGATCCAGGAGACGTATTGCCCACATCAACTCTGCAGCGCGCAATGGGGTGAACTATGGCGACTTCCACCCAGAACACGCCGCCACAACCGATCCAGCGTCCGGGATTGATCATCTCGGCGATCAGCCTAGTCCTGCGCATCATCGGTTTGCTGATTGCCTCGTTGCTGTTCTCGATCCTCATCGAGTTCGCCGGGCTGCTACTGTTCTGGGGTGATCAGGGCTGGCGGCATAGTCAGGCTATGCTAACCAGTGAGTTGGGCTGGCTCAGCGAGCACTTCAAAGCTTCACTTCTCATCCAACAGCCTGGGAAAACAATTGTCCAGTGGCTGGAGCTCCTCAATCAGTGGCTGCTGGTCAAGACTGGCTTTGAGGATTTTGCCCGGCAGGCGCGGGTTTCGGGCCAGGGCAATGGCTTCTGGAGCTGGGCGAATCAGCTCTACGTGAGCATTGAGGATTTCGTACTGGCGGCGGTGTATGTGACCTTTACCTTCGTAGTGCGCCTAACCATCTTGGCTCTGGCCACACCGCTATTTTTGTTGGCCTCGTTCACCGGTTTTGTCGATGGTTTGATGCGCCGCGACCTGCGCAAGTTTGGAGCCGGGCGAGAAAGCAGTTTTGTCTATCACCGAGCTAAACGAGCAGTGATACCCCTGCTGCTCGTACCCTGGATCATGTATCTGTCCCTGCCCTTTTCGCTCAATCCTATGGCCGTCTTTTTGCCTTGCGCGATGATGCTCGGAATAACGACAGCCATCACCGCGGCGACGTTTAAAAAATACATTTAATAAAATGTAACGCTGACGTGTTAAACCATTCCGGTGAATTTAGCCAAAATCGCGACGACATAACCGCCAATAATAGACAAACCAACAATACCCAACGGCCGCTGCCACCAATCACCGCTAGGGGACGGCGGCATAGACTGCTGATAAAAATTGATCTGCCCGATCTGATTTGCGTTGACTTGGGTGGCTGCTCCATTTTGCATCGAGTTGCGCCACTGAGCTTCCTCAAGACGTTCGAATTGAACCTGAACACGCCTCTTGAGTTGGCTAGCGGAAAGGAGAATTTGCTTTCCAATAATCATCACACCCAGCAAACCGAAAAACAGCAAATTTCCATAGCTGAGCGGGTTTTCCTGGCTGAGGGTAGGCGCGTGCTCCCATACAAAACCGATGTAGGGTGATGTGACCTGGTAAACATCGGCTACTAAATTTTGCACAACCCCTCCCAAATGCCCAAAAAATTTTGTGCTCGCGAGAGTCTCTGCTTGATGGTGCAGAAAAATCAACGATGAAACCAAATAAAATAGCCCCCCGAAGACCATCAAGGAGAAGCCCACGGCCTGTCGAATACGGTACCGCCGAATTGCTTGTTGGATGTTCACTCTCTGCTATCACTCTTCGTTAACTGATTTCGTCCGCGCTTATCTGCGCCCCGCTAACAATGCTGTTAGCGGAATCAAAAGTTAACGGCTACTAATCGTTTTTCATGAGTAACCAATGCTGTACTTGCGGTCCAATCGTGTCATTTTTCCGCGTTTCGTAGCTCTCGATACGGTGTTCGAACTCGCTCCACGATCAGAGACTGTATCGAAATAAAATGACGCAGCGTGTTTCGTGTTTCTTACTGCTGAGTCCTGGACGTTAGTTGAATGCTGGCCCCATCTCCAAATGGGCTATCCACATGCCGACTACATTTTTCCGAATCTGCCTACTGCTCATATTGATGACGTTCCATAGCGGCGGCTATGCCGCATCTGCTCATGAGCGCGAGCAGCTCAGCCTAGTTCAGCAGCAGGTCGACACTATTGAGCGCCTTGCGGCGCAAGCTAAGGTAGCCAGGACCTCCGAACCAAACGAACGCTATCGCTTCGACTATCCCCGCCTGTCTCAGGACATCCAACGCATTCGCCAAGGAATGCAGAACTATCTGTCGCCCTCCCGTGCTCAACCTCACGACGCTGGTGAGCTGGTCGGCGATTACCGCCTCGACATCCCGTCCGTGGAACCGTCGCCATGAGCATGACCGACGCTCAGACCGCAGCGTTCCAAAACGCCTCCGGTTTCTCGGCACAGAGCAGTTCGACACTCTGGTTGTCCCTGGTTCTCGTCCTGGCTTTGCTCTGGTGCACCTGGGTGATGTGGACGGCTTACCGGGGCTGGGCCACCGGCAGTGTGCGCTTCGGCGCGTTTGGCGGCAGCGCCGCACGTGTTTTGCTCGCCCTACTAGTCCTGATGTTCTTCACGCTGTCCTAATCCAGGAGATCACTGCCATGCTCAAGTGCTTTACCCCTCTAAAAAACAACCTGCGTGATCGTGCCAGCCAGCGCTTGATCGGCCTGCTGTTGGTGCTCGGCCCAAGCCTGGCTTTTGCCGAGCTTCCCACCATGGAGGCTCCTTCGCGTGGTGAAGGTTCCGGGTTGATCGAGACGATCAAAAACTACGCCTATGACGGCGGCATCCTGCTCGGTTTGTTGATCGCCCTGCTCGCTTTTCTCGGGGTGGCTTGGCATTCCCTAACTGTCTATGCCGACGTGCAGAACCAGCGCAAGACCTGGAAGGACCTCGGCGCGGTGGTCGGCATCGGCGCCCTGTTGGTGGTGATCATCATCTGGTTCCTGACCAAGGCCGCCGCGATTCTGTGAGGTCGACATGAACGACACTATCGAACGCCTTGCCGACGGCACCTTGGTCTTTCTGCCGGAGCGACTCAACCGCGATCCTGCCGTACTGCGCGGTTTGACCAATGATGAGATGTGGGTAGCTCTCGGCACTGGCGCCGCCATTGGCCTGCTGCTGGGCGTTCCTCTAGGGATCGTCACCTCGTCTATTGCCGTTGCGCCGACCAGCATGATCGCAAGCATGGCGCTGGTGTTATTTGCCGGTGGTACGCTTTTGCGTCGGGCCAAACGGGCTCGCCCCGAGACCTGGTTGTACCGCAAGCTCGAATGGATACTCGCCAGCCGTTGGCGCCTGGGGCGCGGAAGTTTGATTCTCCACTCCGGCGCCTGGACGATTCGCCGTTCGCGTCGACTGCGCCCTGCCCTGTTCCGGTGGCAACCATGAATCGTTTTCGGAACAAGGTGGATGCCCAACACGCCCACATCTTCAGCCTGCGTCTGGCGGTAGTGATTCTGGCCCTGGTCTGTGCCGGACTTTGGTATGGCTGGCGCTCGGCACCGACCGATCTGACGGTGCATGTCCCCCCGGATCTGCGCTCGGGCAGCACTCGCAAGTGGTGGGATGTCCCCCCAGAGAATGTCTATGCCTTTGCCCTGTACATCTTTGGCCAACTCAACCGCTGGCCTTCGGATGGCGAGCAGGATTATCGCCGCGCCATCTATGGCTTGCAGTCCTACCTGACACCCGCCTGCAAGGCCTTCCTCGACGGTGATTATGAGTACCGCAAGGCCGCCGGCGAGCTGCGCCAGCGGGTGCGTGGCGTCTACGAAATTCTGGGCCGAGGCTACAGCGAAGATCCGGAACTCAGGGTCAAGCAACTCGACCGCGACAGCTGGCTGGTCAAGCTCGATCTCAATGCCGATGAATATTACGCCGCCGAACCGGTGAAACGGGTGGTGGTGCGGTATCCATTGCGCGTGGTGCGTTTTGATCTGGACCCCGAACGCAATAAGTGGGGGCTGGCACTGGATTGTTATCAGGGCACTCCGCAAAAAATCTCCCTGCCTGGAGGTGAGCCATGAAGCGGATTTCTACCCTGGGACTCACCGTTGCACTGATGCTATGGGGAGCTGTAGCGCAGGCCGTCGAGCTGATGCACTGGGAACGCCTCCCCCTCGCGGTCCCGCTGGTGATCAATCAGGAACGAGTGGTCTTTATCGATGAGGCTGTTCGCGTCGGTGTGCCCTCAACCCTGACCGGCAAGCTGCGTGTGCAATCAACCGGCGGCACGCTGTACCTGCGAGCGTCGGAAGCCATTGCACCGACCCGACTGCAGCTGCAATCGGTCACGACGGGCGAGATCATCCTCCTGGATATCGCGGCCACTCCCGGCGATCAACCGCTGGAGCCCGTACGTATTCTCAAGAATGCTCAGGGGCAAGCTACCGAGGCTGAATCTAGCACCGTCCCTGTTCCAGAACGCACACCGATCCCGGTCGCTTTGACGCGCTACGCCGCGCAAAGCCTGTACGCGCCGCTGCGCACCGTGGAGTCCCTGCCCGGTGTACGCCGCGTCCCGCTCAAGCTGCGTACCGAACTGCCGACCCTGCTGCCGACCGAAAACGTGTCCAGCACACCCATCGCCGTCTGGCGACTCGGTGATTACTGGGTGACGGCGGTGAAATTGCGCAATCGTGGTTCAGAGACGGTGCAACTCGATCCACGTCGACTTCAGGCCAAGCTGTTCGCCGCGGCCTTCCAGCATGCTTTCCTCGGGCCTGTCGGCAGCGCTGAAGACACCACGATCGCCTACCTTGTCACCCGCGGTGCCGGCCTCGAGCAAGCCGTGCTGCTACCGCCCGTTGCGCGAGGTGCTGACGATGAAAGCTAACGCCTTGCTCAAATGGCTGGTACCGGCTGCGCTGCTGGGCGTGGTACTGATCATCCTGAAAACCTGGGTCCCGGGTGGCAGCACACCTTCTCCAGAGCACCCAGTTGATCAGGGCAATATTCAATTATCCGCCGAGCAAGCCAAGTCGCTCGGCATTGCGGGCGATACCCCACGCGACACGGTCGCCACCCTGGTCGGCCAGGTGAAGGCCATGCGCAGCGACATGCTCGGTTTGAAGAAACACAATGACTCACTGCAGACGGAAAACAACCGCCTACGCGAGCGGGAAAACAGTGTCGATTCGCGTATCCAGACCGCGCTTGGCAGTGTGACCCAGCAGGTCGACGAAGGCCGCCGCCAAGCCAACGAGGCCCGACTCAAAGCGGAACAAGACAGTCGTCAGGCTCGCGGCCTGCTCACGCAATTGCAGGATCAGTTGTCGGGGCTGACCGGCAAAGGCAAGGATATGCCAATCGGATTGGGGCTCGAGCCTGGCGACGGTGCTCAGTTTGACGGACAGCATCCTGCCAATGATGCGCTGCAGTGGATTGAACCCTCGGATGCTTCGGGCACCGACACCCGAGGCAAAACCAAGACCTCCTCCCTCGCATTGAGTCTGCCTACCGCCTTCAACTCACTGGAAGGCTTGAAAGACAATCCTATTGATCGCAGCCAGAAACAGCTACGTGCAGTCACCAAGGGTGAGCGTGACCTGACGCGATCCGTTGACCGAACCGAAGGGGCGAAGCCGGTCTACACCATCCCCGAAAACGCGACATTGATGGGCTCAGTCGCCATGACCGCGCTGATCGGCCGCGTCCCGGTGGACGGCACTGTGAATGATCCCTATCCCTTCAAAGTGCTGGTCGGCCCTGAGAACCTGACCGCCAACGGCATCGACCTGCCAGACGTCGCGGGTGCCGTAATGAGCGGCACCGCGTCCGGTGACTGGACCCTGTCTTGCGTACGTGGACAGGTCGAGTCAATCACCTTTGTGTTTACCGATGGCACCATCCGCACGGTACCTCAGCCGAAAGCAGTAGCCAGCCGCACTGCCTCCACCACCCAGAGCTCAAACACCGACAAGATCCGCGGCGGACTCGGTTACCTGTCCGATCCGTATGGCATTCCTTGCATCGCTGGCGAGCGCCGCTCGAACGCTCAGCAATACCTCGGCAGCCAGAGCCTGATCACTGCCGCCGGCGCCGGTGTCGCCGCCCTGCTCGGGGATGAGCGGAACAACAGCAGCGTGATCAGTTCAGGCGGCAGTACCCTCGGGGTCACCAGTAGCAGTGGCAACAGCGCGCTGAATTCAATTCTCAGCGGCGGGGTCAGCGACATCCGCGAGTGGGTCAACAAGCTGTATGGCGAAGCCTTTGCTGCCGTGTACGTGCCACCGGCAGCACAAGTCGCGCTGCACCTCGACCATGAGATCACCATCGACTACGAGCCCAAGGGCCGGAGCGTTCGCCATGAAAAAGACCATGCCTCCCTGCCTGACCTGGATTAGCGTGTTCTGCTGGGTCCTGGCGGGGTGCTCCACCGACAAGGAGACGCTTCTGCCCCATGGAGAGCAAACCATGCTGGACATCTGGAACGGCGCCGGTTCGCAAGGCACTCAGCAGCAACTGCTGGATGCTCGGCAGCAGTTACGCCGCCCGTTGGCTCAAGCAGATTTCTCCTTTTCTCTCCAGGAACCGTACACTCGCACAGCGGCGAACGAGATCCGCAACCTGTTCCCTCGCTTGCCCAATCCCGATCTGGTGCTATACGTGTATCCGCATCTGAGTGGTACCGAGCAGGCACCGATCCCAGGTTACTCGACCGTCTTTCCGTTCTACCAACGTGTGCAGTACGCATTACCTGGTGAACGTCAGGAAGACCTGTAGTGCGTAGCGGCGATTCGGGCAATCGCACTCCCACGTGGAAAGGCTGGCGCAATCCATTGCGCCCTCGCGCGACCTTGGCCGATGAGGCCGCACTCTATGCGCACAACCCCAGCTTCACCGATTACCTGCCTTGGGTCGAATACCTCGACACTGAGCAGTGTTTTCTACTGGATGACAATCGCTCGGTGGGTGCGGTGTTCGAGTTGCTGCCCATCGGCACCGAAGGGCGCGAACCCGATTGGCTGATGGCGGTCCGCGACGCCCTCGAAGACGCCCTGCAAGATAGCTTTGACGAGCTGGATCAAGCGCCTTGGGTGGCGCAGTTTTTCTGTCAAGACGACAACGACTTCACACCCTACCTGACCCAGCTCACCGATTATATTCAGAACAGCGCGCGAGGTACGGTCTTCACCGAGGCGTATTTGCAGCTCAGCCGCCGTCATCTGAAGGCCATCGCCAAGCCCGGTGGTCTGTTTGAGGATCAGGTGGTGACGCGCCTGCCCTGGCGCGGCAATAACCGACGGGTGCGTCTGGTGGTCTATCGCTGGCTTGAATCTGACGCTGAGGAGACGGGACTCACCCCGGTGCAATCCCTGCAACAGGCTTGCGAACGTATCCGTGCTTCGTTGCAGGCGTGCGGGGTGCACTCAACGCGAGTCGATGGCCGAGGTCTGTATGCCTGGTTATTGCCCTGGTTCAATCCGGCCCCCAGGCTCACTGATGAAGCGCCCGAAAATTTCTACCGCCGCGTGGCCTATCCGGAGTCGGGTGACGGTGAGTCGCTGGATCTGCCCTTCGATCATGACTTTGCCGAGCGGCTGTTCTTCAACGAACCGCGTTCGGATGTGCAGCACGGACTCTGGTTTTTCGACGATCAACCCCACCGGGTGATAGTGGTGGACAAACTGCGGCGGGCACCATCGATTGGTCAACTCACCGGCGAAACCCGCAAGGGTGACGCGGTGAATGCGCTGTTCGACCAGTTACCCGAAGGTACGGTGACGAGTCTGACCTTAATGGTCAAACCACAGGATGTACTCGAGGATCAGTTGAACCGCCTAGCTCGCAAAGCCATCGGTGAAAACCTGGCCTCGACCCAGACTCGTCAGGATGTCGAAGAGGCTCGCGCGATCATCGGCCGCCAGCACAAGCTGTACCGAGGAACCCTGGCGTTCTACGTACGCGGTCACGATGAACAGCAATTGCACCAGCGCTCGGTCAGCCTGGCCAACGCGCTGTTGGGCGCGGGGCTGCAACCGGTAAGTGAAGGCGATGAGGTCGCCGCCTGCAACAGCTACCTGCGTTGGTTACCGATGGCTTACAACCCGGCCCGCGACACGCGTAACTGGTACACCCGCCTGATGTTCGCCCAGCACCTAGCGAACCTGGTTCCGGTCTGGGGCCGCAGCACCGGCACCGGCCACCCGGGCATCACCCTGTTCAACCGCGGCGGCTCGCCATTGAGCTTCGACCCATTGTCACGCCTGGATCGGGCCATGAACGGTCATCTGCTGTTGTTCGGCCCCACCGGTGCCGGGAAGTCGGCGACCTTGGTCACCCTACTGATGCAGGTCATGGCCGTGTACCGCCCTCGCCTGTTTATCGTAGAGGCCGGCAACTCATTCGGCTTGCAGGGAGACTACTTCGCGACACAGGGCCTGTCGGTCAACAAGGTCCAATTGAAACCTGGCGCCTCGGTCTGTCTCGCCCCGTTCGCCGATGCTTGGCGCCTGGTCGAGCAGCCGGATCAGGTGGCGAGTCTGTCGATCGATGAGCTGGACGATGAGGTGGTAACCAGTCACGAAGACCAGCGCGATGTTCTCGGCGAACTGGAAATCACTGCCCGCCTGATGATCACCGGCGGCGAGGCCAAAGAAGAGGCGCGCATGAGTCGAGCCGATCGCAGCTTGATCCGCGAGTGCATTCTCGATGCGGCGCAGACCTGCGTCGCGGCGGGTCGCCAGGTACTGACCCGCGACGTACGCGACGCCTTGCTGGGCATCGCCGCCGACCCGCACTTGCCGGAGAAACGTCGCGAGCGTGCCCAGGAAATGGGCGAGTCCATCGACCTATTTTGCCAGGGTTTCGAGGGTGAACTGTTCGATCGCGAAGGCACGCCTTGGCCCGAGGGCGATGTGACCATTGTCGACCTTGCCACTTACGCGCGCGAAGGCTACGAGGCACAGATGTCCATCAGCTACATCAGCTTGATGAACACCGTGAACAACCTCGCCGAGCGCGACCAGTACCTGGGCCGACCGATCATCATGGTCACCGACGAGGGTCATATCATCACCAAGAACCCGTTGCTGGCGCCGTTCGTGGTCAAGGGGACGAAGATGTGGCGCAAGCTCGGCGCTTGGTTCTGGCTGGCGACGCAGAACCTTGCTGATTTTCCCACGGCTGCGCAGACCATGCTCAACATGATCGAATGGTGGATTTGTTTGAATATGCCGCCCGCGGAAATCGAAGAAATCGCACGGTTCAAGAAGCTTTCACCTGCGCAGAAAGCCCTGTTGCTCTCCGCCAGCAAAGAGCCGGGGAAATACACCGAGGGAGTGGTGCTGTCGAAAAAGCTCGAGACGCTGTTTCGAGCCGTGCCACCCAGTCTTTACCTCGCTTTGGCCATGACAGAGCCCGAGGAAAAAGCCGAACGCTGGACACTGATGCAGGAGAATGGCTGTTCGGAGTTGGAAGCGGCTTACCGGGTAGCTGAACGGATCGATAGCGCACGAGGAATAGAGCCCATATAAGGGAGGTGTGGCGCTCCCAGCTTGGCCAATCCGGCAGCTAGCCGTTGGACACCTTTTCAACGTAGGCATCCATGAACCAGTCAGGGACCTCATCAACCTTGAACTCAAGGTCCGTCCCATCCGTAACTTCGGCCAGCAGCACCAGATCGGCACCGGAGTTATCGAAGATGTAGGCCCGGTCCGAAGCAGCAATAGCCACAGGCAGCAGGCTCAGGCAACGGCCGTAGCGCTGTACAATTTTTTCTGTGGGAACTGGGTGCCCACCTGCCGCGACACGGTTCCTGACCCTGTTGATATTGATGTCAGGGTCTTCAGTTGCCACAAAGTACAGGTAGGTTCGGTATCCAGACTCTCTTGCCTTGAGCATAAAAGCGATTTTGTCGTCGCTAGACATCACCGTTTCGAAGGTGAAAGACAGCTGGTCTTCGAGGAGCTTGTTCCGGATGAAGTCAGAGAGCACGGAGGCAAAATAGGAGTTCATCGCGACCGTCTGGAAATTCAGGCCGTTGCTGCTAAAGCCTATGTTGGTCGCCTCCTCATCGAGCCGGGCAGACCTGACCAGCCGATGCTCCCTAATGAAACCGAGGACCTCATCACCCTCAACTTCCAGTTGAAAATCACTGAACTCCAGACGACCGCTGTCTTTGGCAGCCTTCTCGATTTCATCCGGGTTAATGTAGATACCGATCAGGTGGGAAGGGATGGCACTCTTCATCGTGCTCTTGCCGGAGCCGTTGGGTCCAGCAAAGACCCTCAACCGAGGGACAGTCATGAGCAACGGCGCACCTTAATGACGCCACCCAGAGTCACTTTGTGCTTGGGCTTGGCCACCCGAATGACTTTGTGCTTACCGTCAGCAGTCGTTTCAACAAGCATGCCGTTCATGACTTCCATCACACTGCGGCCGGCAGCCAGGGCGTTGATATAGGCGGTATTGATGGCGCCTTCAGCCATGACCGGGATCTTATCCTCCAGTCGGCTCACCAGATCGTCACTCAACACTCGTTTGGCTTTCATATCTCGCTCCACGTTCTCAGAGCGTGCAGAATCTGCACTTAATCAGAATCTTAGCTACGTAAACCTGTTTGTAACAGGGCGAAAGCTACTTCTGTCAGCCTTCATTCTAGAGGAATGGCGTCTGGAACCATACCTTTCAAGAGATTTTCACGTTCGATGCATGACCGGTGGCATTTGAAGCAAGTGCCGCCCTTGGTGCAGCGCCCAAATAAGGGAAGCACAATCCCCCACCGAGTTGTTCAGCCGGTGGAAAAAACGCGCCAGCGAAGCGGCAATCGTTCTTAAACTGCATGGTCTGTGTCGATGCAGCCAGGTTGAGTGCAAACGGGCGATCAAGACGATGCAATCGCCCATAAGCAACAGGGTTACTGTGACACGCTCCGAAGCCGTTGCTGAATTCTCAACAGAAAACCGGCTTCGAAGGCATCTTGGCAGTCACCGACAGGAAAGGTCTTGCGCGTTTGCGCCAGTTCCCACCACAAAGGAATATCGGTCGTTGCCTCAAGCCAAGCCTGGGCACATTGCACACCACGCTCGATCATCGGCGAAAATTCGCTGCCCCAAGGTGTCAGAAGACTTGGGCAACCATCCGCCGCAGGAATTGAAATGTAGTTTTGGTCCATACACACCCTAAATTTCTGATTTATTGTTAGATGCTGGGCGCAGCTTCGAAAAGCGTAACGACACCAAATGAACGCTCGATACCAGGCATGAACACCAAATGGCCTAGTTGAATGCCAATGTAGACTATATCCCGTGGATTGAGAGTCCCTCAAGGCGCAATTTGCGCGCATGACTCAAGACTACGAACAACTTCGTCTGCAACTGGCGGAGAACATCCGCTGGATGCGGCGCGTAAAGAACCTTACCCAGGAGCAGCTGGCGCTCATGGCCGAGGTGGATCGCACCTACGTCAGCCAAATCGAACGATGCGCGGGCAACCCCTCGCTGTTGGTCCTGTGCAAACTCGCCAATATTTTCGAAATCACCACAGATCAACTACTTGTAGACGCCGATACCCTGCGCAGCTCCCTTCACGTCAAATAATAGACCCACGCCTCACAAATCCGATAGATCCGCCTTCATAATTCCCACTGACAGTCTTCAGTCCCTAACCGAACCTGCCCAGGCCATACACCGAGAGCCTGGATAATGCCTGTTGCCTGCTCGTCACTTCCGCCCACAAAACTAAGGCCCTTGGCGCTAAGCATTCTGCTGGCGTGCGGCCCAAGCATGGCGCTGGACACCGTCAGCATCACCTCCTCCGTGCTTTCGCCAAACTGTCTCGAATACAGGGTCGTCGGCATTTGTTTCTGGCTACTCTGCACGCCCTTCGGCTGCACAGTCAAAACCTCGACCAAGGTTCGTCATTTCATTCCTGAACTGGTCGTCTCGAGCTACGCCACCACCGGCAATAACCCCTGGACCGAGATGACCACCCTCTCCGCTCCCATCAGCGGTGCAGAAGGTGGCGGCAACCTGATCACGCCGAACGCCCGCCGCGACAACCTGCCTCGATTCAAGAACGTTGATGGCATCGGCCACCCCGGTGGCTGGGTCGCAACGCAATTGGCTTCGCAATCCGGCTATGCCTGCGCCAGCGGTGCAACTGCATTAATGCCTTACTACCTGAGTACCCTGGACTCACTGGCCTGGCGCCATGGCATCCCAGAAAGTTTCTACCCCGAATCGCTCATGCCGGGGATCCGTGAAATTGGTCGTCAGGTCTCGGGAAACATGTGGGGCAACGTTTATCCCCGGCAGGGCTTTCTGGTACAGCCCGACGATTTCAAGGCGGCCGCAGTCATGGCGCAACGCGCCGGCGATGTGATTACCCACAACTGGCAGCCGCATGTGTACTTACCACTCACGCCCGCCAAACGCGACGGCTACTGGCCGCCTGGCCCGATCGTTGAAAACGACGCTTCGACCCACAAATGGCAATTGCTCTACCCCCAGGTGCAGCCCACGTGCGCCATCTTCCCCAGCGATCCGGTACAGAGCGCGGATGGCGGCTACGCCTGGTCGCTGTGGCGTCCCTATAGCTGCTGCAAACGTGAGGGACAGACCTTCCTGTTCAGCATCGACTTCGAAGGAGGTGCTTCATGAGTCGGCTTCTCGCGCGGCCCTGGTTGGGCACGATGAGTCTGTTGCTCTGTGGACTGCTCGCCATTGCCACACATGCCTACGCCGCCGAGGGCGATTACCGTCTGGGTACTCAAGGTGAAGTACTCGACGACCGAGTGATGTACACCATTGGTGGCGGCTCGGCAGTCGGCTCACCGAGCTCGCTCTACCGACCCAGTGGTCTCGGTGTCGGCGGGTCATGGCGGGCGAACATGATGTGCGGAAACATGAGCCTCACCAACACCCTGCAAAACCAGCTGAACGGCGTCACCGAAGGTTTCCAGCAGATCATGGGCAGCATCGTGCAGAACGCGACCCAAGCCGTGATGTCGCTGCCGGCGTTGATCATCCAACGCGCCAACCCCGGCCTCTATGAGTTGTTGAGCAACGGGGTGATGCAGGGGCGTATCGACTTCGACCGCTCGAAGCTGACCTGCCAGGCCATGGCCGAGAAGATGGCGGACAAGGTCGGTCAAGCCGGCTGGGGCGCGCTGGCCAAGAACCAGGAGATGCAGGGCAATCTGGAGCAAACCGGCGGTGATGCGGTGGCCGCGGTGAAAAACACCGAGGCCCATAACGGCAACAAGGGGGTGTCCTGGGTCGGCGGCTCGAAGGCTGGCGGTGATGGGCAGACGCCCATTCGGGTGACCGCCGACGTAGTGCGCGCGGGCTACAACCTGCTGCATAACCGGTCGATGGATGACAATGCCTCGATTAGTAATAGCGATTGCCTGGGTGGGGCCATTTGCCAGACCTGGGCTTCGCCCCAGGAGGAATCCGAATGGGCCGTTCGCGTGCTGGGCGAAACTGAAGTCACGACCTGCGATACCTGCGAAACCCTGCGTGCGACCGCTGGCAGCGGACTGACGCCGCTGATCCAGGAGGCCTACAGCGAACGCCTCAAGGCCCTGCAAGGGCTGCTGTCTGGCTCACTGCCGCCTACCCCTGACAATCTGGCTAAAGCCTCCAGCCCAATGCTGCCGGTAACCCGTGGCGTGGTCGAAGCCCTGCGCGACGATCCCGACCAGGATCTGTTGGCACGGCGCCTGGCCAGTGAGACGGCCTTGTCCAGTGTGCTCGACAAAGCGTTGCTGCTACTGCGCACCCTGTTGGCGGGCAGTCACGAACCGAACATCGCCTCCGCCGAGCCGGCCCAAACCGCCTTGACGAAAAACATCGACGCTCTGGAGCGCGAAATCCGCCTGCTGCAGACCGAACTGCAGGTCCGGCAGATGCTGGCCACCAATACCGCCAGCCTAGTGCTCGATCGGCATGCCGGCGGTGCTGATGCTTCGCGCACCGTCGAGCAAGGCGACCCTGAGCCGGGCCGACTCAATGACGCTGACGCCAGGCGCAAGTGAGCCATGAAACGCTCACCGCTATTCACTTTGCTTTCGAGTCTGGGGATTGCCGCAGTGATGATCCTGACCGCCGCACTGGTCGCATGGATCGGCCACGCTGCGCTGGGCAGCTTCGAGGTCTGGCAGCAGGCATTCGAATCCGTAAGGCCCTATCTGCAGTGGTGGCGTGCCCTGCTCTACGGCGCCCTCTTCGCGCTGTGGGTGGATCTGCTTCGGCGCTACCGACATCGACCACAGGATCGACTGCGCGTGAAACGCATCGGGGCATTAGGGCTCGTGCTCTTTACCTTCGTCGAACTCACCCGACTGTGAGGTCACCACCATGCTCATGAGCACCAACAGCTACTTGGAGTTTTACCTCTCCCTGCTGGCCTGGATCATCAACAACGGACTCTGGAGCGTCCTGTCCGACACCGGACTGTTCGCCGCGCCCTTTGGCGCGATCATCCTCCAGGAATGGCTGTCAGCCCGTCAGCAAGGCGCGGATGAGGGAAACAAGGGATTGCTCTCGGTGCCACGGATCGAGAACCGGTTGTGGCTGGCCTACATCGTCGTATTGTTCGGCTGCGCGCCGGTCTTTCCGTTGAGCCTCTCGTCAATGACGTTCGATGATGCGGCAAGTCAGCGCTGCGGCGTAAATGTGGCCAAGCCAGCGGAAACCGCCTGGGGGACAACCTTCAATACCATCGGCGAACGCTCCGCCAACGTACCGATCTGGTGGTTTCTAGTGCATGCCTTGAGCAAAGGAGTAACCGCCGCAGCCACCGCCTCCATTCCCTGCGCACCGGATATTCGGCAGATGCGCATGGAGATCGACAGCTCGCGTATCAACAGCCAGGTACTGCTGCAGGAAGTCGCCGACTTCACCCGCGACTGTTATGGCTATTCCCGTTCTCGGTTGTTTACCAATCGCCCGCAACTGGACAAGGCACAAAGTCACGACGCGTCCTGGATCGGCTCAAGCTATCTTCTCGACACGCCCGGCTACTACGACACGGATCGTTCACGCACACCGCGAATCAGTTGGCCGTATGACGAAAGCCGCGATGTTTCCTTGCCGCGGCTGGAGAGTGCCGCGGGCTACCCCACTTGCAAGCAGTGGTGGAGCGACAGCGGTGTTGGCTTGCGCGAGCAGTTGATCCAGCAGGTTGATCCCTCTCTGCTGACTCAGCTGAAAAATTGGCTGACTGGCCGCTCGAGCAACGACATCGAGGATGCCACCCTGCGCGAACTGGTCAGTCCGCGCCAGCAATCGATGTCCATGTCGCCCGGACAGGTGTACCAGGACTATGGTTCCAGCGCTCGTGGCGGCTCGATCAATCAGGGGCTCAATAACCTAGCCACCAATACCGGGCTGGCCCTCGGTTCCTTCAGCAACTTCCCGGCAATGAATGCACTACGCGCCGCCTTGCCGATGGTGCAGGCGTTCCTGATCATGGGCGTCATCATCAGCTTGCCGCTGATCCTGCTGGTCAGTACCTACCAGTTGAAAACTGTCATGACCGTGACGTTCGCGCTGTTCACCTTACACATGCTGAGCTTCTGGTGGGAACTCGCTCGCTGGATCGACTCCAGCATGCTCGATACGCTGTACAACCAGGTTTCGGCTTCCAATCAAGTGCTGTTATCGCTGCCCACATCCGGCTTCATGGATGGAACCGTCACGGCACAGGTGATCGAGTATGTGATGGGGGCGATGTTCATCGTGCTACCAATGCTGTTTCTAGGGGCCATGAGCTGGGCAGGATATTCAGTCGGCAACGGGATTCAAGGCATGTTGGCGAACGGTAGCAAAGCCGCAAGTGATTCAGCGAGCAAAGGTACGGATCAAATATTGGGTGCTGCAAAACGTTCAATTAGATGACTTGCTGTCGCCTATATAATGCCCATTGTCATCGAAGTCACCGATGTAGAGATCAGCACCTAGGTAGTCTGGCCCTGGACTTTCCTCTTGATGATCGGAACCAACAAAAGCCCTGAACCATAGCAAAGTGATGACAGCCAGCATCATCACAAAAAAAGTAACCAGCCAAACACTGACAAAGAGCAATCCTCCGATCAATGCCAGTTTGGCAATCAGAAAGCTCCCGCGAACAAGTAATTTACCTGCGGGCATACCTGCCGTCACCGCACGCTCAGCCAGGCGGGACTCAAACGCTTGCAATTTGCGATAACCACGCTTTACCGACGTGCCACATGCGTACGCCCAGCTGTGGCCACGTGAATTCTGAACAGGTTGCTGAGTCGGCATGCTCTCGCACTCTTCTGAGCGTTTTCATGGTTGAGACAGGAGTAACAGCCTACTACTGAAAACTGTCCGTGCCTGACCGTTTATCAGTTTGCCCAGCCGAAAAAATCTTCACTGGAAGACAGAAGACAAGCCCCGTGAAAAAGCCTATCTACAGTGATTGACCCAGATAAATCGTCCAGCTAAATACAAGGTACGGATCGCTGTTATCGACAGCACTTTCCCAGGTAGCCAGAACCTTCAAGGCTCCGTCACTTCGATGATGGTTCTCCCCAAGTGCGATTAGCGTTCGGTGGCTCGCACGGTGACCGTTGCTACGATGATGAACGCCTACTGCTCTCCTGAGCGCCTTTCGAGCGCTGCTCGTGAGATAAGCCCTCTTGATTTTCTTCAACCCACTGCGGGGAAATCTTTCCCCGCACAGGGCAGGTTTCTTCGCGTATTCAACAGAGACATACCATGCCCGACTCACTTACACCGCAAACACTGAACACCCTTCGGTTGCCCATCGTGTTCACCCCTGGCGCGTGGCAACGCGCAGTACTGCTCGAGCAATCCGATCACGCTGAGAAGCTGCAGGTCGATCGGTTGAGCCACGTATTGCGCGCAGCCTTCGAAGCCCACCTGGCCTATCCACACAAGCCCTACGTGCTGTTCGAGGTAATCCACATTGAACCAACCGATCACTTACACCACGACCCGTTGCTGCAATTGAGTCTGAGCCTACTCCAAGAACCGGGTCAGCCTGCCGCCTTGCTGATAGCGCTTGCAGGAGAACACCAGCGCTAAGCGCAATGGGCGGCGCCCACCTCCACATTCGGGCGGCATGCAAGACCTGCATCAATCCAACCCATCACCCAACCGGGGAACCCTCCCCCGACGGGCAAGGCGTTCCTCCGTTTTCTCTCGAGGAAATTGCCATGCGCGATATCTACCAAGACGTAACTGACAAGATCGTTACCGCGTTAGACCAAGGCGTTGCTCCCTGGATCAAACCCTGGTCCTCAAGTGGCTCCGCTTACATCGGTCATCAACCCTACCCCGTCAACGCCATCACACGACGTCCGTATTCGGGCATCAATTTACCGCTGCTCTGGGCCGAGGCCAGGTTGCAGGGGTTCACTCAAGATCGTTGGCTGACCTTCAACCAAGCCAAAAAGACCGGTGGGCACATTCGTAAGGGTGAGCACAGCACTCTGGCGGTGCTCTACAAGCCGATGGAGCGCGAGGAACAGACCGAGTCAGGCCAACCCGTACTCGATGAAAACGGTCAACCCAAGGTCGCTCACTTCGGCATTCTCAGGACACATTTTCTGTTCAACATCGAGCAAACGGAGGGGCTCGAAATGCTCAATGAAACCCTGCTCGAGACGGAACAGAGTGATCCCTTCCAGCCCAACAGCGCCGCGGAAAATCTGCTATTAAGTTCAGGTGCACGCATCGTTCATCGGCCTGCCGACGAAGCCTTTTACCACCCGATCAGGGATCTCATCCAACTGCCGACAAAAGCACAATTTCACGATGAAGGCGGGTACTACGCCACGGCACTTCATGAGCTGACGCACTGGACCGGGCATCACTCTCGGTTGCAGCGCGAAGGCATGACGTCAGCCTGTCCGTTCGGCTCGCCAGGCTACGCGTTTGAGGAGTTGATCGCCGAGATGGGCGCTGCGTTTTTATGTGCCTACACCGGTATACAGGGAGAACTTAGGCACGAGGGCTACATTGACTCCTGGCTCGGCCTGCTCAAGGCTGACAAACGCGCGATCTTCCGCGCCAGTGGCCAGGCCCGAAGCGCCTCGGAGTATGTACTCAACCTGGAGCAGCAACTGAAGCAAGCGGTCTTGGATGACTCACTATGCATGAACGATGGAGCTTGATCGTTACCTCACCGCTGCAAACGCTTCACAGGGCCCAACGCGAGTTGAGCCCTTTTTTCTGTTTCCAGAAAACAGACGGCGGGCCCCTCACGCAAAGAAAAAGAGAGGGGCGCACACCCGCAGCATGCCGTTATGTATCCAGGTTCTGCGCCAGAAAATCCACCAGCTCGAGCGGACTCCGGCTGTCGATCACCTTGTAGATCAGATCGCGTTTACTGCGCGGTAACTTCTTGACCACGCTCTTCGCCGAGGCCCTGACGGCTTCGTCGGTCCCATGGATACGTGCCGCGAGCAGCAGCACGAGCGTGGCGTCAGTAAGGTTCATGGCAAGACCCAAAAAATAGGCACCGCAGTGTACCGACTCTTTTCTTTTCCGTACTAGCCCCCAAAAAAATGATGCCTAGCAGTATCCATATTCCGATTGCCTCACAAAGGGACACGAGCCAAAAGGACGGGTAAGGGTTGGAAGGGAATGGGCACTCAAGGGTAAGAGCGCTATCCGAAAAGGCTAAAAGGCCAATGACCCAGCCACTTCCCGGAGATCACGATGCTCAGCCTGTTTCGCCGCAAAAGGCAGAAGCCCCCTCCGCCACCGACCGTCAACGTCGCCGAAGGTTACCTGCCCATCGAGTCGGCTCACAGTTTGTTAGCCGCGGAACACCGCCGCCAGTTGCTCGACCGCATCTGGCAGTACACCGCCCTCTCCCACGCGCAGTTCACCCAGCTCTATATAAATCCGATCCATCGCTACGCCGAACAGGTCCAGCAACTGCCTGCCAGCGAGACGCACCACCATGCTTACCTTGGCGGCATGCTCGACCATGGACTGGAACTGGTCGCTTGCAGTTTGAAACTGCGTCAGTCGTATCTGCTGCCAACCGGCGCTGCGCCCGAAGACCAAGCCGCCCAGACCGATGCCTGGTCGGCGGGTATTGCTTATGGTGCCCTTCTGCATGACATCGGCAAGATCGCCGTGGACCTGCTAGTCGAACGCCAGGATGGCCGTGTTTGGCATCCTTGGCAGGGTCCCCTGGATCAGCCCTACCGCTTTCGCTACCTCAAAGGTCGCGACTATCACCTGCACGGCGCCGCCGCAGGCTTGCTCTACACCCAGATTCTCAACCGACCGATCCTCGATTGGCTGAGTGGCTTTCCGCCGCTGTGGGCGAGTCTGCTGTATGTCCTAGCCGGCCAGTATGAACGCGCCGGCGTGCTGGGCGAGTTGGTGATTCAAGCCGACCGGGTCTCCACCGCACAGAACATCGGTGGCAACCCAAGCAAGGCGTTGCAAGCGCCGATTCATACGCTGCAACATCACTTGATCAGCGGACTGCGTCATCTCGTTCAGCACGAGCTGAAACTCAACCAGCCAGGGGCCGCGGGATGGCTGACCCAGGACTCCCTGTGGTTGGTTAGTAAGGCAGTCACGGACAAACTCCGAGCTTATTTGCTTTCACAAGCGATAGAAGGCATTCCGTCGTCCAACATTGCTGTGTTCGACGAACTGCAATCGCATGGATTGGTTGAGTCCACGCCGGAAGGCAAAGCCATCTGGACTGCGCTTGTCACGCAGGGAAACTGGCAGCAGAGCTTTACCTTTCTGCGCCTTCAACCGGCGTTGATTTGGGCGAACGAAGACCGACCTGAAGCTTTCAGCGGAACGGTAAGCTTCGCAGTCGATGACCACTCAACTGACGCTCCGGCATCGCCACTAGCACCCAAGGTTGTCAGTAGAGGATCAGATCAAAGCCCATCACAGCCAGATCCCGTAGCCACGGAAGATGCCGACTACTTAGGAGCGTTGCTGGATATGTTCGAAATGGCAGAACCCGAGGCACGTGATGCACCGTCAGCAAACGCTCTCGAAATCTCAAATCCTCCTTCGAATAACCCTGGCCAGGCATTCTTGAATTGGGTCAAGGAAAGCATCCTGAGCCACAAACTGGTCATCAATGACAGCAAGGCCAAAATCCACACGGTGAGTGGCAGCGTATTTCTGGTCACGCCTGGTCTCTTCCAACGCTATGCGCAGGAGTTCCCTGGTATCTCTCAGGGTGCCAATCAAGAGACTGAAGAATGGCGTTGGGTGCAGAAGCAATTCGAAAAATTGAAGGTCCACAGGAAGCGTGACGACGGTCTAAATATCTGGGCTTGTCAGGTCGAAGGTCCCCGTAAGAAGGCAAAACTCAAAGGCTATTTGCTAGAAGAACCAGCACTATTGTTCAAAGCTGCGGCCGTACCTACCGATAATCCCTTTCTTAAGCTCGAAAAAGCTTAAATCTCCGTAGCATCCCATTGGGTGCTCGACATGCACAATCAACTCGGGGCAGCGCTCATTACTGAACCGTTCCGTTGCCGCTCTCCAGGAGCTCATAGAGTTCGATGGTTGATTGGCTTAGTCTCAAAGTTTTTTGGGGCGCCCTGCTTGACGATAATATCATCATGACACCTATACTCGTGCAGCATCATCGGGCCTCGAGGACGTGAGCTTGATCGACCGAAGTGTCAATCGACGATCGTTGTCGTTCGCCGCGCAGCGACTATGTGGCTGCTGGTTTTCAGGCTTTTTTTGTAGGGCATGATGCGATATGCGTTAAAGAGCAAATCATCTGAACTTCAGTCTCTGAAGCGATGCATTGGCTGCCGATCCGACGTAAGACTGACCGAGGGCACGGAATGCACATCGTTGGTGGTCTATATCGCGAGTTATGTGATGTACCGTTCTGGGACTCTACGCTGGGCTCTGGAGGTCGCGCTGCCTTGGCCGCCAACGCACTGGCTTCGGGTGTCGAGTTTTCCACTTATGCCTCCCCCGCTGATCGCTCCGCATTGGTTTCGCTGGAGTCGCAGGGAATCATCACGCATGCCGCTACCAGGCCATCGCCAATAGTCTTTGCGTATTTCCACCCCCTTTCTTCGCCCCATATTGAGCCACCCCGCGCGTCCATCAACCGCGAAAACTCGATATCGGTGACTGGGAACGCCGTTTTGCGCTTCGGCTTTCTTGAGGGAGATGCGGTGGTCACGGCGAATCGGGCCGTATACGACCCGCAAACCTGGCATAACCCGCCATCGTTTGGAGCCAATGGGTCGACGGCCAGAGAATTGGCCCTAGTAATGAATGAACTGGAAGTGCGCCAGATAACTGGAATCGATGAGTTGCACTTAGCGGCGCAACACCTGCTGAAAAAACAACGCGCACAGGTTGTCGTGATCAAACAAGGTGCACGTGGCGCCTCAGTTTACGAGGGTGTAGGCAAGATTTCACACATACCGGCTTATCGTTCCAGCAGTGTTTTTAAAATCGGAACAGGTGACATATTTACTGCCGTATTTGCGGTTCATTGGGCGCAAGGCGAACTGCCGCCTCACCAAGCTGCAGATCTGGCGTCACGGTCGGTATCTGTCTATTGCGATACCCGTGCGTTCGAGTTTGATGAATCCATCCTCAAGCAACGTCAGCCTATCTCATCTTGGAGAGGTGGCAGGGTTCGTCTTGAAGGTGGTGTTGATTCACTAGGACAGCGATACACGATGGAAGAAGCCCGGTTTGCATTGCGCGAACTGGGTGTTGATGTGACATGTCCACAGATTGAAGTGGCAAACGCTGGCTGGAATACGGATGCGACCTTGGTAATAAATGATGAGTTGTCGGTGGAGTCCCTGGCACGAATTGCAGAAGACCGAGCCCGATCAATTCCGATCATCACACTCCACGAGCGCACTACTGCCGCGAGTGTATTAACCGTTGCAACAGAGACAACGGATGACTTCACGACAGCAATGTACCTCGCAGTCTGGGCTGCTGGCGAAGCCGCTGCCACTCACTGAAAGATAAAACAATAATCGGCATCGCCCGCAGGGTCATGCAACGGAATGTAACCAGCTGAGGCCAGATCGATCCATGGCGGACGTCTATATCATATATGCCAAAGAAAATAGCAAGACAGCGCTGAAGGTTCGCGATCTCCTCTCCGCGTCCTGGAGCGTGTGGCTAGACGATTTGATAGTTGGCGACTTCAGTGTCGCGATTACAGAAAATCTCAAAGAAGCGAAATGCGTCGTTGCTCTATATTCCTCATTTGCTCACAAGCACACCATCACTGGCGAGTTGAGCTTGGCAGAAAAATATCAAAAGAAGGTCGTCCCTCTCATTTTGGATGACAGTGATCCGCCGTACCCATATGGTCACTTCAGCAGTGTTGATTTCCGGTCATGGCAGGGCGAAGCAGATCACTCATGCTTTCAGTTGCTGCAGAAGAAAATCGGGCTCGTTGTACCTCCTCAGGGTAAGCCCGTCCGGTTAGCCACGATAGCTGACGGTGCGCTTGCCCTTCCTAATGTCTTCATGTCTGTTTCGTCACACGAGACACAGTTCGATCCCGTAGAAGCGTTGGAAGCATTAACGGTGTATCCGACGCGCTCGATTCTTGTTTCTGCCTATGACCTGGTTAATTCTGAATCGCGACACAAGATGATTGCTGAAATAACGACCTATCGAGACCTAGGCGGTTTTGTTCTCATCGACTCGGGCAATTATGAGGCTTACCGCCTGAATTGTTGCCGCTGACCGAAAACTGACCCAGTAAAGGCTGTTCTGCCGACTGAAAACTGACCCAGGTGTTCAACTGCTTCTGCTCACTTTTCGAGCAGGAGAACACAGGGTGATCAGCATGGAAATGTTGGGAAAAATCCGGCGGATGTACTTCCGCGACAAGCTCTCGCTGCATCAGATAGCCAAGCGTACCGGACTGTCGAGAAACACCATTCGAAAATGGGTCAGAGCACCCGAAGCCACCCAGCCGGCGTACCAACGGTGCGCAACCTTCAACAAACTCAGTCCATTTCACGAGACGCTGGAGCAGGCGCTCAAGGCCGATTCGTTTCGGGCAAAGCACAACCGCAGGAGTGCCAAAGCACTCTTCGAACAGATCAAGGCCGAGGGGTACGACGGCGGCTACAGCCAACTCACCGCCTTTATACGCTCGTGGCGCGGCGAGCAAGGCAAGTCTTTACGAGCCTTTGTGCCGCTGACCTTTGCACTCGGGGAGGCCTTTCAATTCGACTGGAGCGAAGAAGGTCTGCTGATCGGCGGCCTGTTCCGACGCATCCAGGTCTCCCATATGAAGCTGTGCGCCAGTCGCGCATTTTGGTTGGTTGCGTATCCCAGCCAAGGCCACGAGATGTTGTTCGATGCCCATACCCGCTCGTTTGGCGCGTTAGGTGGGGTGCCGCGTCGCGGCATCTACGACAACATGAAGACCGCTGTCGACAAGGTCAACAAGGGTAAGGGCCGCACGGTCAATGCTCGGTTTGCCGTGATGTGTGCGCACTACCTGTTCGACCCGGACTTCTGCAACGTCGCTTCCGGCTGGGAAAAAGGCATCGTTGAAAAGAACGTCCAAGACAGCCGACGGCGCATCTGGCTCGATGCTCAAAACTGCATGTTCCACACCTTCGAGGAATTGAATGCCTGGCTCGGCCAACGCTGCCGTGCGCTCTGGGGCGAACTGCTGCACCCGCAGTACAACGGGCTGACCGTGGCGGACGTCCTGGAGCTGGAACGCGCTGAATTGATGCCGATGCCGACTGCCTTTGATGGCTACGTCGAGCGCACCGTACGGGTCTCCAGCACCTGCCTGATCAGCGTGGCGCGAAATCGCTATTCGGTGCCGTGTGAGCGGGTCGGCCAGTGGGTCAGCAGCCGTTTGTATCCTTCCCGGGTGGTGGTCATCGCCGATGAAACGACGATTGCCAGCCACGAGCGTCTGTTTGATCGAGATCAGGTCAGTTTTGACTGGCAGCATTACATCCCGCTTATCGAGCGCAAGCCTGGAGCGCTGCGCAATGGCGCTCCGTTTGCTGATCTGCCGAAGCCGTTGCAGCTGCTAAAACGCGGTCTGAGGCGTCACGCCAATGGTGATCGAGTCATGACGCAGGTACTGGCGGCTGTTCCCATCGCCGGGCTCGACGCCATATTGGTGGCTGTGGAGTTGGTACTTGAATCAGGCAGCTTGAGTGCTGAGCACATCCTGAATGTCCTGGCTCGACTGACATCGACAGCAGCCCCTCCGTCCGCCGAAACCAGCCTTCAACTCAAGATAGCGCCTGTCGCCAATACGGCACGCTACGACCGGCTCCGTACCACCGATGAGGAGACTCGCAATGCGTGATCTTATGGCGGAACTCAAAGAACTGCGTCTGCATGGCATGGCCAGCGCCTGGGAAGAACTAGCCTCGCAAGGAGAAGCTTCGACGGCATCCTCGAAATGGCTACTTGAGCATCTTCTCCAACAAGAACATGCGGATCGAGCGGTGCGCTCAGTGAACCACCAGATGAACATGGCCAAACTCCCCATGCATCGTGATTTGGCCGGCTTCGACTTCAGCGCTTCCAGCGCAGATGCCCGCCTGATCAGGGATCTGTCCAACCTGGAGTTCACCGATACCGCGCAGAATGTCGTGTTCATCGGCGGGCCTGGAACAGGCAAAACACACCTCGCCACCGCCTTGGCTGTGTCCGGGATCACGACGCATCACAAACGCGTGCGCTTCTACTCCACGGTGGATCTGGTCAATCTGCTGGAACGCGAAAAGTACGACGGCAAGACGGGCCGCATCGCTCAAGGGCTGCTACGAACAGACCTGGTGATACTCGATGAACTGGGGTATTTGCCCTTCAGCCAGAGCGGTGGTGCCCTGTTATTTCACCTGCTGTCCAAGCTGTACGAGCACACCAGCGTGGTGATCACCACCAACCTCAGCTTCTCGGAATGGTCGAGCGTGTTTGGTGACGCCAAGATGACAACGGCGTTGCTGGATCGGCTGACACACCACTGCCACATCGTCGAAACGGGCAACGAGTCCTACCGCCTGCAACACAGCAGCTTGGTCGCCCAGACGAAGATCATGTCACGTGAACGAAAGCGCAAAGACAATGATGGTGCCGAGGACGATGAGCTGTTTTGATCCGCACCAAAAATACCCTGCCGCATGCCCACATGCGGTGGGGGCTTAATGCCTCTTCCACCGGGACACGACTGCTAAGCTTATCCACAATTGCTGATGCCAAAATCAGCAATCCGCCCTGGGTCAATTTTCAATCGGCAGGGTGGGTCAGTTTTCAATCAGCGCCGACACGCCTGAATGACAAACAGTGGAAGCCATCGAACCTGAAGCGCGCGCTAACCGATACGCCACACGATTGGGCGTTCTGTTTTGACAACATGACCCCCAGTGACAAATTCGAAGTGGCGGTCAGGCAGGTCATAAAAGCAGTGGAGCGCGACGCCAAGCACACCTCTGCTCCGGTGCTACCCATCATTCACGTCAAGCAGACCCCTAAGGGGCTCGAAAGACTTCCTCGGATCGTCAGGGCGATATCCGAGCACCTGCAACCGCCTATCATCGCCATTCCGGAAAGGGAACTGGGTGCGGGCCTTGCGCAGCGTGCATTGACTGTCAGACATATCAGGGATGAACTGGACAAGCTGCCCTATTATCAACCCATTCATCTACTGGGCACTGGAAACCCGTGGAGCATTGCACTACTGGCGGCCGCTGGCGCGGACACGTTCGACGGTCTTGAGTGGTGTCGGTTTGCGGTAGATCCTGAGCTTGAGCGGCTTCACCACTTCCAACACTTCGACTTTTTCAAAACGAAAAGGATCCGAAGTGAATTTATGGATAGGGTGATGGCAAACAACAACATAGGCTACGCAGGCAAGGTTGCGTTCCACAATCTAGAGTATTATGCGGAGTTTGGCCGAATCATGCGTGACATGTATTCGAAAGGCCGCGAAGAACCGTTCGCCATGGGAGTTACCGGCATGAAAAGCGCCGAGCTTCGATCGCTATTCCCAGGAATTTTTCTATGACCACTTATAGCGCTGAAGCGCTCTGCAGAGCTGTCGCTGCGGTCTGTCCAGATATTCGCACACGCATCGAAGCCGGCGCAGTGTCTGACGAGCGTCATCTATGGTGGGAGCTTTCTTGCTGCATTCTCAGTAGCCAGGTCCCCTACCCGCTCGCTATGGCAGCCGCCGATGCCATCGATGAACGTGGCTATCTTTATCACAACAAACAACACAGCGAGCACCTTGCCGAGAAATTGTTTGAAGTGCTCAGAACCCCTCTCGTTGTCGACGGCAAAATGCGCACTTACAGGTTTCCCAGGGCAAAAGCCGGTCACTTAGCGTCCACGTGGGCGGCCGTAGCAAGCATTGGCGGCTCACTCAAGGCGCTGATCAGTGGTGACGTCAGTGATGTACGCGCGTGGCTAGTGGCCCATGCATCCGGTATGGGGCCCAAGCAAGCCAGTATGTTTTTGCGCAATTGCGGGGTTACTTATGACTTGGCAATCCTTGATCGGCACGTGCTCAATTACATGTCTGCTCAGGGGATATATTCAGGCACTCAGGTATCCATATCCGGATTGAATCAGTATGGCAGGCATGAAGACAGGCTTCGTGACCATGCCCGGGAAATGGATTGCCCGGTTGGTCTTTTGGATTGGGCCATATGGATCGTTATGCGCGTTGCAAATCGCAAGCAGGAGGCTGTTTTAGTATGAGTATCGTGACACTGGTTTCCGGAGGCCTAGACTCTACGCTCGTCGCCAAGTTGGCACAGGAGCAAGGCCTGCAGATATTTCCACTCTTTGTAGATTATGGTCAACGCGCCCGCGACCGAGAGCTCGCAGCCTGCAAGCTGGCCATGCAGAAGCTTGGACTTCCTGAGCCCGAAATTGCCGGTCTGTCGGGATTTGGCAGGTTGATTCGCTCGGGACTCACCGACCCGACCTTGCACATCATTGACGACGCCTTCACTCCCGGCCGGAACATGCTTTTTCTGTTGACCGCCGCCGCTTACGCCCATCAGAAAAACGCCGATGCGATCTCCATCGGATTGCTTCACGAAAGCACCAGCCTTTTTCCTGATCAGACCTCCGGATTCCTCGAGGAGGCTGAGCGCATGATAACTCTATGCATGGGCCGGAATATCAAGGTGCTTGCACCGCTCTCATCGTTCACCAAACCTGACGTCGTGACGCTGGCAGCCGAGAAAGGCATCTCTCAGACCTACTCGTGCCACCTGGGTGAAGAACAGCCGTGCGGCAACTGTATCGCCTGCAACGAATTCAAATTTGAGGGTGCCAATGATGGGCGGTAGCAGCACAGGTGGATGGAGCCGACTCGGTGATGTCAGGTCACTGGAGCAAAAAGCCAAGGCTGCTCTAAATGAGGGCAAGCGCAACGTGTTCATCAGTTTTGCCACTGAGGACATGGCTGAGGTCAATCTGCTCAGGGGACAGGCAAAAAACGATAACAATGACATCGAGTTCAATGATCATTCAGTCCGCGAACCCTACGACAGTGAGCAGGCGGAGTACATCAAGCGCAAGATCGCCGAGCGCATCAACCGCTCATCTATCACTGTGGTCTTCATTTCCAAGGACACTGCCCAGAGCAAGTGGGTGAAATGGGAGGTAGAAAAGAGCCTAGAGCTTGGCAAGAAGGTTGTAGCTGTGCATTCCGGTAAGCAGTTCGGCGCAGCTGAGCCTAAATGGGTATCGGAACACAAGATCAAAACCGTACCCTGGTCGAAGCTCTCCGACGAGCTTAAATAAGCTGCCGGCAGGAAGGTGTTTAGCTTCTGAAACTAGCGCCCTACTCCTGCCAGTAGTCGTTCGCACGCGAGGCGCTGTCAGTTGTCCTTCCTTGCCTCCCACTGAGTGTGCTCACGAGAAAATGCGTTCTCAGCGTCACCTACAAATGTCGACAAATGCTCATCTTTTTTCAGCTCATCGGCCTGTTCACGTATAAGCGTAATCTCATGCGCAGTCAGTGCGTAAGACGCCGATAGCTCAGTGAAGCGTTTTGCCTGCATCCACGTCAGAATACTCGCTGCAACAGCGATCAGCACGTCAGTCGGAAAGTATTGGTATTCCACGTTGGCGATCTTGATCAGCGCACATCCAAAAGCGATGGCGTTAACGGCGATCAATGTAATGAAGAAATACTTGGCGGCCTGGGCGTTGAAGTTAGCTTTACGTGAATACCATCCCAGTTGGTCGTTGATCCGGGATTCGATGTACGTATCGCGCCGGGTTTCGAAATCACCGGCCCTCATCAGCTTCATCTTGTACGTAATTTGCTGGGCCGGCAGATGCGTGAGCAGCTTGTTCGACACGCCTGGGTTTTGCTCAACCACTTGCGTAAGCTTTGCCAGCAAATGCTTCTTGGCCGCCTCGTCGCTTTCATGAAAAGGCTCTGCGCGGGACACGTAGCGCCACACCATGGTTTTGATTGATTCGGCGACGGCACGCCCCGAATACCAAAGCCGCTCAGGCCGCTGTGTCGCCAAATACACAGAGCTGGCTAATGCGCCGGCTAAAAGAGCCGCCTGCAGGGCCGCTGCACCCCAGTGAGGATAATTGATAACCGAGACGACTGCGGCCACCACCAACAGCGCCAGGTTAGTGAGCAGCGCGGCAAGAAAATGCTTCTGAGCGGAACCCGACAGCTCATCGGCGGCCTGATAGAGACCAGGGAAATCAGAAATCTGCATCAAGGAACCTCATAGCCGAGTTTTTGATACACGGCTGGCGGATAGAAATAGTTGCCACGCTCACTTGCCGTGGGGTTCGCCAGGGCATGAGCAATAATGGCAGGGGAATACGGGACGAACACTGCCCCAACGTCCTGCAGGATGGGAGGGCAAAGATCAGCATTCACCTGGCGGGCTCCGTCCAGGTTGATGCCGATGAGCTTGCACCCCTTCTCTATCGCTACCTGTATCTCCCAACGCACGTATTTGTGTTTCGAACGCGTGTCCCTGCCAATCAGCAGTGCGAAGGTGCCGGCCATATCAATCCTTTCCCGGCATTTGCGCTTGATGTAATCCTCGTCTTCCGAGTTCAACGCCATGTTCAACTGGCAGTCGGCGAAATCAAAATCGATCCGAGTGTTTTTCTTCCACGCCCCCATCAGTTCATACATGTGTCGGTCTGTGCTGCTGAAGCCGACGAATGTTCTGGGCAACCCCATTTCGCTGTTCCTTTCTTGAAGTCGTTGGTTGAGCATTGTCGATAACCTCAAACGGTCAGTGCTGAGACGGGGCCACCGCTGCGAGCCGTTTCTCTCGGGTTGCTAACACGTGACTTTTGCCCGCCTGATAAGTATCAACCTCCCATTGAGCAATGAAGGCTCCCATAAAATGATTCTCGAACGTCTCGGCTTGCGTGGCGTCTCCGACCGCAAAATAGCAGTTGGCCAAAGTCGCATACACCCAGCGTCTGTCGCTGCGTTCAATGAAATCGGGAGACTCCAGCACAGGCAACAGAATCCTCAAAATCGCTTCACGGATTTTCTGCGCGCACATGAAGTCGAACATTCTCTCCGCGTCTTCTGTTTGTATTTGCGCTCGAAACTCGAAGCACAGCGCAAGGTTTTCGCCGTTGTAATAGTCACGCTTGACCTCAAAGCCTCGGCGATAAAAAGCAATGGCGGAGTCAAGTGAAGCTCTATCACCCTCAAGCAGCCAGATTCGCTTGACGATCGCTCCCGCAATGCCAACAGTCTCGGGGTCATTCGAGCTTTCAGGATTGAGGGGGCTAAGCACTTCCATGGCAGCTCGCAGCGCGGCGAGCTCATTAGGAATCTTTGACTTATAGGTGCTCAGTGCAAGCTTTTGCAAAATATCAGGCTCACCAGGCTTCATATCCCTTGCAGCAGCAAACTCTACGCTGGCAGCATGATGTTGACTCTGCCGCATCAACTTTTCACCTTCGCGCATGTGATGAAAAAGTCGTTGTTGAGCGGCTTCTGCTTCATCGACCAACTCTTCAAACTCTTCATCCGACATACTCGGCGAGCGCAACCTGGGCAGGAACGTATAAACTGGACTGTCGATAGCCTGGGCGGCCATCACGGCCTCAATCAGGTTACCCAGGGCCTCCGTGGCGCGCCGCGCCTCACGTGCAAGAATGTCCTCACCAAAATGCGAATACTGGAAAGTGCTGATGTGATTGAGGTCAAAGTACAGCTTGCCCTTGTCCTCGCTCATGACGATGGTCGAATTCGGTCTCAGCGCGTGACGTACTCCCAGTTCGTAGACGGCGTTTACGTTTCCCGTGGAAATATCGGCGATGACCAGATCAGCCCTGAGCAGCAGGTCGTACATTTTTACGTCGATAAGTCCCGACTGCATGATCTCGTCAGCCCGAACGCAGCGTAAGCCGCGGCTGGTGACAGCGGGCTCGATAATCGTTTCGTACGTTGCATTCAGGTCGAGCGTGCGACCAGACTCATACTCGGTTTTCTTGCCATACCCCATCACGACAAAGCATAACTTCATCACAGCGATCTCTTACTCGCAAAAATGTTTGATCAAAATCGCGGCTGTCTATCGATCCTGTTCGAGCACAAGCTAAGCCCATGCAAGGCTCATTGATGAGCCCTCGAAAGATATGAAGCAACCACGAATTCGATCTCCGGCAAAAGGGCAAATCTGAATCGTGCGACGCACATAGAGCATTGTTTTGAGGTCTGTCAGGCCAACGGCGGCTAAGGCAGACAACGGGGCTATCCCTACCATCTGGCGGATGATTTTTAGATTATTGGTTGATCATCAATGCTGGCCAAAACGCCTGGTTAATTACAAGACTGACCGCTTGGTTCGAGTTCTTCTTAACCCCGTCCATGAGCGCTTTGTTGTAGCTAAAATCATAAATAAACTTAGGGATGCTCCGATCAACTTGTCGTGCAGCCGCGGCAAGTTGCAATTTTCCAGGCACCTACAGCGTCATTGGACGAAAAGTGACCGAAAAATCATGTACGGAGAGCTTTTTCGACCGGTTCTCCGT
>NZ_MNPU01000003.1 GCF_001983165.1 Pseudomonas gessardii | reverse complement strand
ACGACAAGGGCGGGCACCTTGCCACTGTCGACCTGAATGGCCGGACCCTCACCTCACACCTGTTCCAGGCCGGCCGCGAGCACCAGCGCCAGCAGGGCCAACTGCTCAGCCACTACCACTACGACGAGCAGGGCCGCCTGGCCCAACACGAACACGCCCACGGCCTGCGCCGCTACACCTACGACAAAAGCGGCAACCTCACCCGCCGGCTCGACACCCGCCAGGGCCAGCACGACTACCACTACGACCCCCTCGACCGCCTGACCCGCGCCGACCACTCCCAGGCCCCCACCGAACGCTTCGCCCACGACCCGGCGGGCAACCTGCTGATGCAAGACCGCCCAGGCCCCGGCATCGTCGTCGGCAACCGCCTATTACTGCAAGGCGACCGGCATTACGACTACGACGCTTTCGGAAACCTCATACGCGAACGCCGTGGCCGCGCACAGCAGTGGGTTACCGAATACCGCTACGACTGCCAGCACCGCCTGACCGGCGTCACCCAGCCGGACGGCAGCCAGGCCAGCTATCGCTATGACCCGTTTGGGCGGCGTATCAGCAAAACCGTGGCGGGCAAAACGACTGAGTTTTTCTGGCAAGGCGACAAGATCATCGCCGAGCACACGGCGGGTCAGCACCGCAGCTATCTCTACGAGCCAGATAGCTTCAGGCCGTTGGCCTTGTTGGAAGGGTTTGGTCCGGCCAATACGAAGGCCTTCCACTACCAACTGGACCACCTGGGTACGCCGCAGGAACTGACCAACGCGCAAGGCAAAATCGTCTGGTCCGCCCACTACCTCGCCTACGGCCAGATCGCCCGGTTGGATGTAGGAATTGTCGATAACCCGCTGCGTTTTCAGGGGCAGTATTTCGACCGGGAAAGCGGGCTGCATTACAACCGGCATCGCTACTACAATCCAGATAATGGCCGCTACCTGACGCCCGACCCGGTGAAATTGGCCGGTGGGTTGAACGGATATTTGTATGTGCCCAACCCTACGGGGTGGGTGGATCCGTTGGGGTTGAACTCATGCCCGGGCAAAGAAAAATGTGAGCCCGTAACTGAAGGCCAAAACCCGTCCACCAACACAGAAACCAACGAGGGCGCGCCCTCCGCTCCGACCCCCGCAACGAAAAAACAATATCTTTACAGGGGCGACTCCAGACATCCAAATGAAATTTTTAAACATGGATTCAAGAGTAGAGGAAAAAGCACGGACCTGCTCTTGCATTCAAGAGACAATACGAATCCACCAAGCAACTTTGTACCCACCTCAACCTCAAGGGACGTAGGTATGACATTTGCAACAAGTTTCGGATTAGAAGATGGCTTTTTGTACACCTTAAAAAAGATACCCGGTCGAGACGTCAACAAAGAATTAGGAATACTATCCGACTACAAAATAGAAAAAGAAATAGCCATCCCCGACCGTATTGATCGAAAAGACATATTAGGTGCAACCCCAGTAAACGAAGATGGTACAAGCGCAAACTACAGCTTAATAAACCCTTATAGAAAGTAACTCATGAAAAAAATAGAAATAAGCATACTCAACAAAGGCAATATTGAAAAAGCAACAGTTGAATATGATCGAAACACCGGTGCACTTTTTATAACCTTTTCCGACCAAACAAAAAAAACATACTCCGGATTGGATGTTTTCCGTTCATTTGGTTTACTACGAAAGGAATTTAGCGACATAAAGTTCCTGTGCAAAGGCTCAAAAATCAATGTTTTCCCTTCTGCGATGTCATCATCAATGTCGGGTGGACTGGTGGCCTATGAAATGAAGCTAGGTGAGCCTGACCCCGAAATGGTGCGCATATTCGATTATGAAGAACATGATCTGACGAGTGATATCGAGGAACAAGTTGAATTTCGCGAGCGTTGGGGAGACTCGCTAAGATAAAAAGGACGAAGCTATTTGATCGCAAGTCATGAGCCACGAGCCAACAACATCGCCACCATCAACAACAACACCGCCGTGACCTTCTGCAACAGCACCCGTTTGCGCGGCGACTCAAGCACATGCTTGATGCGCTGGCCGAAGTAGCAATACAGGCAGCCGCTGGCGAACTGCAGGATCAGGAATGTCAGGCCGAGGATGGCGATATCACCGGCGGCGCTGGCCTGCCCGACGGCGGCAAACTGCGGGAACACTGCGCTGAACAGGATGATTGCCTTGGGGTTGGACAAACCGGTGAGCAAGCCCTTGCCGAACAGGTCACGGGGCGTTTCCGGCCTTGGCCCGGCGGTGTTGATCTGCACGCCACTGCTGGTCCATTGCTTGTAGGCCAGGTAGAGAATATAGGCCACGCCCACCAGTTGAATGCCCTGGGTAATCAGCGGGTAGCCCTTGATCAACTCGGAAAAGCCCACGGCAAAGATCAGGATCGAAATCAGGTACGACACGCTGGCACCGAACTGGGCCGGCAAGGAATGGCGCAAGCCATCCTTCAGCCCCAGGCTCAGCAGCAGCAAGGTCATGGGGCCGGGGCTGAAGGCCAGGGTGGCGCACAGCACCAGGAAATACAGGAAGGACGACAGCGTAAGGGCAGTGACCATGGTGGGTAATTTCACGATGGGGAGGAATGTTGCGCAGTCTAGGGCGCAGATCCGGTGCCGGGCAGGTAAACTCGGCGGTTATTTACGCAGGCTTTACCGGCAAAGTGACCGGCAAACTTTTAGGACCTCACGATGCCCCTTCCGCAGATCCACTTCCACGACCACGCCCCCAAGGTCCAGCAGATCGTCGAGGCCTTCGCCCATGCTATCGAGCAAGGCGAACTGGCCGCCGGCAGCAAACTGCCGTCGGTGCGTGAGCTGGGAGCGCAGTTGGGTGTCGGAAAATTTACGGTCAATGAAGCCCTGGACCGCCTGCGTGGCCAACATCTGCTGACCTCGCGCCAGGGCCGTGGGCACTTTGTCGCCCAGCGCCAGACGCAGCCGTCGTCCAGCAACTGGGTGGACCTGCTGCCCCAGGATTTGCTCAGCGTGCTACGCCGCCCCATGCTGACCGGCCAGGGCGAGCTGCGCCCCGGTGGCGGCCACCTACCCGAAGACTGGCTCGATTCCGAGGCCTTGCGCCAGGCCCTGCGCAGTGTGGTGCGGGCCCCTTCCCTGCGCGTGGCCGGCATGGGCACGCCGGCGGGTTTCCTGCCGCTGCGCCAGGCCCTGCAACAAAAACTGCAGGGCGATGGCCTGGCGGTGCCGGTGGAACAGATCATCACCACACCCAGCACCCTGCAAGGCCTGGATATGTTGATGCGCCTGCTGGCGCGCCCCGGCGACACGGTGCTGCTGGATGCACCGTGCTATTTCAACTTCCACGCCAACCTGGCGTTGCATGGGGTCAAGGTGGTGACACTGCCGCGCGGCCCGGAGGGTTTCGACCTGGCGGCCCTGGAGCAGTTGCTCGCCGAAGAACGGCCCAGCCTGTATGTGACCACCAGCATCCTGCACAACCCCACCGGCCATTCCTTCAGCGCGGCCCAGGCCTTTGGGCTGCTGCAACTGATGCGCCAGCATCACTGCCATATCATCGAGGACGACCTCTACGGCGATCTGCACCCCAACCCGCCGCCCCGCCTGGCGGCACTGGCCGGGTTGGAGCAGGTGACCTACCTGGCGGGTTTCTCGAAAACCCTCAGCGCCAATACCCGGGTCAGCTATGTGGTGGCCGCGCCGCAACTGGCGGCCAACCTGACCAATATGAAGTTGATGAGCGGCGGCGTGACCTCGGAGCTGTTCGAGCAACTGGTCTACCGCCTGCTCAGTGAAGGCAGCTATGCCCGGCACCGCAAGCGCATGGTGCAGCGCCTGTTGGAAGCGGGCACCCGGGTGGAGCAATGGCTGCGCCGCTGTGGCTGTGAACTGCCCATGGGCTATGAGGCGGGGATGTTTATCTGGGCGCGCCTGCCGGCCGGGGTCAATGGGGAACAACTGGCCGAAGCGGGGCTCAAGCGCGGCATGGTGTTGGCGCCGGGGGCGTTGTTTGGGTATGAGCCGGGCGTGGGGGATTTTATGCGGTTCAATGTGGCGCATTGTGATGACCCACGGGTCCGGCAAGCCATCGAGCAATTGTTGCGCTGATCCCCTGTGGCTGGCTTACCCGCGATAGCAGTGTGTCAGCCCCCCCCCATGTATCAACTGATCGTCAGTCATCGCGGGCAAGCCCACTCCCACATGGGCTCGGTCGAGTGCACACAAAAACGCAACACTGTACCGCTTCAAATGTGATGGTCGCTGCTGCCCAGGGTTTATATAGTCCAGACCAACAGCCACCCGCCATGAGCCCCAGGGCCCATCACCAGGAAGCGCTCAATGACCGACCTTCACGACCTCACGGCCGCGCAATTGCTGGCAAGCTTCGCCAGCCGCCAGCTCTCCCCCATCGACTACTACGATCACCTGCTGGGCCATATCGACCGCTGGGAGCCGCAGATCCGTGCCCTGTATGCCTTCGATCCCGAGCAGGTGCGCCGGCAAGCCCAGGCCTCCACCGAGCGTTGGAACAAAGGCCAGCCCAATGGCGTGCTCGATGGCGTGCCCGTGACCATCAAGGAACTGGTGGCCACCGAGGGCACGCCGATTCCCCTCGGCAGCGCCGCCACCCGCTTGACCCCGGCCCTCAGGGACGCCCCGCCCGCCGCGCGGATGCGGGAAGCCGGGGCGATTGTGCTGGCCAAGACCACTGTCCCGGATTTCGGCATGCTCTCCTCCGGCCTGTCGAGCTTCCATGGCATCACCCGCAACCCATGGAATACCGCCAACAACACCGGCGGTTCCAGCTCGGGCGCTGCCGCTGCGGCCGCCGCCGGTTACGGGCCGCTGCATATCGGCACCGATATCGGCGGCTCGGTGCGCCTGCCCGCCGCCTGGTGCGGCCTGGTGGGGTTCAAGCCAACACTGGGGCGTATCCCGATTGACCCGTACTACACCGGCCGCACCGCCGGGCCCATGACCCGCACGGTAGACGACTGCGTGCTGATGATGCAGCACCTGGCCCGCCCCGACGCCCGCGACGCCACCAGCCTGCCGCCGCTGACCGGCGAGTGGAGCAACCAGCCGCTGTCGGTCAAGGGCCTGCGCGTCGGCCTGATGCTGGAACCCGGTGCCGGCCTGCAACCGGAAGGTTTCGTGTGCGCCGCGGTGGAGCATGCCGCGCGCCTGTTCGAGGCCCATGGCGCCAAGGTCACGCTGATCCCGCCGATCATGGACCGCGCCCAGCTCGACGGCCTCGACCAGTTCTGGCGCGCCCGGCAATGGGGCGACTTGTCGGCCTTGAGCAGCGAGCAGTTCGATAAGGTCTTGCCGTACATCCGCGACTGGGCCGCACCCGGTGCCGATATCAGTGGCGTGCAGGCCGTGCAGGGCTTCAACCAGACCTTCGAGATGCGCCGCCGCACCGCCCAGGCCTTCAACGACCTGGACCTGATCCTCTCGCCCACCAACCAGGTCAACGCCTTCCCCGCCCAATGGCCGTCGCCGAGCAATGACCCGCAACTGCCGTTTGAACACATCGTGTTCACCGTGCCCTGGAATATGGGCGAGCAACCGGCGCTGTCGATCAACTGTGGTTTTGCCGCCGATGGCATGCCCATCGGCCTGCAGATGATCGCACCGCGTTTTGCCGATATCTGGCTGCTGCAAATCGCAAAAACCTATGAGAGCTGGCGTGGCGCAATCCACCAATGGCCGAACCCGAACTGACCTTGACGCTGTAACTGAACTGCCCACCCACACGCCCGTTCCCCGGCCACAAGGCCGGGGCCTGGACGACCTATAACTAAAACCGAGGGGCTGGTATGCACACTGAACAATTGACTCGCGAGGGTCCCGAGCACACACACCAAACGCCGGCGCCGGATGCCGGGCGCAAGAGCATCTTCGCCGTGGTGCTGGGCAATGCCGTGGAGTTTTTCGACTTTGGGGTCTACGCGACCTTCGCGGTAATGATCGGCCACACGTTTTTCCCGTCTGACAGCGCCTTCGTCAGCTTGATGCTCTCGGTCACGGCCTTTGGCATCGGCTTTATCGTGCGGCCCCTGGGTGCGGTGCTGATTGGCGCCTACGCCGACCGCGTCGGGCGCAAGCCGGCGATGTTGCTGACCCTGGTGATGATGGCGGTGGGCACCGGCAGTATTGCGATATTGCCCGGCTACGAGACCATTGGGATCGCCGCGCCGATCCTGCTGGTGGTCACCCGCATGATCCAGGGCCTGGCCTGGGGCGGTGAAGCCGGCCCCGCCACCACCTATATCCTGGAAGCCGCGCCGCCGCACAAACGCGGCACCTATGCCTGCTGGCAAGTGGTGGCCCAGGGCGTCGCCGCCATGGCCGCCGGGTTGGTGGGTTATACCCTGACCCAAGTGATGTCCCCCGAAGACCTCAACAGCTGGGGCTGGCGCGTGCCGTTCGTGTTCGGCCTGCTGGTATTGCCGATTGGGATCTACATCCGCCGCAACCTGGCCGAGACCTTTCACGGCCAGGGCGAAACCACCAGCACCGGCGATCTGGTGCGCGAAGTCTGCGGCAAGCATCGGCGCGCCCTGGTCCTGGGCCTGCTGATCCTCTCGGGCAGCACCATCACCCAGTACTTCCTCAACTACATGACCACCTTTGCCCTCACCGAACTGAAGCTGCCCACCAGTATTTCCATGCTCTCGACCCTGGTAGCCGGTGCGGCCATGGCGGTGTGCGCCGTGGCCGGCGGCATGTTGTGCGACCGCTTCGGGCGCCGGGTGATCCTGATGACGCCCCGGGTGGTGCTGTTGCTGATCCTGTTCCCGGCCTTGCAATTGATGACCGAGCACCCCAGCCCCGCGACCTTCCTCCTGACCCTGGCGCTGCTCTCGGGCCTGCATGGCATGAGCGGCGCGGCGTTGATCGTGTTGTTGGTGGAGAGCTTCCCAAAATCCGTGCGCTCCACCGGTTTCTCCATCGTCTACGCCTTTGGTGTGGCGGCGTTTGGCGGCACCGCGCAGATCATCATCACCTGGCTGATCGGCACCACAGGCGACCCGATGTCACCGGTGTGGTACCTGCTGATCGCCAACCTGGTGTGCCTCAGCGCCGCCTGGTTCGCCAAGGAAACCCGGCCTGTGCTGCCCGGCACCCCGGCCCGCGAAACCCGGCTCACAGAAGCCCCGGTGCGCTGATTGATTTATCCCTGCTGTGGCAAGGCTGCTTGCCACAGGTACAGTGCCCGGCCTAAGCGGCCGCCTTACTCTTCTTTGTATGGGGATTGACCATGTATCCACGTCTTTTCCTGGCCGCCGCCCTGGCGTCCGGTACCCAGGCTTATGCTCAAGAAAACGCCCAGGCCAGCGCCCCCGGCTTTATCGAAGGCAGCAGCCTGGACCTGAACCTGCGTCACTACTATTCCAACCAGCACACCCAGCGCAGTACCTACCTGAGCATCAAGAAACCCAGCGGTATCGAACGCACCCGCGTGCGCGAGACCTGGGTGCAGACCGCCATGCTCAAGTACAGCTCCGGCTACACCCAGGGCGTGATTGGCGTGGGGGTGGATGTAGGCGTCTTCAGCGCGGTCAACCTGCAGCGCGGGCATGGCAAGGTGGCCAATGGCGGCGACCGCGTGCTGGTGGACAGCGACGGCGACGCGCTCCCGACCTGGAGCCGGCTGGGGGTGGGCGATGTGCGGTTGCGCCTGTCCAACACCGAACTCAAGATCGGGCGCTTGATGACCGACAACCCGATCCTGCGCTACAAGGACAACCGCGCCCTGCCGTCCAGCTTCCAGGGCGTGGGCCTGTACAGCAACGAGCGGGACTGGCTGTCGGTGCAGGGCGGCAGTTTCGACCGGGCCATCCCGCGCACCGGCACTGGCGCCGAACGCCTGACCACCACCTTCGGCAACCGTGCCTACAGCGGCGCGCGCATCAGTTACTTGGGGGCCACGCTCAAGCCGGGCTACGGCCTGGAAGCCAGCCTCTACGGCTCACGCTTCGAGGACATGTGGGACCAGTACTACCTGGGGCTGACCCACCGTATCGGCGACAAAAATACGCTGGCCCTCAAGACCGCCCTGCACTACTACCACACCCGGGACTCCGGCCAGCAGCGCCTGGGCTACATCGACAACGACGCCGCCAGCCTGGCCGTGACCGCCAACCACCAGGCCCACAGCCTGACCCTGGCCTGGCAACAGGTGTTGGGCAACGAGTACTTCGACTATGTGTGGGAATCCACCGGCAACTACATGGCCAACTCGTTGTACTCGGACTACAACGGCCCCAACGAAAAATCCTGGCAACTGCGCTACGACATCGACCTGGCGGCCTATGGCGTGCCCGGCCTGACGGCCAGCCTGTGGCACGCCAAGGGCTGGGGCATCGATGGCACGCACTATGAGGGCGATCGCAACGGCCGCAACACTGGCTACAACGTGCGTGGCCTGGATAACGCCAAGCACAACGAAAACGGCTTGATGCTGGCGTATGTGGTGCAGTCCGGGAAGCTGAAAAACAGCGTACTGCGCACCATCGTCTACAACCACCGCGCCAGTGGCGGGCAGATCGACGGCAGCTACGACGAGTTCAGGATCGTCGGTAACTTTCCCATCAACCTGTTCTGACACCCGCCTGTCGGCACCAGCAAGTGCCGATAGGTAATCTTCAGAATTCTTACACCCTGTATGCGACTGCTCCGGCATTGGTTCGCCGCCGACCTTGGTAAAAAACCAGTCCCTATGGACGGTTACCCAGGAACGCGGATGAAACCTTTGAAAGCAGCAGCGCTTTGCATCATCAGTGGGTCGATGATGCTCATGAGTTCACCCGGCCAGGCCACGCCGCCGGGTATCGAATGGCTGGTCGATTGCCCGCGCCTGCCCGGGCGGGCCCTCGACCAGGAGGTGGTGGCGCGCACCCAGTGCGGCATCGTCACCGTGCCCCTGGACCATCAGGCCCCCAGCACACGCCCCCATCGCCTGACCATCACCCGGGTCGGGGCCCAGCAGCCCCTGGAACGCCGGGGCGTGATCTTCGTGCGGCCGGCCACGGCACAGGCAGATTTGCGCGGGGTGTTCGCGGTGCATCTGGCGACGGTGTGGAAGTACTACAACAACGAGGCGTACCGCACGCTGACACGCTTCTACGATGTGATTGAGCTAAGCCCGCGCAATGGGCCGGCCAGCGAGCAAGCAGCCTGGGACATGGAGTTCGTGCGCCAGCAACTGGGTGAGCCACGGATCAGCTTCCTGGGCATTGCCCAGGGCAATGCCCTCGGGGCCGGGTACGCCCAATTGTTTACCGATCGCGTCGAGCACATGGTGCTGATCGAGCCCGATGGCACCACCGCCCAGGCCTCCGCGACACTGCCCGCCACCCTGCGGCTCAAGGGCCCGTATCTACAGAGCACCACCACGGATGCCAGCCAGTGCGTAAACCGCTGGGCCGGCACCTACCTGGCCCATGGCAGGCAGCCGCCAGCGTCGGCCCGTTGCCTGGCCGACTAATCCACCAGCGCGCAACGCTGCATCGCGCTGGCCAGCATCTCCTGGCACTTGAGCACCGCCACCGAGCGCGGTCGGTTGCGGTAGCCGCACAGGTCGATGCGAATCCGCCCCAGGTGCTCATCGGCAATCGGCACCGCCACCAGGCCATCGCCCAGGTCGCGGGCCTCGGCATCCACCTGGGGCAGGATCAACACCGCTGCCCGTTGCCGGGCCAGGCTTTTCTGCACTTCCAGGGAACTGGTGGTAAACACCGGCTGGATCGTCACCCCACGCTTTTTCGCCGCCGCTTCCAGGGCCTGGCGCACGCCGTACGCCGAGTCGGGGATGGCCAGGGGTTGGCCTTCCAGCTCGCGCAGCTCAATGCTGTCGCGCAGGGCAAAGGGGTGTTCGGCGCTGACCAGCACGCGGTGCCACAACTCGCATTGCGCGGTGACCTCCACATCGGCGCGCTCCTGCAGATAGAACGCCAGGCCCAGGTCGGCCTCGCCACTGCACAGCGCATCCAGGGTGGCCGAGGCGCTGGCAATCACAATATTGAACGTGACCTTGGGGTGCGCCCGGTAGAACGCCGCGAGCACCGGCGCCAACACCGTGGAAACGATACTTTCTGACACATGGATGCTGATGTTACCCGCCACCTGGCTTTGCCGGCTGGCGATCACATCGCGCACCTGGTCGAGGCCGCGCAGGGTGCTGGTGACCTGTTCGGCCAGGCACTCGCCCTCCACCGTCAGGCGGATACCACGCGGGCCGCGCTCAATCAGGGCGGCGCCAAAGAAGTGTTCCAGGTGTTCGATCTGCCGGCTGACGGCAGTGGGCGTGACGTACAAACGCTCGGCCGCCTTACGCAACGAGGCGCAGCGCGCCACCTCGTGAAAATACCGCAAGGCTCGTAATTGCATGCTCGGGTGCTCCTGCACAAAGACTGGACCCACATAGCACGCAATTACTGCGCCAGGCTCAATCTGCCTAACTCCACAACTCAACTGTAGGAGCTGGCTTGCCTGCGATAACGGTGGGTCAGGCAATATTTTCTCAGTTGATAAACCGCTATCGCAGGCAAGCCAGCTCCCACAGTTGATTTGAGTTGGCCTGCTAGTCCAAAGGTGGTTTACGACCTGTTTCCACTGAAAACGACCCCTGCCGTTGACGTCCCGCCCCAACCCCTATTAAGTGCTATTTATCCGCATTAATACGATAAATTAAAAACCATGCTCAGCCGCCCCCTGCGACGCAAACGCCAGAAGCTTTCCGATGTGATTGTCGAGTCGGTCAAGCGCTCGATAGTCACCGATGCCTTGAAGCCCGGCGACCGCTTGCCCACCGAGCGCGAGCTGATGGAGAGCTTCCAGTGCTCCAAGGGCTCGGCCCGCGAAGCGCTCAAGGCCCTGGAAGTCGAAGGCCTGGTCAACACCCGCACTGGCCCCACCGGGGGCGCCTACCTGAACCAGGCCGGCACGGAGCCGGCCAGCCGCGCCTTGCGCAACTACCTGCACTTCCAGCACCTGGATGGCGAGCAGGTGTACCAGTTGCGCAAAGTGATCGAGGTGGAGCTGGCGGTGTCGGTGCTGGGGCGCCTGAGCGAAGACGACTATCGCGCCCTGCAAGACAACGTGGACTTTTGCAGCGCCCCGGAAGACAGCGAAGCCGGCCAGCGTGAGCAACGCCTGGCGGAACTGGAGTTCCACAACTTGCTGGCCAGGGCCTGCCCCAACCCGCTGCTGAGTTTTATGGCGCAGTTCCTCAACGACCTGCTGCGCGACCTGGTGGTGCTGAAAAAGGCCTACAAGCCCAAGCGCAAGCAGTTCGACGCGGCCAACCTGGACTATCACAAGCAACTGCTGAGCGCGTTTCGTGCCAACGATGAAGCGGCCGTGCGCAGCCTGATGCATGAACATATGTGCGACGCCGAACACCATATGACCGCGCTGGAGGGCCAGGTCAGCCCGCATTTTTTGCTGGAGTTCGATCACTCCTGAACACACCACAAATCCCCTGTAGGAGCTGGCTTGCCTGCGATAGCGGTCGGTCAGGCAAATTTTCTCAACTGATCAACCGCTATCGCAGGCAAGCCAGCTCCTACAGTTTTGACCGTGTTTGACTTCAATAAAAAAGGCCTGCCCACAGGCCATGCTCCACCGTATCGCCATTGCCACTCCTGCCAATAACTAAACCAGGGAGTCACCCCATGCAGCGTCGTACGTTGTTGAAAGCCAGCCTCACCGCCGCCGCCGCGCTCAGCCTTCCGCTGGGCGTGCGCGGTGCATTCGCCGCCGAACCGTTTACCTTTTACGGCCTCAAGTCCATGTCTGGCGCGTTTGCCAGTTATGGCAAATTTGCCGACATGGGTTCACGCCTGGCCGTGGCGCAGTACCCAGACTTGTTGGGGCGCCCGTTGAACTACAAGGTGATCGACACCGAAGGCAACGCCGGCAAGGCGGTGCGTAAGGTCCAGGAGGCAATCGGCCAGGACGGCGCGCGGTTCTTCCAGGGCTGTACCCTGTCGTCCTCGGCGCTGGCAGTGGCCAAGGAAGTGGACAAGGTGGGCGGTGTGTTCATGACCCCGGTGGGCGCCGATGAAGTCACCGGCAAGGACTGCAACGGCGCGACCTTCCGCTGGTCGGTGCCCACCTATGGCGCGATCCGCGAAACCCTGGTGCCGCTGATCAAGCTGCTGCCCGAGGCCAAGCGCTGGTACACCATCACCCCGCAATACGTGTTCGGCGAAGCCCTGCTCGAAGGCGCCAAAATCGTACTGGCCGAGAGCGGCCTGGAGCATGTGGGCAACAGCTATCACTCCTTGCAGGAGCAGGAGTTCTCCGGCTACCTGACCAACGCCATCGCCGCCCGGCCCGACGTGCTGGTGTTGCTCAACTTCGGCAGCCAGTCCTCCAACACCCTGCGCCAGGCCGTCAACTTCGGCATCAAGGAGCGTATGAAAGTGCTGCTGGTGTGGTCCGCCGGCCTCGACCAGTTCCAGGAACTGGGCAGTGATGTACTCGAAGGTGTGTACCTCGGCGCGCAGTACTGGCACCAGGTCGATACCCCACTCAACCGCGAACTAGTCAAGCTGACCCAGGCCAAATACGGGATCAACCCCACCTACCCGCTGGCCGCCGACTACATCAGCACCAAGGTCATGCTCGACACCATCAAGGCCACCGGCAGCTTCGACGGCCCGACCGTGGCCAAGGCCATGCAGGGCCTGAGCTACGACGGCCCGACCGGCCAGGAAACGATTCGCGCCGGCGACCACCAGGTGATCAAGGATTACTACCTGCTGGTGGGCAAGGCCACGGGCGACATGGCCGACAAGGATGACCTGGCCAAGGTCCTCAGCGCCGGCCAGTCGTTCCCACCGGTAGAAGCCACGGGCTGCAAGCTCGGCTGATCCGCCCACTTTCACCGGTCACACACGACAGGGCCGTTGACCGCGGCCGCCTGTTGGAGGATTCCTGCATGCTCAATCTTTACCTGTTCCAGATTCTCAATGGCCTGGGCCTGGGGATGATCTACTTCCTGATTGCGGTCGGGCTGACGATCATTTTCGGCCTGCTGAACTTCGTCAACTTCGCCCACGGCGCGTTTTTTCTGCTGGGGGCGTACATCTGCTACACCGCCGTCAGCCTCACCGGCAGCTTCTGGCTGGCCCTGCTGATCGCGCCCCTGGTGGTGGCCGCGCTGGCATGGCTGATCGAGCGATTATTGATCCAGCGCATCTACCACCTGCCACACATGTTCCAGATCCTCGTGACCCTGGGCATCGCGCTGATCATCCAGGAAGCCAGCGTGATGATCTGGGGCCCGGTGGGCAAGAGCGTTGCCGTGCCAGAACTGCTGCGCGGGGTGCTGGTGGTCGGCGACTTCGTGTACCCCTACTACCGCCTGTTTTTGATTGTGTTCTCAGGGCTGGTGGGCCTGGGCCTGTGGCTGCTGCTGGAGCGCACGCGCTTTGGCGCCCTGGTGCGGGCCGGCAGTGAAAGCACCGAGATCGTGTCGCTGCTGGGCACCAATATTTTCCGCCTGTTCTCCATGACCTTCGCCCTCGGCGTGGCCCTGGCCGGGGTCGCCGGGGTGCTGTTTGCCCCGTTGCGTGGCGCCCAGCCCTTTGTCGGCCCGGAAATCCTCGGCATCGCCTTTGTGGTGGTGGTGATCGGCGGCATGGGCTCGTTCAGCGGCGCCCTGGTGGGCGGTTTGCTGGTGGGCGTGGTGCAAAGCCTGATGACCACCCTGTGGCCCCAAGGCGCAAGCCTGATGATCTACGGCGCCATGGCCGTGGTGATTCTGGTACGCCCTTACGGCCTGTTCGGGAGAGCCTGAGATGAGCGAGAAAAATCCCCTGCCGTTTGCCAAGACCCAATCCAAGGCCATGTTGCTGTGGGTGCTGGCGGTGTTGATCGGCCTGCCGTTGATATTGCCCTCGGCGACCCTGGCCACCGAGATCCTGATCTTTGCCCTCGCCGCCCTGGCCTGCAACCTGTTGCTGGGCTACACCGGGCTGCTGTCGTTCGGCCAGGGTATCTTCTTCGGCGCCGGCGCCTATTGCGCCGCCTTGCTGATGATCCACCTGCAACTGGGCCTGTTCAGCGCGCTGCTCGGCGCGGCCCTGGTCGGCGGCTTCCTGGCGTTCCTGGTGGGCGCCCTGGCGATCCGCCGCACCGGTATCTACTTCGTGATGCTGACCTTGGCCTTCAGCCAGATGGCCTACTTCCTGGCCTACACCCTGAGCGGCTGGACCGGCGGCGACAACGGCCTGCTCAGCGTGCCGCGCCCGCAAATCCGTATCGGTGACACGGTGCTGCTGTCCCTGGCCGACGCCCGGGTGTTCTACGGGTTCGTCGCGGTGCTGTTCCTGCTGATCTTTATCGGCGCACGCCGGGTCATCGCCTCGCCATTCGGCAGCACGCTGATGGCGATCCGCGAAAACGAAACCCGCGCCTCGGCCATCGGCTACGACACGCGCCACTTCAAGATCCTGGTGTTTGTGCTGTCTGGCGCGGTTACCGGGATTGCCGGGGCGCTGTACGCGATGCTGCTGCACTTTGTGCCGCTGTCCAATATCGACCTGGTGATGTCGGAGAACATCCTGATCATGACCATTGTCGGCGGCACCGGCTCGCTGTTCGGCTCGTTGCTGGGGGCCGGTGCCATTGTGTTGCTGGGGGACTTTCTCTCCGACCTGTGGCCGCGCTGGCTGATGCTGCTGGGGGTGATCCTGATCCTGGTGGTGATCTTTATGCGCGGCGGCTTGTGGGGCGGCCTGTCGTCGTTGTTTGAACGTGTGCGGGGTAGCCGCAAGGCCGCCGTCGCGACCAAGGAGGAGCTGCTATGAGCATCCTGCTGGAAACCAAAGACCTGGAACTGGCCTACGGCGCCTTCCATGCTGTCAACGGCGTCAACCTCAAGGTCGAAGCCGGCACCATCCACACCATTATCGGCCCCAACGGCGCCGGCAAGACCAGCCTGTTTCACTGCCTGACCGGCGAGCGCCAGGCCACCGCAGGCGCAATTCACTTCGACGGCCAGAACCTGATGCGCAAACCGGCCCACGGCCGTGTCGGCCTGGGCATGGCGCGTTCGTTCCAGCTCACCAGCCTGTTCCAGAACCTCAGCGTGCGCGAAAACCTGCGCCTGGCCGCCCAGGGCCGTGACGGCGCACGCGCCCTGAACTTCTGGCGCCGCGTGGACAGCAAACGTGAACACCTGGAGATGGCCGACCAGGTCCTGGAGCGTCTGCAACTTACCGCCCGCGCCGAGACCCTGGCCGGCGAGCTGTCCCACGGCCAGCAGCGTGTGCTGGAGGTGGGCATGTCGATCTGCTCCAAGCCCAAGCTGTTGATGCTCGACGAGCCCACGTCGGGCATGGGCATCGACGACATCCCAATCATGACCCAACTGATCAGCGACCTGGGCCGCGACCATACGGTGCTGCTGATCGAGCACAACATGAGCATCGTCATGTCCATCAGCCAGCGCATCACCGTGATGAGCCACGGGCAGATCCTGGTCGAGGGCACACCGGAATTCGTGCGCGCCGACGAGCGCGTGCGCAGTGCTTACCTGGGGGAGGCCGCCTGATGCTGACCGTCGACAATATCCATTCCTACTACGACAAGAGCCACGTCCTGGAGGGCGTGTCCCTGACTGTCAATCCCGGCGAACTGGTGACCCTGCTCGGCCGTAACGGCGCCGGCAAGACCACCACCCTGCGCAGCATCCTGGGGATTATCTGCCCGCGCCAGGGGCAGATTCACTTCAACGGCCAACCGCTGGTGGGGCAGAAGATTTTTGAAATAGCGCGCCAGGGATTAGCGCTGGTGCCGGAGAACCGCGGGATCTTCCGCCTGCTCACGGTGGAGGAAAACCTGCGCATCGCCGTGCGCAAGACCAGCCGCTGGCAGCTGGAAGACGTATACGCGATGTTCCCGCGCCTCAAGGAACGGCGCAAAAACGCCGGGCATGCGCTGTCCGGTGGCGAGCAGCAGATGCTCGCTATCGCCCGTGCCCTGCTCAACGATCCCAAGCTGCTGATCCTCGACGAACCCACCGAAGGCCTGGCCCCGGTGATCGTCGACGAACTGGTGAAGATCCTGCGCAAGATCAAGGACGACGGCCTGCCAGTGCTGCTGGTGGAACAGAACCTGCTGGTCTGCGACAAGCTTGCCGACCGCCACTACGTGCTCGAACAGGGCCGCGTGGTCTACGAAGGCAGCGCCGAGGCCTTTCGCGCCGACCCGACGATCAAGAACCGCTACCTGGCCCTGAGTGCCTGACCGGAGACTGCTGATGAATAGTTTTGCGCAACTGCTGCCGAGCAACGCCCTGCTGGTCAACCGCGACCGCCTGTGGCAATCCTTGATGGACCTGGCCCAGCTCGGCGCCACAGCCAAGGGCGGCGTGTGCCGTCTGGCCCTGACCGACCTCGACCGCCAGGCCCGCGACCTGTTTGTGCAGTGGTGCACGGCGGCCGGGTGCAGGGTCAGTGTGGATGCCATCGGCAATATCTTCGCGCGCCGCGCCGGACTTAACCCGGACCTGCCACCGGTGATGACCGGCAGCCATATCGACACCCAGCCCACCGGCGGCAAGTTCGATGGCTGCTATGGGGTGATGGCCGGCCTGGAAGTGATCCGCACCTTGAATGACTTGGGGGTGGAAACCCAGGCGCCGATTGAAGTGGTGGTGTGGACCAACGAGGAAGGCTCGCGCTTCCCGCCGTGCATGATGGGCTCCGGGGTATTTGCCGGTAAGTTCGACCTGCAGGAGACCCTCGACAAGCAGGACGAGCAAGGCCTGTCGGTGGGCGCCGAGTTGCAACGCATTGGCTACGCCGGCCCGCGCGCGGTACTTGGGCACCCGGTGGGGGCCTATTTCGAGGCGCATATCGAACAGGGCCCGGTGCTGGAAGACCAGGCCATCACCCTTGGCGTGGTCATGGGCTGCCTGGGCCAGAAGTGGTTCGACCTGACCTTCACCGGCGTCGAGGCCCACGCCGGCCCCACGCCCATGCGCCTGCGCAAGGACGCCCTGGTGGGCGCCGCGCAGGTGGTCAGCGCGGTCAACCGGATTGCCCATGAGCAACAACCCCATGCCTGCGGAACCGTGGGCTGCCTGAGCCTGCACCCGGGCTCGCGCAACGTGATTCCCGGCCAAGTACAGATGACCATCGACCTGCGCCATCTGCATGCCGACAAGCTGCAAGCGATGGTCGATGAAGTGCGTGAGGTGATCGAGGCCACGGCCAAGCAACATGGCCTGAGCTATGAACTGACGCCCACCGCCGACTTCCCGCCGCTGGACTTTCATCCCTCTTGCGTCAACGCCGTGCGCGATGCGGCCAGTGTGCTGGGCTTGAGCCATATGGATATCGTCAGCGGCGCCGGGCACGATGCGATTTTTGTCGCCGAACGGGGCCCGGCCGGGATGATTTTTGTGCCGTGCGAAGGCGGCATCAGCCACAACGAAATCGAAAACGCCGCGCCGGATGACCTGGCCGCCGGCTGCGCGGTGTTGCTGCGGGCCATGGTCAATGCCGCGCAACAGGGAGGTGAAGCAGCATGACGGAGATCGCCCACCTGACGGCCGTGGAACTGCTGGCGCGCTACCGGGATAAAAGCCTGTCGCCGCTGGAAGTGACCGAAGACACTCTGCTGCGCATCGAGCGCTACAACCCGCTGGTCAACGCCTACTGCCATGTCGACCCCGAGGGCGCCTTGAACGCCGCCCGGGCTTCGGAACAACGCTGGTTCAAGGGCCAACCTTGCGGCGCATTGGACGGGGTGCCGGCGTCAATCAAGGATTTGACCCTGACGGCCGGCATGCCCACGCGCAAGGGCTCACGCACCTCATCCGCCGCCGGGCCGTGGGACGTCGATGCGCCGTTTTCGGCGTTTATGCGTAAGGCCGGCGCGGTGTTGCTGGGCAAGACCACCACCCCGGAATTCGGCTGGAAAGGCGTGACCGACAACCCGCTGTACGGCATCACCCGCAACCCCTGGGACACGCGTACCACGGCGGGCGGCTCGTCGGGCGGCGCGGGCGCGGCGGCGGCGCTGAACCTCGGGGTGTTGCACCAGGGCAGCGATGCTGGCGGCTCGATCCGCATTCCTTGCGCCTTTACCGGCACCTTCGGCATCAAGCCGACCTTTGGCTACGTGCCGCAATGGCCGGCCAGCTCCATGACCATCCTCTCGCACCTGGGGCCGATGACCCGCACCGTGGAAGATGCGGTGCTGATGCTACAAACCGTGGCCCACCCGGACGCCCGCGACGGCCTGATCGGCGCGCCACGCAACACGCCGTGGCTCACCCCGGGCAGCGACCTGAAGGGCCTGCGCATCGCCTACAGCCCGGACTTTGGCTACGTGAACGTCGATCCGCAGGTGGCCAAGGTGGTCGCACAGGCAGTCGCGGGCCTGGTGCAACTGGGGGCGCAGGTGGAACAGATCGACCCGGGCTTCAGCGACCCGCTGGAGATATTCAGTACCCTGTGGTGTGCTGGCGCGGCGCGCCTGACCGGGCAGCTGACCGGCGCCCAGTGCGACCTGCTCGACCCCGGCCTGCTGCGCATTGCGCAACAGGGCGAACGCCTCAGCCTGGACGACTTCAACGCGGCCCTGGAAGCACGGGCGGCACTGGTGGCGCGCATGGCGGCGTTCCATGAGCACTACGACCTCCTGGTCTCGCCGATGCTGCCGATCACCGCCTTTGACGCGGGGCACAACGTACCACCGGGCTCGGGACTGGGCGAGTGGATGGAGTGGACGCCGTTCAGCTATCCGTTCAACCTCACCCAACAACCGGCGGCCTCCGTGCCCTGCGGGCTGGCAGCCAATGGCTTGCCGGTGGGCTTGCATGTGGTGGGCGCGCGGTTTGCCGATGAGCAGGTGTTAAGGGTGTGCCAGGCGTATGCCCGGGCGTTTCCGACCCAGCACCTGCAAGCACCGAAAGACCTGGGCTGACACCCAATCCAATGTGGGAGCTGGCTTGCCTGCGATGGCGGTGTATCAGTCGATAAATCTATTGGCTGACCTGCCACCATCGCAGGCAAGCCAGCTCCCACAGGGGAATGCAGCTCCGCGCTCTGGCTTTGCTGCAGGTGTTAAGGGTGTGCCAGGCGTATGCCCAGGCGTTTCCGACCCGGCACCTGCAAGCGCCGAAAGACTTGGGCTGACACCCAATCCAATGTGGGAGCTGGCTTGCCTGCGATGACGGTGTATCAGTCGATAAATCTATTGGCTGACCTGCCACCATCGCAGGCAAGCCAGCTCCCACATTGAAGCGCATTTCACAGACTGATCTGCGATTGTCACACTACAATGTCCCTCCACCCCTTTCGGAGCCGACATGGACATCGAACTGGCACGCACTTTCCTGGAAATCACCCGCTGCGGCAGCCTGGCCGCCGCCGCCGAGAAACTGCACGTCACCCAGACCGCCATTACCGCACGTGTGCAAAAGCTCGAAAGCCAGCTCGACAGCACGCTGTTTGTGCGCAACCGCGCCGGGGCGCGGTTGACGGCGGATGGCGAGGCGTTTGTGGTGTATGCCAATCAACTGGTGCAAACCTGGGAAGCGGCGCGCCGCGACCTGCCGTTGCCCGAGGGCTACCGCAATGTGTTGCATATCGGCGGCGAAGTCAGCCTGTGCAACCCGCTGATGCTCGGCTGGGCCAAGGCCCTGCGTGAACACATCCCCAGCCATGCGCTGCGCACCGAAGTGCGTGACGGCGAATACCTGTTGCGCCAGTTGGAGCTGGGCGGGCTGGACGCCGCGCTGGTGTTCCAGCCGCAGTACTGGCCGGGATTGCAGGTGGAGCAGGTACTGGAAGAAAAACTGATCCTGGTGCGCCTGGCCGCCCACCCCGATCCCTATGTGTATATCGACTGGGGCCCGGGCTTTCGCCAGCAACATGACGCGGCCCTGCCGGACAAGGCCCGCGCCGCCGTGAGTTTCAACCTCGGGCCACTGGCCTTGCAGTACATCCTGGAGAACGGTGGCAGCGGCTATTTCCGCACACGGGTGGTGCAGAGTTACCTCGAAAGCGGGGTGATGGAGCGCGTGCCCAAGGCCCCGGAGTTCAGTTTCCCGACTTACCTGGTGTACTCGCGCGAGCGCGATTCGGCGATCCTGCAACAGGCCCTGGTGCTGCTGCGCGGGGTGGTCAAGGCCCAGAGCGACTGGTCGCAACGCTGGGATCCGGTGCTTTGAACCAGTGCCCATGTTAGCCTCCTGATGTTTTCTCCTGGTCCCACCTGCCAATGAACAAGAAAAAATCCGTCACCATCAGCGACATCGCCAAACGGGTCAATATGACCACCATCACGGTGTCGCGGGCGTTGAGCAAGCCCGACCTGGTCAAGCCCGCCACCCTGGCGCGGATCCTTGAGGTGGCGCGTGAGCTGGACTACGTGCCCAACGCCTTTGCCCGCGGGCTCAAGCGCAGTGAAAGCCTGATCATCGGGGTGATCACCGCATCGGTGGACAACCCGTTCTACAGCGAAATGATCAAGGCGATTTCCCGCGAGGCGAAGAAGCACGGCTACACCATCATGCTGGTGGACACCGACGAGCTGGAGGAACTGGAAAGCAAGGCCGTGGACACCCTGCTCGGTTATCGCGTGGCCGGGATCATCCTGTCGCCGGTCTCCGACGAGCCCGACTACCAGCCCGATTACCTGGAGCGCCTGGGCAACGGCAAGACCCCGGTGGTGCTGCTCGACCGCACGATCCACGACAGCCCGTTCAGCCGCGTGGTGCTGGACAACTACCACAGCGGGATCGAGGCCGCGCAGTACCTGTTGCGCCACAACCCGGCGCTCAAGCGCCTGCTGGTGCTGACCGGGCCTGAGCATTCGCGGATCACCGTGGAACGCCTCAAGGGCCTGCGCGAAGTACTGGCCGAGCATCCCCAAGTGCAGGTCCAAGTGCGCGCCGGCGACTACACCTTAATGCCCTCCTACCTGCACACCCTCGACTACCTGGCCGCCCACGCCGCGCCGGATGCGATCATGGGCTTCAACCAGTTGATCACCCTGGGCGCCCTGCGCGCCTTGCGCATGCACAATATCCCCCACGATAGCCTGACCATCTGCGGCATCGACCGCCTGCCCTTTGCCGACATCTTCGGCGTGCCGATTGCCTGCGTGGCCCACGATGCGTCGCTGGCCGGCAGCAGTGCGGTGCGCCTGTTGCTCGACCGCCTGCAAGACCCGCACAAACCCCGGGACAAGGTAGTGATCGCCGGCAAACTGGAGAACGGCTAGCGGCTGGTATAGCCGCCGTCGATGGGCAGGCTGACCCCGCTGATCATGCTCGCCGCCTCGCTCAACAGGAACAGCACCGGCAATGCCACTTCGTGCGGCTGGGCGAAGCGTCCCAAGGGTATCGCCGCGAGCGCCGGGTCGCGCTTGGCCGGGTCGGCCCAGGCCTGTTGCGCCATGGGCGTGAGGGTCACGGTGGGGTTGACGCTGTTGACCCGGATCCCGAAACGCCCCCATTCGGCACATTGCACGCGGGTGATCGCATCCAGCGCGGCCTTGGACGCGCAATAGCCGAGGTGATCGTCCAGCGCCACCAGCGAGGCCTGGCTGGAGACATTGACGATACTGCCGGCGATGCCTGCCGCGATCATCGCCGCCGCCACCCGGCTGGCGACTTGCGCGGCGGCGCGGGCGTTGACGTTCATCACCTGGTCGAAAGCGGCGCTACTGATCGCCGCGGCCGGCTCCAGGCGCGAGATCCCGGCGCAATTGACCAGGCCATGCATGGGCGGCAGGTCCTTGAGGGCCAGGTCCAGGGCGGGGCTGTTGGCGATGTCCAGGCACAGGGTTTCGCAGCCCAATTGTGCGAGTGCGTTGGCGTCACGGCCGATGGCGAAGACCTGGGCGCCGCTGGCGAGCAGTTGCAGGGCGATTTCCCGGCCAATGCCGCTGGTGGCGCCGGTGACGAGGATGCGTTGGTGGGTGAAGTCGAAGGTGGTGGTCATCAATGAATATCCCAAAGCAATAGAGAGCCCATGTGAGAGCTGGCTTGCCGGCGATGGCGGCGTGTGCGCCAACACATTGGTGACCGATACACCGCTATCGCAGGCAAGCCAGCTCCCACATTTTGGTCCGTGTTCACTTAACTCGTTTGCAGGCTGTGCATCACCGGCTTGAGTACCGGATACAGCTTCAGGTAGTCCGCAAACGCCCGGTCATACGCCTGCACATTCTCAGCCCCAGGCTCAGCCCGCAGCTCCAACTGCACCCACCCCTGCGCCATCTGCCCCTCGTCCACCAACCCCACCGTATGCGCCGCCAACAACGCCGCACCCAATGCCGCCTCCACTTCCTGGACGATGGTGTACACCGGGTAGCGGGTGACATCCGCGATGATCTGCATCCATAAATCCGAATGGCTCGCCCCGCCCACCACGATCAACCGTGGGTCCAGGGAATGGGCGCCGCGCATGCCCGCCTCGATATTGTGCCGCAGGGCAAAACTCACGCCTTCAAGCACCGCGCGGTACAGGTGGATGCGGCTGTGATACAGGTTCAGGCCAACAAAACTGCCGCTGGCCTGGTCATCCCACACCGGGCTGCGCTCACCCATCAGGTACGGCAAAAACAACAGCCCTTCACTGCCCGCCGGGATCTTGCGCGCGCTCTGTTCCAGCAGCCACAGGCTGTCCTGGCCGGTGTCCTGGGCCTGTTGCTCCTCGGCCTGGCAGAACTGCTCGCGAAACCAGCTGACCGAGGCCCCGGCGGTAATCGCGCCGCCAAAGATGTACAGGTCCCGCTGGCCGTTGTAGACATGGGGCATGCTGACCAGGCCATGGCGCGCATCCACCTGTTGGTTGAGGTAGCCCCAGCACATGCTGGTGCCGATCATCGCCACGTGGTTGCCCGGCCGGGTGACGCCGGCCGCCAGGGTCGCCATGGCCGCATCGACGCCACCGGCCAGCACCGGCATGCCCGCCGCCAGGCCCAGGCGTTGCGCCCATTCCGGCAGCAGGCCGCCCACCACTTCGCCCGAATACAACAAGCGCTCGGGCATCATCGCCAACGGGATATCCAGCGCCGCCAGCATCTCGGCCGACCAGCCGCGCGCGGCCACGTCGTAGACCCCGCCGATATTGCCGGCGCTGCTGTGATCCACCGCCACCTCACCGGTCAGGCAGTAGTTGATATAGCTGTTGGGCGGCAGCAGGTAGCGGGTGTTGGCCCAGACCTCGGGCTGGTGCTGCTTGAGCCAGAGCATCTTGGTGAAGCCGTAGTAGCTGTCCACCGAGTTGCCAGTAATCGCGAACAGGCGCTCCAGGTCGATCTGCCCGCGCACCCAGGCCACCTGCTCGCCGGCGCGCCGGTCCATCCAGATCAGGCACGGATGCAGCGGTTTCATCGCATCATCCACCGCGATTCCCGAGCCGCCGTACAGGCTGCTGATGCACAACGCCTTGACCTGCTCTTTGGAGACCCCGGCGCGGCCCATGCACCCGGCCACGCAGGCCTGCACCGCGTCCAGCCAGACCTGCGGCCACTGCTCGGCCCAGCGCACTTTTGGCGTGTCCACGCGATAGCCCTGGCTGTGCTGGGCGATGATCCGCCCCTCGCTATCCACCAGCAGCGCCTTGGTGCTCTGGGTGCCAATGTCCACGCCAATCACGTATTTCATACTTATTGCCCCGGCTTGAGCAGCACCTTGATCGACTTCACCGAGTTGGCCAGGTCGAACGCTTCGGCCCAGTTATCCAGGGGGAAGTCATGGGTGACGATGCCCTTGGACGTCACCAGGCCGCGCTCGAACAGGTCGATGGCCACCGGGTAGCAATACGGCCCCAGGTGCGCGCCGCGGACGTCCAGCTCCTTGCGGTCGCCGATGATCGACCAGTCGGCGCTGGTCTCGGCGCCGAACACACTGAACTCGACAAACCGCCCCAATTTACGGATCAGCTCCAGGCCCTGGGTCACGCCCGCCGGCACGCCGGTGGTCTCGATATACACGTCGCAGCCGTAGTGGTCGGTCAGGCCATTGATGATCGCGCGAGCGTCGTCGCGGGCGGGGTTGATCACCACATCGGCGCCGTATTGCTTCGCCAGCGCCAGGCGCTCGTCGACCATGTCGATCACCACCAGTTTTTTCGGGGTTTTCAGTGCGGCCACCTGGACCATGCACAGGCCCAGGGTGCCGGCGCCGGCAATCACCACCACGTCATCGAGTTGCAGGTCGCCACGGTTGACCGTATGGATCGCGCAGGCCATCGGCTCGATCAACGCCGAATCCTCCAGGGACACCGCCTCGGGAATCTTGTGCACGATGGCGGTCTTGGGGATGCGCATGTACTGGGCCATGCCGCCTTCGGCCACTTCGCGCTGGAAGCCGAAGATATTGTGCACCTCGCACATCCAGTACTTGCCGGACTTGCAGAAGCGGCACTTGCCGCAGGGCACGATCTGCTCGGCGATCACCTTGTCGCCGACCTGGACCTCGAAGTGCTCCTCGGCGCCCTCGCCCACTTGCTCCACATAGCCGAAAAACTCATGCCCCGGCACCACCGGCGCCTTGACCCACGGGTTATCGCCGCCCCAGAACATCGCCGCGCCCGAGTGGCATTTGCAGTCACTGGCGCAGATCCCGCAGGCGGCAATGCGGATCACCAGTTCATTGGGCCGCGCCTGGGGTTTGCTGATGCGCTCCAGGCGGTAGTCTTTGGGGCCGTGGCAGACGACGGCTTGCATTTGGCTGTGCTTGTCCATGAGGTACTGACCTTTATTGAAGCTGAAAGAACCCGTCGCGGCCACGGCGGCCGCGGTGCGGTGATGGTTGTTTTACTTGTGGCGCTGACGGCTGATAAAGATCGCCAGCAAAATAATTGCGCCCTTGATCACGCTCTGCACATAGGGCGAAACCCCGAGCATGTTCAGGCCATTGTTCAGCACGCCCAGCAGCATGGCGCCAAGCAAGGTGCCGACAATCACCCCGCGCCCACCGGCAATCGAGGCACCGCCCAGGACCACCGCGGCAATCGCATCCAGCTCAAAACCGATGCCGGCGTTGGGCTGGCCGCTCATCAGGCGTGAGGTCAGCACCAGCCCGGCAATCGCTGCGGTCAGGCCGCTGATGCCATACACCAGCAACTTGAAGCGCGCCGCCCGCACCCCGGACAGACGCACCGCCTCTTCGTTGCCGCCAATGGCGTAGATGTAGCGGCCAATGCGCGTGTGTTGCAGCAGCACATAGGCCACCAGGTAGGTGACCAGCATGATCAGGATCGGCACCTGGATCCCCAGCAGGCTGGCGCGACCAAAGAAGCCGAACCACTCCGGCAGCCCGGAAATGGGATAGCCATCGGTGTACATCAGGCCAAAGCCCCGGGCGATGCCCATGGTCGCCAGGGTGACAATGATCGGCGGCATCTGCAGGTACGCCACGAACAGCCCGTTGCCGATGCCAAAGGCCACACCGATCAATAGCCCGGCGCCAATCGCCAGGCCCGGCGGCAGGCCTGCGACCATCAGCCCCGCAGTCAAGGTGCCGGACAAGGCCATCACCGGCCCCACCGACAAGTCGATACCACCGGTGAGGATCACGCAGGTCATGCCCACCGCGATGATCGCGTTGATCGACACCTGGCGGCCAATGTTGGACAGGTTGCTGGCGGTGAGAAAGTTATCGCTGGCCACGATCATCACCGCCGTGACCACCAGCAGCCCGATAAACGGATAGAACGCCGGCGAACGCACCAGCCGTGCCAGGTTCGGCCGTAGCCCCTGGGTACCTGCGCGGTTAATGGACGTATTCACTTGAGCCCCCTGTGGCATGGCGCATGACCTCTTGTGGGTTGACGGCGGACGCTTCCAGTACCTTGACAATGGCGCCCTTGTGGAACACGGCGACGCGGTCGCACATGCCAATGATTTCCGGCAGTTCGGAAGAAATCATGATGATTGCGTAGCCTTGCTCGGTGAGCTTGCGCATCAGCGCGTAGATCTGTGCCTTGGCGCCGACATCGATGCCCCGGGTCGGCTCATCGAACACCAGCACATCGCAGTGATGGTTGATCCAGCGCGCAATCACCACTTTCTGCTGGTTGCCGCCGCTGAGGTTGAACACCCGGCTTTCGCCACTCGGCGCCTTGATCGACAGTTGCTGCATCAACGCTTCGACGCTGGCGCATTCCTTGTTTTTGTCGATCAGGCCGCTGGCGCCCTGGTATTTGTGCAGGTTGTTGAGGGAGATGTTTTCGCGAATGCTGAAATCGGTGATCAGGCCTTCGCTCTTGCGGCTTTCCGGCAACAGGCCGATGCCATGGGCCAGGGCCTGGGCCGGGTCGTCGAGGCTGATTTTGACGCCGCGCAGCCACACCTCCTTGGTCACTGACGCGAGTGCGCCCATCATCCCCAGCGCCAGCTCGGTGCGGCCCGACCCCACCAGCCCGGCAAAGCCGAGGATCTCGCCCTGGTGCAGGTGGAACTGGTTGTGGGGACCATTGCGTTGCAGCTGGATATCCCTGACCTCCAGCAGCAACGGCCCGCGCGCGGTGGTGGGTTTGGGCGGGAAACTGCATTCCAGCTTGCGGCCCACCATCATCTCCACCAGACGGTCGATATCGCTGTCGGCCACGTCGGTGACGCCGGCATTGCCGCCGTCGCGCAACACGCTGATGCGGTCACACACCTGGAAAATCTCCTCCAGGTGATGGGAGATAAAAATCACCGCCACGCCCTGGCGCTTGAGTTCGCGCATGATCCCAAACAGCAGCTCGGCCTCGCTCGGCGTCAGGGTGGCGGTGGGTTCGTCGAGCACCAACAAGCGCGCCTCCAGGGCCAGGGCCTTGGCAATCTCGACAAACTGCTGCTCGGCCACGCTCAGGTGCCGCACCGGGCATTGCAGGTCGATGCTCACCCCCAGACGCTGGAACAAGGCCTGGGACGCCTCGTGCATATCGCGCTTGCGCAGCAGGCCGAAGCGGTTGTTCAGCTCATGGCCGAGGAAGATATTCTCCACGGCGGTGAGGTCGGGAATCAGGCTGAACTCCTGGAAGACAATGCCGATACCGGCGGCAATCGCATCGCGATACGTCGCAAAGTGCCGGGCCTGCCCATCGATCAGAATGCGCCCTTCATCCTGGTGCTCAACCCCGCCGAGGATTTTCATCAGGGTCGATTTGCCCGCGCCATTTTCCCCGAGCAAGGCATGAATCTCGCCGCGCTCCACTTGCAGGTTGATGGACTTGAGGGCTTGCACCCCGGGGTAGCGCTTACAGATATTTTCCAGTTGCAACAGACTGCTCATACCGCCGACCTCTCGTTCAGAAGGGAGCCCCGGGCCCCACGCGTGACGTGGGGCCTAGGCGGTTTACCAGCTGAAATCCTTGGCCTTGGCCTGGTCGATCAGGGCGATATCCACGGGGATGCTGGCGGGTACATGGGAGCCCCATTTTTTTGCCAGGGCGATGCCCAGCGCCAGACGGATCTGATCACGAGGGTACTGGGCCGAGGTGGCGATAAATTTGCTGCCCGGCTTGAGGATGGCCTTGATCGCTTCCGGCGCGCCGTCGACGCTGACCAGCTTGACATCCATGCCGCTGGCCTCGATGGCCGACAGGGCGCCGAGGGAACCATTGTCATTGACGCTGAAAATACCCTTGAGGGTGGGTTGGGCCTGGAGCATGTTTTCGGTCACGCTCAGGGCCTGGTCACGTTCCTGCTTGCCGTTCTGAATGCTGACGATCTTGATCTGCGGGTGCTTGGCCACGGCCTCCTTGCAACCGCGCACACGCTCCAGGATCGGCACCACGGCGATGCCGTCGAGGATTGCGATATTGCCCTGGTCACCGATGCTCTTGGCCAGGTATTCACAGGCCTGGAACCCGGCATCGAAGTTTTTTGAACCGACGAAGGAATCCAGCGGCCCGTCGGCCTGGGCATCCACGGCAACCACCACCACACCCGCAGCATGGGCCGATTTGACGGCGGACTGCACGCCGACCGAATCCGTGGGGTTGATCAGCAGGATGTCGATGCCCTTTTGCAGCATGTCTTCGACGTCACTGACCTGCTTGGACACGTCGTGGCGGGCATCGGTGATGATCAATTGCGCACCGATGGTCGCCGCCGCTTCTTGCAGGGCGTCTTTCATGGTGACGAAGTACGGGTTGTTGATTTCCTGGAAGGACGCGCCGATGCGCATGGGGGCCGGTTTGGTCTCGGCCAGGGCGACGGTGGAGATGCTTAAAGCCAACAAACACAGGGTTTTGCGAAGCATTTTCATGGCGTGAGTCTCAGTTTTGTTTTTATTTTCAGAGCGAATGTTATCGTTAACATTTCGCCAGAAACTAACAAGGAAATGAGGTGGGCGCAAGCCCCTTGCGATATTCCCGATGGGGCGGGCTTGCTTGGGCTCAGCTCGCAAAATCCTCGGGCCGGGCTAAGCTCACTCACCAACAAAAAATACAACGGGCTACGCCATGACCCATCCCACCGAGGCCTTTCGCCAACGCTACCGCGCCGCTGTCCACCCACGCTACAACCCGTGGCTGCATGCCGGTTTTGTGCTGAGCTACGGTTTGTCCTGCATCCTCCTGGCCTGGGGCAGCACCCAGCACATCCAGGCCTGGGAATGGCTGACCATCCCCCTGACCCTGGTGTTCTTCAACCTGTGCATCTACCTCGTGCACCGCCACCTCGGCCATCGTAAACACGGTTTTTCCAAGCTGTTCTATGCACGCCACACCGGCGATCACCACAGTTTTTTCACCCCCGGCCATATGACCTACGACAGCCCCAGGGATTGGCGGGTGATCCTGTTTCCTGCCTGGCTGATCATCCTCCACAGCCTGGCCATCACCCTCCCCGCCTGGTGGCTGCTCAAGCAGTTCAACCCCAACGTGGCGGGGCTGTTCGCCGGGTGCATGATCCTGGGTTACCTGCTTTACGAAATCTTCCATGCCTGTGAACACTTGCCCCCTGCCCATCCCCTGGCCCGCCTGCCGTGGATCCGGCACATGCACCAGCTCCACGCGCTGCATCACCGCCGTGAGTTGATGCAGGGGCGCAACTTCAACATCGTGCTGCCGCTGATGGACTACCTGTTCGGCACACTGCACTGGGAGCCCGCCACGCCCCCCTCCCAAGAGCCTCGGGAAGCACCATGAGTCAAAAAATCCGTCACTGGCTGCTACTGGTATTGATCGCGGTCGTCGCCTTCCTGCTGTTGATGCCCACCCCGGTGCAACCGGTCAATTGGACACCGCCCAAGGCCCCGTCGCTGCAGGAGGAGCCCTACCGCGAAAACCAGCGTCTGAAGGGCATCCAGCGCATCGGCGCCCAAGGCATCGACGGGCCTGAAGCGTTGCTGGTGGATGCCAAGGGGTTTCTGATTACCGGGCTGCATGATGGGCGGATCATCCGCACCGCGCCCGACAGCCAGGCCCTGGAGGTGCTGGCCCAGACCGGGGGCCGGCCGCTGGGCCTGGCCCAACACCCGGACGGGCGCCTGATCATTGCCGATGGGATCAAAGGCCTGCTGGCCCTGGACGGCCAGCGCACACTGACCACCCTGAGCACTAGTGCCAATGGCCTGCCCTTCGGCTTTACCGATGATGTAACGGTGGATGCTGCCGGGCGCTACGCCTACTTCAGTGACGCGTCGAGCCGCTGGGGCTATGGCCAGGATGGTGAGGCAGTGATCGAGCATGGTGGCGATGGCCGGTTGTTGCGCTATGACTTTCGCAACGGCCAGACCGAGGTGTTGCTCGATCAGTTGCAATTTGCCAACGGCGTGGCGCTGGGGCCGGATGAAGACTATGTGCTGGTCAATGAAACCGGGGCTTATCGCATCAGTCGCTATTGGCTCAGGGGCGACAAGGCTGGCAGCCATGACCTGTTTATCGACAACCTGCCGGGGCTGCCGGACAACCTCAGCTTCAACGGCCGCGACCGCTTCTGGGTGGCCCTGTACTCCCCGCGCAATCCCTTGCTCGATGGCTTGGCCGGTTACCCGGCGGTACGCAAGATGGTGGTGCGAGCGCTGATGGTGGTGCCCAAGCCCGTGGAGCGCAAAGCCTTTGTACTGGGGTTGGATGTGCATGGCCAGGTGGTCGCTAACTTGCAGGATGGCAGCGCGGGCAATTATTCGCCGGTGACCAGCGCGCGCGAGTCTGGCGACTGGCTGTACCTGGGTTCGTTGAAGAACACCAGCCTGGCGCGGCTGCCGCTGAAACTGGCGTTGAACCCGTAGGCGCCGGCTGGCCAGCCAGTGCCTACGGGAATGGAGCGGTCAGCGCACGATGGTCTGGCTGCAGATATGCCCCAGGCTGACGTACTGCGTGATATTGCCGCCTACACCCACGCCCGGGAACTCCTTGAGTTCAATGCGCCAGCCGCCCATGTTGAACCAGGTCCGCCAGTTGTACGTCTGGCCGGACGAGCTGTCCGGGTAGACCACATTGAGATCGCCGGAGCAACTGCCCAGGTCGACATTGCCGGATGCCGCACCGGTGATACCGGTCTTGGCCTCGTAGTTGACCCAGTGGTACTGGTTACTGTCATCAAAACGCTTATCGACCCTGAGCACCGGGGTCACGCCCCGCAGTGGCTCGCCGGTACTGTCCGACCATTGGGTGCTCCAACTCAGGCTGCGGGAGGCCTGGGTGGCCAGTTGCATGATCGAACTGGGGATACGCACCACGTTGTCGCCGTTCACATTGCTCTGGTTCAGGCGCGGCGCCGACCCCAGGGTCAACTTGTATTGCGCCTTGGGGTTGAGGGCTACCGCCGGGTTGGCTCGCACCCGCACTTTGACGATGTAGCCAGGGGTCAGGCTTGGATAGGTGGAGGTGTTGTTCGGCTGGATCACCACCCAGTTGTTGCCATCGAAACGCTCGAAGATCCACTGGTTGCGGGTGCCCTCGTCGTCATCGCCGAGGAACATGCCCACGCCCTGGCCACGCAGGGAGGTGAAGTCGAAGTAATCGACATCGTTGACGCTATCGAGGTTGCCGGTCACCTGGTTCAGTGCATCCGGCAGGGCGAATGCGCTTTGTGCGGTGTCGTTGGGCTCGAAGGCATCGATATTGCTGTCCACCGCCACGCCAAAACTGAATTGCGCATTGCTCGCGGTGTTGGCCACCATGTACCAGTAGTAATCGCCGGCAGGCATCACGCCGTTAAGGTATTCATCGGCGCTGCCTGCGTTATCAGAGGTGCCCAGCGGTGTCAGGTTGCCCTGGCCGTCGTCGTGGAACAGGGTCAGCGACATATCGGTGCCGGCACTCTGGTTCAGCAGTTGGACCTGGATGCGCGCGCTTGTAGGCAGATTGAAGTGGTAGGCGATTTGCGCCCCGGTCTCGACCCCGGTGAGGGTGTAGAGGGTATTGATATCAAGCGTCGGGAACAACGGTGTAAAGGCCGCAATCGCTGCGCCCTGTAGTTCGCTTGGTTTTTGCAGACCGTCAACGACCGCTTCCACCGCCTCACTGTTCACTGCTGCCTTGCTTGCCACAGCCTTGGACTTGCCGACCTTGGCCGCCTTGAGTTTTTGCTTGAGTTCGGCCGACAGCTTCGACGACTCAACCTTGCCACCCGCTCTAAGCGCCTGATCGACCGCAGACTTGACCGCCTGGGCCGCGAGTTTTGCAGGTGCTTGCGCAGGGTATTGTTCGGCCAGGGCAAAGGCCGAAACAAAGCAGGAGGCCGCCATGGCCGCGCCTAGCATAAAGGCTTTTTTCGATTTCATTTTTTATCCATCCATAGTTAAAAAATTTGTGGCTTGGGTGCGCGGTGAAATCCGTTCACCTGGGATGGACTGTAGAAGATAACTGTATATATGTACAGTATATTTTTTGATTGAATGCAAGCAAAGCTACCCCCTGCGTCAAACGCGCCAAACCATCACAGCCAAGCAGGCCTTGCAACAAACCAAGGCAATTTTTTCACATCGCTTTCACTGGCCGACCACGCCCCGCCCCCTAAATTGCCCGGCAACGCAAACAGCTGTGCCTCAGGTGCCAGGGTGAAGAGTGTGGTTGACATGAATCGCCCAGAAGGGCCCCGGGCAAACACCTTCAAACAGTCATGGCTGCGTTTCATCGCGCTCCTTACCCTGTGCCTGGTGATCATGGGCGCGATACTCTGGCCGACCTCGCCGCAGAACCTGAGCGTCGGCAATCGCCTGGTCACTTCAGGGGCCCTGGCGGCCTGGCGCAGTGGCAACCTGATTGTGCTGGTGCGCCATGAAGAACGCTGCGACCGCTCCAACAACCCCTGCCTGGGCCCTGCGGATGGCTTGACCCGCCCCGGCAGTGTCTCGGCGGCGGCAGTGGGTAGCGCATTCCAGACCCTGGGCATGTCCCACAGCGATGTATTGAGCAGCCCCACCACGCGCACGGTGCAAACCTCGCGGTTCATGTTCGGTGAAGCCCATGTGTTACCCGACCGCTTGACCTTGTGCGGCACGGCCCTTGTGCACGAACTGCCTGCCCACAAGATCGCCGGGCGCAACCTGTTGCTGGTCACCCACAGCGAATGCATCGGCGAGCTGGAACGGGTACTGGGCTATCCCCATGCCGATGGCGCCGAATACGGCAGTTCGCTGTTTGTCCAGGTGAGGGCTAACGGCAAGCTCAAGGTGCTGGGTGTACTGAACAGCCAGGACTGGGCCACCGCCCTTGGGCACCTTTAGTGCTCAGCTCATGATATCGCTGCGCCGCAGTTGTCCCTGCACCTGCAGCAGGAAGGTCGGTTCGTTGGGGTTCCCAGAAATCTGCAACGTGCTCATGTTCAACAGCGGATCATAGTCCACGATAGCTTCGCCGCTCGCCCCGGAAAAACGCCTGACAAACTGCAACGGTTTATCGCCCAATTGCGCTCTGAGACCTGACACATCGACCTGGTCTTGCCCACTGACAAAGTCGTGGATCCGGTCCGGCGCCGCAGCGCTGGACTCGTTGGTTTTGCCGTAGACAAAGATGTCATTGCCTTCGCCCCCCCACAATGAGTCGGCCCCCTCGGCGCCGTAGAACACATCGTCGCCATCACCACCGTGCAGCTCGTTATTCGCGGCGTTGCCCACCAGCCAGTCGTTGCCCGATCCGCCAATGGCATTCTCGATCGTCACGCCATAAGCAATGGCCACGTTGCCTTTAAGGCCCCCCACATCAGAAAACGTACCGGCCCCGAGGCTTATTTTCTGGTCCTGGCCATAGCCCGAAAAATCCAGGGTGTCGGTCCCGCCGCCATCCCAAATGGCAGCGACCATCTTGTCGCCATGACTCTTGATACTCAGGAAGTCGCGATTCGTATTGGAGTTGAAGCCATAGGTGGTGTCGTCATTACGGGTCTTGAAATTTGCGCCATATTGGCGTTGGTAAGCCGTTATATCGTCCAGTTGCGGCGCCGATGAACGAAAACCGTCATGCCGCATATAGCCGGTACGCTCGCCCCGGTAACTCATGTTGGTATGGCTTTGCGAGTCTTCATGGAAATCGAATTGGGCATGGGGAGCGCTGGCATCGTAGTGACCGGGATGCCGCAGCCCCATGGCGTGCCCCAGCTCATGGATAATCGTGTGCCGCCCCGCATCGCCAAGGGTCGCATTGACCATGTACTGATCGTCATCCGTGCTTAAAAACCACACTTCGCCACCACGGCTGCTGCCCGGCAGGACTGCAAAGGAGTAGCCGCTCTGGGGCTTGCCATTGCTGCCGATCATTTGCCCATAATTGCCGAGGGTAATGTGCCCATCGCTGTTGGCTGTCTTCGGCCCTTCGCTGAACGTGACGTTCGCCACATCCGCAATGGACTCAAGGCTGCGCCTGGTTTGTTGCCTTTGATTTTCGAGGATATGGGTGAACCCGGTCATTTTCTGCCAGACCGCCTTGGGGTCGGCAGGCGCGGGGCGAAACGTGTAGGAGACCTGGCGGATACCGTCACCGTTCTTGTCCGGCCAGCCCGAACTGGCACGCCATAGCGATTGGGCCGCCTCTTCAGTGGTCTTGGATGGCAAGCCATTGTGCTGGATGCCGCCACCGCGATCATCGCGATGGCGAAACTGGTCAATCGTTCGGAACAGCGGGCTACCTTGCATTGCAGAGGTCGACATGGCGGTGGCTCCTTGAAGTTTCAGATCCGGGGCGCACGGTTGAGTACGCTCCGCAGACTGAACCTTGAAGGATCCGTACCCGCTGGGGTATCACGAACGGTCTGCATTTCCTATAGGAAACGGCACTTCGTAGACCTTTGGTCACACGCGGATACAGCCATCACCCCGGCAACGGGATCACCCGCAACGGCCTGACCGACTTATAGGAAAAGCTCGAATAGATTTCCTTCACGCACGGCAATGTCTGCAACACCTCGCGGGCGAACTCGCCAAAGGACTCCAGGTCCTTGGCCACCACTTCCAGCAAAAAATCATAACGCCCGGACACGTTATGGCAGGCGACGATTTCCGGGATGTCCAGCAGCCGCTGTTCAAACGCCCGGGCGATTTCCTTGGAGTGGGTGTCCATCATGATGCTGACAAAAGCCGTGACCCCGTAGCCCAGGGCCTTGGGCGAGAGGATCGCCTGGTAGCCGCTGATCACGCCACTGTCTTCAAGGTTCTTGACCCGGCGCCAGCACGGCGAGGTGGTCAGGGACACCCGCTCGGCCAGTTCGGCGACGGTCAGGCGGGCGTTGCCTTGCAGGGCGTTGAGCAGGGCTTTGTCGGTACGGTCCAGATGGCTGGGCATGTCTTGCCTCAAATCATTATTTTTATGGGGTTTCATCCTTCGCCAACGGTTTTTTTCGGCAAAGTAGGCAACGTTCGGCCTCGATTATGAGCATAGCATTGTAGGAAATAAGGAGTGTCCGACATGCACAATAAACACAACACATTCGGCTTTTCTACCCGTGCCATTCACCACGGCTACGATGCGCAAGACCATCACGGTGCCCTGGTGCCGCCGATCTATCTGTCGGCGACCTTCGCCTTCCCTACCGCCGAATACGGCGCGGGGTGTTTTGCCGGCGAAGAAAGCGGGCACTTTTATACACGCATTTCCAACCCGACCCTGGCGCTGCTGGAGTCACGCATGGCCACCCTGGAGGGCGGCGAGGCGGCGGTGGCGTTCAGTTCCGGCATGGGCGCGATTGCCGCGACCTTCTGGACCTTGTTGCGCCCCGGCGATGAGGTGATCGTCAGCCAGACTTTGTACGGCTGCACCTTCGCCCTGCTGCACCACGGCATTGGCGAGTTCGGCGTCAAGGTGCGCCATGTCGACCTGTCGGACCTCGACGCCCTGCGCGCCGCACTCTCCCCCGCGACCCGCATGATCTACTGCGAGACCCCGGCCAACCCCAACCTGCAATTGATCGATATTGGCGCCGTGGCCAGGATCGCCCACCAGCAACCGAACATCACCGTGGTGGTCGACAACACCTACTGCACCCCCTACCTGCAACGCCCGCTGGAACTGGGCGCGGATGTGGTGGTGCATTCGGCCACCAAGTACCTCAGCGGGCATGGCGATATCACCGCCGGCATCGCCGTCAGCCGCCACGACCTGGCACAGCGCCTTCGCCTGCAAGGCTTGAAGGACCTGACGGGGGCCGTCCTGTCGCCCCAGGACGCCTTTTTATTGATGCGCGGCCTCAAAACCCTGGCCCTGCGCATGGATCGCCATTGCAGCAATGCCCAGGCCGTGGCCGAGGCCCTGCAGGCCCACCCGGCGGTCGAGTCGGTGACCTACCCCGGCCTGCGCTCCTTCCCACAATACGAGTTGGCAGCACGTCAGATGAAACTGTCAGGCGGCATGATTGCCTTTGAACTCAAGGGCGGCATCGCCACGGGCAGGCGCTTTATGAACGCGCTCAAGCTGTTCAGCCGCGCAGTCAGCCTGGGCGATGCCGAATCCCTGGCCCAGCACCCGGCGAGCATGACCCACTCCACCTACACCCCGGAAGAACGTGCCCAGCATGGGATTGGCGAAGGGTTGGTACGGTTGTCGGTGGGGCTGGAGGATATCGCGGACCTGCTGGCCGATCTTGAGCAGGCACTGGCGCATTGCGTCAAGCGCACACCGGCGAGCAAACCGGCGACCCATTCCGTGTAGGAATGGCGGTTATTTCACCAGCCGGGTTTCCTTTGAAGGGCGGTAGCCGAAGTAGGCGCTGTAGCATTTACTGAAGTGGCTGGGCGACACAAACCCGCAGGCCACCAGCACATCGACCTGAGACAGTTCGGTGTGCTGCAACAGGCGCCGGGCCTCGGTGATGCGCAGCTCCAGGTAATAGCGCTGCGGTGTGGTGCCCAGTTGCTCGCGGAACAGGCGCTCCAATTGGCGTCGCGAGCGCCCGGCATACACCGCCAGTTGCTCCAGGGCCAGGGGCTCTTCGAGGTTGGCGTCCATCAGGCGCACCACTTCACGCAGCGGCGCGCTCACGCAGATATTTTCGGCGGGCTTGATCCGCCGGTACCGCGACTCCTCAAAGGCCAGGATATCTTCGATGCCCTCCACCAGCGCCTTGTCGTGCAGGCTCTTGATCCAGTCCAGGGCCATATGGAACGCACCGGATGGGCTGGATGCGCTGAGGCGGTCGCGATCGATCACATAGGGCTCGCTGCTGACCTGGGTGGCCTTGGCGATTTCCGTCAAGGCCGGGCGATGTTCCGGGTGAATGGCACAGCGATAGCCGTCCAGCACCCCGGCCTTGCCCAGAAACCACGCACCGTTCCATAGGCCGGCGAGGATCACGCCCTGCTGCGCGGCGGCCTTGAGCAGTTCGATAAAGCTTTCGCCGGCCTTGAGCTGGGTGCGATAACCGCCGCAAATCACCAGCAGGTCGAGGTCGGCCAGCGCGCTGTGTTCAAGGCGCGCGTCCGGGCGAATCACCAGGCCCAGGTCGCTGGTCACCTCCTGCCCGTCCAGGCCGAAGGTGCGCGAAGTGAACAGCCCCGGGCGCAGCAGGTTGGCGGTGATCAGGGTGTCCAACGCCTGGGTGAAGGCCGGCAGGGAAAAGTGCTCCAGCAACACAAACCCCGCACGCACCCGGCGCGGGGCCTGGCCCGGGGTTTCGTTCAGGTAGCGCAGGTTCTTGCCTTTCATCCCACCGCTAAATTGCCGTCTTTGCATGGGGGTTCGACCTGTCTGCGGCGCCATCGCCGGCCAGCGCTTAGGGCTTGATGTTTTTCAACTGGTTGAGCAATTCGAGCAGTTGCTGCAACTGCTCTTCGCCGAACTGTTCCTGGATCTTCTGGTAGTTGCTTTCCATCCCCGCGCTCATCTCGACGAAGCACTGCTGCCCCTGCTCGGTGAGGGTCACGAACACCCGGCGCTGGTCTTCGCTGGACTTGCGCCGGCGCACCAGGCCATCGCGCTCCAGGCGGGCCAGCACGCCGGTCATGCTCGGTTTGAGGATGCAGGCCAGGTGCGCCAGTTGATGGCTCTCCAGTTCGCCTTGCTGGCGCAGGATACGAATCACCCGCCACTGCTGTTCAGTCAATTGATGTTCATTGAGCAGCGGCCGGAAAAACGCCATGGCGGCTTCGCGGGCCTGCAACAGGGTCAGCGTCAGGGAAGGTCTGGGAGTGGACATGGCTCACGCACAAAAGAGATCGAAGCGTCGAAGCTTAGGGTCGGCTCCATGGGCATGCAAGCTGGCCGCCGCAAAAACTCGTTAACCTCGATATGAATTATTTTAAATCGGCACAAATTGTCTACCCATAATAAATATAACATGTTAACAATATGCTACTCCCTTCAGCGATCCGAAGGGCGATACCTACAAAAACAACAAAAGGAATCTGTCATGCATTTGCGCCTCCTTCCCCTGGCGGCCAGCGCCGGCCTGTGCGCTACGTTCAGCCCCTTGAGCGCCTACGCCGAGTTTATCCAGGACAGCAAGGCCAGCCTCGACCTGCGCAACTTCTATATGAACCGCGACTTTCGCCAGACCAACGCGCCGCAGAACAAGGCCGATGAATGGGCCCAGGGCTTTGTGCTGCGCCTGGAGTCGGGCTACACCGAAGGCCTGGTAGGCTTTGGCGTGGATGCCCTGGGCGAATTGGGGGTCAAGCTCGACTCCAGTCGCGACCGCCGTGGCACCGGCCTGCTGGCGTATGGCGCCAGCCAGCAACCGGTCGCCAATTACAGTGAACTGGGCCTGACGGCCAAGGTGCGGGTCTCGAAAACCGTGCTCAAGGCCGGCACCCTGCAGCCGCAATTGCCCGTGGCCGCCTACAACGACACCCGGCTCCTGCCCTCGACCTATACCGGCGAGCTGGTCACCTCCCAGGACATCGCCGGCCTGACCCTGAACCTGGGCCGCCTGGAAAAACAGAACCTGCGCGACTCTTCCAGCAACGACCCGATGAGCTACGCCGGCGTCGACAGCAGCCACCTGGACCTGGCCGGCGGCACCTATGCCATCACCCCACAGCTGGCGACGACTTACTACTACGCACAAATGCAGGACATCTATCGCCAGCACTTCATCGGCCTGGTACACGACCTGCCGCTGGGCAACGGCATGAGCCTGCGCAGCGACCTGCGCTACTTCGATACCCGCGAGCAAGGCAGCCATGAACTGCGCGGCGCCTCGCGGGTAGACGGCGGGCGCATCGACAACCGGTTCTTCAACGGCATGCTGAGCCTGTCGGCAGGGGCCCACAAGGTGGGCCTGGGCTATCAAAACCTTTCGGGCGACGGTGATTTCGCCTACCCCGGCATGGACCCCTATTCGGTCAACCTGGTGACCATCAACGTGTTCACCAAGGCCCAGACCGATGCCTGGCAGGCGCGCTATGACTACAACTTCGCTGCCCTCGGCCTGCCGGGGCTGACCTTTATGACGCGCTATGTGGATGGCAGCCATGTGCAAACCGCCAGCGTGCGCAATGGCCGCGAATGGGAGCGCGATACCGACCTGACCTACACCGTGCAGAGTGGGCCGCTGAAAAACGTCAACGTCAGGCTGCGTAACGCAACCCTGCGCTCGAGCAACGGCCTGACCAGCGATATCGACGAAAGCCGCATCATCATCGGCTACAGCCTGGCGTTGTGGTGATCAGCGCAGGCCTGCTTGGCGCAGGCGGTACTCCCCCGGCGTCATCTGCGCATAGCGCTGGAAGAACCGGCTGAAATAGGCCGGGTCCTTGAAGCCCAGCTGGTAGCAGATTTCATTGGCGGAACTGCCGGTAAACAGCAGCAGGCGCTTGGCTTCCTGCATCAGCCGTTCAAGCACCAGGCGCTTGGACGGCAGGTCGGCAATGCGCCGGCATACGTCGTTGAGCCGCGCTTGGGTGACGCCAATTTTTTCGGCGTACGCCGACAGCGGCCAATGCAGCAAATAGTGGTCTTCGATCAGCTCATTGAAGCGATGGAAGATACGCAAGTCTTCGTGGCGCGCCGGGAGTGCTTCCAGGGAGTTGGCGCACAGGCGCAGCAGGCTGATCATGATCAGGCGGGTCAGGCTTGCCAGGGCCGCCGCCCGCCCCGCGCCGGTGCTGTTGATCTCCCCGCTCAACTCGTCGAACAGCCACTCCAGCCGCTTGATCTCGGGCTCGAACACAGGCGCCAGGCGGGCCAGCGCCACACAGGCGGGCGGGATCTGCGGCCCGGGCGCCAGGCTCGGGTCGGCATCGACCAGCGCCCGCACCCACTGCTGGCGCACGGTCAGTACGTGACCATCGGCGTCGGCTTCAGTGACAAAGGCATGGGCCACCGTGGGCGGCGTGAGGAAAAACATCGGCCCCGATTCCAGGTACTGCTGGTCATCAAGATAGACCCGCACCGCGCCGCTCTTGACGTAATGCACCTGGAAAAACCGGTCATGCCGATGCACGGGCATGTTGCGCCCGAAAAAACCCGCCAGGTTGCCGAGCCGGTCGTAATGCACGTCGGCATCGCTGTAGCGCTGGTCGTAGACCTGGCCGATGTTGATGTTGGGGATCGGTTTCACAGGCGTCTCTTTATTGTTTTTTGCACCCGATGATTTTGCCACGCTTGACGGTAGTTAACATATTAATTATAACGTTAACACATTAACGAACTGCCTCCAGAGCAGTCGCCATCGCCAGGAGAAATGCATGAGCCGTACCCTGCATGATGTTGCCAGCGGCACCCTGTTCGGCGTCGCGCTGAACTACCAGGGCTTGCTGAACCAGCGTCTCGCCGAATTCGAGCAGCCGCCGTACCAGAAGCCGCCGGTCAAGCCGGTGCTGTTTATCAAGACCCCCAACACCCGCAACAGCCACGCCGGCATCGTGGTCCAGCCCCACGGCGAACGCCTGCAACCGGGCCCGGCCCTGGGCGTGGTGATCGGCAAAAGCGCCAGCCGCGTCAGCGTGGAAAATGCCCTGGAGCATGTGGCGGGCTATGTCATCGTCAATGAGTTCAGCCTGCCGGAAGACAGCTACTACCGCCCCGCCGTCAAAGCCAAGTGCCGCGACGGGTTCTGCGCCCTGGGCCCTGAACTGGTGGCCCGCGAGCAGATCGCCAACCCTCACCAGTTGAGCCTCAAGCTGTTCGTCAACGGCGAGTTGCGCCAGCAGAACACCACGGCCAACTTTGTGCGCGACATTCCCCGGCTGATCGCCGAGATCAGCGAATTCATGACCCTGCATGCGGGCGATGTGCTGATCACCGGTACGCCTGAAGGCCGGGTGGATGTACAGCCCGGCGACACCGTCGAAGTCGAGATCAGTGGCCTGGGCCGCCTGGTCAACCACATCCAGGCCGAGGAACAGCCATGAAACACGCGCGTATCCGTTTTGAAGGCCAGGTCCATCAGGTCCACGTCGAAGAGTTCAATGCTGTGCGCCTGGCTGACGGCCGGCTGCTGGCCGAAGACCAGGTGCAATGGCTGCCACCGGCCACCGGCAATATGTTCGCCCTGGGCCTGAACTACGCCGACCATGCCGCCGAACTGGCCTTCGCCCCGCCGACCGAGCCGCTGGCCTTTATCAAGTCGCCAGGCACCTACACCGGGCATAACCAGGTCACCTGGCGCCCGGACAACATCGCCTATATGCACTACGAGTGCGAGCTGGTGGCGGTGATCGGCAAACCGGCGCGCAACGTCAAGCGCGAGGACGCCCTGGCGTACCTGGCCGGCTACACCGTGTGCAACGACTACGCGATCCGCGACTACCTGGAAAACTACTACCGCCCCAACCTGCGGGTGAAAAACCGCGACGCTACCACCCCGGTCGGCCCATGGATCGTCGATGTGGCCGATGTACCGGACCCGGGCAACCTGACCCTGCGCACCTGGATCAACGGCGAGTTGCGCCAGGAAGGCAGCACCCGCGACATGATTTTCGATATCCCCTACCTGATCGAATACCTGTCCAGCTTCATGACCCTGCAACCCGGCGACATGATCGCCACCGGTACCCCTGAAGGCCTGGCCGATGTAGTGCCCGGCGATGAAGTGGTGGTGGAAGTGCAAGGCGTCGGCCGCCTGGTCAACCGAATTGTCAGCGAGGCGGACTTTTTCGCCGCCCGCAAAGAGGCTTGAGCACCATGATCAAACACTGGATCAACGGCCGTGAGGTCGAAAGCAAAGACACCTTCATCAACTACAACCCCGCCACCGGCGAGGCGCTTGGCGAGGTGGCCAGCGGTGGCGCCGAAGAAGTCGCCCAGGCCGTAGCTGCGGCCAAGGAAGCCTTCCCGAAGTGGGCCAACACCCCGGCCAAGGAGCGCGCGCGCCTGATGCGCAAGCTCGGCGAGCTGATCGAGCAGAACGTGCCGCACCTGGCCGAACTGGAAACCCTGGACACCGGCCTGCCGATCCATCAGACCAAGAACGTGCTGATTCCACGGGCTTCGCACAACTTTGATTTCTTCGCCGAAGTCTGCACACGCATGGACGGCCACAGCTACCCGGTGGACGACCAGATGCTCAACTACACCCTGTACCAACCGGTGGGGGTGTGTGCGCTGGTGTCGCCGTGGAACGTGCCATTTATGACCGCCACCTGGAAGACCGCCCCGTGCCTGGCCCTGGGCAACACGGCGGTGCTGAAGATGTCCGAGCTGTCGCCTTTGACTGCCAACGAACTGGGGCGCCTGGCCCTGGAAGCGGGGATCCCCAAGGGCGTGCTCAACGTGATCCAGGGCTATGGCGCCACCGCCGGCGATGCCCTGGTGCGTCACCCGGATGTGCGGGCGATCTCCTTTACCGGCGGCACCGCCACCGGCAAGAAGATCATGCAGAGCGCCGGCCTGAAGAAGTACTCCATGGAGCTGGGCGGCAAGTCGCCGGTGCTGATTTTTGAAGACGCCGACCTCGAACGGGCCCTGGATGCCGCGCTGTTCACCATCTTCTCGCTCAACGGCGAGCGCTGCACCGCCGGCAGCCGGGTGTTTATCCAGGAGAGTGTGTACCCGCAGTTCGTCGCCGAGTTCGCCGCCCGCGCCAAACGCCTGATTGTCGGTGACCCGCAAGACCCGAACACCCAGGTGGGTTCGATGATCACACAAGCCCACTATGACAAAGTCACCGGTTACATCAAGATTGGCCTCGAAGAAGGCGCCAACCTGGTGGCAGGCGGCCTGGAGCGGCCGGCCAACCTGCCGGCGCACCTGGCACGCGGGCAGTTTATCCAGCCGACCGTGTTCGCCGACGTCAACAACAACATGCGCATCGCCCAGGAAGAGATCTTCGGCCCGGTGGTGTGCCTGATTCCCTTCAAGGACGAAGCCCAGGCCCTGCAACTGGCCAACGAGACCGAGTACGGCCTGGCGTCCTATATCTGGACCCAGGACATCGGCAAGGCTCATCGCCTGGCCCGTGGCATCGAGGCCGGCATGGTGTTTATCAACAGCCAGAACGTGCGCGACCTGCGTCAGCCGTTCGGCGGGGTCAAGGGCTCGGGGACCGGTCGTGAAGGCGGCCAGTACAGCTTCGAAGTGTTCGCCGAGATCAAGAACGTGTGCATCTCCATGGGCAGCCATCACATCCCGCGCTGGGGCGTGTAACTGTGGAAGCGGGCTTGCCCGCGATGCTCGTCAACGATAACGCTGACGTTCAGGGTTAACGCGCTGACCTTGGGTTTTTCGCGAGCAAGCTCGCTCCTACACGGTCCGTAGCGCACCAACAAGAATAATGAAATCAGGAGAATGATCATGGGTGAAATAGTCCTGGCGGCGAAAATCTGCCACGTCCCTTCCATGTACCTGTCGGAACTGCCGGGCAAGCACCACGGTTGCCGCGCCGCGGCGATTGCCGGCCATAAGGAAATCGGGCGCCGCGCCCGTGAACTGGGGGCCGACACCGCCGTGGTGTTCGATGTGCACTGGCTGGTCAACAGCGGCTATCACGTCAACGGCGGCGAGCGATTCCAGGGCACCTACACCAGCAACGAGCTGCCGCACTTCATCAAGAACATGGAGTACGCCTACCCCGGCTGCCCGGAGCTGGGCGAGCTGATTGCCGCCGAAGCCAACCTGGCCGGGGTGCGCACCATGAACCACAACATCCCGAGCCTGGAGCTGGAATACGGCACCCTGGTGCCCATGCGCTACATGCACATGGATGTGCCCGATGAGCAGAAATTCAAGGTGATCTCCATCGCCGCCTGGTGTGCCTGGCATCGCCTGCAAGACAGCTTCGCCTTCGGGGCCGCCGTGCGCCGGGCCATCGAGAAGAGTGATCGCAAGGTGCTGGTGCTGGCCTCCGGCTCCTTGTCGCACCGCTTCTCCGACGACCGCGAAGCCGAAGCCAATATCCACAACTGGACCCGCGAGTTCGACAAGCAAGTGGATATGCACGTCGTGCAGATGTGGCGTGAAGGCCGCTTCAAGGAGTTCTGCGCGATGCTCCCGGACTACGCCGAACACTGCTTTGGCGAGGGCAAGATGCACGATACCGCGATGCTCCTGGGCTTGCTCGGCGGGCCTGAGTACAACCGCCCGGCCGAGATTATCACCGAGCCGTTCGGCAGCTCCGGCACTGGCCAGATCAACGCCATTTTCCCGCTCTGAGTCCCCCCAGATGTGGGAGCTGTCTCGCCCGGCGAGACAGCTCCCACATTAAATCGCGAACAGAAGGAGGCTTTGCATGCCACATTTCATCGCCGAATACACCGACAACCTCGACTCCCAGGCCGACCTGCCAGGGCTGTTTGCAAAGGTCCACCAGGTGCTGGGAGACAGTGGCGTGTTCCCCCTCGCCGGCATCCGCAGCCGCGCGGTGCGCCTGGACACCTGGCGCATGGCCGATGGCAAGCACGACTACGCCTTCGTCCACATGACCCTCAAGGTCGGCCACGGTCGCGACCTGCCGACCCGCCAGGCGGTGGCTGAAACCCTGTTCAGGGTGATCACCGAGCACTTCGCCGCCCTGCAGGCACAACGGCTGCTGGCCCTGTCCTTCGAGATGATCGAGCTGCACCCGCAGTTGAACTTCAAACAGAACAACGTCCATGCATTTTTAAGTAACCAGGCGGGTTGACCCCCGCCTCCCCCCAACGGCCTCTCAGACAAAAAGTACAACATCATGAGCACAGCCAATACCGCACACAGCGTCACCCTTGCCGAGCATGATCGCACCCACAGCACCGTCACCTGGCGCCTGATGCCGTTGTTGCTGATCTGTTACCTGTTTGCCCACCTGGACCGGATCAACATCGGGTTCGCCAAGATGCAGATGAGCAGCGACCTGCACTTCAGCGACACGGTGTATGGCTTCGGCGCCGGCCTGTTCTTTATCGCCTACGCCCTGTTCGGCGTGCCCAGCAATATCGCCCTGGACCGGGTCGGGCCACGGCGCTGGATCGCCTGCCTGATGGTAGTGTGGGGCATCCTGTCCACCAGCATGTTGTGGATCGAAAGCTCCACCGGCTTCTACGTCCTGCGTTTTTTGCTGGGGATGGCCGAGGCGGGTTTCTTCCCGGGGATCCTGGTGTTTCTCAACCGCTGGTACCCGGCGCGCCGCCGGGCGCAGATCACTGCCCTGTTCGCCATCGCCGTGCCCATGGCCGGGGTGATTGGCGGGCCGCTCTCGGGGGCGATCCTGGAGCACTTCCACGACTTTGGCGGCATGCGCGGCTGGCAGTGGATGTTCCTGATCGAAGGCGCCCCCGTGGTGCTGCTGGGCCTGGTGGTACTCAAGTACCTGCCGGACAGTTTTGAAACGGTGAAATGGCTGCAACCTGCGCAAAAGCAACAATTGCGCGAGCAACTGAACACCGAGGAAAAGCGCAAATCCATCACCTCCTTTGGCGGCATCCTGCGCGACCCGCAAGTGTGGCTGCTGGTGGCGATTTACTTTGCGGTGATGCTGGCGGTCAACACCCTAGCGTTCTGGATGCCCACCCTGATCCACGGCGCCGGCATCGGCCGCGACAGCCAGGTCGGCCTGCTGAGCGCCGTGCCCTACCTGGCCGGCTGCTTCTTCATGATCGGCTGCGGGCGCTCCTCGGACCGCCACCGCGAACGCCGCTGGCACTTGTGCGTGCCGCTGCTGATGGCCGCCGCCGGGATTGCCGTAGCGGGCCTGGCACCGGGCAACTCGCTGGTGGTGATGGGCGGCCTGATTGTCGCCGGCATGGGCGCCAGCGCCGCGCTGCCGATGTTCTGGCAACTGCCGCCGGCCTTCCTGTCCAACTGCACCCAGGCGGCCGGGATCGCCATGATCAGCTCGTTTGGCAGCATCGCCTCGTTCCTCGCGCCCTACCTGATCGGCTGGATGCGCGACACCACCCAGAGCGCCAGCCTCGCCCTGTACGTGCTGGCGCTGTTTATCGCCCTTGGCGGCCTGCTGGTGCTGCGCACCAACGCTGCCATCGTCAACCCTCAGTAAGAGACCCTTGTCATGCTTGATCCACAGCTCATCCTGCAAGCCGCCGCCCAGCTGGACCATGCCGAACGCAGTCGCGAACAGGTACGCCAGTTTTCCCTTGAGCATCCGGCGATCACGATCGAAGACGCCTACGCCATCCAGCGCGCCTGGGTCGCCCAGAAGATCAAGGGCGGGCGCAAGCTGGTCGGGCACAAGATCGGCCTGACCTCGCGGGCGATGCAGGTGTCGTCGAACATCACCGAACCGGACTACGGTGCGCTGCTCGATGACATGCTGTTTGAGGAAGGCACCGACATTCCGTTCGAGCGCTTTATCGTGCCGCGGGTCGAGGTCGAACTGGCCTTCATCCTCGGCAAACCGCTCAAGGGCCCCAACTGCACGATTTTCGATGTGCTCGACGCCACCGAGTGGGTGATCCCGGCCCTGGAAATCATCGACGCGCGTATCCAGCAGATCGACCCACACACCAAGGCCACGCGCAAAGTGTTCGACACCATCTCCGACAACGCCGCGAATGCTGGTGTGGTCATGGGCGGCCGCGCGGTGCGGCCAACCGAGATCGACCTGCGCAAAGTGCCGGCGGTGCTGTACCGCAACGGCGTGATCGAAGAGTCCGGGGTCTCGGCCGCCGTGCTCAACCACCCGGCCAAGGGTGTGGCCTGGCTGGCAAACAAGCTGGCGCCCTACGACGTCACCTTGCTGCCGGGGCAGATCATCCTCGGCGGCTCGTTTACCCGGCCGGTGGCGGCCAGCCCGGGCGATACCTTCCATGTCGACTACGACATGCTCGGTTCGATTTCCTGCCGCTTCGTCTGACATCTGGAGGATTGATTCATGGACATGCCTGTCAACCGCTTCAAACAGCGGCTCACCCGCGGTGAAACGCAGATCGGCCTGTGGCTGGGCCTGGCGGATGCGTACAGCGCGGAGTTGGCGGCCAATGCCGGTTTCGATTGGCTGCTGATCGACGGCGAACACGCGCCCAACGACTTGCGCGGCATGCTCGGCCAATTGCAGGCCGTGGCGCCCTACGCCAGCGAGGCGGTGATCCGTCCGGTGATCGGCGATACCGCATTGATCAAGCAGGTGCTGGATATCGGCGCACAGACCCTGTTGGTGCCGATGGTCGAAAGCGCCGCCCAGGCCCGGGAGCTGGTGCGCGCCATGCGCTATCCGCCCCAGGGCATCCGTGGTGTGGGCAGCGCCCTGGCACGGGCTTCGCGCTGGAACAGCATCGACGGCTACCTGGACCAGGCCGACGCGCAGATGTGCCTGCTGGTGCAGATCGAAAGCCTCGAAGGCCTGGCCAACCTTGACGCAATTGCCGCCGTCGAGGGGGTGGACGGGGTGTTTATCGGCCCGGCGGACTTGAGTGCCTCCATGGGCCACCGGGGCAATCCGGGGCACCCAGATGTGCAAGCGGCAATCGAAGATGCCATTGCGCGGATTCGCCAGGCGGGCAAGGCGGCGGGAATTCTCAGTGCCGATGAGAAACTGGCCCGGCGCTACATCGAGTTGGGCGCCGGGTTTGTCGCGGTGGGGGTGGATACCACGGTGCTGATGCGTGGGTTGCAGGGGTTGGTGGGCAAGTTCAAAGACAAACCCGCGCCAGCGAGCACTGGTGGCGTGTACTAATCACCCTCCAACACCGCAGAACCCAATGTGGGAGCGGGCTTGTGTGGGAGCGGGCTTGCTCGCGATGGCGGTGTATCAGTACCAAATTTATTGGCTGACCCACCGCCATCGCGAGCAAGCCCGCTCCCACATTTTGGATGTGTGGTGTTTCAACGCTTGATGCTTTTCAGCTCATCGAGCAACCCCAGCAAAGTCTGCAATTTCTGCGCCCCCAACTGTTCCTGCAAGCGCTGGTAGTTGGCCTCCATGCACTGGCTCATGGAGGCAAAACTCGCCCGGCCCTTGTCCGCCAGGGTCACCAGGACCCGCCGTTGATCCTGCTCGGCCTTGCGCCGATGGATCATCCCCGCCGCTTCCATGCGCACCAGCACGCCCGTCATGCTCGGCTTGAGGATGCAGGCCAGTTCCGCCAGTTGGTAAATCTCCAGTTCGTCGTGTTGATTGAGGATGCGGATCACCCGCCATTGTTGCTCGGTCAGGCCATGTTCGTTCAGCGAGGGGCGGAAAAAACTCATGGCCGCTTCGCGGGCCTGTAGCAAAGTGAGGGTCAAGGACTGCCGGGGTTTGAGCATAGAGTCAGGGTCACGTGCTATTTAGTTAATGTTTTAACGAAACTCTAACATCCCCACTCCGCGCAAGCGCTATAACTTAGGGGTCGCGCACGTTCATGGCGCGCTGAATCAAAAGCCCCGGCACGCAGGATCAAGACATTGCTGGCGCCAGGGGCCCTAATGAAGACATCTGCTTTAGAGCCTTCCTTCACTTTTCAGGCGGCGCCATGATCAACATTGAAACCCCCACGTATTACACCGCGACCAAGAAGTACAACCTGAGTTTCCCCACCCTGGAACAGGACATCGAGGCCGACGTCGTGGTAATTGGCGGCGGCTTTTCCGGGATCAATACCGCCCTGGAACTGGCAGAAAAAGGCATCACCCATATCGTCGTGCTGGAGGCGCGCTACCTGGGCTTTGGCGGCACCGGGCGCAATGGCGGGCAGATCATGGCCGGCATCGGCCACGACCTGGAGAAGATCAAGCAAGACGTCGGCGAAGACGGCCTGCGCCAGGTGTTCGAGATCAGCGACCTGGGCGCCGACATCATCAAGGCGCGGATCGCCAAGTACAACATTGATGCCGACTTCTGCCACGGCTACGGCTATATGGGCTTTAACGCCCGCCAGGAAAAGACCCTGCGGGCCTGGGAAAAAGACTTCAAGTCGCTCAACAGCCAGCATGAAATCCGCTTTCTCGGCGGCTCCGACGTGAAGCAGATCATTGGCTCCGACGCCTACAGCAGCGCCCTGCTGCATATGGGCGGCGGGCATGTGCACTCACTGAACCTGCTGCTGGGCGAAGCCAGCGCCCTGGCCGGCCATGGCGTGCAAATCTTCGAGAACAGCCCGGCGCTGGAGGTCAGCTATGGCGAGCGCATCACCGTGCGCACCGGACGCGGCTCGGTCAGGGCCAGCAAGCTGCTGTGGGCGTGTGACAGCTTCCTCAACAAGCTGGAGCCGGAGCTGCATCGCTCGACCATCAACACCTACGCGTTCCAGATGATGACCGAGCCGTTGAGCGAAGAACTGATCCGGCGCATCAGCCCGATCCGTGGGGCCTACAGCGATATCCGCCCGGTGATCGACTACTACCGCGTGACCAACGAAAACCGCCTGCTGTTCGGCGCCGCCACGCCGCTGGTAGAGCACATTCCCGGCGACTTGAAAGCCTGGAACCGCAAGCTGATGCTGAAGATTTTCCCCTACCTCAAGGACGTGAAGATCGACCTGGCCTGGGGCGGCCCGATGGCCTGCAGCCCCAACCTGTTCCCCCAGGTCGGCACCCTGCCGGGGCGTAGCAATGCGTTTTTCGTCCAGGGTTACTCGGGCTTTGGCGTCACCCCCAGCCACATCATCTGCAAGGTCCTGGCCGAAGGCATGAGCGAAGGCTCGGCGCGCTATGACCTGGTCAGCTCGATCCACCGCCCGACGATTATCGGCAAGGATGCAATCCGCCCCCTGCTGCTGACCGCCGGCAAATCCTGGCACCAACTGTCCGGTTACTGGAATGGTCGCCGCTAATCCCGTTTTTATCCCTCTGGAGCAACTGCCATGACCTTCGTTACCCTCAAGAAAGATATCCAGCTGTCTGAACTCGATGCCTGGGGCACCGTTGCCGATCTGGGCGCCGAGATCCTCGCCGGCGAGCTCAAGTCCTTCGGCAAAATGACCTTCGGCGCCCCCACCGACAAGGTCAGCAGCGCTTACTTCGGCACCACCCGGGGCAAATTCCGCATGGTCTATCCGTTTCATGAACAAGCCACGGTGGTCACTGGCGAGGTGCGCCTGACCGACGAAAACACCGGCCAAAGCACCCGCTACCAGGCCGGTGACAGCTGGTTCGTGACCCAGGGCACGCCGGTGCTGTGGGAAGTGCTGAGCGAGAGTTTCGTCAAACACTACTTGGCGGTCGCATAACTGCGTTGTTTTATGTGGGAGCGGGCTTGTGTGGGAGCGGGCTTGCCCGCGATGGCGGTGGATCAGTTAAATACTTCTAATCTGACACACCGCAATCGCGGGCAAGCCCGCTCCCACACAAGCCTGCTCCCACATTGGGTATGTGCGGCTTCATAAACCGCGGTCAGGCCATTCCTACCGCCTGCTGCAACCGGCTACTGCGAAAGGCCTTGGGCGACAGCTCGAACTGCTTCTTGAACGAACGGCTGAAATGCGCCGAATCGGTAAAGCCCCACTTATAGGCAATCGAGGTAATCGATTCGCTGCGCAGGAACGGGTTGGTCAAGTCATCGGCGCTGCGCTTGAGCCGCGCACGCTGGATGTAGCGGCAGACGCTGTCGTCCTGCTCCTCGAACAACCGGTATAAATGGCGCACCGAGATGTTCAGGCGGCTGGCCAGGCCCACCGGGCTCAAGCCAGGCTGGCTCAGGGACTCTTCAATGACCTTCTGCACATAGCTGCGCAGGTTGTTGCCTTGCAATGCCACGGTATCGTCGCGCCCGTCATCGTCCTGCTCCAGGGCTGAGCCCAGCAGCGACACAAAGGCACACTGCAATGCCTCGACCTCATCCTCGGCGCCTTCGCCGCCCTTGCACAACTGGTCCATCAACACATGCAGCATGCGCCCACAGGCCTTGCTGGAGGAAATCTTGCCAAAGGTCTTCGATTGGCTGCCCATCTGCTTGCACACCTGGGCGCGCGGCAACGACAGCGAGAGATGTTCGATCAAGCCGAACGGGGTGATTTCAATGGAGCCCACCGAGTCCATCAACAGCAGTTCGCCAGGGGCCAGTTGTACCCGCTGGCCGTTCTGCACAATCTGCGAATAGCCGCTGCGCTGGCTGACCAAAAAACAATCCTGGTCGTTATCGCGGTCGGGGTTGCTCGCCTGGCGCTTGATCAACCCGGCGTTGGTACGCAGGCTGGCCAAGGGCAACCCGCCATTTGAAAGCATGGAAAACTCGCCGATAAACAGCGAGCGGTTGAAGGCCAGTTCGGTGTCGAAGTGGCCGCACATCGCACGCAAATCGCGGTTCCAGGTGTCGAGCCCCTGTTGTGCACGCTGTTGGATACCCATGGGTGTCTCCACAATGGCTTATTGTTTTTGTCGGGCAATAGTTAACATGTTATCTATATGCGCGCAACCAGTACCTGTCCGCCATGGTGATTGCACGAATGATGCCAGTCAGAGCCCGCCCACTACGCGCTGCAAGCCGGCCAGCGCAGCCAGCAGCGCATCCCGCTGTTCACGGCTCAAGGCGATGTAGCGCCGAAAGGCCGGCAGGCGATTGACCACCTCGCTGCCGCCCATATGTTCCAGGCGGATGTGCCATTGCCGGGCGTGCAGCTCGATATGCAGGCGCTTGAAATCCAGGAGCATCAACGCCGCTTGCAAGGCGCTGTCCTGTTGCAGGCGCGCCTGTAATGCCCCCAGCAATGCGCCCTCGCCCGAGCGTTGCCGGCAACGGATGCCGGTCCGGCGGATGGCCCCGCCATGGTGCAATGCAAAGCGCGCCGCGCCCTCTGTCGAGGCGGGCAGGCACAAACTGAACTCGGTCATGACCAGGTGCATCAACAGCTGCGATTCGGTGCGCTCGCGGATCTCCAAGTGCAGGCTGTCGTCCTCCAGGTCTGCCCGCGCCAAGGTCGGCGACACCTGCTCGAAACGCGCCAGTCCCAGGTTGCGCTGCAATTGCCCCAGGGTGCGCCCCGGCTGATATCCCGCCGGTGCGCGTTGTGCGCTGAAGCCTTCAGACAGCTTTTGCCGCAGGGCCGCTATAGCCGTGGTGAGTGTGACCCGGTTCATTGGCAAACTCCTTGGCCAGCACGTCTTCTACCGACGCCGGCGTGAATGGATTGACCTTCTGTACCACCAGGGTCCAGAACAGCGCATACACCGCAGTACCGCCCAGCATCACGCCAAACGGGATGTAGATATCCGCCGGGTTCATCCCCGGTGGCGTGATAAACCACATGCCCAACAGGATGCCGACGCTGGACAGCAGCTGCGGCAGCGGGAACCACGGCGAGCGGTAGGCCCGTGGCAAATCGGGGCGGCGAATACGCAGGATCACCACCGAGAGGGTGACCAGCAGGTAAGCGAAACTCCAGGCACACACCGCCGCCAGCACCAGGTGCATGATGGTGTCGGTGTTGCCGCCCAGGTACAGCGCGTGCAGGCAGGGAATCAGCATTGCCAGCAGGATGCACAGTACCGGGGTCTTGAAGCGTGGGTGCAGGTAGGTGAAGACCTTGGGCAATGCGCCGTCCACCGCCATGCCATACAGAATGCGTGGCACACCGGCCATCAGCGTGTTGATGGTGGCGGCGCCGGCAAACAGAAAGCCGATGCCCAGCCACAGCGGCCCGATCTGCCCCATCACCTGCTCGGCAAAGCGTGGAATGGCCATGGGTGTGTCCAGCAGATGCACGCCGCTGGCTGCGTCCAGCACCACGTTTTCCACCTGGCGCTTCATGGCCGCGCCGTAGATGAACATGCACGTCGCCACGCCCATCAGGCCGAGCATCATGGCCCGTGGCATGACCTTGGCCGACTGGCGCAAGTCCGGGGCCAGCGGGGTGACGAATTCGCAGCCGACAAACATAAACATTGCCATGCCCACCAGGGACAGCACCGTCACCAGGTCGCTGCCCACCAGGGATTCGCCAAACCAGCCGTCCAGTTGCACCGCCGGGGCGGCGATCAGGCCCAGCACGCCAAACACCATCAAGGTGGTCCACATGCCGAAGGTGAGGATGATCTCGGCGCGGCCAAAGGCGCTGACGCCAAACACGTTGAGCACACCGAACACCAGCACGAAGCCCACCCCCAGCAACCAGGAGCCACCGGCGGATTCGGCCAGGGTATTGAGGTGTTCAAAGTTCACCAGGGCCATGACCCCGGCCAGGATGGTTTCGGCGGTGCCGGCAAACACATGCACGATCAAATAGGCCGACAAGGTGCCAGTGATCGCAAAAAAACGCCCCAGGCCGCAATTGATGTAGTCGTACACCGAGCCGGTGGTGGGCAGTATCGAGGCGGCCTCGGCGAAGGTCGTGGCCTGGGCCAGCATCATCACCACGGCGAGCAGCATGGCCAGCGCAAACGCGCTGCCGCCAATGCCAAAGCCCATGGTCGCGGTGAGAATCACCGGGCTGGCCATGATCAGGCCAATGGTGCTGGCCAACGCGGTGGGGAAACCCACCGTGCCCCGGTTCAGGTGCGCGGTAAGTCTGTCATTGCTCGACATGGTGCAGATCCTCGAAAGGGATTTTTTAGAAGTGTTTGCACTGTGCACCCGCCCAACCGGAGCGTCTTGCCCCTGGCTGCCGCCGATTTTGTTGCTGCCTGCCAGGGCTTGCGGCTTGGCGGCCAGGATCAATTGCCTGGCACGCAGGTGAAAGACTTGCGCCGCCGACGCTCGCCCTAATGCGCCCTCAACTTAACCCCTGGGGGACTATAACAATGGAGCACACACTCAAAACCCGCCACCTGCGCCCGGCTGCCGGCCTGGCTCTTGCGTTGTGGCTTGGCCACCCTGCGGCCCAGGCAATCGAACTGTATGCCGACGACGACACCACCATCACCGGCAATTTCCTGGCCGTATACGGCCTGTTCAATAGCCGCAAGAACTACGAAGGCAGCCAGGGCGGTTCGACCTGGCGCGAAGGCTTTATCAAGTATGGCTTGAGCGTCGAGCAGACCCTGGGTAGCCCGGGCAGTGTGTATGGCACCGCCAACCTGGTGAGTTCCGGCACCTGGGGCGATGGCGATGCCTCCCACGTGACCGACGGCAGCGAGCGCACCACCACGTTCGACGAAGCCTTTGCCGGCTGGCGCTCGGGGGACCTTTTACCGGCGCTGGGCAAGGATGGCCTGGACCTGTCGTACGGGCGCCAGATCATCACCGTGGGCGACGGTTTTATCGTCAACGACGACGGCCCGAACCTGGGCAATGGCGTGGCCGACGGCGAGTTCGACCGTGGCGGCGCCTATTACATCGCCGCGCGGCATGCCTTCGACAAGGCGGCCGTGATGCGCCTGGGCGGCAAGGACGGCCTGCATGGCAGCCTGATGTGGATCGAATCCGACAACCGCGCCCAGGCCCTGACCGAAATGGCCATCGGCACCCTGGAATACAGCGCCGCGCCAGGCACCCTGGGCTTGACCTACCTGCACGGCATCGATGTGGATCAGCGCTTTGCCAACGACCTGCAAAAGCAACGCCGGGGCATGAACCTCTACAGCCTGCGCGGCAGCGGCAATGCCGGGATCGACAACGCGCACTTCTCGTTTGAATACGCCTGGCAGGACAAGGACCCCGGCCCGGAAAAAGCCTGGTACGCCGAGGCGGGCTATACCTTCGCCGACCAGCCCTGGTCGCCGGACCTGACCTACCGCTATGCACGCTACTCGAAAAACTGGGACGCCCTGTTCGCCGGCTTCAATCGAGGCTTTGGCACCTGGGTCCAGGGCGAAGTGGCGGGCAACTACGCCGGCCCCTACAACAGCAACACGGCGGTGCAGCATGTGGCGTTCAAACTCAAGCCACTGGACAACCTGACCCTCGGCGCGCTGTTCTTCGACTACCAGACCGTGAGCAAACGCAACAGGCTCGACCTGGATGGCCGCGAGCTGGACCTGTATGCCGAATGGGCGGTGAATGAGCACCTGATCCTCACGCCATTGATTGGCCTGTACCGCCCCGACAAAGACCAGGAGACGGGCGGCAACCAGGTGGGTGGCAATGGCACCAATGTGTATAGCCAGTTGGTGGTGGCGGTGCCGTTCTAAGACGTGGCTGCCCGCTCCCACAGGGGCATGGCAGCCACAGACATACGCCCCGGCAGGCACAGTCAAGCGTTAGCCCGCAGCATTGGTTAGCCTCGGGTTTTCCTTTTTGATCAGGCACACCCCATGAGCGATATCGCGCTGCTACCCCAGGTCGAAGCCTTCCTGCGTCGAGACCACGGCCTGTTTATCGACGGTGGCTACATCCCCAGCCAGGCCAGCCAGACCCTGGAGGTGATCAACCCCGCCACCGGCCAGGTCATCGCCACGGTCGCCGACGCGCAAGCCAGTGATATCGAGCTGGCCGTGGCCTCCGCCAGGCTGGGCTTCAAACAGTGGTCGCGAACCGCCCCGGCGATCCGTGGTCAGGTGCTGCTCAAACTCGCCGACCTGCTGGAACGCCACCGCGAGGAACTGGCACAGATCGAAACTTGCCAGTCGGGCAAGCTCATCCAGATTTCCCGCGCCTTTGAAGTGGACCAGGCCGTGCATTTTTTGCGTTATTACGCGGGCTGGGCAACCAAGATCAGTGGCCAGACCCTCACCCCGTCGCTGCCCTCGTTTGCCGGCGAACGCTACACCGCCTTCACCCTGCGCGAACCGGTCGGCGTGGTGGTGGGCATCGTGCCGTGGAATTTCTCCACCATGATCGCCATCTGGAAGCTCGCCTCGGCCCTGGTGACCGGGTGCAGCATCATCATCAAGCCCAGCGAATTCACGCCGCTGACCCTGCTGCGCATTGCCGAACTGGCGGTGCAAGCCGGCCTGCCTGCTGGCGTGCTGAACGTGCTGACCGGCGGCGGCCAGGTGGGCAAGGGGCTGATCGAACACCCCGGCACCGACAAGGTGTCCTTCACCGGCTCGGTGCCCACCGGCCTTGCGGTGGGCCGTGCGGCCATGGGCGCCGGCCTGACCCGCGCAACCCTGGAGCTGGGGGGCAAAAACGCGGCGGCGTTCCTGCGCGATGTGAAGCTGGAAACCGCCGTCAACGGCATGATCGAAGCGGGCTTCCTGCACTCGGGGCAGATCTGTGCGGCGGCCGAGCGTTTCTTCGTCCACCGCTCGCAGATCAACCCGGTCATGGAAGCCCTGGCCCAGCGCTTGAGCCGGCTGAACATCGGCTCGCCGCTGGATGAGCGCACCGAGTTCGGCCCGGTCACCCATCGCCAGCACCAGTTGAAGCTGGAAGGCTTTTTTGCCACCGCCCGCGCCGAACACAACACGATCATCCATGGCGGCCAGCCGATGGAGCGGCCCGGCTGCTATGTGCAACCCACGATCATTCTCGCCAACAGCATCAACGACACGCTGCTCACCGAGGAAACCTTCGGACCCATCGCCACCTTCCTGCCCTACGACGACGAGGACGAGTTGCTGGCGTTGATGAACCACACCCCTGGCGGCCTCAGCGCCAGCCTGTGGACCAACGACCTGGGCAAGGCGCTGCGCATGGTCCCGGCGATCAATGCCGGCACGGTGTGGGTGAATATGCACACCCTGCTCGACCCGGCCGTGCCATTCGGCGGCAACCAGTCCTCGGGCATTGGCCGGGAGTTTGGCAGCGCGTTTATCGAGGACTACACCGAGCTCAAGTCGGTGATGATGCGCTACTGATCACCCCGGGATCAGCGCCTCCGCCTCGATCTCGATCAACCACTCGGGCAGCGACAGGCCGCTGACAATGATCCACGACGACGGCGGCGGGTTTTCCGGGAAGCGCTCGCGCAACGCGGCGGCGATGGGTTCCTGCTGGTCGCGGGCGGACTCGACGATATACAGGCGCAGCATGATCACATGGGACAGCTCGCCTTCGGCTGCGGCCAGGACCTTGGCGATATTGTCCAGGGCGGTGGCGGTCTGCTCGGCGATGCCGGGGCCGACGGTGCGCTCGTCAGCGTCCACCCCCACCTGGCCGGACAGCAGGATACGCCGGCCCTCGCGCACTTCCATGGCCTGGCTGAAACCGTATTGCAGGGAGTTGAAGACTGTCGGGGGGTTGAGGGTTCTTCGTTGCATGACGACTTCTTGTTGTCTGTAGGAAACAAGGCTACCCCAAGCGTTCCTCCAGGCGATACCTCAAGAAGCGATGGTCCGCGCAAAACAGCCGCCGGTAGGTCAGCAGCACCGCCCCCACCGTGCCCAATGCCGACGATGCGGCAATCAGGAACATGATCACGATCTGATAACGCACCGCGTCCTGCGGGCTTTCGCCGGCCAGCACCTGGCCGGTCATCATGCCCGGCAGGCTGACGATGCCCACCACCGTCATCTGGTTGAGCGTCGGGATCATGCCGGCCCTCACCGCCTGGCGGATCGCGCCCTGGGCGGCTTCCCAGCGTGAGCCGCCCAGGGCCAGGATCATCTCGAGGCTGTTGCGCCCGGTGGTCAGTTCCTGGGTCATGCGCTCGATGCCCAGGGACACACCGGTCAGGGTGTTGCCAAGGATCATCCCGAGGATGGGGATGGCATACTGCGGCTCGTACCAGGGGTGGATGCGAATAATCGCAAACAACCCCAATGCCGTGACCAGCCAGGAACTGCCCCACACCGACACGATGCTATCGACCCGCTGGCCCTTGTAGGTGCGCTTGCCCCGGCCGGCCGCCGACAGGCCGGCGATCAGCGTCATCAGGCACATCAGCGGCAGCACCACGTACCAGTAGGCGAACGCGAAGACCCAGCCCAGCAGATAACCAATCGCCAACAATTGCACCACCGTGCGGATGGCGGCCCAGATCAGCTCGCGCCCCAGGCCCAGCCTTAACAGCAGGGACAGCGCGCCATTGATCAGGATCAGTGAGGCGGCGATTGCCAGGTCGGTGGCGCTGAGATTCTGGTAATTCATGCCTGGCCCACCGCGCTCAAGACCCCGGCGTCCATGTGCAACTGCCGCGTGCTCATCCGCCGGGCCTGTTCATGATCATGTGACACCCAGATATAGGCATGGGCGCTACTGCTGTCAAACCAGGCGCGGATCAAGGCTTCGACTTCACTGGACGATGCGGGATCGAGGGCTGCGGTCGGTTCGTCCAACAGCAACACATCCGGGTCTGACTGCAGCGTGCGAATCAGCGCCAGCACCTGGGCTTCGCCGCCCGACAAATCCCCGGCGTTTTTCGACAGGAAGTCCGGCGCCTTTCTGCCATGGGCCAGCAATGCGCAGACCTTCTGCCGATCAAACGTCAAGTGGCGCCAGGTGGCGAGCGAGTAAGGAAAACGCAGATTGTCCTCCACCGTGCCCTCGAGCAGCGCAGGCCGTTGGGAGAGGTAGCAGACGCGGCTGCGATAGGTCGGAATCCGCGCATGAGCGATGGCCTGGTTGTGCCACAGGACCTGCCCCGACGTGGGCGCATCCAGCAGGGCAAGGACCCTGAGCAGGACACTTTTACCCGAGCCGGAGGCGCCGGTGATTGCGACGCGGTCGCCAGGGTACAGCTGGAAATCGGTCGGTTGCAGCAACGCCGCCTGGTGACGCTCGTCCAGTCGCAGCAGGGCCTTGGCCTCGATCAGGGGGGATTGGCGGTCGGCCATGGACTCATCACTCGGTTGAACAACTGGCAATCAAATACCCCACTGCCTCATTCGCGCAAAGGGCTGCACCCAAGACATGATGGCATACTCCACCACTACGACTCCCAACCTTAAAGCGGATAAGGTTTGTGCAAGAAGATCGCTTCGCGCTTTCACATCCCTTTCACAGTCGGGGGCCTAGGGTAGTCCCAGCTCCTAGTGAAACCCTTTAAGCCCGCACTCCCCATCGCGGGCTTTTCTTTGTCTGGGATTTGGCTGGCAGCGAGGTGCACACTCACTGCCAGCACACTGAAGTCTTCCTCAGAACTTAACCACATACGTCGTAATCAAGCGCGTTTCCGTATAGTCCGGCCCCGCCGCGCTGCCATTGCCGTAGCGGGTCTTGACGTCATAACGGCGCCACTCCAGCCCCAGGTTCTTGAACGTCCCATCCTGCACCACATAACCAAGGCCCAGCCAGCGTTCGCTTTCAACATTCTGGTCCAGGGCGTTGTTACCGCGGTCGATGCCTGTTCCGCGAAAATAGCGGGTCTTGAACTTCAACCCGGGGATGCCCATCGCCGCGAAGTTGTAGTCATAACTCACCGACCAGGAGCTTTCATTGGGCTTGACGTAGGACACCACGGACCAGTTCACCAGGTACGGCTGGGGCGCGTAACCGTTGAGGGTGGGGAAGCCACTTTCACCGAGCATGCGCTGGTAGGCGACGCCAAAGGTATGGCCGCCTTTTTTCAAAGCGCTCATCAGGCCATAGGAGCGGTTATCGATCTTGCCGTACAGCGCCTTGCCATCTTCCTGGTTATCGAAGTATCGCAGGTCGCTTTTCAACGCATAGCCGCCCCCCAGGTCAAGGTCATGGCTCAGGCCGAAGTATTGCTGCTGGTAGATATCTTCCAACTGGCCGTAGAAATACGTCGCGGCCAACTGTGGAGTCAGTGCATACGTGGCACCGGCAAAGTTCAGGCCGTCGCTGCGGCGTTTTATATCCGGGCCGTTAAACAGGTACATCTTTTCACGGTCGGAAGACTCCCGCGAACTGACCTGGTTGAAGCGCCCGGCGGTCAATGTCCACTTGTCGATGTCCTTGGACTCGATACTGACTCCATTAAACGTGGTCACCAGTTGCCGGGTATCGTCGTAATACGCCACCGGCAAGGTCGGGCGGTGTTCGCCGAGCTTAAGTTCGGTTTTCGAGTAGCGGACTTTCGCCGCGAATGCTGCGCGGCCATAGTCCTGCACCGGTTCGCCACGGCTGTCGTCGTAGGGGATCACCGAGTCCGGCCCGCGCCCGCCGCCGCCGTCCAGGCGGTATGCGTACTGCCCGTAGAGATCGAGGGCAAACTGCACGGGGCCTTCGGTGTAACCGGAGGCGGCCTTGAAGTCGAACCCCTGGGTCCAACTGCCGACCCTGGACTTGGGGGCATCGGTCTGGTGAAAGTCCCGGTCCAGGTAAAAGTTACGCAGGCCCAGGCTGATTTGACGGTCGTTGATAAAGTCTGCCTGGGCAAACAGCGGCGTAAAGCAGCCCAGCAGGCCGACGAACACGCAGTCGCGGGCCATTCTATTTTCAAGAGGCATCGGTGGTTCCTTTCTATGCGCGCAAAACATTTGAGTGGGGCAGATCACTAAGGGGCAGTTAATCCGCAGTCTTGTTTTTATAACCACTGGCTGCAAAAAGACGCATGCGTGCGGGGCACGCTTATTGTTGTTTTAAAGAACCCTGGCAACACTCAGGAAGCGGCCTTCGATGCGTCCCCCAAACGATGATAGGCACGGTTGAAATACACCAGGCCTTCCTGGCTTTCGCCATTGCAGATACCCAGCACCTCACAGTAGAAAATCGTATGGGAACCCACCTCGTGGGCCTGGGCGATCCGGCAGTCGAAACTCACCAGCGCTTCCTGCAGAATCGGCGCGCCACTTTCCAGGGTCAGCCACTGGGCACAGGCAAAACGCTGCTCGGTATTCATCTCGCGATTGGCGAACACCCCGGAAATTGCCTGGTGATCGGCCGTCAGCACGTTGACGCTCAACACGCCGTTGCTCTTGAAGTTGATATTGGATGTCGACGCCCGGTTCATGCACACCAGCAGGGTCGGCGGCTGGTCCGTGACGCTGCACACCGCAGACGCCGTAAAGCCGAAGCGCCCAGCCGCGCCATCGGTGGCGATCACCGAGACGGCGCCGCCGAGCAATGCCATTGCATTGCGAAAACCTGTTGTATCTACCATGGTCTTGCCCTCCGCCGATTCAGATGTCCAGCACCAGTTTTTTCGATTTGGCCCGCGAGCAACACACCAGGATCTGGTCGTTGGCGGCCTTTTCGTCGTCGGTGAGGTAGACATCCCGATGGTCGGGCTCACCTTCCAGCACATCGCACAGGCACGTCCCGCACACCCCCTGCTCGCAGGAGGTTTCGATCTTGATGCCGACACTGGCCAGGGCATCGAGGATGCTCTGGCCTTCCAGGACCTGCACCTGCTTGCCGCTGCGCGCGGCGACCACTTCAAAGCCCTGGCCGCTGCTATCGACCTCGACCTGGAAGTACTCACGATGGATATGGTCCTGGGCATGCCCGGCCTTGACCGCCTCACTGATCACCCAATCCATGAAGCCGGCCGGCCCGCACACGTAGACATGCACTCCCGCACCGGGCACCCCGAGCACCACGGGCAGATCAAGGCGCTGCCCCGGGTCTTCGTCATCGAAATGGGTGTGGACCCGCGAGGCAAATGCCGCGTGCTGCAGCTCGTCGATAAAGCCGCAGAGGCTGCGCGAACGCGCGCAATAGTGCAGCTGGAACGCCTGCCCACGAGCCTGCAAGGCATACGCCATGGCCACCATGGGCGTGATGCCGATGCCGCCGCCGATCAGGATCGAGTGTTGCGCATCGGCCGCCAGGGGAAACAGGTTGCGCGGCGCGCTGATCTGTACCACCTGGCCTTCCAGCAATTGCTCATGCACCGCCACGGAGCCGCCGCGCGAGCCCGGATCTTTCAAGACGCCCAGGCGGTAGACCTGGGGGTTGGCCGGGTCGCCACACAGCGAGTACTGGCGGATCAGGCCCGGTTGCAGGTGAATATCCACATGGGCCCCGGCCTCGAAGGCCGGCAAGGCCTGGCCATCGGGGTCGGCCAGGTCGAGGACCACCACCCCCTGACCCTGTTCCTGGCGCTTTTGCACCACCACTTTCAATAATGTTTGCACGCTCATATCGGCTCGTTCCGCTGGTTATTATTGGCCAAGGCCGATCACGGTCGGCCCGTTGTCGCGTCAGCGCATAAACAGCCCGCCGTTGACGTCCCAGGTCGCCCCCGTGACGAAATAGGCATCCTGCTCCGCCAGTTGCACCACCAGGCGGCCGATGTAATCGGCGCTGCCCAGGCGCTTGACCGGGATCGCTTCGAGCAATTGCTCCATGCGCTCGGACGCAACCACCGCATGCACCGCTGGCGAGTCGATCGGCCCCGGGGCGATGGCATTGACCGTCACCCCACGCGCCGCCAGCTCCTTGGCGAAGATCTTGGTCAGGGTGATGATCGCGCCCTTGGAGGCCGCGTAATGCCCACCGGTCGCGGTCCCGCCGTTCTGCCCGGCCAGGGACGCCATATTGATAATCCGCCCATAACCCTGGCCGGCCAGGTATGCCCCCAGCACCTGGCATCCGAGAAAGGTGCCGCGCTGGTTGATGTTGGTGACTCGCTCGAACTCCTCGGGGCTGATCTGCATCAACGGCGTGGCCAGGGTCATGGCCGCATTGTTGACCAACACATGCAGGGCGCCGAAACGCTGGACAGTCGCCGCCAGCGCCTGCTCGAAGTCGGCCTTGCAGCCCACGTCCAGACGCAGCGCCAGCACGCGCTCGCCGCTCGGGTCCAGGCGCCGGGCCGAGGCGTTTGCCGCCGCCTGGGACAGGTCGCTGAGCACCACCGCGTACCCCGCCGCGTACAACTGGGCGGCGATGGCATACCCCAGGCCCTGGGCGGCGCCGGTCACTAAGGCTATCTGTGTCATGCCGGCGCCCTCACAGGATGTAACCGATACCGGCGAGGGTGTCGGTGGAGTTGATCAGGTGGATCAGCTTGCGCTGGATCTTGAAACTGTCGCCGTCCCGCGCCAGCTCGAACGTGATATCGGCGGTGTAGTGCTTGAGCACATCCTTGCGGCATTCGCGCAGGTTCTGCGCACAGCGCACAGTGACGGTGGCGCCGTCATCGGCCAGCAGGCGAAACCGCGACAGCGTGCGCACGGTACGCGCCCGTGGCGTGGTGGAAATCGACTCGCCGCTGGTCAGGCGTGTGACCCGCAACTGGCGCATGTGATGGTCGTCATAGGCATAGTTGAGGGTGTTTTCAAAGTCGGTTTCCAGGGGGTCGATGGGGATGATATAGGTGGCATCCTCGGTCCACAGCGCCAGCCATGCCTGGAACTCACCGTGATCGAGCATGTCCGCTTCTTGCCAGATAAAGGCACTGGCCTGGTTGAGCAGCTGTAGGTTGATCATCACTGGGTCTCCTGGGCCGACATCATTTTTTTCCACTGCTGATAGCCGGCGCGCATGCCGGTTTCGGCGCTGACATCACTGACCAGGCCATCGGCGCTGGCCTGCTCGCCGGCCAGGCCGCGATTGAGCATGACCCACAGGTCGGTGCCCGCGCTGGCGCCCTTCTGCACCCGCTCCCACGCCTCGGAATCGTCGGGCGTGCCAAACCCCATCGGGCCCTGGAAGTGCTCATGCAGGCGCAAACGGTAACGGTTGGCCACCGCCGGGCCGCCGTCCATGGTGATCACCGCGTGGTGGATCTCGGTCTCGTCCACGGCAATCGGTTGCAACACCCGGAAGAACGCCATCGAGCACGCAATGTTGGGGAACAGATTGAGGTTGAACCCCGAACCGCCCACGGCACGGACGATGCGGCGCACCGCCTGCTCGTCATGCCCTTCTTCGCGCAGTTGCCCGGCCAGTTCCTCAAACCGCGCCGGGATCGGCAACTCAAGGTTGGCTTCCAGGTCGATCAGGTCCGGGATCATCACCATCACGCTATGGCCGTTGCCCAGGTCTTCGACGTAGCCGCTGCCGCCGACGAAATTGAGCATCTCTTCGGTCTGCTTATCCACCGACGACAGGAACGACTTGTGCACCAGCGGGAAGTGGTAGGCGTCGGTGGTGTTTTCCAGCTGGATTTTCCAGTTGCCGGGGAAGCGAAAGCGGTGTTCGCCAGCAACCTTGATCGGGTAGCCACCGCCCTGTTTCATAAACAGGTCCATCCATTTCCTGGCCGCGCCGAGGAAGTCCTCCAGCGGCTCGATGGCATCGTTGAAGGTGGCGAAAATCATCCCGGCGTATTGTTCGACCCGCAGGCTCACCAGGGGGTGCTCGCCCTTGTCCAGCCTGTCGGCGTAGCTCTCCGGGTGCGGCACGCCGCGCAGCGAACCGTCGAGGGCGTAGCTCCAGCCGTGGTAGGGGCAGACGAAGCTGTTGGTCTTGCCCTTCTTGTGCTCGCACACCGTGGCGGCGCGGTGGCGGCAGCGGTTGAGCAGCACATGGATCGCCTGCTTGCGGTCACGCACCACAATCACCGGCTGCTTGCCGACGTAGGTAGTCTTGTAGCTGCCGGCGTCGGGAATTTCGCTGACGTGGCCGACCCAGATCCAGGTCTTGTAGAAAATCTTCTCCAGCTCCTGGTCGAAGACTTGCGCGTCGGTGTACAGCGAGGTGTGCACACGGTCCGACAGGACGCGTTCGGACGGGCAACTGTCAAGGTTTACGGCTTGAATCAGGTTATTCACGATGTCTCCTCGTCGACCCGCCGGGCCGACTCACTTGAATGCGGGTTTCACTCACCCGGCTTATGGGGCACCGGCAACCGGGCGCTGTGGTTCCACAGGCTCACGGGGCGGCTGAACAGGTTCTCGGTCTGGAAATGGGCGATGCGCCAGTGGCCGTCTTCACACTCGAAGGTCACGCTCAGGCGCGCACTGTTCAGATGGGACGCACCACTGGCAAAGGTCGAGGTCTGCAACATCACCCAGGCACCGCTGGCCCGCAAACCCCGGACCTCGATCTGTTCGCTGGTCAGGAAGTGCACGTTGAGGGCAAAGTGCGCGGGCTCGACCATGTAGGTGGCAAACATCCCGCGAATGGCGGCACGCCCGTGGTAGCCGCCAAAGGCTTCCTGGTACCTGCTGCCCTTGCCTTCCCAGATCGCCTTGGGGGTGAACAGGTCGGCCAGTTCATCCAGCGGCGAGTGGGCGCCCAGGTCGTCGCACAGCTGCATGTAGCGGTTCATGCAGGCCCGTACGGCGTTGGCGCTTTCCAGGGTTTCCAGGCGTTGCGCCAGGGCTTGGAGCTGTTCGTTCATGGCCGGGCCTCAGCGCTGGATAATCAGTTCGCGGCCGGTGCGGGCCTCGACCTTGCAGTACTTCCACAGCTTGTAGGTGCCGTCACCCACCGGGGTGCTGCGAAACAGGTTGCAGGCCGCATGCACGCTGGCAATGCCCGGCACGTCCGCCAGCAGGTAGGTGGTCCAGGGGTAGCCGGTGGACGGGCCGACCATGCTCTGGTCATCGTCCATGTTGCCGAACACCGTGACGCCCGGCAGGTCATGGATGCCATTCCACATCTGGCTGAACGCAGCCCACACCTGCAGTTGCTCGTCCCGTGGGGCGTCGAAGAAGTTCTGGTTGATGCCCATGCAAAACAGCACGCGCAAGGCTTTGGTATCGCTCATTGCAGTCACCTTTTTTCTTGAAAATCGAACGTCACAGATAGCCGGGCAACGGCTTGTTGCCGAAGAAAATCGCCCCGGCGCTTTGGTAAGTCATGTCGCCCATAAAGGCGTGCTGGGTGATGACCTGGGCATCGTTGACGAAGCGCGACAGCGGGCTGCTGCGGTACACCCCGCTCATCCCCGAGAGCATCTGCGCGGTGCGCGCAACATCGGCGGCCACGCGGGTGGCATGGGTCGACGACAGGCGCAGCAGGTTGGTTTGCGCCACCGACACCGGGTCGCCGGCGAGGATGCTGCTCCAGGCGTCGTCGATGGCCTGGTAGAACCAGGCCCGGGCCGAGAGCAAGGCCGCCTCGGCCTTGGCCACTTCCACCTGGGCCAGGGGCCGGTCGGACAAGGACGGCGCGCCGGTCACCGAAATGCGCCCGTTGGCCATGCCACTGAGTTCATCCAGCGCAGCCCGCGCCACGCCCAACCCGACCACCGACAACACCTGGGTGGCGAACGACAGCGACGGGTAGCGAAACAGCGGCTCGCTCAAGCTCGACGGCCCGCCACGCACAAAAGTCCACTCCTCGGGCACCACCACGCCCTCGACCACCAGGTCGTGGCTGCCGGTGCCGATCAAGCCGGTCACGTCCCAGGTCTGCTCGATGCGCACCTTGTCCCGGGGCATCACGGCCATGCGTGGCAGGCCGAGCATGTCGCCGTTTTTCGGGGCGATGCCAACACCGATCAACGAGGCACCCATGCAGCCGCTGGAGAACTTCCAGCGCCCGTTGACCTCCAGACCGCCATCAACAAACGCGGCCGGTTGCGGCGGGAAGATACCCCCGGCGAACACCACGTCCGGGCCGTTGGCGTAGACCTGCTCGATACTCGCCAGGGGCAACGCCGAGAGGTACACCAGGCTCATGCCAAAACTCGCCACCCAACCGGCGGAGCCGTCGGCGTGGGCAATGTCTTCGACCATCTGGCAGAACTGCCCCGGCGAACACTCGTCACCGCCGAACCGCTTGGGCACCAGGGCGCGGTACACCCCCAGCTCGCGAAAGCGCTGGATGATGTCGGGGCTGATGTGTTTTTGCTGGTCGAACTCACCGCTGCGCGCGCGCCGACGGATGTCGTCCAGCAGTTGCTGGAAGTCTTCACCGTCGATAATCGACAGGTCGGACCTCGGGCTTTGTGCACGGAGTGCAGTCATGGAATACCTCCAAAAATAATCAGGCTGATTGTTGTTCTAGGCGTTGCGAAATCATCAGGGCCACGGCGCACAACAAGGCGTCCTGGCCTTTGCCGGCGATCAGTTGCAGGCCTACCGGCAGGCCACTCGGCCCTTGCAGCGGCAGGCTCAGGGCCGGGTGGCCGGAGAGGTTGAAGGGGCGCACCAGGCGAGTCATGCCGATGGCGGCGCGGGTGTCCGCGGCCTGCACCACTGCCAGGGGGTAATCGGGCATCGTCGGCAAGGCCAGGATCGGGTGTTGCGCCAGGGCCGCGTCTACCTCGCGGGTGAAGGCCTCGCGCACCTGTTCGGCCTGCTGCAGTTCGTCGTCGCCGGTCAAGCCCGCAGCTTGCAAGCGTGCGGCGATATCCGCGCCCAGCAGGCCGCCGGGCAACAGGTGCCCGCAGGCGTTCCAGGTCTCACGGTTGATTACCGCCAGGCCGGCGTCGTAGGCCGCCTGCATGCCGGGCAGCGGCGTGGGGTGCAGGGCAAAACCGCTGCGGGCCAATGCTTGGTCGAGGGTTTGCAGGATCTGCGGATGCGCCGCGACCGGCACTACGCCAATGCTGAGGTCGGCTGGACAGGCCTGGGCAACGAACCCCGGGTCGATGACCTGCATGGCCGCAATCAACAGCGCCATGCTGGCGGCAAACGGGCCAACGCAATCGAGGCTGGAAACCCTGGGCATCACCCCCGCACGGCTAATCCGGCCAAAGCTCGGCTTGAGGCCAAACACCCCGCAACAGGCGGCCGGCACCCGCACCGAGCCACCGGTATCGGTCCCCAGGGCGAAGTCCACCAGCCCCGCCGCGACCGCCGCCGCCGAGCCGCTGGAGGAACCGCCAGGGATGTAGCCGGGGTACAGCGGGTTGTCGGCGGTGCCGCTCCAGTGATTGATCCCGGTGGTGCCAAAGGCCAGCTCATGCAGACTGGTCTTGCCCAGGATCTGGCAATTGCCCTTGAGCAGGGCCTTGACCACCTCGGCATGCTCCGATGCCGCCGCTGCGCGCTCCAGGGCTCGGCTGCCGGCACGGGTTGCATAACCTGCGATGTCGATCGTGTCCTTGACCATCACCGACAGACCATTACCTCCCAAAGCCAAATGCTCGACGACGATGGTCATGTCACCTCCCGCTCAATGTTGCGACGCCTGTGCGTCGCCTGTTCAGTGGACTGGGCAGGTAAAACCCTGCCCAGCGCTTAAATCTAAAATCATAATATTTACGTGAAATGTCAATTGATTTGTCTATTTAAAATTATGGGTATTTTCGGTGCACATTTTTCAGCGAACGCACCGGAGCCGTGCATTTCGGTAACACTCTGAAAATTGTTCAACTCAACATAAAATAAATAATAAATCGTTATATTTCATATAGATAAATAAAAAACAAACCACCCTTCACACGATCCTTCTGTTTACCTGGAGCGCAAAATATCTCAAAAAATACGTAGAAACGAAAAGTTACCGATTGTTTTATCGTGAAAAAAAACCATCAAAAACAGCTAATTTATTGCGTATTTTTTGATAAAAAAACCCACCGAAAATAGCGATAAAACCGCGAGCTAGCGCCCTCGCATAACGCTCGCTTGCCTCGCCTTCAAGGGGCAAACACACCGGCCGCTGCCCGGGATAAATCCCGCTTCACACAACCACCGCAGATTTTTCTGGCATGCAACCTGCTATCGCCCTACTCGCCCATCAATAGCGGCTCACGCCGTTGCGGCAACCGCCAAGGGTTCGCCTCCATCGCGCACCGCGACCGCTGTTCAAGCGGCGACGGGCCGAGGGACGGGCGCTTGCTTAGCCTTGCAATGCTTCGGAGAACTCCATGCTCTTGAAAAAAACTGTGTCCACCTTGCTACTGAGTGCGGCCTGCGTATCCCTGGCCCAGGCGCAAGTCACGGTCGGTGTGATCACCTCGGCCGCAGGCCCTTTGGCCATGATCGGCGTGCCACAGAAAAACACCGTGGCGCTGCTGCCGACCCAGGTCGGCGACCAGGCCATCCGCTACATCGCGCTGGACGACGGCAGCGACCCGACGGCCACGGTCAAGGCGTTGAAGAAGCTGATCAGCGAAGACAACGTGGATGCGATCATCGGCCCAAGCGGCTCGCCCAACGCCATCGGGGTGATCTCGTTTGTCGCCGAGGCCCAGGTGCCGCTGTTGTCGCCCGTGGGCACCGCGGCGGTGATCCTGCCGATGACGGCCGAGAAAAAATGGGTGTTCAAGACCACGCAAAATGACGAGTTGATCGCCAAGGCGCTGTTCGAGCACATGGCCAAACACCAGGTGAAAACCCTGGGCCTGATCGGCACCGCCGACCCGTATGGCGAGAACTGGGCCAAGGTGGCCACAGCCCTGGCGAGCGAGCATGGGATCAGGATCGTCGCCAACGAACGTTTCCAGCGCCAGGACACCTCCATCACCGGGCAAAGCCTCAAAGTGCTCGCCGCCCGCCCCGACGCGGTGCTGGTCGCGGCCCCCGGCAGCCCGGCGGTGATGCCCCAGGCCACGCTGTTCGACCAGGGCTACCGTGGCCAGGTCTACCAGACCCATGGGGCGGCGCTACCGGACTTCCTCAAGCTCGGTGGCAAGAAGGTCGAAGGGACGATCCTTGCCGCCAGCCTGATGCTGGTCCTCGATGAGATGCCCGAAAGCAACCCCTCGAAGAAAATCGCCGCCGACTACACCGCCGCCTACCAGAAGCTCTATGGCAGCAAGCCCGCCACCTTCGGCGCCAACACCTTCGATGCCGGCCTGCTGCTGCAAGCCGCCATCCCCCTGGCCGCCGCCAAAGCCGCGCCGGGCACCGTGGAGTTTCGCCGGGCACTGCGTGACGCCCTGGAAAGCACCCACGAGCTGGCCGGCACCCAAGGTGTCTACAGCATGACTCCGGCTGACCACAGCGGGTTCGATGAACGCGGCCGGGAGCTGATCCAGGTGAAAAATGGCACCTGGACCCTGCTCAAAGACTGAGACCGCGCGCCCCTGCCCGCTCGGCCAGCCGTGTCCGACGGGCGGCGCAAGCCTGATGACCCCGTGCAAAGAGTTGCCCTATGAATGCCCAGATAGCCTTGCTGCTTGGCCAGGACGGCATCACCAATGGCGCCATTTATGCGTTGTTGGCCTTGTCGATTCTCCTGGTGTTTACCGTGACCCGGATCCTGTTGATCCCCCAGGGTGAGTTCGTCACCTATGGCGCCCTGACCATGGCCAGCCTGCAGGCCGGCCACCCGACCGCACTGGTCTGGCTGCTGCTGGCCCTGACCCTGCTCGATGGCGCCCTCGACCTGCTCGCCTCGCTGCGCCGCCCCCACGCCTGGCGCCTACCGCGCAAGAGCCTGGTGAAGATCGCCTACGCCATGGCCATGGTGGGCCTGGTCAACACCCTGCCACTGGCGCAACTGCCCATGGCGCTGCAGGCCCTGTTGACCCTGGCGCTGGTGGTGCCCCTGGGGCCGCTGATCTATCGGCTGGCCTTCCAACCCATCGCCTCGGCCAGCTCCCTGGTGCTGCTGATCGTCTCGATTGCGGTGCATGTGAGCCTGGTGGGCATGGGCCTGTTGTTGTTCGGCCCGGAAGGCGCGCGCACCCGGCCTTTCTCCGAACAAGGCCTGGAACTGGGCCCGGTGGCGCTCAACAGCCAGACGCTGTGGATCATCGCCGCGTCCCTGGGCCTGATCATCGGCCTGTTTGTGTTCTTTGAGCGCACCCTGTACGGCAAGGCCCTGCGTGCGACGGCGGTGAACCGCATGGGCGCACGCCTGATGGGGATTTCCCCGGAGATGGCCGGCAAGAGCACCTTCGTTCTCGCGGCCCTGATCGGCACCCTGTCCGGGATCCTGATCGCGCCCATCACCACCCTGTACTTCGACTCCGGTTTCATCATCAGCCTCAAGGGCTTTGTCGGCGCCATCATGGGCGGGCTGGTCAGCTACCCGGTGGCCGCCCTCGGCGCTCTCGCGGTGGGCCTGATCGAAGCCTTCTCGATGTTCTGGGCCAGCGCCTACAAGGAGGTGATCGTCTTTACCCTGATCATTCCGTTCCTGCTGTGGCGCTCCCTCACCAGCCGTCATGTGGAGGAACACGAATGAAACCCCGCTACCTGATCCTCGCGCTGATCGCCCTGCTGGGCCTGGCACCGCTGGTGCTCGCCCCCTACTACGTGACCCTGCTCAACTACATCGGCCTGTATGCCCTGGTAGTGCTTGGCCTGGTGCTGCTGACCGGCGTCGGCGGCATGACCAGCTTTGGCCAGGCCGCGTTTGTCGGCCTTGGCGCCTACACCACGGCCTGGCTGACCACCGCCGAACAACTGCCGGCCTGGCTGCACTGGGCCAGTACCTCGCCATGGCTGACCTTGCTGGTGGGTGTGGCGCTGACGGTGACCGTGGCACTGATGCTGGGTGCCTTGACCCTGCGCCTGTCCGGGCACTATCTGCCGCTGGGCACCATCGCCTGGGGGCTTTCGCTCTACTACCTGTTCGGCACCCTGGAACCTCTGGGTGGCCATACCGGCGTCGGCGGCCTGCCGGCCATTACCCTCGGCGGGATCGCCCTGGACCAGGGTGAAGACATGTTCTACCTGATCTGGCTGGTGCTGGGCGCGGCGATGCTGGTCACCCATAACCTCCTCGACTCCCGCGAAGGCCGGGCGATCCGCGCGCTCAAGGGCGGCCAGTTGATGGCCGAGTCCATGGGGGTCAATACCTTCCGCTCGAAGATGGTGATCTTTGTCATCGCCGCACTGTTTGCCGCCGTGTCAGGCTGGCTGTACGCCCACACCCAGCGCTTCGTCAACCCGACCCCGTTCGGCCTGGGCATGGGCATCGACTACCTGTTCATGGCGCTGATCGGTGGCGTGGCGAGTATCTGGGGCGCACTGCTGGGCGCCGGCATCCTCACCGTGCTCAAGGAGTGGCTGCAAGACTGGCTGCCGCACCTGCTGGGCGACGCTGGCAACTACGAAACCATCGTCTTCGGCATCCTCATCGTGCTGCTGATGCACTGCGCGCCGGGCGGCCTGACGTCATGGCTGGGCAAAGGGTTCAAGGCCCGCACCCGCAGCGCGCCGTTGCCCCTGGCACAGGCCCTGCCCCGGCGTGACGCCGCCGAACAGGGGACGCGCATCCTGCAAGCCAACCAGGTGACCAAGCGCTACGGCGGGCTGGTGGCCAACAACCAGATGAACCTGCATATCGACGCCGGGGAGATCCTCGCCCTGATCGGCCCTAACGGCGCCGGCAAAAGCACCCTGTTCAACCTGTTGTCCGGGGTCGATACGCCCACCTCGGGCGCCATTCATTTCAAGGGCCAGCCGATCACGGGCAAAACCTCGCGGCATGTCGCCCACTTGGGCATGAGCCGCACCTTTCAGCACGTCAAGCTGCTGCCCGGGATGAGCGTGCTGGAAAACGCCGCCCTCGGCGCCCACTTGCGCGGGCACAAGGGCGTGATCGCCGCCAGCCTGAACCTGGACCGCGCCGAGGAACAGCAACTGCTGGCCGAGGCGCGCTATCAACTGCAACGAGTCGGCCTGGGTGACTATTTACAGGAGGACGCCGCGAGCCTGGCACTGGGCCAACAACGCATCCTGGAAATCGCCCGCGCCCTGTGCGCCGACCCGTGCCTGTTGCTGCTGGACGAACCCGCCGCGGGCCTGCGCCTCCAGGAAAAACAGGCGCTGGCTGCCTTGCTCAGGCGCCTGCGCGCCGAAGGCATGGCGATCCTGCTGGTGGAGCACGACATGGACTTCGTTATGGGCCTGGTGGATCGCGTGGTGGTCATGGAGTTCGGCCAGCCCATCGCCCAGGGCCTGCCTGAAGAAGTGCAAAACAACCCCGCCGTGCTTGAAGCTTATTTGGGAGGCGCAGACGTATGAATATGCCAATGGAACCCTGCAACGTCGGCACCACCCTGTTGCAGATCGATAATCTGAGCGTGGCCTATGGCAAGGTGCAAGCCTTAAGCAACGCCAGCCTGCGCGTCGGCGAAGGGCAGATTGTGACGGTGATCGGCCCCAATGGTGCGGGCAAGACCACCCTGCTGTCGGCGATCATGGGCGTGCTGGACTCCCGGGGCCAGGTCAACTTCGACGGCACCCTGGAAACCGTGCCCGAGGTGGAAGTGATGGTCGGCCGCGGCCTGGGCCTGGTGCCGGAAAAGCGCGAACTCTTCACTTCGATGAGCGTGGCGGACAACCTGCTGCTGGGCGCCTTCCAGCGCCACCGCCGGGGCGAGCGCGACCACGGCCAGACCCTCAAGCAGGTGTACGACCTGTTCCCGCGCCTGTGGGAACGGCGCGAGCAGTTGGCCGCCACCTTGTCCGGTGGCGAGCGGCAGATGCTTGCGGTGGGCCGGGCGCTGATGGCCAAGCCACGCCTGCTGATGCTCGATGAGCCCAGCCTGGGCCTGGCGCCCCTGGTGACCCGCGAGATCTTCCGCATCATCAGCAGCCTGCGCGAGCAAGGGGTGTCGATCCTGCTGGTGGAACAGAATGCCCGGGCCGCGCTGCGGGTCGCCGACTACGCCTATGTCCTGGAAACCGGCCAGATCGCCATGCACGGCCCCGCCCGGCAACTGGCCGACGACCCACGGGTGATCGAGGCGTACCTGGGGCTGAGCAGCAAGCATCAGGAAATGCTCGCGACCTGATAACCCCACATTTGAGTTGTGGTGGGGCCAAAGATGTCTAGCATGCGAAGATCCCCTGTGGGAGCTGGCTTGCCTGCGATAGCGGTGTGCCAGCCACCAGAAATGCTGACTGGAGCACTGCATCGCAGGCAAGCGACGCTCTCACAGGGTGCGACGTCAATCTCGTGAATATGCAACAATTGACCGTTGCCCACTACTCGAAGCCTGAGCATGACCCCCGCGAAAAAACGTGTGAATCGTCATAACCCTGCCAGCCAGGAGTTCAAGAAAGAAGAGTTTCCCTTCTACTGGCTCGCCCGGGTCAACGGGCGCTATTCCATGGCGATGGAAAAGGCCCTGAAAAAAATCGACATGGACATCCCCCGCTGGCGCATCCTCCTGATCCTCAAGGACAACGGCGCGTCGAGCATCTCGGAAATCTCCACCCACGCCATTGCCAAGCTGCCGACGATCACCAAGATCGTCTACCGCATGAAAGCCGACGGCCTGGTGCAGACCAATGTCTGCTCCAACGATGGGCGCGTCACCCAGGTTTCGCTGACAGAGGTCGGGTACGAAACCATCGCGCAGAGCCACAAGATCACGGCGGATATCTTCAAGAACAGCTTCAAGGGCCTGACGGACGCGCAGCTCAACAAGCTCAACAGCTTGCTCGAAACCCTGTTCGACAACCTGCCCGAAGACTGACCCCCTGTGGATCAATAACGGATCATCACCGACTTGAGCTCGGTATAGGCCTCGATAAACGCATCGCCAAACTCGCGGCCCATGCCCGAGGCCTTGACCCCGCCGAATGGCAGCGCCGGGTCAAGAAAGGTGTGCATATTGACCCATACCGTGCCGGCCTCTATCTGTGGGATCAGGCGCAGCGCCTTGGACAGGTTGTTGGTCCACAGGCTGGCCGTCAGGCCGTAGGGCGAGTCGTTCATCAGGGTCACCAGTTCCTCCTCCGTGTCGTAGGGCAATACACAGAGCACCGGGCCAAAGGCTTCTTCTTGCAGCAACGGATCATCCGGGCCATTGGCCAGGATCAGCGTCGGCTCGACAAAGTAGCCCGGCCGGTCAATGGCCTTGGCCCCGCAGATTACGGTGTTGTTCTGGTTGGCCCGGGCGAAGAAGTCGAGAATCTTCTCCAGGTGCGCCTGGTTGGCCAGCGGGCCAAACTGGGTACTCTCATCGAGGGGCGAGCCAATTTTCAGGGCGCCCAGGGCCTGCCCGAGTTTTTCCAGGAACTCACTGATCCGCGAACGATGCACATAGAGGCGTTCCGGCGAGGCGCACACCTGGCCCTGGTGCACATAAGCCATCTGCACCATGCCGGCCACGGCCTGGTCCATCTCGACATCGGCCAACAGCGCCGCCGGGTTCTTGCCACCCAGCTCCAGGGTCGCCCGCGTGAGGTCAGCGGCCATCGCCGCCTTGCCCACGGCAATCCCGGTGGGCACCGAGCCGGTGAACGCAACTTTGCTGACCTGGGCATGGGCAATCAATTGCTGCCCCACCTGCCCGGTGCCATTGACCACGTTAAAGGCGCCCGCCGGCACACCGGCTTCAAACGCCAGCTCGGCTACCCGCAACAGGGTCAACGGCGTGTATTCGCTGGGCTTGACCACGATGGTGCAGCCGGTGACCAGCGCCGAAGCGATCTTCCAGATGCCGATCATCACCGAGAAGTTCCACGGCACAATCCCGGCAACCACCCCCACCGGCTCGCGCAAGGTGTAGGCCATGTACTGCTCGCCGCCCATGGACGGAATCGAGGGGCTCATGGTCTGGCCGTTGATCTTGCTCGCCCAGCCGGCGAAGTAGCGCAGGAACACCACGCTCTGGGCCATTTCCAGGCCGCGTGACAGGTTGATCGACTTGCCCGAACACAGGGTCTCCAGTTGCGCCAATTCCTCGGCATGGGTTTCCAGCAGGTCGGCAAAGGTGTTGAGGATCACGCCACGGGCATAGGGCGAGGTGTCTGCCCAAGCGCCTTTGAAGGCCTTGCGTGCACTGGCGACGGCATCGTCGATATCCTCGTCGCTGGCATCGACGATGTGGCTGATCACCTGGCCGTTGGCCGGGTTATGGATGGCGATCTGCTGGGTAGACGTGCTGGGCCGGTAGGCGCCATCAATAAAGTTGGCCGGTGCGCGGGCAAGGAATTCGGTAACGGCGGGTAGCAAGGCAATGTCGCTCATAAACAGGGTTCCTCAAGGCAATCATCAGTGCGGCGCCCGATGGGCGCCGCTCATGGGGGGATCAGGTATGGGCCAGGCCGACTTCCAGGGCATGGCAGATCAGGTCGGCTTCTTCCAGCGTCAGGGTCAGGGGCGGCGAGAGGATGATCTTGGTCCCCACCGGGCGCACCAGCACCCCTTCCAGGCGCACACGCTCGGCCAGGCGCGAGGCGTAGCCCAGGGCCGGGTCGATGGGGGTGCGCAGACGCTTGTCGCTCACCAGGTCCAGGGCAAGCATCAGGCCTTTGCCGCGCACCTCGCCCACCACGTCAAAGCGTTCACTCAATGGTTTGAGCCGCTCCAGCAGATAGGCGCCGACCTTCGCCGCGTTGCCTGGCAGGTCTTCCTGCTCGACGATATCCAGCACCGCCAGGGACGCCGCGCAGGCCGTGGGATGGCCGCTGTAGGTGTAGCCGTGCATGATCACCTGGCCGAAGTTGTCGGCGGTTTCGATAGCCCGGGCAATGCGCCCATTGAATACCGTGGCGCCCAACGGGATGTAGCCGGCGGAGATGCCCTTGGCCAGGCACAGAATGTCCGGCGCCACACCCCAGCCCCGCGAACCGAGCATCGAACCGCTGCGCCCGAAACCGGTGACCACTTCATCGGCAATCAGCAAAATACCGTAGCGATCACACACCGCGCGCAGCTGCGGCCAGTAGCCCGCAGGCGGCACAATCACCCCGCCCGCGCCCTGCACCGGCTCGGCGATAAAGGCGGCAATCGTCTGTGGCCCCAGTGCGAGGATCTGCGCTTGCAGCTGATGCATGCAGTGGTCGGTCAAGGCCTGGGGGTCGCTGCAGTCCCAGGGGTTGCGATAGGTCCAGGGGCTGTCGAGCAGCGTGCAGCCTTCAAGCAGCGGCCCATGGTTGAAGTGATAGGCACTGATCCCGCCGACCGACGTGCCGCCCATGTGCACGCCGTGGTAGCCATTGCGCAAGGACAGGAACCGGGTGCGCTCGGGCTCCCCGGCGGCAATCCAATACTGGCGGCTCATTTTCAGGGCGGTTTCGATGGCATCGGAGCCACCGCTGGAAAACAACACCCGTTGCATATCTTCCTGGGCAAACATCCCGGTCAAGCGCTCCGCCAGGTCATACACCCGGGGATGGGCAATGCCGTCGAAGGTCTGGTAGTACGCCAGCTCGTCCATCTGGCGATGGATCGCCTGCTTGACGCTTTCGCGGTTATGGCCGACGTTGACGTTCCACAACCCGGCGATGCCGTCGAGCATGCGCCAGCCATGGATATCGGTGACGTAGTTGCCATTGCCCCTGGCGATGATCAGGGTCTGTTCGCCCGCAGCGGCTGCGGCCGCTCGCATTGGGTGCCAGAATTTTTTTTCGGCGTTCTGATAATGCGTGTACATGATTGCACTCCCTTCCGAAGAGGCGGACCGAGAGGTTTCGGACCCGTCTGGACTGTAGGGAGCAACGCGGTCGGGCCGTTAACCAAATTCGGCACACTTGCCACAAGGCTGCCCAATGGGTTGCATGCCCCAGGGCAACCGTGATGTATTGAGGCGCAAACCGCCGCAGGGGATGTTCAACCACCGGCGGCTACCCGCACACCGGTGATGACCATGACGCAGATCGAAAGCCTTAGCTTTACCGACGCCAGCCAGCACGCGCGCTCGGTACACGACTGGGACCAGACCTACGACCAGCTGTCCCCCGGCCGGTTTGCCAGCCGTTTGCGGCAGCTGTGCAGCGGGCCCTTCCAGATATTCCACGAGCAGTTGAACCGGCGCATCGTGCAATACGGCCAGTCGCCCGCCGAGCGCATGTGCTTTTCGATTCCGCTGTGCACCGACAGCCAGGGCACGCAGAACTGCCTGGCCATCCTGAACACCCATGAAGAATTCATGTTCCACGCCCCGGAAAACACCCAGATCTTTGCCGCGACCTTTGCCCGCGACAAAGTCCTGAGTCTGGCCGCGCTAAACCTGAGCCCACGCAGCTACCGGCAACTGACCACGGCACCGTCGCTGCAGTCGCCCTGGCAGCGCACCAGCGAACTGCACCAGCGCATCCGGCAGCAACTGGGCCAGGCACTGGATTGCACGCCGCAACGCTTCAATGAGGCCACGGCCAAACTGATGGAACACAGCCTGCTCGGTGGTTTCCTGGACCTGCTGGGGAGCGTGGAGAGCGCTGGAAAACGCCGGCGCCCCAGTGTGCCGGCACGTCAGTCGCTGGTGAAAATGAGCCAGCAGATCGCCCTCGCCAGCCATGACGAGCCCATCACCATTCTTGATCTGTGCCAGCGCCTGCACGTCAGCCGACGCGCGCTGCAGTACAGCTTCCAGACCATCGCCGACACCAACCCGGTGGATTACCTGCGCAGCGTGCGCCTGAATGCGGTACGGCGGCGCCTGGCCATGTCCTCGCCAGCCGAGGTGAGCATTGGCGATGCGGCGGCCCAATGGGGCTTTTACCACCTGAGCCACTTTGCCAGCCAGTACAAGGCCCTGTTTGGCGAACTACCCTCGCAGACCCTGCGACAACGCTGAGTGCGGCTGCGCGGCCGTTACCCCATGCAGGAACATCTGCTCCATCACCCAGGCCGTTCCCGCCGGCGCGGCGCGGCCCAGGCGCTCCGCCTCGACCAGGCCACACAGTAGCGATGTAAACAGCTCGGTCATCACCGCCGCCGCGATATCGATGCGAAACACCCCAGCCTGCTGCCCTTGCAGGAAGAAGCGGTCCAAAACGCTGAGGTACGCTTGCCAACCATGGTTGTTCAAGGTGTCCGGCCGGTACTGGAACACCATGAACAACACCCACTCACGGTGCGCCAGGTGCTTGTCGATCAAGTCCCGTAGGGCCTCGGCCGGTGCTGCGCGCACAAGGTCCGAGTCGTCGACCACCTGCTGCATGACCTCGCGCGAGTACGCCAACAGCATCTCGATCAGGTTTTCCCGCGTGCCGCAGAAGCGGTGCAGCGTGGCCTTGCTGATGCCGGCCGCGCGCGCCAGTTCCTGGAGCGTGGCCCGGGGATGGTCAACGATGGCAACGGCCAGGGCCTTGAGAAGTTTTTCGTTGGGAGCGGGCGAAGACATGGCAACTGGCTCATTGGTTGGGCGTGAAGTGGAAGGCATTGTGCCGAAAATCCCCCCGACCTCAAGGAAAATGACATTTTTAAACACAAAAGAATCTTTTGAGACGATATTGTCTCAATAGGGGCAGCTATATATCATGCGCACCTTTCCAGACCTAGCCTCCAGGTGACACATGAACGCTTTGCGCGACCTGCGTATTTTCAGCTTTGCCGCAGTGGCCCTTGTCGGCCTCGCCGGCTGTGGCGCCCCCGACCAGCCCGAAACGGCCCCGCCGCCCCGGGAAGTGGAGACCGTGACTGTCGCCCCCGAGGCCTTCTCCCTGTCCACGGAACTGCCCGGGCGTATCGAGCCGGTCCGGGTGGCGCAGGTGCGGGCCCGGGTGGCCGGGATCGTGTTGCGGCGCCACTTCGAGGAAGGCGCCGAGATCAAGGCCGGCGACCTGCTGTTCCAGATCGACCCCGCGCCCCTCAAGGCTGCTGCGTCACGGGCCCAGGGCGAGCTGGCACGGATCGAGGCGCAGTTGTTCGAGAACCAGGCCAAGGTCAAGCGCTATGAACAACTGGCCGACGTCGAAGCCATCAGCCGCCAGGACCTCGACACCGCCCGCGCCGCCCTGAAAAGCAGCCAGGCCGCCCAGCAATCGGCACGGGCCGACCTGGAAACCGCCGGTTTGAACCTGGGCTACGCCACCGTCCGCGCGCCGATCTCCGGGCGTATCGGCCGCGCCCTGGTGACCGAGGGCGCCCTGGTCGGCCAAGGCGAAGCGACATTGATGGCTAGCATCCAGCAACTGGACCCGATCTACGCCGACTTCACCCAGCCGGTGGCCCAGGCGCTGAAACTGCGCCAGGCCCTCAAGCACGGCAGCCTGTCGGCGGGCGACCCGTCGCAGCTATCACTGCTGGTCGAAGGCACCGACTACCACAGCCAGGGCACGCTGTTGTTCTCTGATATTGCAGTAGACCGTGGCACCGGCCAGGTGTCGTTGCGCGGGCGCTTCAGCAACCCTGAAGGGGTGTTGTTGCCGGGCATGTATGTGCGCGTGAACGTGCCCCAGGGCACCGACCAGCAAGCCTTGCTCGTGCCCCAGCGCGCCGTGCAGCGCGGCAGCGACGGCCAGGCCCAGGTGCTGGTGGTGGATGCCGACGACCGTGTCAGCCCACGCGCCGTCCAAACCGGCGCCATGCAGGGCCAACGCTGGCAGATCACCCAGGGCCTGGAGGCCGGTGACCGGGTGATTATCGGCGGCCAGGCCGGCCTCGCCCCGGGTGACAAAGTGGTGCTTAAAGCCCCCGCAGCCCCCACTGCCCAACAACAAGCAGCACGCCAGTAAGCCCGGCATCACCGCGTTCGAGGTCTCACCATGTCTGTGTTTTTTATCAAGCGCCCCAAGTTTGCCTGGGTCATTGCGTTATTTATCTCCATGGCCGGGCTGCTGATCATCCCGGCCCTGCCGGTGGCCCAATACCCGAGTGTCGCCCCGCCGCAAATCACCGTCACCGCCACCTACCCCGGGGCGTCGGCCAAGGTGCTGGTGGATTCGGTGACCAGTGTCATCGAGGAAGAACTCAATGGCGCCAAGGGCCTGCTCTACTTCGACTCCACCAGCAACTCCAACGGCATGGCGGAAATCGTCGTGACCTTCAAGCCCGGCACCCAACCGGACATGGCCCAGGTCGAGGTCCAGAACCGCCTGAAAAAAGCCGAGGCGCGCATGCCCCAGGCGGTGCTCAGCCAGGGGATCCAGGTGGAGCAGACCAGTGCGGGCTTTCTGCTGATCTACGCCCTGAGCTACAAGGAGGACACGGGCGATCAGGATACGACCCTGTTGGCCGACTACGCGGCGCGCAATATCAACAACGAAATCCGCCGGGTCGAAGGCGTGGGCAAGCTGCAATTCTTTGCCGCGGAAGCCGCCATGCGCATCTGGCTCGATCCGCAAAGCCTGGTGGGCTACGGCTTGTCCATCGACGATGTGAGCCGGGCCATCAGCGCGCAGAACGTCCAGGTGCCCGCAGGCAGCTTCGGCAGCTCGCCGGGCGCCGTCGGCCAGGAATTGACCGCGACCCTGGCGGTCAAGGGCACCCTGGACAACCCCGAGGAATTTGGGCGCATTGTGCTGCGCGCCAATCAGGATGGTTCCAAGGTGACCCTGGCCGATGTGGCGAGGATCGAGGTCGGCAGCCAGGACTACAACTTCACCACGCGCCTCAATGGCAAGCCGGCAGTGGGGGCAGCGGTGCAATTGTCGCCGGGGGCCAATGCGCTGAAGACCGCCAGTGCGGTCAAGGAGCGCCTGCAGGAGTTGTCAGTCAATTTTGCGCCCAACGTCGAATTCTCGGTGCCGTATGACACCTCGCGGTTTGTCGACGTAGCCATTGAAAAGGTGATCTATACCCTGGTCGAGGCCATGGTCCTGGTGTTCCTGGTGATGTTCCTGTTCCTGCAGAACGTGCGCTATACCCTGATCCCCAGCATCGTGGTGCCGGTGTGCCTGCTGGGCACGCTGATGGTGATGTACCTGCTGGGCTTCTCGGTGAACATGATGACCATGTTCGGCATGGTGCTGGCCATCGGCATCCTGGTGGACGACGCCATTGTGGTGGTGGAAAACGTCGAGCGGATCATGGCCGATGAGGGCCTGTCGCCAGCCGCCGCGACGGTCAAGGCCATGGGCCAGGTGTCGGGGGCGATCATCGGGATTACCATGGTGCTGTCGGCGGTGTTCCTGCCCCTGGCCTTCATGGCTGGCTCGGTGGGGGTCATCTACCAGCAGTTTTCCCTGACCCTGGCGGTGTCGATTCTGTTCTCCGGCTTCCTCGCCCTGACCTTCACCCCGGCCCTGTGCGCGACCCTGCTCAAGCCCGTGGCCGAGGGGCATCATGAGAAACGCGGGTTCTTTGGCGCCTTCAACCGCCTGTTCGGGCGCCTCACCGACCGCTACAGCGCGCTCAATCATCACCTGGTCAAACGCACCGGGCGGGTGATGCTGGTGTACCTGGGGCTGGTGGCCCTGCTGGGCTTTACCTACCTGCGCCTGCCGGAGTCCTTTGTGCCCGTGGAAGACCAGGGCTATATGATCGTTGACGTGCAACTGCCACCCGGCGCCTCGCGGGAACGGACCTCGGCCACCGGCCAGGAACTGGAACAGTTCCTGGCCTCCCGCGAGGCGGTCGCCAGCACCTTCCTGGTACTGGGCTTCAGCTTCTCCGGGATGGGCGAAAACGCCGGCCTGGCTTTCCCGACCCTCAAGGACTGGTCACTGCGCGGCGATGACCAATCTGCCGAAGCCGAAACCGCCGGGGTCAATCAACACTTTGCCAACCCCAGCGACGGCGCAATCATGGCGGTGAGCCCACCGCCCATCGACGGCATGGGTAACTCCGGGGGCTTCTCCCTGCGCCTGCAGGACCGTGCAGGCCTGGGCCGCGAAGCCTTGCTGGCGGCACGGGACCAGTTGCTGAGCCAGGCCAACGGCAACCCAAAGATCCTCTACGCCATGATGGAAGGCCTGGCCGAGGCCCCGCAATTGCGCCTGACCATCGACCGGGAAAAAGCCGAGGCCCTGGGGGTGGGGTTTGATGCGATCAACAGCACCCTGTCCACCGCGTTCGGTTCGGCGGTGGTCAATGACTTTGCCAATGCCGGGCGTCAACAGCGGGTGGTGGTACAGGCCGACCAGCGCGACCGGATGACGCCGGACAGCGTGCTCAAGCTGTTCCTCCCCAATAACCTCGGGGCCCTGGTGCCCATGAGTGCCTTTGTCAGCACCCAGTGGGAACAAGGCCCGGTGCAGATTGCCCGCTATAACGGCTACCCGTCGATCCGTATTGCCGGCGATGCCCCGCCCGGCGTCAGCACCGGGCAAGCCATGGCCGAGATCGAGCGCCTGGTGTCGGAATTGCCGGCGGGCATCGGCTATGAATGGACCGGTTTGTCCTACCAGGAAAAGATCGCCAGCGGCCAGGCCTTGCAGCTGTTTGCGCTGGCCTTCGTGGTGGTGTTCCTGCTGCTGGTGGCGCTGTATGAAAGCTGGGCCATCCCCTTTGTGGTGATGCTGATCGTACCGGTGGGCGCCCTCGGCTCGGTGCTGGCCGTGACCAGCCTGGGCATGCCCAACGACGTGTACTTCAAGGTCGGGCTGATCACCATCATTGGCCTGGGGGCCAAGAATGCGATCCTGATCGTCGAGTTTGCCAAGGACCTGTGGGCCCAGGGCTACTCCTTGCGCGATGCCGCCATCGAAGCCGCGCGCCTGCGCTTTCGCCCCATCGTCATGACCTCCATGGCCTTCATCCTCGGCGTGGTGCCCCTGGCCATCGCCACCGGCGCGGGTGCTGCCAGCCAACGCGCCATCGGCACCGGCGTGGTCGGCGGGATGCTCAGCGCGACGGTATTGGGGGTGATTTTTGTGCCGGTGTTCTTTGTCTGGGTGCTGTCGATGCTCAAGCCAAAATCGGCCCCCCATCAGGGTGACAACACACTGCCAGCCACGCGGGTCAAGGAGTAAGGGATAACGAAAATCAACTGTGGGAACTGTCGCAGCCTCGCAGGGGCTCGGTGGTTCCCTGGCGGTGGTGTAGCCGACGTCAACCTGCGGCGGCAATCGCCAGGGCCAGTTGCGCGTCAGACATCAGCGCTGGCTTGTAGGCCGAACGGTAATACCTGCACGCCTGCTCAAACTGCGCACCACGGATCTCGCTATCGGAACCAATAAACGACAGCGCGTCACTTTTGGACGATTTGAAAAGCTCTGGGATATATAAGGTTCCCGCAGTGGCTCCCGAGGTGATCACAAAGGGCGCTACCGAGGTGAGCATAAGCGCCGCCTGGAACGGGTTATTGTTTTCGGCGGCCACCGCCTGAGTGCCAGCCACCAGCAGGAGGGTGATTGCCAGAGGGTGCCAAAAATCCATGGGTGAGTGCTTCCTTGCGTTCAGAGGGGCGCCACGATAACAGAGTTGGGGAGGTGTGTTTGGCCGCCCACCTTATCTGTGCGGGCTATAGGAATGGTTTGGCAGGTTTTGCGCAGGCACAAAAAAGCCGATCTGGCTGATCGGCTTAAGCATCTGGCTTTACTCAGAAAATATGGTCGGGACGGAGTGATTCAAACACTCGCCCCCTAGCCCCCCATCTCCTTTTTCATACTTCTTGAAAGACTCAAAAATTTCACTCTGGATTTTTCTAAGCTAGTCTTTACTTGAGCTCCAGCGGTGCTCGGTTCAACGAGAGTCCAGGTCGATATCACCGCGAGGCCTTGCGTGACCGGAAAGTGGCAATGACAGCTCCCGTGATGATCAGCACTGCGGGAATTATCAGGATCGGCTTGGCATCGCTTTGCCCCACGGCAATAAGCAGTAGGGTGGAGACCAGCGGCGCCAGGTAAGACAGGGCGCCAAGCATCGCTAGGTTTCCGTGTTTGGTCGCGTGATCCCAGGCGAAGAAGGCCAGACCCACTGGGCCCAGCCCCAGGGCGATGATTGCTGCGTATTGGCCTGCGTCCGGCCGCACCGTGGTTTCAAAAGCCAGGTGGCAGAGCAGCCCAGCCACTGCGATCAGGCCGCAAATACCACCGATGATGCTGCTTGAGACATTACTGAAACGCCGGTTGACCACCGAATAGATCGACCAGACCCACGCGCAGGCAAAGGCTGCGGCATAACCGATAAGCGGCATGCCGACGCTTTCACCCTGGGCACGCTGTTGCATGATGAAGGCTGTCCCCGCCAGGCCGAGCAAGGCTCCTAGCAGTTGGCGCTTGCGCAACGACTCGCCAGTAGAAAACCCTGAGAGCAGGACGATCAATAGAGGCCACAGGTAGGCAATCAGGCTGGCCTCAGCCGCCGGTGCGGTCTTCAGGGCAAAGAAATACAACGAGTGGTAAATGAAGATGCCGGCGAACCCCGTTGCCCATACATACCAGGGCTGTCGCCAACTGCTGAACCCCCCAGCGCCACGCAAGCCGAGTATGCAGATACTCGCCACGAACGCGACGGCGAAACTCGATGCCAGCAACTGAAAGGCCGGGATTCCGGCTGTCAAGGTGGTCAGTAGCGCCAGACACGCCCACAGGAACACCGCAATCACTCCAATCAGAGTGGCACCTACGGCGCTTTTGGTGATGGCGCTGGATGCGTTAGTCGTGTTCATGCTAGCCCGTCTGCGGATAATCCTGATGCGGGGACAATAGATAGGTTGTACGAGGACGTATTGATCAAGCCCGCTAAAAAATTGTTCAAGTCTGCTGCTTTTAGTGGCCGCGCGCTTGCTTGCGCACCGAGGCCGGGGTCAGGTTACGGGCTTTCTTCAGGGCATGGCTCAGTGCACTCTGGTCGGCGTAACCGGCGCGATGCGCAATCTCAGTGATCGACAGAGCGGTCTGGTGCAACAGGTCGATGGCCAGATTGAGGCGCAAGGTCGCTATATGGGTAAACGGGGTGATTTTCAGGTGCCGCCCGAACAGGACATACAAGCGCCGCTCGCTGGTCCCAGCGTTACGGGCAATGTCATACACCGTCATGGGCGTACTCAGGTGCTGTTCGATGTAGGCCAATGCCCTGGCGAGGATAAACTGCCCGGGATCGTTCGGCGCAACCTCTGGCTGCAATAAAGAACCCAGCAGCAACCGGCTCCATGACTCAGCCATCGTAGGCGAACTGATCAACCGTGGTCCATTGCTGCTTGCGTAATCGAGCAAATGACGAATATCGGGCCTGACCGCAAAAAAGCGTTTTTCATTGAGAGGGTCAAGCAACTGTACGGTGCTTTTGTGCACGTCGGCACGCTGACTCAATACGTCCAGCACTAGGAAACTGTTATGGGTGTTGGCGAGGAATGTATGCCGGGCCCCGGAGGCGATCACCACGCCCTGGCTCGCATCGACCTTGCCACCGCGTCCATCGACCTCAATCTCCATGCAACCGGACTGGGGCAGGACGATTTGATGAAAGTCATGTTCGTGAAGCTCGACCTGACCAGAATAGGAGCGCAGAGCCAGAGAGAATGGTTGGGGGGCCTTAGAGTTCATCCATCACTCTCCTTAATCCGAGGCACTTATCTTACGTCAACGGTAACTCCAGGAACCAACCTGCTAACGGTAGCAATTGCAGTCAAGTAACTGCGGTTAACTTGATCACGTGTGAACACAGGAATTACACCTCTTCCTGAGATACGATCTTCGACAGGCATAAGCACGTGCTTAACGTAATCGTACGGATCATGCTGACCGTGGGTAGGCCACTACAAACATTTTGCGGCTATGACAGAGGCGAAAAATCACCACTTCACCCGTTTCGCCCCAATGCTTCTTACCGCCAACTTGAAAGATCGCACTGCCGCGCAATCACGTCCCTCAGATGAACATCTCACGTGCATGATTTTCATGCGCCCTGGACTTAAGTCAATAAAATCAAGTGGATGCGAAATTATTATTAGCTGATGACGTTCACCGTATGGTCAAAATAGTTTTCTTAATGGCATTTTGCCAAAGGTACGCTATACCCAATACACCTCTGCCTGCTCCATGGGCAATAGCTCTTTTTCAGCACCATCGAAAACAAACGGCCGCACCAAGGAAGGTGAAATCATGCTGTTTACAATGGGTATTTCTGGCGGAACGTTTGTAAAGTTTTTTTCGCAAAATCCTGAGTTCAATCTTCGAAAGCACGATTTTTTCAAAAAAACTGCACAATCCCAGATGATTCTCTCCAGCTTGTCTGCGGACAACATAGAGGCCCTGAAAACCTATCAGCGCTTGCAGCAAGTCACCGATGATCCACATCTAGCTGATCGCTTGGTGAAAGCTGGGCTGGTTTCAGCGCATCACATTGCTCAACAGTCAGAGGATGAGTTTGTCGAGAAACAGGCAACTCGTCTCGACATTGACCCCGCAACGGCTCGTCTGCTTCACCGTGCTGCGGTTCAAGCAAAGCTACGTGCCCAGCTGACAGCCTTTGCGCTGAAAGGGTCGGTGGGGTCTGCGTTTTACCGTGCAGGAGCGATGAATACTGCCGATGCTGATCTTGCCGCATTAATAGAAGCAATCCCGAGTTACCAGGACTTCTTCGGATCGCTGGACTACTGCAGTTGCGATCCTGATCAGTCAATCTTCAGTCCTTCGGCCTATATGGTCGACATGCTCCGTATCATTTATCAGTATATCGACAACAAGACTTACAATGCCGGCATTCCAAGTGGTTGGCATTTGAGTGAGCGGCGCCCGGATATTGAGAATATTCCCCTGACTCCGGAGATGACTCGCCAGCTTGTTCCCTATCTGCAAATCATCAACGAAGTCCTGGAAGCATCCATTGCCAGCTCTACCCATTGGAATGACGTGTTTAGGGCCTTGACCGATCAACCCTATCCATTCGTCTTGCCTTTCATTCTACCTCTAGCCCAGACCCGGATTTACTGCGCAACTCTTGGGCCTTCTTTACTAAACATCTACCAAACCTATCAGGCGCAAGTTTCAACTCCTGCGACATCTGAACTCCCCGGCCCACTAGCCATTGGTCGTGAGGCCCTTGGTCTGAGTCCCACGACCACGCAAATAGTCACAACCGCGTTGACCAGCGCTGAGGCGATAGGTCCTTACTACGGCATTGGTGACGGTCGTTTACTCAAGAGGCTGCTCAGCGGGACGGTTAGTGTCGCCAAAGATAAAAATACGGTAACCGGTGACGGCACCGATTTTACCAGTCAGGTGAAAGTGGGGGACTTCGTTCAGTTGGGGCCTCAACGTGCCCAGGTGCTCAGTGTCGATAGTGCGACTCGACTCACCACCGTCCAACTCTGGAATATAGATGCTGGCGCCTCGACCATGATGGACTTTCCCTCCACTGATCTTGGCTTCTCCCTGGTGTTCACCCAGCGTACCGGCCTCGACTTTGCACAACTGCAAGCATTGCTGAATCAACAGCTGTCGGCACAGGAGCAGGCGGCCGGACTAGCCACTTTATTGTTCATAAATAATGGGCTCGCGGCAGATAAGTGTCTTTCAGTGATGATTGATCGTTCCGATTCGTCAATGCCAGTATCCCGTATTGCCAATCTCGACCTGGCCGCATTGGACAGGCTCAATCGATTCATACGCCTGGCCAATGCAAGCACACTCCCCTACGCCGATCTGGACTGGTTGATACAGACCCTTGGCCAAGGCCGCATCGACGCTGATGCGGTATCCGCTGTAGGTAGGACAGTGGCTTTAGCACAACGCCTGGGTTGCTCTGTGGAAGAAACCCTCGGTTTGTTTCAACCGCTAAAGACAATAGGCATCGACGATCCGGGGCGCCCCCTCGATATGTTTGACCGATTGTTCAATAGCGCATCGATACTGGGCTCGACGGTAGGTGCGCTGCCTGCGTTCTCCGCCAAAGGAACCGTCTCGGTGCAGGGCACTACGGTGACCGGCACCAACACCGCCTTCAAGCAACAAATAGAAGTGGGTATGCGGGTGCGAGTCGCGGGAGAACTCAAAGTCGTCGCTACAGTTGTCAGTGATATAGCTCTGACCGTGACTGGCGCGTTCGCCCAGGCGGTAGAACAGGCGGTGATGGTGGTGATCCCGACCGCCAATACGCCTTCCGATGCACTCCCTGTTTATCACCCGATATACCCAGGCAACATCACCTATCAGGACATAGTCGCCGAGTGGGCTCCCGATGCCCCCGCCGCACCGAGCTCGCAACTGGCGGAGCTGCGCAGTCGGCTTCGTGCCGGCCTGAATGTCGTGGATGATGATCTGACCGCAATTGGGCAACGGGTTCTGGCATCGCTGAAACTGTCAGGTGACTTGACGGCGAATGCAGTACAGATCCCTCTCAGCGTACCGAACCTGTCTGTGCTTTACAGCTATGCAAAATTTGCGCGCCAGACCAAATTGACGGTTGGCGAATATCTGATTCTGCTCGACCTACTCGAGATCCCCGTAGTCGCTGATCTCGATAGCGCTATGGCTGTAGCAGACTGGGCAAGCTGGTTGAAAGAATCACGTCTGAATGTCTACGCGCTGGATTATTCGCTGCGTGGCACCGTCAGCAAGCACTACACCCCGATGTTCACCTTGGCGGCGCTGCCCAATATTCTCGCCGCGCTTTGGCAGACGGCACAGGACTGGCTGGTGCTGGGGCCAGGCTTTATCAGCCAGGATATTACTGGCGAACAGTCGCAGGTTTTCTTCGATCGGCTCAGTACACATCAGGCAGGCTTTCTTAGCGTGTATGGTGCCGTTTTAGAAAAGGTTGTGGACTTTACCAGCGTTGCTTTTGTCGATCCTCTTGATGTGGCGTCCTTTGTTTCCCCACGGATTGACGCACAGCAGTCCAAGGAAGCATTCGATGCACTGGTCAGCCACAACGTACTAAGCAGCACAGGGGTGTTAACGGTAAGTTTTACCGCTGCAACAGATTTATCGTTTCTATTTGCCTCGCAGCCAGACCGTCAATCGATGATTGCCCAGGTACAGGCACGTCTACTGTTGACCAAAGGTCGGATCGAGCATGTGGTTGCCGTGTTGCTGTCCTACGGCGGAGCTCCAAATATCGAGCACCCCAACCGTGGTGTACAGCGCTTCCAGTTGTCAGAACAACTGGGGGTTGTGCTGGGTTCTGATACGGGTACGCTCTTGGCCCTTGGCCCGGACATTGCCGCGACAGTAGGTCTGACAGACTATGTGGCTGCGTTCTTGCAACCACCGGTAGGTCAGCCCGGTCGATGGGTCTCTCCCTCGCCGGCAATATGTGACTTCATGGTGTTGATGTCTCGAGTCGTCACGCTGAATCAGCAACTGAGATTTAACGCCAGTGACATCACCTTTGTAATCGACTGCCCTGCGCCCTTCGGGATCGCCGCGTTGAATACGCTTACTTTGGATAATGTGCGGGCCATGTGGAATTACCAGCGCTTGCGCGAGGTCTGGGATGACACTAAAGAGCGCTTGCCTGAGTATTTTTCTCTGCCTGCCGGACAAGATTGCTTGGTCGATAAAAAGACCGAGGTCCTCTCAACGCTGAGCGGTTGGCCGGTAAGTCAGATCTGCCGATTGCGCTCAACGCTGTATGGCACCTCTGCGGACGACAGCACTGTGGCAGGGCTTGTCACAATGAAAGCCTGCTTCGACACGGCCACAAACCTTGGCCTGGATATTGACGGAACTCTGTCGCTGGCTCGGCTCAATATCCTGCCGGCACAGGTTGATACCTCCACGTGGACCAAGTACTCGGCAGCATCGACTTCGACGATTGGATCGCTCAAAGCGCGTTACGGCAACCAGGGTTGGGAGACTGTTTACCGTCCCGTCGAGAACGCGGTGAACGAAGCCAAGCGTGATGTGCTGACGCCTTACGCGATTTATACACTGAACCGCACATTTGCCACGATCAACAACATTGACGAGCTCTACGCCTACCTATTGATCGACACTCAAATGAGTGGATGTGCCGACATCTCTTACATCAAGCAAGCCCTTCTCTCGGTTCAGCTCTATATGCAACGCGCCAGAATGATGCTGGAACCAGGTATCTCAAAACTGAGCATTCCGGAGATCTGGTGGAGCTGGATCGGGTCATACCCGTTATGGGAAGCTAATCGCAAGGTTTTCCTCTACCCGGAGAACTACCTTGAGCCGCAGTTACGCCTGGACAAAACCCCACAGTTTCAGAACATTCAGGATAACCTCACAGCTAACGATATCACCCCGATAACGGTCAACGATGCCTATGTTGACTACTTTGAAACCTTCGAGTCACTTGCACAGCTGAAGCCCGTCGGCTCTTACTATGGCATTGCGCCGGACCCCTCATCCCAGGGCACGATGACGCCCATGCTGTACCTGCTGTCGCGCACGGCAACCGCGCCCTACACCTACTACCTGCAACGACGGATTGATACCACTGGATGGACCGCCTTTGAGAAAGTCGACCTGCTTATACCTTCGCCGATTGTTTCTCCGCTTTACGCCTATGACCGACTTTTTCTGTTTTGGGTAGAACAGGACACAACATCAGCCTCAATGGTGCAGGGAGGAAGCGCGAACAACTCCGCCGACACAGGGGCAACGCTGAAGTACAGCTTTATCAATTTCAGCGGCAAGTGGACCAGCCCACAAACGCTTGACCACTTTGTCATCAATTTCGCCCCCATGCAGGGGGGGTACAGCACACCACAGATCAACCCGGCCGACTTCAACGTCAACCGCCCGGAATGGAGGATCGCGACGCCCATGTTGATCAAGGGCAAAAACGACGCGCAAGACAGCATTATCGTCAACTATGGCTGGTTCTACGACCTGCCGGGCGGCACTCCCATTCCACCGGTTGCCCCTGATCCAAAGGTCATCACTAATCCCGATGCCATGGCCTTGGCCCAAACGCTGTATAACTCCAGCCAGTACGCCATAGCTGCCTCGAATCAAGGGACGAGCGGTGCTACCTATGCAAACCAGTCACGCCTGCTGCTCAATGGGCTCGATGTCTCACCGACCTATCCGGTTCTTGGCGCCTACAACCTCAACCCCACAGCCCCCAAACCCTACCTGCCACAGATTCCTCGAGCAGTTGTCGCGTCTGACCAAGTGCCGTTGATGCGGATGACCGACTTCGACAACGTCTTCCTGATCAATGCGGTCGGTCAGGGGGCCACCGATGTCTGGATACCTACAAAGAGCGTGGAGGTTTTGTTCAACGTCAGCGACCGGGCCGGATTCACCAGTCCGGTCATCAACCAGCCCTTATGGTTCTTGTGGGATAACGGAGACGAGTCATTTATCCTGCGCTCGACTGAACCGGGCATCAAGCGACTCGAGGAATATGTATCAGTCCACGCAGGCAGTGAAACGAACCAGACAACATTGATCTCTGGCAACTACACCGACTCCCCAGCTCCCTTCGAGAGCATTATCTGGTCAGTCGAGCGGTTGTCGACTGGCGCCATCGGTCGTCTGAGCCGGGCACTATTTTCCGGGGGTGTACCCAGGTTGCTCTCGCCATCCACCCAGGTCGAGCCCGCTACTCCAGCGTTCCCATTCAGTCGCTTCTACAACAAGGGGGCCCCCTCCCCCAACATCAAGCCGCCCCTGCTGCTTGATGGTGACGCCATCGACTACAAAGGACCGTATGGCCTTTACTTCTGGGAGATTTATCTCTACGGCCCTTGGATGATCGCAAGCCAATTGCAGGCCAACCAGCGCTTCGCCGAGGCCCGGCAGTGGTTTGAATACATCTTCAACCCAACCATACCGGTTGGTTCTGATCCGACGGTGAAAGATCAGAACAATCGATTCTGGCAACTGGTTGCTTTTCGCGACCTGTCGGTTGAGCACCTGAAAGACATCCTGACCGACCCATTGCAAATCCAGGCTTATAACAACCATCCCTTCGAACCTCACGTCATTGCTCGTCTTCGTGGAACGGCCTACCCGAAAGCGATTGTGATGCGGTATGTCGGTTTACTGCTCGACTGGGGTGATTTCGAGTACACCAAGGACACCTGGGAGTCAGTCAGCCAGGCGACGTTGCTCTACATCGTCGCCCGTGAACTGCTGGGGCCGCGTCCGATTGACGTCGGGAGTTGCGCGACTGAAGCACCGGCGACGTTCAAAGATATACAAACGAAGTACGGTACCGATATCCCGCAATTTTTGATTGACATGGAAAACGTCTCGGGGCTCTCCGAGGCAGTCGCCATACCATTGGATAGCAGCGATCGTTACGTCCCGTTCAATGATCTGGACTCTTACTTCTGCGTACCTGAAAACAGCGACCTGATCAAATATTGGGACATGGTCGAACAACGCCTGTTCAAGATCCGTCATTGCATGAATATTCATGGCGTCGTGCGTCAATTGGCCTTGTTTGAACCACCCATTGATCCGATGGCACTGGTTCGGGCCTCTGCGGCGGGAGCCGCGTCCAAAGTGGTTGATCAGCTACAGGCGGGCGCGCCCCCCTATCGTTTCACGACTATTTTCCGTATGGCCAAGGACTTCACCCAGCAACTCAGCCAAATTGGCAGCCTGCTGTTGGGCGCGCTGGAGAAGAACGATGCCGAAGCACTTGCACGATTGAGCGCCGGCCAACAGATCCAGATACTTAATCTCACGACCCGGTCGATGGACTTGCAGATTGCCGAGGCAAAAGAGCGCATTGCTGGGTTGCAGATCAGTAATCAGGCCGTTACTGCACGGCAGTCTTTCTACCAGGCGTTAATCGATGAGGGCTTGATCCCAGCCGAGCAACTGCAAGTAGCCATGGTCATTCTGTCAAACGTCCTGAGCACCACCAGTACCATCATGAATGGCTTGTCGTCCGGCGCGTTCCTGATACCCAACGCCGGCTCACCTTTTGCCATGACCTATGGTGGGCGAGAGATAGGTAACAGCTTGAAAGCTGCGGCTTCAATTTTTGAAGTGATGGCACAGATTTCCAAGGGTGTAGGCGATGTCAGCCAGATGGTCTCAGGCTTCGAGCGACGCGAACAGGAATGGCAACAGGCACTGACTCAAGCCAAGTACGATGTTCAGGTATTGGACAGCCAAATCGTCGCCTCCAACTTGCAACTGCAAACCCTGCAGCAACAGCTGGCGACGCATCGCCAAACCTTGACGAATGCCGCTGAAGTGGATGACTTCCTGCGTAAGAAATTCACCAATGTAGAGCTGTACCAATGGATGGTTGCACGGTTGAGCACCGTCTACGGGCAAGCTTACCGAATGGCCTTGGAGCTGGCAGTTTCCGCGCAGCAGGCTTACCAGTTCGAGATCAACTCGACCGACCGTTTCATCACGTTCGACTATTGGGACGGGCTGCATAAAGGCCTGCTGGCCGGTGAACAGCTGATGATCAGTCTGAGCCAGATGGAGGCCGCTTATTATCGCAACAACACTCGCAGTTTCGAGATTGAAAAAACCATCTCCTTACTGGCCCTGGACCCGGAAGCATTTGTTCGCTTTCAAAATACCGGGGTATGCGATGTCCTGCTCAGCGAGTACTTGTTTGATCTCGACTATCCGGGCCACTACGCCAGGCAAGTCAAGTCGATTTCCATCACCATTCCAGCGATTCTGGGGCCGAATCAGAACATCAAGGCCACGCTGACCCAGACCGGCAGCCAGATTCTGATCAAGCCCGATATAGATGGTGTCGACTACCTGTTGGGCCTCAGCTCTCAAACCCCTGATACCAGCGTACTCCGGGCAAACTGGAGGGCCAGCCAGAAGGTGGTCCTTTCAAGCGGTATTGACGATGCCGGTATGTTCCAGCTGGATCTCAACGATGCTCGCTACTTGCCATTTGAAGGTACAGGCGCCATAGGCGCTTACCGACTGGAAATGCCCAAAGAGAGTAACCGACTCGACTATACCAGCCTGACCGATGTGGTAATCAGGCTGCGCTACACCGCACTGGACGGTGGCACACCCTTTGCGAATGAGGTCCGCAGCAAGATCAATAACATTCCATATCGCGCCCAGCGCGCTTTCAATCTTGCCGCCAATTTCCCCACTCAATGGTTCGGTTTTACGCATCCCCCCAGAGACGCCACGCAACAAGCCTTTACCGTAGTCATGGCTCGTGGATGGTTCCCGGCCAACCTAGGCCTCAACCAGGTGGTAGGGATCGACGCCCTGCTACAACTGCCCGATGACATCACGCTGGGAGGCAATCTTGTAACCTCTCTTGAAATAGGTGCCGGGGCCAACGCTAACAAGGTCCCTCTGACCTTCAATGCAGCCAATGGTGTCGCGACGGCTACCGGCCTTAGCATCACCGATTGGGTCGATCAGCCCTGGTCGCTGATCGTCACCAAAAGCGGTGTGCCATCTGGCATCGCCGCCACCGAGACAGGGTGGATTGACCCGACCAAGTTGATCTCTATCGGCCTGCTGGTGAGTTACATCGCCAACCGGCCTTAGGCAGCACCCGGCGCTTATGACAAGGAGAAACACCATGACGGATATGTGCAAAGCTCAACATTGTGGCAGCGTGTCAACGCAAATCAATAACACGTGCAAAGCCAATGGATGGCCCGTTAACCATCTGGTTCTGGTCTGCGATGCAATAACGGGAACATGCTGTAATTGCACCTGTTCCTGCCTGGCCTTCGACACCCCGGTGCGCCAGTCGACCACGCAGACTAAAGCCATCCAGACCTTTGTGGTCGGTGATTCTGTACTTGCGTACGACCCCAACGGTCAGTCTCAAGTACGTGACGTCGCCTTTTCCAACGGGACAACTGTGACCAGTGTCCAGCCGGAAATGGCTTATGTTTCATTCCTTCTTGGCGCAGAAGAAATCACTGTCACCGTCACCATGAATCACACATTTCTGGGCGCGGACCGCAAACTGATCCAGGCGCAGATGCTAAGGCCAGGCTATAAGGTGCTCTTAGCCAACGGCGCACCCACTGAAATCACCAAGTTGGAAGTCAAAAGTTACACGGGTGGCGTGTGGAATATCTCGACGTCCATCGGGCAACCTATCAACTTGGACGGGCACCTGATCGACACGGACGGTATCCTGTCTGGCGACTTTTCCGTGCAGTTGTACTACGACGAGTTAGCTGACCAAGGCTTGGCGGTTCATCGAGGCACCGAGCCCGCTGTAACAACCCGAGCCCATGACGCGGCAATCAATGCTCACGCTGCCAACCTCAAGAGCACGGCTCTTTCAGCGCGTCCGACGCAAGCCGTGGATGCGTTCCTGGCTAATGCCGGAAAAAGCGCAGCAACCTTATTGCGCAGCTCAGGCGCGGGCACCGGCGGAATTACCCTGCAGGGCGACCATGGGTTTACCTTGGAAATTCCGCAGCATGCCATAGATTTGGGATTCCTGACCCGGATACAGGCCGAGGAAGCGCAACACTCCCAGCAGGCTTATTCGGTACGTGACCCGCAGCGAGCAGGTTATTGTTTGTGGCTGTTCAAGCTCTTCCATTCCATCTACCCGGACACCCACTTCATCCTGGATGCGGCGAGTCGCGGGGCCAATGCTTTTTCGCTGAAACTGGGCAAAGAAAAGTACGTCCTGGTGCAAGGCGGCCTGGTACGTGCCGAAGCACTGGAGTGGCAAGGGTTGGCCTTGGTGTTGGGGTATCTGGTCAGCCGTTTCTCGGATACGCAACCGGTAGGGCCTACAGGTTTGCTCTGCAAATCAGTCGCAGACTATCTGGCGCCCTCTGTCCTGCAAAGCGTATTCAATCCGCTTTATCCGTCTGTCATCTTTGCTGCAATAAGCCAGGTAGAGGCATTCTTCAGCCATATCCCGACCAAGGCAGATCATCCAGAAACCGGCTGCCATGCGACGGACTTGGATTGCCGCATTGAAACCTACCGCCGGGCGGTTTCTTTTGAACCCTCCCCTCCCTGCGCCGGTGGTCCTCAACCCGCCACGCTCAAGTTGCTCTACGCCGTTCCAGGGGCCGACATAAAGGCGCCTGTCGCGCTGACTTTCAGTGACCCTCTGGACCAAGCCTCGGCACAAGACGTCGCCAACTACTTCCTTCACCCGGCGGCCAAAGTACTGAGTGTGGTGAGCCCCCCAGGCATACCGAATACCATCAACCTGATTGCCGACCTGAAGCCGGGGGTGACGTACAAGATAACGGTCTCTGACCTGCTCTCCGCGGATGGCAATGCCTTGAATCCACAATATGTCCGGGCAGCCTTTCAGTCTCCTTCCAGCTGACGCTATCGACCCAGAACCAAAGGGGTATCCATTCGGGTGGATACCCCTGGTTAGAGGCAGCTCATATACCTCGGCAAAAAGGTCTTCAATATGACAATCAGCGACAATCAAGCAATGCCTCCTGACTTCCAGGCGTTTACCAGCCTCGACGACGGCTGTTTACAGACCGGTCATTATCTCGGACTGGATGGACCGGTCAGCAGAGCGGTTTTCACCGCCATTATCGATAACCCAACGTACGCCACAGCGCTCTTTACGGCACGTATAGCGCCTGTCTTTCGTGACCATCTGCTGGCGCATCCACAACAGTCTCTGCAACCCGAAAACAGTAGTCACACAAGCGCTCGGTCGTCGAGTATCGAACTGAGTAACAGTGCGTTGCTGAAAAAAGCGGCACACTCTTTTGTGGCCTGGGGACGTGGAGGATTCAAGACCACCGACAACGATCTTTTCGAACAACGGCTTAGTGCCTGTGAGGCCTGCCCGCATCACACTGCGACGCCAGACAAGCTGGCCTATCGGGTGGGCGCAGCCCTGACGGGCGAGAGCAATCGTAAAATCTGCGAACTCTGTGGTTGCGTCACCGGGAAAAAGGCCCGGTTACGCGATGAGCAATGTCCAGGGGCGCACCCTGATCGCCCCGGCTACAGCCGTTGGGGAGATCCCCTTGCGCGTGTCAACACGCAGGGACGATGAAATGACATCTCTCGAGCCCGACACCACTGAAGACACTCCTGCTGTGCAGGAGCCGCGAATCAAACCATCGAGCGTTACCCTGCCAAAGGGCGGCGGTGCCATTCAAGGTCTCGGTGAAACGTTTTCGGCCAATGCATTTACAGGGGCCGCAACGCTGGTTCTTCCAATAGCTCTGACCGCTTGCAAGGGCAGCTCCCCTGCACTTTCGCTGCAGTACCAGTCGGCAGCAGGCAATGGCATCTTCGGATTAGGCTTTAATGTCGATATCCCGGCGATTGCCTGCCGTACATCCACCGGGCAACCCCTTTATGACGGTACCGACACTTATGTCCTACCTGATGGAACGCCGCTCGTTATAGACAGTTCGACCCCGTCCCGCGAGCAGGACGGCCTCATTATCAAGCGATATCTACCTTGCCATGAAGGTGGCTTTGCACTGATCGAGCAGTGGATCAACACGCTGACACAAAGCAGCTTCTGGAGAATCATCGACGCGAGCAACGTGCAGTCTCATTTCGGTCGAACGGCTGACGCACGTATCGCAGATCCTTCACAACCAGAGCATATTTTTTCCTGGTTGCTCGAAGATCGAATCACTGCTCATGGCGACGCAACGCTGTACACCTATCAGGCTGAAAATACCGCCAATATTGCCACTGCCATTTACGAACAGGGACGCGTACAGACGACCAATCGATACCCAGAGCGCATTCTTTACGGAAACGACACGCCGGTGTTTTCGATCGAAGATCTGGCTACCACCGAATGGCATTTCGAGGTCGTTTTCGATTACGGCCAATACACACTTGATCCATTGCCCCCACAGCCTTACTTACCACCGGCGCATGCCCAATGGACGGCACGGCAAGATCCGTTTTCGACCTACACGGCCGGCTTTGAGATCCGAACTCACCGGTTGTGCCAACACATACTCATGTTTCATCGCTTCAAGGAGCTGGGCGACGAGCCGGTGTTGGTTCGGCTGACTCGATTCACCTACGACCAGAATCCGGTCGCCTCGCGGCTGATCATGGTCGAGGCGGAGGGTTGTCAGTCCACAGTGCAGGATTACACCAGCCAAGCGCTACCTCCGCTGGAGTTTGGCTACACCCACTTCGCACCGCAAAGTGGCCGCTTCGAAGCATTGCGTCGGAGCGATGAGGTGCCAGCTCCGTTAGTTGGATCAGCACCTTGGTATCGATTTGTCGATCTACAAGGGCAAGGACTCCCCGGTATTTTGTTTCAGTCGCAAAGTACCGTCTTGTATATGGCCCCCCAAGGGCCTTGCAAGCACATCGATACGGATGACAACAGCGATGAAGTCATTCTCTATACCCCTCCTGTTGCGCCCGCGACCTTCCCGAGCCTGGGGCTCAACGGGAGTTCGACTCTGCTGGATATAACCGGTTGCGGTCGCCCGGCGTGGGTCGCCGTCAGTGCTGATGGTTCACGCTATGCCCAGGCCTTGGCAAACGGCGGATGGGCACCTTTCGAGGTGCTGCCTGCGGTCCCTCGCGATCTGCTGTCGCCCCATAGCCTGATGGCTGATCTCACCGGTGACGGACTGAACGATGTCGTGTACCTGGATGATCAATCAGTGCGTATCTATCCCTCGCTGGGTACTCAAGGCTACGGGCCGGCGCTCGTGCGCCCACGCGACGATGGGGTTCCGCTGACAACCCAAGATTCGTCTTGCGTGGTCTTGCAGATGACCGACATGTTTGGATCAGGCCGCGAGCATCTGGTACGCATTGCCAACGGCTCGGTGGAGGTATGGCCCAGTCTCGGGTTTGGACGTTTCGGCAGCAGGGTCCAGTTGGGTAACGCTCCGCAGTTCGGTGAGGACTTCTCCATCGAACGCCTGTTCCTTGCCGATATCGATGGCTCCGGAACGGTCGACTTGTTGTATGTCCACCCCGATCATATCGACCTGTACATGAACCACAGCGGTAATGCTTTTGCCGAGGCGATTGCAATACCTCTGCCAAACACCTGGGGGCCTGGCAGCAAGATCCAGTTCGCTGACGTGCGTGGTAACGGCAGCGCCGCACTGGTCTTCAGCGATGCCCATTTGCCGGGGCCGCTGGCTTATGACTTTGGCTCTCGCAGCAAACCCTACCTGTTGAATCGAGTAGATAACAACATGGGGGCGTCGACCCATATCTCCTACCAGCCTTCCACTACCTACGCGCTACGTGATCGGCGCGATGGACGCCCCTGGGTAACCGAGCTGCCCTTTCCGGTCCAGGTCGTGGACCGGATCGATGCCATAGACAGTGTCTCGCAGACAAGATTGGTATCAACCTACAATTATCGCCATGGTTACTATGACCCTATCGAGCGCCAGTTCTGTGGTTTCGGGCAGGTCGACCATACCGATACACAAAGCCGGGAAGAGTACCTGCGCAGTAGTTCCGGCACCGCAGAAATCCACACCCCTGCATCTCTGACCCGCACCTGGTACCACACCGGAGCCTGGATGGATGGCAGCCTATGTGACGCGTTTGTGAATGACTACTTCGCTGCTGACGCTTCCGCCCCCAGGGTTATGCCTGCCCGTTTCCAATGGCTAGGAGAGCCGAGTACAGAGTCCGTTCGTCAGGCTCATCTGGCACTCAAGGGTCTTCAGTTGCGACAGGAAATCTATGGTCTGGATTCGACGGATGCGCAGAGCACGCCTTATCATGTTGTGGAAAACGGCTATGACGTACGCCAAATCCAACGGCCACTCGATAAGCAGCATGCCGTCTTTTTCGCTTATCCACTGCAAACGCTGAGCCTGCACTACGAACGTAACCCGGCTGATCCGCGTATAACCCAGGACATGACCTTACAGGTCGACGACTACGGCAGTGTGCTGCGACGAGCCAGCATCGCCTATCCGCGTCGCGCCGACATCGCCACTCGATTACCGGAACAATCGCAATGTTTCGTCACGAGCAATACCAACCAGTACGTTGACCTGACAGGGAACGATGTGCGCTTGCTGGGGCAGCCGGTGGAATCATACAACTGGTTGCTAAGGGCGCCACCGCCCCCCTCTTCGGGCCAGACCTACACGGTCGAGGAGCTTGCCCACCTGATCGACACTGCCCTGGCGGATCCCGAGGCAGACTTGACCTTGTTCGGTCGGTACCGCAGCTATTACTGGAGCCCTGAAACAAAAACGGCGTTGCCGTTGGGGCAGACGAGCGCTCAGGGGTTGCTCTGTCAACAATGGACCGCATTGGCAACGCCAACTGATCTTCAAACTGCCTATGACGGTGTCCTGAGCGCGACCGACCTTACACAGCTTTTGGCACAGAACGGAAAATATATCGAGAACGATGGCCTATGGTGGAACCCTGGCCTGCTCCAGACCTTTCTGGACACAGATCACTACTATCTGCCCAGCAGCATCATCGATCCGTTTGGTGCGACACAGACCCTAGAATATGACCCCTATGACTTGGTGCTTGTGCGCAGTGAAGACGCTTTGGGTAACGTGATCAACGTTACCAGTATCGACTACCGAACGCTCGCCCCGTGGGAAATTACCGATCCCAACCAAACAGTATCGCAGACACTCTGCGATGCACTTGGTATGGTTTGCGCAACCTCGCTCAGAGGAATGCAAGGTAAACAACCCGTAGGTTTCAAATCACTCTCCCTTGATCGCAGGGAGCAGCCCTTCGACCTGGAGACGGCACTTTCGCAGCCACAAACCTACCTGCAAGGCGCTGCGACTTACACCGCTTACGATCTCTTCAGTTGGTGCGGGCGGATCACACCTCAGGCCTTGAGCGGGCTTGACGACACATCGTCCAACGTGTGGGAGTCCCTCGTTGGTCAACACTATATAAGCCGCAGTGGCGCCATGCTCAAGCGTTGGCGCGAACGCCCCCTTGGTGCGCCATTGCAATTGCCAGGTCTGTCGCCTCAAGTCGCATCAGCGGTTGGGGCACGACTAGCGATGGTGCCCAGCCAAGTCCCTGTCCACGCCACCACCCTGCAAGCTGAAACCTACGAGTTAACTGGTCGTGTCCAATACTCAATACAGTACAGCGATGGCTTCAATCGCCTTGTCCAGTGTCAGGCATTGGTCGATCCAGGGCCGAGCTGGCAAGTCAATGCCAATCACTCGGTCACCTCGACTCATAGCATCGAGCGCTGGGTCGTTTCGGGAGCGACGGTCTATGACAACAAGGGCAATCCCATCAGACAGTACGAGCCCGTCTACAGTGCAGGCCGAGGCTATATCAGTAATGAAGAGCTTTCTCGCTTCGGGGTCAGCCCACTGATTCGGTATGACCCGCTCAACCGTAAGATCCGCGTCGACACCCCCAAAGGTTTTTTTACAAAGACCCTGTTTTGCCCATGGTCCGAGCACTTGTTCGACACCAACGATACTGTGCTCGACTCTGATTATTACCGCACCCACATCGATGACCCGACACTCGATCCTCGGGAGCGCACAGCGCTGCAACAGGCCGCTGTTTTCTTCAACACCCCGACAGTACGCCAGTTCAATGCCTTGGGGCAGGCCATACGGGTGACCAAGCTGCTTGCACCCCAGGCCACGAACCAGCGTCTGGAAGACGCCGGGCTGACTATGTTCAACTACTTCGATATCCAAGGACAATTGCTGGACAGTGCAGACGACAGGATGCTTACACAGGGTTTAAAAAATATCAGGGTGATCTTTACCCTTGATGGACAGAAGATCAAAAGTACCTGTGTCGACAGCGGCACTCGTTGGGTTATCAATAATGTATCAGGCAAGCCGATCTGGGGCACCGATAGCCGGGGAGCAATCCAGACAAGTCGTTATGACCTCCTGGGGCGCTTGCTGGAAGTTCAAGTCATTGAGGCCCATGAGCCGGAACGCCGCACGGTACGCAAGATACAGTACGGCGAGTCAGTTCCCGATGCCCAGGGACTTAACTTACGGGGTCAGCCCTACACGCTGTTCGACAGTGCCGGGCTTGAAGTCAATCTGGCATATTCGATTCAAGGGCAATTGCTAAGTCAGACCCGGCAATTGGCAATCGACTTCTCTCGGGAAGCCGATTGGAAGCAACTGGATGACACGCAGAAATTCCAGACCGACTGGACCTACGATGCATTGAACCGGGTAGAAACCCAAGCGTTACGACGCCTCAATGATGTCTCGGCGGAGCGGGTAAGTTATACCTATGCAAGAACCGGCCTGGTGTCCCAAGTCAGTTTGACACCAGCAGATACCGGTATCGCCCAAGTGTATGTTGACAGCATCACCTATGACGCCAAGGGCCAGCGCCAACAGATCACTTATGCCAATGGCGTGACAACGCGCTATACCTACGAGCCCAGTACGTTCAGGCTCCAGGCGTTAGTTTCACAACATACCCTGGATAGTAGAACGCTCCAGGCGCTGAGTTATGTCTATGATCCTGTTGGCAACATCACCTCTATCGACGACGCGTCTCAACAGGTGGTGTTCAATGCCAACCAGCGAGTCGACCCGCAGTCCAACTACACCTATGACGCGACCTACAGACTGATCAGCGCTAGTGGTCGTGAACACCCTGGAGTGAGTGACGGCGGCAATGACTTTATCCCCCTCTCAGCGTTGAATGACGGCCGGGCCCTGCAAAACTACACTCGAACCTACAGCTATGATCTCTCCGGAAACCTTTTGCGCATACAGCATCAAGCCGCGATATCGACGAACAGGGCGGTGACGATATCGACAACCAGCAATCACGGTGTCGACGCAACTTTGACAACCGATCCCACCCGGGTCGATGAGTTCTTCGACGCCGCTGGCAATCAGATTCGATGGGCTGGGCTATCAGGCGCTCAGTGGTCTTATACCGATCGCCTCGCCAATATCACCCTGGTTACGCGCAGCAACGGTACCAACGACACCTCGTTCTACGTTTATGATGCCAATGGCGTCCGGCTGCGCAAGGTTACCCGTACGTTCGGCAGTGCCGGTGCGACCGAGATGCTGGACGATACTGTCTATATCAATGGCCTGGAGATTCGCCGGCGCTTGATCAATAACATACTAACCCAAGAGTACCGCACGATTCGCGTGATGGATGGTGAGCGCTGCCTGGCGCAGCGTCTGGTCTGGACTGTGGGGTCTCCAGGCGATGGCGTGGCTTCGCCACAGTTGCGCTACCAGTTGGAGAACTATCTGGGGTCGGCCGTGATGGAGCTGGACTCATCCGGCAAGATCATTACTTATGAAGAGTACTTTCCCTACGGAGGGACAAGTTTCATCGCCGGCGACAATGCAACGGATGTCCAACTGAAGCGTTATCGATATGCAGGCAAAGAGCGTGACGAAGTGACGGGGTTGTACTACTTCGGCGCACGTTACTACCAGCCGTCCATTGGGCGCTGGCTCAGTGCCGACCCATCCGGTCCGGATGATGGCTTGAATCTCTATTGTTATGTCGGTGACAACCCAATCATTTTTTCCGACCCTAACGGGATGCTACGAGTTTTGGTTGCTGGCGAAGGCAAAGATTTCAGCTACTCCACTGCGCTGGCGAAAAAATATCCGGACGCAACTATCATGGTCACACAATACGACATCACTCCCCGGCCAGAAAACGGGCCCGCGAACCTACACTACTACCCCAACCAATTGGATGTGACATCGCCCGATAGCTGGGCAGCTCTGGCCGACTGGGCCCAGGATAATGCCGATGGCGATCGCTTTGACACACTTGTATTCAACAACCCCCACGCGGGCTACGGATTGAGCAAGTTTCAAGTGATGGGTATCGATGCTGGCTTCAAGGAACTGCCGGCAAGCCCTTCGTACGAACACTCGCGCGCCTTGGGGCAGCAGGATGTTGCGGGGGCTACCCCGCAGATCACCGATATGTCCAGTCTTAAGACACTCGATCTCAGTGATGTTTTTGTACCGACAGGGGGCGTTAAATATATAGCCAGCAAAAGCGTGATGGGTATGAATGAAAGCATTCTTAATGGTTTCTTTAATCTGGGTCGCAGTGTCACCGAACCTACGGGAACACTGATTGCGTTCCTGCCGAATGGATCTCGGAATGAAAAGCTTGTGACAGACTTTAAAGGGGGTAAACGGCCGCCTGCAGGTGAGGGGACTTTCAGTGCCAAGCAATTCAGTGAGGACGCTGCGTACAACGACCACGCGCTGGGGGTGAACTACAACAGTAACCTGACGGCAACGCAGCCACACGCCTCTTGGGGGCCAAATTTTACGCCAGGACCACCGAAACTGGGCAGCATGAAATCTCATCAGTATAAGCGCAGTAACTCGCCCACGCCGGGGCTCAATCGAAGGCCCAGGGTCGACTCCAGCGTCTCCAGCCCACACTCAGGTTCAGAGAGAGCACGCAGCCCTGAAAGGCATTAATGGATAACGAAGTGTTCGCACTCGTTGGCCAGCCCTGCCGTTGCCCGAATGGCGCCAGCTCAGTGGCGCCATTCGTATCATTCGTTAATAGCGTCAGACCCGATTTATTTGGTCCTGGGAAGTGCTCGATTCCAACTTGGATACTCCCCAATATGACTATTCATACAAAGCTTGCGACCGATTCTGGTGGTGCGCGGTGTCATGATAAAACATACGTACAAACCCTAGCAGGGCGAGTGCAGGGTATGCGTCCGGGCATCACGCCTTGCGTGATTAAACCGGTTGCCACTTATGCGGCAGCAACCCATCGATTTCAGTCGCCCGCTGCGTCGGTAGGCGGCTCCTTGTCCAGCAAGTAACCCGCAGCACGCAAGTCTCTGTCATGGTTGCTGATCAGGTCAGCCCAGATGGCGTTTTCAGGGCGCATTCACTTGCGTATTCCACTAGGATCCGAAAAACCATTGCAAGAGACGTAGACCATTCTTGGAGCATAGTCTTGACCGGGAATGGAGAACTGCCATTGTGGCCCTCCCTGCCCTACACCAAACTGAACCGTTCGCTCCTCTCAGGTCATAGCGGTGCGTTGGGCGCTGTGTATGCGCGCCCTCAACTGCTAGTGCAGCGCCGGGAGGCGGTTCAATAATGGGCGAACTACCTAGACCAGTTGCGGCAAAACAGTGAGCACCTCAAGCACAACGCGCGTGAAGCTAAGCTTTCAATGGGGCGCCTGGCAATTCCGGAAGTGCTTCATCGCTATTTCCGAGGCCGTGCGACTGGGCTACGCCACTAACGATGAGTTGATCAACGCCCTACCTTAATTTACGGTCAACCGCCTCGTCCTGGGTTTGGACAAACTGCTCGCAGCAGAGATGTCCCACATCAACATGGGTACGCTTTCCATCGATGATGACATCCGCATCGTCGAGGCACTCGCGGCTGGCCAGGTGCTTGAGTTGCCACTAAACATCGAACAGCTGGAACGAAACGATCCACTGATGAGGAAGATTCTGATGGGCATTGGCGTACGTAACCCATCGGGTGCCTTGGCGCTCTTGAAGCCTAAAGTCGAGGGGGTTTGAGATGACATCTAAAGAGCACTTCAACGAGAGCGACCTAAGCACGTCCCCCTCAGGGGAATGATGTCGGGCGTTAATGGTCACTTAGCCGGAGCTGGGTTGGGTATCGGTGTTGGGCTGTCGGTAGCAAATAGTACCAAGACTGACCGAAGGATGATCCAGTTGGGACAGACGGCCAACATGTCGCCGGCTCAAAATGAAGATATGCGCAAAGAGATATTCCGAGTATCAAAGTCGTATGGCAATGATCCCGACTCTATTCTGGGCGGTGCAGAAGCCTTGTTGGCTGGTGGTCTCAGTCCAAAGGCCGCGAAGTCTAGTATTGATGCTATCGGCCAGGCAAGCGCCCTGCGCAACGCCGATCCGACTATTCTCGCGGGCGCTGGTATGGCGGCAAAGGAGGCCTGCGGACTCCACGGCCATCCGGCCACCCTTAAAGCAGGCAGCAACGCAGGATTAATTCACTACCATCGACCTCTTTTATCGAAGCAGAGAGGTCGTCGTGGAGCGGTTATCCATGCGTAAGATTCGAGAAGTGCTACGTCTCAAATTCGAGGTCGGCCTATCTGCCCGGCAGGTCGCTGTCAGCTTGCAAGTGGGTCGAGCCAGCGTCGGTGAGTATCTCAATCGCTTTGCTGCCAGCGGCCTGACTTGGCCGTCTTCGCTAACGGACGCCGAGTTGCAACAGCGGCTTTTTCCACCGCCGCCCACCGTTCCCAGCGATCAGCGTCCAATGCCCGACTGGGCCAGGGTTCACGCCGAGTTGCGCCGCCCCACGGTGCCAAAAACTCCGCGAAATCCCGCGTTTCTAAGGCAGACACCCTGTGCCAAACATCCTGCAAGGCGGTGCCAAATCCGACGCCTCCTTACATATCTGCAACCGACTCTCGCGGGCCGGCGCTGACAATCTTGAGGAGAAAAACGGGATGCCCCCCGCAAAAGTCCCTACGCATGAAAAAGCCCAACCTTTTCAGATTGGGCTAAGTCATTGAATAATATGGTCGGGACGGAGTGATTCGAACACTCGACCCCTAGCACCCCATCTCCTTTCTCATACTTTTTGAAAGCTTCCAAAATTTTACTCTGGATTTTTCTAAGCTAGTATTTACTTGAGCTCCAGCGGTGTTCTGCTCTACGAGAGTCCAGTAACGTCCACCAAGAGCCGACGTTTTTGTGGGGGTAAAAGTAGGGGGAACCCATTTTATGGCCAAAATCACCATCAAAGAACTCGAGTCGCTGACCGCCAATGATGCCGGCCGAATCCTCAGGGAGGACGGCAATCTGGCCGGTCGAATTTCCCTGCGTAAAGACGGCGTGTCGGTCAGTTTTTTCTATCGCTATCGGTGGGGCGACCAGAACAAAGAGTACGCCTGCGGGTCCTGGCCGCGCAAATCCCTGACGGACATCCGTAAAGCACGTAACCAGGCCCGTGCGCTCATCGATGAGCAGATCAATCCCAACGAACACAAGAAAACCGCTAAGGCACAGGCGCACGCCGTGGCTAACGTAGAGGCCGAACAGGAAAAGACGCGCAAGGTGCAAACACTGACCGTCCAGGATCTGGCCAAGGCGTGGCTGTTGGATGGTGTTGCACGCAAAGACGGTAACGCCGAGTTGCAACGACGCTTTAACAAGGACCTATACCCGGCACTCGGCAAGACAGCGGTGAACAATGTTTCCGAACACGATGTTCGAGCGCTGATCCGCACCGTGCTCAACCGCGGCGCTTACCGGCAAGCGATCAGCTTCTTCGCCGACCTTACCCAGATGTTTAGCTGGGCCAGAAAGCGCCAACCTTGGCGGACCTTATTGATCGAGGGTGATCCAACTGAGCTGGTCGACATCTCCCCCTTGATCCCTGCCGACTACGAACCGGAAAGAAGCCGCATCCTTTCGCCGGCTGAGCTGTTGGAACTGCACAACCGCTTCCAGCAAATGACCGCCGATTACAACGCTCTCCCCGCAGGCCAAAAATACGACGGCATTCGACCACTGAAGAAGGAAACCCAACTCGCGCTTTGGATCAGCCTGGGCACCCTGTGCCGGATTGGCGAGTTGCTCCAGGCCGAATGGAAAAATGTCGATCTGGACCAGCAGACGTGGTTCCTCCCCAGTGAAAACGTCAAAGGCACTCGCGGCAAGAAACAGGACCACCATGTATTCCTCTCCCCCTTCGCCCTGCATTTCTTTCAGGAACTGAAGACCCTAACGGGACATTCCCAATGGTGCTTCCCGAACAAGCTGGATGATGGGCATGTGGACGTAAAAGTGGTGAGTAAACAGGTCGGCGATCGCCAGGCGCGGTTCAAAAACCGCAAGGCCCTCTCCAGGCGGCGTCATGACGATACGCTGGTCCTTGCCAACGGCCAGAACGGTGACTGGACACCGCATGACCTGCGCCGAACGGGAGCGACCATGATGCAGGCCTTGAGTGTCAGCCTGGACGTCATCGATCGCTGTCAAAACCATGTGCTGGCCGGCTCTCGGGTGAGACGCCACTACCTGCATCACGACTATGCCGAAGAGAAGAAACGCGCCTGGAATCTGTTGGGCGATCGACTCAGCGCCGTATTGTCCTCAACCTACGAGCACCCAGCGATCGAGTCGATGATGTCCTTTCCAGACTACGCAGCCGCAGAGACTCTGCCGTCCTCATAAGTCGAATTCTTATAACGCTGAACTCCTTGTAGTTATGTATATATCGCTGAGAGCTCGGTTCGGGTCGATTCCGACCCGACATGACACGCAGCAATCGGCCAATAGCGGTATAGCTGGTTCTGTTATTTTCCCGCTGACAGATCGTCGGAGAGCTTACTTGCACGTCAGTTATGTGAAACAGAGGTATGCTATTAAACAACTAACACTAATCGCGTATACGGCCCTTCCGCCATAGGCAGAGCACTACCAGAAACCCGCCCATCGACATCAGTGCTGCACAGAGAAATATCGCAGCAAAACCAAAACCTGACGCAACCAGGCCCATCACCGGACCGGCCATCCCCACTGCAATATCGAAGAATAATGAAAGGGCACTGAGCGCCGAGTTACGGTTCACGGCCGGAGTGCTGGCCAATGTCTCCACCCCAAGCCCCGGGTAGACCCATGACACCCCTATGCCGGTCAGCGCGCCGCCGGCAATTGCCAGCGCAGGCGAAGGCGCGAGCCATATCAGCAGCATGCCCAACGTCTGCACAAGCAGGCAGCCGCCCACCACTTTGTACCCTCTGAATCGCTGCAGTATTCCCGGCGACGACAATCGGGCAACGATGAAGCCTGCGCCGAAACCACTTAAGCAATAAGCGGCGTGGTCCCAGCCGAGACTATCGAAATACAGTGCGACGAAGGCCGTAAGCCCGCCAAATCCTACCGAGCTGCAAACCAGGACCAGGCCGTTGGGCATGACCGCGAACAGGACTCGATAAAAAGCCAGCCGGGCGCCTGCAACCAATGGCGCTGGGCGCTTGCCCAGAGCCAAAAGCAGGAACGCCAAGCCAAGCAACACGGTGCACAGTCCCACACTGGCGATACCCATCGAATTGCGCAGCAGCACACCCAGTGGCGCGCCAACAGCCGTGCCGCCGTAAGCCGCTATTCCGTTCCACGACATGACCTGTGCCGCCCGAGGGGCACCACATAACCCGATGGCCCAGGTGCAGCAGGGCGTGGAGATCATGGCCGTGGACGCCCCCAACACCAGCCTCCCCAGCAGTAATAGCGTCAGGGTCAACCAGGGTTGGGTGGGCAGGATAATGGCGAGCGCCGTCAGGGCGCCGCTCAACATCAAGCCACTGAACCCGCACACAACCGCGTATTTGGCACCCAGGCGATCAGCCACGCCACCGGCCAAGGGGCGGGCCAGGAGCGTCGCCAGGTACTGCGAGCTGATCACCACACCCGCGAAAACCGAGGTCAGGCCCAGGTCATTGAGGACGTAGCCCGGCAACACCGCGAGCGGCAAGCCACTGCACACGTACGAGACAAAGTTGAATACGATGATGGACAGGATCAACCCGTTGCGTTGATTTGCCGTGCCGTCGCTCCGGCTTAAAACACCGATATTGCCCATCACTCATGCCGCTCTATACCCCGTACGACATCCGCCAGCAGCTGGGGGTGTGATACGAACGGCTCGTGCGCCGTATCGATTTCGATCACCACGCCAGCACCGGCACGTTGCGCAAAACGGCGCTGCCAGTCGATGGGCAAAATGTTGTCGCGCAGGGTGATGATGTAAGTCGCCGGGATCGATCCTTGATACCCCTCACGACTGATGGAGTCTGTCGCCACACAGAGTGGCGTCGTGTCCTGACTCACTTCGCTTAACAACCAACTCAGGGTTTGCTCACTCAAGTCCTGACCGAACATGGCCACGGCCAGCGCTTGAGGAGTTGTTTGCACTGGGTCCAGCGGCCAACCGACATGTTCCGGGCTTTCGCCATGCAGCGTAGTGCCAAGCAACTCCAGAATCGATTGGCCTTCACTGGGCAATGCGCAGGCCAGGTAAACCAGCTGCGAATATAGTTGCGGAGCGGCCACCACCATCATTGGCAGCACGCCCCCCCGCGATGGAATGCCCAAGCAACACGGCCTGGTTCACGCCGAGTGCATGCAGGTCTTCATTAAGTTCGTTGACCACGTCGTCTAGCCGCAGGGACGCAACATCCCGACCGCGCTTCTTGCCGCACCCTGGCATATCCAGAGTGATCACGCGGTCGAAGCATCCGGGTTGCTGGTTTAACGCTTCCACAAAGTGTTCCCAACACCAGGACCCATGGTTTCCGCCATGCAGCAATACCAAATCAGTCATGCGTACGCTCCTGACAGTGGGTTCCTGTTGTTCCTGCCTTGATCATTTGATTGCATAGCAGCCCACGGCCACGACGTATCCATTAACCCGCTGCAGAAAAGTCCTCTTGTATTCGTTCTGCCCGGTCATAGGGTTGCGCCATTGATAGGTGATCTCGCCTGCTTCATGCGCGTTCATCTGCTTGAGTATGTCCTCGCCAATCGGCTTGCCGTCGGTTGAGCGCAATGACTTGAAGTCGGTGCCGATCAGCCGGGGCGAAAAGCCGTGAGCGACGAACCGCTTGGTTTTCAGGTCCACCACAAAGGCGTAAAGATCATCCTGGGTAAGCTGCTTATCGTGCTGATTAATGAGCTCGACGGTGGTTTTCGCGTTGCTGGCAACTTGCTCGGAAATCTGGCGCAGCAGCTGTTGTGCCTGCTCGGGGCTGGACCGTGGCATGTAGTAACCCACGGAGATCACCCGATCTTTCACTCGTTGATAGAACACGCGCTTACGCTCGACCTTGCCGTGTTGCCAGTTCCACCAGCGGTATTCGGCGCTACGCACGATGCCGTCTTCTGGCTGCGAAATGGCTTGTTGTAATGCAGCCTTGAGGTCGTCGTCCAGCACACTGACCACCGGTTTTCCGACCAGTGAAACCGAAGGCCCACCGCTGGCAAGCATCACACCGGAGGTATCGACCACGTAGATGTACAGCTCACCATCGACATAGGCTCCCTGCCGGCTGAACTCGGCCATAGCGGTGTCGCCCTTGGCTTTGTATTCGGCGACAGCTTTTACCAGCAAGGCGTTGGCACGCTGGGTGTCGGCACCATAGGCATCCACTGGCGCTTGTTGAGCCATGCCGACAAGAGAGACAAGGCACAGGCCAAGAACAGTGAACGCTCGATAAAGGCTCATTGGTGTTGTTCCTCTGGTGATCTTTTTGATGTCCGAAATTCCACTGTCAGATTGTCAATGAGCCGCGTTTTGCCGATGCGCGCCGCCACCAGAATCACAAAGTGAGTATCGGTGCTTGTCAGAGGTTTTAAATCCTGGGCATTCCTGACTTCAAAGTATTCCAGCTGAAAACCGGCGTCGCTTATACGTTGATGACATTCAATCAACTGGCGCTCATCCACCCGCCTCTCAATCTGGATACTCGCCGCCATTTGCTTCAAACAAGCGTAAAGGACGGGGGCTACCGAACGCTCATGGTCACTCAGATAGCCGTTGCGCGACGATAATGCCAAGCCGTCCGCGGCCCGGATCGTCGGTGCACCGACAACGTCAGTCACCATATTGAGATCCCTGACCATCGAGCGGATGACTGCCAGCTGCTGATAGTCCTTTTCCCCGAAAACCGCCACGTCTGGCTGAACGATGTTCAGCAACTTGGCAACGACAGTGGCCATCCCGTCAAAGTGACCAGGGCGTGCTGCACCGCAAAGACCATCAGACACGTTCGGCACACTGACGATGGCCTGATTGAGCATTCCATCTGGATAGATCTGTTCGACAGCAGGGGCAAACAGCGCATCACACCCGGCGTTGACCAGTCTTTCGCGATCGGCGTCGGGGGTCCGAGGATAGTTGGCCAGATCCTCATTCGCCCCGAACTGGAGTGGATTGACGAAGATGCTGGCGACCACAAAGTCGGCTCGCTGCTTTGCGCAATGAATCAGGGCGATATGACCGTCATGCAAGTTGCCCATTGTCGGCACCAGCGCGACTTTCTTGTTTTCACCTCGTGCACGCGCCACGAGCGCACGAAGCGCGCTAACCGTATCGACTGTCAGCACCACTTCACGCCTCTTGGACTAATTGAGCTTCGATTGCTTCAAGCAAACGAGGATCATCAGCCGCAATGTCCGGAGCAAAACGAGCAACGACCGTGCCCTGCCGATCAATCAGAAACTTTTCGAAGTTCCAGAGTACGTCCGTTGTGTTGTCTGACTCGATTCCATAACCCTGCAGACGCTCCCGAAAAGGGCCCTCACCCGTCGTTTCGAGTTGTGCGGCAGTCAGCTCGGCGTAGAGAGGATGCTGGTCCGCGCCGACAACCGATATTTTCGAGAACAACGGAAAGTGAATGTCATAGTTCACTGAACAGAACTCAACGATTTCCACATCGCTACCCGGTTCTTGTTCCTTGAAGTTGTTGGCGGGGAAACCCAGTATTTCCAGGCCTTGGGATTTTTTGTCTTGGTACAGTTTTTCCAAACCCTCGTATTGCGGGGTAAGCCCGCATTTTGAAGCGACGTTGACCACCAGCAGAACTTTGCCCCGATAGTCGCCAAGGGTGCGGACGCTTCCATCGATCTGCTTCAGCGAAATGTCGTAAAGGGAGTTACTCATCAGTTTGCCTCATGCAGTTGTGCTTCAAAGAGTACGGCCGATGATTTCTTTCATGATTTCCGAGGTGCCGCCATAGATGCGCGCGACCCGGGCGTCGACCCAGGCGCGGCTGATCTTGTATTCACTCATGAAGCCGTAGCCGCCATGTAATTGCAGGAATTCGTCAAGCAGCTTGCCCTGCATTTCCGATCCCAGCAGTTTGGCCATTGCCGCGATTTCCGGCGTCAGTTCACCGCGCATCACTTTGGCCAGGCAGTCGTCGACGAACACCCGCAACATGGTGGCCTGGGCCTTGGCTTCAGCGAGTTTGAAGCGGGTGTTCTGGAAGTCGAGTACCGGTTTTCCGAAGACCTTGCGCTCCCGGGTGTAGCCGATGGTTTCTTCCAGCAGCGTGTCGATGGATTGCGCGGCACGAATCGCGATGATCAGGCGTTCCCAAGCCAATTGATGAGTCAGGTATTTGAATCCCATGCCCTCCTCACCCAATCGATTGCCGACGGGCACCCGGACTTCATCAAAAAACAATTCGGCGGTGTCTTGCCCTTTCAGGCCAATCTTTTCCAGCAGACGCCCCTTGGCGAAGCCGGCTCGGTCTTCCTCAACGCAGATCAGGGTCAGTTCTTTGGCCGAAGGGTCAATCTTGGTGGCAGTGACCACAAGGCCAGCATTACCGCCGTTAGTGATGAAAGTCTTCTGACCGTTGACGATGTAGTCGTCACCATCACGCCGCGCCGAAGTACGCATGGCTCGCAGGTCGCTACCAATGCCTGGTTCGCTCATGGCAATCACGCCAATCAATTCACCGCTGACCATGCGCGGCAGCCATTGCTGCTTTTGCTCTTCGCTGCCATAGGCAACGATGTAAGGGGTGACGATTTCCGAGTGAGTGGTGAAACCTACGGCGGTGGCGTTGGCTCGCGCCAGCTCTTCGATCATCACCGCCGAGTGACCGAAGTCGCCTCCGGGGCCACCGTATTCTTCGGGCACCGTGGAGCATAACAAGCCGTTCTCACCGGCCTTGAGCCAGACTTCCTTGGGAACGATGCCGTTCTTTTCCCACTCATGCAGGTAGGGCACAATTTCGCGGTCGACGAAACGGCGGGCCTGATCACGGAACATGTTGTGGTCTTCTCGAAATACGCCACGCATTTTGCTTACTCCAGATCGATTCTTGTATTGGGCGATGGGTAATCAGCGGTCCTGGTAATTGGGATCACGCTTGTCGACAAAAGCCGCTACCGCTTCCTGATGGTCTTCGGTGTGATGTGCCAGCGCCTGATACGCCGCCGACAATTCCAGCAGCGAATCGAGGCGCATATGTTGGCCTTCGCGCAGCAGACGCTTGCACAGGCGCAACGCATGACCGGGATTACTGGCGATTCGCCGCGCGAGCGCCTGCGCTTCCGATTGCAGCGTTTCGTGGGTGCAGACTTGCTCGACCAGGCCCCATTCCAGCGCCTTGGCTGCATCGATAGCGTCACCGGTAAACGCCATCAAACTGGCTTTCGGGATACCAATGATGCGCGGCAACAGCCAGGCGCCGCCGTCACCAGGAACAATGCCCAGGCGCACGAAACTCTCGGCGAAGATCGCCTTGGGCGCCGCCAGCCGGATATCGCACATACAGGCAAGATCGAGGCCCGCACCCATTGCCGGGCCGTTAACTGCGGCGATCACTGGGATATCAAGCTCATAAATCGCCAGGGGAATACGCTGAATACCATCACGGTAGGTATTGCGCAGTTCATACGGCGAGCCGGCGAAAATGCCGCCGCGCTCGTGCATGTCCTTGACGTTGCCACCGGCACAAAAAGCGCTGCCATTGCCAGTGAGCACCATGACCCGCACCGACATATCACGGCGCAGCTCGGCGCAGAGATCGACAAACTCCTGAATCTGCTCACGCGTCGTCAGGGCATTGCGGGTATCGGGATGGTTCATGCGCACGGTGACGATGCCGCCCTCACGCTCAATCTGAAGAAACGGGCTCATACCGGATTACTCGCGAGACGGGTTAAGGGTTGTTGGCCATGGCTGGTGAGCAACGGCCAGTATCCATCACTGCCGCCCAGGCATATCTGAGTGCCTAGACGCTGACTCCAAAGGGAGGCCGAGCCGAATTCACTGCGCCACGCCCACAACCGACGGGTGAGCAGATGCAGCGGATATTCCTCGGTAAAGCCAATGGCACCATGCACTGAATGGGCGATGCTGGCGCCGACGCTTGCGGCTTCTGCGGTGCTGATTTTTGCCGCGGCAATGGTCAGCGCGGCGAGCCCCGCACTGGATTCCGTGAAGGCCGCCTCGGCCGCGATGCCGGCGGCGGCAGCCTGCTCAGCGAATACTGCGAGCTGTTGTTGAATGGCTTGAAAAGAACCGATTGCCTTGCCGAACTGCTTGCGTTCACTGGCATAGTTGGCGGTCATGTCCAGTAGCGCGTGCAACGCCCCGGCGGACTGCGCCGCGCGCAGCATCGCGCCGCCCAATTCCAGGACATTGGCGTCGAGCCCGCTGGGCAACGGTGCTTGCGCCAATACCTTGGCACTAGTGAAACCCAAATCATCGCGCGGTTCGCCCGCCACATTCAGACTCAACGTCAGTTCGCTTGCAGCGCTACGCGGCAGCAGCACCACATGCGCAACACCGGCTGGGCTATTAGCGATGGCGACGACCGCTTCAACGTTGCGCCCCCAAGGGACCGAGCAGGCGGTGCCATAAACGCGCTCGCCATCAAGCACCAGATCGGAATTGGCGGCCACGCTGATTGCACCCGCCCTTCCCTCCAGGCCGGCCTTGCTCAGCAGCCAGTTGCCGAGCAAGGCCTCACCCAGTGGCGCGGGCACTGAAAAGCGCCCGGCGGCACGGACCAACACATACATATCGGCCCAACTGGCTTCAGCGCCGCCCAGCGCTTCGGATACACCCGCCAGGGTGAAGCCCGACTCGTCCAGCGCGGCCCACAACTCGGCCGGCCATTCGCCGCCTTCACAGCCCATCACGTAAGCCGGCGTCGCCAGATCGGCAAACAGGCGTTCAATCGTCGCTTCGAATATCTCGCGCATTATCGCAACCCCAGGCCGCGGGCAATGATGCCGCGCAGAATTTCGCGAGTGCCCCCGCGCAATGAGAATGAGGGCGCCATCTGTGTCAGGTAGGCCAGCACGCGTGCATGCTCGCTGCCGCCGTCCTGCCGTGGCTCGGTTTCCAGCAACAGCTGGGCTACCTCGGGGATTTCCTGCTCAAAAGCATTGCCAAGGTCTTTCACACAGGAGGCCGCCCAGGCTGGATGTTCACCCGCCGCCAACTGTGCCGTGACCGACAACGACATATTGCGCAGCGTCAGCAGCTTGGCCGACAGCCGTCCGATCTCCCGCGCTTGTAGTGCGTCAGGGGTCTTGCCCACTGCGTCGATCAGTGTTTTCAACAACGCCATGCAACTGAGGAAACGTTCAGGGCCGCTGCGTTCGAAGGCCAGTTCAGCGGTCACCTGATCCCAACCCTTGCCCTCAGTGCCAATCAAGGCATCGGCGGGCAGCCGCACATTGTCGAAAAACACTTCGTTGAAGTGCTCGCCACCGGCCAGGTCGCGAATCGGGCGGATGGTGATGCCGGGCAGGCTAAGGTCGACGATGAATTGCGACATGCCCTCATGCCGGGCCGCTTGTTTCTCACTGGTACGCACCAGGGCAATCATGTACTGCGAATGGTGCGCGTTGGTGGTCCAGACCTTCTGGCCATTGACTAGCCAGCTATCGCCATCACGCACAGCAGTGCTTTTGATCGAAGCCAGGTCCGAGCCGGAATTGGGCTCGCTCATGCCGATGCAGAAGTAACTTTCACCCCGGCAAATGGCTGGCAGGTAGTGCTGTTTTTGTTGCTCGGTACCGAAGCGATTGATCAGCGGCCCGCTTTGCCGGTCGGCGATCCAGTGGGCCGATACCGGCGCACCGGAGGCCAGCAATTCTTCAATGATCACGTAGCGTGCAAAAGGACCCGCCTCGCCACCGCCGTAGGCTGTGGGCAAGGCCATGCCGACCCAGCCTCGCGCGCCGAGTTTCTTGCTGAATTCCGCGTCGAAGCCCATCCAGGACTGCGCACTCAAGGTAGGTGGGTAATCGGCCAGTGTGTCGAGAATGAACGCCCGCACTTCGGTGCGAAGCGCTTCCGCCTCGGGAGGAATATTGCTGTAGGAAAATTGACTGATGGCCATATGCGCTCTCTAACGCTGAACACAGGCGCAATCGCTTCGAACGAAGCGACCACAGAACGGCAACCGCTCCACAGTCGCCGTTGGCCGGCGACTGTAGGAACAGCGGCAACTTACAACGCGGTTTGCGCGTCAGCCTCGGCGAACATCGCATTGATGTCGCCGGAGGTCACCGGCTTGTTGTCGTGGCGACCGTGATCGGCACCACCCAAGCCCAGGGCTGGCTCGATGCTGACGTGCGTGGCCTGAGCCCGTAGCGCGCCGACCGTGCAGTTTTCCCGACCATGGATGGAGAACGGATCAAAGGAAAACTCACGCATGGCGTTCAGGTGAGTGACCTTGTCGATCATCTCCTTGGGCAGGTGCTGCAACCCTTCCCAAGCGGTCTCCGGCGAGTTCGGCCAGGTGCAGTCGGAGTGCGGGTAATCGCTTTCCCACGTGACCATCTCGGCGTTCAAGTAATCGAGGTTCTTCAGGCCAAAATTATCTTCGATGAAGCAGGTGATGAAGTGCTTGTTGAAGATGTCGCTAGGCATCTTCCCGTCGAAGTTGGAATTGGTCCACGCGTTATGGTGACGGTGGGTGAAGTCAGCACGCTCCAGCAAATAAGGAATCCAGCCGATGCCGCCTTCGGAAAGCGCCATGCGCAGATCCGGGAATTTCTTCCACATCGGCGCCCAGATCCAGTCAGCGGCGGAGTTGGCGATGGAAATCGGCATGGAGGTGATCCAGGCGTCGATAGGCGACAAATCCGAAGCGTGTTGAGCTTTCACGCCGGTACCGATATGACAGCAGATCACCACCTTGTTATCGCTGCAGGCTTTCCACAGCGGGTCCCAGTAATCACTGTGGATCGACGGGTAGCCATGAATGGCCGGGTTGTCCGACAGCGAAAGCGCGTGCACGCCCTGTTTGGCCAGACGCTCGACTTCGGCAGCAGCGGCTTTCATGTCCCACCACGGCACGATCATCAGCGGAATGAAGCGGCCTGGCGCAGCGTTGCACCAGTCGTGCAAATGCCAGTCGTTGTAGGCCTGGATGGCCGCCATCGACACGTCGCGATCAGCGTGTACCTGGAAACGTTGCCCGGCAAAGCCCGGGAAGGTGGGGAAGCACAATGAACCGAGCACGCCGTTGGCGTTCATGTCGTCGACGCGGTCCTTGATGTTCCAGGTGCCACGGCGCATTTGCTCGTAGCCCAGCGGCTCCATGCCGTATTCCTCTTTTGGTCGACCGACCACGGAATTGAGGCCCATGTAGCCAGTGGCCTGTTCCTCGAAGACCCACACATCACGATCACCCTTTTTGACCACATGCGGCTCACGACCCTTGAAGCGGGCAGGCATGTGGCGAGCAAAAGCATTCGGCGGCTCGATCGCGTGGTCATCGACACTGACAAGAATCAGATCTTCAACTTTCATTGTTTTCCCCTTCGCATTCGGGCTTGTTGTTGTGCCTGAATCATAGTGCACATCTCGACTTAATTAAACACATTTTTTGAATGTGTTCATATTAAATCAAATGCATCCCCCCATCACTCCCACAGCACGTGCAGATAGTGCGGACCGCGCAGCTGTGCGCCGACGATCTGCGGCCCGGGTTTGTCAGGGTCGAGACGGATGTTGGGCATCAGATCGAGGATCGCATTCAGTGCGCAGTTGATCTCGGTTTTGGCCACGAATTGACCGATACACATGTGTGGGCCAAAGCCAAAACCAAACGAAGGTTTGGGCTTGCGGTCGATGTCGAATTTATCGGCGTTTTCGAATGCATCTTCGTCGCGATTGGCTGAGGTCACGATGCATTGCACCATTGCCCCTTTGGGGATGGCTACACCGCGAATCTCCAGGTCCTTGGCGGCCTGACGCACCTTGAAAGTGGCCACAGGCTCGAAGCGCACCGCTTCGTCGATGGCCTTGTTTACAAGGCTTCGGTCATTACGCACCCGCTCCAGCACATCCGGATTTTGCAGCAGCAACGACATCAAGGTACCGAAGGTGCGAGTCGTGGTTTCGCTGGCAGCCGGGAGCAGTGAGCGTACAAAAGTGGCGATTTCATGATCGTCCAGCGACCGTCCTTGATACTCCGCGTTGATCAGCCGGCTGATCAGGTCATCGCCCGATGCGCCCTCAGCGCGACGCTCGGACACCACCACTTTCACCACATCGTATAGAGCCTGAGCGGCCTGCATGGCGGCGCCGCGGGCCGCGGCGGCTTTTTCCGGATCGACTTGCGGGCCCGCCAGGATGGCCAGCGCCCAGGCCGCGTACTGCTCGATCTGCTCGGGACGATCCTCGGGAAAGCCGATCAACGAGTAAATCACCCGGATCGGAAAATACAGGGCAAAGTCCATCAGGTCGGCGCCCTTGGCCGGCACCATCGGCTTGAGATACTCCTCGCGAATCACCCGATCGATCTTGGTTTCCTTCCAGCGATTCACCGTCTCGGGCATGAATACCGGTTGCAGCAGGTTACGGATGTTCTTGTGAGCATCCCCGTCCATTGCGGTAAGGATCAAACCATCGAAAAACGCCCCCAGCCCCTCGGCGATAAAACCGCTGGTAAAGGTGCCGGCGTCACGCATGACCGCCATGACATCGTCGTATTTGAACAGTGTGAAGGTCGGCCGGCTGGCATCCAGGCCGGCAATCGACGGCACGCCCAGACTCGCCATGAAGTTGCCTTGCAGCACAGGCGAATTGGCGCGCATATCGCGGTAGGTCGCGTGCAGGTCGATATCGCTGGTACCGCGATAATTACTGGCTACATCGGTGAAAGCCTTCGTCAGGTCGTTCTGTGCCGGTGTGGACATGATCGTCTCCGCTATTTTTGTCATTATTTTTTGTCAGGCAGCTGCTGAAGGCCATACCTTCCGACTGATAATAGGCCTGACTAGATATGTATTGGACACTTATTAATATTTCGATCAACTATTTGTGCTGCGAGACGTGTCAGTAGGCCTGCTGCACCAGTGTCATGCGGCCACCCGCCAACATCAGGGCGCAGTACAGCCCCAGCTCTGCCACCTGGGCGTCAGAGAAAAACTCCCCGAGTCGCAAGAAATGCGTGTCGTCGATCTCCAGGTAATCGCTGGCAAACAATTCGGCATAACGCAACGCGGCACGTTCGACTGGCGTGAAGGACTCACTGTCTGTGGCCATGCACGCAATATCCTCTTCCGTCACTGCGTCGGACTTGCGCGCCAGTTGGCAGGCCTGGCAAGTGGTGATGCTGGCGATTTTCAGCCGCACCAACTCGCGCAAACGCTCATCAAGCAGGCTGTCGCTGTGCAGGCTCTCCATCAAACCCAGCCAGGCCAGGGCTACCTTGGGTCGGTGAGCCCAGACCTGCACCGGCGTCGTTGAACTGAGCATGCGACTGCGCTGGCCCCGCTCTACCGCGTCTTGCAACGCAGACGGCATGGCATCCAGCGGGATCAGCGGTAGGCGTGCCATCTCAATCGAGCCGTTCGATGATGGTCGCCGTGCCCATACCGCCGGCGCAGCAAATGGCTTGCAAGCCAAAACGCCCGCCTCGGCGTTCAAGCTCGTTCAACAACGTGGTCATCAATCGTGCACCACTGGCGCCCAATGGATGACCGAGGGCAATGGCGCCACCATTGACGTTCAACTTGTCGTGCGGCACACCTGTCTCCTGCATCCAGGCTAGCGGCACCGAGGCAAACGCTTCATTGACCTCGAACAAGTCGATGTCGTTGATGTTCAGCCCAGCCTGGCTCAACACCTTTTGAGTGGCAGCAATCGGGCCGGTGAGCATTAATGTCGGATCGGAACCGACGGTTGTGAACGCCACAATCCGCGCTCGAGCCCTGAGCCCGAGTTTTTTCGCGGTTTCGGCACTCATCAACAGCAATGCCGCTGCTCCGTCGGAGATCTGTGACGAGTTACCAGCAGTGATGCGGCCGGTATCCGGACGAAAACTGGTTTTAAGCGTCGACAGCTTTTCCCGCGAAGTATCACGACGAATGGTTTCATCGTGGCGCAACACAACAGCTGGCTCCGTCAGCACCTGCTCACGTAGCTCCTCGACCGCAACCGGCACTATTTCATTATCGAAATAACCGGCATCGGACGCCGCGGCAGCGCGCTGATGGCTGGCAAAAGCGAAATCATCTAGCGCATCGCGACTGAGCGCCCACTTGTCGGCGATACGCTCAGCAGCCTCGCCCTGACTGGTCAGTTCATAGCGTTGCGCTGCCATCCAGCCAAACGCCTCGCCGTGGATTTCACGGTTACTGCCCATGGGCACGCGGCTCATGTTTTCCGCGCCACCCGCCACCACGATATCAGCGGAACCCGCCGCGATAGCACCAACGGCCAAATGCACGGCCACTTCGCCCGAACCACATTTACGGTCGATGGTCAGCCCCGGCACGCTGACCGGCCAACCGGCGCCGAGCAAGGCCGTGCGGGCAATGTTGGCGGACTGTTCGCCAATTTGCGTGACATTGCCAAATATCACATCGTCGACCAACGTCGGCGACACATCGACCCGTTCCAGCAAGTGACTGAGCACCAGCGACCCGAGGTGATCGGCGCGCACGCCGGCCAGGCTGCCACGGAACTTGCCGATTGGCGTGCGTACCGCATCAACTATGACGATGTCTTTCATAACGCACTCGCCTTGAGCCCTGAACCCGGTACTTGTTTACCGTCTTCGTAGCGGTAAACCCCCTGCCCCGACTTGCGCCCAAATCGTCCGGCAGCGACCATTTTGATGATCAGTGGGCAGGGCCGAAATTTTTCGCCCAAGGTCTGGTGCAGATAACGCAGAACAGACAGCCGCGTATCCCAACCGGTCAGGTCACCCAGTTCCAACGGGCCCATCGGATGGTTGAAACCCAGACGTAGTGCCGTGTCGATGTCTTCGGCGGTCGCGGTGCCTTCCTGCAGCATCCACATCGCCTCGTTGCCCAATAGTGCGGACATGCGGCTGGTGGTCAGTCCGGGCGATTCATTGACGATGATGGAGGTTTTGCCGATCTGATCGCACAGGTTGCGAGTGCGATTCACCACTTCATCACTGGTAGCCAACCCCCGCACGAGCTCCACCAGTTTCATTTTGTGCACAGGGTTGAAGAAGTGCATGCCGATCACGCGATCTGCACACTCCACTGACGCCGCAATTTCGGTCACGCTGAGGGCCGACGTATTGGTCGCGATAATCGCGTCCGGTGCCAGCAGTGGCGCCGCTTGCGTGAGCACCGCTTTCTTCACTGCCAACTGCTCGGAGACCGTCTCAACCAGCCAATTGGCGCCACTCGCTGCTTCAGTCAAGTCGCTGCAGGTCAGTAGATTGGCCAACGATTGCTGGGCTTTTTCTTCGCTGACTTTGCCCAGGCGCACGCCATCGGCAAGGATTTTTTCGATGCTCGTCCTGGCGTTTGTCAGGGAGGTGGCATTGGTATCGACCAACAGCGTACTGAAACCAGAGCTGGCGAACGCATGCGCAATACCGGTGCCCATCAGACCCGCACCGACGACGACTACTTTTTCTTTATTGGCGTTCATGTTTGGCTCTCGATTAGGCGCGGTTCTTTTTACTGACCACATTGCGCAACGTGCCAATGCCTTCGACGCTGGCTTCGACCACATCGCCTTCCTTGAGGAACAGACCGGTGCCCATCCCCACTCCCGCCGGCGAACCCGTGAACAACACATCGCCACAGGCAAAACTCGAGCGCTGCTGGACAAAGCGGATCAGATGATCAACACCCCAGGTCATTTCGCCGGTGGAGCCGTCCTGGCGCGTTTCACCATTTACTTTCAAGGTCAGGCGCAGCGTTGGTGACCCTTGCGGAAATTCATCCTTCGTGACGATCCAGGGACCCAGCCCGGTGGTCTGATCCTGGCTTTTGGCCGCGAACAGATCCATGCCAATACCCGCCGGCCCGCTACGCTGCAGGTCTCGCGCGCTGACGTCATTGCCAACGGTGTAACCGAGCACGCAAGCGAGCGGGTTTTCCAGGTCAATCTCGTCAGTACCGATGACCGCCACCAATTCAACTTCGTGATCGAGCTCCTCAGTCAACGGTGGAAAGCGGATCGGGTCATTGGCGCCAATCAGCGCGCCATAAGCCTTGAGAAAGGCGACTGGCTGGGACGGCGCACTCAATCCAAACTCCACCAAATGCTTGGCGTAATTGGCGCCTGCCACGACCACCCGGTTGACGGGTTCTATCGGTGGCAGCAGGCGCACTTTGGAGAGTGGCAGCGCAGGCCCGGCGAAACGCAACGAACTGATGCCGCGTCCGGCAGCCACGCCGGGCGCCCAATCCTTGAAATTGCCGGAAATCGGTGTCACCTGATCTTGGGCGACATCGACCACCGCCCAAAAAACGCCCGTTTCAAAATACTCACATCGCGCCAGTTTCATCAGGCACCTACCTTGCCCAACTTGGCAGGATCGATGTGCAGCAAGCGGCATGCGTTTTCATAGCGAATCTTGCGCAAGTCGGCGTCGGACAACTTCAGGCCATGGGTCAGGTCGTGACGCACGGCATCGCTACCGCCGAAGTTGCTGCCGTACAGCACATGGTCTGCACCGATGATATCGACCAAGGCTTGGCGCATCGGTACTTCATGCAGCTCAACGTCGAAGTAGAAGTTTTTCATGTACTCGAGCAGCGGCTTTTTGTTGTATTTGACGTCGAGGTTCTCGTTGGTCTTGGCCAGACGACCGAGTTGGTACGGGACATAGCCGCCGCCATGGGTGATGTACACCTTAAGGTCGGGGAAGCGATCCAGCACGCCGCCGCAAATCAGGTTCCAGAAACAACGGCTTTCGTCGTACTGCATACCCACGATCGCGGTAGTTTCGTAGCGGTCGTCGTTGGCGTTCTTGCCCCAGGTGACCGACTGGTTGTAGCCGTGAATAAACATCGGCAGATCCAGGTCACAGAGGGTTTTCCACACCACGTCGAGTTCCGGCGAATCGAACTCCAGGCCGCCGAAGTTGGCGCCGCCAGCAACCAGACCTTTAGCGCCCAGTACGGTGCAGGCGTAACGCAATTCAGCCGCCGCCGCTTCTGGCGCATTCAAAGGCACGTGAGCCCAGAACATCAAGCGATCAGGGGCCGCGGAGCAGTATTCCGCGAGTGTCTCGTTGACGGTGCGGGCGAAAGGTACGGCGAATTCGGCTTCGGTCCAGTACATGTAGCAGTGGGATGGGACGGAAACGACCTGCAAATTCTGTCCCGCTGCGTCCATGCCAGCCAAGCGTACTTTCGGATCAGCCCAGCGCGCAAAATACTCTTCAAGCTTGGGACCCTTGCCGGAGCGCACGGCAGCCTTACGCTCTGGCGACCCAAGACCGAGAATCCAGTCACCTACACGCAGCTTGATATCGCCATCGGCGTGCTGCTCGAAGAACGGCCCCCAGTGAGGGTGCTGGTTGTAATAGCCAGGGTGCGGTGCGTGGGCGTGAAGATCGATAAGCATGTTTAGGTACCTCGAAGTTGGCACTTTTTGTTGGTTATTTGCGCGGTGCCTTCACGCGGCCTGGATCAAATTGCCGCGAAAAGGGGAAGCCGACGGCTCACTGCTAAGACCAGAGCTTAAGATTAAATTGATCATAAATCAAAATACTGTTCAATTTATTTTATTGGCGCGCGGAGAGGCCTGACCCAGAGCCCTCGACCCGAGTCGAAAAATGCTTTGCGAGGTTAAAAACTACGAGTCAGCCTTGAAAAAGAATGGAATGCAGGTGGCAGAAAATTCGCGTACGAAAACGCAAAGCCCCCGATAAACGGGGGCTTTGGTTAGCGCGATGGGTAGTTCTTTAAGGTCAGCGGCGGGTGCGCGAGGTAGAACCCATGATCAGCGCGCCCAGGAGTTTTTTCACCCGGACCGGGAACAATCGACGCCCTGCGGCTTCTGGCACGAGGATTTCGCTCAACACGTAACGAATGATCATTTCGCAGATCAGCTCACGGTCAAGACGCACCCCGAGGCGTTCGTCCCAGTCGTCGAAAACGATGCCCAGGCCATCCTGAAAGCGCACGATCGAATCGTGGAAAATCCGTCGGAAGAAGCCCAGCGCGTAGTCGGGCGCAACCACAAGAAGACGACGAGCCCGACTTTGCTCTAGATAGTTATCAAGATAGGCAAATAGCGCATTCAAGCGCGCTTCCGGATCACTGATGTGACCGAGTTCCTGGGACAGCGAGCTGTGAAAGCTTTCGCGCTTGTGGCGCGAAAAGGTGTCCAACAAGTCCTCCTGCGAGGCGAAATAGCGATAAAAGGTGCCACGGGAAACGCCCGCTACCTGGCACACATCCAGAATCGAAATACGATCCGCGCCAGACATCAGCACGACTTCTTCAGTGGCTTTAAGGATGTTGGCAATGGTTTCTTCCGAACGGCGATTCGGCTTGACCTTGGTGCCTGCCACTGAGTTGGCAGCAGCACGTCGCTCTACGGGTTTAGCCGGGCTCGCCCCTGCTTCAGATGGCGCATTTTTTTTGGATTTGGGAGCCGGCGCAGGCGCCTCTGCTTTCTTGGATGCGACTTTTGGCATGGCGTGACGGGCTCATGAAGAGTAAAGATTGTGCAACGTTACCACAGGATCTGTGCATAAATAACACTATATGTTCAACTTATTGCTAAAGACATTTGATGAGTTTGTATTTAGAATTGGATTCTCTCTTCAAAATAAAATCAGGCAGCCCGACCGGTTATGGGTGCCTAAAAGGAGAAAACTGATGGGTAGCAGTGGAAATCCAGACACCTGGACAGTGGGAGAACGAGACACTGTCATTGATGCGTTAGATCGTGCGGTAGCAAGGCATCCAGACAAAATATTGCTGGATTTCAGCGGTGAGTTATACACATATGCTCAGGTTGACTCACTTTCCACCAAGATGGCCAACGCACTTGCCACCCTGGGCGTCAAGGCCGGTGAAACCGTGCTGACGATGCTGGATAACAACATCGATGCCGTCACCACCTGGCTGGCCATCAACAAGCTCTGCGCCGTGAGTGTGCCGATCAACACCGCGCTCAAGGGCGAGTTCCTCCGCCATCAGATCGCCGATACCGGCACCTCGGTGGTGATCTGCGAAGCGGCCTACCTGTTGCGCATCACACCACTCGCCGAACAACTGCAGGACGTACACCACATTCTTCACCGTGGCACCCTCGAGGCAGTTCCTGATTGCCCGATTCGTATTGCGCCACTGGATGAATGGCGTGGCCATGACGCCACCCCACTCGCCAATAAACCGCGACCTTCAGACCTTGCCTGCCTGATTTACACCTCGGGCACCACGGGCCCTTCCAAGGGCTGCATGATCAGCTACAACTTCATGTGCAATCTGGCGCGCCTGCAACTACGTGCCGGTCCGGCCAGTGCCGACGACGTCACCATCACGCCGCTGCCGCTGTTTCACATGAATGCGCTGTGTGTATCGATCATTGCCAGCATTCTGGTGGGCGCGCGCGCCGCCATTCTTGCGCGATTCTCGGTCTCGAATTTCTGGCCGGAAGTGGAGCGCTCGGGCGCGACCATTGCCTCGATCCTGGGTGGCATGGGCGGCCTCCTCGCCCAGGCGCCAGACAACGAAGCGATGCTGCGCTGCGTCGGGCAGATCCATACCGCCCGTGGCAACCCTTATACCGAAGAAACCAAAAAGATCTGGCGCGAGCGCTTCGGCACCAAGCTGGTAGGCGGCAACGGCTATGGCCTGACCGAAGCCTGCGTTATCACTTCGCTGGCTGCCGGGGAATACGCCGCGCCCGGCTCGTCGGGTAAACGTATTGCAGATTTTGACGTAAGGATCGTCGACGACCTCGATCAGGAAGTGCCGCCCAACTCCCCTGGCGAAATCGTGGTGCGCCCGCTCCGTCCCGACATCATGTTCCAGGGCTACTGGCGTCGTCCGGAGGATACCCAGAAGCTGATGCGCAATATGTGGTTCCACACCGGCGACGTTGGCAAATTCGATGATGTTGGCTTCTTCTACTTTGTCGACCGCAAGAAGGACTACATGCGTCGCAGGGGGGAGAACATTTCCAGCTTTGAAATGGAAGCAGCCTTTGCTTCTCACCCGGCACTGGCCGAAGTGGCGGTGCATGCCGTGCCTTCAGATAAAGGCGAGGATGATGTGAAGGTGACTGCCGTGCTGCATGAAGGCGTGACGCTTGAGCCGGAGCAACTGTTCCATTGGGCCACCGACTCGGTGCCCTACTATGCCTTGCCGCGCTACATCGAGTTTCGCAGCAGCTTGCCGAAAAATCCGCAGGGCCGGGTGTTGAAGTATCTGCTGCGCGATGAAGGTAAAACCGACGCCACCTGGGATCTGGAAACCACATCGATCGTGGTGTCCAAAAAGTAACAGTACTACCTGGCATGTGTCGGCCATCCAACGCCGAAAGCCCGCTTTGAAGCGAGCTTTCGCTTCTCTTGGGCCTGGTGTCGCCTTTGTATGAGTGAGCTTGCTTGCGATGAACTCAAGGACAACGCGTTTTACAAGAACGTGCGCGTTATCGTTAACGTCCATCGCGAGCAAGCTCGCTCCTGCATTAATCGTGTGAAATCAATACTCGCGCACGGGAATGCCTTTGGGGCGGGAGTTGTAACCGGGTAGGTGCAGGCCACCGTCGACGTGAATGGTCTCGCCGGTGATAAAGCGCGACATCTCCGACGCGAGGAATACCACCACCGGGCCAATGTCGGCTTCAGGCTCGCCACAGCGGCCCAGCGGACGCATTGAAGCGGACATTTCGGCAAAGCCCGGGTTTTCTGCGGCAAGTTTGTGGAAGGTGGCGCCCATCGCGGTAGGTGCGATGGCATTGGTTCGAATGTTGAACCGCCCCCATTCAGAGGCGGCGCTGCGAGTCAGCCCGACGATCGCTGCCTTGGCCGTGTTGTAATCGCCGTGCAGCCAGGCGCCGATCTCGATATCGATTGAATAGAAGTTGATGATCTTGCCACCGCCCCGCGCTTTCATATGCGGCAGTGCGGCTTTCATCGCCCACCAGGCCGCCCACACTGTAGAGCCGAGGGTTTGCTCCAGCATCGCGTCGGTTTTTTCTTCCAGAAGGACATTAGGGGTGGGTGCAAAGGCATTGTTAACCAGGATGTCCAGGCCACCAAATTGATCAACGGCTAATTGCACGGCGGCTTCGATATCGGCCTTGCTGCACACGTCAGTCTTGATGAACACCGCTTGGGCACCCAGCGCTTTGAGTTCGGCGACTACGGCCTCGCCACTGGTGACATCCAGCTCGGCGACCACCACGGCAGCGCCCTCTTTGGCAAAGTTCAGCGCAATGCCGCGGCCGATTCCGCCACCTGCGCCAGTAATCAGCGCAACCTGTTCATTTAGCAGTGCCATAGTCACTCCACTTCTTGTTTTTTAGTGAACATTTTTGGTTATAGTGTTCAAATATAGCTTATTTCGTCAGCCTGAACAGCATTGAAACAAGGATATTGAGGATGACTGCATTTCGTCGCCGCGTAGACATCATTGCTCAGCATGCCAATGGCACGGGCGAAGTTCGCGCCGCTCTGGAAGACGACTTCCACCACTTCCGGGTGTGGGTCAGCTACCGCGCAGGTGAAGTCATCGCCATTGGCGGTGAAGCGCTGCGCTATCCCTATTCCCTGTGCCCGCAGGCTTGCAATCAATTACAGCAATTGCGGGGGATGAAGCTGGACCGGATAGCCCATTCAGTCACCCGGCAGACCGACGCCAGTCATCAATGCACCCACTTGCTCGATCTCGCGGGGCTCGCCATTGCTGCTGCCGCACGTGGCTCCCGCCAGCGCCGCTATGACATTAGCGTGGGCCAGCGCATCGACAACCGCACCCGCTCTACGTTGGTACGCGATGGCAATGAAGACCTGACCTGGGAAGTAGACGGCACCATGATCGAAGGACCCTCACCCTATTGCGGCATCAATCTTCGCGAAGGCATGGCACGCTGGGCACTGAATGCCCTCAATGAAGAAGCCGCCGAAGCGGCTCTTTTACTTCGCCGCTGCACCCTGATTTCGATGGGGCGCGCGTACAACCTCGACGAGCAGATTCATGCCCTGAACACCGGCCGCTGCTACAGCCAACAACCCGAACGCGCGGAACAGGCACTGCGCATGAAGGGTTCGACGCTGGACTTCAGCAATGAACAGTTCAAATTGTGCGCCCAGGACCAGGAGTGGCTTAGGCAGCACCAATAGTCACACGGCTCCCATATCAAAAGCCGCGCGACCATCATCCGCAAGGCCCGGCGATCCGGATTCGAACCAGACCGCCGATAATGCCTAGAGGAAGACGGCCAGATTTGGCGTTCCAAGCACCGCTTGGTCGATGATGACTTCGCGCCGCGCCAGCTTGAATCCCGCCTCACTCAGACGCAGCACATCACGCCGTTCGCCACTGATAATGTCGACATGGTGATCTTTGAAACGGCTACGGGTCAGCAGCAGGTAACTGGTCACCACAAACTCATCGCTCTTGTCGGTTTCTTCGACAAACACGTTAGTCACCAGACGTCGGGTACGCGAAGGAGGATCTTCCGCCCAGGCACTTTTGCCGGACAGGCGCAGGATTCGGCCCATGATCGAGCGGTAGTCATCGTGGTAATGCTGAACGCTGCGCACGATGGTGGTTTTCAACTCGGCGGCCAAGCGCGTCTGGCGCAGCGGCACGGTGTACACCAGGTCGGTGTCCAGGCGTTCGGCCCACTCCTGCAGGCGAATCTGGTCGAGCAGCGTGGCTTCCTCGTAGAGAAAGGTCACCACATCGTTGTAAATCGGCGAACCCACCGGTACTCGCTTGGTACCGACTGGGGAACCCGGCTGGATATCCTCCACACCGCGTTGTTGAACCTGAGCCATGAGTAACTCCTTAACTTTTATTCTTGTACTCGTGAATGCTGTTACCGGCGACTGCGGCCCGCTAGGACCGCTGTCGAACCAGGACTGGCGAACGCTTATTTCTCGTCCGATGCGGTCATCAGCTCATGCCAGTACAACCACCAGTGCCACTGGGTATCGTCCTTGGTGAAACCTTCGTTGACGATGCCGGGGCCAGGCCACCCTTCCGGTGCTCCGGTTTCAAAGACTGCCTGGTATTTCATCGTGCTCTTGCGGCCCATCGCCCCCTTGGCAGCCAGCGTCATGTGCGGCCAGGTATCGGAGTCATCCTGCTCGACCATGCCGGACGTGCCGAACAGCTGGATGGTTTGCTTGAGCATCTTGTCGCGCAGTTCCGGGGAAGCGTCTTTCTCGGCAAACACCCAGTTGACGAACTCGAGCTTGTCCGGACCTTGCGGCACGTAGGCGTGCAGGGTCATCGAGCCGACGACAGTGCCATCCGGCTGCGGAATGTAGACAAAACCGAAAAGAATATTCGGGAACATCCCACCGACTTGCGGCGGCATGCTGGTGAGCACTTTCAACTGATCTTCGGTCAAGTTGCGTGCCAGCTGTTCGACCATGTCGGCGGTCATGCCGGCAGGCGGCAATGCTTCGAGCTTTTGCTGCACACTCAACTCTGCCGGATCGAGTCCGGTGAGGCGCTTGATCTTGCGCGCCAGGTCGATGCAACGCAGCGCATGGCCGTGCGGCGAGCTGATTTCGACGCCGATCATTTCCGGGCTGAGGTCGGCTGTTTCGCCCTCGCCTTTCTTGGCGTAGTTACCCACTTCGCCTAACCAGCGGTGCAAGGTCAGTGTGTGGAAACCGTCGGCCGCCGATTGCTCGCCAGCCGTCTTCCAGTTGGCGTTAACGATAAAGCGCTGCGGTGGACCGAGTACTTCCATGCCTTTGTCGGAGCGGCAGAAGAGCATGTCGTAATACCACTTGGCATCGCCCAGGAATTCGTCGAACGATGGTCCATCGATATTCCAGGTCGCAAAGACCAGACCGCCATACAGCGTGACCCGAGCCTTTTTCAGGCCCAGTTCTTCTTTGGGCAGCATTTTGCCGTGCATGCATTCACGCTCGACGGGTGAGCCGACAAAGTCGCCATTCGGGCGGAAGGCCCAGCCGTGGTAGATGCATTTATGAATTTGTGTATTGCCGCAATCAGCGGTACTGATGCGCATGCCGCGGTGCGGGCACACATTGAGGTTTACAAACACCTCGCCCTCTTTGCCACGGGCAACAATGACCGAGTCGGAGCCCAGGTCGCGGACCATGAAGTCCCCGGAATTGGGGATCTCCGACTCGTGACCCAGGAGTACCCAGATCTTGCCGAAGATTTTTTCCATCTCCAGCTCGTAGATTTCGCGGTCAGACAACACGCGCATTTGTACTTCACGGCTGGATGGATAGATAAGGTCCGAGACCTTGGTTCCATCAGACAATACGGGGTTTGTTTTTGTTAGCATGATTGCCTCCTGATCAGAGCGTCACGACAGTGGTCGCAACGAAATATAAGACACTTTCTCTATTTATGTACATAGAATTCACTTTCTACTTGTAAGTGAATTCTTCCGTCATTCACGTATGCGTCAATCCTTGTTCGATGCCTTGCCCGCTTGAGTGCGCAGCACACCAATGCCGTCGATCTCCAGTTCAACCACATCGCCAGGCTTCAAATAACGCAATTGCTCCAGGCCGCAGCCGTTGCCGACCGTGCCGGAGCCCAGAAACTCGCCGGGGTACAGGGTTTCCGAGCGGGACACGTGGGCAATCACGTCTTCGAAACTCCAGCGCATATCGCGGGTATTGCCGCGCCCCCACTCCTCGCCATTGACCCGGGCGACCATGTTCAGGTCATAGGGATCACCCAGCTCATCGGCTGTCACCAGACAGGGGCCCATGATATTGGCGGTATCAAAATCCTTGCTCTTGGCCGGGCCGAGCATGCCGGGCATTTCCAGGGCCTGGGCGTCGCGGGCACTCATGTCGTTGAAGATGGTGTAGCCGACGATATGCGCCCGGGCGGCTTCACGGCTGATGTCCTTGCCGCGCTTACCGATGTAGCAACCGAACTCCAGTTCGAAATCCATCGCCCGGCTGTAGCTCGGCCATTGAAATTCATCGTCGATGCCAATCACCGCGAAACGGTTGCCCTTGTAGTAAATAGGCTGCTTGTTGAAAGTCTCGATGACCCGATCGTCAGCGCGGGTGTTCATCGCTTTCAGCGTGGCTTCCGGGTCTTCGGTACGCAGCGCACGGGCACGACGGGCCGCCGCGAAGCTCTGGCGCAGATGCAATTCGAAGCAGGAACAGTCGCGCATTTGTGGAGGCGGCTGGATCGGTGCACGCAGCTTCACGCTGGCACGCTCCAGCACCGCCGCCGAGGGTGCCTTAGCGACCAGTGAGCGGGCCAATTCCAGCGCCGGTTCGCCGGCCTCTACCAAAGCCAGAATGCTGCTCAACGCCACACTGTCACGACCTTCCAGCAAGCGGTAAGCGTGTTGCAGGTCGAGTACCTGCTGATCCCGATTGAGCAATGCACCCGCGCGCTCAAACCCTTCGGCGTCGGTATACGTCACCAGTCTCATACGCGACCACTCACGGGGAGCAGCGCACCGGTTACTGCTGCGGCTTCGTCGGATAAAAGAAACGCCACTACCGCCGCCAACGCCTGCGGAGTGACCCAGCGGCTGCTGTCAGCATCAGGCATGTCGGCGCGGTTGGCGGGGGTGTCAATGATGCTCGGCAGCACAGCGTTGACCGTTACACCACGATCCTTCAGTTCCTCGGCCAACGCCTCGGTCAACCGGGCCACACCGGCCTTGGAGGCGGCATAAGCCCCCATACCTGTTGCGGCTTTGACAGAGGCCAGCGCGCCAATGTTGACGATGCGCCCGGCCTTGGAATCCAGCAGGTGTGTCAACGCGGATTGAGAACTGACCACTGCGGTACGTACGTTCATCTGATAGAGGCGATCCCAGGTCAGCAGGCTGCCACCTTCGACGGTCTCCCAGGCAAACCCGCCCGCGACATTGACCAAACCGTCGATGCCACCCAAATGCCCCGCGACCTGCTCGAACGCAGCGCTGGCCGACTCGCTCGAAGTCAGGTCGACACCACCCAGGCACAGCAGGTTTTCCGTATCCAGCAAGGCAGCTGGGGCCTCGCTACGATCCAGCAACGCCACCCGGGCGCCTCGCGCCAGCAGAAATTTGCCAAGTGCGCTGCCGAGGGCACCAAACCCGCCGGTGACGACTACCCTCTTGTCTAATAGTGATTGGGACATCGCGAAATCCTCTTGTTGTTGTTTTACGGCGCGAACGGTCGATTCGCGCCTTTGTCCGGATGAATATATGACACTTTTAGAAAATATGTACAAATGATACCGTATGACTTCAAGTCAAACACTCACCTGCGGACCGCTGATGCCTAGAAAACTGCCTGCACTCAACGCCGACAACCGCGCCTTCTGGCAAGGCGGTCAACAGGGCGAACTGCTCGTTCATCGCTGCGCAGCCTGTAGCCGGTATTTCCACCCGCCCGCCCCGCTCTGCCCGCATTGCGCAAGCTTCGACGTGGCGCCGCAAGCGGTGTCCGGCAAGGGCACCGTACTTAGCTTCACCATCAACTATCAACCCTGGACCCCCGACCTGGAGGTGCCCTATGTGGTGGCGATCATCGAGCTCGTTGAGCAACCCGGCTTGCAGTTCGTGAGCAACGTGGTGGGCATGCCGGTCACGGATGTACATATCGACATGCCGGTACGGGTCAGCTTCCTCAATGTCGAGGATGTGTGGTTGCCTCTGTTCGAGAAGGATCAGTGATGTTCGATCATCGTTATGAAAAAGACGTAGCCATTACCGGTATCGGGCAATCAGAGATCGGCCGACCGTCTACCAAGTCAGCGATGCGCCTGACCCTGGACGCCTGCCTGGAAGCCATTGCGGACGCCGGCCTGCAACGTAGCGACATCGACGGCGTGGCCTGCTGGCCGGGTGATAACAACAATGGCGACCCGTTCTCACCGGTCGGTCCCAGTGCGCTGAAGAGCGCCCTTGGGCTCAACGTCAACTGGTTCGGTGGCGGTTATGAAGGGCCCGGCCCGCTTACCGGGGTCATTAACGGGGCCATGGCGATTGCGGCGGGCCTGTGCAAGCACGTACTGGTGTTTCGCACCATCACCGAAGCGTCAGCCCGTATGCTCAACAAACAGGCCGGCGCACTGACCAACAAAACCCAGGGTCGCGACAGCAGCTACGCCTGGCAGTGGTTTACCCCGTTCAATGTGCAATCGGGCATCAATCTGATGGCGTTGTATGCCCAGCGTCACTTCCATGAATACGGCACCCGACCGGAGCAGCTGGCGCAGATAGCCCTGACGTGTCGCCAGAACGCCATGCGCAACCCCAAGGCGCTGTACCGCACGCCGATGAGCATGGACGACTACATGGCATCGCGAATGATTTCAACGCCTCTGCGCATGTTCGACTGCGACGTGCATTGTGATGCGTCCACCGCCATCATCCTGTCCCGTCGTGATATCGCCCAGGACCAGCCAAATAAACCAATTCGCATCGAGGCCATGGGCGCAGCGTTGAACCAGCCCTGGTCGTGGGATCAGATCTCCCTGACCAAAATGGCCGCCTTCGATGTTGGCGAGATGATGTGGGCACGCACCGACTACACCCCGCAGGATGTTGAATCTGCGCAGTTGTATGACGGATTTTCGATCTTGACCCTGATCTGGCTTGAAGCCCTGGGCCTGTGCCCCATTGGGGAAAGTGGCGCGTTCGTCGAGGGTGGCACGCGCATCGCACTGGAGGGCAGCTTGCCCATCAATACCAATGGCGGGCAGCTGTCTGGCGGACGCACCCACGGCCTGGGTTACGTGCATGAAGCCTGCCTGCAACTGTGGGGTCGTGCCGAAGGCCGGCAAACCCGCGAACACCGCGTCAGTACGGTGGCAGCCGGAGGCGGCCCGCTGGGGGGTAGCCTGCTACTGGTTCGCGAGTAACGGCGCGCCTCAGTAGAGTACGCCGGCCACTTCGCTGCAGAACTCGATCAGCGCCTTGCCCAGTTCGGCAAGGCCCTCTTCATCCCGTTGGCCACGGAACATCACCGCTGACACGGTGAAATCGATGCTGTTGGTTGGTGAGAAGACCGGCGCCGCAATGGCAAGAATCCCCCCCGAAAAATGCCCATCGTCCATTGCCCAACCGCGCTCGGCGGCCTCTCTCACTTCTTCGCGATAGACCTCGAGCGACAGCGGCTGGGCCCAGCGAATCGTCTCGAAACTGCTCTGTACTTCCGGATCGTCGAGGTCGATCTGCGTAGCGAACAACCGGCCGCTGGCGCCCATCAGAATTGGCAGACGCTGACCTTCAGCCATGTCGATACGCACATCGGTCGGGCTCGCGGCGGAACTGACAATGACGATGCGGTCAGGGCTCATTTTGCGCCACAGGGTGATGGTCACCCGCTGGCGTGCAGCCAGGTTCTGCAACAGGGGTTTGGCCATTTGCACGCGGTGACCCTGAGTCACCAATTGTTCAACCAGGCGCGCCAGGCCCAGGCCCACGGTGTAACGCTTGGAAAGGGCACTGAAATCGACCACCTCCTCTTGCACCAGGGTGCGCAGGATGTTGAAGCAGGTACTTGGATTGATTTTCAGTTGCCGGGCGATGTCCACTGAACGTTCCGGCGTGCCCACCTGACTGAGATAGCGCAAGATGCGTATGGCGTTGGATACAGGCTTGACGAGGGTTGCGCCGGCCGATTTGCTGCTGTCGTTGACGTCAGTGAGTTCCATGCCCAATCCAGTAACTTTAGAGTGGCGCCATTCTAACCTGAGAATGATTGGCGCCGTAAAAGTTTTATCTGGGAATTACTCGAACACTTCAATCGGTTAATTTCACTGGCGGCTGATAGATCAAACGACGGGTTTGCAGATCTTCGCGACGAAAACGCTCGATGAGACGCTCTTGGGCCTGGTCGGCCTGGGTCACCCGAACCTGTTGGCGCAAGTATTCCAGCCATGACTCGACAATAAAGCGCTCGCTGTAGAGTTGCGGGTCCGCCATGTCGCGGTACAAACGCCAGTTTTGCGCACCGTTGCGCCGTCGCGCCTTGCCTACCGCGTATACGGCAGCCAGAAATTCATCGCGGTCCGGCGCCGCCACCTGGTACACAATCTCCACCGATACCGGTCCTTCGGAATGGGACACCGGACTGGCCAGCTGGAGTGTGTCGGTCAACTGCACCTCGGCAAAGTCTGCTTCCTGGCCCAGTTCCACATGGCCATTTCGGGTCAGCGCGATGCCGACCAGCAACAACAGTGTCGAGAGCAGCAAGCTCTGGCTCAATCCCAGATACTCGGCCAATGCCCCCCATATCGCACCGCCGGCCGCCATCGCGCCCATCAGGATCAACACATAGACCGATGCGACCCGTGCGCGCACCCAATTGGCGGCATAGGTTTGCACCACCGTTGAAATGGTCGCGTTGACCGCCATCCAGCCGAACCCTGCCAGCAGCAGCATTGCGCAGACCGCGTAGCGGTTGTTGGATAGCGCGGCAGTGAGGGTGGCGAGGGCAAAGGAAATGGCGCCGCAAACCAGCAGATGACGCATGCCCAATACGCGATACAACCGCGGCAAGCTCAGCGCAGCCAATACTGCACCGGCACCAAGAAACGCCATGAGCAAGCCATAACCACCAGCGTCCATACCCAATTCCTGCTTGGCCACCAGTGGCAGCAAGGCCCATAAAGCACTGGCACTCATGGTGAACACAAGAACCTGCTTCATGGCGCTGAACAGGACCGCTGAATGCCGGATATAGCGCAGGCCACTGCGCATGCCACCGGTCAGGGTTTCCGGTGGCAAGCCCACGGCAGGCGGGTTGGGCGCGATACGAAAGAGGAAGAGGAGCACCGCGAACATACACAGCGCGATCACCAGAAATACCGAGGTCGTGTTCCAGTATGCAATCAGTGCACCCGCCAACGCGGGGCCCAAAGCCCGGGTGGCATTGATGGAAATTCCGTTCAAGGACACTGCAGCCGGCACCTGGTCGCGAGGCAGTACGCCGACCATGGTCACCATCCACGCCGACATGCCCAGCGCACTGCCAGTACCGAGCACAAAGGTAAACGCCAACAAGCCCCAGGTTTCCATGTGCGCGCTGTACGCCAGCACACACAACACCAGTGCGGCGAACAGCATCATGCACTGGGTAATGATCAGCCAACTGCGACGGTCTACCCGATCGGCAATCACCCCACCGGGAAAGGCAAACAGAAATACCGGTAGGGTCACGGCGGTTTGCACCAGAGAGACCATGGCTGCCGACGTCGTCAATGTGGTCATGATCCACGCCGCGGCGACCGTCTGCATCCAGATAGCCATGTTGACCACTGCGGCTGCCAGCCATAAACCGCGGAACGCTTTGTTGCGAAACGGCGCCCACGCCGAACCCTCGCTCATCATCACTCCTCAGCGGCTACGCCAGTCAGTTTCAGGGATTACTTGTCCAGCGGCTGACCCAGTCGCCCCGCCGCACGGGCGGGGATGAGTTGGCGTGGCGCAGCGATGGTATTGCTCTGTCGACCGATACCTGCAATCTCAGCCTCGACCCGATCACCCGGCCGTAAAAAACGCCCGCTTTCCAGTCCTACGCCGTGGGTGGATCCGGTAAACACCAGGTCGCCAGGACGCAGACTGATGCGTGCATCCAGATAATTGAGCAACTCATCCAGGGGAAAAATCATCTGCCGGGTATTGTCCTGCTGGCGCAGTTCATAGTTAACGCTCAGGCGCATATCTAAAGCCGGTTGCCCCGTTACACCCAGTTCGTCCGCGGTCACGATCCATGGACCTACCGGTGTGGTGCGGTCCATGGCTTTCTGGGTCAACAGGTCCAGACGACCAATCTGCTTGCCGGCATCGCGCGCACTTATGTCATTGCCCACCGTATACCCCAGCAGGCAGTCGCTGGCATGCGGTTCATCCAGCAACGGGCGGCCCACTACGGCGACCAGTTCCACCTCGTAATCAAGCTGGGTGGTCAGCGGCGAATAATCGATCTCGTCATAGGCACCAACCAGCGCTGACTCCGGTTTCATGTACGCCAACGGGTGCGCCGGAGAATCACTGCCAAGGCGCTTGAGGTGGCTGAGGTAATTGAGGCCCACACCAAAAACCCGGCTACCGGGTTCCAATGGCGCAAGCAGGCGCGCAGCCGACAACGGCAACCATTCGCCACTCGGGTCGAGGGCGTCTGGCGCAAGATCCGCCCCTAGCCCGGCCCAGTGGGCGAAAGGAGCATTAATTCGCCGAAAGCAATCAGCTTGCGCATTCAGCAACGCCCAGAACGCTTGCCCGGCAACTTCGACCCGCGCCAGACGCATGTCAGCGCTTGGCCAAGTAGGTCGGCAGGTACTCGGCGTCGAGCACTTCTTCCGGCGTCTTGACGCTGGCGCCGAGAATTGGCCCGACCATTTCGTGGCCCCACAGGCTGAGTTTTTCTGGATTCAGCTCATAGGGATCGCCTTGCCATGGCTCGATTTCAGCAATGGTCTCGAAGGCGAACCCGGACGGATTGAAATGGTAGAACGACAGATGGGGGTCCTGGGCATGTTGGCCGAGGGTCATCATCATCGGCAGTTCACGCTGACGCACGATGTCGTAGGTCTCACCGACATCACGCACGTTGCGTACAAACAGCCCGACATGCTGCACGCCCATGCGACCCGGTCCGTGACCATAAGCGATGTCATGGCTGGTGTGATGGTTGAGTTTGGAGCGGAAGAAACCGGTTCGTCCCTTGCCCGCACCAGCGCCATACCAGCTGAAACCCATGACATTAAGCAGGAAGTCTTCCAGTTCCGGAGTGTAGTCCGGGGTGATCAGCACCACATGACCCGCACCCCGTTCGTCGGCAAGGAAACCACTGTGCGGGCGGCCCGGCTGGAACGAGCGCGGCAGCCATTTTTGCCCGTAAAACAATTCGTGCTGATACCCCACCGGGTCACGAAAACGCACTAATTCACGCACGCCACGCTTTTCGCACAGCTCAGCATCACCGCGAGTGAAGTCGACATTGGCGGCTGCCAGCTTCTTGATGCCGTCCTCGAACGCCATGCGCCCCACCGCTTCCCAACCGATGTAGACAATGCGGTCTACCTTGCCAGGATGAAAAGCGAAGCGATGCCGACGATCATCGATCTTGAAGTACAGCGAATCGGGATCACTCTCGGGGTTCTTGCCTATGCCAAAACCCATCACCTGAGGGCCGTACTCACGCCACGCTTGGAGATTGGGGGTCTCAAAGCCCATGTAACCGATACCGATGATGTCCACGTTATTCACCTTGTTATTGTTCGAGATGAAAGGGTGCCGGTAGCCCATGCCAGGGCGCCGCGCGTGCTAGATCGCGAGTAACCCGCCATCGATGACGAAGTCCGAACCGGTAATGAATGAAGCCTCATCCGAGGCGACAAAGACCGCCATTGCCACCACTTCCTCGGGTTCGCCGGGGCGATCCATCAATACGCCATCCAGCAGCATGGCGCGCATTTTGGGGTCTTCCAGAAAAGGCCGGGTGCCAGGCGTCGCGACAAATCCCGGGCTCAAACTGACCGCACGTATACCGAACGGCGCCCCTTCTACCGCCAACTGGCGAGTGAAGGACACCACAGCGCCCTTTGCAGCCGAATGCGCGGAAATGCCGGCCACTTTCGAGCCACCCCATGCAGCGGTGGACGATACATTGATGATCACTCCGCGCTGTTCGGCCAAGTGGTGCCATGCATATTTGGTGGTATAGAACAGCAGGTCGATTTCGTTGCGCATGGTGTACTGCCAATCTTCGATCGACAGCTCGCTGACCAGCCCGAAGCGTGCGGCGGAAGCGTTGTTGTACAGGATGTCGATGCGCCCGTGTTCAGCCACGGCGGCATCGATCCAGGCCTTGGCCTGTTCATGATCACCCAGGTCCACGGGTGCCGAGCCGTACAGGGTAAAACCCTCGGCCTGCATCAACGCTGCAGTCTCCTCGTGACCTTCGGCATTGAAATCGCAACCGACCACAATCGCCCCTTCACGGGCAAAACGTAGCGCCGCAGCCCTGCCCTGGCCGCCGCCTGTACCGGTTATCAGCGCGACCTTGTTTGGTAATCGACCCATTAGCACATCCTCACCTCAGTGGTTATCACGTTTGCGGCAGGCGCTCACGCCATCAAACGGCTTCGTCATCCGGGGTGATGGGCTCAAGCCAGATGGCCTCCGCGGGGCAAGCGGCTGCACCCTCACGAGCCTCCTCCTCCAACTCCGGCGGCACGCGGGCATCGTCGAGGTACACCATGCCATCGGCATCAAGCTTGTACAGGCTGGGGCAAATCGCAGCACACAAACCATAACCACAGCAGCGGCTTCGGTCGGCCACCGCTTTGAACTGCGCTTTTTCTGAACTCATTTTTTTCTCCTTTATCAGGTTCAGCTTTTGCAAATTATGAACACTTATTTATTTTATGTGCAATTAATTTTTAACGCGGATATGCTGAGGCTCATCCGCTGTCCCTGATCATTGCCTTGGCTTAAAAAAAGGGAATCGCAGCAGGATGTTGAACACGGCTGGCTTCAGAGTGATTCAACCGTGGGTGCAACGCATGAAATTCGTTTGTCCGTTAGTCAGATAGCTGCGCTGGACAAAGCCGAATTTCTGATTTTATTCTGATTAAAAAACCAGATTCTGTTCAAAGAATCTGCTGGCGGTGATTCACATCACCACTTGTAGCAGTGCTTGGCTCAACAAAACCTATAAGGAAGCCAACTCCATGCACCCGTCTAGAAACGAAGCGGCAATCGATCTGCGCGAATTCCGCCAAAGCTGGAAAATCCTGATTTTGTCGGTCGCCGGAGTGGCCATCAGCATCAACGCCGCCCTGCTCTATGGTTTCGGCACACTGGTCGTGCCGCTCGGCGATGCCTTTGGCTGGAGCAAAAGTGAGCTGCAAGCCTGCATCACCTTTCTGTTTGGCGGCGCGGTGGTGTCATTGCAGTTGGTGGGTTGGTTCAACCTGCGCTACGGCATGAAGCGCGTTACCGTTATTTCCCTGCTGTTGTTGTCACTCGGTTACCTGGCAACCACGCAGCTGACCCAATCGATCTGGTCGATGTACATCGCCTTTGCACTGCTGCCCATCGTCGGCATGGGCGCGCTGGCCGTAACCTGGACCCAGCTGATCAGTCTTTGGTTCGACAGCAATCGCGGCCTGGCGCTCGCCATTGGTCTGTCCGGGACTGGTGTCACTGCCGCCATCATTCCCCGGCTGATGGCCTGGGGCATCGAGCAATGGGACTGGCGCGCGGCCTTCGTGATTCTCGCGCTGCTCAATCTGTTGGTGCTGCTGCCGCTGATTCTGCTGTGGTTCAAACTACCCTCTGTTGCCGGTCACCGTGACGGCGGGCGTGCGCTGGAGCAATTGCCCGGCATGTCTTTTCGTGAAGGCATGGGCTCGCTGAAATTCTGGACCTGTAACCTGGCGCTCAGCCTGGTGATTTCTTCGATTGTCGGCATGGTCACCAGCACCGTGCCCATGCTGCAAGCCCGAGGCCTATCCGCGGGGGACGCGGCCACCATTTTCAGCTGCTTTGGTATTTCGCTGATCTTCGGCCGCATGCTTATCGGCTATCTGCTCGATCGTCTGTGGCCGCCGATTGTGTCTGCGATCAGCCTGGTGCTGCCCGCTATCGGTTGTTTCATCTACCTGAGCCCGACCACCGAATTTGCCCCGCTCATGCTGGCGGCGGTGCTGGTTGGTTTTGGCGCCGGGGCGGAGTTCGATATTGCCGCGTTCCTGATTGCCCGCTACTTCGGCTTGCGCGAATACGGCCGCCTGTTCGGCGTGCATCAGGGCCTCAATACCGTGGCTTCGGCGCTGGCGCCGTTGCTCTTTGCGTACATGCTGGCGCGCACCGGATCGTATAACGCCATGCTGGTTTATAGCGCCGCCTGCTGCCTGATCGGTCCGCTGTTGCTACTGACCCTTGGGCGAGTGCCGCACTTCAACGTGCAAACCATTCCCAGCCAATCCTGAGCCCCCTAACAAGAATCGGAGCAGAACATGCCCACATTGACATTTATTGAACACAACGGCACCGCCCATCAAGTCAAAGGCGACATCGGCCAGTCGGTGATGCAAGCCGCGACCTTCGCCTCGGTGCCGGGTATTTCTGCCGACTGCGGTGGTGCCTGCAGTTGCGCCACCTGTCACACCTATGTCGACGAGGCCTGGCTGGGCAAGGTGCAAGCGGCGGAAGGCATGGAGAACGACATGCTCGAGTACGCTTTCGAACGTCGCGACAGCAGCCGCTTGAGCTGTCAAATGATCATCAGCGAAGACATGGACGGCATGGTTTTGCACCTGCCGTCGTCGCAATTCTGAATGCGCGTGAAGGAGTTCCCATGACCCTCGCCTCAGTCGTTATCGTCGGTGCTGGCCAGGCCGGATTTCAGGTCGCTGCCTCCCTGCGCCAGGAAGGCTTTGACGGGCGCATCACCCTGATCGGCGATGAGCCAGGCCTGCCCTACCAGCGCCCGCCATTGTCCAAAGCCTATCTGCTCGGCAAGATCCAGGCGACCAATCTGCTGTTTCGTCCTGCTGATTTCTACACCACCCAGCGCATTGAACTGCTGCATGACCAGGCGACCGCGATCGACCGCCTGAACCGACGCGTGGTGTTAGCCTCGGGTGCTGCTGTCAGTTACGACCATCTGGTACTGGCGACCGGAGCCCACAACCGCCCCCTGCCGGTTCCCGGCGCAGAGTTGCCGCAAGTGTTCGGTATCAAAACCAAAGCCGATGCCGACGCCCTGGCGCCGCTGGCGAAAGAAGCGCGCAACGTGGTGGTGATTGGAGCCGGGTTTATCGGCCTCGAGTTTGCGGCGGTGGCCGCTGCCCTAGGGGCTAATGTGCACGTACTGGAGCTGGGCGAGCGTCCCATGGCTCGTGCCGTGTCGCGGGAAATGTCGGAATTGTTTCGCCAGGCCCATGAAGCGTGGGGCGTCCATTTTGACTTCCGCCAGGGTTTAAGCCGCATCGACGGCGATAACGGCAAGGTGTGCGCGGTACAAACCGGTGACGGACGTGCACTCCCTGCTGACCTGGTGGTGTTTGGTATCGGTGTGATTCCCAATGCGCAGCTGGCGACTGAAGCCGGTCTGGACATCGAGAACGGCATCAAGGTGGACGCCAGCCTGCTGACCTCTGACCCGCAAATTTCCGCGGTAGGCGATGTCGCCAGCTTCCCGTGCCTGCAAAACAATGAGTTACACACCCGCCTCGAGTCGGTGCAGAACGCCATCGACCAGGCCCGCACAGTGGCTGCACGCTTGATGGGTAAACCGGCACCTTATAGCGCCCTGCCCTGGTTCTGGACCGATCAAGGCAACTTGAAACTGCAGATCGCCGGACTCTCGCATGGCTATGACAGTACCGTCGTGCTCGGTTCAGTCGAAGAACATCAAGCGTCTGTGCTGTGTTTCCGCAATGACCGTCTGGTGGCCGTGGAGTCCTGCAATCGCATGGGCGATCACATGGCGGCGCGCAAGATTCTTGCTCGCGCGCCCAAGCTGACGGCAGTTGAGGCCGCCACTGACGGGTTCGATCTGAAAGCTTGGGAAGCGGCCAACCGCGACTGAACGTCGTACTGATCTTTCACACCCGCTGCCGCGCCCGCCTTAAAGCTGACGCGGCATTTTTTTGCACAACGACTGGAGCGATGCAATGAACAAAGTCTGGTTTATTACCGGTGCGGCCCGAGGCTTGGGTGCTGCCATTGCCAAAGCCGCATTGGCTGATGGTGACAGCGTGGTGGTCAGCGCCCGGCGTATCGAACCGCTGGAAATTGTCTTTGCCGAGTACGGCGAACGCGTGCTGGCAGTGGCCCTGGATGTGACCGACGAAGCCCAGGCACTGGCTGCCGTAGAAACTGCCGTGGCGCGTTTTGGCCGAATCGATGTGCTGGTCAACAACGCCGGTTATGGACAACTGGCGCCGTTTGAAGACAATTTCGCCAGCGACGCCGACCAGCAGTTCGCGACCAATGTGTTCGGTGTGTTCAACGTCTGCCGCGCCGTGCTGCCTGTCATGCGTCAGCAACGCAGTGGCCGGGTGTTCAACGTGTCTTCAATGGGTGGCATGGTCGGGATGGGTGGTGCGGCGCTGTACTGCGCGTCTAAATTTGCTGTGGAAGGTTTTTCCGAATCCCTGGCCCAGGAAGTGGCGCAGTTCGGGATCAAGGTCACGCTGGTGGAGCCCGGGGTTTTCCGTACCGACTTTCTCGACCCCAGCTCCGCGGTCTTCGGTACACGCGGGTTGGAGGATTACGCTGCATTCACCGCCAAGGTCAAAGGCGCTTCGGCCGCCTACAACCATCAGCAAACCGGCAACCCGGCTAAACTGGGCGATGCGCTGGTGCTCCTGGCCAACAGCGAACATCCACCGTTGCGTTACCTGGCGGGTTCAGACGCTTATCAGCAGGTCAGCGACAAGCTCAACAGGATGCTCGCGGAAATCGAGCAATGGCAGCAGCTGTCCCATTCCACCGATGGCGTCTAGGCGACGACGCGCACAGCCTTTCTGACAAGGCTGTGCGCAACGATTACTGGTTGATGAAGTAACGTACGGACAACTTTCCTTCTTCAAACCGATACAACTCGATCGTCTCGATACCGCCTTCCTGCTCGCGAAAGGCGTTCAGGTGATGGCACGCCGCTTCATTGCCATTGACGATGCACTGGCGCACTTCAACGCGAATCTTCGGTTGCTGCTGCGCCCACATGCCTTCCAGTACCTGCCAGGCATCGGCCTGGGGCTTGCCGACGTATTCGATACTCAAGCCGTTGGCCGAGACGCTGCGGTAGTGAGCGAAAAAGCCGTCTTTGTCGCCCCGGTTCCAGCAGTCGATCTGCCCGTGCAGAAAGTGCTCGATGGTGTGTTTGTCCATGCTCATTTCACGTTCATCCTCAAGTGGGTTCAGGCATGTGGTCGTAGCTGGAGGTTTTGCTGACGGGCGAGGAATTTTGGCTCCATTCTCAACCACAGCAGAATGGTCGGGCCGACAATGGCGCAGCAGAAACAGCACACCAGCACAGCGGAATAGCTGCCGTACAGGTCATAGAGATGGCCGAACAGCATGGGTACCAGACCGGAGACAATGGTGATCAGGCACAGGTGCAGACCAAATATCCGCGCGTAGTCTTTCAAGCCGAAATAGCGCGCCATCAGGAATGCCGCCAGATCGAACTCAGCTCCGGCACTGGCGCCGATGCACAGGGTCGCCAGCACCAGCAACGGTGTGTTTTGCGCCCCGCCAAAGAGAAAGATCGCGCAGCCCAATGCGGGTAGCGCCAGGCTCACGGCGGCCACTACTGAAGGTGAATAGCGGTCCAGCAGATAACCCACCAACAAGCGCCCGCCGATGATGGAAATACCAAAGGTACTGAAGATCTGACTGGCTTGCTGCGCACTCAGGCCCTTGCTTTGCAGCATCGGCACCATGTTGGTGACCATGCCGACGGTCAACGACACCGACAATATCAATGCAACGTTAAAGCCCCAGTACATCCCTGAGCGCACTGCTTGTTTGAAGGACATGCCGGACAGCTCCGGAAGTTCCTTCTGCGTTGTCGCGTCAGGACTGGCGAGCAGCGCCGGCATGCGCAGCCACATCAATGACAAGGGCAACGTAAACAACAAAGGCATCGCCCCCAGCGCAATAAACCCGGCTTGCCAACCGTAGGCGGCAATCAGCCGCGACAACAGCGGTGGCAGAATCATCGCCATCAGCCCGGTGCCACACAGAATCACGGCCAGCGCCAAACCACGGTTACGCTCGAACCAGAGGTTGACCAGTTGCGTCCAGGTGATCGCAATGGTTCCGGCACAAATGATCGGCATGCTGAAAAACGCCAGGTACAACCAGCCGATCGAACCCTCAATCCGCGTGATCGCAAAGTAACCGACGATCTGCAGCACGATCGAAACAATCGCTACCCGGCGCAGCCCGAACCGACGGTACAGCCAGCCGACCAGTTGCGTGGAAATCGCCACACCGGCGAACAGAAAGGTGATGGAGGCCTGCAAGTCGCCCCGGCTCCAGCCGAACGCCTGTTCCAGCGGAATCACCAGGGTGCCGAAGGCGTACAGCAACGCAGCGGTAATACTGGTGCAGATGCCAAACAGGCCCACGACAACCACGCGCCAGCCGCGCTTGAACTCGGAAAAATCATTGCCGGCGTGGGCCGTGGTGTTGCTACTGCGTGTATCCGATGTCATGACCTGACTCCCATCGCGGACGTGCGGGTTGATTAATGGCCCTTGAGGATTTCTTCGACCTTGGGCAGCGCGATCATGGTGGCGCCGCCATCCACCAGCAGCGAAGTGCCAGTGATATAGGAAGCCTCGTTGGAGGTCAGAAACAGCACGGCGTTGGCAATGTCGGCGGACTCGCCCAGACGCCCTACCGGGAAATGTGCAGCGAGTTTATGCGGCAGTTCATTGCCCAGGGTTTCGAGCATGTGATCAGTGCCGATCAGTCCGGGCTCGACGACGTTGACCAGAATATTCATGGCACCGAATTCCACCGCCAGGCCGCGGGCGAAGGCATTCATGAAGGCTTTGCTGGAACCATAGGCAATCAGGCGAGGGGTGTATTTGCGGTTGGCTTCGCCGGACGAGATGAAAATCAGCCGGCCTTTGTCGGCTGCTTTCGACAGATAAGGTGCGCAGTCCTTGGCCAACCAGAACAACGATTGAATATTGCTGCGAACGATGTGATCAAACGTATCATCGGCCATTTCGGCGATCAGCCCGTGACTGGTATCGGCAGCGCAATGCACCACGATGTCCAGGCCACCAAAGTGCTCTACACCATCTTGCACCATTGACTTGATCGCCTCGCGGTCGGCGATGTCGCCACCGACCAGGCAGGCTTGCGCGCCCAGGGCCTTGATCTGTGCGATCGTTTCTTCACCGTATCGAGCGGTGCGTGCCGACACCACCACCTTGGCGCCTTCTCGGGCATAGGCCAGGGCAATGGCGCGACCCATGCCTCGACCTGCACCGGTGACCAGCACGACTTTGTCGCGGAATTTCATCGTGATTCCTCATTGTTGTTATTGGTGGAGGCTACTGATACAACGCGTACGCTCCCCTGTAGGAGCTGCCGAAGGCTGCGATCTTTTGATCTTGCCTTCAAAAGTCAAAGTCAAAAGATCGCAGCCTTCGGCAGCTCCTACAGGGGTAAAGGTTTCGGTCAACTGTTTACAGGTCTTTGCCTGGCACATTGCGGGCCGAGCCATTACGCCGGTCCGATTCACCCCAGCCCAGCCAGTGTGAAGGCTCACGGGTATCGCCAACCCGACGCCAACGGCCTTCCTGCTGCGCAGTGATCGGGAAGCCACCGACGAAGTCGATCATCTCGCCCTTCTCATCAGGCAAAAACTCCCACTCTTCCTTGCCTTCCAGCACGATTTTCGCGGATTTGAGGAAGTAGCTTCCGTCCTTGTGTTCGGTGTTTCCTTCGATATCGGTGGTGACCCGAACCTCGCCTTTTTCATTGTTGAAAATGGCGTAGCCCAAGTGGTCGTGACCGACCATGAAAGAGCCGGTATCCCAGGTGCCATCTTTATAAACGGTGACGAAGGACCACCAGATCACATGCTTGTTGTTGTTCACCACCAAGTCTTTCTTGAAGTGAATGGCGCCGCCTTCGGCCATGTAGAACTGGTCCAGCGCCATGGCGCCTTTCACCGGACGCCCCTCGCAGACACCGGCGATATCCCACAACTGCGAAACATAAAAGGTGCCCCATTCCACGCCTGGCAGGTACCACTGCAAACCTGGGCCAAGCAGTCGGCCTTCGAGGTGAAACAGGCCTTCTTCCTTCCAGGTCAGGCGTTCGCTGCTGGCGGTGATCTCCCAAGAGTTGCCGGGTTCGCCCGGGTGGCTGGCCCAACGTGCGACATCGCCTTCCAGGCTGTGTACCGGCAGTGGTGTCAGCGCCTGGCGGGCCATTTTTTCGTGGTCCATGCGCAGGTTGACGTTATCGACGTGATTGTTCAGGTAGAAGAACTTGGTTGGGTTGGGGGTGCCATTGGGCGCCATCAGCGACCGTACGAATGAGTAAATGTTGCCTTGCTCATCGCGCACAGAACCGAACGGCGAACTTTTGCTCAGGTGCAGGCCGAAGAAGCCGCGTTCGGCTGACATCGAAGCGCCGGTGACCTTGTGCGGCCCAACCAGTTGTTGAAAGCCGAAATCACCGCGTTCTGGAATGGTTTTAAACGTTCTCATGATGCCCTCTGTTGTTTTTGTTGAGGCAGGGAAACGGGATTACAGCGTGATTCAGTCCCAGATCACCGGGAGCGTGGACACGCCTCGCAATTGCGCTCCGCCGATCTGCGGGACGGGTTGGCTCGGGTCGAGTCGCAAGTTGGGAAAGAGGTCGAGGATGGCGTTGACAGCGCAGCTGATTTCCACTTTGGCGACGAACTGACCGATACACATGTGCGGGCCGAAGCCAAAACCAAAGGAGGGTTTTGGCTTGCGATCAATGTCGAATACCTCAGGGTTTTCAAACGCATCTTCGTCGCGGTTGGCGGACACCACCATGCACTGGACGAACGAACCCTTGGGGATTTTCACGCCGTGAAATTCCACTTCCCGGGCGGTTTCGCGCACCTTGAAAGTGGCCACGGGTTCAAAGCGCGTGGTTTCGTCCATCAGCTTGCCGATCAATGAGCGGTCGGCCTTGACGCGTTCCAGCAAGCCGGGCGTGGTCAAGAGCAAAGTCATTACCGAGCCAAACATGCGCGTGGTGGTTTCGCCCGCGGCTGGCAAAAGCGAGCGAGTGAAGGTGATCACCTCGTGGTCATCCAGCGTGCGCCCTTCGTACTCCGCGCGCAGCAAACGCCCGACCACATCATCGCCCTGGCTGCCCTCGGCACGACGTTGCACCACCACCTCGGCAAGCGCGTCGTACAGACCTTTGACAGCGATGCCGGCCTGACGTCGCGCTTCAACCATTTTGCTCGGGTCAATCTGGTTGCCGCCGACAATGGCCAAGGCCCACGCGGCGTATTGCTTGTACTTGGAGGGCTCATCCGAGGGGAAGCCCATCAAAGCGTACATGACGCGAATCGGCAGCTCGAGGCCGAACTTCATCAAGTCGGCCTTCTTTGCCGGCAACATCGGCTGGATGTACTCCTCGCGAATCACTTGATCGATCTGCGGGCGCCACTTGTTCACGGTCTCCGGCATAAAGGCCGGTTGCAGCAAGGCGCGCACCTTACGGTGCTCGTCACCGTCCATGGCAAGAATGATCAAACCATCGAAAAACGCGCCAAGACCTTCGGCAATAAAACCGCTGGTATAGGTCGCACCATCGCGCAGGACAGTCATTACATCCTGGTATTTGAACAAGGCGAAGGTCGGGCGAGTGCCCTGCTGGGTGCCGGCATTCGTCGGCACGCCAAACTGGGTGATGAAGTCGCCTTCATAGATGGGCGATTTCAGCCGTTGCTCGCGGCACACCGCGTGAATATCCAGGTCGGTGCCCCGATACATTTCCGACACAGCGGAGTATGCGGTTGCCAGGTCCAGTGCTGCGCTTTCGTTGCTCATCAGGAGCTCCTGTCTTGTTTTTATTCTTCTTGCACACCAAGATTGTCCGGCTGCCGACCCATGGTATGTGGTTGTGTCTGCGCCGGTAGTCCGCTTCGTTTGACTTGGGGTCAAACGAAGGCCCCCGGGGAAATGCTTCAAGGTGTGAATAACCTGGCCAAAACTGGCATGAGGAGGACGAGGTGGCGGTAAAGGCAGGAGAAGGTGGCGAACAGGGCAAACGCAATACGATGAATCGCCTGCTCGCGGCAGCGCGCGTGGAGTTCGCCAGAAAAGGCCTGGCCGGTGCGCGCGTGGAAGAAATTGCCCGGGAAGCCGGCGTTACCAAACAGCTGGTCTACCACTACTACAACTCCAAGGAAGGCCTGTTTGTAGCGGTACTGGATGAGTCTTCGGACAACATCATGTCCGAGCTGGTCAACCTCAATGTCGAAGAGCTTTCACCGCCAGTGGCGATGCGCGCCGTGCTCAACCATTTTTTTGACCAGTACCGTCTGGACCCCTTCCTCGGCAGCCTGGCGCTGGAAGGCATTCGCTACCATGACACCCACGAAACACCTCGCAACCATTTTCTGGAAATGGCACCGAAGCTGATCGCCAAGCTCGACGCGATTTTGTTGCGGGGTGCGGCCAGTGGTGATTTTCGCGCAGACATCAACCCGCGCCTGTTGTTGGCCAGCGCTTCGCTGGTGACTACTGGCTGGTTCACCAACCGCTATTCGATGTCGGCACTTGCCGGGCTGGATACGGACTCGGAGCAAGGCATGGCCACCTGGCGTCAGTACTCGGCGGATTTTGTGCTGGCGAGTATTTCGCTGGGCGCAGAAAAAAACGTCGACGGCGTTTAAGCACCGTTCACACACTCTCGCCCAATGAGCTTTCCCTGTGGAAGCAGGCTTGTTCCCACAGGGGGGGGTTGCTTAGGGGCTTGGAATCAGCGACCCGCTTCAGTCAGCCTTTTTACGCAAATACTTGCTCACCCGCTTGGCCGCCAACCGCCCGGCCATGCCGTTTACCCCACCGCCCGGATGAATGCCGGCACTCCCTAAATACAGTCCCGCCACCGGCAAGGTATCGCCTCCCAAACCGTACGCCGGGCGCATGGTGCTCGAGCGCATCGAGGTGGTGTCGATATGCACCACGCAGCCATTCACCGTGTTCAAGCGCGCAGTAAAATCCGGAGCAGCCTCGATATGTCGGCCAATCACCTGCCCCTCGATCCCATCGATGTAGTCATACAGCTGTTCCTGCACCTGGTCGGCCACCCGCTCACGCAGCGCGTCCCAACCTTCATTGGGATTCACCGGCATCACCGGCGGATAGATGTACAACACATCCTGCCCGGTTGGCGCTTGTGAAGGGTCGGCCGCACTGGGTGCGGCCACGGTGATATAGGGCAACTTCGGTACTTCACCACGGGCGCAGGCGGCGAAGTTTTCCAGCACGGCTTCTTCGGTGCCGATCAGCATGACGGTTTTACGCAAATCCACGCCATCGCCGCGAATGGCAGCAAAACGCGGCAAAGAAATCTGCCCACGCAGGGCAACATCCACCTTCAATGGTCCCGACCCTCTGCCGTTAGCAGGTGCCATGGCGATACGGGTCAGCAGGTGTTGAGGGATTTCACCACGGGTAACCATGTCCAACGCCGGCTTGGGGTGGCAGCCGGCAATGACCGCACGTGCGGTGAACTGACGACCATCAGCCAGTTTCACGCCTTTGATCAGACCGTCCCTGGCAACGATTTCACTGACGCTGGCCGACACCAGCACTTGCCCGCCCAGCTCTTCCAGTCGAGTCTGCATGGCATTGCTCAACTGCTGCATGCCACCCAATACCCGGCCCACGCCAAAACGATGAAGGAAACCGAGCAAGGCGTAATAGATGCCACCGCCATCGGCGCTGATATCCCCTGCCAGCCCAGTGAGTGCACACATCGCGGAAATGGTCACCGGATGCTCGAAGCGCTCACGTGCCGCCTGCAACGCGGAGCCTGTCATCAGCGCCATCAGCTCGGGTTTCAGCGCTTTGTGTTTGATGGCGGTGCCAAGCATTTTCAGCTTCACGCCGAGGTTTGTTTTGGCCGGGTCGACACGCATCATCGGCAGCGCGATATCGAGGAACATGTCGATGACTTTCATGAACTGCAGAAACGCCTCGGCATCCTTGCTGCTGAACCGGCGGATCTCGGCGGCGGTTTTCTCGCGATCGCGCCAGAAGATCAGAGATTGGCCATCCGGATGCAAGTACACATACCCCGGCGCAAGCTCTATCGATTTGAAACCGTGTCGATCAAGTCCCAGCTCCGCTGGCACATGGGAATGCACGCGCATCGACATCATGTCCAGGGCACAGGGATGAACCAGATGCTGCGGCGCTTCGGGTATCAGGTAACCCGAGGAGGCCATCCCGCCGACCTTGTCCAATGCCTCCAGAACCAGCACCTTCTTGCCTTCCAGGCCCAGGTAGCAGCCAGCCGAAAGGCCATTGGTGCCACCGCCGACGATGATCACATCAAAATCCGTAGTGCTCGCATTTTGGTTCTGGTTCATCAATTAATTCCAAGTCGAGTTCAACCACAGCGGCGCGCGGCGGCTATGGCGGCAAAGATCAGCCGCGGCGCACCGCACGGGATGCGCCGGGCAAGGGTTACATGCCGGTGCGGCCCATCTGCGCAAACAGCGCGCGCATCGCCACCAGGGAGGGGGTGTGGCTGCTGAAACCACCATCAGCGACCAGCGTGGTGCCCGTGACAAATGAGGATTCGTCACTGGCCAGGAACGCCACCACATCGGCAATCTGCCGAGGCGTGCCCAGCTCGGCAGTGCAGTGGTTGTCGCGCAGGATGTCGAGCAAGGGTTCAGGCATGGCGTGTTCCGAAGGCGCCAGGCCGATCTGCACGGCGTTGCCGCGAATGCCTTGTTTGCCGTATTGCGAGGCGACCATGCGCGGCAGCATCATCAGCCCCGCCTTGGAGGTGGCGTAGCCGGTCAGGGACATATCGCCCTGCATGCCCAGACCCGAGGTGGCGAAGATAATCGAGCCCTTGCCGTTCTCCAGCATGACCGGAATCACATGCTTGGTGCACAGCACCGCGCCACGCAGGTTGACGGCGATGGCGCGGTCCCAGGCCTGCATGTCGAGGTTGACGAAATCGCGGTCTAGCTGACGTTGCTCGGCGTTCAGGATCGCCGCGTTGTTGTGCAGAATGTCGATACGGCCGAAATGCTGTTTAACCTGAGCAACCATCGCGCGCACGGCGTCTTCCGAGGAGACGTCGGTGGCGATCGCCAAGGCTTGATGCCCCTCGGCGAGGAGTGACTGGGCCACAGCTGTGGCCCCCTCGAAATTGATATCGACCACCGCAATACTTGCACCATGCGACGCCAGCACCCGTGCGCACTCAGCGCCCAGGCCGCCACCGGAGCCGGTAATAATGGCCACTCGTCCTGCCAGTTTTCCTGTGCTCATGCTCTGTTCCTTATTGTTTTGAGTGGCGCTTTACTCGCCGGTAAATCGCGGTTCGCGCCGTTCACTGAACGCCTGGGCCGCCTCGCGGGCATCCTTGGTCGGGGCCAGCAAGGCGAACAGATCAAGCTCCAGGTCCAGGCCACGTTTGAGGTTCATGTCCAGCGCCGCCCGTGCTGCCTGTTTGACAAACGCCGACGCGGTGGGTGGTTTGACGGCGATGCGCTGAGCAAAGGCCCGTACTTCGTCCAGCAGGCTGGCGTTGTCGCTGGCCAGGCGGCTGACCAGACCAATGCGCTGCGCTTGTTCGGCGCCCACCCGGTCACCGGTGAGCAACATGTCCAATGCCTGACCCGGCGCCACCACTCGGGACAGTCGTTGCGTACCGCCGCCGCCGGGAATCAGCCCCAGGCCGGTTTCCGGCAGGGCGAACACGGCATCGGGCGCGGCGAAGCGGATGTCACACGCCAGCACCAGTTCCAACCCACCGCCCATGCAATAACCATGAATGGCAGCGATCACCGGTTTGCTGATGCCATCCAGCGCTTCGATCCAGCGCACCTGTTCCATGCGCTGCCGCACTTGCAGGCTCGATTCCGGGCCACGACGCTCCTTGATATCAGCACCCGCACAAAAGCCTCGCTCACCTTCCCCGCGAATCACGATCACGCGAATGTCCGGGTCTTGCTGCAACAGCGCCAGTGCTTGCGGCACGCCCTGACGAATATCGTCGTTGATGGCGTTGATCTGCCGGGGCCGGGTCAGTACCACCCAACCCACCATGGCATCACGCTCAAGGCGCACCGCATCGTTGATCAAAACGGGAGACTGCGGTTCTTGCGCTGTGCTCATACAGGGCACTCCTCGAACTCGAAGACCTGGCCATTGAGTTCTTGTGGGTCGATCTTGATCAACGCACGGCCGCCGACGGCCTCGGAGGATTCGATCCACTGGAACCGCGTGCCGCGTGACCGCAGATCCTCGGCCTTGGCAGCCAGATCGTTGACACCGATGCGGATGTAGTACGGACCCGGCCCCCAGTTATTGACGTAGTGGCCGGCGTCGGTGTTCCAGTAGGTCGCCTCGAGGACATCGAGGGTGGCACTGTTCGGCACGGTGAAACCCATACGCGCACGGCGGTAACCTTCGCTGCCGATGCTCTCGACCGGCCCGCTCGGTTCCCAATCGAGGTTGGTCGAGACCTTACGCAGGGTTTCATCGAGGTCGCGTACCAGGAAGCCACGGGCGGTGACGCGGACCATGTCGCCGGGCTTGAGATCACGCGGCTGCATCGGTGGCAACTGATACGTTTCCGGCGGCATCTGCAAAGGCTCGGTCGGCATGATCTCAATGCACAAACCGCCATCCACCGTGGGCTGGTAATACGGTTGCTCGGGAGTGGCACCCAGCCATAAGCGGTCGAAGGGCATTTCCGGGGTGCGCTGCGCCATGCGGAAAGGCAAGCGACGACGCATCAGTTTGTCTACCAGCGCGTCGAACTTGTCCCCGTGCAGGGCCAGCACGATGGAGTGCGTGATCATCGGCCGATGATGCCCCTGGAAATCCTTCAGGCTTTCCAGAAAGTCATGGAACAACGGATCACCGGGGTTCGGCCGATCCAGGTGCCACTGCGGTTCGATGCGCGTAGGCGACACCGCGAGGGATTTGTGTACCCGCAGGAAATGCGCAATATACGGGTGATTATCGAACGCCTGGCGCCAGCGTTCGTGTTTGTAGATGCCGAGCTTGTCGACCAACATTTCCGTCATGCCGTCCGGGTCCGGAACCATCATGTCGGCACTCATCAATAACTCGAACATTGTTCTCTCCTTGCAGTTGCCAGCCAGGTCTGTGCCCGGCTATTAGTCAGCGGACACGCCGGGGTAAGGCGAGCTCGGTCAATTGGGGTGCAGGTGCGCTGGCCGCGGGTTTGCGCGGTTCCTGTTGGGCGCGCGCGTCCTCCAGATCGAGGGTCACGCCGGCCTTGGAGTTGCCTTTCGGGTTGAGCAGGTAATGCGAGAGGGCCGGGATCAGCACCAGCGCACCGAGCATGTTCCACAGGAACATGAAGGTCAGCAGAATGCCCATGTCCGCCTGGAACTTGATCGGCGACCAGGCCCAGGTAATCACCCCGGCGGCCATGGTCAGGCCAACGAGCGCCACGACCCGACCGGTGAAATCCAGCGAGCGGCGATACGCAACCGCCAGGCTTCCACCGCGTTCCTGCACCGCCAGTTGCACACTGAGCAGATACAGCGCGTAGTCCACGCCGACACCGACACCCACGGCGATTACCGGCAAGGTGGCTACTTTCAGGCCGATCCCCAACCAGACCATCAGCGCCTTGCAGATGATCGTAGTCATCAGCAAAGGAATCAGCGCCACCAGGGTTGCGCGCCAACTGCGGAAGGTCAGCAGGCAGAGCAAGGCCGTAGCGCCATACACGGCCAGGTACATGGTGATGATGCCCTTCTCTACCTCAATGTTAGTGGCGGCCTCGATCCCGGCATTACCCGCAGCCAGGAGGAATTCCACAGGCTGCTCGGCGCCAGCGGGTGTGTTGTTTTCCTTGGCGAACTCTTCAGAAACTTTCAACACCCGGCTCAGTGTGTCGGCTTTGTGATCAGCCAGGTAGGCGATCAATGGAGTGACCGAGCACTGCTGGTTGGTGATGCCCGGTGCAGAAATCATCGCGGCATCCACCGCCGAGTTGGTGATCGCCTGGTCGCGGCTGATGCTCAACCATTTCGGGCTGCCTTCAGCCATGCCGGAGCTGATCATGCGCACGGTTTCGGCCAGCGACTGGGTGGTTTGTACACCAGGCGTCTGGCGCAGGCGCCAGGCCAGTTTGTCCATGCTTTGCAGCGACTGGTACAGACGGCAGCTGTCTTCGTTGGTCTTCATGATGACCACGAACTGGTCACTGGAAAGTCCGTAGTGGCTGGTGATGTAGGCGTTATCGCGGTTATAGCGCGAATCCGCACGCAACTCCGGTGCACCGGGATCCAGATCACCGACCTTGAGGTGCATCATCACCACGCTGCCAATCAGCGTCACCACCAGCGATACGGCAATCACCGCCGTGGCCATCGGCCGTTCGGTGAAGCGATCCAGGCCGCTCCACAGACGCCCGAGAAAACCGCGGTTTTCTGCGCCGGCCTGATCTTTGGCGATGGCGATACGCGCGGCTTTCTTACTGACGCCCAGGTACGACAACGCCACCGGAATCAGCAGCAACTTGGTGAAAATCAGCACGGCGACACCAATGCTGGTGGTCAGTGCCAGGTCGCGAATCACCGGAATATCAATGATCACCAGCACGGCAAAACCAACGATATTGGTCAGGAGCGCAGTCAAGCCAGTGAGAAACAAGCGGCGGAAGGTATAGCGCGCAGCAATGTATTTATGGGTGCCACGGCCAATGTCCTGAAGAATGCCGTTCATTTTTTGCGTGCCGTGGGAGATCCCGATGGCAAAAATCAGGAACGGCACCAGGATGGAGTAAGGGTCCAGTTCGTAGCCGAGGAGTTGCATCAAACCCAGCAACCACACCACCCCCGCCACTGCCACGCTCACCAGCAGCAAGGTACTGCGCAGGCAGCGTGTATAGAAATAGACGAACAACCCGGCGATCAGTACCGATGCGCCAAAGAACAGCATGACCGAATACAGGCCGTCGATCAGGTCGCCCACCAGCTTGCTGAAACCCACAATGTGGATGCCCACTTTGTCACTTTCCAGCGAGCGAATCTGCGCTTCCAGTTGCTTGGAAAAATCACCGTAATCCAGGGGTTGTCCGGTCTGCGGATTGGTATCGAGCAGCGGCGCGACAATCATGCTCGACCGGCCGTCGTTCGCCACCAGGTTGCCAATGATCCCGGAACGCATAATGTTGCGGCGCAAGGCCGTGATCGATTTGTCACTGCCGTCGTAATCCGATGGCATGACCGCACCGCCATCAATGCCCTCCTCCGTCACTTCTTTCCAGCGAACGATGGGCATCCACAGCGATTTCATCCAGGAGCGGTCGATGCCTGGAATCAGGTACAGGGTGTCGTTGACCTTTTGCAGCGCCAGCAGATAGTCGGCGTCGTAGATATCACCGGATTTGTTTTCCACCACGACGCGAATGCTGTTGCCCAGGCCTGGCAACTGGTTTTTATACGCCAGGTAATTCTTGATGTAAGGGCTGGAGCTGGGAATCATTTTTTCGAAGCTGGCATTGACTTGCAGCCGTGTAGCGAAGAAGCCCAGCACCACAGTGGCGAGCAAGCAGGCAACGACGACCACCATGCGATGACGGAATATGACCCGTTCAAACCAGCCACCGGAGTTTTTGTCAAAGTCCTCCAGGTTGGCAATCACTGGCATCCCGCTGTTGAATTTTTGCTCGACCATTTTTTCTTTCTCGTAGGGGAATCGTGCCGGGGGCTTTAGTTGGCCTGGGCGATATCGATGACCTTGGCGCCGCTGAAGCGCGTGACAAGCAGGCTCCCAGCCTGTTTGGTGGCACTGGCTGCATACACCTCGCCTACCCGCGCATCTGCCAGCGGGGTGACCTGCAAACTCTGCCGGTCAACGCTGACCAGTTGCCCACCCTGGCTCACGACGATCAAGGCATCACCCTGCTCGACAATGCTGACCAGGCTGCTATTGAGATTGGTTGCCACAGGCTGCCATTGCTGGCCGTCATCACGGCTGGCAAACAGGTTGCCGCGCAGCCCGTACGCCAGCAGCAGACCGTCGAAGGCGCGGACGCCGAAGTAAGTGCCGGTGTAGGGCGTATCGATTTTCACGAAACGTTGTTGCGGACCATCCAGACGCAGCAGCAAACCCTGCTCCCCGCCGATGTAAAAAGTGCCCGCTTGTTCCGCCAGTCCATACAGGTGCATGCGCCGATCGTTATCACTGCGCTCGGTCCACGGCTGCCAGTTCTGGCCGTCATCCGTGCTGTGCAACAACATGCCGAAGGCACCCACGGCAAATCCGTTGCCGTGCTCATCGAACATCACATCGAGAAAGGGTGCGGCCAACACGTCCGGCGTCGCCGAGGTACTGGCGGCCATAGCCACTTCCTTAAGCATCTGGGCTGCGGCTTCATCACCTTGTTCGGCCCGTGGGCCGTAGTAAGCGTTGAGCAAGGTCAACAAGCGGCGCCCGTCGAGCTGCACTTGCCAGCTTTGACCGCCATCGGTGGTGTGCATGACCACCGCATCGTGACCGACGATCCAGCCATGACGCTCGTCGCGAAACCGCACTTGCACAAGATCGCTGGACACCGGGCTATCGACCTGTTGCCAGGTGCGGCCCTCATCGATGGAGCGCTGGATCAACCCGTGCAGGCCGACGCCAATCATCGCGTCGCCCGCTGTGGCGACCGACAGCAAGGGTGCGGGCAGGTGTTCATCGATCCGCTGCGCCGGCACGTCGAGCGAATCGGCCGACAACGCGACGGCGCTGTAGGCAGGCGTCGTCAGCAATGAGCTCGCGCCGACCGCAAACGCGACTGCCAGGAGCAGACGCGAAGTGCAGAGAAGAAAAGAAGCAGGGCAAGGGCTAGTCATTATTTTTATTCCTTAACCATCCCGCGTGGCAAACACACCTGTTCTGCCTGCCCGGCTTGATGCGCAAACCGGCAGGCAGGACAGGCGAAATCACATCAGCGCTGGGTGACCCGAGCCACAATGGCTTCAGGATTCATGTCACGCTCGGAGAGTGGTTTGTCGATGAACTTGTAGCCGCCCTTCAAACCATCGTTGAGCAACGCGTACATGCCTTTGTTGAAGTCATACACGACGTTTTTCACGTTATAGGGAATGTTTTTGTCGTAGAGCTGGACGCCGCTGAGGAAGATCGAGCGATACAACGCGCCGCTCTTGTCCCAGGCGTCATACAGGCCGACGCCGAAAGTATCTTCATCCAGGTAGTAGGTGCGTTTGCTGTAGACGTGGCGCATACCCGGCTTCAACGTGGCTTCCACGACCCACACCCGATGCAGCTCCCAACGCTCGTTCGCCGGGTTGGCGTGGTGCGGCATGAACTGGTCTTCCTGCTTGCCGACGCCGAAGTAGAATTTGTAGGCGTTGTACGGGATGTACATTTCCTTGCGACCGACCAGCTTGTAGTCAAAGCGGTCCTGGCTCCCGGAAAACATTTGCAGTTCGTCGAACAGCGTCACGCCACCCTGGCTGGCAACGGGTGTATCAAAGGCAAATTCCGGTGCGAGTTTTACCCGGCGCTGGCCTGGGGAATAACTGAACGAACGACGGGCCTTCGCCAATGGATCGAGGAAGTCAGTGAGCACCACCACTTCACCGGAGCGCCGCGCCGGATAGTCGTTGCGCGAGAACACTCGTGCGTACATCAGTGGATCGCGATCCGCCTGAGTCACCTGGTAGTACGGGGTTTCTTCGAATGTCGCCTGTTCAGCGGTCTTGGTGATCGAGCCGTTGGCGTCGACTACCCAGCTGTTGGACGAAGTCGTGGTCGAGTAGCCGGTGCCGATTTTGTAGCGCACCTGCTGGTTCCACATCACTTCATTGCCGGTCTTCGGAATCGGGAACGGCAGGCCGCCACGGCAAGATGGATCAACGGCCAGGCCATCTTTCTGGATCGCGCAGCTGCTGGCGTTTCGCACGGTGGCATCGAGTACCGCTTTGGGATAGGCAGTCGTGCGATGGCTTGGGTAAATGTCGATGTAGTAAGTCGGGTATTTCTTGATCAGGGTTTTCTGCCCCTCACTGAGCTTGTCCGCATACTTGTCGACGTTTTTGGCGTCAATGCGAAACAGTGGCTTTTCATCTTTGAACGGATCAACCCAAAACCCGCTGTCGGGCTTGAAACCCGCCGGAGCGGTGGTAAGGCCGCCCTCGTAAGCGGGGATCGTGCCATCGGCGTTACCGGCCTGAATCGCTCCGAACTGCGTCAGGCTCTTACCCAGGTCCGAGGCGTCGCCAGCAGCGGCGGCTGTGAGGCTACAGGTCGCAAAACTCATCAGGACGGCAGTTAATGCAAGTGGACGTTTCATGAACACGTTCTCCGATTCTTGTTTGATTTATCAGAAGGAGGTCTTGAAGGTAAAAGCCAGCCAGCCGCGGTCTTCACCGCCTACGTTGCCGTTACCGGCGACGGTGCCATTGGCCAGGTTCTTCGGTTGGGCCGCTGTGTCGGCATAACGCAGGCCGAACTCATACAGCTGGGCATAAGTGAGTTTGACGCCGACGGAGTAAGCCAGCGCGCCTTCGCTGCCGCCACCGGCTGTTGGTGCGTTGCCATGCAGGCCGTAGTTGACGGTGAGAGGTACATCCATGTCCCAGGAGGGGAAGATCGAGATGTATTGCGGAGTGTAGTTGACCGCGACCGCATAATAATCTTTCGAGGAGCAGCCATCCGACTCGCTGCCGGACCCGGCGATACCTGGCGTTCTGGCATTGGTACAAGCGGCTTTTCCGACACCTTTATAGAGCTCTTCGTGTTCAGTCACGCGATCCAGGTGGCTGTAGGCGAACTCACCCACTAGGGTCGCGTTGTTCGAAATGAAGTTACGCGGCACGCCGTAAACGGCGTTGGCAATAAAGTGAATGGTGTCGCCGCGCGGGCCTTCGTCGTCCAGCGCGCTGACGCCAGTGGCATTCAAGGCACCGTTCATGCGGTAGGACAGTTCAGAGCCGACCGCAACCGTGTTGAAAACCCGAGCAAAACTGACGCCTGCCAGCTTCACGCCACGCGGGTAAACAACCCGGTACGAACCCAGCGCTGCCTTGACCTGTGGGGCCAGCCAAGGCTGGTAGTCGTCGAACTGGCGATAGTAGGCGCCGAACGTCGATTCGACTTCTTCAACGTTGAGTTTGGCCATCACGCCCCAGTTTTTGCCATCGCGACCGAAGCGCGAATCCTGACGCTGCAACGTCGCTCCGTTAGGCGCTACCGGCAGTTGGTCCGGACCTTCGAACAAAGGGTCGGCCGCGCCGAAATAGGTACCCCCATAAGGAATGCGCGTGGGCTCCCATTCGTAGAAGTATTGACCGGCAACCGAAAGGTGATCAGTGACCTGGGCCTTGGCCGAGATCTGCCCCACCGGCAGAAACACTTCCTTGGTTTCGATACCCGGGCTGGTCGAGGCTTTCACGCCATCGCTGGGGGCCTGGGAGTAGGACACGGCGTGAGCGCCGAACAACAGGCTTTCACCCCAATAGTTGGTGTGACGACCGACTTTCACGTTGACCGGTGTGTCGCCGATGTTGAAGTTGCGCCAGACAAAGGCATCGAGAATCTCTCCCGACGGGCCGTTCATGTAGCGCTTCACTTCGTCGCTGTAACGATTGTTGCGATAGCTGGTGGCGTAGCCGGGAACGTTACTTTTCACATCGTGATCGTTATAGGCCTGGTCAAACCAGCCGGCACCACTGAGGCGTCCACCCCACTCGTTGAGGTAGGAAAAGTCGAGTTCGCTCAACACATCGAGACGATTTGTAACAATGTCGCCTTTATCGAACTTGCCGTCGGACTCGTCGAAGTTCGGCGTGTTCATGATGCGACTGTCCTGACTGTCAGTCCGCATGCCCAGGTTGTAGCGGACCGTGTTGTCCCAACGCAGGCGATAATCAGGGTTCGGCAGATCGAAAGAGAGCGCCATGACGCCTTGAGAGCCGCCAACCATCATCAGCGTAAGCGCACCTTGAGCCAGTACCAGCCGACTCTGCTTGGTCTTATGATTCATACACACTACCTTTTATTGTTATTTTCAGTCGCTATGTGCGTTCAAACGGTCGCTCCAGCGATATGCGCTACCCCACAATATCGTTGAATGTCTCGCCTGGACAGTCCGCTGAAGAGGTCTGGCACGCATCCAGACCCACTTTCCTCCTCAGTTGAAAGTCACCGTAACGGATCACAAAATAAAATTCCACATAAAGATTTGCATTCTCCATATAGAATTTCACACCCGTCAAGGTGAAGAATCGTTCCAGCAAAGGCGTTTCGCCGGTAAATACTGCACACAAAACAGATAAACGTTCAAATAAACTTTGACGCTTTTGTGCTTTGGGCTTTCAATAGCCCCTGCCATCCCACAGAACGCCTGGCGTTGCGCGGGTAAAACGGCAGTGAACCGCCAGAAGAAAAACAAGAGGAGCCACCATGAATATTGATTTGAGTGCCAAACGCGTGATCATCACGGGCGCTTCGCGGGGCATTGGTCTGGCCATCGCCCGGGCATTCGCAGCTGAAGGGGCGCGGGTAGCGATATGCGCCCGTAGTGCGTCAGACGTCCGGGAAGTCGGCGCGCAACTTGCGGAACACGCCCAGGCGGTGATTGCCCGGGCTGTCGACGTGACGGACAGTGAGGGGGTCAAGGCGTTTGTTGCTGAAGTTGCACACGCGTGGGGCGGGGTCGATGTGTTGGTGAACAACGCCGGTCAAGGCCGTGGCGGCAACCTCGACACCCTCACTCCGGAAGTCATCCTCGAACATGCCAACATTCTGCAGATGGGGCATTTCCGATTCGTGCAGGCGGTGGTGCCGTTCATGCGTGAACAGCGCTGGGGACGGATCATCGAAATCAACGCCTTGGCCGGGGTGATTCCGACGCCCGACGGAATTCCCTCAGTAATCAATCGCGCATCGTGCATCGCCCTCTCCCGCTCATTGGGCATGTCACTGCCCAAAGACAATATCCTGGTCAACAGCCTGAACATGGGTTGGATCGATACCGGTCAATGGGATCGTCACTACAAGGAAATGGGACCTGGCGTCAGTCGCGAGGAGTTCGACGCCATGGTGATGAAGGTGGTACCGCTCGGGCGTTATGGCAAACCTGAAGACGTTGCCGGTATGGCGCTGTTCCTGGCCAGTGAATATGCCAGCTTCATCAGCGCCGCCTCGATTGACATTGCCGGCGGCATGGGTGGGCAGATTGCCTACTTTCCAACCCTCAAACGCGATTTTGCCGCGACGATTGCGGCACGTAACGCTGCCAGCGAATAACACCAAAACATATCGACAAACTCTCCGGTGCGTAGTGCGCACCCTCAACGTTGGCGCCCCCGTGATGAACTTGCTGTTCCCTGTTCTTGCCACGCTGATCTGGGCCGCCAGTACCGTGGTCAATCGCCTTTCGGTTGGGGTGATTGACCCCGCAGCCATTTCCTTTTACCGCTGGCTGGTCGCGTTGCTGGTGTTGTCACCGGTGATGTTGCCCAAGGTCTGGCGGTTGCGGCAGCAGATTCGGCCGCACCTGCCCAAGTTGTGGCTGCTGGGCTTGCTCGGCATGTCGCTGTACCAGTCGCTGGCCTATTTCGCCGCGCACACTGTCAGCGCCACTTCCATGGGCCTGATCCTGGCGACCATGCCCCTGCTCACCGTGCTGCTCGCCTTTCCCCTGCTCAATACCCAACCGACCGCGACGTTATTGGTCGGTGCTCTGGTGTCGTTTGCCGGGCTGACGTGGTTGCTGGCCGCAGGCGACCTGCCCTCGCTCTGGGCACACGGGGTTGGCCAAGGGGAATTGATGATGTTGCTGGCCTCGCTGTCGTACGCGTTGTACTGCGTGCTGGTCAAGCGCTGGCAGATTCCCCTGCCGACCTGGGAAAGCCTTTACGTGCAAATAATCTGCGGCACCCTGCTGTTGGTGCCGCCCTTTGTGCTGGCCCCTTCGATAGCCCTGACAACCGCAAATGTCCCGCTGGTGTTGTTCGCGGGTCTGTTTGCCTCAGCGCTGGCGCCCGGCTTGTGGATGCGTGGTTTGCAAACCCTGGGGCCAGAAAAAACCGCCGTGCTGATGAACCTGGTCCCGTTATTTACCGCGGTGTTGGCGATTGTGTTGCTGGGGGAAACATTGCACCTGTACCACGCGGTCGGAGGCGGATTGATTTTACTGGGAATTGGATTGGCGCAATGGAAACCCGCGCGGGTAGTGACCGAAGTCGTGACCTAGGCGACCAGCAAGGTATCGCGCAATGTCTGCAAGCCTTTCTGGCTCAAACCACTGAAGCGCTGCAGGTAAAGATCCAGTCCACCGTACTCGGCGTCGATCACTGCATACGCAGCATTCAAGTACTCGGGACGGGCATCCAGCACTGCATCAATGGCCGCCTCGCTGACCGCTTGGCCGACCAGGTGGCTCACCGTGGTGCTCATGGCCTGCTGACGCGCCACCTCCAGCTGACTGAAGCGACGTGCCGAGAGCACATAGTCGGCCATGATGTGCTCCGGTGCGACGCCCAGTGCGTGCAGCAGCAACATCACCGCGACCCCGGTGCGGTCCTTACCCGCCGTGCAATGAATGAGCACCGATGCATTGCGGGTAGAGAACAGCTCGAACAGCGCTGGCAACAACGGCGCCAACAGGTGCGGAAGTTGCCGGTAGACCTCCAACATCATGTTTCGCGCGCCCTGAGTCTCTGGATTATCAGCGAGCATGGCGGCAATCCGTGGGTCGGCACGAACATCACCAAGCACCTCCAGGTGGAGTTGCGCGATAGCCGAATCGGGTACGCCGCTCGGGTAACGCTCACGCTCTGCGGCGCTGCGTAAATCGCAGACGGTTGTCAGGCCGATCCGCCGCAAGGTCTGCCAGTCTTCAGCGGTCAGTCGATCCAGCTGTTCTGCCCGTAACAGGTAATGGTCGCCGATACGACGACCACAACCGGTGGGAATACCTTTGAGGCTGCGAAAGTTATCCGCACCCTGCAAGCGCAACTCTTCCTGCCCGACCATTCTCAATCCTCCAGTAGATGTTGATAGGCCTGCGTTAACGGACGCGCGCCCTGCCCCAGTGTCGGCGTACGGCGAGGCTTACGCCCATGTGTGAGCAAACGCACGGTATCAAAATCTTCTGCAGCGGCGAAGAAACGTTCCACCATCGGCAAACCGTCCTGCCCCCAGTCATCCATATTCGACATCCAGGTCTGCATCCCCCAAACCGGCCAACGGCGAAACTGTTCCCAGGCAGCGTCCTGGTCAAGCACGCCTTCGGCACCGAGGCTGATCAGTTTTTCGCGGTACACCCGCAGCAGGCGTTGCGCATCGGCGCGCCGTTCCTCGACGGTTAAGGCCCCCAGCATAAAATAGGCGATATCGCGCCATGGCCGGCCACGCCTCGACAGTTGCCAATCCAGCCAGATACGTTGGCCGTCGCTGCGTAAAAAACTGTTGCCCTGATGCGAATCACCATGGATCAGGCAGCTGGGTGACGACTGTTCGCGCTCGAAAGCTGCCAATTCATCAAACGCATGGCTGAACAACTCCGGTGTCTCATACATCCATTTCGGCAACAGGCGTTGGTACTCCGGTTTGCGCAGATTGACCTTGATGTAGTTGTACATACGCAGCAGGCCGTCGCAGTCCACCGGGTTGGCCATCGACACCGGCAGCCAGCCCTGGCCCCGTAGCTGCGGACTGTTCCAGGTGGCAGCATGCAACGTCGCCAGTGACTCCAGCCCCCGAGCGACGCCATCCACGCCCAGGTGATCGGTGCTATGGCCAAATTTCCCGGCGGCCAGACCAAGGTCTTCCATCATCACCACGCCTCGACCGCCGCCATCGGCGTCCCAGTCGGTGAGATAGGTGTCTGGCAGTGGCGCATCGGACCAGCCGTGCGCCAAATGATAAAAGCGCGCTTCCAGCTCACAGATATCGCCGCTCTCGAAACCCTCGGACCAATTCGACTTCAGGCACACGTGCGCAGGAATACCCGCGTGCTGACCGACCTCATTCAACTCAAGCCTGACGCGGAATTTGGTGGTGTGACCGTTTCGAACTTCCACTGCCGTTAACGCCAGCACCTCGACGCCCGGATAACGCGGCTGCAATAGCTGAGTTAGCCAGGCTGCGGTAATTTCGCTCAGGTGCCGTGGCAACCGTCCGCTGCGCTGCGGGTAGGGCCGCCCCAGCGAGCTATCCGTCACGGCGTCAGCACCCGACCAGCGTTGGCCGGCACCTTCAGCTTGAGCAGTTCGATCGCGTTACCGCTGCGAATCCGCTCGCGGTCTTCAGCGGACAAGCCGATGCCTTCGGTCAGATCGCCATGGTCGTAGGCCCCGCCAAAGTTAGTGCCGTACAACAGGCGCTCCGCCCCCACCACCTCGGCAACGCCACGACGCAAGCCCGGCGCATGAACGTCAAGGTCGAAGTAAAAGTTCTGCAGGTAATCCATCAACGGACGCTGATTGCGCGAGTCCGGTGCCATGGCCCGGTTCAGTTCGCTCAGGCGCCCCAACTGGAAAACCGCCATGCCACCGGCATGGGTGATGTAGGTTTTCAAGGTCGGGAAAACATCCAGCGCGCCACCGCAGATCAGGTACCAGAAGAACAGTGTTTCATCGACGCAGTCACCGACGATGGAGGTGGTTTCAAACTTGTCGTCCGTGTGTTTTTCGCCCCAGTAAATCGACTGATTGAAGCCATGCACCATGATCGGTACATCCAGCTGGGTGAGTTTTTCCCAGACGGGGAACAGGCGTTCGTCGTGAGCCTCCAGGCCATTGAAGTTGGCCCCGCCGACGCACACACCCTTGGCGCCCAACTGAGTCACTGCGCGTTCAATTTCCTTGGCCGCATTCAGCGGATCCGCGAGGTTGGCGTGGCACCAGAAATCGAAGTGGTCGGGATCAGCCCGACAAAATGCCGACAACTCGTCATTGCAGATGCGCGCGTATTCGTTAGCGAAATCTCCCGCCCAATACATAAAGCAATGAGACGGCGTGGACATCACCAGTTTGTCGACACCCCGCTCGGCCATCAGCTGGCGACGGCTGGCGTGGCTCATGCGCGCGAGGATATTGGCCTGCGCTTCGGCATCCGTCGCGGCTTTGACCGGTTGCTTGGTGCCGAGGGAAAAATGCCCCACGGTCAGCCCCTGCACTTTCATGAATGGCCCCCAGAACTCGTGACGGTTCAGCATGCCCTCAGTCAGCAAGTGGGCGTGGACATCAATCAGCATGGCGTTCTCCTTGTTGTAATTAGCCAGCAGACCGAACGACCCGCTCGCAGGGCATCCGGATCAATTTAAGGGATAACTGCACCCTCAATAATATAAACACATTTCTAATATGTGTTCATTTAAATATGAGTCGCAGGGCTACCTTTTATAAAATCCGCACAAAAAAAAGCGGCCCTCTCAGGCCGCAAATGCGTGTTCAACCGATGAAATCAGCGTTGGGTCTCCTGGGAAACAATCGACTCAGGCTTCATGTCACGCTCCGATAACGGCGTGTCGTGCACCCGATATCCGCCCTTGAGGCCATCGTTGAGCAAAGACCACATGCCTTTGTTGAAGTCATAGCTGACGTTTTTTACCGTGTACGGCAGGTTTTTGTCGTACAGCTGCACGCCACTCTGGAACAGCGCGCGATACAGCACCCCGCCCTGGTCCCAGGCGTCATACAGGCCGGCACCAAACGTGTCTTCGTCGAGGTAGTAGGTGCGCTTGCTGTAGACGTGGCGTTTGCCCGGTTTCAGAGTCGCTTCCACCACCCACACCCGGTGCAGTTCCCAGCGCTCGCAAGCCGGGTTGGCATGATGCGGCTTGAACTGTTCTTCCTGGCCGCAACTGAAGTAGAACTTGTAGGCGTTGTACGGGATATACATCTCCTTGCGGCCCACCAGTTTGTAGTCGAAACGGTCCTGGCTACCGGAGAACATCTGCAATTCGTCGAACAGGTTCACACCGCCCTGGTTGGGCACCGGCGTGTCGTAGGCGAACTCCGGCGCCAACTTGATGCGGCGCATGCCTGGGGTGTAGCTCCAGGCACGCCGTGGCTGGCTTTGCGGGTCGAGGTAGTCAGCGAGGATGATCAGTTGCCCGGCGCTGCGGGCCGGATAACTGTCCAGTGCCCAGGCGCGGTAGTACAACTGCGGATCGCGATCGGTCTGTTGAGTCTGGTAGTACGGCGCCTCCTCCATGGTCGCGGACTCGGCGGTCTTGGTCACCGAACCCTGAGAATCCACTACCCAACTGTTGGACGAAGCCGTGGTGGTGTAACCCGTTCCCTTGTAGCGCAGTTGTTGATTCCAGATGACTTCATTGCCGTTCTGCGGAAGCGGGAACGGCAGCCCGCCTCGGCATGCCGGATCGACTGCGAGGTTGTCCTTGGTCGTGCGGCAGTTACTGGCGTTGCGCACAGAGGCATCGAGCAACGCTTGCGGGTACGCCGCGGTCCGGTGGGTCGGGTAAATATCCAGGTAGTAGTCGGGAAATTTACTCAGCAGCATTTTTTGCCCGCCGCTCAAGCGGTCGGCGTATTGCTCCATGTTTTTCGAGTTGATCCGCAGCAGCGGTTTTTCATCCTCGAAGGGGTCGGCCCAGAAGCCGCTGTCGGGCTTGAAGCCTGGCGGGCTCTGCGTCAGGCCGCCGGTATAGGGAGGAATGCTGCCATCGGCATTGCCCGCGATAATTGCGCCGAACGGCGTCAGGGTTTTTCCGATCTGTGCAACCTGGTCGGCCGGTGCCGCAGCCAGGCTGGCGGTGGCGATGCTCAACAGCGCCACCGCCCATGCAAATTGTCCTTTCATAAACAGATACTCCGCTTCTTGGCTTTTTTAGATGGAGGTTTTGAAGGTGAAGGCCAGCCAGCCACGGTCGGTTCCGCCCACGGCGCCGTTGCCCCCGACGGTGTCCCCGGGAATGTTCTTCGTTTGAGCGTCTGTATCGGAATAACGCAAACCAAATTCATAACGCTGGGCATACGTCATCTGCACGCCGGCAGACCAGGTCAGCGCGCCTTCGTTACCACCGCCGGCACTGGCTGCGTTGCCCGACAGGCCATAATTGACGGTCAACGGTACGGTCATGTCCCAGGACGGGAGTACCGACAGGTATTGCGGTGTGTAATTGACGGCGATGGCCGCGTAATCCCGGGTCGAACAACCGTCGCGCTTGTCCCCTGAACCGGGTGTGCCGACGCGGGGGTCAACGCAGTTATTGTTGTTTTCACCCAGATAAAGCTCTTCGTGCTCGGTCACTTTGCGCAGGTGGCTGTAGGCGAACTCGCCGATCAGCGTGGCGTTGTTGGCGATAAAGTTACGCGGCACGCCATACACAGCGTTGGCGACGAAGTGGTACGTATCGCCACGCGGTCCTTCGTTGTCGGAAGGATCAACGCCGACCGCGTTCAACGCACCGCCCTTGCGATAGGAGATCTCGCTGCCGATCGACACCGTGTCGAGCACGGTCGAAAGACTCAGGCCGACCAGTTTGACGCTGCGCGGGTACACCAGGCGGTAGCTGCCGGTAGCGGCCGAAACTTCTGGCGCCAACCAGGGTTGGTAGTCATCGAACTGGCGGTAGTAAGCGCCCACCGTCGATTGAATCGCCTCGACGTCGTATTTGGCCATTACGCCCCAGTTGGCGGAGTCACGACCGTATTTGGACTTCTCCCGGTTAAAGGAAAAACCAGGTGCTACAGGCAAACGGTCCGGGCCTTCGAAGAACGGGTCCGCTGCGCCGAAGTAGGTGCCGCCGTACGGAATGCGCGTGTAGTCCCATTCGTAGAAATATTGAGCGGCCAGTGTCAGGTTGTCGGTGGCCTGAGCTTTGACGGATATCTGCCCGATGGGCAAGAACACTTCCTTGGTTTCAATGCCAGGACTGGTCACTGCCTTGGCACCATCCAGAGGCGCTTGCGAGTAGGAAATCGCATGGGCACCGAACAGTAGCCCCTCGCCCCAGTAATTGGTATGCCGGCCGATCTTGACGTTCACCGAAGCATCGCCCAGGCGCAGGTTTTTCCAGACGAAGGCATCGAGGATTTCCCCTGAAGGGCCTTCGACGTAACGCTTCACTTCAGAGCTGTAGTGGTCGTTGTCGTAGCTGGTCTGGTACCCGGCAACATGACTGCGCACCGTGTCATTGTGGTACGCCTGGTCGTACCAGCCGGCGGCGCTGAGGCGTGCCCCCCAGTCTTTACGGTAGGCAAAATCGAGTTCAGTGAGCAAGTCGATGCGGTTGGTGACGATGTCACCCTTGTCGAACTTGCCGTCCGATTCATCGTAGTTAGGGTTGTTCATGATGCGCCGGTCTTGCCCCTCCGTTCGCATCCCCAGGTTGTAGCGCAGGGTGTTATCCCAACGCAGATGAAAGTCTGGATTAGCCAGTTCGATCGGCGCAGCCATCACCGCTCCACCGTAACCAAACGCCATTTTCCCTACCGCCAGCAGTACCATGGCCCGCTGGGCTCGCATGCGTCCCTGTTTGCTCATCTTTTTCATGCAAACCACCTTTTGTTTTTATTGTCAGTCGTTTTGTCTGCTCCCCGCTCGCGGGGTGTCATGGCTAGCGGCCGATGGGGTAGATGATGGATTTCTCCTGGGTGAATTCTTTAAGCCAGTTCGGCCCGAACTCACGGCCCAGTCCTGAACGTTTGAAGCCGCCGATGGGCGCATAAGGCAAGCTGCCGCTACCCCCATTGAGGTACACACTGCCGGCACGAATTCGTCGAGCCATGGCATAGGCGGTGGCGGCATCTGCAGAGGAAACAGCGGCGTTGAGGCCAAACCGCGAATCGTTGGCAATGGCAACCGCCTCGTCATCACTGTCGAAACCGATCACCACCCCCACCGGCCCGAAGATTTCCTCCTGGGCGATGAGCATGTCGTTGCTTACGTCATCGAACAGGGTGATGTCGCTGAAGAAGCCCTGGCGCAGATGCGCAGGTCGTCCACCACCGCAGACCAGCGTGGCCCCGGCGTCGCGGCCGCTGGCGATGAAATGCTCGACCTTGGCGCGCTGCGACTCGCGGATCAGCGGGCCCATCATCACGCTCGGGTCCGCCGGGTCACCGACCTTCCACTGCCCGGCAATGGCTTTGGCGCACTGCACGAATTGCTCGCGTACCGAGTGATGCACAACGAAGCGGGTGAGCAATGCACAGCCCTGCCCCGCGTTGACCGCCAGCCCGGCGACAGCTCCCAGCGCGGTGGCCTGAATGTCGGCATCGGCGCGCACGATCAACGCCGATTTGCCGCCCAGTTCCAGATGCACGCGCTTCAGGGTCGGCGCCGCCTGACTCATGATGCTCATGCCGACCGTTTCCGAACCGGTGAACGAGACCATGTCCACCCGCGGGTCGCTGCTCAACAAGCCGCCCACTTCAATACCGCCGGTGACAATGTTGAGTACGCCCTGGGGCAGGCCGATTTCTTCAGCGATCTGACCGAACAACAGCGCCGAGTACGGGGTAAATGGCGAAGGCTTGAGCACCAGGGTGTTGCCGGCCAGCAAGGCCGGAAACACCTTGGCCAGGTTAAGAAGAAACGGAAAGTTATAGCCGGTGATGCCGGCCACCACGCCGATGGCCTCACGCTCCACCGTGCCGCTGCCGAGAATCATCGGCCCTGCCGGGTTGAACGGATTGGGATTGGCCTGCACCGGAATCTGCAAGCTGTCGCTGTGCACAGACTGCTCGATCGCGGTCAGCACATGGCCCAGCGGCATGTCCACCTGCATGGCATAAGTCACGCCTTGGGAACAGCCGACCTCAGCGATAATCAGCGCGGCAATTTCCTCCCTTTTTGCCACCAAAGCTGCGTGCATCCGCCGCATGTACCCGGCCCGTTCGGCCATGCTCAACCAGGGCCAAGGGCCGTTATCAAAGGCGTTGCGTGCGGCGGCGATGGCTGCGTCGGCGCTCTGCAGATCACCATTCGGTGCATGACCGATGACCGCTTCGGTGGCCGGGTTGAGCACTGCTTCGCGCGGACCGTCAACATCCACCCACGCGCCATCGATGTACAGCTTGTCCAGCTGGGTAAAGGGAACACTCATGGTGTTGGATCTCCTGAGACTTTGCCGGTGATAATTTCTGCAGCGCGCATGGCAATGGCCATGGCCGGGGCATTGGTGTTACCGGAAACCAGGCACGGCATCACCGAAGTGTCGACCACACGCAGGCCCTCGACGCCGCGCACACGCAGTTGCGGATCGAGCACCGACGCGCTGTCGGCACCCATGCGACAGGTCCCGGAAACGTGATAGGCGGTCTGGCCGAAGCGGCGGAACGCAGCAAGAATTTGCGCGTCGCTTTCTACCTCCGGTCCCGGTGTCAGCTCGCCGACAATGAATGGCTTGAGCACCGGCTGTGCAGCCAGACGGCGGAACCAGCGAAACAAGGCAATTGCGGAAGTGCGATCGATCTCGGCGCTCAAATAATTGGCGTTGATCCGGGGTGGAACCGTGGCGTCCGCCGATTGAATGCGCACCTCACCCTGGCTCTGCGGACGCAGGAAATAGCCACCGATGGTCAGGCCGGGCTCCTTGTCGATTTCGACCTTGTTACCGTCGCCATCCATGGAATAGAGGCTGACGCCGATTTGCGCGTCCGGACGATCCAGCTCCGGGCGCGTCTTGATGAAACCACCGGCCTCGTGAGCGGCGTGGGTCATCGGTCCTTTCTTGCGCAAAAAGTATTGGGCCACTGCACCGAGTAACCCAATCCCATGGAAGCAGTGATTGAAGCTGCCACGGGTGACCCGATACTGCATGGCCATGTACACGTGCTCACGCAGGTTACGCCCGACCTCGGGGGCGTCGTGCAGCACACTGATACCCAGCGAGTTCAACAGTGCGGCCGGGCCGATGCCAGACAGTTGCAACAGCTTCGGCGATTCAATGGCACCGGCGCACAACAACACCTCGCGGCGCACTTCGAAGCGTTCCTTGCCGGCGCTGTTGTTGACCTGCACGTCACAGGCACGGTGATTGCTGAACTCGATGCGTTGAACATCCGTGCCGGTCATTAACGTCAAATTCGGACGTGCGCGCACCGGATCGAGAAAGGCCTTGGCGGCACTGAATCACTGGCCTTTCCAGGTGGTTTGCGGCTGATAGCCGAAGCCACCCTGAGTGACCGAGTCGATATGATTGGTGTCTTCAGTGCGCGCCACACCCAGCTCACCGGCCGCGCTGATGACGGCATCGCACAGGGCGTGGCCCGATGGGTGCACCGTGACTTTGAGCGGGCCACCGACTCCGCGCCATTGGCTCTTGCCCAACTGGTGGTCTTCGAGGGCGACAAACTGCCGGCCCATGTCTTTCCAGCCCCAGCCCGCGCAGCCTTGCGCTTCCCAATGATCATAATCAGCGGGTGCTCCCCGTACATAGACCATGCCGTTGACCGAACTGGAGCCGCCAATCGTTTTGCCTTTGAGCCATTGCTCATCGCTCATACCCTCACCGCGTGCAGCCTTGTAGCTCCACACATGCGGATTGCCGGGGCTGAGCAGTTTGCCAATGCCACGGGGCATGGCAATCAACGGACTGGTGTGATCCGGTCCGCTCTCGATCAGCAGCACCGAAACGTTCGTGTCGGCAGACAAGCGATTGGCCAGGACGCAGCCGGATGACCCCGCACCGATGATGATGTAGTCGTAGGTTTTGCTCATTGTTGTTCTTCTTTTGCGGGTTGCTGAAAGTCTTCCATTACCAAGGCGGCACTCACCGGTGTTCGTCGGATGTATCGCGAACCTCGATGACCCGTTCCGGGCAGGCACGGGCACCGCGGGTTGCCAGCCGCTCTTGCCCAATCGGCACACTTAAGCCGTTGCTGGCGATGTAGCCGTTGTTATCGAGTGGATAGAGCGCGGGCGCGACGTTGTTGCAGCGGGCATGACCTACGCAGCCGGATTGGTTGATAGGCGTTTTCGCCGTGGGCGGTGAGCTCTGCCCATAGATCGAAATCGCGGGCAAGGTGCTTGGGAATGTGCGCAGGAACAGGTGCAGGCGTTTCAGGAGCGTTATTCATTATTGTTCTCCAGGTCTCTATCGGACTGGAGAAACGGTAAGGCCGCAGACGCAAAGCCACAACGAACAGAAGCGCAAATCTGTACGGCATAGACGGAATTAATTAACACTTTCGCCGAATATGTTCTAAAAATAATCCTGCTGGTGCAAAAAATCCTCTGTCATTGTGTTCTGATCACCGCCGGGAAGCTCTTGTACCCGCCGTCATGAAACCAATAAAAAGCGCTGCCGAGGTTAAGAATGTCTCACCTAGCTTCCGTGCAAACAGCCGATAAAAATCACGCCAGTCAACGCCACGCCTTGCGTTCCCAACGCACCCGGGAATTGTTGCTGGACCACATGTATCGCCTGGCGCTGGAAAAGGGCTACGAAGGAATTACGGTCCAGCAATTACTGGACAGTACAGGGGTCGCGCGCTCCACCTTCTACGCGCACTTTCGCGACAAGGAGGACCTGATCGTCGCCGGGTACGAAGCCATTGGCGTTCCCTCGACCAAGGTCACCGAAGTTGATGGCGACCGCCGTGTCCTGCTGGATGTTTCGGCCTGGCTGTTCAGCGCCACCGAACGTCATGCGGCACTGACAACGGCGTTCTTCAGCGGCCCGGGACAGAACGTGATTCTCGCGCACCTGGAAAATATCCTGATCATCCAGGTCCGGGAACACTACCGGAAACAGGGCCTGTACCAAATCGATCAACTGCGTGGCGAGGCCGCCGTGCGCTGTTTCGTCGGTGCCCTGGTGGGGCTGTGGTTGTGGTGGGTGCGCCACGACTATCCGAACCCGGCGCGGGAAATGACCGAAACCTTCGACAGCCTGATGAACAACGGCACCTGGCCGCCTGACAACAACGTGCGCCAGTAGCGGGATCAAGAGGCGCAGGCCATGATCAGAAACTGTCGGAATGCCTGGGTCGGTGCCGACAAACAGTTATCCGGCAGCCAGATCAGCCCCAGTTCCATGGGTGGAATCACATCCACCAGCGGCCGGATTTCAATCTTCTTGCCTTCCAGAGACCAGGCCCGGTACAGCATGTCCGAGAGAATGGTCACACCGAAACCATGCCCCACCAGCCCGCGCAATGCCTCCATGGATGAGGTACGAAAAGCCACCTTGGGTGCCAGTCCGCGGGATTCCCAATAGCGCATGGTCGAGGTCTCCCCCTCATCGACCGTGGCCAGGATATAGGCATGCTCGGCGACGTCTTCGAGATTGATCGAGGTGGCAGACATCAATGGGTGCTGACTTGCCAGCCAGAGTTGGCGGCGCGAACGAATTAGCACATGGTGAGCGAAACCGTGCAAGTTCGGCGTATTGGAGACAATTGCCAGGCCCAAGTCGAGGTCGCCATTGCTCAGGGCCGCTTCAATGCTCTGGCGGTCCATGTCGATCAGGTCGATCTCTACCTGAGGGTAGCTACGTTTGAAGCGTGCCAGCAGCGCTGGCAGAAAGTAACCGAGCACCGTGTAGGAGGCACCCACACGCACGGTTCCTTGCATCGCATGGCCGAGAAACAGCGGTTCACTGAGAGCGTCCTGCAGCGTGTCGAGAATGTGCCGCGCATGCTGGGAAAACTTGTTGCCTTCAGCGGTCAGCGCCACGCCATGGGGCAAGCGGTCGAACAAGCTGACGCCCAAGGACTGTTCCAGATGCAACACCGCCGCAGTAATCGCCGACTGCGATACATGCGCCTTCAGCGCCGCCTGGGAAAACTGGCCGGCGTCGGCGGCGGCAACGAAATAGCGCAGTTGGCGCATGGAAATATCTTTGCCTTTCGTCATCTGATTTTCTGATACCTGCCGCCTGAATATATGAAACAGCTCGGTCCACGGGCTGGTTACACTCGAGACCGGGTAGCTGCCCTGACGTATCGTTATCCTTCGAATTTCAGCGCCAATAATAAAAATGGCTGAAGGTTGAAAAATGAACGCGATCCACTACAGCGAGTACGACTGTGAAGCGTCAGGTAATTTCCTGACCGAAGCTTCATTGGCCAGGCAAGGCTTCGACATCCGGGTTGAACACGCGCAATGGTCCAACACTGGCACTGCCTTGATAGAAACCGGCGACAGTTGCCTGTTGCGCTTGATGCTGCCGGCCAGCTCGCAGATCAAGCCTAACTGCGGCGGTTTTTCCAGCCACGGTGCGCCTCAATTCCAACCCCTGGGCAAGCTGTTGTTCATTCCCCATGGCACCGAGTTCCACCTGCGTCACGATGCCGGAGAGCAAAAGGCCCTTGTGTGTCTATTCGACCCCTCCTCACTCGGCGTCCTGGGCAGCTATCGCTGGAACTGGCAGGACAACGTCAGCGCAGCCATGCTCAACCTGCAAAGCGGCTACTTGCACGCCTCGTTGCAACGGCTGGCCGAAGAAGTCGCCAACCCCGGCTTCGCCAGCGAGCTGCACACCGAGTGCCTGCTCACCAGCATTGCCCTGGACCTGCGCCGCGAATTTATCGACGCGCCCGACGATGCCACTTGTTCCTCACACTGCGCTGAAAAACTCAGCCATCGTCAACTCAACATCCTGCGTGAATTGCTCGACAGCGCCAGTGACGAAGGCCGCTCACTGGGCCACTTGGCGCGGGCCTGCGAACTGCCGTTGCGGACCCTGTCCAGTCGCTGCAAAAACACCACCGGCATGACCTTGCGCCAGTACGCCGCGCAAACCCGTTTGCAAAAAGCCGTGGCGCTGTTGGCTGACCCACGGTTGCTGATCAAACAAGTGGCCTATCAGGCCGGCTTCAACAACGCCGCCGCTTTCAGCGCGGCCTTCCGTAAAGAGCTCGGTGTCACACCCGAGGAATTTCGCCACCAGCGCCAGCGCTGAAAGGCACCCGGACAAGGGCGCCTTCCAGCAATACGGGCTTTAACGACGAATCGTGGCGGTGATTTTGGCGTGTGGCCCATTGACCTGCGCGGCCCAGGCTTCAGCCGCCTGATCGAGGGTAAAATCCAGGTAATCCACCTGAATCTGCTGCTCTTTGGCGATCTTCAGCAGACGCAGCCAGATCTGTTCACGGTCTGCGGGCGGGCGCTGGCCAGTGCCGATGCACGACAGATTGCGAAACAACAGATCGGCAATATCCAGATTGAGCTGGCGGCCGGCTCCCGTGCCAATGGTCATGATCCGTGCGCCCCAGTTGGTGGCCTTCAGCGACGTCAACATCGGTTGACCGCACACGAGGTCGAGCACCACATCAAATCCGCCATCGGCCGCATCCTTGAGCGCCGCGACGTCATCGCTGCCACCCAGGGTCACCACTTCATCGGCAAGGCCTCGCGACTTCAACCGCCCCAGTGCTTCAGCGGACCGGGCAGCACCGACCACTTTGCCTGCACCCAGACCGCGCGCCAGTTGCAGGGCGATCTGGCCGAGCGTGCCGGTGGCGCCCAGGATCAGCACCTTCTCACCCTTCTGAATCGCGGCTTTTTCCAGGGGCACGATGGCGCCGGTCGCAGCGATGCCCATGCTGATCGCGGTTTTATCGTCCACGTCGTCCGGCACATTCCATACTTCGGCTTGCGGCACCAGGGTGCGCTCTGCCCAGGCACCAAACGGCAACACCGAGCGCTCGCCGAAATACACCCGGCGGCCATCCGGCGCACGGCCAACGCCTTCTCCGCGAATGACACAGGGATATTCAACACCCAGACGGTAGGCGCCGAGTACATCCCAGCCACCAAGGCCAGCGGTATCGACATCGATCAGCACCGAGCCGTCTAGCGGCTGCGGATCACGAAACTCGCCCACTACCGGCGGCGCATTGCGCTCGGAAATGATTGCTGCACGCATGGCATTCTCCTTGTCTGTTTTATTGTCAGGCTGCACTCGAGGCAATAATTGAACATTATTCTGTTATTTGTCTATATTTACTTCGGCAGCTTCTCTAACTGGCAACTAATGGCTCGGACTGATATCGCGGATACCCACCCAATGTCAGCAGCAGCAATGGGCCGACGACAAAGCAGATAAAACTGAACAGCAGCATGGCCGAGTAGCCACCGGTGAGCTTGAACAACCCGGCGAACAGTAACGGCGAGATCGCCGCACCTGCGGTAATCAAGCCCAGGTGCGCGCCAAACAAGCGGCCGTAGTCGCGCATGCCGAAGTAACGGGCGATCAGGAAAGCAGCGATATCGAACTCGGCACCGGCACCCACGCCGACCAGCAACGTGGCGAGGGTGTACATCGCAATACTGGAATCCCCATAGGCAAAAATGCCGCAGGCAAATGCCGGCATCAGCAGCGCGACAGAGGCAACACCGGGCGCCCACAACCGGTCAATCAGGTAGCCCACCAATAGTCGGCCAAGGATCAGCGACACGCCGAAGCTGGCGAAAATCTGACTGGCCTGCAGGGCGCTCAGGCCACGGTCCTGCAGCAACGGCACAATGTTGGTGACCATGCCCACCACGCACGACACCACCAACGTCATCGACAGGTTGCACACCCAGAAACGCCAGGAGCGCATCGCCTCGCGCAGCAGTAGACCGCCGGTTTGTTCGCTGGTGGCGGGGAGTTGCGTCGAGTTGTGGCTGACATTGGTGGTCGGCAACAACCAGCGTAAGGCCAAGGGCAACGCCAGCAGCACCGGCAATACACCCAGCGCGAGGAATCCCGCCTGCCAATTCCACCGGCTGATCGCCCAGGCGGTGATCAGCGGAAGCATGATGGCCGCCAGTCCGGAGCCACTGAGGATGATCGCCAGCGCCAGACCACGGTTTTCCTCGAACCACAAGTTCACCAGGTGCGACCAGGTCACCTGCAACGTACCCAGCCCGGCTAGCGGCACCAGGAAAAAGCCAAGGTAGAGGGTCCAGATCGAGCCATTGATACAGGTCAGGGTGAAGACACTCAGGGACAACGCGAGCAGCGACAGCAACGTGACCCGGCGCAAGCCGTAGCGCGAGTTGAGCCAGCCGGCCAATTGCGACGCGACGATGGTGCCCAGCGATAACGCGGTGATCGCCGCCTGCAACTCCGCCCTGCCCCAGCCCATGGCCTGTTCCAGCGGAATCACCATGGAGCTGAAGCTGTACAGCAGCAACGAACTGGAACTGGTGGCAACGCCCACCAGCGCCAGAATCAGCACCCGCCAGCCGCGTTTGAATTCTGCGTTATCAAAGCCTTTCATGGTGTGTGACCTCAGTCGTTGCCAATAAACACAGCCGCTTGCGCGCTCTTGCTCAGTACCTGGGCACGACGTGCCGGGCCAGGTGCGGTCTCGACCTGAACAAGGGTGTCTTCGGGGTGAATCAGCGTCGGGCCATTACCCAGTTGCTCAAGCGCCAGAAGCGCCAAGTCATCTGCTTTGGGCAAGGTCATGGTCAGGGCGTCGGCAATGTTCAGTTTGACCATGGCATCGCGCATGGTGGGTGTGTCGACAGTGCCGATGACCAAATTGAGCACGTCGACGCCACGGTCTTTCCACTCCGCCCATAACGATTCGCCGAGGTTCAGCGCAAACCCTTTGGTGGCGGTGTACATCGCCAGTTTGCGAATACCCCCCAATGCAGCCTGGGAACCCACCAACAGCAAGCCGCCCTGCCCGCGCTCCAGCATCGCGGCACCAAAGGCATGGCTGCATTGCATCACGGTCAAGCAATTGAGGCGCAGCAACGCGCCCCAGTCCTCGGTCGAGGTATCGAGGAAGCGCGTGATGTAGGGATCGCCACCCGCGTTGTAGATAAACAGACCAACTTGACGTTCACCGACAGCCGCGAGCAATCGCTCACAGGCATCGGGCTGAGAAAGGTCCTGGATTACCACCAGCACTTCGATGGCGTAACGTTGCTCCAATTCGCCTTTCAATTGCGCCAGGGCGTCGCCACGGCGCGCCACCAGGACGCAGTTGAGGCTACGCTCGGCGAGGGCACGGGCAAACGCCGCGCCCACACCATGGGAGGCACCGGCAATCACCGCCCACGGACCATACCGATGCAGGAAGGCATTATCAGGAACAGACATAAACACTCCGAATACGAAGGCCCGGCGACCAGCCACCGGGCGAGAAAGGTTTCACCCTGTCAGGCCACGGGTGGCAGGTCGATGTGGCGGGCGGAGGCGCCAATGGCGGTGCTGCCGTAGACCAGGACGCGCCGCTCGATGTGCGCCATGAACAGGCGCAGCAAAGGCCCGTCGTATTCAGGCCCGGCGCTTTTGACAAAGGCTTCCAGCGCTGCATCAATCTCGCTGTAGTCACTGAAGGTGCGGTCCAGCAGGACTTGCGCCTCCTGTTGTTCCAGCTCGCGCAAGTGCAATTCCATGGCATCGCCACGGCCCAGGTACTCCACCAGTTTGCTCACGGCGCGCAGCTTGGTTTTCTGGAAGTCACTGCCGACTTCCACCTGCGCCAGGGCATCGGCGAGCATGGTCAGCAACTGGGCATTCGGGCCGCTGCTGACCATGTCCAGTTTCGGCGTTTGCAGAGGCACACCCATGGCTTCGGCCAGCGCATGCACCACCACCCGGCGCAGGGCGATGTCAAACTCGGTGTAGGTGTCATGTGGGTCGCCCGGTTGTGGCGTGGCCACCGACGCCGAGAACTGCATCGTGCTGACGGTGGCAAACAGTGCCGTGTGGTAACGCACCACATCGGGCTCCGCCGGTTCGCCGGTTACTTGCTGGTAGTAGCGATACAGGGCGGCGAAGCTGTCCCCGAGCGGCTCGTAATTGTCACGCATGCGCGCCGACGCCAGGTCGGCCAAGGGATCGCCGATCATGGCAAATTCGAAATCGTAGAGACCCTGTACCTGTCCGCTCTCGAACAGATATTGCCCTGAATCGTACTGCACGAAAGCAGGCCGGATACGGTGCTGCGGCACATTGCGGCGCAACCAGCCGAGGGCGAATTCAACCAGCGGCTGAGGCCTGGTTTTATTGCGTGCATACAGCGGGTAGTAAGCTTCCAGACCTGCGAGGGTAATGTCCTCGGCACTGGTCGGCAGGTGAATGCCCTGCTCAATGAAGGGTTGCAACGGCAATTGGTGCATGCGCGCCATGGCGTCGACCCACTGGCGTGCGACAGCATGGCGCTCGGCATCACTGATCGCCGTGCTGATATCACGACTGCCCGGCACTAACTCCATCACGATGGCTTGCGGGTCTTCGCAGAAGCCGTAGATACGCGGCACCGGCACACCTTGCTGGCCGAGCAAGGTGAGAATATCCGCCTCCCGGCGCAGATCCGGGAATGGGCTGACATCACCACCTCGCTCGCCACGAATATGCAATTGAAGGGTTTCGCCATCGCGTTGCAGTTCAAGGTTCCACGCCGGACGCCAGCGCAGCAGGCGTTGCATGGCCGTGATGTTTCCGCCCAGCAGCCCTTCGACAAAGGTGCGCAGCTTTTCTTCGACCGGATCAACAGTCGTATTTATTGTTGTTGGCATACGGGGTCTTCCTCAGGCGCTGATGTCCAGCGCCGCTCTCAATGGGTGCTGGTGCTACCAGCGTTCGGCCCGCCTACCTGCTCCAGCGGCACGCCCTTTTTCTTCGCCAGGTCGGCGGTGTCCAGGTACTCGCGCCAGGCACAGATCAGTCCGTGTTCGTCCAGCTCATACACCGCCACCATCGAGTGCGGCATGGGGACGCCGTTGCTGACGCAGTAATCGTCGCGTTCGGTCATCACCACGCGCTCCGAAGAGACGATGTGGCGCGTGGTGCAACGGTTATGCGTGACATAACTCATCTGTCGCTCTATCTCCCGGCGTAACGCATCGCGCCCCCGGATCACGGGACCACCGGGCACCCACAGTTGCCAGACGGCGTCGTCGGCGAAGGTGGCCATGATGCGTTCGATATCGGGGCGGCTGCCGTCGCTGCCATCGCCCCAGGCGGCCAGCATGTCGAGGATGAAGCGTTCCTGTTCGAGTGCCATGAAACGGGCTCCAGTGCAGTGAATGGATCGGGATCAGACCGAGGTTTGAGGCAGCAGGAAGTTGCGCACCACCGGCACCATCGGTGTGCCGCAACTCATACCGCCGTCCACGCGCATCAGCGTCCCGTTGACATAGGCGGCGTCGTCGCTGGCGAGGAAAGCGGCCATGGCGGCGATGTCTTCCGGCTCGCCCAGTTGCGGTACGTTTTGCAGGTCGAGAAAGGCCGACTTCATCGCCTCGTTGGCCCAACTTTCCATGGCTGGCGTGCGAATCACTCCCGGCAGGATGCCGTTGCAACGAATGCCGCGTTTGCCAAAGGTGGCGGCAATGCTTTGCACGTACCAGTTGAGCGCGGCCTTGGAGGCGCCGTAGCTGAACTGAGAAATTTCGCCGGCAATCGAGCTGGTGGACGAGGTGAACAGAATCGAACCGCTGCCCTGGGCGAGCATGTGCGGCAAGGCGTATTTGCACGCCAACACGCCACCCAACACGTTGACCCGCATGCAGTTGTGGAACAGCTCGGTGTTGAAGTTGATGAAGTCGATATCGCGGGTGGTGGCCGGGTTTCTGTACACGGCGTTATTGAACAACACGTCGATACGACCGAAGGTCTCGACAGTCTGCTCGACCATCTCCCGCAAGGCGCCTTCCTCACCAACATCCACTTGCATGGCCATTGCCTTGGCACCTATTTCAGCTGCCACGGCCTGCGCCGATTCGGCGAAAAGGTCGGTGACCACTACCGTGGCGCCCTCCCGGGCAAAACGCAGTGCCGAGGCGCGGCCGATGCCACTGCCGGCGCCTGTGATGACGCAGACCTTGCCGTCTAAACGTTGCACAATCTCGCTCATAAAAGGGTCTCGGGACGGATAAAAAAATCGGCGCCTGTGACAAGCGCCGAAAAGGAGCATGAGGTCAGCGGGTCTGGCCACCGGCAATGGTCTGCGGATTGGCTTCACGCTCGGCGACCGGTTCCTGGCGGTAGCGCGTCGGGCCGTTGCCGAACATGCCGTACTGGTCACGGGTGAAGTCGTACAACGAGTAGGAATCCTGTTGCGGGTTATTGGGAATGCCATACGCCTCGATGTTGTATTGCGAGCCGGTACGGAACAGCGCGCCGCTGTCGTCCCAGGCGTCGTAGACCGCAGCACCAAAGGTGTCCTCGTCGATGTAGTAGCGACGTTTTTTCTGCGCGTGGCGGACGCCGTCCTTGCGGGTCGCTTCCACCACCCAGACACGGTGCAGCTCCCAGCGTTCACAGGCGGGGTTGATGTGTTTGGGCATGAGTTTCTTGTCCATGTCGCAACCCCACTTCAGCGTGTAGTTGCTGTAGGGAATGAACATTTCCTTCTTGCCCACCAGCTTCCAGTCGAAACGGTCCATCTTTCCGGAGAACAGGAAGATTTCGTCGTAGAACGCGACCCCGCCGAACGCCGAGTTGGGGGTGTCGTAGTTGAATTCCGGAGCCTTGCGCACGCGGCGCTGGCCGGTGCTGTAGCTCCAGGCATATCGAGAGTCAGCGACCGGGTCGAGGTAATCCCAATACCCGGATGCCTGCCCGGCCGTACGGGCCGGCGCAACGATGCGCGACCATATACGTTGGGCGATTTTCGGATCACGCCCGGGAACGTCCATCTGGTAGAAGGGTTTTTCGCCGGTGGACCGGTTGGTATTGGTCAACGTCGCATGACCCTCATTGACGACATAGGCACTGTGGTTCCAGTCCCAGCCATTCACACCCTGGTAGTTCAGGATGTAGTTCCACATCAGTTCCCGGCCATCTCGCGGCAGTGGGAACGGCAGACCGCCCCGGCAGCCTTCGCTGATCGACAGACCGTCGTTCTCGGTCTTGCAGTCCTTGCGGCCAGCATTGCGCTGGGTGGCAGCAAGAAAATTCGCCGGAAAGGTTGCTGTCCGGTGGGTGGGGTACACCTCAAGGTAATAGGTGTCGGGGTTCTGCTTGAGCAATTGCAGTTGTCCGGCTGCCAGTTGGTCGGCGTACTGATCGGCGTTGGCTGCGGTAATGCGCAAGCGTGGCTTTTCATCGGCAAACGGGTTGGGCCAGTTGCCGTCGCCTGGGACCAGCCCGGCCGGGACTTTTAAACCACCGTCGTAGGCCGGAATGGTGCCAGCGGCATTGCCCGCGACAATCGCCCCGAACGGCGTGAGTCTGCCGCCCAGATCGGCTGCGGTAGAGGTGTCATCAGCGACTGTCGCCCCCGTCAGAGCAATGGCCACCAGGCCTATCGCATAAGAATTGACCGTCATTACGTTCTCCATTCAGATGGGTGATCGCCGAGTCCGGTGATCACTGCAGTGCAGTTCAGGGCGGTTCAGAACGCGGTACTGACCGTCAGCGAGACCCAATTGCGGTCGGTCAGGCCAACGTCGCCGGTTCCCCCGACGACTGTTTTGCCGACACCGGCAATATCGCCATATTTGCGTTCGCTGCCGTACCCGATGTACGACAGGGTCACGTCAGTACGCTCGTCGTAGGTGCCCTTGACCCCGGCTTTCCAGGTGTATTTGCCTTCGTTGCCCCCGCCCGTTGCGGCATTGCCGCTGACGCCGTAATCCACGCTCATCGGGGTGGAAATGTTCCAGCCGGGGAACACCCCCAGCCATTGCGGTGCAAAGCTCACGGCCAGGCCGACATAATTTTTGGTGGCGCAGCCGTAGTGCTTGTCCTGCCCCTCCGGGCAGCCGCCATAGCCCTCGCCTTTGAACAGTTCCTCGTGCTTGGTCACCCGTTGCACATGACTGAACGCCATTTCGGTGATCAGGCTGCCGGTGTCGAAGTAATCAGTGCGCGGCAGCAACCACAGGCCGTTGACCACCATGTGCCAGGTGTCACCGCGAGCGCCCTGGTTGTCGGCAGTGCTGATGTTGCTGGAGACCAACGAGGTGTTCTGGCGATACGACAGGTCTACGCCAAGGGAGCCGCCACCCAGCACCGGACCTGCGGAGTAACCCAGGCCATAGAGCTTGACGTTCTCGGCGTACACGTAACGGGCGAAAGTCGGCGCCACTTGCAGGCCCCACGGGTTGTAGTCATCGAATTCGCGATAGAACGCGCTGACCTCCGAATGCAGGAAGTCGAAGCTATAGGTGCCCATCACGCCCCAGTTGCCCCTGTCCTTGGGTTTGACCGGGTCAATCAACGGCCGCGAAACACCGCTGAACAACGGCAAACGGTCCGGCCCTTCCAGGGCGACGTCGGCGGAAGCCAGATAGGTACCGCCTTCAGGTGCGCGCGTGGTGTCCCATTCGAAGAAGTATTGCGCTGCCAGCGACAACTTGTCGGTGACCTGAGCCTGGGTTGAAATCTGCGTCAACGGCAGGAAGATTTCACGGGTCTCGGTTCCTGGGTTGCTTACCGCTTTGCGCCCATCCAACGGTGCTTGCGAGTAGGACACCGCATGCCCGGCAATCAGCAGGCCGTTGCCCCAGTACACGGTATGCCGGCCGGCACGCACGCTGACCGGAATCTCGCCGAGATCGAAGCGGGTAAACGCAAAGGCGTCCAGTAACTCGCCGCTAGGGCCACGGTGATAGCGCTTGGTGAAGCTGGAGTATTTACCGTTGTTGTAGCTCGGCGTGCTCGTACCGGGAAACGCACCGGGGTAGTAGACATTGCCGGGGCTGGTTTCGACGTCGGTGTTTTCGTAAGCCTGGTCGTACCAGCCCGCGCCGCTGATGCGAAAACCGTTGTACTGCTTGTACGCGACCTCCATTTCGCTCATCACATCGACCCGATTGGTCACCACATCGCCCCGATCAAACTTGGCGTCGGACTCGTCGTAGCTGGCGTTATTGGCCAACGCGGAGTCGCGCCCCTCGGCCCGTATGCCCAGGTTGTAACGCACGGTGTTGTCCCAGCGCGCGGTCCAGTCCGGATTGCCGGTATCAAACTCGGCGGCCTGCACAGCGCCAACAGTCAAGGCACACCCGGTCACGCTGAACCAGACAGCCAGGCTTAACGGCTTTAGCTTTGCGTCGATCATCAACACTCCCATTACTTTTTTATTGTTGTTGGCAGCCGAAGCGTTGGGCCGTCTGGACCGCACCAATGAGCGCTGATCCGTGGGCTTTCGGTATGGACTGAAGTAGACGGGACGGGGAGGTTTGAGACAACGATTGGGAGTATTGCTGAAATGCATTTTGGTATTGGTCAAATACTCCCGACCTATACTCAAAGGCCCTGGATTGTGCTTTTTTGAGTACAGGAGGTGACCATGAAATCGGGAACCCAGACAGCGGCACTCCTAGCCGCTGCGATAATCGTCGGCTGTACGAATTCATCAAGCCAGACAGTGACTGTTCCCTTGAACGCTACACCACGCAACGGCGGTCAGATCGCCAATACAACGCTGGCCGTTCAGGGCAATGAGACAGCGTTTTCCTTTGTCGTCAGTGGAGTTCCAAGCGGCACTCTTCGGCCCTTGAATCTCTACACGTTTATCAACAAAGGCAGCTGCGAGCGGCCCGGGTCTGTCGCCTATGCAATGAATGACCGGATCAATACCAATCGCATTTCTGCAACGCGCGGCTGGACCTATTCACGAAGTGCGCCAGTGGCGCTGTCAGAGCTGCTTTCTGGTGGATATTACTTAGTGGTAAGGACCACACCGGCCGATGGCAACGTGGATATTTTCTGTGGGGATATCAAGCCAGAAACAAGGTGAAAATGACACCAGACCGGTAACCGGCTTTATCTACAACAGCGTGAAGAACAGTGTGCATACCGGTATTTGAATAACCGATACCGCCCCATTGTTTTTGTGATTTTACGATGGCAAAACCGCTCCCTAGACTCCAGCCAATAACTAGGCAACGCCGCTCTCCTGGCGCCGCCATGACAATAAAGCCTGGAGGATGAACATGAGTGTGCCCCCATCTCTGGATGACAAATACGTCCAGCACACTGGAAAAATCTTGCTCACCGGCATTCAGGCGCTGGTGCGTCTGCCACTGATGCAGCGCCAACGCGATCTGGCCAATGGTCTGAACACCGCCGGGTTTATTTCCGGATACCGTGGCTCGCCGCTGGGTGGTTTTGACCAGGCATTGTGGAAGGCGCGCGACTACCTCAAGGAACACCACACGGTGTTCCATCCAGGCATGAACGAAGACCTCGCTGCTACCTCAATCTGGGGTACGCAACAGGTCAATCTCTTCGAAGGCGCCACCTACGATGGCGTGTTTGGCATGTGGTACGGCAAGGGGCCGGGCGTCGACCGCTGCGGCGATGTGTTCCGCCACGCCAACGCCGCCGGCACCTCGCAATTTGGCGGTGTGCTGGCCATTGCCGGAGATGACCATGGCGCGCGCTCCTCCTCACTACCGCACCAGACCGAGCACATTTTCAAAGCGGTGATGATGCCGGTGCTGGCGCCATCGGGGGTGCAGGAATACCTCGACTACGGCATGCATGGCTGGGCCATGTCGCGCTATTCCGGCTGCTGGGTCGCCCTCAAAGCGGTGGCCGACACCGTAGAGAGCGCGGCCGTCGTCGACATCGACATTCATCGCGTACAACCGATCATTCCCGATATCCCGCTGCCCGAAGGTGGCTTGAATATCCGTTGGCCAGACCCGCCCCTGGCACAGGAACAGCGCCTGCTGGAACACAAGCTATATGCTGCCCTCGCCTATGCCCGGGCCAACCGCCTCGACCGTGTCGTGATGGACTCAGCGAAAGCGCGCATCGGCATCATCACGTCAGGCAAATCGTACCTCGACGTTTGCCAGGCACTGAAAATCCTCGGCATCGACGAAACACTCGCCCAGCAGATTGGCCTGCGGGTCTACAAGGTCGGCATGGTTTGGCCGCTGGAGGCTGAAGGCGTCCGGCAGTTTGCCGAGGGCCTGGAAGAAATCGTGGTGGTGGAAGAAAAACGCCACATGATCGAATACCAGTTGAAAGAAGAACTCTACAACTGGCGCGAGGACGTACGCCCGCGCATCGTCGGCAAGTTTGACGACAAGGGTGAGTGGAGCCTGCCGCACACGGGTTGGTTGCTACCAGCCATCAACGACCTGACCCCGGCGATGATCGCCCGTGCGCTGGCCAAGCGTATTCTGCGTCTGCACCAAAGTGGCCCGCTGCAAGTGCGCCTGGCCGTGCTGGATGCGCAACTGGCTAGCAAAGACCAATTCAGTAACCTGATGGAACGCGTGCCCCACTACTGTTCCGGTTGCCCGCATAATACATCGACCAAAGTCCCGCAGGGCAGTCGCGCACTGGCGGGCATTGGCTGCCATTACATGGCCGCCTGGATCTACCCGCAAACCCAGACTTTCAGTCAGATGGGCGGCGAAGGCGTGACGTGGATCGGCCAGGCACCGTTCACCACTACTCAACATGTGTTCGCCAACCTCGGTGACGGAACCTATTTCCACTCCGGCATTCTCGCGATTCGGGCTGCCATCGCGGCCAAGGTGCAGATCACCTACAAGATTCTCTACAACGACGCCGTGGCCATGACCGGCGGCCAACCGGTGGACGGCAGCCTCAGCGTGGCGCAAATCAGCCGGCAACTCGTTGCCGAAGGCGTGCAGCGTGTGGTGGTGGTCAGCGAAGATGTCGAGAAATATCAGCACATCCATGAACTGGCAGACGGCGTGCCGGTGCTGCGTCGCGACCAGATGGACGAAGTGCAGGAACAGCTGCGCCAGTTCCAAGGCGTATCCGCAATCATCTATGACCAGACCTGCGCTGCGGAAAAACGTCGGCGTCGCAAGCGCGGCAAGTTCCCGGACCCGGCACGCCGGGTTGTGATCAACGAAGCGGTGTGTGAAGGCTGTGGCGATTGCAGCAGCAAATCCAACTGCATGTCGGTGGTGGCGGTGGAAACCGAGTTCGGCCGCAAACGGGAAATCGACCAGTCCTCGTGCAACAAAGATTTCACCTGCCTTAACGGCTTTTGCCCGAGTTTCGTCACGGTCGAAGGGGGCTCGTTGCGCAAACCCAAAGCGCTGGCAGCCAAAGCGGATGAATTATGGGCATTGCCCACGCCATCAACCGTTACGCTGGATGAGCCCTACAGCATTCTGGTGACCGGCGTGGGTGGCACCGGCGTGGTGACCATCGGCGCCTTGCTAGGAATGGCAGCGTTTATCGAAGGCAAAGGCACGCTCAATCTGGACATGGCCGGCATGGCGCAAAAAGGCGGCGCGGTGTGGTCGCACATCCGCATTGCCGCGCACCAGGATCAATTGTTCGCACCCCGTATTGCCGAAGGTGAAGCAGCCTTGCTGTTAGGCTGCGATCTGGTGGTCAGTGCCAATACCGAAACCTTGTCCAAGCTGCGTCAAGGCGTTACCCATGCGCTGATCAACAGTGAAGAAACCATCACCAGCGCATTCGTGCGGACCTTCGCCCAACAGGCGGAAAGCGGAGATTTGCTGAAGCACCCGGACCCGAAATTCCACACCCACAACATGTCGGCACAAATCGCCGAAGCGGTTGGCCATGCCCAGGCGGACTTTGTCGACGCGAGCAAAATCGCCACGGCATTGACGGGCGATTCGATTGCCACCAACACCTTCATGCTCGGCTACGCCTACCAGAAAGGCTGGTTACCGGTGGGCGAAGCCGCGCTGCTGCAGGCTATCGAACTGAATGGCACTGCGGTGCCCTTCAACCTCGCCGCCTTTGCCTGGGGCCGGCGCAGTGCCGAAGACTTGCCACGGGTCTTGCGCAAACTGGAAGCAGGTAAAGTGCAGAACACAGATCGCTTGCTGTCGCAAAGCCTGGAAGAAACACTGGCACGACGCATGGCATTTCTCACGGCGTACCAGAATAAGGCTTATGCCCAACGTTACCGGCAACGAGTCGAGCAATTCATGAAAGCGGAAACGGCGCTGCTCGGGCAACCGGGCAAACTGTCGGCAAGCGTCGCCCGTTATTACTTCAAAGTGCTGGCCATCAAGGATGAATACGAAGTGGCACGCCTGTTTACCGATGGCCAGTTCCTGGAAAAAATCCAGGCTGGCTTCGAGGGCGACTACCGCCTGCGTTTCCACCTGGCGCCACCGCTGCTGAATGATAACGGCAGCGGCCGTGAGCCGAAAAAGCGCAGCTTCGGCCCGTGGATGCTGCAAGGCTTCAAGCTGCTGGCTAGGTTCCGGTTCCTGCGCAACACCTGGGCCGATCCGTTTGGCCACACTCACGAACGCAAGGTGGAACGTGACTGGCTGGCCAATTATGAACGTGTCCTCGACGAAGTCTTGATGGATTTGACCGCCGACAACCTGACCCTGGCCCAGGACCTGGCACAGCTGCCAGACAGCGTGCGCGGTTATGGCCCGGTCAAGGAGCGCTACCTCGTTCACGCCCAACAGCGTCAGGCGCAATTGCTTGAACGGTGGCGCGATGGCTCGAACGCGCAGTTCCACGATGCCAGTCAGGCCGGCAGCAAAATAGCCGTTACCCAACTGTAAGCCCGAGTGTGGCAGGCGTCGGTTGCCTGAAAAGGCACCACGCCGTATCCACCGAAAACTGGAGCACAGCATGCATGAAGTCGTGATAGTCGCCGCCACCCGCACCGCCATCGGTACCTTCCAAGGCGCATTGGCCACCACCAGTGCCGTGGAATTGGGCAGCGTGGTGGTCCAGGCGTTGCTGAAAAAAACCGGGATTGACGTCGACCTGGTCGATGAGTTGATTTTCGGCCAGGTGCTCACGGCCGGGTGTGGGCAAAACCCGGCACGCCAAGTGGCGCTGAAAGCAGGCCTGCCCCATAGCGTATCGGCCATGACCCTGAACAAGCTCTGCGGCTCCGGGTTGAAATCCGTGATGCTGGCGGCTCAGGCGATTCGCTGTGGCGATGCCGAGGTGGTGATTGCCGGCGGCATGGAAAACATGAGCTTGGCTCCCTACACGCTGGCCAAAGCGCGCACCGGCTTGCGCATGGGTAACGCGCAACTGGCCGACTCGCTGCTGCAGGACGGCCTGATCGACGCCTTCCACGACTACCACATGGGCATCACTGCGGAAAATCTGGTCGACGCTCACAGCCTGACCCGTAAGCAGCAGGACGCTTATGCCCTGCGTTCGCAGCAACTTGCCAGCGCAGCCATTGAGGCCGGCCGTTTTGTCGCGGAGATCACCCCGGTGCCGATTGCGCAGCGCAAAGGCGAGCCGCTGCTGTTTGCCGTGGATGAGCAACCTCGCGCGCAAACCACTGCTGTCAGCCTGGCCGGGCTCAAACCAGCCTTCAGAAAAGACGGCAGCGTCACCGCCGGCAACGCCTCGACAATCAATGACGGCGCCGCTGCAGTGCTGTTGATGAGCGAAGACAAGGCCAGGGAGTTGGGCTTGCCCGTTCTGGCAAAGATCAAGGCGGGTGCGTGTACTGGCGTAGACCCGGCGATCATGGGCATCGGGCCGGTGTCGGCAAGTCGCAAGTGTCTGGCAAAAGCCGGTTGGAGCCTGGCTGAACTCGATCTCATCGAGGCCAACGAAGCGTTCGCTGCCCAGTCGTTGGCGGTGGGTAAAGAGCTGGGTTGGGATTTTGACAAAGTGAACGTCAACGGCGGCGCCATTGCCCTCGGTCACCCGATTGGCGCTTCGGGTTGTCGTGTGCTGGTCACGCTGCTGCACGAAATGTTCAAGCGCGACGCGAAAAAAGGCCTGGCGACCTTATGCATTGGCGGCGGCCAGGGCGTCGCCCTGTTGCTGGAACGTCCATGATTGGCGCCCGCCCCGCAACGGCCGCCGGCCCTCAGCCGCGCTGGCATGGGCAGCCGGATGGCGATGTCGGAACCCACGAATTGCTGTACCACACGGCGCTCAGATTATTTGCCGAGCATGGATTCGAAAGTGTCAGCCTGCGCCAATTGGCAGCCGCAATGCATTTGCAGCCGGGATCGCTGTACAACCACATTGAAAGCAAGCAGGCGCTGCTGTTCGAACTGATCGAGACGCATGAAAGCGATCTTCTGGCGTTACTGCAAACCAAGGTCGCGCGTCATGCTGAGGGTCGGCTGCAACTGCAACGTTTTGTACGTGTGCACCTGCAGTTCAACAGCTTGCACGATCAGCGCCACACGCTGACGCGCATGGAATTTCGCAGCCTCAGCCTGGAGCAGCGCGAACGCGTCGAGCAACTGCGCGACACCCGCACCCGGGACCTGGAAAACATCCTCAGCCGTTGTGGATTGCCGGCCGGCCAGCGCGCACCGATGGCGCTGGGCATGCAAGCATTGCTCGATGGCGTGGTAGCCGGTTACCCGCAGGATGCGCGGCCTCCTCTGGAAAGTCTGACGAGTCTGTTTACCAGCATGGTGCTGACCGGTTTGAGCAGGCCGCTGGCTTAGCTGCTCCCCTTACATCACTAACAATAAGGTCGATCGATGAACGAAGAAATGACGAAAAATTATCGGGAAATTCTCCAGCACGTCGGTGAAGACCCACAGCGTGAAGGCCTGCTCAAGACTCCGGAACGTGCAGCGAAAGCCATGCGTTATCTTTGCCATGGCTACCGGCAAACGCTGGAAGAGATCGTCAACGGAGCACTGTTCGAGTCGGATAACGATGAGATGGTCATCGTTCGTGAAATCGAATTGTATTCGCTGTGTGAACATCATCTCTTGCCATTTATTGGCAAGGCTCATGTTGCCTACATACCGACAGGCAAAGTGCTCGGATTGTCGAAGGTCGCGCGAATTATCGACATGTTTGCCCGCCGCCTGCAGATCCAGGAAAACCTCACCCGGCAGATTGCCGATGCAATCGCCCAGGTCACCAATGCCGCCGGGGTGGCCGTGGTGATCGAGGCGAAACACATGTGCATGATGATGCGAGGTGTGGAGAAGCAGAACTCGGTGATGAGTACTTCAGTGATGCTTGGCGCCTTCCGCGAGTCGTACAACACCCGTCAGGAATTTTTGCAGCTGATCCGCAGCCGCTAGGCGAGGCGCCAGGCGCCCCACCTTCAACTCAACTGAGCATCAGCATCCCGCCGTCAATCATCAGCGTCTGCCCGGTGACAAATCGAGAACCTTCTCCGGCAAGAAATACCAGCACTGGCGCCAGATCCCGGGCCGGTTCACCCAGTTGTCCGCCGATGGGCACTTGCCCTGCCATGTACGCATCGTGCTGCTGCAGTTGTTCGGCGCTCATGCTCGCGCGAGTCGCCTCGTACATCGGCGTCCACATCGCCGGGGCGATAGCGTTGACGGTAATGCCCAATGGGCCCCACTCCCGCGCCACCGTGCGCGTCCACGCCAGCACGGCCCCCTTGCTGGCCGCGTAATGGGCTTTGCCGGGCTGTCCGATGACGCCTGCCCCAGAGGCGAAGTTGATGATCCGCCCACCGCTGCCCTTCAGCAGCTCATAGGCCGCGCGGTTGGTCAGGAATGTGCCACGGGTATTCACCGCAAAGACTTTTTCCCACTCGTCCAGCGTGATGCTGTCGGCACTGGCATTCGGCGCGATACCCGCAGCATGTACCAGCACATCCAGACCATTGAGCCGTTCGTTGGCCCAGGCGAAAGCGGCGTCCACGGATTGGCTGTCAGCGATATCGCAGACTCGTGTATGCGCCCACCCGCCACCGTCCCCCGTCATCGAGGCGGCTTCGCCCAGGTCGAGGCTGACGACATAGGCTCCCTCCTCCACAAATGCTTTGACCACTGCCGCGCCAATACCCCTGGCGCCCCCCGTGACGATGATGCGTTTACCGGCCAGCTGCATGGGCTGTTCCTCTGATATCAGACTGTTTGATCGATGCGCTGCAACGCCGTAGCGAACAGACGCAACGCTGAGGCGTGGTGTTTTTCACCCGAGACCATCGAGGCTTTGCCCGCACACGCACGGGCGTAACTGACTTCGAGAAAGATGCCGAGCTTGAAGCCGGCCAACACCAGGTACCAGGTGAAGTCCGCCAACGAGCGCGAGCTGCCGGCGCGGTAATGGGCGACCAGTTCGTCGCTGCTGCAAAAGCCTTCCCAGGGGCGAACTTCAATGGTGCCGGCACCACGACCATCAGCACCGGGCCAGGTGACTACCAGCCAGGCAAGGTCGAGCAACGGATCGCCGATGGTCGCCAGCTCCCAATCGACAACTGCGGCCAGTTCCGCGCTGTCGTGGCGAAACATGACGTTGGACAAGTGAAAGTCACCATGCTGGATACCGGTCTGGAACTGCGTCGGGTAATGCTCGCTCAACCAGTTGGCCAACCGGGCAAGTCCCGGCAGACCGCTCGCGCCCGGCCAACCGGGGTAGTCTTTGACGCTGTCCAGTTGCGCCAGCCAACGTGAGACCTGGCGTTGATGAAAACCTTCGGGCCGCCCAAAATCCCCCAGGCCCACCGCCTGATAGTCGATTTCTCCCAGACGCAATAACGCGTCCACCATGGCCAGCCCCATACGTCGGCGCATTGCTGGCTGCTGCGCGTGCGGCGTCGGCAAACCTGCCGCGCAGTTGGGATTGAAGCCCTGTACTGGTTCCATCAAATAGAAACTGGCGCCCAGAACGTCTTGGTCGGCGCAGTCGGCTATCAGGCCGGCATGGGGCACCGGCGATCCGGCCAACGCTTTGAGCAACCGTGCTTCACGGGCAATGGTTTTACTGCCGACTTCGCGCAACTCCCTGGAAGGCCGACGCAATACGAATTCGCGCGTGCCACGCCGAAAGCGCAGCAACAGATTCTGAGTGCCTCCGGTTAATCGCAGTGGGGCCTCGATGGAGCCACTTTCCAGACCCTTTGAGTCCATCCATAGAGCCAGGCGCTCGAGTTCGACCAGATCCTGCCAGTCGTTCATGCGTCGTACTCGCCCAGACTGGCCAATGCATCGGCGTATTTTTCCCGGGCTCGGGCCGCCGCGGTGGGCCGGTGGTAATCGGGGAACAGTTCGTCGCAGGGTTGATAATCGCGTAGCAGTTGTTTGGCGACCGTGATTTTGTGCACTTCGGTGGGCCCGTCGGCCAGCCCCATCTGGAAGGAGCGGACGATGTACCCGGTAAACGGCATTTCTTCGCTTACCCCTAACGAGCCATGTACATGCAGGGCGCGCGCGGCGATGTCATGCAGCACCTTGGGCATGGCGGCTTTCACCGCAGCGATGTCTTTGCGTACCCGTTTGTAGTCCTGATACTGGTCGATGCGCCATGCCGTGCGCATGACCAGCAAACGAAATTGTTCGAGCTCGATCCACGAGTCGGCAATTTTTTCCTGGACCATCTGCTTGTCCGCCAGGCGGCTGCCCTGGGTACTACGCGACAGGGATCGTTCACAGAGTGCATCCAGGGCTTTCTGCGCTTGGCCAATCACCCGCATCGCATGGTGCACGCGGCCGCCACCCAGTCGTACCTGGGCCACGACAAACGCCTGACCGGGCGCGCCGAGCATGTCGCCAGCAGGCACTCGCACCTTGTCGAACGACAGGTAGGCATGGGTTGCGGCCGGGTCATCGGCGATACCGACGTTGCGGATAATGCTCACCCCCGGAGCATCGGCGGCAACAATAAACATCGACATGCCTTCATACACCGACACGTTTTTATCGGTGACCGCCATCACGATATAGAACGCGGCGTAGCGGGCATTGGAGGCAAACCATTTTTCGCCGCTCAGCAGCCAGTCATCACCCTCACGCACCGCTTCGGTGGTGAACACCGCAGGGTCCGCGCCGCCTTGGGGTTCGGTCATGGCGAAGCAGGACACGATATCGCCGTCGAGCAAGGGTTGCAGGTAGCGCTGCTTCTGCGCCGGCGTGCCGTAATGGGCGAGGATTTCACCGTTACCGGAGTCCGGTGCCTGACAACCAAACACAATCGGTCCGAACAGCGAGCGGCCGAGAATTTCATTGATCAACGCAAGGCGCACCTGGCCATACCCTGCCCCGCCCAGTTCCGGGCCCAGGTGACAAGCCCACAAGTTGCGCGCCTTCACCTGCGCTTGCAACGGTTTGACCAGTTGCTTGAACAGCGGGTCGTGGATATTCCACGGGCTGCCCAACACGTGGTCGAGAGGCTCGACTTCCTCACGCACGAACTGCTCGATCCAATCCAGTTCCACTTGAATCTCGGGGTCGGTCTGAAAGTCCCAGGCCATGGTGTTTCTCCTAGCAAATAGCGATCAGGCCAGCAGCATGCCGCCGTCGACCAATAGGGTTTGGCCGAGCACATAGCTGGCCAGCGGCGAGGCGAGAAACAGAGCCACATTAGCCATGTCCTGAGGCGTGCCGAGGCGCCCTTGAGGAATGGCGCGCAGCGCACCTTCCAGGCGTTTCGGGTTGCTGGTGGTCACCCGTGTCAGCTTGGTTTCCACCAGCCCCGGGGCAATGCCATTCACCCGGATACCATCACGAGCCCAGGCTTCGGCCAAGGTGCGAGTCAGCCCGAAAGCGCCGGTTTTCGAGGCGTTGTAGGCAGGGTTGCCACGGGTAGAATGGAACGCTGCTGCCGAACTGACCGTGATCATCGAACCCTTGGCTTCCATCAGCAGCGGGTGAAATTTCTGCGCGCAGACCATCAGGCTGGTGAGGTTGATGTCGAGCACGCGCTTGAAGCCCTCAGCGAGGAATTCCTGACGGTCGTAGAGCACCGTGCCTTGCGCTTGCACCAACACATCCAGACGGGTGAATGGCACACAGACCGCTTCGATCAACGCTGCATCCGCGACGTCGACCTGCGCGTAATGCAAGCCTTCAAGGTTAGAGTCGGGTGAGTCGTGATAGGCCGCCGCCGAGGCACGCGTACCCCAGACATGCACTTCGGCACCGCGCTGGCGAAAGTTCTGCGCAATGCCATTGCCGATGCCACTGGACCCGCCGACTACCAGCACGGTTTTACCGCTGAAATCCAACTCGTACATGGGTATTCCTTGTGCTTGTCGAAAAATGCTGCCGGGCAATAGGCCCACCGTTACAGCGCCACCAGGCCAGCCGAGGCCAATCGTTCGAGCTCGCTGCCGGTAAAGCCGAGGCCTTCCAGAACTTGCCGGGTATGTTGGCCGAGGGCGGGCGGTGGGCGCTGCAGCGATAACGGCAAGTTGCCGAAATCCCAGAACGCGCCGATCTGTTGCAAGTCGCCGTAAACAGCATGTGAGTAATGCGCGTGCAGACCCGCGGCGGCGTGTTCGGGGCTGTCGAGAAAGGCATCCATCTGCGCCTCCAGGACGGCCTGCGCAGGAACTTGCACTTCAGCCAATGCTGCGAGCGCCGCTTGCCGGGTAAGACCTGCAAACCAGGTTTCGGGCTGATCACCCATGAGCGCCTTGAAACGCTGCACCTCATCCGGTTGCAGCGCTGCCACCACCAGCCAGGCATCGCTACATAGATACAAACGGTGTGCGTCACTCACACCAGTCTGTTGCGCATCCATATGTTCGATTGGGGTCAGGCTGCCGTCTTCAAGCACCACCGCTTCGCTCATCGATAGCAACGTAGCGCCCAACAATGACGAGCTGACCATTTGCCCGACGCCACTGCGGTTGCGCTCGTACAATCCCAGCAGCAAGGCATAGAGCGAGGATAAACCGGCAAAGAAATCGCCCACGCCAAAACGCAGCCACATCGGCGCCTGCCCCTCCCCGCCCTGCTCCCTCTCCCAGCCGCAGGAAGCCTGCATCAATTGGTCAAAACCCGGCCAATCCGCGCGCGGTCCGGTCGGTCCGTAGGCACTGACATGGCAATACACCAGCTGCGGGTTGAGCACTTTGAGGCTCTCGTAGTCGACCTTGAGTTTGCGTGCGGCCGGCAGCCGCATGTTGTGGTGAACAACATCGGCCCAACGGGCCAACGCTTCTACGGCGGGCTCGGTTTGCTGATCGCCCAACTGCAGCGCTACCCCCAACTTGCCACGCTGGGTGCCGCTGAAAATCCGCTCCAGGCGGCGCATGGCATCGCCTTTGGGCGCTTCGACTTTAATGACTTCGGCGCCGAGGTCCGCCAGAAGCATGCAAGCAAACGGCCCGGCCAGGTAGGCGCCCAGATCCAGTACTTTCAGACCGTGCAGCGGAGGCAAGGGCGCCGGGCTCGACCTGGGCACTTGCGAAGGGATCACAGCATCGGCGCCTGACAGTCCGGCGTTCCCCTCACCTGCCAGAGGTGCGCTACCGCCAACTCGTGCGGGTGGCTGCACCTGCCAGGCAGGGCCTGGTTGCAGGGTCTTGCCCAATTGCACATCGTCGACTTCAACCACATAACCATTCAGGCGTGCTTGCTCGTCGAAGTAGATATCGCCAAAGGGAGCGGCAATTTGCGCGGCCACGTCGTGCTGCCAGAAATGCTCGACCCAGTCCTGTGCCGGCCGTGTGGCAATGATCGCCTTGTTGGCGCCGAAGTTTGGCGCCACATGGCTCGATGGCCACAGCGCGTTCAAGCGAGCCACTTCGGTTTCGCCGAGCTCACTGAGTGCCGCGGCCATCCACGGGGATTTGTCCGGCGAATAATGCACATGCAACCAGCGGCCATCAGCGCATTGGTGCAACGGAATAGGAATGTGTTTATCCAGGCCTTTGGCAAAGGCCTGCGTCGGCGTTTGCGCGCGGTTCCAATGCATGGTCATTGGCACCAAGGCTGCCTGAGCCAAACTCGTATGAGCGATACCGCCGCAGCCGTCACGTTCGCGTGCAAGCAACCGCGCCATCACCCCAACCACGCACAACCAGCTGGCCAGCCAATTGGCAAAGGGCATGCGCACGAATACCGGGCCGGGGCGATGCGCCGGTTGCTCGTCCAACAGGCCAAGGCGCGCCAGGATCAAAGTTTCCCAGGGGATGGCATTCGCCAGTGCATGCCGTTGGGGCCAGCCGCTAATTGCCGAGATAATCAAGCGAGGAAAGTCTGCAGCGAGTTGCGCGTCGGCCAGACCATGGGCCTGCGCTACCGAAGGTGTGAAGTCGTGTAGCAGCACATCGGCGCTCGCGAGCAGAGAGTTTAGTTGCTGACGATCTTGGGGATTTTCCAGACTGAGGATGACACTGCGCTTGCCACGGTTAAGCACAGCAAACAGCGCCTGTTTCTCTCTGGCGGGGTTGGCGGGTGGCTCGATCATCACCACTTCGGCACCCGCTTCGCAAAGATGCATGCCAGCGGCAGAGCCGGCAATGCCGGAACACAGACTGATGACGCGAATTCCTTCGAGGATTGCCTGGCTCATTCAGCACCTGTCTTCTTCTGCGCTTAGCGTTTTGCAGCAGAGCTGCAGAACGAATCCATGGCGTTACCCTAAGCGATCAATGATAAATTCCATAGATAGATTAGTATTCCGAATATAGAATCATAAGCAGGAATATGAACAGCAAATAACAATTCGTCTAAATATCACTAAAAGCCGATCAGGGGCGTTGCGATGATCCTGCGCATGGACCACTTCACCATCGTCACCAACCAACTGGAGGCGACACGGGATTTCTACGTGGAGGTACTGGGTCTGGTCGACGGGCCACGCCCGCCCTTCCCGGTTCCCGGCTTCTGGCTGTACGCCCGGCAACAGCCCGTACTGCATGTGGTGGGCGTATCACAAATGCCGGAGCCGCGACGTGGCGTGCTCGACCATATGGCGTTTCATGCCCAGGGCTTGCAGAAAATGTGGACGCACCTGGATGAGCACGGCGTGCGATTCAAGGTGATCCGTGCTCCCGGCGCCGATCGCACGTGGCAGCTGTTCATGCAGGACCCCAATGGGGTTGAAGTGGAGTTGGATTTCGACGCCAGCGAAGTGCTGCCCGCCGACTGGAAGGAACGCCGGGGAAGCTAAATCAATCCAGCATAACTGCCGCCGTCGATCTGCAAATTTTGCCCGGTGATATAGCCGGCTTGCGCCGAACAGAGAAATGCGCAGGCGGCTGCCAATTCGCTCGGCTGGCCAAATCGTCGCGCCGCTATCGGCTTGAGCATTTCCACCCGTGCTTGCTCAAAACTGAGCTGGCGAAGCCCCGCCAGCTGCTCGGTCATAAAGCGCAGACGGTCCGTCTCAATGCGCTCCGGCAGCAGATTGTTGATCGTTACATTGTCCCGTGCCACTTCGACCGACAGAGCTTTGCAAAAAGCGGTCAGCCCGGCACGTGCAGCGGTGGACAAACCCAACGGCAAACGCGGTGACTTGACCATCGCCGAGGTGATATTGACGATGCGGCCGAAACCTCGCGCCCGCATACCGCCGATCACAGCCTGGATAAGCAGAATGCCTGAGAGCATGTTGGCCTCAATGGCCGCCATCCAGGCCGCGTGATCCCAATCCTCCAGACGACCCGGCTCTGGGCCGCCGTTGTTGGTCACCAGAATGTCGACTACCGGGCACGCGGCCAACAATGTCGCACGCCCGGCAGAGGTGGACAGATCCGCCACCACCGTGCGGGGCAGCCGGCCAGTGCCGAGAAAAATGTCCTGCGCGGTTTGCGCCAGGGTCTCGGCATTGCGGCCGTTGATCAGTATCTCGCAACCCTCCTGCGCCAATGCCAGCGCACAGGCTTTGCCAAGCCCTCGTGAAGACGCGCATACCACCGCCATGCGCCCGCCAATGCCCAGATCCATAGCCGTACTCCTTGCGTGATGGGGTCAGTCTTTCATGCCCAACAACGTGCTGATATCGCGTCCGGGTTCAGCATCGCTGCCGTAGGCGAACTGACCGGCGCGCTGGCGTTCGACCAGTTGTTCCATCTGGTAGCGATAACGAGTACCTGGGGTATCGAAACGCGAATGCAGGTCACGTCGCTCATCGGTCTCGAAATAGCGCTGATTTTGCGGACGCACCACCGAGTTGTCCTGGGGCTGGATGATGTAGTTGATGCGCGGCATCACGTAGCGAAACGGTGACGGTGCAGCGGTGGTATTGAACGTGACGTCACAGCGCGAGCGATGCTTGCCCACCGGCAAGAACGGTTGCAAGTTAGGAACGTCATAACCGGGACGAAATCGCGGGTAGGAGATGCACACATTACTGCGCAAATGGATGTGCAGCACCGCGCGAAAATCCTGGTACTTGGCGCGCACCCCGCCGACCCAACGCATGATCGGCGCCACTGATTTTTGTGCGACTGTACGGGTGCGGGTCACCGTTTCAGAGGTCCATTGCACCTCGACCTCGTCCGACTCGCTGATGCCGTCGCCGATGGTATTGGCATGCAGGAAATCGGCGTGGGTCAGGTCAATCAGGTTTTCTACAGAGAGCGCAGAGGTCGCATCGAATCGCACGGTGCGCTGGGTGTAGCCAGGAAGACTGCCGTCTTGCGGCAGGAACGGGATATGCGGCAGCAGCAATGTATCGGCGGCATCCGGGTTGCCGTACCAGACCCAAATGTAGCCGTAACGCTCGACCAGCGGATAAAACCCGCTGCCGCCAGTGAATGCCGTCAGCACGCACGTATTTTCACGCAGACGATAGGGATGGAATTCAGCTGCTCTCGGCTGCCCGTTTTCCCGCCACAGGTAATAGGGTTGGGCATGAATGATTCGACGAATTGGCTGGGCACTGAGGTCGCGACTATGGGAGACCGGAAACCAGGTGTCACGCAGGTCATAGTTGATCGGTGTCCAGTCACCCCGCACTTTGCGCGACGGAGTATCGGTAGAGGAAGGCACGGAATGCATGGTGAGTTCTCCTGTGCTCAGACGATCGCGCTTGCGGGAATCAGATGCGGTCGGCGAAAGGCACGCAGGTCGCGGGATGGGGCTTGCAGCAGGGCCGCGACGGCTACGCCGTCAATCAAGTGGTTCACCCGGAACGGCGACCTGCTGAATGCACGGGCAATACGCCAACGCAACGGTGCCTTGGCCGGCACGTGCTCAGTCACGAATCCTCGCCAGCACAGGCTGGTGGTGCCACGGCGGTTGGCCCCGGTTGCGATCATCAGGGTAACGAGCGGCATTTCTTCTTCGTTGAGCAAATCCACCCGAATACTGCCGCCGCTCAGGGGTACTGCGGTGCGCACAATCAAGGGGTAGTCCACCACAAACTGCGATGGCAGAAATTGTGTGGACCATACCGCACCGCGCTCCAGAACCACGCGGCCCTGCTCTCTGCGTAGATCGCCAAGGAAGAAATCGGTGAGGCGCACATGGGTAAAGCCGAGCAAGCATTCCGGGCCGTCGAGCATCGCCGCCAGATACTGGTCGTGACTCATGTTGACGACGGTGGAACCGGTAAATTCGCGACCGCTTGGCCGGTAATCGCTGCTGGGGAGCTCCCCTTGCGATGCGCCCTCACCCAACCACACATGGACGAAGCCATTGGCTTCGCTCACCTGAAAGGCCCGCACGGCATAGCGTGGCGGTACGCGCTCATCATCATTAAGGTTGGGAATTTTTGTACAACCGCCACTGGCACCATCGAAGGTCCAGCCGTGGTAACCACATTGCAAACCAGACTCGACAACTCGTCCCAGAGCCAACGGCACCCGCCGATGTGGACAACGGTCTTCCAGAGCAAAAGCCTGCCCGGCTGCGTTGCGGAACAGGACCAGTTCCTCGCCACCAAAGGCCACGGCCAATGGCTTTTGATCATTCACAGCCTCGGAAAGCGCCATGGCCCACCAGCCAGGGGTCGTCATCGGTTTGCCTCATTGTTGTTGTGTTTTTGGGCTTTTGTTTGCAATGCAATCAACGCTAACGGTAGCGGCACAATGCTGTGATGGCAACCATAAGTAAACATTTTAATGATTTATGTTCATACTCATAAAAACCTATCTAGAACCCAGAAATACTCCGAACACTGCTCAACAAAACGGATTATCAGCCAAATAAATCGCTGAATATGAACATTCTTAACTTTAATGCCCATTTTTCCTTGAAAAGGATCAGCAGAAAACCTATAAGCCTGATCACCATGAGCATGCTCATTCACTTCAGGTGCGTTGACGATGACCCAATCCATCCTCGGCTTTGTCCTCCATGACGTTGCCCGTTTGATGCGTAAACGCTTCGAACAATGGGCCCGCGCAGCCGGTCTCACGCGCTCTCAATGGCAAGTTCTGGCCAAACTGTCCACGCATGAAGGCATTCACCAGAAGGGTCTGGCCGACTTGCTTGAAATCGAGTCGGTCACGCTGGTGCGCTTGCTGGACAAAATGCAGGAGCGCGGTCTGATCGAACGTCGCAACCACGCCACCGATCGCCGTTTTTCCCTGTTATTTCTCACTCCGGATGCCCATCCGCTGCTGCAATTCATGCGCACCATTGGCGAGCAGACTCGAGTGGAAACCATGGCCGACTTTTCCGTTCAGGAGCACGATCAATTGCTGCAGTACCTCGAACGCATGCGTGAACACTTGCTGACGGCTTGCAGCCAGCCGGTGGATGAGCCCACTAACTGCGCGGCAGACGAGGTGACGCATGGCTGAGTCCACATTGCAGCGTCATGCGGTGCAGGCAGAAGCCCGTCCACTCGACCCACTGGCGAAACCTGAAGCGCAGGCGCCTGAAGCTCCCACCCTTGATCGTCATGGGCCAGAATCCTCCGGCGCTCCACGGCAACGCTGGCGCGTCGGCCTGTTTTTGCTGGCGCCGATTGTCGTCGTGGCCTGTGGCGCCTGGTATGTGTTGGGTGGCCAAGTGGTCAGTACCGACAACGCCTACGTTCAGGCCGAACGGGTGGGCGTTTCGACCGATGTGGCCGGGATCGTGGCGGCCATTGAGGTCAGTGACAACCAAGTCGTGAGCAAGGGCCAAGTGTTATTTCGCTTGAAGCCAGAACCCTTTGAAATCGCCTTGGCCAGTGCCAGCGCGCAACTGGAAGGCGCGCGCAACCAGATCCTTTACCTCAAGGCCAGCTACAACCAGTCACTGGCCGAAATCGCCCAGGCTGAAGCCAGGCTGCCCTACTACCAGACCAATTTCCAACGGCTGGAAAAACTTGTCAGCGTTGCCGCCGTCTCCAAGACAATCTACGACGACGCCCATCAGGACCTCGACAATACCCGCCAGCAGGTTTTGGTAGCCAAGTCCCAGGCTGCTGCGGCATTAGCCCAACTGGGAGGACGGCTGGACAGGCCTCTCGAGCAACATCCCTCCTACTTACAAGCACAAGCAGCGCTCAATGAAGCCGAACGCAACCTGCGTAACTCGGTGGTGACCGCCCCGTTCGACGGCGTGGTGACCAACGTGGACTCGTTGCAAGTGGGCGCCTACCTGCAACCCCCACAATCAGGCTTTAGCCTGGTGTCCAGCGAACACCTATGGGTGGCTGCCTCGCCGAAAGAAACCGAGCTGACCAACGCTCACGTCGGCCAGGACGCAACCATTGAGGTAGACACTTATCCCGGCGTGACCTGGCACGGCACCGTGGAAAGCATCAGCCCGGCTTCCAGCTCCAGCTTTTCGCTACTGCCGGCACAGAACACCACGGGCAATTGGGTGAAGGTTGTGCAGCGTATTCCGGTGAAGATCCGTATCGACGATGCCGTAGGCAAACCCGCGCTGCGCCACGGCATGAGTGCCTTGGTAGAGATCGATACCGGAACCGCCCGTGGTCTGCCGAAACCGCTGGCCAACCTGCTCGCCCGCCATCATGAGTGAAGTAACTGGGCCGCTGCCACCTTCGCCGCTACGAGTACTGATTACGCTGTGTGTGGTGCTGGCAGTGGTCATGCAAGCCTTGGACACCACCATCGCCAACGTCGCCCTACCCTATATGCAGGGCAGTGTGTCGGCCAGTGCCGACCAGATTAACTGGGTACTGACTTCCTACATCGTCGCCACCGCCATCATGACGCCGCCCTCGGCATTCCTTGCCCGACGCTTCGGTCGCAAGCGCGTATTGCTGTGGTCGATCTTCGGTTTTGTATTGGCGTCGGTGCTCTGTGGCATTGCCCGGTCCCTGGAAGAAATCATCCTGTTCCGTTTACTGCAAGGGCTGGCAGGGGCAGCATTGGTGCCGTTATCGCAAGGCATTCTGCTGGATATTTACCCGCAGAAAGACCGTGGCTCGGCAGTGGCCTTGTTCGGCGTGTCGGTGATGGTTGGTCCGGTGCTGGGTCCGATGATCGGCGGCTGGCTAACAGAACACCTCAGCTGGCGCTGGGTGTTCTTCATCAACTTGCCTATCGGATTGCTGGCCTTTGTCGGCATGATGCGCTTCATTCAGGAAACCCCGGCCGACAGAACCGCCCGTTTGGACTGGCTAGGCTTTGGCTCGCTCAGCGTGGCGATCCTGTCGATTCAATTGTTCCTCGACCGCGGTGAACAGCTGGGCTGGTTCGATTCAGGAGAAATCATCCTGGAGGCGCTGGTGGCCGCCATCGCTTCGTACATTTTCATCGTCCACACCTTCACCCACGACAAGCCCTTTATCAGTCTGAAACTGTTCAAGGACCGCAATTACTCGGTGGCGGTCGTGTTTATCTTCATCATCGGCATTACCTATTTAGCGTCATTGGCGCTGATGACACCCTACCTGCAAACCCTGATTGGTCACCCGGTGCTCACCGCCGGCATGGTCATGGGGCCACGCGGACTGGGGACCATGCTTAGCATGTTCCTTGCCGGGAAGATCATCGGCAAAGTGGATATTCGCTGGATACTGTTTTGCGGTTTGTTGCTGTCCGCCTGGTCGATGTACATGATGACCGGCTGGACGCCGGCAGTGTCCATCAACACCATCGTGTACGTCGGCTTTATTCAGGGCGCGAGCCTGGGTCTGTTGTTCGTCCCACTGACCACCATCGCCTTTACCACCCTAGCGCCGCATTTGCGTGGCGAAGCCACTGGTCTGTACAACCTGTCACGCAATGTCGGCTCAAGCGTTGGCATCTCGATCGTTACGGTGCTGCTGGCTCAAAACACTCAGATCAATCATGCCGAAATCGGCGCATACGTTACGCCGTTCAACCGCCTGTTCGATGCCTGGCCTGTAAACAACCAACTCAATCCATTAACCGCCGGCGGGCGTGCGGCGCTGGATGGCATGATCACTGTGCAGGCCAGCTGGGTGGCCTACCTGGATGACTTCAAGCTGCTGATGTGGTTATCCATTGGAGTCATACCCCTGCTGCTGATATTCAGGACACCGAAGTCTCAAGCAAATCAGGCCTCGTAGCGAAAACGTCCCACTGCTACATTCAGCTCATCGGACAGTTCGCGCAAAGACACCACAGCTCCGGACACCTGATGAGTGATCGCATCGCCCTCGCCGGCCATGCGTGCGATGTGCTCGACGTTGGCAACGATGCCCCGCCCACCCTCGTTCTGCACGCTCACCGCATCGGCAATCCGGTCCACCCCACGCGTGGAGTCGCCGACCAGTTCCGCTGCCTGTTGCAGGGTACTTTCCAACTCACTCAGCAGTCGGCCGCTGTCGTCCAATGCCACCGTGCCGGCGCGCAGGGCTTCGTCGACCACCTCGGACTGGCTCTCGAGCTTTACCGTCAACTGGTTGATCGAGTTGGCTGCCAGCGCAGAGCGTTGTGCCAGATTACGCACTTCGTCCGCCACCACGCTGAAGCCGCGTCCACTCTCGCCAGCCCGTGCCGCCTCGATCGCCGCATTGAGCGCCAGCATGCTGGTCTGCGCGGAAAGGTCCTTGACCTGACCGATGCTGGCGGTGATCGCAGTAGTGCTTTCGACAAAATCGCCCACCGAGCCACGGATGGCGGAGAATGCATGGCGCACGCTGTCGATTTTCTCGAGCAGTCGCGACAAGGCCAAGTGTCCATCCTGCGCACCGCGCAAACTGGCTTCGGCGCAGCTGCGCAGGCTTTCAGCATGACTGGAGATTGCCGCAATCCCGTCGCTCATCTGCTCGATGGTCATCGACACCGCGCCCACCGCACCGGCCTGCGCCGTAGAGCTTTGCGCCACACGCGCCGAAGCGCCCACCAGCTCCTCTGCCGAGGCGCCGACCGATGCCGCGACTCCGGCTACCTTGCGCATTGCCTGCTGGAAGCTATCAATGAGTTCGTTGAATGCCTGAGCCGTGTGGGCAATCTCGTCTCGACCCATGACCCGCACGCGTCGGGTCAGGTCGCCATCGCGCAACTCGATCGAAGCCCTCTCGATTTCCCGAATGGGCCGGATGATTTGCGCACGCAACAAAAGACTGACTAACACAGCCAGTAAGCTGCCACCCAGCAGCACCGCGACGAGCATCCGTGAGACCTGCTGTTGTGTTGCGCCCGCCTCAGCGAAGGCGCCAGAGGTCAGCTCGGCTTGTAGGCCCAACAGCCGGTTGAATTGACCTTGCAGGCCATTGTTGTCGGCACGCACCCGACCCAGCAGCGAGGCAGCCTGTATCTGGTCACTCAAAGCAGTGCGCTTGAATTCGGCAAGCCCCTCGCCGACCACTGCGGCCTGCTCCTGCACCGCTTGATAGAGCGCTCTCTCCTCTTCGCCCAGGCGAGTTTCACGAGCCACCTTGTCCAGCCCGGCACGCATGTCGTCAACACTGGCCTGCATATCTTCAAGATATGACTCAAGGTCTTCCGCGGAAGCTTGCCCACTGGATTCAAGGATGCGCGCGCCTGTGGCATATGCGCCGACCATCGCCGCCTGCGAGGCGGCCGAGGTTTCTAACACTTGCCGATATTGCTGGAAACGCAACTGGTCGATTTCCTCGATTACCGCTTGTTGCTTAGCCAGCCCGCGGTAGGCCAGACCCGAGACAACCAGTAGAGCGAGCACAAATAACCCGGGCAGCACGAGGAGCTTGGCGCCGATTGAGAAGCCTTTCAGAAATGACATGTTGGTTACCGTTTTTGTTTTTATAGGGCGTGACTAGGCAGGCAATTTATCCTGCATTATTCTTTATACAGTATTTAATTCTATTATCAGAACAATATTAAAAGTTTGATGTCCCGCCATCGTGCCTTGCCTCCGCCCTGCAACTAACGCCTGGCGTAACCAAAGCCAGCCAACCAGCACTGGAACGAACAGGCCCAGGTAAGCAGCGGCATTGCAAAGACCAAGGTCAGGTTCGATACCGCCCCCCACAGAATCGCCAGTGCCTTGATTAATTCCGCCGCCAGTACCGATGAATGCCGCAGCCCTGCGGCTTCATCGAGCCTGCGGCGACCTGCTCAGCCGTAAGCGAACGTCCATGTGAGGCTTCCAGCAAGTGCTTACCTATTCAGGCGAGGGAAAGTTTTTCAATGAAGGCCGGGAATTCCGCTAAATGCGGAGTCACCGGGCAAGCAGGGAGGAACCCGCACCCTGTAGTGGTCAACTAATTCCGGACACCTCGATAGGTGATTTTGACGCCATCGCCCGTTCGTAAACGGTCGGTGGCAGATATCCCAGTTTCGAGTGCAGCCGTTCGTTGTTGTAAACCCAACGATGTACTCAGTGATGTCGCGTATCGCCTCGGCATGGTTGGCGTAATCACGTCGCCATACCCGCTCCATTTTCAAGCTCAGAAAGAAGCGCTCCATCACTGCGTATCCCAGCAGTTACCTTTACGGCTCATGCTTTGCTGCATGTCACTTCTTGCCAGTAGCGCTCTGTAGCTCGCACTCGCGTACTGGCTGCCGCGATCCGAGTGGGCGATCAAGCCGGGTGGCGGTTGACGTTGAGCAACCGCCAGCTGCATTGCACTGCACACCAGTTCAGCGGGCATGTTCGGCGCCATTGACCTGCCCACTACCTTGCGTGAGAACAAGTCCAGCACCACAGCCAGATACAACCAGCCACTGCGGGTTCGGATGTAGGTAATGTCTGCTACCCAGGCCTTGTTCGCCGCCTCGGGTTCAAATTGGCGGTTCAATACATTTTCAGCAATCGGCAGGTCATGTTTGCTGTCGGTGGTGTGCACAAATTTACGCTTCCAGGCCGAACGCAGGCCGTTGACGCGCATCATGCGGCGAATCTTGTAAATGCCTACTTGCATACCCTTTGCGCGTAACGCTTTACGCAATGGGCGACTGCCATAACAGCCGCCACTTTCAGCAAACGACGCCTTGAGTTGCAGAGCAACGGGGCAGATCGATGCAGGAGCCCCAGCGCGCTTGTTGGCCTCGTAGAAGCCGGATCGACTAACCCCCAACAAACGGCACACATACGCCACCGAACAAGCCTTCTGTTGCAGCTGGCGAACCAAGCGGTACGTTACTTCAGCTCGCGGGCAAAGAAGGCGGTGGCTTTTTTTAATACATCGTTATCCATCTTGAGCTGACGGTTTTCTTGCTCCAACTGGCGAATACGCTGTTGCTCAGAGGTCAGCGGCTTGCCGATCCCGGCTTGCCCCAACTTCTCGGCCTCATACTGTTGTACCCAGCGTCGAACGGCCGTATCACCAATATCAAGATCACGACAAACCTGTGAAACACTCAGGCCCTGGTCCTTGATCATCTTTACAACTTCCAGCTTGAAGCTGTCGTCGAATACTTTGCGTTTGTCGGTCATGGAGAACTCCTCAATAGGTGTATTTTCCACCTATCGGGGTGTCCGGGGAAATTAGACCACTACACCCTTCACGTAACGAAAAAATCGACGCTGCCTGGTGTCCCCAATTGCACCACTACTACGCCAACGAGCGTGACATAGACTGCAGCGCATTGTTCAGAACACCCATCCCGCACTGGTCAAGTGGTTGCAAAAGATCGCAAGCGAAACGACCAGGCCGGCCATGCAGGCCTCGCTTCACTCAGGTCCGGTTGTGCGCCCGGAGCCCCCTCCAAGCTCTGCTTCACCCAGCCGCCTGCTCACACCCAAGGAGCGAGCAGTCTTGCAACTGCTCGCTCGCAACCTGTCGAACAAGCAGATTGCCCAGGCGTTGAATGTCGCTGGAGAAACCGTGAAATGGCACTTGAAAAACCTCTTTGGAAAATTCCAGGCGAGTACTCGCAAGCATGTCGTGGATCGCACCTACATGTTGGGTATTCTCGAGTTGACTGGCTAACGCCAGGCCTTTGGCCCCTTTCTTCCAATCCCCGCTCTCACAGCCCCCCTGTCTCAATCCACGCCTCCCCCTGACAACGGGGGTGGCCGGCTGTCCTTGACGCAATAGTCTTAGTTCCAGGTTGAGGTTCCGCTCCTGAATCGGGTTAGCCCGGTTGGTATAGCGATGTGTAATTGAAACAAGAGACTTGCCGGCGCGTGCCGGCTATCCACGCACCAATGGTGTCCCGCTACCACATGGACGCGAGCTGTTCCGATGGTGTTGCCGCTGACCGAAAACTGCCCCAGTAAAGGCTGATCAGTTTTCAATCAGCGCCAACGCTATGAGCGACTGAGGTAGCAATAGCCCACGATCAGCACGCAGATGAACAGATTAAGATCAATTGACGGACGACATATTTGGCCATTGGCGCGCAGGGTTGGTAAGAGCGCAAGGCTATAGCAGCTTCCAGGTATAACTGAGAACGACGCGATACTCGTCAATATCAGTTCTGTAATTAGACCGCGCTACGGCATCGCGAAGCCTGATACCCAATCCCTTGACAGGCCCGCTCTGGAAAACATAAGACATATCGATATCGCGTTCGCTATCCTTACCCTCATAGCCGCGCCCTGTCTCAACATTGTTCCCCACAACGTATCTAGTCGAAAATAGGAGGCCCGGTACACCCGCCGCAGCGAAGTCATAGTCGTAACGCACCTGATAAGACACTTCGTTTTGTGATGAGAAGTCATAAGTAGGTAGTTCATTGGCCAAGGGCGCTATATTGGCGAACACCCGGGGGAACGCGGTGTTACCGTACATTCTTTGGTACCCTACGGTCACAGCATGCCCGGACCTTGCCACCCCAAGGGTGCCATACAAAGCCCGATTATCGACCGCCCCTATTAAATGATCACCATCTTCCACAGCATCATACTGTGCCAACGTACCGGTCACCGACCAACGCCCTACTAACTGCTTATGCTTAATGCCAACATAACTCTGTCGGTAAATGTCCTCCAGTTGGGCGTACCAACCACTGACAGTGGTACGTGACTCATTAAAACTATAGTCACCGCCCATATAATTGAAGGCATCACTGGACGCTGTGCGTTGCGGAATATAGCCCAACATCGCGATCAACTTTTCGTCACCGGCTTCATTTCGTAGACTAGTCGATTTGATTCGCCCGCCTTGAAGGGTCAGCCCAGTAAGTTCGCTGCTCGAAAAGGAGGCCCCCTGATAGGAAGGTGGAAGCAAACGAATATCGCTGAAGGGCAAGACGGGAATGTCTGGTTGAAGTTCACCCAGCCTCAGTTCGGTTTTAGAAAACCTGGCTTTTAAGGTTGGCCCTACGCGACTGTAATCGTCGGCAGGAGCCCCGCTATCCTTAATAGGCAGCAAGCCCGTCCCTACCCGTCCAGGGCCACTATCAAGCTTGAGGCCCAGAGTGGCAATCGCATCAATACCAAAGCCGACCGCGCCTGGGGTATAACCTGATTTGAAATTAAGAATGAAGCCTTGAGCCCACTCTTCTGCCTTGGGTTTCTCGGCCCCGCGAATATCTAAATAGTTACGTTGAAAGTAGTAGTTTCTGGCCTGAAGTGTAGCGGTCGAATCTTTGAAAAAATCGGATTCCTCAGCCCATGCCAAGCCTGGCGTACAAAAACACAGTAACGCCGGCCACACGAGCGGGCCGCAATTTTTGTAGTACATGATTTCACCCTTTTTATTTTTATAGAATGATCATTGCGTACAGCAGAAAGCGACGATCAACCCGGCAACGTGAGCACGTTGAATAATTGACCGTCACTGGGAGTTCTAAATTATCGCGTCATATAACCAGGTGAGACCGGCATATGCTTGTTCAGGGGTGCGTGCGGCGAGCATACCGTTACGCAGTTCGGCTGCCACTCCTTCGGCATGGTAGAACTCTCCATGAACACGTGCCATCACCTGGCAACGGCCAGTGCGAAGGTATCGGCGAGCCTGATATGCCTTAAAAGCTGACTCAAAATCACCCTGACACTTTTCGATTTCCTGTGCGAGTACGACGCCATCTTCCATCGCCATACACGCCCCTTGTGCAAGGTATTGCAACATGGGGTGCGCGGCATCGCCCAGAAGCGTGGTACGTCCCTCACTCCAGTTTTTCACGGGTTCACGATCGCACAATACCCACATCCGCCAGCTTTCAATTTTGGACAGGAGCGTTTGTACGGTGTCACACGTGCCGGCAAACCGACGGCGTAATTCTTCAGGGTCTCCCTCGGTGTTCCAGCCCTCTACATAGCGGTCGCTGTGGAAGACTGCGACCAGGTTGAATAGTTTTCCACCTCGAAGCGGGTACTGGACCAGGTGGGACTTTGGCCCCCCCCAAAGAATCATCGAGTTGCGTCGAAACTCAAGCGGCACGTCCTCAATGGGCAACACCGCCCGGTACGCAATGTGCCCGGAGACCACAGGCGCACCGTCACCGACAATTTTCTCTCTGACTTTCGACCACAATCCATCTGCGCCAATCAGTGCGCAACCCCGAATGGTTTCACCTTGGTCAGTGGTCACGCACACGGACAGGCCATCATCTTCGTAGCCCACCACTTTTGTGGCGATCCTGAAGTCGACATCAGCGGACTCGCGACACGCGGCCAGAAGAACCGAATGCAGGTCCGCACGATGCACCAAGGCGTAGGGATACTTGAAACGTTCCCGAAACGCTGCGCCTGTCGGGATGGTGGTAACCACCTCAGCGCTGACACTGTCCATGAAGATCAAATCATCGGGTAACACGGTAAGTTCGCGTACCTGATCAGCAACGCCGAGCGTCTCCAACACGCGAAAACCGTTAGGACCCACCTGGATCCCCGCACCGACTTCGCGAAACTCTTCGGCCTGTTCGATTAAGAGCGTTTTGAAGCCCTTATGTGAGAGTGCCAGCGCTGCTGCCAGACCGCCAATGCCCCCCCCAATGATTACAATTGGATCTTGTAGGCTCATGACGACACGACCTCGACAACAATTTCACCAATCCCTTCAATTCGTGCTTTGATCTGATCACCGTGAACAATGGGACCCACACCTTCGGGCGTTCCGGTGTACAACAAATCACCCGGCTCAAGTGTGTAATAGGTCGAGGCGAATTCGATCAGCTCTGCCACGTTCATGATCAAATCCCGAGTATTGGCGTGCTGGCGTTTCTCACCATTAACCTCCAGCAGCAACTCCAAGCCCTGTGGGTCGCTGAGCTCATCAGCCGTGACAAGCCATGGCCCCAACACCGAGTAAGTGTCCAACGATTTGCGCAAGCTTCGCTCTTCAGGCCCGCGGATCGTGATGTCCAGGCCAATGCTGTATCCGGCAACATAGGCCAGTGCGTCTTTCGCCTTCACATCCTTGGCACGCTTGCCAATAACAGCGACTAGCTCGATTTCGTGATCGGTACGGCGCTCTGGAAGATTAATCACAATCGGTTTACTGACACCGATCAGCGAGCTGGTAGCTTTCAGGAAGAGGCCCGTCTCCTGGATTTTTCGGACATTGGCACGTGTAAACGTCTCCGTGTCTGCGATGGCTTCATCAAGGTGAGCTTGATAGTTGACAGGCGCAGCCACAATTTTGCCTGGGTTACCGACGGGGCTAAGCAGCTCGACATCGCTTAACTTGAAGACCGCTGCGCTTCCCTTGGCAAGCGAGATTTCGGGGCGTAGCTCGGCCAGGTTAGCGATCAGCAGGTCATGGCGCGGAAACGGATAACGGGCAGGTGACAAAATACGCAGTGCTTGGGAAACGTCATAGACAATGTCGCCCTCAATCAGGCCCAAACGGTTATCGTTAAACAGACAAATTTTCATGGTTTTTCTCCTGGTGTAGTAGTTGCGCTCGGATTGATTTCGCTGCGCCAAAAACCGAGGTGTTCTTGCAACGGTCGATCGGAAAAGCTGAACAGTACGCATTGCTCGTCCGCCTCAAAACAACGCCATGCCCAACCCGGAACAACAAATACGTCGTCCTTGCAGGCTGTCCACGTTTGGTCACCGACCTGAACGCGCAGGCTGCCTTCAACCACGCAGCAAACAGCTCCGTCGGTTTCACGAAAGCTCGTGCCCTTGAACCCTGCTGGGAACATCTGCATAAAGGCACCCATCGAGCGAATCGGGGACAGCCCATTCGTTGGGTTGGTAAACATCAGTTTGAAACCGTTGCACGCGTCCCACTCATCGACGAGCGACAACTGTTCAAGCGCTGCACGCGTGCGCGAATAGGGGTAGTGAAAAAGTGGGCTGACGGGGCCGCCGTGGGTGTCGCCTACAGGTCTCAGGCCAGCGGCGAATCGCGCATTGGAGTCGCCTGTCGGGCGTGTCAGGGCCTGACGTAGATTCGGGTCATCAGCAGAGAAACCGGCGTTGAGCATTTGCACAACAGGCACATCCAGGCCGTCCAGCCACATCACAGGTTCCGTGCCCTGCGCACCATGGTCATGAAAAACGTTCGTGGGCGTGATGACAAAGTCACCCGGGTTCATTAGTACCTTTTCGCCATGCACCGTAGTGAACCCACCCTGGCCACTTAAAATCAGTCTTAGCGCAGACGCCGTATGGCGATGACTGGGGGCGACCTCCCCGGGCAGGATCATTTGAATACCCGCATAGAGGGATGACGTTATCTGCGACTTGCCCCGAAACTTAGGGTTTTCTAGGACAAGCACACGGCGCTCCGCATCTTCGGCGGAGATGACCTCACAGGCCATTTTCATATTTTGGCGAATGGTTTCGGCGCGCCAGATTACGGGGTCCGCCGTCTGCTTGGGCTCGCGCGGGGTAAGCCCGCGCAATACCTCCCAGAGGGGCGTCATGTTGTCATGGGCAATGTGATCTCTAAAGGCATTGTTACTCACAAATATCTCCTTACCTATCTATCGAACTTCGTTCAGCCGTGCATCGCTACGGTCTTGGTTTGCGGTCCGTGCGATGTGGCGACGGACGAGGGTCAGCGCGACAAAAAGAATCAACATCATGGCTGCTATAAAACCGAAGAACCGAGTGCCTGTGCTGGCAAGAATCCAGGGGCCGATGAAAGCGCTCAGCACCGCGCCCAGCCGTCCGAAAGCTGCGGGCAAACCGACGCCACTTGCACGCATTGAGGTAGGGAATATCTGCGCCGCCAGCACGAATAGGATTGCTTGTGTGCCCGGTACGCAGAGGCCGAGCAGCAGCAGGCTAACGGTGATGATAGGGAGCGAATTCGCAGCAGGTTGCAACGGCGTTACCATCAGCGCAGCGCAGCAGGCCAACGCCCCCGCCGCCATGCAGAGCATGGTTTTGCGCGAACCGAAGCGACTGAACAGCCAGCCGCCGCCCACCCCTCCAATCAGGCCACCGAGGCTGAACAACGCCATACTTGCGCTGGACATACTGACGCTGTAACCGGCCTCGACGAACAGGGAGGGGGACCAGGTAAACATGAGGTAGCTAGACAGAATCACGGTAAAGAAAGCGACCGCCAGAACCCGTGTGTCGCCGGCATATTCGCTGGCCATTAACGTTCGCACCGAAGCCTTCTTGACTGCAGCCGCTTCGCCGCTGTCCTCCAACGTGGTGGTCAATGACACCGCATGCCCCAGGTGGCGAATGATGTTCAGGCACGCTGCCGGCTTGATGCCGCGCGCCACCAGAAATCTCAGCGACTCTGGGACGCCAATGATCAGCGTCAGCGCGACGATCAACGGCGCACACCCCGCAATCACGAAAAAACTGCGCCAGCCAAGGGCAGGAAGAATTTGCGCCCCTAACAGGCCAACGACAATACCGCCAAAAGGCAACGCGCTCATCCCGATGGCGAGGGCAAGGCTGCGCCGGCGCAAAGGTGTGTACTCAGCCAGCATTGCCGTGACGTTAGGCATGGCTGCTCCCATGCCCAACGATGCAATCACTCGGCAGACGCCCAGAAAGACGATGTCATCGGCGAGCGCGCCCAATAACGTCATCAGGCCAAACGTTACGCTGGACGCGATGAGGGTCCATTTTCTGCCGATGCGGTCGCCCAACAGGCCCCCGAGGGCCGTCCCCAGTGCCATGGCCACGAAACTGAATCCAAGCACCGGTGCAAAGGCTGCGCGGCTGATACCCCATTCGGCTGAAATGGAGGACAGCGACAGGCTAAGCACCTGCGCGTCCACGCCATCGAACACCATGACGAGGGCGACCAAGAAGAGAATTCGCTTTTGATAGGACGTCCACTCTCCGTGATCGAGAATAGGGGCGATGTCGAGGACGGGGGACGATGGCTGCGCTAGCTGGCTCATGATGGAACCCTCACACCTTAAGGTGTTTTGTATTATTTGTTGTAATACGATAATTATGTTTTTTCCAAAAAGTGTCAACGCTTTTATCTTATGGCGCTATTTTTGTTTTTACTCACCTCGTGGTCGAGCTTGGCGGTAACATGCGGGCTCCGTCAAGCACACCTTTCTAAGGGGGCAGGGTTGATAAAGCAGCAGGTAACCGGCGCGTCAGCCATGCAAGTCTCAGGCGCAGAAGATCCCAAAGGCAGCTCCCAGGATCGCTTGATGCGCCTGCTCGAATTGTTCAGTGGAGACAGCAAATCTGATTGGTCTGTGGACGAAGCGGCGATCGAGTTAGGACTATCGGCGAGCCATACGTACCGTTACTTTCGAACCCTGTCGGGTGCCGGATACATCAGCGCCTTTACCCCGGGGCGCTACGTGCTGGGCCCAGCAATCATCGCGTTGGATAGAAAAATGCGGTTGGGTGATCCGATGATCCAGGCTGCAAGGTTGGTCATGGGTGACATGCTGAATGCGGCCCCCGCTGACAGCATCGCGATTTTATGCCGGTACTTCCAAGAGCACGTCATGTGCGTGCATGAGGAGTTCACCACCCGTTTCAAGCAAGACATCAGCTATGAGCGCGGCCTCCCAAGGCCCCTTTACCAAGGCGCAGCCTCAAAGGTCATCCTGGCGCACCTGCCATTGCGCCAGGTCAAACCCTACTACGAAGGCGTAACGGGCGAATTCGAGCGCTTTGGCCTTGGGGCCAATTGGGCGCAAGTCAAGCAGACACTGAGATCGCTGAGAAACGAGTCCGTAGTCATCACTTCAGGCGAATTGGGCAATAGCGCTGCGGGTATTTCAGCCGCCGTTTTTGACGATAAACGGGTGATCGGCAGCATCAGCATCGTGATACCCGTCGTCGATGCCTCCCCGGAAGTCAGAACACTGCTCGCGCCTATTGTTGCGAAGGCCGGGGCCGAGATGACGCAGAAAATGACGGTGTTGGCGTCTTCTGGATCATGAAATACACAACGCCGTCAGCTCTCTGGAAACAGCCAAGGCTCGGTGGCGCGTCGCTTGCTTTCGTATAAGCGCACGTCGTCGGCTTGAGCGAGCGTCAGGCTGATTTCATCGAGCCCCAACATCACGCATTTTTTGCGGAATGCATCGATCTCGAAACGGTAGATCACGCCCTCAGGCTGGGAAACGGTTTGGTCCGCTAGATTGATCTCAAGTTGCAACGCAGCATCACGGGCCGCGAGTGAGAACAGGTGATCCATTTCATCCTTGGTCAACACGATGGGCAGCACGCCGTTCTTAAGGCAGTTGCCATAAAAAATATCTGCGAAACTGGTGCTGAGCAGCGCTTTGAACCCGAAATCACGCAAGGCCCACGGCGCGTGCTCGCGGCTCGAACCACAACCGAAATTATCTCGGCACAGCAGGATTTGCGCTGACTTGAACCGGGGCTGGTTGAGCATGAACTGCTCGTTGAGCGGTCGTACCGAGCAGTCGTCCCCAGGTTGGCCTTGGTCTAGATAACGCCAGTTATCGAACAGGTAATCGCCATAGCCATATTTGCTGATCAATTTCATGAATTGCTTCGGCAAAATGGCGTCCGTGTCCACATTGATTCGATCAAGCGGCGCCGCTACTGCACAAAACTGCTTGAATGGTTTCACGGCCTTTCAACTCCTTATCTGGGCAGCGGTTATATCAACGAAATGTCCTGCCAGGGCCGCCGCTGCTGCAGTGACCGGGCTCACGAGGTGAGTTCTGCCACCCTGCCCCTGACGCCCCTCGAAATTGCGATTGGACGTAGATGCACAACGCTCCCCAGGGAGCAGCCGGTCCTCGTTCATTCCCAAGCACATCGAACAACCGGGCTCGCGCCATTCAAACCCAGCGTCGATGAATATCCTGTCCAAGCCCTCGGCTTCAGCCATGGCTTTGACCTGTCCTGATCCCGGCACCACCAATGCTTGTTTGATACGCGTGGATACTTTTTGACCGACTACAACCTGGGCAGCTGCCCGCAGGTCCTCGATGCGTGCATTGGTGCAGGAGCCTATGAAAATCTTGTCGAGTTCGATTGAAACGATGGCTGTGCCCGCTGTAATCCCCATATAGTCGAGCGCGCTGACCAAGGCCTGACGTTTAGCGGGGTCTACTTCGTCCGCGGGGTCGGGCACCTTTTCTAGAACATCGCACACCATTTGCGGAGAAGTTCCCCATGAAACTTGAGGGGCAACTTTTGCTGCATCCAGGTTCACCACCTGTTGGAAAATTGCCCCAGGGTCGCTGTGAAGCGTGCGCCAAAACGTAGCGGCGGCCTCCCAGCCTGCGTCTCGCGGCGCATGAGGTCGGCCGTGCAGGTAGGCCAGTGTGGTCTCGTCTACACCGATCAGCCCGACGCGAGCTCCGGCTTCGATTGCCATATTGCAAAGGGTCATCCGCGCTTCCATGGACATGCTACTGACCGTGCTGCCCGTGAACTCGATTGCATGACCGGTGGCCCCCGCAGTACCGATTTTGCGAATCAAGCTCAGGGCCAAGTCTTTTGCGGTCACGAACGGCTGCAATTCGCCGTCGATCTGAACCTTCATCGCCGCCATGGGTGAAACACGCAGGCACTGGGTGGCGAGAACGTGCTCGATCTCGGAAGTGCCGATGCCAAATGCCAAGGCCGCGAAAGCACCATGGGTACTGGTATGAGAGTCGCCACAGACGATGGTCATTCCCGGAAGACTGGCGCCAGATTCAGGCGCGATGACATGCAAAATGCCCTGCCTTTGATCACCCATTTTAAAGTGGCGCAGGTTCAGGTCATCGCAGTTACGCTCAAGCGTCTGAACCTGAATTTTCGCTACCGGATCCTGAATGCCCAGAGCCAAGTCCCTAGTCGGCACATTGTGGTCCGAGGTGGCGATGATCGTGCCGCTTCGCCAAGGGTTCAGCCCCGCTGCCGATAAACCTTCAAAAGCCTGGGGGCTGGTGACTTCATTGATCAACTGCAGATCGATGTAAAGCATCGCCGAACCGTCCGGGTCATGACGTACGACGTGCGTTTCCCAGAGTTTTTGCAGCAGCGTTTTGGGCACTGGAGGCTCCTCTTGTCAGATCGATCATTACGGACCTGCCTGGCCGGATTGTAGGCAAGCTTGCTCAGACAATATAGAGCGCTTTTATCGTAATGCGCTATTTTTGATTTTTAAAGAGTGGCAAAGTACTATGTGTTGTCCAACTGTACTGTTCAGATTTGTAAAATCTGAACAGCGAAAGCGCCCGCTTAAACGATTCCTGATCTCGGCTTTTGATAGCGATGTCTGATAGGCAGTGCGCTATCCCCCCTCAATACTCATCCGTTCAAGAGCGATCCGCAGTGGGTAAATATGACAACTAAAAGCTTTGACGTGCTGATTGTAGGAAGTGGTGCAGCCGGATGCGTGGTGGCCAGTTATCTGGCCGAGAACAGTCGGGCCAGCATTGCCGTGATCGAAGCCGGCGGCAAGGATTCCGACCCGCTGATCCATATTCCAGCCGGCTTCGGCACCATCCTGGCCAAGGATAAACACGTGTGGACCCATTCCACCGTCGCCCAGCATGGTACTGAGCGACGCTTTCGCTCCGGCAAGGTGTTGGGGGGAGGCACGTCGGTAAATGCCATGGCGTATGTGCGTGGCCAAAAACGCGACTTCGATGCGTGGGACGAAGCCACCGCAGGCGACGGGGACTGGAATCACGCCAGCATGTGGCGTGCCTTCATCGAGCAAGAAAAAAACGACACGTTCCATGATGAACATCATGGCACCCAAGGCAATCTGGCCGTGCAGCTGCCCAAAGGGATCAACGAACTGAACCAGTATTGCCTGAAGGCATTTCAGGAATACGGCCTGCCCTACAATCCGGATTACAACGGCGCCAGCCAGATCGGTGTGTCACCGGTGCAATCGAACATCGAGAACAGTCGCCGTTGCAGTGCCGTAGTCGCGCACCTGCGCCGTCATCTGGAGAGTGGCCGCGTCACCTTGCTGGCGAACACAACGGTCACTCGGGTGCTGATCGATAGCCACCGCGCGGTAGGGGTCGAAATACTCCAGGGCGGGACTACGCAGCAAATCCAGGGCAAGCAGGTCATACTCAGCGCCGGGGCGGTACACAGCCCGAAGATTCTCATGCATTCCGGCATAGGCCCCAAGACCCAGTTGCAGGAATTCGGCATTGAGGTGATGGTCGATTCCCCCGGCGTGGGCGAAAACCTACATGACCACCCTATCGTACCGCTCAGCGCCTATGTGAAAGGGAACTTGGGCTATCAAAGCGTTGCCCAGGGCCTTGGGACGCTGAAGGCAGGGATCCGCTACATCCTGACCAAAGACGGCCCGGCCGCAGGCAGCGGTATCGAGACGGTCAGCTATTGGGATCCCCTGAACTTACAGGGCGACCCTACCGTTCAGTGCTATCACGTACCAATCATTTCCAAAGACGGCTTGAGCCCTACCGGTACGCGCCCCGGCGTGACCTTCGAGTTAGTGGTGCTTCAGCCTAAAAGCCGCGGCTGGGTACGTTTGGCTGACGCTGACCCTACCTCTATGCCGCTGATCAACCCAAATTTCATCGGCCACGAATACGATTTGAAAGTGGCCGTTGAGTCGGTGAAAGCCATGCGCCATGTCCTGACTCAGGAATCGCTAGCGCCGGTGATCGACGAAGAGGTCTCACCGGGTCCCAGCGTGCAATCCGATGAGCAGATTGGCGAATGGGTCAAACGCGTCGCCACCACCATGTGGCACCCGGTCGGCACCTGTCGCATGGGCAAGGACGAAGGTGCCGTCGTTGATGGTCGCCTGCGTGTGAAAGGCGTGGAGCATCTGCGTGTCATCGATGCCTCGATCATGCCCAACATTACTAGCGGCAACACCAACGCGCCCACTCAGGCGCTGGCCCTGCACGCTGCCAAAATGCTCTGTGAAGATTACTTTCGCTGATCTGCGTGACGCTCATAAACATCCACTGAATTCGATAAGGTGACAACCCATGAACTATCCAAGCTCCGAGTCCATCGATGCAGTATTCGAGTCGCAGCGTGCCTATTTCGCCTCCCGCCAAACCCACCCCATCGAGTTTCGCAAACACAGCCTGGAGCGCCTGAAACAGGCAGTGCTCAATCACAAAGAGGCGCTGTACGTCGCACTGGACGAAGATTTAGGAAAACCCAAGGCCGATGTGGACCTCGCGGAGATCGGCGCAGTCCTCCACGAAATCGATTTCGCCCTCGCCCACCTTGACGAGTGGGCGACACCAGAAACGGTACCCACCGCAGACCTGATTGCGCCGTCCCAGTGCTATGTCACGCAAGAGCCCTTTGGCGTTACTTACATCATCGGGCCGTTTAACTACCCCGTAAACCTGACGCTGACGCCGCTGATAGGCGCAATCATTGGCGGCAACACTTGCATCCTTAAGCCCTCCGAAACCACCCCCAACACTTCACTGGTCCTCGAGAAAATCATTCAGGAAGCGTTCTCTCCCAACTACATAGCTGTGGTTCAGGGTGGACGCGATGAGAATACTCACCTGCTGAGCTTGCCGTTCGATTTCATCTTTTTCACGGGCAGCCCTAACGTCGGCAAGATAGTGATGCAGGCAGCCGCCGCGCACCTCACACCAGTGATCCTGGAACTAGGCGGCAAGTGCCCTTTGATTGCCCTGGCCGATGCCGATGTCGATCTGGTGGTGTCGCAGCTGATGTTTGGCAAGTTCATCAACAGCGGCCAGACCTGCATCGCACCGGATTACTTGTACGTCCACAGCAGCATCAAGGATGAACTGCTAACTCGCCTGACGCAGCGCATTCAGCAGGACCTGCCCGACATAGGTTCCACGGGAAAAGTCGTCACGAGCCAACAAGTATCGCGTCTTCAAAACTTGTTGAGCAAGAGCGCGGGCAAGGTGCTGGTCGGCGGCGATGCAGACCCAGAACGGCGCGTATTCAGCGCCACCGTGGTCGACCAAGTGCAATGGGACGATGCGCTGATGGCCGAAGAGCTGTTTGGGCCCATTTTGCCGGTGCTGACTTTTGATTCGGTGGATAATGCAGTCGATCTCATCAATCAACATCACTCCAAACCACTGGCCGTGTATGTGTTCACAGGCCACACAGCCAATGCCAACCCCGTCATCGACCACATTCAAGCCGGCGATGCTCAGGTCAACGGCGTGCTGGTGCACGCGTTTTCGCCATACCTGCCGTTCGGTGGGGTGGGCGGTTCAGGGATGGGCGAATATCACGGCCGATACAGCTACCTGGCATTTACCCACAAAAAGTCTGTACGGATAGTTGAGTCTGGCAAGCCGGTATAAATAAAACACCAACTCCGCGAACCTGAGGCAGGTCAACGGCAGGTATTCTTTGCAATCCTGCCTTGATCGCGCGACCACATAAACCGTGACGAGCTCAACATAAACAACTGCATGCACCTCAGTACCAACACTCCATAAGAATTCGTACTCACAACCCGGAGACAGCAATAACACCAAAGGCTAGCATTCTATTAACCCTTAATAAGACACCCCTATTAGCCTTCGGGAGATACATCATGTGGAACAATAGCAGCCCCTTTTTACAAGGTATTCGCCAACCCATCTCCAACGAAATCATCGCCAATGAACTTCGCATAGAAGGTACTGTGCCGCCTGAACTTGAGGGCGTGCTTTTTCGAACCGGATCCAACCAGCGTTGGGAGCCTGCTCGCCCTGACCGATACCACTGGTTCGACGGAGATGGCATGGTTCATGGGTTTTATATCAGCAACGGCGCTGTCAACTACCGCAATAAATGGGTGCGCACCGAGGGTTTCAAGGAAGAAGAAGCAGCCGGTAGATCGCTCTACAACGGTATTTACGGGTCTTACGAAGTAGCTCAACCACAGCTTGAAAAGGGGCCGGCTGCCGTCAAGCAAGTAGCCAACGTCAATGTCGTGGAAATCGACGGACGCGTATTGGCTCTGCAAGAGGCGGGTAGACACTATTATGAACTTGACCGAAACACCCTGGAAACCATTGGTACCTTTGATTTCCACGGCGCAATTGATGCACTGGTTACCGCGCATATCCATACCGACGCCGCAAAAAATGAACTACTATTGTATACGGTCGAACCCGAAACCCGCCGATTCGTCTGTGCACTGGCTGACAAACAAGGGAACATCCTGAAACAGCACGTCGTTACACTTGACGCCCCCGCCTATATTCACGACTTCATGTTCACTGAAAATCATTTTGTCTTCTTCTTTGGGCCCATCAACTGGCGTCCAGAATCACCCGACCGAGTTCCTGCAGGCAAATCTGCGTGGACGTTTGACCCAAAGCAGAGCAATCGAACCCTGGTGGTCCATCGGCAGACCGGTGCAACTCAATGGTTCACCGATGAAGCTTACCAAACCACACACTTCGTCAACGCCTACGAGGAAGATGGCAAAATAATCGTCGACGGCTGCGTCAGTGACCTCCAGTTTGTCGATGATATAAAAGTCGAGAATTTCTTTCCGTTTCCTTTTCCTGACGCTGGACGCTCGCCGTTCACACCTCCCGCGCTGTACCGCTGGACCCTGGATCTCGATGCCGGTCAGATGACACGAGCACGGGTCGGAAATTTCTCCGTCGAATTTCCTAGGATCAATGAAAAACTCCTGGGTGCAAAACACCAATACGGCTACTTTGCCGGTGTACACCAGCCCAAAAGTGACAGCCACGATTTCAATTGCCTGATAAAGCACGATTTTATTTCAGGCAAAACCGAGTACCAAACACTGGAAGGTGACAGGGACGTGTCCCCTGCCGAGCCGATATTCGTGGCCAAACCCGATGCGGTGAGTGAAGACGATGGTTGGTTGCTGGTCGTCTGGTGGGATCCCCAGACAAACAAAAGCGAACTGGTGATCCACGACGCGAGCGACTTCACGGGCGCACCATTGGCACGGGTAAAGCTGGATCATCATATACCGCTGGGTTTTCATGGGAACTGGATCCCATAACCCACCGGTAGAGGTCTAGCCGAGCGTTCTGGCAACAGCAACGCACAACTGACTGCCCTGCAAATAACGTATCGCTGCAGGGCAGTCTTTGTATGAAGGAACGCCCCTTTCAAGGGGCATTCATGCCATACGATCAGTCCACTAAAACCCTGACCTTAAAACGGATAAGCGCGACGTTTGTGTTGCACCGAGTTCCAGTGATCGCTGGTCAGCTCCGCGATGATCCAATCGCTGTTGAATCGCCCGATACCACTGTTTTTCTCGCCGCCAAACGTGTTGTTCGGATCATCATTGACCGAGATGTCGTTGATGTGAGTCATGCCGGCTCCAGCGCATGTGCCTCGTCACGCGCAGTGATGATCGGCGCTACAGGACAAAATTGCTCAGCCTGGGCCAAGTCACTCATGTTATCGACATTGACGAACACATGAGGCGGCAGTACCTACCCGTGTGCAGCGCCACCGAGCAACAACTCGATGCTTTCGGCTTTCGCCGCCTCGATCCGGGCCACTGCGCCCTCCAACTGGCGACGGTTGATCAGCGGGCCAATGACTGTATCTGCAAGGTCAGGATCGCCGACTTTCAACTGGCGAACGCGCTCGACAAACGCTTCGACGAAATCCTTTTGCAACGAGGCGTCGACGATAATCCGGTTACTGCTCATGCAGATTTGACCTTGGTGCAGGAAGCGCCCCACAACGGCGGCGTGCACCGCCAGATCGAGGTCCGCGTCATCAAGCACCACACACGGAGCATTCCCACCCAACTCCAACCCGACTCGCTTGAGCGTCGGGCCTGTGACTGCCAACGCGCCCAATGTGCCGCCCGACCCGAGTCGATCCCGTGAAGAAGATGAATTTTGGAATCGGGTGCAGGGTAAAGGCATCACCCAAATCAGCCACGTCTCCCACGACCACGTTCAAAACTCCCGGCGGAAAACCGGCCTCTTCGTAAATTTTCGCCAACAACAAACCACCGGTCACCGGCGTATCGTCGGCAGGCTTCACGACGACGGCGTTACCGAGTGCCAGCGCCGGTGCGATAGACCGATTGGAAAGGTGCATCGGCCAGTTCCAGGGACTGATAACCCCGACCACACCCAATGGTTTACGGTAAACGCGGCTTTCTTTGTCGGGGGTGTCGATTGGCAGAATGCGGCCGACGACTCTCGAAGGCATGGCCGCGGCCGTGATCATGGTCGAACGTACCGCTGACCACTCGATTTCGGCTTTGGTACGCGTGCTGCCTGACTCACGAATCAATCAGTCGACAATTTCTTCGTGCCTGGCTTCCAGTACGCTAACGGCGCGCATGAACAAGGCTGAGCGCTCATTAGGTAACGTCTGCGCCCATGCTTTCTGCGCGGTTGCTGCCGCCTGGTAGGCGTCGTCGAGGTCGCTAACATCACCCAGCGAAAGCTCGGTCAGCAGGGCGTTGTCATAAGGGTTGCGGTTCTCCAGGACCTTGCGCGTACTTCCGGAACGCCAGGCCCCGGCGATGTATTGGCCAGTAAAGTTTTGCCACGGTGTTGGGCGGTCAGACATGGGTGTTCTCCGGTTGATTCAAAGTAGGTCAGCGCCAGTATTCTTCTTGCTTGCCAGCCTGGAAGTCGCGAGGTTTTCCAATTGCTGGTGCAGTGCAAGGGTGTGATGTTCATCAGTTCGGTGGTGAGCGAAAAGCTGAGCAATCGCTGCGCATTCGAACGCAGCAATGAGCAGTGGAGAGGCCTTTTTTTCGAGGCTGATCAGACTTGTCAGAAGACCCCTGACTTGATCATAAATTCGTGCCTGAGCAGGTGGGGCAGGTGTATCCGAGATCTTCAGTGCGAGCCGCGCAATGCGCTTGCACAGGCGCTTGCGCTGGGAGCCTGGCGATGAAGGAACCAACCATCGGTAGGTCAGCACGGCAGTGAACACCCCGCCCAGAATTGCCAACATCTGCAACAGGGTATGTTCAAGGGAGGTGTCTACCTGCAATCCAGGTTGAGCGATTAACAAAAAGGTCATGTTCAGGTCGATGGCCAGTTTTGCTGTACCGGGCCGAGCCATGAGCAACGCTCCGATCATCAAAAACGGTGCGATAACCAAGGCCAGCTCCCACACCGTTCCCACTTCAGGTAACAGCCAAAAACGGCAGGTCACGCCAAGAACGGCTCCAGCGGTCGAGCCAACAAGTACGTCTTTTAACGCCGCACTGGCGTGGCTATGGCTGGAGAACAGCGAGGCGAACAACACGGCCGTCATGACCATCATTGGACCGTCTGACCAACCCAGGCCCCACCACATTGCGGTGGCGATGGACATCGCAATCAAGGGTCTGGAGCCCGCGAGGCATGTTGCGTGCCAGTCGCGCTGTTGAGTTGATTGCAACGCTTCCCTGCCTGGCGTTTCACAAGCATTCAACGCTGCAAAGACGCGTTGTAATTTTTCAACGAACAGCGTGCCTGCGGCAAGGTTTTCAGTGTTTTTGTGGACCTCATTGATCACCGCGAGCACCATTGCAGCTGCCGATTCAGGATGAGTTGCTACCAACAGGTCAGAGGGGAATCGGAGTTTTTCGCCAACATCGAAATGGCTACTTACGAGCAAATCGACAAGCGCGCCCAGCGTGTCGCGAGTGCGAAAGACCCGTAAACGCATTGTTCGAGAACCTGTAGCAATTTCATCCAGGCACAGATCAAGCGCCGCTAGTTCCTGCAACAGCGCACTAAAACTTTTGGCATCGTGTGCAGTGCCTGCCTGCAACCTTTTGAGGCTGTAGTGAACGCTGGCCACAATCAGCGCATCGAGTCGGTTGTACACGGATTCCAGGGACGCGGACTTGCCTGTAAACGTCCATGAAAAACAAGCTGAAGCCAACACGCCGATGACGGTGCAATAGATTCTGCCAAGGGCTAGGTCCACATCGAGCACGGGGTCTTGAATACCAAACAGCGCGACGATCGCTGCGGTGTAGCCTGCCAGCACAAAACCGTAATTTCGAAAATGTCGAAACAGGTTTCCATACCCGGCGCACGCTGCGATCCAGGCTGCCAGTACGAGCATTAGCCAGTGCTGCTGATCAAAGAACACCGTCAGCAAAAGTCCGCCTGCCATGGCTCCCACCACCGTACCGATCAGCCGCGCGCCGATGCGTTCGATCAAGAGGCCTCGCGTAGGTTGCGCCACCAGCCAGACTGTCATCGCAGCCCACCAAGGATGGTGCAGGTCCAGCATTTGAGCGATGACCAGCGCCAAGAGAGCTGCCGTGGTTGTGTGCAGACTGAAAATCAGTGCTGACCGAGAAGGCCACTGAAGCTCGGGCTGCATGCCAAAACGGCCTATCAAGCGACCGAATGATTGAGTGATCCACTTATTCATTTGATGAACTGACATCCGCAGCCTGATAAGGGAAACGCAGCCGCACGCGGCTCTCATTGCCATGGTGCATGCCGACGAGAAACCAAAATATCATATTTCCTGCTATTTAGGATTTTGGTTTATTTTATCTTTACAGGATTTTTGCTTCGTAATAGATTTAGCCTCAGTCAAGGGCACCTGCCTGCCCAGACAATAAAAACAATAAGAGGCCAGTTCATGCATACGCCTACACCCAGCAATATCCTCTGCGACGTCGTTGACGCCCTCCCTGTCAGCCGGTTGCAATGGGAGGGGCTCGCCCTCTGCGTACTGGTCGCAGTGCTAGACGGATTCGACACCCAGATCGTCGGTTTTCTGGTGACTGCCATGGCATCAACCTTGAACGTAACGCCCCAAGCCTTGGCACCGGTGTTCGCGGCGGGTTTATTTGGTTTGATGCTCGGCGCACTGCTACTGGCCCCTATGGCGGATCGCTTGGGGCGCAAGAGAATTCTGGTGTTGTCGATCCTGCTGTTCGGCACATTCGCGTTACTGACCGCTTTTGTTAACAACGTCTCGCAGTTGCTCGTCGTGCGCTTTCTGACCGGCATAGGCCTCGGCGGGGCAATTCCCAACCTGGTGGCGCTGATCTCTGAATACAGCCCGCGACGTTACTCGCGCAGTGCCGTGACGCTGCTGTTCTGTGGCATGCCACTGGGCGCCATGCTGGCTGGCTTGACGGTCGACCAACTGCTCGCTACCTGGGGGTGGGAAAACCTTTTCCTGATCGGTGGCGCGCTGCCGTTGCTGGTCGCCGGCGTTGTGGTGTGGCGGCTTCCAGAGTCGGTTGAGTTCCTCAGTCGCCAACCCGGCAGTCGTGCTGCCCTCAGCGCTATCATTAAACGGCTCGCACCCAACCTCGCAGAACTGCCCGCCAGTCTTGGCCAACTACGCCAACAGGCAACCTCCTCTACCTCCCTGAGTCGTCTTTTCACAGCCGGCATGTGGCGCCGCACCCTGCTGCTTTGGCTGCCGTATGCCATGAACTTGCTGATTTTGTACTTCATTATGAGCTGGATCCCGACGCTGTTAGTGGCAGCCCATGCACCGCTGAGCATGGGCATTCGCGCCATCATTCTCTTCAGCCTGGGAGGTGTGATCGGCTCGGTCGTACAAGGCTGGCTGATGAACCGCTGGGGGTCGGTCAACGTATTGACCATCGAATTCATGGGCTACCTGACAATCGTGCTGGCGCTCAGCCAATTGCCTGTTTCTATTTATTCGCTTTTCCCCGCAATGTTGTTGCTGGGCATTTTGGTGCAAGGCGCGCAGGCAGGTCTTAACGCTTTGGCCGCCGAGTTGTACCCACAGGAAATACGCTCCACAGGCATCGGCTGGGCACTTGGCGTCGGGCGAGTGGGTTCCATTACAGGGCCCGTTTGCGGCGGCTTGATGTTGGCAGCCGGCTGGGTTTTGACAGAGATCCTCAGCGCAGCGTTGGTTCCGGGAATCATCGCGCTGACGGCGATTACCTTGCTACGACTTGACCCCGCGAGCAAACAACAACCCACACCCTCACAGTCTGTTACACATCATTGATGCAACCAGAGGCATACCCATGAAAATCGCAAGCTTCGTTTACCAAAACCGTTCCACGTACGGCATTGTTAAAGGTGACCACGTCATTGACCTGGAATCACTCAAGTCTCACCTGGGTGCGGACCTCAAAGAAGCCATCGCGCGCAATCGACTGAGCGAACTGGGGGCTGATGCGCTGAAAGACCTGCCTCGCCTGGCATTGAGTGAAATCACCTTTTTGCCGGTCATTGCCAACCCAGGCAAAGTGCTCTGCATCGGGATCAACTACGCCACGCATGTGCGCGAGACTGGTCGGGACATGCCGACCTACCCGATGATTTTCACCCGCTTTGCCGACAGCCAGACCGCACACCTGCAGCCCATCGTTCGCCCAACCGTGTCCCACAAGCTTGACTTCGAAGGTGAACTGGCCGTGGTGATCGGCAAGACCGCTCGCCACGTCAAACCGGAGGACGCCTTGGACTACGTCGCCGGCTATGCCTGCTACAACGACGGCAGCGTACGTGACTGGCAGAAGCACACGATCCAGTTTGTTCCAGGGAAGAACTTCCCGGCCACCGGTGGATTCGGCCCATGGATGGTCACCAGCGATGAAATCGTCGACCCGCAGGACCTGGAACTGACGACTCGTTTGAACGGCGAAGTGATGCAACACACGCGCACCAGCGACATGATTTTCGATGTGCGCAAGTTGATCGAGTACTGCACCGCGTTCACTGAACTGGCCCCTGGAGACGTAATCGTCAGCGGCACCACCGGCGGCGTTGGTGCATTCCGCGAGCCACCAGTCTGGATGAAGCCGGGCGATATCGTCGAAATCGAAATCGAGCGCATTGGTATCCTGCGCAACAGTATTGTAGACGAGAGCTGACATGCAAAAACCGTTTGATTCCGAAGACACCACCGAGCACCTGGCAGACAGCAAAGGCTCCAGCCTGGAGCGGATGCTGCGAATTCTCGACCTGTTCACCGAGCACCATCCCATCTGGACGGTCGACGGGATGGGAAATGCGCTGGGGTTCACACGCTCCACTGCCTACCGTTATGTACGCGAACTGGCCGAGGCCAATTTGCTGTTTCAGGTGGAGGCCGGTCGCTATGCGCTGGGCGCGAGAATCATCACCTGGGATCGCCAACTGCGCGTCAGTGATCCGTTGGTACGCGCGGCGCACTCCCTGGAGTCGACCTTTCCGCAATGGGGTGCCGAGCAAGCCTGGTTGGTGTGTCGGCTGTTCAAGGATCAAGTGGTCTGTATCCATCAAACCGGCAACCTTTCCAACCAAGTGAGCTACTCGCGAGGATCGCCAAGACCTTTGTTCATGGGAGCGACCTCTAAAGCGATCCTCGCCAACATGGGCTCACGGCATCAAAGCCAACTGTTTCTGGAAAACCCGAGTGACATCGAGTCCAGCAACCTTGGCAAGACTTGGGAGGTGTTCCGGCGCTCGCTCCAACGCTTGCGCCGCCAGGGATATGTGCTGAGCACCAGCGAAGTCGATGCTGACGTCTTTGGCCTCGCGGCCCCCATATTCGATGGCGACGGCAAAGTGGTGGGCAGCATCAGCTGCGTGCGCCCGACCTCGCAACGCGATAGCGAACAGGATGAAGTGCAAGGCCAGCAAATCCTCGCCCTTGCCGACAATCTTTCACAACTCATGACCGCGCTGGCGCACAGACCAGAAGTACTGGACTGACCAGCCCGGCGGTCACCGAGGGAATAAAAATGACAACCCTTACACCCGTGAATACTGACGTACTGATTATCGGTGCCGGCCCGACAGGACTCACGTTGGCCAACCTCCTCGGACAGGCCGGCGTGCGTACGACCATTCTTGATCGTAAAGCCGGCACCGTGACTGAACCGCGTGCCGTTTCGATCGACGATGAGTCGCTGCGAACCATGCAGGCAGCCGGGCTGGATGAAGCCGTGTTGGCTGACGTCGTCAAAGGCTACGGCGTTCACTACTTCGACAAGCCAGGGGGACGTTGCTTTGGCAAGGTCGAACCTGTCGGCAAGCAATACGGCTACCCCAAACGCAATGCGTTCAGGCAACCCCTGTTCGAACGCACGCTGATGCAAGGTATGGAGCGTTTCCCTAGCCTGACTCCGCTTTTCTGCCATGAACTGATCGACTTCACACAGAACGCCTCAGGCGTTCTCGCTCGAATACAAAATGCGGCCGGTGACACGGTTGAGGTGCACGCCCAGTACATGGTTGCCTGTGATGGCGGCAGAAGCCCGGTTCGAAAACAACTGGGTATCGATATGGTGGGTTCCAGCTTCAAGTCCCGATGGTTGGTCGTGGATCTGGATCAGGACGATGACCCGTTCTGGCAGACTCGTGTGTATTGCGACGCGCAGCGACCTGTCGTAGAAGTGCCCGGCCCTCATCAGACACGTCGCTTCGAGTTCATGCTCAAAGACGACGAGACTGATGAGCAAATGCTCAGCGACGCTAGCCTTGGCAACTTGCTGCGGCCGTTCCGGGGTGAAAAAGCTTATTCGCTGGTGCGCAAAGTGGTCTACACCTTCCACGCCAGGGTTGCCTCTCGCTGGCAGGAAGGTCGTGTTTTTCTCGCCGGTGACGCTGCGCACCTGACCCCACCCTATGCGGGCCAAGGCATGAACAGTGGTGTGCGTGATGCGCATAACATCGCCTGGAAACTTGTGGCGGTACTCCGGGGACAAATGGCGAAAAGCGCCCTCGAGACCTATGAAAGCGAACGCCGCGATCATGCCTGGGCGCTGATCAAGCTGGCGCTGAATCTCGGGGTGGTCATGGCGCCGGCTTCAGCCTTGCGCGCCAAACTCATTACCAGCACCTTCCGCGTGATCGGGCTGATCCCGCCTCTGCGCGATTACTTTCTGCAAATGAAGTTTAAACCAAAGCCTCGTTTTACCCAGGGCCTGGTGTTATCCCAAGGTAAGGCCGGCAACCTGCGCGCCGGGACCATGCTGCCGCAGCCGACTCTTTTCGACTCTCACGGCTGCGCGCAACTGTTGGATGAGCACATCGGCCCGGGCTTTGCCTTGATTCAATATGGCGATCTGCGCAGCCAACGCATGGATCAACTGCAGCACCTGCTCTGGACCCACCTGGATGCCAAGCGCATCGTGATCATTCCACAAGACGCTCCGCTTCCGCCCCCTTTGGCGGGACTCACGATCGTACATGATCGCAACGGTGAGTTAAGCGCACTGTTTGCCGAGGCCAGCACCTTCCTGCTGCTACGTCCCGACCGCTATGTCGCCGCCATATTTGACCAGGCTCAGGAGTCAGAAACAGCTCTGGCTCTTCAGTCCTTGTTGGGCATTGCACAGGCTACGACAGTCGCCGTCGCGGCTGCCAATACCGCCCATTCCCCAGTTACTCTTTGATCGCGGAGTTTTCCATGACGACCCTCCAGACTTCGACCCCTGCTCAACTGTGCTACCTGCACCTGGCAAGCAAAGAACCTCAACGCCAGGTAGATTTTTATACGCGAATGATGGACATGCGCGCATCGCCACAAGCAGATGGCAGCCAGGTGATGCGGGGGCCGAAACGAGCGGCAATCATTTCGCCAGCCGACCATAGCGGCCTGCTGGCCGCTGCCTTCAACCTCCACTCCAACGCCAAACTGGAAGCGCTGCGTCAGAACCTGATTGAGCGTGAATGCCAGATGGATCCGGTGACCTCGCCTTTACTTGAGCCAGGCGCGTTTGCCATTCGGGATCCACAGGGTCGCCAGACAATATTCGGCGTAGTACTTCCCGATACAAGTGCTGAACTGCAAGGCATGCCGTCGAGGTTGCAGCACGTTGTGTTCCAAACCACCGAGCTTGAGACGATTATCGACTTTTACGTCAACACCGTTGGCTTCACCATTTCCGACAACGTGGTCGACCAGGAAACCGGCCAGCTCATGGTGTGTTTCCTGCGCTCCGACGACGAGCATCACTCCCTCGCCTTTTTCCGTGGGTCGAAGAATGAATGGGACCACCATTGTTACGAAACCAATGAGTGGAATGACATTCGTGATTGGGGCGACCGGTTTGCCAAGGAGCGCATCAGCATTTTCTTCGGCCCTGGCCGTCATGGTCCGGGCAACAATCTGTTTTTCATGGTGGTCGATGCCGATCGGAACCGACTGGAATTCTCGGCCGAACTTGAACTGGCGCCAGCAGACCGTGAAGCCGGCGTATGGCCGCAGAGTGAGCACACTCTTAACTCCTGGGGCCGCGCCTGGATGCGCACCTGATTTTGCAGGGAAGTCAATCCATTAAATTGATCGAGTCGCCTAAATGAACAACCAGAACGCACCCGCTCCATTTGCCATTCAAGGTCATCAATACATTAACGGCCGCTGGCAGCCAGGTCGCTCAACCAAACGCCTGGACAACCGCAACCCCTTCAACAACGAGTTGCTGTTGGACATGCCGCTCGCCTCGGTCGCCGATCTGGATGAAGCCTATCTGGCCGCCGAAAAGGCACAGCTGGAGTGGGCTGCGCTACACGCCGGCCAACGGGTTATGTTGCTTGAAAAGCTTGCCGTTATCGTTGCGCAGCGCAGTGAAGAAATTATCGACTGGCTCATCAAAGAGTCGGGCAGCACTCGAATCAAGGCTGGCATCGAGTGGCAAAGCACGCTGAACCTGGTCCGAGAATGCGCGAGCATGCCGATGCAAGTAGAGGGTCGGATCTTGACCAGCTACAAGCCCGGCGAACAGAGCTTTGTGTTCCGTGATCCACTTGGCGTTGTGGGGGTGATCAGCCCATGGAATTTTCCGCTTTATCTAAGCATGCGCTCCGTTATTCCGGCCTTGGCATTAGGTAATACCGTAGTGCTGAAACCTGCGAGTGATACCGCTGTCAGCGGCGGATTGTTGATCGCCTACCTACTGGAGGCGGCGGGCTTCCCTGCGGGCACCATCAACGTTGTTGTGGGCGCCGGATCGGAAATCGGTGACGCCTTCGTGGAACATCGAGTACCCAGGCTGATCTCGTTCACCGGTTCTACGGACGTGGGGCGCAATGTCGGGCGCATCGCCACGGGTGGCAAGCACATCAAACGCGTTGCTCTTGAACTCGGTGGTAACGCGCCACTGGTGGTGCTGAATGATGCCGACGTTGAAGTGGCAGCTCACGCAGCCGTGGTCGGCCGTTTCCTGCATCAAGGGCAGATATGCATGAGCGTCAACCGAGTGATTGTTGATCGCACCTTATACCCGGCGTTTGCAGAACTTGTGGTGGAGAGGGTCAGCAAGCTGAAAGTGGGTAACCCTAATGATGCGGACACCGTGATTGGGCCTGTCGTCAATCAATCGCAATTGAATGGCCTGTTACGCAAGATTGATCAGGCACACAGCGCTGGCCTGACTAAACTGTTCGGCGCTTCAGCCAACGGTCTGTTGCTCCCACCGCATGTTTTCGGCAACGTAAAAGCCGATGACGCCCTGGCGGTAGATGAAACATTTGGCCCACTGTTACCAATGCTCATAGCCGACGATGAAGCGCACGCCCTGCGACTTGCGAATGCCAGCGAGTATGGGTTGTCCAGTGCGGTATTCACCCAAGACATGGCGCGCGGGTTGCAGTTCGCTCGTGGCATCGTCGCCGGCATGACGCACATCAACGACATCACCGTCGATGACCAGCCAAACGCGCCCTTCGGAGGTGAAAAGAACTCCGGGCTCGGGCGTTTCAACGGTCATTATGCCGTCGATGAATTCACTCGCGCACACTGGGTGACCTGGCAGCCAGGTGGTCACCACTACCCTTTTTAATGCACCACGCAGTCAGCCCCTGTCGGGGCTGATTGTCATGCAGGGCAACAAGGTGAGTTGGCGTTACTCGTCGCCGCCCAAAGCCGCTACCTGAGCCTCTATGGACTTGATGCTTTGTTTGTCGGCTGCATTTTGCGGTGTAACGCCATCGCCCAAAGCGGCATGAAAAGGGCAACCGACAAATTTAGGATCATTCTTGTACGTTTCGACGTAATGCTCGGGGAATTGCTTGTCCAGCGCCTGGATGCCCTTTCGCACTTCGGCTTTATCTTCACTGGACATGTTCATCCGCTCTTCGATATAGGCTTCAGTCGGATCGTCGGCATTCATTTCCATCATGCCCATCATGTAGCCGGCCAGTTGCGGCAAAAGCTGGGCCGCGGCGGGGTCAGGGCGGTCGACCTGCATGGTGTCGAGCGTGGTGGTCAATGACATGGCGCGCAGTAACTGATGGCCAAACCAATGCAACTCCTTGGGGAAGAAGCGGAAGACAAACTGCTCATGAATCGCCGTGATAATGAGATTGCCACGTTCAAGCTTGGGTTTTGGAGCATTTTCGAAGGCTTCGCAAAATTCCACGAGCGCGTCGAAACTATCCGGGTAACCAGTGATCGGCTGATCGTTTTCAGCACGGAAGAGTTTGCACATGTCACGCCAGAACAAGTGCGCGGCAATCTTCTCGTTCTCGGAGAGGCCCGGGGCGCCCATCTTCAACTTCAGACGGTGCATTGTGATGGCGGTGAATGCACAGACGTACACGTAATCGTCATTATAAGAAAAGGCACCGGGATACTGCTTGGCCCAATGCGCATGAAGATTATTAATACCTTCAACCGACTTGATGGTGCGGCTGTCTTCAGGACCGTAGAACCACCACAGCGCATTGGCGCTGCCGGTCTGCTCTACACGCGAGGTGGACCGTGAAACGACTTTGCCACCGTCTTCACGCCAGACCGCTCTGGAGCCCCAATCGGTGACGACAAAATTAGGGAAGGTCAACGCGTAGATGAAGTTCTGCATGAAGTCGTTCAGCCCGTAGCTGTTCGATAAACGCCAGATTTCAATGTAATCCTTGCTTGGGTCGAGGCTTTGGATTTTGGCTTGAATCCACTTTTTAGGGGCAGACATGTAGATCCTCTCTTCGCTTGAGTGCACATAGTGAATACGAAAATAGAGGCCTCTGATCAGCGGCCTTCAGTCGTCAGACAGAAGCGCTCATGGCGCAACGTCTGGGTGCTCTCGATTTAAAAACACCACCACTTACGATAGGGCCTCGCCCCGGGCCAGTCTCCGGTCTGTCCATCCAAGCTCGACGGCGTTTTTGGTATTGCAGTATCACCGCGACGCTATACTGCAATCACAGTGCGCTGGATCCCCACGGGCGGCTGCGTGATGCGTACATAAATAATCATTACGACTCACAGGGAGTACCGTTTGACTACTGATCTCTATTCTCACCTGCAGCCAAAAGGCTCGGTCGAGGACGCTTTTTCCAAGGCGGTGATTGGTCAGCATCATCTGACCAATGCTGTGTTGAAGATGGGTGAAGGTGCGGTGGCCTGGGCGCTTGAGGAGGCCGCCAGTTCCCTCAAGCGCTTGCAGGACGAATTTCAAACGGTGCCTGACTTGCCGACGCCAGAGATACGCCTCAACCTTGAAACGCTCATCCTCGATATATTCATGATGCGGATTCCACGGCCATCCGGCCACCTATTCCATGAACATCCGGCCACTGATTCCACGGTGATCCGGCCACCCGTTCCACGCTCATCCGGCCACCCTTAAAGCAGGCAGCAACGCAGGATTAATTCACTACCATCGACCTCTTTTATCGAAGCAGAGAGGTCGTCGTGGAGCGGTTATCCATGCGTAAAATTAGGGAAGTGCTACGTCTCAAATTCGAGGTCGGCCTATCTGCCCGCCAGGTCGCTGTCAGCTTGCAAGTGGGTCGAGCCAGCGTCGGTGAGTACCTCAATCGCTTTGCTGCCAGCGGCCTGACTTGGCCCACGCAGTTGTCGGACGCCGAACTGGAGCGATGTCTATTCCCGCCAGCGCCGACGGTTCCCAGCGATCAACGTCCGATGCCGGACTGGGCTCATGTCCATGCCGAGTTACGTCGCCCCGGCGTCACCTTGGCCCTGCTCTGGCAAGAGTATCGGCTCACCCATCTGCAAGGCTTCCAGTACAGCTGGTTCTG
>NZ_MNPU01000039.1 GCF_001983165.1 Pseudomonas gessardii | reverse complement strand
CCCAGGCGTCGTCCGCTTCGCTGTCCACGCGAAACACCTGGTAGTCCACCGCCACGATATGCCCACGGTCATAGCGCAACAGCAGGGCGCGACCGGCACCGTTATCCAGGCGCAGAATCCGCCCCAAACCGTCGCGGGAAATACGCAGGCGGTTGTCATACGCGTCGCTGATGGCCGTCAGCACACCGTCGTGAAAGTGGTAGAAACGTGCGCCCTGCGCCAGCACCAGCTCATCCGACGCCGCCCCCAGATAAATCGCCGCCTCGGCCAGGCTATTGCTGATGGCCGGACGGGCCGTGGAGGGCAGGGGAAAGGTGGTGCTGCGGTTCTCATGATCGGTCCACACCACCGAGCCGCCGACCACACACAGGCGCTGGGCCAACGAATGGCTCCAGCCAAAGCCCAGGCCGCAATCCACCTCTACGGCGCTGGTGCGATACAGGCGCGTCCAGGCAAATGGCAGTACGCCATCCAGCTCGCCATCGGTCAGGGTCAGCAGTTCCTCGCCGGTGACCATGGACACCGGGCAGCCATGGGTCGCGGTGTTGTCGGCGCTGGCGCTGGCCTGGCCGTTGGGGTTTTTCGCCGAGGAGGGCGCGTCGTCCACCGCCTGATGCTTGATCAAGGTCGTCTTGGGTGCGGATTTTTCCCGCACCAACGGCACCGGATTGGTTACTTCCATCGCGCCGGCCTTCAGCGGCACGCTGGGCACCGTCTTGATCGGCGTTGCAGGGCTGCCCAGTAATAACGGTCGGAGCGCCTCGGCGTGGCGGTCCAACCGGGTATCCGCAAACGGCCGGGCCATTTGCTCCAGCCACTGGCGCACCCGCCCTGACTTGACCTTGCCCAGCACTTGCGCGCCCAGGCGTACCGTCACGCCCATGCCGGCGGTGACCCACACCAGCAACAGGTTGATCAGCACCTCGGCGGTGATTTGCCCCAGCAGTTCGTTCAGGTACGGCGGCGGCAGCATCCGCATCCAACTGACCATCGCCGCCAGGTAGATAAACAGCAGTGGCTCATCGCTAAGCACCAGCAGGCCATTGGCGATGGCGTCCTGGCTTAGTTCCAGCAGGGCATCCAGCTCGGTTTGAGCGAGGTATTGCAGGAGTTTTTCGCTGTTGGGCCTGAGGTCCGCCAGCCATTGATACAAGTGCTCGATGTTGTCCCACAGTTCATGCAGTACGTGGCCGAACCCGTTTGCATAGCCTTGGTCCAGCAGGCGGTAGCGCTGCACAAAGTTGGCTTCGCGATACTCCTGCCACAAGGGCTCGAACGTGTCGGTCCAGTCTTTGCGCAACTGACTTTCCAGCGGCGCAAGGATCGACTGGTAAGACGCATACAACGCCTTGACGTGATCCCTGGAAACGTTGGGATAGAAGGTGATCCGATAGAGTTGGTCGCGAGTGCACTCGGTGACTTCGAGAATCCCGCTGGGGCCGATGGTTTTGTAAATGGGCTCGCCCAGCGGGCCACCGTCCGCGGGGATGGCTTGCAGCATCACCGGGGTGTTGCCGATGGGTACAAACCGTGTGCTTTCAAACAAATGCACCAGGGTCAGCGTGCCACTGGCCTTGCACATGGCGACGGTGCTGCTGGGGGCTTTGGATGAAATGGGCGCCATCAGCGCCACCTCATCGCCCACCTTGAATACCTGTTCCAGCTCCAGCGCCGAAAAGCGCCAGAAGCTCTCGGCCCAGGCGTCATAGGTGTTCAGGCATTGGCGGAAGTCGGCGAGTACCGCCTCGACGTCCCGCGTCTTTGTGTCCATGGCCGCCAGGACCATAAAACCCATGGTGGCATTCAAGAGGTTGCCCCCAGGACCGGGGCATCAATTGGGCAGTACATCGGCGGTCCCTTGCGCTGTGTGATCAGGCGAGGGACTTTGCAGAGGTTTTCACCGTGTATCAGTAGAGCTTATCCGGTACTCAGGTGGGATATTTCGGCGGTGCCTACCGAACATTCCCCCGGTCGGAAGCGACCGGCTTGAGGCTGAATAAAGTGGCTTTTGTCAGGTAGGCTGTGACATTCCCTCTCTAATAAACAAGGATCTGTTCATGATTTTCAACGTCCAACGCACGCTGCTGTCCGCCGCCCTGGCGCTTTCCCTGGGCAGCGCCATGCCGGCTTTCAGCGCCGAACCGCACCCGCAGATCCTGGCCGATGCCGAACAGTACAAGGCCCCGGCCTTGAAGTTGCTGGAGCGCCTGGTGAATATCGATTCGGGATCTGGCTACGAGCCGGGCCTGACTCAGGTGCGCGATATTGCCGTCGCTGAATTGAAACAGCTGGGTTTCAGCATCGAGCTGGTGCCGGATGCGGCGGCCAATAACAGCCATGTGATCGCCACCCTCAAAGGCAAGGGCAAGGCCAAAATCCTGCTGATGGCGCATATGGATACCGTGTTCAAGGAAGGCTCGGCGGCCGAGCGGCCCTTTCATATCAAGGACGGCCGCGCCTACGGCCCCGGCGTGATGGATGACAAGGGCGGGATCGTGGCCGGGATCTACGCCTTGAAAGTGTTGAAAAACCAGAACTTCACGGACTACGCGCAAATCACCTTCCTGCTCGATGCCAGCGAAGAAGTCGGCTCCGAGGCCGCCGCCGAACTGATCCGTAACACGGCCAGGGCCCACGATGTCACGCTGAACCTGGAACCCGGGCGTCCGGCCGATGGCCTGGTGGTCTGGCGCAAGGGCAGCGCCACGGCGGTGGTCGAGGTCAAGGGCAAGGCGGCTCACGCCGGGGTCGCCCCGGAGCTGGGGCGCAATGCCGCGATGGAGGTCGCCCACCAGATTCTGCAACTGGGCAAGCTGGGGGATGCAGAGAAAAAAACCACCATCAACTTCACCGTGCTCAAGGCCGGCGACCGGACTAATGTGATCCCCGACCAGGCCACGGCCAAGGCCGATGTGCGGGCGGCGTTGCCGGAAGAGTTTGACCGGATCGAGCGGGATCTGGCGCGGGTGTCCGCCAACCAGCTGATTCCTGAAACGCAGGTCACGACCAGTCTGAAACGGGGTTTGCCACCGATGCCGCAAACGCCTGAATCCGACAAGTTGGTGGTGATCGCCCAGGGCATCTACGCCGAACTGGGCCGTCAGCTGACCATTGAAGGCAGTGGCGGGGCGGCGGACGCCAGCTTGTCAGCGGGCGTCGGCACCCCGACGCTGGATGGGTTCGGGATTGTCGGCGGCAATATCCATACACCGCAGGAATATGCCGAGGTGGAGAGCGTGGTGCCGAGGGTTTATCTGTTGAGCCGGATGATTATGGAGCTGGCCAAGCGCTGATAGCACAATCTGAAGGCGCGGGCTTGCCCTAATGTCGACCAGTTAAGCGGAATCCGCTTAACTGGCTGGCATAGCAGGGAAACGCAAGGGCACCACGTTTCTTCAGGCTTCCCGCGTTATCGTTAACCACCTTCGCCAGCCAGTTGATACCTACAGGGCTTTTGGTGTTTTTCGCATTTGTGCGGTGCTATTGAATTGCCATCTAGTGCGTCGGATATACTGGTTGCCTTTTCGGACAGCCAGGACGCTCAGCCATCATGCCTTTCACACTTGCTATTCCCACGCCTACAGGTTCTGTTTCAGTCACTCTTGAATCTGGCACGTCAGCAATATTTGTGGGGGCAAACGGAGGGGGTAAAAGCAGGCTGGCGGTTTATCTGGAGGAGGCGGGTGGTGAGGCGGTTCATAGAATCTCGGCGCATCGTGCACTTGAGCTAAACCCTGACGTAGCAAAGATAAAAGAAAGTCACGCGGTGAAGGGTTTGCGATTTGGACATTCATCTGTCGAGATCCATCAACGTTCTGGGTATCGTTGGGGATCTAAGGCTGCGGGTAAATTATTAAACGACTTCGACTTTCTCCTCCAGGTATTGTTCGCAGAACAGTCGCGCACGGCATTGGTTTCACACAACAACATACGAGCGGGAAACACTGAGACACCCGCTGCTACAAAGTTCGAAGTACTGAAGACGATTTGGGAACAGCTGTTACCCCATCGGGAGCTTGTGTTCAGCGGAGACGACATTCAGGTCCGTATACCCGGCCACGAAAGATTCTACAGCGCTGCCGATATGAGCGACGGCGAACGCGCAATTTTCTACCTCATCGGACAAGTGCTGGTCGTGGCCCAAGACTCCATCCTGGTCATCGATGAGCCTGAGTTGCATATCCATCGATCCATCATGAGCAAACTCTGGGACCAGTTGGAAAACGCCAGGCCAGATTGTGCCCTGCTGTTCATTACGCACGACTTGGAGTTCGCAGCCAGTCGGGTGGGGCAAAAATTTGTCATCCGTGACTTTCAGTCAACAGGGCCGATCTGGAATGTTGAGCCCGTCCCGGAAGACACTGGGTTTTCGGAGGAGGTGACGACGCTGTTACTCGGCAGTCGTCGCCCGATTCTCTTCGTTGAAGGTAACTCGAACAGCCTTGATACAGCGGTTTATCGCTGCGCCTACCCAGAGTGGACGGTCATGCCAAGAGGCTCTTGCCAGGATGTGATTCATGCCGTTGTGACGCTGAGGGCCAATAACGCTTTTACGCGTATCACATGCGCCGGGATCATTGATGCTGATGGCTATGAGGCGGACGATATTGCTCACTTCGCCCAACGCGGTGTGGCTGTATTGCCCGTATCTGAAATTGAAAACCTGTTCTTGCTGCCTGACGTCACTCGGGAAATAGCAATGGGCGAGCATTTGGCCCCGGAGGAGGTCGATAGTCGTATCGCGGCCCTGCACGATGATCTGTTGACGATGGCGGGTCAGCCCCCGGCCATTGAGCAAGTTGTACGGATGTACTGCCTACGACGAATTGACATGCTACTCAAGAAAACGGACTTGAGTGCGCAGCCGTCCATTGAACAGATGAGTGCAGCCTACCAGCAACAGACGCAAAGCCTTGATGTGTTGGCCATTGCACAAGAACGTCGAGCAAAAATTAACGAAGCTATTGCTTCGCGCAATATCCCGATGCTTCTATCACTCATTGATAACAAGGGCATGCTCGCCAAGGCGGCGAGCCGGTTGAAGAATACTGGCCGAGGTCCCTTTGAGGCATGGCTGACGCGAGTTCTTCTCAACAATAAGGAGCCTGGGCTCGTTGGCGCGTTGCGTCGTGCGTTACCGGAGATTCCTCAGTTGCATTAATCTGCGGCGCTCACGGAGCAACTTGTGGGTTTGCCGGACCGCTCCAACACCCCGCTGGTGCCGAGAGATTAAAGCTCGGCAGTCGCGACTACGGGGTTGGTGTCTAGAGGAGGGGGCGTTACACCATGTCGCTCTGCCCAAACTCCACGCCGAGAAAGTCGATCAGGGCCCGCACTGACGGGAGCAAGCCCCGGCGCGAGGGGAATACTGCATGGACGATCCCGGTGCGCGGCGCCCAACCGGGAAGCAGGTTGACCAGGCGCCCGGCGGCAATATCGTTGTGCACCACCGCACTGGGCAGGTGCACCACGCCGAGGCCGGCTGTCGCCGCGTGACACAGGGCCGGCAAGTCATCGGTGACCATGCGCGGCATATGGCGGATCACCGCGCTGGCGCCATTGCTGCCAAACAGTTCCCAGTGGTATTCGCGTTGCGCCGAGCCCCAATGCAGGCTCGGCAGGCCATTGAGGTCGGCCGGCAGCGCCGGGCTGGACATGCGCGTCAGTAACTGCGGGCTGCCCACCAGGCATTGGGTGCTGTTGCCCAAAACCTTCATCACCAACTCGCTGCTTTCCAGTGGCGGAAAGCGGATACGCAGGGCGATATCAAACCCTTCGTGGATCACATCGACACGCCGGTTGGTGCTCTCGATATGCAGTTCCACCAATGGGTATTGCAGCATATAGCGGGTGAGCATCGGCCCGACCCAGGAGTTGAGCAGGGCGGTGGGGCAGCTTATGCGCACGATGCCCTGGGGTTCGGAGCGGTTGCGTTCGATCACTTCGGCGGCGCTTTCGGCTTCGATACGCATCGCCAGGCAGCGTTGGTAATAGGCCTGGCCGATCTCGGTCAGGGAACAATGGCGGCTGGTACGGTTGATCAGGCGCACGCCCAGGCGCTCTTCGAGCTCGGCAAGACGCCGGCTGAGCTTGGACTTGGGCATGTCCAGGGCCCGGCCGGCGGCCGCGAAGCCGCCATGTTCGACCACCTGGGTGAAGTAGTAGAGGGTATTGAGGTCTTCCACCATCGTTCTCCAAATAGAACGCTAAGGGTCGTTTTTGCCGTCTAGTGCAATAAAGGTAACGGATTTAAGGTGTCTCCATGCACTGATTAGGAGAAACACCATGAAAAACATCATCGGTATCTACACCAGCCCCCGCGGTCACTGGGTCGGCGACGGTTTCCCGGTTCGCACGCTGTTTTCCTACGACACCATGGGCAAGCACATCAGCCCGTTCCTGCTGCTGGACCACGCCGGCCCGGCGGATTTCACCCCGACTACACAACGACGTGGGGTGGGCCAACACCCGCATCGCGGCTTTGAAACCGTGACCATCGTCTACAAGGGCGAAGTCGAGCACCGCGATTCCACCGGCGCCGGCGGCAAAATCGGTCCGGGCGATGTGCAGTGGATGACTGCTGCCAAGGGGATCCTGCATGAAGAGTTCCATTCCCAAGCGTTCGCCAAAAGCGGTGGCGCCCTGGAGATGGTGCAACTGTGGGTCAACCTGCCGGCCAAGGACAAAATGAGCGACGCCGGCTACCAGACGATCCTCGACGGCGATATCCCCGTGCTGCCCCTGGCCAATGGCGCTGGCAGCCTGCGCCTGATCGCCGGTGAGTTCGCCGGCCACACCGGCCCGGCGCGCACCTTTACGCCGATTGACGTGTGGGACCTGCGCCTCAACGGCGGCAAGGCCGTGACCCTGGACCTGCCTGCCGGGCGCAATACCGCGCTGGTGGTGCTCAAAGGCACTGTGCAAGTCAACGGCCAGGAACTGGCTCGCGAAGGGCAATTGGTGCTGTTCGAGCGCGATGGCGAGCAGATCAGCCTGGAGTCCAACGCCGACGCCATGGTGTTGCTGCTCAGCGGTGAACCCATCGACGAGCCCATCGTCGGTCACGGCCCGTTCGTGATGAATACCGAGCAAGAGATCCACCAGGCCTTCGCCGACTTCCAGTCCGGCCAGTTCGGCCAACTGCACGGCTGATACGCCTGCGCGGCACCTAAATCACCCAACCCTGACAGCCAGGCCGGTTTACCGGCCAAGGATGGCTGTTGCCCGTGAAAAGAGGAAAGACCCCATGACCCACCCAGCAGCGGCTAATTTCAACGGCCAGAAACCGACCATCGACGCCAACGACACCGCGATGCTGTTGATCGATCACCAGAGCGGCCTGTTCCAGATCGTCAAGGACATGGACGTGCCGCAATTGCGGGCCAATGCCATCGCCCTGGCCCGGGCGGCGACCCTGTTGAACATCCCGGTGATCACCACCGCGTCTGTTCCCCAGGGCCCCAATGGCCCGCTGATCCCGGAAATCGCCGAAGCCGCGCCCCACGCGCAATACGTGGCGCGCAAAGGCGAGATCAACGCCTGGGACAACCCCGAGTTCCGCGCGGCCGTCGAGGCCACTGGCAAGAAAACCCTGGTGATCGCCGGCACCTTGACCAGCGTATGCCTGGCTTTCCCGTCGATCAGCGCGGTGTATGCCGGCTACAAAGTGTTTGCCGTGGTCGATGCCTCGGGCAACCACTCGAAACTGGCCACCGACCTGACCATCGCCCGCCTGGCCCAGGCCGGTGCGGTGCCCATCGACATCATGGCCACCCTGTCGGAACTGCAAGGCTCCTGGAACCGCGCGGATGCCGAGCAGTGGGCGAAGGTCTACACCCAGGCGATGCCGCACTACCAACTGCTGATCGAAAGCTATATCAAGGCCCAGCAGGTGGCGACCGAGCATGAGTTGCTCGATTCCCAGCGCTGAATCTGGACTTTGTGGTGGTGGCGAGCGGCTAAGCCTGCTCGCCACAGATGGCTGCGCCCTATACCCGCCAGTGCCATTTTGTGCGATCTTCAGGGCCTTCGCCCTGGAGTCGCCTGGATGCTGTCTTTTATCGCCGATCACCCGATGCTGTGCGCCCTGGCGCTGATTGTTATCGACATGACTGTGTGGCGCCTGTTCGCCGCCAACCCCGGTAACTGGAAGCTGATCGCGCGCCTGGGCATCTTCGCTGTGTTCAGCGCCGTGCTGTTCAACGACGGCATGAACCCCATGCAACTGGCTCCCTATGCCGACAACACCCCGCTGCACCTGGCTGCCACGGCCTTGCAGATCGGCTGGTGGCTGTTCGCAGCCCGCACCCTGACCGTGTTGCTTGGCGCCGTGATGATGCAACGGGTCGGCCATACCGGGCGGTTGCTGCAAGACCTGATGGGCGCGGTGATCTTCCTGATCGCGATTATTGCGGCCATGGCCTATGTGCTCGACCTGCCGGTCAAGGGCGTGCTCGCCACCTCCGGCGCGGTGGCGATCATCGTCGGCCTGGCGTTGCAAAGTACCTTGAGTGATGTGTTCTCCGGGATTGTGCTCAACACCACCAAGCCCTACCAACTGGATGACTGGATCTCTATCGACGGCACCGAAGGCCGGGTGACGGATATCGACTGGCGTGCCACGCGTCTGCAGACTTCCCAGGGCAGCATGGCGGTGATCCCCAATTCGCTGGCGGCCAAGGCCAAGATCATCAACTTCTCGCGCCCGGCCGATATGTTCGGCCTGGCGGTGAGCCTGCAAGTCAGCCCCCATGCGCGCCCGCAAACAGTGCTCGAAGCCCTGGAACGCGCCATGCAGGGCTGTCGGCAACTGCTGGCCAAGCCGGCGCCAAGCGTGGCGTTCAAGACCTCCACCGGCGGTGGCGTGGAATATGAAATCAGCGGCTTCGTGCCGGCCATGACCCTCAAGCGCGAGGTGCGCAACCAGCTTTACGACCTGGCCTACCGGCACTTGCAGGCGGCTGGTGTGAGCCTGCTGTCCAGTGCCGAAAGCCCGACCTCGCCAACCACATCCCCCGCGCGGGCGTTGCTGGAAAGCTCGACGATCTTCTCGACCCTGCGCCAGGAAGAAAAGGAAACCTTCAGCCAGAACATGACCCCACACACCTTCCGTGCCGGCGCGATGATCTTGCCGGCCGGGGAGGTCAGCGACCATCTGTTCATCATCGAGTCCGGGGTGGTGTCGGTGATGCTGGCCAAGGCCGGGCATAAATTCGAAGCCGGGCGCATGGGCCCGGGGGAAGTGATCGGCGAGGCCGGGATCCTCGATGGGCAGAGCCTGCCGGCAGATTTTGTGGCCAAGACCTACTGCACCCTCTACCGCATCGAAAAGGAATACCTCAAGCCGTGCCTGGATGCGCGCCACGACATTGGCGAAGCCATGCAGAACCTCCTGGATTTCCGTCTGCACGCCGCCCAGCACCTGACCCAGGAGGCGCCAATCGTGCCGGTGAAAAAGGGCTTTTTGCATTGGTTGCGCAACCGGGCCTGAAGCGCCGGGCATTGGCTACCTGTTCTTCGCGCCAATTGGCTATTTGTCTGTGGCCGTGGGCTGATTAAGCTGGGCACCGATTTTTACTGTCCTGGAGCAACACCATGCACGCGCGCATCGACTTCTACACCGCTTCCCCCGACGCCCTGAAAGCCATGCTCGCCCTGGAGGCGGCCGTCGGCAAACTGTCCATCGAACTGCCCCTGCTGGAACTGGTGCGCCTGCGGGTGTCGCAGATCAACGGCTGCGCCTTCTGCCTGGACATGCACACCGCCGACGCACGCAAGGGCGGCGAGACCGAACGCCGCCTGTGCACCCTCTCGGCCTGGCGCGAAACGCCGTTCTTCACCCCACGCGAACGTGCCGCCCTGGCCTGGGCCGAAAGCCTGACGCTGATCAGCCAGACCCACGCCGCCGATGAAGACTACGCCTTGCTCAAGGCCGAGTTCAGCCCGGCCGAACAGGTCGACCTGAGCGTGGCCATTGCCACCATCAACAGCTGGAACCGCCTGGCGGTGGGCTTTCGCAAGATGCCCAAGTAGCGATATGCAAGGGTAGGTGCTGGCTAATGTAGGAGCTGGCTTGTGTGGGAGCTGGCTTGCCTGCGATGCAGGCGCCTCGGTCTATCAGTGACCGCGGTGATGCCATCGCAGGCAAGCCAGCTCCCACACAAGCCAGCCTCACACAAGCCACAAGCCAGGTTCCACAGGGGCCGGGGTCAGAAGTTGACGGAAGCACTCAAGCGCGCGGTCAGTGGCGCACCCTGGAACAGATAGTCATCGCCCATGTATTCGCCGGCGTCACGCCAGTAGCGCTTGTCGAACAGGTTGTCGACGCTCAGGCGCAACACCGTTTCATAGCCATCGACCTTGGTGGTGTAGCGGCTGCCGATATTGACCAGCGCATAATCCCCCACTTCCACATTGCCGGTACGGTTGGCCTTCTTGCTGGCGCTGTATTGCACGCCACCGAGCACCGCCAGGCCATTGACCCAGGGCAGGGCGTAGTCGGCGTACACACTGGCACGCAGCTTGGGCACGTTGATCGTCTGGTGATCTTCGTATTGCGGCGTGCCGCTGCCGTTCACCCGGGCGCGAATCGCCGCCACGCTGGTCGCAATCTGCAAACGCTCGGTGGCCCAGCCATTGGCCGACAGTTCCAGCCCGGTGTTTTTCTGCTGGCCCTGCTGCACGTAGGTGAAGTCGCCGGCGCTATCGGGCTTAGCGTATTGGTAGGCCTGGCGAGTCTGGAACACCGCGGCGGCAAAGCTGATGCGGCGCCAGTCGTATTTCACCCCGGCTTCGATCTGGCGTGAGACGGTGGGGGCGAGGATTTCCCCGTCATTGCTCGCATACCACGGCGCCTCGCCACCCAGGGACAGGCCCTTGCTGTAGCTGGTGTACAGCGACAGGTTGTCTATCGGCTTGTAGATCAGCGCAGCGTTGGGCAGGAATTCGTACTGCTGGGTGTGACGCTCCTGCACGCCCTCTTGATCGAAGGCTTTTTCATCCAGGCGCACTTCGCGGCCACCGAGCACGGTTTGCCATTGTTCGTTGAAGCGGATGCGGTCGGTGACGAACAGCCCGTACTGGCGGCTGTCGAGGCGCCGGTGGCTGTCGTTCAGGGGCTTGTCGGTGGGCGGGAAGGTTTCCGGGTCCTGATCGATATTGCCGCTGCCGATGTATTCGTTGACCGACTTGCGCTTGTCGATCACCCGGCGAAACGCGCTGGTGCCGAAGGTCAGTTCATGGCTCAGGCCGGCCGTGCTGAACAGGCCGGTCATGGCCGCCTGGATTTCATCATTGCGCCGGGTGTCGTCGGGGCTGCGGTAGTCATAGACGTCGTAGTCACCCTCGGGGCTGAACGTGTTCGCGTTGCACGTACCGACGTAGTAGCACCCCCACGCAAACGAACTGTAGTCATCAATCACCACCTTGCTGCGGGCCGCGCTGACGCTGCCTTTCCACTGGTCAGTGAAGCGGTACTCGAACTTGCCGTTGAGGTTCAGCGAGTCGATACCCACCTGTTTGGCGCCGCTCTGGTGGCCGAGCAGTTTTTTCGGCGAGGCGTCGTGGGGCACTTCGGTGCCGCCGAGCAACTGGTAGCCGGGCACCGAGCGCTGTTGCTTGTCCTGGTATTCGGCATCCAGTTGCAGCACGGCGTCGGGGCTGATGTTCCAGTCGAACGCCAGGGACACAAAGTCCCGCTGGCCATTGGCGTGTTCGACATAGGAGTTGAGGTCTTCATGGGCGACATTGGCGCGCAGGCCGAATTGCTGCTCGCTGCCAAACCAGCCGCCGACATCGGTGGCGATATAGCCGCTGCCGCGATCATCGGTGGACACCGTGACCGAGCGCACGTCTTCCGGGCGCTTGGTCACGTAGTTGATCACGCCGCTGGGTTCGGCAATCCCGCTTTGCAGGCCCGCCAGGCCCTTGAGCAATTCCACCCGCTGCTTGTTTTCCAGGGCGACGTTCTGCTCGCCAGTGATCGTGCGCCCGTTGATCTTGTAGCTGCTGGCGGCATTCAGGGAAAAGCCCCGACCACGAAATTTTCGTAGTAGCCGATCGGCGCATAGCTTTCGCCCACCGAGGCGTCGTTGCGCAGCACTTCGCTGAGCAGGCGTGCCTGCTGGTCCTTGATCAGCGCTGCGTTGATCACGGTGATCGAGGCCGGGGTGTCGAGCAGCGGCGCTTCATCGAAGCCGCCGACCGACGCGCTTTGCGCGCGATAACCGGACTCATCCTGGCCCTGGATGTTCAGCGCCGGCAGTTCCAGCTCAGCCGCCAGGCTGTTGCCGATGCCGCCGCTGAGCAACAGGCCGAGGGCCAAACGTGGGGTGACGACGGGGCGAAAACGCAAAACCATGGGGCAAGGCCTTAAAGCGCGGGGCGGGGGCGCATAAGCTAGGCATAAGTGCGCGGCTTTACAAGTACTCGGCTTGGCCCGGCTGTTCGAGACACGGTGTCTGAGGCTTCACGCCAATCTTTCCGGGGCTGTGATAGCGGTGTGTCAGTAGCCATTGACCCACTCTAGCTCCTACAGGGGATTGCATTTGAGCAATGGCGTTTGCGGGTTTCGCTCGGCAGTTCCTTGAACAGCGCCCGGTAGCTCTGGGAAAACCGCCCCAAATGCCAGAACGACCAATTCATCGCCACCTCGGCCACCGTGGTATCGGTTGCGCTCAACAACTCGCGACGTGCGCCGTTCAACCGGCGCAGGCGCAACCATTGCGCCGGGCTCATCCCGGTGTAGGTCTTGAACCCCTGCTGCAATTGGCGCAACGGTACGCCGGCAATCTGCGCCAGTTGCAGCAGGTTGATGCTTTCATCCGGCGCATCCGCAGCCCACGCGCCGATGCGTGCCATCAGCCGGCGTGCTTCGCTGCGGCGCTGCAATGAGTGGTGGTCCAGGCACACACAGGCGTTGTCGAGGATAAACAGGCAATCGTCCAGCAGTTGCCGGGTGAGGGCATCGCGGCTGAGCGGGTCGATCATGCTGGACAAGCGTGTCAGGGTGCCACTGAGCCAGCGGCTGAACAGCGCGTTTTGTTGGCCGGTCAACGGCGCCATGAACAGGCCTTCGAGTCTGGCCATCTCCAGGCCATGGCGTTGCACGAACTGCGGGCCGAACACCACGGCCACTTCCCGGTAGTTTTCCGGGGTGATCCAGGTGTTGCGGCTTTCGCCATTGAGCAGGTACAGCGTGTTGTCGCTGCCGTCGAAACAGAACGCGAGCGAGCCTGGCGGCGCGTTGAAGTGCTGCTCGACGCGGGTGTTCATGCACTCTTCGTACACCTGCACCCCCTGCAGGTCGAGGTAGCGGACTTGCCCGGCAAAATGCCCCGGGGACATCTGCTGGTACTGCTGCACCCAACCGGGTGTCGCACTGCATTGGGCGGCCACATCACCGGTGGTGAAGGCCTGTACGCGCAAAGCGGTTGCCTGTGTCATGGGTGATCCGTGCGCACTCTATTGGTGCGTTGTGGGTCGTGCAAAGTGGATAGATGCCGTTTGAAGGCTGGCCCAAGATAGACCTCAATGCGCCGCAAGTACAAGCCGGCGCAGCATCCCACCCATGCCGAGGTCTTTATGAATGCCCCTTTCGATCAGCTGTCCACCTGGCTGAAAGAACACAAGATTACCGAAGTCGAATGCGTGATCAGCGACCTGACGGGCATCGCCCGCGGCAAGATTGCGCCCACCAACAAGTTCCTGCATGAGCGCGGCATGCGCCTGCCGGAAAGTGTGTTGCTGCAAACGGTAACCGGGGATTTTGTCGACGACGATATCTACTATGACCTGCTGGACCCGGCCGATATCGACATGATCTGCCGCCCGGTGGCCAACGCCACCTACGTGGTGCCGTGGGCCATCGAGCCCACCGCCATCGTGATCCACGACACCTTCGACAAGCAGGGCAACCCCATCGAGTTGTCGCCGCGCAATGTGCTGAAAAAGGTCCTGCAACTCTATACCGAACAGGGCTGGCAGCCGATTGTCGCGCCGGAAATGGAGTTTTACCTGACCCAGCGCTGCGAAGACCCGGACCTGCCGCTGAAAACTCCGGTGGGCCGCTCCGGGCGGGCCGAAACCGGGCGCCAGTCGTTTTCCATCGATGCGGCCAACGAGTTCGACCCGCTGTTTGAGGATGTGTACGACTGGTGCGAAGCCCAGGGCCTGGACCTCGACACGCTGATCCACGAAGACGGCCCGGCGCAGATGGAAATCAACTTCCGCCACGGCGATGCCCTCGACCTGGCCGACCAGATCACCGTGTTCAAGCGCACCCTGCGCGAAGCCGCGCTCAAGCACAATGTGGCCGCGACCTTTATGGCCAAGCCGGTGGCCGACGAGCCGGGCAGCGCCATGCACCTGCACCAGAGCGTGGTGGAGATTGCCACGGGCAAGCCGGTGTTTGTCGATGCCGACGGGCAGAAGAGCCCGCTGTTCCTGCAGCATATTGGTGGCCTGCAGAAATACATCCCGCTGCTGCTGCCGATGTTCGCGCCCAACGTCAACTCGTTCCGCCGCTTCCTGCCCGACACCTCGGCCCCGGTCAACGTGGAGTGGGGTGAAGAAAACCGCACCGTCGGCCTGCGCGTGCCGACCTCCAGCCCCGACGCGATGCGCGTCGAAAACCGCCTGCCGGGGGCCGATGCCAACCCCTACCTGGCCATTGCTGCCAGCCTGTTGTGCGGCTACCTGGGGATGATCGAAAAGATCGAACCGAGCGCCCCGGTGGAAGGCCGCGCCTATGAACGCCGCAACCTGCGCCTGCCGATCACCATCGAAGATGCCCTGGCGCGCATGGAGGCCTGCGATACGGTCAAGCAGTACCTGGGGGACAAGTTCGTGCGGGGCTATGTCGCGGTGAAACGTGCCGAACATGAAAACTTCAAGCGGGTGATCAGCTCCTGGGAGCGTGAGTTCCTGCTGCTGAGTGTCTGACTCCACCCTCAACTCTAAAAAAGGTGTCGATATGCGTCTCGTCAAACCGCTTCTCCCACTGGCCCTGGCCGCCGTATTCAGCAGCGCCAGCCACGCCGCGCCGACGGTCAGTGTCTACAACTGGACCGATTACATCGGCGAGACCACCCTGGCCGATTTCCAGGCCAAGACCGGGATCAAGGTGGTCTACGACGTGTTCGACTCCAATGAAACCCTGGAGGGCAAGCTGCTGGCGGGGCGTACCGGGTATGACGTGGTGGTGCCGTCCAATCATTTCCTGGGGCGCCAGGTCAAGGCCGGGGCGTTCCTTAAACTGGACCGCGCACAACTGCCCAACTACCCGAACCTGGACCCCAAGCTGCTCAAGTTGCTGGAGCAGAACGACCCCGGCAATGCCCATGCGGTGCCGTACCTGTGGGGCACCAATGGCATTGGCTATAACGTCGATAAGGTCAAGCAAGTGTTGGGCATCGAGCAGATTGACTCGTGGGCGGTGCTGTTCGAGCCCGAGAACCTGAAGAAGCTGCAGCAATGCGGCGTGGCGTTCCTGGACTCGGCGGATGAAGCGTTCCCGGCGATCCTCAACTATATGGGCATGGACCCGCGCAGCGAGCAGGTCGGCGATTATGAAAAGGCCGAGGCCAAGCTGCTGACCTTGCGCCCGTACATCACCTATTTTCACTCTTCCAAGTACATCTCGGACCTGGCCAACGGTGATATCTGCGTGGCCTTCGGTTATTCCGGCGATGTGTTCCAGGCGGCCAACCGCGCCAAGGAAGCCAAGAATGGCGTGAACATCGCCTATGCGATTCCCAAGGAAGGCAGCAACCTGTGGTTCGACTTGCTGGCGATTCCCGCAGACGCCACCCACCCGCAACAGGCCCACGCGTTTATCAACGACCTGCTGGACCCCGAGGTGATTGCCAAGGTCAGCACCTATGTCGGCTACGCCAACCCCAACCTGGCGGCGAAGGCCTTCATGGCTCCAGAGCTGGTGAACAACCCCGAGGTGTACCCGCCCCAGGCCGTGCTCGACAAACTGTACATTTCCACCACCCCCAGCCCGGCCATCATGCGTGTGATGACCCGGGCCTGGAGCAAAGTGAAGTCCAACCGATGAATCAGCCCCAAGACCATGCCCGTTCCTATTACCTGGCGTCGGCCCATGCCATGCCCCAGCGCGCGGCACTGGCTGCGGACCTGAATGCCGATGTGTGTGTGATCGGCGGCGGTTTTACCGGCGTCAACACCGCCATCGAACTGGCCCAGCGTGGCCTGTCGGTGATCCTCCTGGAGGCCCGGCGCATTGGCTGGGGCGCCAGCGGGCGCAATGGCGGGCAGTTGATCCGGGGTATTGGCCATGACGTTTCGGGGTTTGCTCGGCATGTGGGCGAGGAGGGCGTGCGTTATTTGCAGCGCGCGGGTATCGATTCGGTGGCACTGGTGGGGGAGCGCATCCGTGAGCATGGCATCGACTGCGACCTGCGCTGGGGCTTTTGCGAGCTGGCCAATACACCGGCGCAATTTGCTGCGTTCAAGGGGGAGCAGGACAGCCTTGCGGCCCTGGGTTACCTACCTGAAACCCGGCGGGTGGCGGCGCAGGATATGGCACAGGTGGTCGGCTCGACCCGGTATGCCGGAGGCTTGGTGGACATGGGCTCCGGTCACTTGCATCCACTGAACCTGGTGTTGGGCGAGGCCCGCGTGGCCGAGGCCCTGGGGGTGCGGATCTTCGAGCACAGCGCGGTGCTGCAACTGAGCCATGGCGACACCGTGCAGGTGCGCTGCGCCGGTGGCACCGTGCGGGCCGGCAGCCTGGTGTTGGCGTGCAACGCGCACCTCGACGAACTGGAGCCACGCCTGAGCGGCAAGGTGCTGCCGGCCGGCAGCTATATCATCGCCACCGAGCCGTTGCCGGCTGCACTCGCCGATGAATTGAGCCCGCAGAACCTGGCGCTGTGCGACCAGAAAGTCGGCCTGGACTACTATCGGCTTTCCGCCGACCGCCGACTGTTGTTCGGTGGCGCCTGTCATTATTCGGGGCGGGACCCGGTGGATATCGCCGCCTATATGCGGCCGAAGATGCTCAAGGTGTTTCCACAGTTGTTCAACACGACCATTGAGTTCCAGTGGGGCGGCAAGATTGGTATTACCGCCAATCGCTTTCCCCAGGTGGGTCGGTTGCAGCAGTATCCCAACGTGTTTTACGCCCAGGGTTATTCGGGACACGGGCTCAATGTCACCCACTGGTGCGCGCGGCTGCTGGCCGAAGGGATCCACGCCGGCGTCAGCCAGGGCCTGGATACCTTCAGCCGGGTGCCCCATATGACGTTCCCCGGCGGCAAGGCCTTGCGTTCGCCGTTGCTGGCATTGGGGATGCTGGGGTATCGGTTGCGGGAAATGTTGGGTGGTTAATGCTTAGTTGTTGGCTAGTTGCGTAATTAAAAATGTTTAATGGTATTGTTGGCTCTAGGGAATATAAGAAATTGGCTTTTATTAGTTATGGTAGTGGGTGGTTTTGCAACTGGCCGTGCGGGTAGTTTTCGATATTGATAAGTTTAAGTAGGGTTGCTCCGCGCCAGCACCTGGCGTGATTAACGTTAAGTTATTGAGTGGAGAAACCATGTTCGATATCAATCAACACCGGCATGATTATTTTTATAACCTGGCAACCGTGATTGAAGGCCTGGTCCCCGAGGACCTGTGTGACATGCTCGCGCAACGGGTCAATGCCATTATCGGGGCCAACGGCGTGACCCATGTGCGGCATCACAGCCTGGGCACGGATGCGGTGTCCGACCTGGGTGGGGAATATAACCACCATATCTTCAAGGGCGATGACATCCGGGCCTATTTGCCGGAACTGACGGCGATCTACCACAGCCTGGTGCCGCTGGTCAGCCTGGTGACCCACACCGATACGGTGGTGTCGCCGTATCCGCTGTCGGATATCAATATCAAGGCCTACCCGCCGGGTGGCGGTACGTTGGGGCTGCATTACGACACCAATGGCATTACGGTCCTGCTGTTTCTCACCAGCAACCAGGAAGCGCCCTTGCGCATGCAAATCGAGCGCTCCCACCCCAGCCGCAAAGCGCCCTGGACTGAACATAAAACCATCTACGCCAAAAAAGGCGCGCTGCTGATCATGCAAGGCCGCAAGACCCTGCATGACAGTGAACCGACGGTCACCGAGCAGAAGTTATCGGTGGTCTACAACTATTACGAGCGGCATGACACTTATCGCCATGAAGATTTCGATAACTTTGTCTACTTTGGTATCGCGCCCAAGACATTGGAATCGCCAACCGTTTAACACGGGTTGACTGCTAGCGAGAGCGTCTTGTTTTCCTCTCGCCTTATTGATTGACAAGGTTGTGCTGATATGAAGTTGAGGTATAGGGATTTATTCGCCGGCGTGCTGGTAACGGTGATCTGGGGCGCGAATTTCTCGGTGATAGGGTTGGGGCTGCAGTCGCTGGATGCCTTTATGCTGACGTTGCTCAGGTTTACCTTCTGTGCCATCCCCCTGGTGTTATTTATCCAAAGGCCTAAAGGCGTGTCATGGCTGACCCTGGCCGTATACGGCGCGCTGTTTGGTGCGGGGTTGTGGTGGGTGGTGAACTTTGCCATGTACAACGGCCTGTCGGCGGGCATGTCGTCGGTGTTTTTGCAGTTCAGTGCGTTCTTTACCATCCTGTTGAGCCACCTGGTGCTCAAGGAGGCAATCACCCGCATCCACATGCTCGGCATGCTGTTTTCGCTGGCGGGGTTACTGCTGATCTTGCACCTGTCCGAGGCGGTCTCGACCACCGTGGGGATCGGCCTGGTGCTGTTGGCGGGGGTATCCTGGTCGTTGTGCAACCTGATTATCAAGCTCAAGCGGCCGGGGGACATGGTGGCCTTTATTGTCTGGTCGAGCCTGTTTGCGGTGCCGGTCATCGGCGGGATGACGCTGGCGGTGGAGGGGCCCGCACCGTTTCGCAACCTGCTGTCCGATTTGACGTGGGGGGCCGGATTCTCGATTGTTTTCCAGTGCTATATCACCACCATCGTCGGGTACTGGATCTGGAACACCCTGATGAAAAAGTACCCGGCGTCGACGGTGGCGCCGCTGTCGTTGTTGGTGCCGGTGTCGGGTATCGTCACCTCCTGGCTGTTGTTTGACGAACAGATGAGCGTCGCGCAATTGGCTGCCATTGGCCTGGTGTTTGTGGGGATCGCGATTTTTGTCAGCTCGGCAAGACTGGCAGGGCCACAGGCGGCCTAGTGCAAGGGCAAGCAACATCGGATCCAATACGGTATAACCCCACGGTCCCTGTGTTCGCCCGAGGCCTCCCTGTTCATGCCAAGCCCTTTGCAACGCCCGCTGTGGCAGGTCTACCTGTTCTTTCTTGCGCCGGTGGTGCTGTCCAACTTCCTCCAGAGTTTTTCCGGCACCCTCAATGGCATCTATGTCGGGCAGATGCTCGGCACTCAGGCGCTGGCGGCGGTGTCGGGGATGTTTCCCATCGTGTTCTTTTTTATCGCCCTGGTGATTGGCCTGGGGGCGGGCGCCTCGGTGCTGATCGGCCAGGCCTGGGGCGCGGGGGAAACCGCGCTGGTCAAGCTCATCACTGGCGCGACCCTGACCCTGGGTGCGTTGATCGGCGTGTTCGCCGCCGTGCTCGGCAGCCTGTTCGCACGCCCGGCCATGCAAGCGCTGGGTACGCCGTTGGATGTACTGGACGATGCGGTTGGCTATGCCCAGGTGATGATGCTGATCATGCCGCTGTTGCTGGTGTTCATCCTCTACACCCAGTTGCTGCGGGGCGTGAGCGACACCGTGTCGCCGTTGCTGGCGCTGATGGTGTCGACGCTGGTCGGCCTGTTGCTGACCCCGGCCCTGATCCGCGGTTGGCTGGGGCTGGCGCCCATGGGCATCCAGAGCGCGGCCTATGCTGGCCTGGTGGCCAATGCCGTGGCCATGCTGTTTCTGGTGCTGCGCCTGCGCCATAAAAACCACGTGATGGCACCGGACCGTGCCTTGCTGGCGGCCTTGCGCCTGGACCGGGCGATCCTCGGCAAAGTCCTGCGTATCGGCCTGCCCACCGGCTTGCAGATGGTGGTGCTGTCGTTGTCGGAGCTGGTGATCCTGGCGCTGGTCAATGGCCACGGCTCCCAGGCCACGGCGGCGTATGGCGCGGTGACGCAGATCGTCAATTACGTGCAGTTCCCGGCGCTGTCGATTGCCATCACCGCCTCGATCCTCGGTGCCCAGGCCATTGGCGCCGGGCGCCTGGAACGCATCGGGCCGATTCTGCGCACTGGGCTTGCGATCAACCTGTGCCTGACCGGTGGCCTGATCGTGCTCGGCTATGCCTTGTCCCACTGGCTGCTGGGCCTGTTCATCACCGAGGACTCGGCGCGGGTTCAGGCCGAGCACCTGCTGCACATCATGCTCTGGAGCATTCTGGTATTCGGTTTCCAGGCGGTGATTGGCGGCATCATGCGCGCCAGCGGCGTGGTGCTGATGCCGGTGGCGATCTCGATCTTCTGCGTGCTGGGCGTGGAGCTGCCGGTGGCGTACCTGCTCAATGCACGCTTTGGCCTGGAAGGGGTGTGGATGGCGTTTCCGGTGACTTACCTGGTGATGCTCGGGTTGCAGACCGCGTATTACCGGTTGGTGTGGCGGCATCAGCCGATCAGGCGGTTGGTGTAGAAGTGGCTGTGGCGACGGCAAGCAATTGCTCTGCTTAATAGGAAGCATTACTATTCCCGCCCCGCCGACCCAGTGCTCCCCCGATGACTCCTCAGCCGCCCCGCCGACCTGGCTTTTTCGCGTACTACGAAGAGTTGGTCGGAACCTGGACGCGGCGCTTGCGCAATCGCCAGCAGGCCGAGGACCTGGCCCACGATACGTTCGTACGGGTGTTGGAAGCCAAGTCGACGCGGGTTGAGCAGCCGCGCGCCTATTTGCACCAGACGGCGCGCAATATTGCGGTGGATGCCCATCGTCGTGCCGACCGGCGCGACGCGCTGGCGCTGCCGGCCTTTGAGCAGGGTGCGTCGCACAGTGGCGACCCGGAGCATTACATGCACGCGGTCCAGTTGGCGGACTCCATCGAGCGGGCCCTGGCCGAATTGCCTCTCAATTGCCGCAGGATTTTCATCTGGCAAAAGATCGAAGGCCTGACCCAACAGGAAATCGCCGAGCGCCTGGGGCTTTCTAAAAACATGGTGGAAAAGTATATGATCCGCACCCTGCGGCATTTACGCGAGCGCCTGGATGCGCTGGCCCCATGACCAATGCCCGCTTTGAAACAGGATCTTCCATGATGGATACCCGTGAGTGTGCCTGTGGCCGCGCAGCGGTGCGTGACGAGGCGGCGCGGTGGTTCGTGCGTTTGCAGGACCTACCCTTGAACGTCGAGGAGCAACGTCTTTTCGACACCTGGTGTGGGGAACATCCTGCGCACCAGTACGAATTCGAGGTGCTGCAAGGGCTGTGGCGCGCCGCCGACCTGCTGCCCAAGGGGCGTTTGCAGGCCTTGGTCGATACGCCTGCGCCGCGCAAGCGTCGTGGCGCCGTGCGCTATGCCGTGGCGGCCAGCGTGCTGGCGGTGGCCGTGGGTCTTGGGCTGTTCAGCGGCCTGGAGCATCCGGCGGTCTACGATGCTGAGTTCAGCACGCTGTTGGGGGAGCGTCGGCAAGTGGCGCTGCCGGACGGTTCGCTGATGGACCTCAACAGCCGCAGCGTCGTCGCGGTGCATTACGAAAAGGGCCGACGGGCGATTGTGCTCAAGCAGGGTGAAGCGCTGTTTCGCGTCGAGCACGACACCAGCCGGCCTTTTGTGGTGCAGGCCGGGGCCGGGCAGGTGACGGTCACCGGTACCCGCTTTGACGTGCGCCGCGACGATGACCAGACCCGCGTGGTGGTCGAGGCGGGAACGGTCAAGGTCCAGGGGCGGGCGGCGCAGCCGGTGGTCACCCTGACGGCGGGCCTGGGCACCTCGATCGACAGCCAGGGCACGGTTGCGGCGGCCCGCCCGGTCAACGCCCAGGCGCTCATGGCCTGGCAGACCGGCAAGCTGGTGTTCAACGACGCCAGCCTGGCCGAGGTGGCGCGGGAAGCCTCGCGCTACCGCGAAAAGCCCCTGCGGGTTAGCGCCGCGGCCAGCGACCTGCGCTTGACCAGCGTGTTCAACACCCACGACACCGAGGCCTTGCTCAAGGCTTTGCCGCACATTCTGCCGGTGGCCCTGCGCACGCTGCCCGACGGTAGCCAGGAAATAATTGCACGCTAGGTTCAGGTTTTTTCCGAGTTCTTCGTCTTCTTGTCCAACTGCAACTGGTTTGCATTAACAGCCGTGCTTTCCTGGGATTACGACGTGAATAAACTCGCTGCGCACAACCATAAAACACCCCGCTGGGCGCCGTTGGCCCTGGCCTTGGCGATCAGTACCGCGGCCTATGCCGACGAGGCCATCCATATCAAGGCCCAGCCCCTGGGCGCTGCGCTGAGCCAATTGGGCCAGCAAACCGCGCTGCAAGTGTTTTTCAGCCCGGCAATGGTGGCCGGCAAGCAAGCCCCGGCCGTCGATGGCAACCTGGCGCCGGAACAGGCTCTGCGCCAGTTGCTGCAAGGCAGTGGCCTGGACTACCGGATCGACTCGGGCTCGGTGACCCTGCATCCGCTGGCCCAGGGCAGCGGTGAAGCCGGCTCGCCCCTGGAACTGGGCGCGACAGATATCAAGGTCGTGGGCGACTGGCTGGGCGACGCCAATGCCGAAGTGGTGCAGAACCATCCCGGCGCACGGACCGTGATCCGCCGCGAGGCCATGGTGGAGCAGGGCGCGATGAACGTTGGTGACGTACTGCGCCGGGTGCCCGGGGTGCAGGTGCAGGAATCCAACGGCACCGGCGGCAGCGATATTTCCCTCAATGTCGGCGTACGTGGCCTGACATCGCGCCTGTCGCCACGCTCCACGGTGCTGATCGACGGCATTCCTGCGGCGTTCGCGCCCTATGGCCAGCCCCAGTTGTCGATGGCACCGATTTCCGCCGGTAACCTGGAAAGCATCGACGTGGTCCGCGGCGCCGGTTCCGTGCGCTATGGCCCGCAGAACGTCGGCGGCGTGATCAACTTCGTGACCCGGGCGATCCCCGAGACCTTTTCCGGTGAAGTCGGCACCACCCTGCAAACCGCTGCCCATGGCGGTTGGAAACATATCGACAACGCCTTTATCGGTGGCACCGCCGACAATGGCATGGGCATGGCGCTCCTGTATTCCGGGGTCAATGGCAACGGTTATCGCGACAGCAACAATGGCAACGACATCGACGATGTGATCCTCAAGACCCACTGGGCGCCGACCGATCAAGACGACTTCACCCTCAACTTCCATTACTACGACGCCAGCGCCGACATGCCGGGCGGCCTGACCCAGCAGCAGTTCGACGCCAACCCTTACCAGTCGGTGCGCGACTGGGACAACTTCAGCGGCCGGCGCAAGGATGTGTCGTTCAAGTACATCCGCCAGATCGACGACCGGACCCAGGCCGAGGTGCTGACCTATTATTCGGACAGCTTCCGTGGCAGCAACATCGCCAACCGCGACTTGAAAACCCTCAGTGCCTACCCACGTACCTACTACACCTTCGGCATTGAGCCACGGGTGTCCCATGTGTTCGACCTGGGGCCGACCACCCAGGAAGCCAGTATCGGCTACCGTTACTTGAAAGAAGGCATGCACGAACAGGCCACCAGCCTCAACCTGGTCAACAACGTGCCCACGCCGGGTGGCCAGAGTGACGGCCATGTGTACCAGGACCGCACCGGTGGCACCGAGGCCAACGCGTTCTATATCGATGACAAGATCGACGTGGGCAAGTGGACAATCACCCCCGGTATCCGCTTTGAAAGCATCCGCACCCAATGGCATGACCGCCCGGTGGTGGCGCTCAATGGCCGCCGCACCCAGGAGAAGCACCGCCAGATCAAGAACAACGAACCGCTGCCGGCGCTGAGCGTGATGTACCACGTCTCCGATGCGTGGAAGCTGTTTGCCAACTACGAAACGTCCTTCGGCAGCTTGCAGTATTTCCAGCTGGGCCAGGGTGGTAATGGCGACCAGACGGCCAACGGCCTGCAACCGGAAAAGGCCAAGACCTACGAGGTGGGTACGCGCTACAACGACACGGTGTGGGGCGGCGAAGTGACGCTGTTCTACATCGATTTTGCCGATGAGTTGCAGTACGTCAGCAATGACGTGGGCTGGACCAACCTGGGGGCCACCAAGCACGCCGGTATCGAAACCTCGGCCCATTACGACCTGGCCAACCTTGACCCGCGCCTGGAGGGGCTGAGTGCCAATGCCGGCTTGACCTACACCAGGGCGACCGCCGAAGGCGATGTGGCGTTCAAGGGCCGTGACCTGCCGCTGTACTCCCGGCAAGTGGCGACCCTGGGGCTGCGCTACGCGGTCAACCACTGGACCCACAACCTGGACGCGTATGCCCAGTCCGGCCAGCGGGCGCCAGGCACCACCAGCACCTATATCACCCAGCCGACCGCTGATGGCCAGTACGGTGATATTCCGGGCTATGTGTCCGTCAACGTACGCAGTGGCTATGACTTTGGCGCACAGTTGTCGAACCTGAAATTGGGGGTGGGGGTGAAAAACCTGTTTGACCAGCAGCACTACACCCGTTCCAGCGATAACAACTCCGGGATCTACCTGGGTGAGCCGCGTACGTTCTTTGTACAGGCGAGCGTAGGGTTTTGACGGTTCGTTGACGGGGGCGAGCGTCGCCTGCCCTGATCGAGAGTGTGACCGGGGCAGCGGCAATGGGGCTTGTCCCGGTGCGCTTTTCCTCCTGCCGTTCCTCTTGCAGCTTACGACCCTGCTGCCGCTGTTGAAGGGTTGCCTTGACCCATTTCCTACCTTTTTTTAGCCGCTTTCATCACTTTGAGGAACCGAACTCTGTAGGCCTGCCACATACCCGATTAGCCCACTGTGCACGGGCGGCTCGCGATCAGGCTATCGTCGGGGGCTGTGGACGGTGTGGTAAATCGTGTCAACAAGCCGCACTGGAGATCAATATGTCGGTATCAGCTTTCAACCAGTCTGTCGTCAATCTACCGAATGGCGCCACACCTAACCTGCCCGGCAATGCCAAGGGCGCTACCGTCTCGGCCGCCGTCACCGTATCAGCCACCAGCGGGCCTAGTTTCAGCGGGATAACGAGTCAGTCGGGCCCGATGTTTGCGGCTGCGCCGTCGATGGCACAAGGCTCTGGGGGGGGAGCGCTGGCGGCAGGATCGGCAGGGGCGACAGGTCAGGGTTTTTTCGTCAGCCTGAAAGGGTTTTTTTCCCCGGCCAAGCCTGTGCTTCCTGGGAACCCGCCGCCAAGGCCATTTCCCCAGAAACCCGATCCGGTGTATTCACAGTTCAGCCATGATGAACTGGCCCAGAAACTGCTGAAAAACTTCTCGGGGTTCAGTAGTAAGGACGACTCGTCCTATATTACGCAGCAGGACTTGAAAGATAGAGCAGAACGTTCCCTTACAGGCTACGCCCACAAGGACTCGAACACCCGGCTGGCCAGGGAAATCCTGAAGCGTCCGGACCTCCTGCAGGCCCTTGATCGCAATGGTAGTACGGGCGGGCTGGATCAGAAGCTCACCCGGCAAAACATCAGGGACGTCATACTCTCTGACAGCCCGCTGAAGTATAAGGACGACAAAGAACTGGCCAAGGATCTGCTCAAGAATTTTAGTCGGCTCGAAGATAAATCCTGGGATCAATTTTGGCGAAGAGAGATCAAACTCGACAAAATCTATCAGACGGCCATAAAAGACCTGACGGGTAACCCTAAAAAAGATGAGCTCACCTACCTGGCGAAGGAACTCACCAACCGGTCCGAGTTGTTGCAAAAAATAGACAATACCGCGGGGCGTGACGAGGACGGCAGGATCAGTTGGTGGGGGTTGAGGAAGTTGTCCCGTTAAACCACGGGCAATTGCATTGCAAGCACAGAACCGGGGAGCGCCACGAGTCTTTCGCGGTGTTTCCCGGTTCGCCCAGGATGCCCCGCTTTCTCGATGACAGGGCTGGCTGATACTGCCCGCATCCACTCATCACCTGCCCCTCAATGATCAGGAACTGTTTTCAGCGGTTTGCCACATAACGTGTATCTGACGGCCTTTATGACGCCGCCGGTTTCACTCAAAGAGAGGGTGTCGACATGACTTCAACGTCGTTTGGAACTCAAACTCCCGGCCTGCCGCAATCCCTTCTTGCCCCCCCTTGCGACAACCACACGCAGTGCCGCCATTTCGCTGCCCAGGGTCAGGGTATGCCTGGCGAGGAAGGCACCGAAGTTCAGCGAGTCAAGAATTTTTCCGGCCAGTACACCTTCAAGGCCCCGGCGGCGGATGACTTCGCCAAGGGCATGCTGGCCTACCGCACGCCTTCTGTGCCAGGTGCGCCCATGGAGGCTGCTGCGGAGCCCCCGACGGGGCTGATCAATGCCATAAAAGCCTTGCTGGGCGTTTCCCGACCGGGTGCTTGATTGAGGCCACAGCCAAGCCTTGCTCATTGTTTACATGCAGTCATCGAAAATGGTCGGCCACCCCGGAACCATTGCTGGTCGTTGGCCACATACTTTGCGCTTGCTGGAAAGCCACCCTTGCAGTGACGGTGGTGTTGGCCGGCCTGAGTATGGATCTGAAAGAGGTGGAGATGAATCATGGCAATTGACGGTGGGATCCCTTTCCTGCGGCCCGATGTTACGAGCCGCCATGATGCGATACCGGATGACGCACAACACAAAGCCCATGCTGCTTCAAGCGAGAACACGCCGCCTGCGTGGCAGGTCGACAATCAACCGTTGCCCAATACAATCCGGACCTCGGGGTTCAGGCGCCCCTTGCGCTGGGCCACGCCCGACGAGGTCAGGCTGCATCATCAGGAACTGAGAAACACGCCTGCGACGCGTAACACCCATGTGAATCCCTATACCCAATTGCCGGATAGCCAGTTAGTGACGGCGCTGGCCGAGCATTTCACCGTGCTGGAAAAATTCCATGAAAAATGAAGGATTGAAACTGTCTTCATTGCAGCGAATCGCCGGTGAAAAAATGACGGAAACGCCGGTGTTCAACAACGCCATCCTGCTGGCCAAGGCCCTGCTCCAACGCCCGCGGTTGATCGACGCGATCCTTGATGAGGAGGGTTTTATAACGCAGGAAAGTCTGTCGAAGGCCGTACAGGGAATGTTTGGCAACAGCGACCCCAACGCCTTCAGTTCGGACCCTTTTCACGCCAAGACCAATGTCGAGTTGGTGCAGGCGTTCAGGGCGGCCTTTGATGAACTGCGTGACCGGTCCCGGGACCGCACGGGCTTTTTTGAGCAGGTCGGCTACGTCGAAATCGCGAGGCTGGTCTCAATCAGCCGGGACCCGGACGAAACGGACAAGGACGGCGCCGTTATCCGGGACCCCGCCACCGGGTTGCCGAAAAAGATGTACAGCGAGCAACTGGTGTACATGTCAAAAAACCTGGTGGACCGTCCCCGGCTATTGAGCTCGCTGGAGCGCGTCCATTCTGGCTGGCGACGCCTCTACGGCAATCATTACCAGAAGGGATGGTTGAGCAACAAAGACCTTGACGGCTGGCTCGAAAACAACAAAAACCTGTAGCGCCTTGCGGGCTTTACACCCGCAGTATTTTCCCGCTGATTGCCACGCCCAGCAGCAGCACGGCGATCAACACAAAGGCCACGCTCAAGCTGCTGCCATGGGCGATAAAGCCGATCAGCGCGGGGCCGGCGAGAATACCGGCATAACCCAGGGTGGTAATGGCGGGTACTGCAATATGTTCCGGCATGACCTTTTGCTTGCCGACGGCGGTGTACAGCACCGGCACGATATTAGAACAGCCGGCGCCTACCAGGGCATAGCCCAGCAGCGCGGTTTCCCATGCCGGGAGCAGTGTGGCCAACAGCATGCCCGCGGTGGCCAGCAAGCCACCGATCACGATCACCCGTTTGGCGCCCAGGCGACGCACAATCCTATCGCCGGTCAGGCGCCCGAGGGTCATGGTCAAGGCAAACGCCGCATAACCCAGGCCCGCATAGGCTTCGTCGAGGCCGCGTTCGTCACTGAGGAACACCGCGCTCCAGTCGAGCACGGCACCTTCTGCCAGGAACACGATAAAGCACAGGCAGCCGATAAACAGCACCACCCCATGGGGAATGGCAAAGGCAGGGCCGGAGCTTTCACTGCCGTAGGGCAGCAGATGGGGGGCCGCCTTGAGCAGGGCGGCCAGGGTAATCACGATTACCACCAGGGTGGCCGACAGCGGTGACAACCCCAACCCCAACAACGCGCTGACACCCGCCGCCCCGACAATCCCCCCCAGGCTGAACAGCCCGTGGAAGCCCGACATCATGGTTTTGCCACTGGCCCGCTCCACGATCACCGCCTGCAGGTTGACGGTGGAGTCCACCGTGCCCAGGCCTGCACCAAACAGAAACAACCCGGCCATCAGCCAGGGGATCGAGCTGACGGTGGCCAGCATCGGCAAGGCCACGCAGAGCAGGAGCGTGCCGGCGCTCAGCACGCGTCGGCAGCCATAGCGTGATGCCAGTGCGCCGGCCACGGGCATGGCAAGGATCGACCCCACCCCCAGGCACAGCAGCAACAGGCCCAGCGTGCCTTCGTTGAGCTGGGCGCGAGCCTTGGCATAGGGCACCAGCGGTGCCCAGGCGGCAATGCCAAAGCCGGCAATAAAAAACGCGATACGGGTCGACATTTGTTCCAGGCGGCCTGGAACCACGGGCGCTGGGGTAGGAATGGCAGTCATGAAAGTCCTTGGGGTTTGCGTTCAGCGAACGATGTCCGGCGCGACATCCTTGCACATCAGTCCCTCTGGAGCGAGCCAGGTTCCCTTGGCGAGCGCGAACTTTCATGTGTGCACGGGTCAGGTCGGTGCCGGGAGATACGCCCTGACTTGCACCACATCAGCGCCATCGACCCGCACCACAAGCGTGCCGCGCGGCGTGGTTTCCTGGCCGATGTAACTCTCCACCATCACCCGATCCGCAGCGGTGGCGTGCAGCGATAGCTTATGGGGTTTGCGCAGCAGCTTTCGAGCCTGGGCATCCACCGGGAACGATGGGTGGCCCTGGCGCACGCTTTCACAAAACGCTACTGCCACGGCGCGGGGTGTCGGTGGCGGAGGCGAGGGCAGGTTGGCCCCGGCAAACAGCAGGTTGAGCTGGTCGGCGGTGGCGACGGCACGGGGGAAACCGGTAAAGGCCGAGGCGAGCAACAACAGTTCAGTCAGCTCCCCAGGTGCCAGGCCTTGGGCCAGGCTGGTCTTGAAGTGCACGCTCAACGGTGGGCCGACCATGCCGGCGGCGACGATCGCGGCAAAAATCGCGGCCTCCTGCAGGCGTGGATCAAGGCCGGGGCGATCATGCAGATAGCCATACACCACGCCGACCGCCAATTCGCCCAGGGCCGGTGCGGTATGGAACAGCGCGTCCAGGCGTGCGCCGCCATCAGGTACCAGTTCAATGAACGTTTTGCGGCCTGCGCGGTACAGCGTTTCAATGGGATGTTGCGGGGCAAGTGGCTTCATGGTGCATCCTCCGGGAACATGAGGACGGCGTTTGTTCGACTGCGCACGGACTTCGGCCTGATGAAAACGTCCATCCAGGGAAAACAGAAGTGTAGGGGGCGTGGCTGGTTTTGCCAGGGGGATGCACACAGCTTGGGTGGTGCCGCACCCAGACATCCCCCACAATCGCCAGGCGTTTTTCCCATGGCCGATATTGGCGGATACTGAGGTGGATCACCCCATGACCCTGTTCTACAACGCTCGCGGCAATATCTACGGTGTGGTCAGCCCGGCCTTGTTACGCTGCCGGGGCATTGCCGTGCCCACAAGCGCCGCCCTGGCCGCCAGCACTCGCCAGGGGTGGGCGGCGTCGGCGATAGCGGCCGAATGTGGCTGGGGGACGTCGCCGCGTCCAGCCGAGGCCAAGGCCTATCGCTGCGATGGTTTGCTGGTCGGGCCGTTCCAGGCTGCGCCGCCGTATGACCTGCTGATTATCAATACCGATGGTTCCCTGGCCGAGCGCAGCGGCAACGGCTTGACGATTTTTGCCCAGGCCCTGACGGATGCGGGGCTGATGCCCCGGGCCTGTGAGCTGCGGGTGCACCACGACCAACCGGGTGGGCTATCGCCGCTAGCAACCTGGGTTGAGCCGGCAGTCCATGGCCAGGTCCCGGGGTTCTGGTTGGCGCTGGGGCAGCCGGAATTCGGGCCACAGGCGGTGGGCGCGTTGGGGCAGGGAAGCTCCGGGCCTGGTCATGTACGTGAGCTGGCTGCGATCAACCCGCAATGGGCGCGCAGTCAATTTGTGCGTATCGGCAACCCCCATTGCGTGACCCTGGTCGAGCACGCATCGGCCTTGCCGGACAATCGGCAGATGTACCAGCCTGGGCTGTTCGAGCCATTGAAAGCGATGGCCTTTGCCCCTCCGGCTGGCAATGGCCGGCCCTGTGTTGCCGGGGTCAACCTGCAATGGGCTGCGCGCGACGCTGCCAATCGGGTGATTGCCCGGGTGTTCGAGCGCGGCGAGGGTCCCACGGCGTCTTCCGGGACCAGTGCCAGCGCGGTGGCCTGTGCGGCATGGCGGGCGGGGTGGGTCGAGGCAGGAGAGGTGGCGGTGGTGATGCCGGGCGGCACGGCGCCAGTACGCTTGCAGGTTCAGGCCGATACGTTGCTGAGTGTCAGCCTGTTCGGGGCCGCAGTGCTTCAAGACTGAAGTACTTGAGGGCTTAAATAAGTGTCAGTCGTTTCTTTATTGTTTACTTGTTATTCGGGGAGTTGTGTAAGTAAGTTCCTGCTGTTGCTGTCTGGTTTATTTTAAGGATTTCTCATCTTGTAAAAGAGACTTCCATTCTCTTCGTACGAAACTTCTTTTTTATTTTTGAAAGTGCCGGATTCTCGCGGACCTCGCTAATCTTTAGGGCGTTCAGGCACTTTCTTTGGCCGCAGGGTTTATGTTTGGCGGGAGGGAGTGTTTCAGTCAAATAGTTATGGCGGGTAACAACGGATGGTTAACGCGTTTGTTTCGTCACGTTTCAACTTTACGCTTCAAAGCGTAGAGGCCGACTTTCAAGTACTGGCATTCAAAGGCCGCGAGGCCCTGGACCAGCCATACTTCATCGAGGTGCAACTGGTCAGCGAAAACCCTGGCCTTGACCTGGAAGCATTGCTGCACCAGCCGGCCTACCTGGGTTTTGGCGAAGCGGGCCAAGGGCTGCACGGGCAGGTGTATGCCGTTGGCCGCGACGATCCAGGGGCTCGGCTCACCCGTTATCGCCTGACCCTGGCCCCGCGCCTGGCATGGCTGGCGCATCGCCGTGACCAGCGCATCTTTCAGCAACGCAGCGTGCCGCAGATTATCGCGGCCGTGCTTGAACACCACGCAATCCTGGCCGATGCGTATGCCTTCGAGTTAGGCCCTGTGGTCTATCCGCCGCGCACGTTCTGTGTGCAATACGCCGAGAGCGACCTGCACTTTATCCAGCGGCTGTGTGAAGAAGAGGGGATTCACTACCACTTCCGCCACAGCCCGGATGCCCATGTAGTGGTGTTTGGTGATGACCAGACGGTATTCCGGCGCCTGCCTGCACAGCGTTTTTGCCTGGCCAGCGGCCCGGCCGCCGAGACGCGGGTGATCCAGCGGTTCGATGTGCGCCTGGCTACCCGCAGTCGCCAGGCTGTCCGGCGTGATCATGATTTCGAGCATCCTTCGCGGCGCCTGCAGGAACAGGCCGGGGCTACAGCGGTGCCGCCCCTTGAGGACTATCACTACCCTGGCGGCTTTACCGGCCATGCGCGGGGTGCGCAACTGGCGCGTCGCAGCCTGGAGCGCCATCAGCGCGACCGTCACCGGGCCTTGGGCAAGAGTGATCAGCCGGCGTTGTGCAGTGGCCATTTCCTGCCATTGCGCGATCACCCGCAACCCGCCTGCAATGACTTGTGGCTGCTGACTTCAGTGCGCCACGAGGGTTATCAACCCCAGGTGCTGGAAGAGGCAATGCCCGGTGCTGAGGTGTTCCAGGGCTATCGCAACCGCTTCAACGCCACGCCCTGGCGCGCGGTCCATCGCCCGGCGCTCAAGCACCCCAAGCCGACGATCACCGGCAGCCAGACCGCTACAGTGACAGGCCCGGTGGGCGAGGAAGTGCATTGCGATGCCTATGGTCGAGTGAAGGTGCGGTTTCACTGGGATCGTCTGGACACTGCGAGTGATAAAAGCAGTTGTTGGGTACGTGTGGCCTCCGGGTGGGCGGGTGACGGTTTTGGCGCGATCATGACGCCCCGGGTCGGCATGGAGGTGCTGGTGACCTTCCTGGACGGCGACCCTGACCGGCCGTTGATCAACGGCTGCCTGCCTAATGCGCGGCACAGGCCAGCCTATCCATTGCCGCAATACAAGACCCGCAGCGTCTTGCGCAGCCACAGTTGCCCCGGTGGCGCAGGCTCCAACGAACTGCACCTGGAGGACCGCCTGGGTGAAGAACTCATCTACCTGCGGGCCCAGCGGGATTTGCAGCAGCAGGTGGGCCATGACAGCCACCTGGAAGTCGGTGGGCAGCGGCGTGAAACCATTCACGGTCTGAGCACGGTCCACCTGGAAAGCGAAGAGCACCACCACGTTCGCGGTGATCGCAAAGTCCTGGTCGGGGGTGGCGAGCACCGCCAGGTACAGGGCGATAGCCAGGCCTGTATCGGCCAGAACCTGGTGATCGAGGCCGGGCAACAGGTTCATCTCAAGGCGGGTGCCAGCCTGGTGATCGACGCCGGTGCGCAGTTGAGCTTCAAGGCCGGAGGAGAACACCTGCTGATCCAGGCCGGCGGTATTTTCAGCAGTCGCCCCATTACCCTGGGGGGCTCGCCAGCTGCCACGCGTGCGGCCAGTCCCTTGGGGCCGGGCGATCCGGGGCCGTATCTTTCAGCGGTCCAGGGCGTGATCATGCACATGGCCAGGCAGATCGGGGCGGACTTTTGCCCGGTCTGCGAGCACTGCCGTGAAGCGGTCTGCGACCTTGGCGGGAGGGTGGCTTGATGGCGCGCATGCCAGGCCAATGGATGACCCAACAGCAGCAGGCAGGGCGTCGGCTGTGCTTGATCCTTGAGGGAAACAACGACGCGCTCCAGAGGCTGATGGTGTCTGGCAATCGGGCGCAGTATTGCAGCCTCTACGGCACGAGCGCAGTGGCAGAATTGGCGGCGGCCGGGCCAGTGATCCTGTCAGTGGAGCATCTTGGTGAGCCTGCGTTGGCAGGCTTGCTGGAGCATCCCGAGGCGAACTGGGGCTGGCTGGGCAGTTTGCCCGACGTGGACCTAGGCGGCGTTATCGAGCATTGGCAGGCGCGGATGCTGGTAGGGCCTCCGGGCAATCAGGCCCTGTACCGTTTCCACGACAACCGCACCCTGGCACGTGCGCTGGGTTACTTGCCGGTAGCGCAATGGCCGGCCTATCTCGGGCCGTTGATCAGCGTGTGCTACTGGCATGAAGCGCAATGGTGCAGTGCCAGCAATCCGGCGCCGGGCAAGTACCCGGTACCCGATCCCGCCCCTTGGCTAAACCTCCCCAACCCCCAGGCCAAGGCCATTCTGCAGGCCAATATCCTGCGCTACCTGTTGGCCGAACACAGCGAAAACCTCGTGGCCCTGGTTGAGTTCCAGGACCCGAAGATATGGTTGGCCCATGTACTGGACCAGGCCCGCACCTGGCAATGGCGAGAGCCGGAACAGTTGGAGTTCTTGGTGGTGCGGCGTTTGGAGGAAGCGACGCGAGCGAGCGTGCTCCGGTGGCCGCCATTGGTGGCGGAGACACCGGGGGATCACTTTGGGCGGGTGGTGGAGCAGTGGCGCACGCTGGGGCATCAGCATGAATAGGCGGGAGTGGGGGGCATGGCTTGCGCTTGGCATGGCGTGCACGTCGGGATGTGCGCGCGTACCCGTTGATCGCGTGACGTTGCAGGTGGACTTGCCGGCCAATTTCCGTGTTAAAAGCGCCGCCAACTACAGCCCGGCGACAGGTGAAAGCTGCACCTTGCCTTGGCGCCGAGGCAAAAGGCCAGAGCGGAAGATTTTTAGTGTGCCCTACAACCCGACAGCCAGCCGCGTGACCCAGGAGCTGCCCCTGACTGAAACGGTAGAAGGCTGCCCGTTGGTGTTGCGCAGCGTGGAATTTGATTTTTATGCCCGGTGGGGCGTGCGCGATACCGATGTCGGCGCAGATATGGCGGCTATCTACATTCAGGACCGTGCAGGTGTTGAGCGGCCCGAGTCGGGTGCGCCGGAGTTGAAAGGGCGATGTCAGTGGCTGTTTCGTACCCTTGGATCGCAGCATGCCATCAGGAAAATTCTTAAATGCAACGCGCTGGACAACGAAGGGCAACCGCAGGGGGCACCGGCCGGTGGTGTCGTGCCGCGCAACCGACTGCCAGGCAACACGCTCCGGCTGGTCCTGGAAGTTGCGAACGAAGAGAAGCCTTACATGGGCAATACCTGGGTTCGCGTTCCACAAGGGTGGAAGCGTTGCCAGGGGAAGAACATGGATGATCAATATGGTTTTTGCACAAAGGGCGCTGCCCATTTCAGGCCTTTCAAGATGCCTGACGGGCGTGAATGCACTGTTTACCCAACCTGTACTGAATAAGGATATTCAGCTATGGATTTTGAAGCATGGAAGAAGCCGTTTTTCAGCGAAAAAATGCCTGTTTGTCCGTTACGGGGAGGCTGGCTGAGTTTTGCCCTGGTTGATGAAACAGGCGATGGGAAAGCCTATGCAGGGCTTGCCTACTCGGTCTTGGACAGCCAGGGGCAGCAACACGTTGGGCACTTGGATGGTGATGGTTATGTGAAGCTGGATAACCCGTACAGAGGCCCCCAGGTTCTGACTTTCGCTGCGCTCCATGAGGCATCTGGAAGTGACTATTACGGAGTGTTACAAGCACGAAGTCACTACCCTTTGCCCATTACAGAGCTGCAATTTCGAGCTGAACAGACACGCTTTGTTCGCAGTGACGGCCAGCGTGTCGAGACCAACCCGGCTCAGCAGCAAGTCAATCGATTCTACCAGGTCGAAGTCCGCGACCTGGTCCGCCATGTCGCCCATTTGCCGCCTCCGGCGCCCCGGTCCCACGGCCCCCAGCGACATGCCCTGCAAATGATGGCTGACCTTGGGTTTGGTCCACCCCAGCCCGGGTTGTGGGGCGTCGTGCTGTTCCCCAACCAGCATACGGTGCTGCAAGTGCGGCCCTTGCGCGCACTGCGCCCGATGTTGTCCACCGAGGACGGGTTCTGTGCCATGAACCTGTACCAACTGGCATTGATGGCGACTTTGAGTTACTGCCGTTTTGGCCAGGAACCGGCCAGCCACCCGCAAGATGAGGTCCACTTTCCCCGGGAGCCCAGCATCGGCCATCTGTTTGCTGAAAAGCTCTCGGGGTATCAGCAGGCCTGGCGGGTCGACGCCGAGCAAGTGCAGCGCTTTTACCCGTTGTATGAGGAGGTCCCGTACTCCCGGCGCTTCGAGATCCTGCCCTTTGATCCTGACGTGTATCCGCAGAACAGTCCGACGCTGGAGGCCAGGCAGGAGTATCCGGCGCGCCTGCATTTTTTCGATGATGAAGAGCAGGGGACCGATACCCAGGCCTTTATCTGCCATCACGACGAAGTGGTGCTGATTGCCGTGCGGGGGACGGCCAGTGCCGCGGATGGCCTGCGTGACGCGAATGCCCACCAGGTGCCTTTTGCCGACGGCCTTGGCAAAGCCCATGAAGGTTTTTACCAGGCTTACCGCGCCATGCGTGACTTCGTATTGCGTTATCTGGATCAGTTCTACATCGGCCAACGTATCGTGATATGTGGCCACAGCCTGGGTGGGGCAATCGCCTTGTTGCTGGCTGAGGGATTGCGCCGTGTCAAGGATGCCAACTACAACGTCCTCCTTTACACCTATGGCGCCCCGCGCGCCGCCGATGCCGAATTTACAGGCGGTGCCGCGGCCCTGGTGCATCACCGGATCGTCAACCATAACGACCCGGTCCCCAGCGTTCCCACAACGTGGATGAACACCACGGCCAAGCTCTGGGTTCCGGGGGCTGTGGCCTTGTTCAGCGCGCCCACGCCGGGAGGCCTGTTGTTTGCTGCGGGTCTGGTGCGTATCGGGGGCCAGCCTTATCAGCATCACGGCGAGCAACAGCACTTCATGCCGATCACCCTGGCGGACGGGACGCATTCCTCGGTGCTGTGGAAGCCCGGATGTGAGTCGGTGCAGGAGGCAGAGTGCAATCGCGCCTTGCGCCTGCATGGTGACATGCCCGAGCGTGACAACCTGCTCAAGCAACTGTTCCAGGCCAGCCAGCACGCCATGGTCGTCAGCTACGTGCCGGCGGCGTGGGCCACCTTGCGCCGCTGGCAGCAGACACTGGATAACCGCGGCTCCCTGGTGACGGCGCGGGAGTACGCACTGATCGATCGCGCGCTGAGCACTATGCGTGAACAACTGCAGGACAAGCGACTTGAACTCCACCGCCTCAGCCCGGCGAACGGGCGTGGTCATGAGCAGCACGATGCCTTGAGCGCTGAAATCGATCGCCTGCAAACCAGTCGCCAGCGCCTGGAGAGCCTGCGCTGGCGCCGCTTGGAAGTGCGTGATGTATACGGCAGCTACGCTTCCAGTGCGCACTTGCAACCCAGCCTCGAGCGTTGGTTCGGTCACCGGGAAAACCGTGAGTTGTCCCAACTGGCAAGTATCCCGCCGGCCTTCCAGGCAGACCGGGGGAGGGGCAAACCACTGGACCTGGACTCGATCGTTTAAGCCAGCGCTTTACACAAAAGTCACCTGCGCAGGCTGGCGCTTCATCAACACTTGGCCGTTGCGGATCGAGTACAGCGCCAGGCCCTGGCTGCGAATCATTTCATAGTCGCTGTTTGCCGACAGGATCAGCAGGTTGGCCGGGCGCCCGGGCTCCAGCCCGTAGCGGTCGCCCAGGGCCATGGCTTTGGCGCTGTTGTCGGTAACCAGGTCCAAGGCTTTTTGCAGGTTGCTGTAGCCGAGCATATGGCAGATATGCAGCCCGGCTTCGAGTACCCGCAGGATATTGCCGTTGCCCAGGGGGTACCAGGGATCGACGATGGAGTCCTGGCCGAAGCAGACGTTCATGCCGGCCTCCAACAGTTCGTGGACCCGGGTCACACCCCGGCGCTTGGGGAAATTGTCGAAACGGCCCTGCAAGTGAATGCTTTCGGTGGGGCAGGATACAAAGCTGATGCCCGAATGCCCCAGCAGGCGGAACAGCTTGGCGCAGTAGGCATTGTCGTAGGAACCCATGGCCGTGGTGTGACTGGCGGTGACCCGGCTACCCATGTCGCGGCTGCGGGCTTCTTCGGCCAGCACTTCCAGAAAGCGCGAGTGCGGGTCGTCGGTTTCATCGCAATGCACATCGACCAGGCAACCCGTGCGCTCGGCCAGGTCCATCAGGAACTTGACCGAGCTGACCCCCTGGTCGCGGGTGTACTCGAAGTGAGGAATACCGCCCACCACATCGGCGCCGAGGCGAATAGCTTCTTCCATCAGTTCACGGCCATTGCGGTAGGACTCGATGCCTTCCTGGGGAAATGCCACGATCTGCAGGTCGATCAGGTGGCTGCTCTCCTGGCGCACTTCGAGCATGGCCTTGAGCGCGGTCAAGTCCGGGTCGGTGACGTCCACATGGGTGCGCACATGCTGGATGCCGTGGGCCGCCAGGGCCTGGATGGTCTGTTTGGCGCGGGTCTTGGTGTCTGCCTGGGTAATGGTGGCCTTGCGCTCGCCCCAGCATTCGATCCCTTCAAACAGCGTGCCGCTCATGTTCCAGCGCGGTTCGCCGGCGGTCAGGGTGGCGTCGAGGTGGATATGGGGTTCGACAAACGGCGGCACCACCAGGTTGCCGGCGGCGTCCAGGTCGTCCGGCCCCAGGATCGGGGCGGCGGTTTGTGGCGTGATACTGGCGATCCGGCCGTGTTCCAGGTGCAGATCATGCAGGCCTTCACGGTTGCGCAGGCGGGCATTGATGATATGCATGGGCAAGTTCCTCTTGGGCAAAAAGCAATCAGGCAGACAGCCGCCAGATCATCGGCGCGATGCCGATGTCCAGGCGGTCATTGTTGTGTCGGGGCGCTCAGGCTCATGCCTGGATGTCAGCCAATGGTACGCGCACCCGCAGGACGGCGGTAAGCGCGATGTAAGTGGCGGATGCAGCGACGATCCCTACCAAGGGCGCGACCCACGGCGAACTGAAGGCCAGCACCGTACCGACGGCATAGGCCATCAGCCCCGGCCAGTTGAAGGCTGGCAAGCGCACATCCGCCAGCCGTGGATAGTGACCGCGATAGCGATAGAAAAAGTCGGCCATGATCACCCCGCCAATCGGTGGAATCACGGTGCCCAGCAGTATCAGGTAGGGCACCAGCATGTCGTACATGCCCAGCAAGGCGAGCAGGGTGCCAATCACGGCGCCGACCAGGGTCACGGTCTTGCGGCGCTTGGTGCGCAGCAGGTTGCAGCCGGCGACGGCGAAGTTATAAATGGTGTTGTCCTGGGTGCTCCAGATATTGAGCAGCAGCATGGCCATTGCCGCCATGGCGAACCCTTGCAGTAGCAAGACTTCCACCACATCCGGTTGTTGATAGACGATGGCGCCATAGGCCCCGATCAGCACCATCAGGCCGTTGCCGATAAAAAAGCCGATCAGGCTGGCCAGCACCGCCACCTTGGCCGAGCGGGAAAACCGTGTCCAGTTGGTGGCCTGGGTGGCCCCGCTGACAAAGGTGCCGAATACCAGGGTAATGGCCGTGGACAGATCCAGTTCCGCGCTGGGTACCACCGCGAGCAAGCCTTCAAGCCCGCCAATGTGTACGGTGGCTACCCACATTGACAGCAACAGCAGCAGGCCCATGGCCGGTACTGCAATGTAAGAGAGAATCTCCAGCCCCCGATAACCCACGTAGGCCGTGGCGCAAAACACCAGGCCGAACAGCACCATCAGTGCCAGCACGTTGCCCTGGTTCAACTCGAAATATTTGCCCAGCACCACGGCCGCCGTAGCAGTGCCCCAGGCGTACCAGCCAATCTGGGTGAACCCCAGGATCAGGTCACTCAACTTGCTACCGACTTCGCCAAAGCAGAAACGCCCCATCAGCACCGAGTTCAAGCCGCTCTTGAAGGCGATGTAACCCAGGCCTGCGGCGTAGATACCCAACAGCAGGTTACCCAGGGCCACGACAGCGAGCATCTGGGTAAAGCTGAAGGCCACCCCCAGCTTGCCGCCGGCGAACATGGTCGCGGTAAAAAAGGTGAAGCCCAGCAACACCATGGCCGTGGAGCCAAGGCCCTTGCGTGCATGCATGGGCACCTCGCTGAGAGGGTAATCGTTGCCCGGTTCGTTGTGCGTCATGTGCCGTTCCCCTGTGAGTGACACCGGGGCTGTTGCAGTGCGCGTGCCAACTGCGTGGCGGTGATGCGCACGTGGGGGCGCTGTGCAGGTTGCACAGCAGGGATGGCCGCTCAGGCGCGAAAGCGGTGCAGCGGTGAGACAAATTGGATCACCGGGCCAGGGTGTCAGTCGAACAGGGTCTGGGTGATTTCCCCGCGGTGAAAGGCGAAGGCGGCTTCAAGATCACTCTCGATGGTGCGCCCGCGTGACAGGGGAGGCAGGTCGTCGAGGCGGAAGAAGCCGACATCGGTGGTCTCCAACCCGGCCATGGGGGCGGCCTGATCAGTCCGGTCACAGAGGAAGTACAGCTTGTAGAAATCCCTTACATCGGGTGTGTACAGACCTTTGGCCTTGTGAGTAATGCTGTACAGCGTTTGTGCGGTGACTGTCAGCCCGGCTTCTTCGTGAATTTCCTTGATCACGTTCTCGGCAGCAGATAAACCGACATCCGCAAACCCGCCGGGGAGCGCCCAGCAACCGTCCGTTGCTTCGCGCACCAGCAGGATCCGATCGCCCTCGATCACTGCGCCTCTCACGTCAATCAGTGGGGTTGAGTAGCGTTGGGCAAAGTCTGAGACCAGGCCGGTAATACTTTCCAGAGGCACGTTACCCAACTGCGCGAGCATCGAGTGGGCGATCTGGGCGATCTCCTCAAGGTGCTCACGGTCGAATTCGTTCTTGCAAAAGTGCAGTGCTGTGGAGGCCAATGCCTGCAGGCGCTTGGCCTGAGCCAGCCAGGTGGATTCCATAGTTCAGTTCCTTGAGTTGCGGCGAAGTCTGGTTTTAATCGCTGTGATCCTCGAACGCAAACCCTTACGCCGAGGGCGCCTCAAAAATCGCCTCGATCGGCCGTTCAAACAGCCTGGCTATTTTGAAGGCCAACGGCAGGCTGGGGTCGTAGCGGCCAGTCTCGATGGCGTTGACGGTCTGGCGCGACACTTCAAGTTGTGCCGCCAGATCCGCCTGGGACCAGCCTCGCTCGGTGCGCAATTCGCGCATCAGGTTGTTCATCGATAACGCCTTGCACCGATCACCGTGGCTATTGCCCAGATACCGCCCATGATGGGCCATACAAAAAACATCGACAGGCGTGGCAGGCCGGCGGTTTCCAGGAAGCCATAACTGAAGGTGATCAGCGCCGTGCAGATAAATGCAATGCCCAGGGCTTCCAATTGAATCTTACGGCCCATCTCATCCATTCGCCCTAATTGACGGATCGCCACCAAGGCCATGGCGACGAGGGGAATGACCGGGACCAGGGCGAGGGCGATTTTCCCTGCGCCCTCGGGGGTGTCGGCCAGAAAGTAGGTACTGACAAGCACGGCAACCACATAGGCGGCCAGGGCGATGAAGAATTCCACCAAATAACGTTTGATCGGCATGCGTGCGTTCCGTAAGTAAAGGGAGCTTTACATTACGAGGGCAAATATCGGGTGTCAAGCTTGCTTTACATTCTGCGGGCTCCGACAATTCACACACGTGAGCCGTGCAATCAATTCCAGGAATTACTCGCCGCGATAAATACAACCACTGGTGCAGGTCTCATGGATACGAATGGCGCTGAGTTCCGGCAACAACGGCTTCAACTCATTCCAGATCCACTTGGCCAGTACTTCACTGGTGGGGTTTTCCAGGCCGGGGATGTCGTTGAGGTAATTGTGGTCGAGGCGCTCGTAGAGCGGCTTGAAAATCGCCTTGATCTCCGAAAAGTCACGGATCCAGCCGGTATGCGGATCGAGGTCGCCGCTCAGGTGGATGGCCACCTTGAAGGAGTGACCATGCAGGCGCCCGCATTTATGGCCATCAGGAACGTGGGGCAAGCGGTGGGCGGACTCGAATGTGAACTCTTTGAAAATTTCCACGGTATGACCTGTAAGGCTTGATTTTGGCGGGGTGTATGAGGGTTTCGGTTGCTGGTGTACTTATCAATGTACTGATTGGTCTTCGCTGGGGGTTGTTGCAGCCATCCATTCAGCAATGACTGACTGGCGCCAGGCGACCGAGTTTGGGCCTATTCTAACCTGTTTTGGGAAGGTGCCCTCCCTGATCCTTCTATAAACAGTATTGCGGCCCAGGCCGGTTGTGTGAAGCACCTCATCGAGGCGTAGGAAGCGATCAATGTTTTCTGCTCTGTTCATGACTCTCTCCTTGCGCCCGCTGTAGGCCGCGCTGTCTTGATGATGTGGATGATGAAACCGAAGGTGAGCAGCATCCAGGCGATGGTGCCGGCGAATGCTGCGATCAGGTGTTGGTCGGTACCGGTGGAGAGCAGCTCCGGCACCTGCCAGAAAAACCAGAACGTGGACCCCGCCACGTACAACACGATGGCCGTCAGGAGCAGGGTGAGTTTCGTTGCGTACATGGGGTGTCCTTGCCGCGCTGGGCGGCAGAAGGTGAGTTATAAGCGGATTCGGAAAACGCCAGGCTCTTCGTAGTTGCCGATTGCCTGCTCCATGAGGGCGTAGGTTTTCGGTGCGTTTTTGGCCTTGCACCAATCCATGCCGGCCTCGTCGACGAAGGTTTGGCTGATCTCTGCCCAGTTGGCTGCCAGACCAGCCCATGCAGGACTGCGCGATTTCATTTCCGGCATGCGCTCTTTCCACTCTGGTATTAGATCCAGCAGCAAGAGGCAGCGATTGAGGTCGTCAGGGTCATGTGGGTGATTCCAGCGGTCCTTGTCAGCATTACCTGTCATGTGGCAGTAGATCGCCTTTGCGGACATGCCTACGCGGCCATTCAGGATCCATGCCTGGGCTCGTTCCGCCACTGTCGTGTCAGATCCCGGCATGGACGTGTCGTATCCCACTGGGCACCCAGCCGATTCAAGCGCTTTGACACACGCGTCTTCGAAGCCTTTCTGCTTAACCTTTCCCTGCATCAGCAGATTCATAACCGGGACGATTGCGTCCAGTTGGCGCTGATTCAGGATGTGGCCTTTCAATTCTACGGACATGGGAATACCTCGCCCGCCGCTCACCGGCAGGCATGTAGGGGGATTGGGGTTAGGGGTAGTTCTTGCTGATGCGCTGGGCGATGGCTTCGAGCTTTTCGGCCATGCTCCACATGTCGTTGTTGTCGCGGCGGGATACCACTGCCGCGCGCTGGACGTTGCGATCTATCAGGATCTTGGCGGCCAGCTGGATCAGCCAAGCCTCGGCTTTACGCCGGAAGAACCGCTTCACGACTTCACCGCTGCGTGCCACTTTTCTTTGTACTCAGCGATGAAGTCCGCCGGGAATTGCGATACCCAGTTGCAGTAGGGGCACTTGAACTGTTCGCCCGTCCAATTGGTGCGCTGCATGCTGCAATGACCGTTGCCGCAGTACGGGGTGTAGCCGGGACGAGTCATCAAGTTTTCGCGAACTATGCTCATGGCCTGGGCCCCTTGTAGATGAAGACGTAGGCGAACCAGAGGGGGGCGATCATGGCGTCACCGCCTGATTTCCGAAGCGCTCCAGCAGTTCCTGTTCGAGCTGGGCGGCCAGGTCGTCGTAATTATCGAGGCGCATAGTCCGCATGCGCTTGTTGATCTGATCAAAGCCTGACGGCACACCGTGGTCTTTCCACCAGTTGCGGGCAAAATGAAACACCTCCATGGCTGCCTCCGTGCAGAACTCATAACCGTTACCCGAGGGGCCGCGCCACTGTAGGTTGTCACCGCCAATCAGCGCTTTGAGACGCCGTGCAAGTTGTCCATTACTCAGTTGGATGCCAAGGTTTCCTCGGCTGATCATGCTCTGGTATTGCGCGTAGTGACGGTCTTGGTCGCTTTCACCTGTGAGGCCCTTGGAGCCGCCCACGTAGTTGGTGATAACGCCACGGGCTGTTCGTTTAACCTGCGCGCGCCAGATGGCCTGCAGGATTTCTGCGTCGGTAACTTTCATGGTTTCACCTGCGGGCTTTCCTCGGCTACCTGGCAAGAGCCGCAGCCATCGCCGCATGCGCCGCAGAACTCTCTGCCAGCAGCTACCGCGCTGACCTCGCGCTGCATGCCTGGGGCGCGGCGGGCCCATTGGACATATGGGCCGTCCTCGGTATCGAAGATCCCCATCAAGAACCACTCAGGGCCGGGCGATTCAGGGTTCCAGGCGGTACACGCGGCATCCTCATCCGGAAGATCGTAGGTCTCGTCGCCCGAGTGCCAGCCTTTCAGTTCCAGTCCCTGTTCCTTGACCCAAGCAATGTAGGGCGCCGGGTCTTCGCCTTCGCCAAAGCTCGGAATGTTCGGGTGATACCACCAGCCGTCCGCATCGCGCTTGACCTCGGCCGGCCCGAAAGGCTTGTTCCCGCTGTGCTCTCCGCACAGAGTTACGAAGTGCACGTCCGAATACTCGCCGCCGCCACTGCTGAACCTCGACTTGCAGCCGCAAGCTGCCGACGCGCCATTGACGAAAGCAATCTCTACAGCGTCTGTAGTTTCCATTGGGCGATACCTGTCCTTGCCGCTATAGCGGCTGACTTTGAAGGGGGAGGGGTTACAGGTTTTGCGGGTGGAGTACGGATGTACTCCTATGTTTCTGGCGCTACCGATTTCATCTCGGATGCAGCGTTCAGGCGCCAATTGACCGGGTCTTTCATGTAGTGGCAGAGCATCCAGTGGATCACTGCCGCCTGTTCGTGCTCGGCCTTTTCTGGAATTGATCGGCCCAGGCGGCGCAGGCCCTGGGCATAGTGGATGCACTGGAAGCACATTAATCCAAAGATCCAGCGCAACTCGGCAGTAAGCTCAGGGATCACCGGCACCGCCGCCGCCACCTCACCCCGACACACCGCCAGCCGCTCAACCGGATCGAGCGCGCCGTAATTGATGGGGGGCGGCGCTACTGGGGCGGGATGCTCGGCGTAGAGCACGCGACATTCATATTCTTCAGGATCTAAGCAGCACGCGGTGTATCGAAGAAGATCTACGTCAGACCATCCGTTTACTCCGTCGCTAACCTGATACACCGGCTCACCACGCGGCACGCCGCCAATCGTTTGGTTGGTGGTCATGGCTTGGTTACCTGATTCGCAAGAAATTTAGCGCGGGCGTAAAGTCCGTCAGGGATGTCCTTTGCCTGCTTAAGAATTTGCAGGGTCACTTCTGCAAGGCCTGAATCGGCTGGCGGCGCCAAGTAAAGAGCTGCGCCATCAGGCAATGAACTTGCCTCATAAAGCGTTGCAACTCTTGGCGCGCCAACCAGCCAGGTTTTAGCAATGACAGTACCGACCTGATCTTTAAGGCCCTTGGCACGCCGCTCAAGCAGACTCCACACAGGCTCGTATTCCGGCCAATCCGCCTCAACCACCACCGCCTTCACGGTCGGGATGCCTTCGCCGAATATGCAGTTCTTCAGGTATTGAATTTGGCTTTCGGTCAATTGGTTGTGCTTGATGACCGTGTAACGAATTTCTCTTTTGAACTCACGCATAAATCACCTCAGCAAATCAGTTGTGCCAGTGCCAGCAGGCACCAGCAGTAGGCGGGGAGTTGGGCGCGCATCACAGGTTCTCCATGCATTCGCCGTTGCATCAGCGAACAAAATATGCAGAGCAAACAGGGTCGATTTCGTGGTATGTTTCTGCCGTCTGCAAGTCATGTGTTACCTGGCCAGGTTGTGCTGCAAACGCACCTGGCTTTCTTTTGCGCAGCGTCTCCATAAAGCGAAACCTTTCTGCCAGGGAGCGCACCCTGAGCATTGCCTTGGTCGCCTTGCTCACATCACCCCAAGCCCCAAGCCACATTGAGCCGCTGGGCATTCGCTTTGCGCTGCCCGCGTCTTTGAGCATCATTGAAACAGCAATTGCCAGATGCTTTTCCGCTTCATCAAGGTGCTTAGAAATATCACTCATCGCCACCACCCTCTACTGGTTTGTACAGCTTGGCCGTGCAGCCAATCAGGTCCGGGTAGCCGCCAGGTTTGCCCATGCGGTGAGCGCCATTCACAACTGGAATACCAGCCTGGCAGCCATCACACTGGTTGAGCTGTCCCTCTGCTGGCTTGAGTGCGGCGTCGATCTCCAGCCACACATACACGTCGTGCGCCACGTCATTGGTGAATGGGTGGGCCTTGCGCAACAACTCCACACGCGCGTCAGCTGCGGTCAGGCGATGTTGAAGGTCGATAACCTGGCCCTTGTAGGTATTTCGCTGCCCTACGGCAACCTGCAATCGCTGCAATTGCTTCTGAAATTTTCTCTTTCCTCTTTCAGCATTAACTATCAACTTGGCCTCACGCCCCAGCGCCGCGTCACGCTCGGCGGTTACCCGGTCGAAATCGGACGCCAGAACAAATCCGCCGTAGTCATTTTCCTCAGCCAATTCTGCATAAAACCGCTTCACTTCACTCATGACCCACCTCCAAATAATCAGAAATCACAACCGACGGCCTCTGTAGGCAACCGGCATAAACACAAATTGCCTCGGGCATCTTGAATGACCGTCCACTCAGCATTGGTCAGTCGAGCCATTAGCTCGCTGAATCGGTATTGGCGGATCATGGGGTTCTCCAGGCGCTGCTAGGCGGCGCATCAGAGTTGGATTTACATGGATGAGGCGGCGAGGATCACAACTGACACGCTGGTGCCGGCGAATTCGTTGTTGTAGATCTGTGACCATTCATGCTTCAGGCCTGGCAGCACGTCTTTGCCTTTCGCGCTGGCCGGCAAAACTGCGACTAACCTTCCACCGAGCTTGAGCATGGATGCTGCACGCTCAATGTGAGCCTGCCAGCGACCTTCGCTGTATGGCGGGTTCATAACGATACGGTCGTACTTTCCGGCGATCTGCCATTTCAGGAAATCGGCGCACTCGACGTAGTAGCCCTTGGCTTTCAATACTTCGCAGTGAAGCTCGCTGATTTCAACGCAAACGGTTTTGGCTTTCGGCATCAGGTCGGCAAGTCCACCCATGCCGGCGCTAGGCTCAAGGCAGTTGTGATCAGGATCGATGTGTGCCAGCTCCACCGCGGCTTCCGCAACGGTTTCAGGTGTCGGGTAGAACTGGTGAGCCCTCTGGTCGGGAATACAACCGCTCGAGATAATTTCGTCCAAAGCTGAGCGCGGGTTGAAGTCGAACTCGAACCAAGAGTGCCCGACGGCTGTGCGCTTAACTCCGCCGATCATAGCTAGTACCTTCTCCGCTTCTGCCTGGGTGATCGCGCTGTGTCTGTCATAGGCAAACTGCAGGGCGTTGACGTTATCTGTCAGCGGCTCGCGCGGCGGGCTCCAACGATCTACCTGCACCGGCTTGCAAGGCTGCTGCTTCATCCCTGCCAGTGCATTGACTACGGTGAAGGGCAAAGGGCGGCCAACCATCTGGAACTCTTTGGTTCTGCGCGCAGGTTTCGTGCGGAAGCTGGCAGGAATGGCGGAAGGGTAGATGCTGGCCAATACAGAATTTAGGCGCCAGGCCATCTCCGGGTGAATCTCAATGTGCGCTGTGCCTTTCTTGTAAAGCCGGATCTTCATTGCGTGACCATCGACCGAATGCCACTGGCCGGTGTTTCGGCGCAGAATCTCCAGAAGTGGTCCTGTGCTGTTGTGCCCAGGCTCATCCCGACCCATGAACTTTGCAATGATGCAACGCAAGTCATTCAGATAACCCGCACGGTCGTGGTCCACAGTGTCGTAGTAGGTCAGCATACGGGCGACGATCATTCGCTTACCGAAAGCCGAGGGTGAGTTCGTTACGTGCTCGCCTGAAAGCGCCTGGAATATCCCGTCTACCCGTTCAGCAAAGAACTTAGCTCGGGCTGCAAGCAATTCGCTCAGTGTTGCCCGCACCGTGCTTTCTTCAAAGTCTGGTGCTTTGTGCTCGCGAATCTGCTCGTTCCATTCGTTGCGGCGCTTTTGAGGCATTGCGTCGTAAACATCTGTCAGAGCCAGGGCTTCGCCCCAATATGACGAGTTGAGCGATGCTATCGCGCCTGGAAGCTGGAATAAGCGTTCTACCGATATTGTTCCGTGTCTCCCGTTGTCGCCATTGCCGTCGAGAAAGTAGTTCAGCGCACCAGCTTTCCCGCCAGCTATCACGAAATCATGAAGCGCTTCGATGTTCCTCCGGGCTGAGTCGTAGCGACCCAGCAGGCCGTCAATTGCATCGCCAGCCATCGGCGCGAAGAACTCAGCGACATCCTCGACAATCTCCCCGTATGCCGGGGTAGCTATTGCGTGCATGGATTATCTCCAGTCAGGCGCCGCCCTCCGCGTTACCGGATGCAGCGAGTAGGGTGGGTTATTCGTCTACACAGATGCGCAGTGCTTCGCGGTTGTAGGCGAGCTGCAGTTTTGCCGACACGTTTTCACTGATGGTTATTTCGTGTCGCGGCGGTGAGAGAAACTGAGCCGATCCAGCCGGGCCCAGGCCGTGCAGGTGGTGAATCATCAAGGTCATGGCCTCGCCCTGTTCCTCGATGCCGTGCCAGGCCATCAGGTCAGCCAAGGCTTGGCGGGTGCCGGCCATGGTGTGGAGTCGCAATTCTTCCTCGCCGCGAGTCTTTCGCCTCGCCGCAGTCTTTGCTGATCGTTCTTTCTGCGCGGCAGCCATGGCCTACCTCTTCTATTCCGCTGGCCGGCAGTGCGAGCCAGGTTTGACGTTTGCGTTGCTGGGTGCGGGCTATGCGGCGCATGAATCGACCTTTACCTGATGCCAGGCGCCGACGGCTTCAAAGATCCGCGCGGCGTGCGCCTCATCCAGCGAAATCGATTCGGGTATGGCGATCCAGCCCGAAGCCACCATCTGGCTTTTATTGGCCTCAGCGCGCAGCTTCATGTAGCAATGCTCAATCACGTCTTCCAGGTGGTCGGAGAGGTAGACGCCATCGGGCGCAACCTCCACTGACTTGCTGTAGCGGTCGCCGCGGGTGTCGATGCAGAGCGCGCTGAGGTAGATCGTCCATCGGTGGGGGATACCGCAGACGGCCTGGCCAATCTTTCCCGGCGCGATGTTCTTCAGCGATTTGTAGTTGATCATGCCCTGGCGCCCGCTGGGGTCGATGTTGACCACTGCGACGTGGTTGGCGGCCAGCAGCGAGCGGCACGACCGCGCGATTCGCGCCTGCAGGTTATGCGCCTTGCGCTTGCTCATAATGCCTCCGCGAGTTTGCGCAGCGCGTTACGCTCGGCCCAGGTGATGGGCGGCTTGCGGCGCTTGAGAATGGTTGCCGGGTCGATGAATTCCGAACGCTTTGCCGGGTCTGGATTGATCGCCGGACTATCGCCGATGGTGAGTTTTCCGCCAGCGGCAAGGTGCCGTTGTACCTGACTGGAAAGCTCCAGCGCTTTCTCGCGCCGGAACTCGATGTCTGATTTCAGGTTACTGATCATGCTGCTTTGCTCCGCAGTTTCTCCTCGTATCCGTCCACCAGCAGCTTGAACTCCCAAAGCTCCTCTTCAAGCTTGTCGATGTAGTTGTCGTCGCGCTTGAATTCCTGCCACCACAACTGTCGTCCGACCGATTCAAGGGCAGGGCAGTACATCCCGATGTGCCACCACTTGCGACCGGTGATCCACATGCACCCCTGTACCTGGTCCATGATCTCACTGGCGTCATTGTCGATGTGGAACGACCGAAGTTTTTCAGGGGCAAGGAAGCACTTGTACTCCGAGCCGCCATCTTCGCCGATGAAGCCATCTGCACTGGCGCCAAATGCGCCGTCGTCGGTTTTGACCAGTCCGACCTGGGTGATAATCAAGCCGGTTTGAGCTTCATGCTCCATGCGGGCCTGTGGTTCGAGTTCATGCCCGCGGCGCATTTGCCAGGTCTCAAAACCGCCATCAAGGGGCTTGCCGCTGATCCGCTCCACAGCCAGTCGGAATGCATAATCCTGGGCCTTGGCGGTTGGTTCGCCCTTGTTCGGGCCTGACTTCAGTTTGGCTCGAGCATCGCCAAACATGCTGGCGGTGATAACTCCGGCTCGCTCCTGGTGCCACTCTTCCGACCCCTGCGCGCAATTCACGATGATCATTCTGGGACCTCCTCAAATTCAACTTCTTCGTCGGCTGGTGGTTCGGGCTGCTGGTCTGCGACGTCCTCGCTTTCCGGCTTGGCCTCTTCGGCGGCCTTGAGCTTCACTCCGCACGCCACCACCGCAGCCTTGAACAGGTCGTAGGCTGTTGTGTCCTTGGCGTCATTGATGACAGCCACCCCGGCCTTCCAAACTTCTGTCAGCGCGTCGGGCGTGATTGCAGCTTCGGCCTGTGTAATCCAGTGAGCGGACAGGGCAGGATCATGGGGGACTTGTGCGGCCTTCTGGCTTTGCGTCTGAGCCTGAGCCTGCTCCTGTGGCCGCAGCTCCTCGGGTAGATCTTCGATGTCCTGCGTGAAGATGTCCGATGCCGCAGTGACGTTGAGCGTCATGGCGATCATGGCCCGCTTGCAGGCCATCTTGAGGATGGTGTTGGCCAGGTCTGCTGGTTCGGTGCGGATCTGGTCGGCCGTATTGCCGTTTTTGTAATATTTCTTCCGGCGCAGATTCTCCGGAGTGGCGTCCAATTCCGCTTTGCAGATGACGCCGCGCCACTTGTACTTCTCTTCGCTGGACGAGCATTCGCCTACGCCTTCGCCGAGAGCAACACCGGTCATCTGGTGACGACCAACACAAGTGACCCGGTAGCGCGCTACACCTGGGCCGGAAAGATCTTCAATTCGGTATTCCTGCGCAACCCGGAAGGTCACACAAAGCACTTCAGCACCCGGCTTGTATAGGGTTGGTTTCTGGGTGCCTGGGATGGTGCCGTAGTGCGTTTCCCGCTTCATGATGCCCTGCATCACTTCCTGCACCAGGTTAACGCGCTGGCGAATCTCTACGGCCGAGAAACGGTGAACCTCGGCAGCAGTAAGGCCGGCGCTTTCGCGTGCCGGCATTTGAATGATCTCGTTCATGACGACCTCAGTAAGTGATGGCGATGGCTGGAATCTTGCGCTGAGCAATCAAGGTGACTGCCTGTTTCGCGCACTCCACGGGCATACCGCCGGCGATAAATGCGTCCAGCGCGGCGCGGTTGATCTTTGCTTTGTGCGCCTTGTCCGCTTCCCGCGCGGCGGCTTGGCGGTTGATCTCGTCGGCAGCGGCATTTGCCCGGGCGATCTCTGCGAGTCTCGCTCGCTCAGCGGCTTCAGCTTGGCGGCGCTCCGAGTCAATGCGCTCTTGTTCTGCACGCTGCTCAGCAGCTACTCGATCTGCTTCGGCCTGAGCCATCGCTTGCTTATGTCGCTGCTCGTCTTCGATCTTCTGTTGCGCGGCGCGCTGCTCCGATTCGATCTTGTCCCGCGCTGCCTGGGCGGCGGCGCGCTCCGATTGCTCAGCAGCCAGCTTCAACTCCAGCTCGCGGCGATCAGCGGCGGCTTTTGCTTCGGCTTCACGCTTGGCGGCGGCATCACGCTCTGCCTGTGCACGCTGCTCGGCTTCGCGGCGGGCACGATCCTCTGCTTCACGGGCGATCTGGGCGTCGCGCTCGCGCTGGGCCTGCGCTTCTGTTTCGGCGCGCAGCCTGACCAGTTCCGCCTGTTCGGTTTCATATTTCTGGCGGGCGGCGAGGGTGGTGCGCAACTTGTCCAGAACCTGATCCTTGGTGCGGGCAGCATCAGCCTCGAACTCTTCCCAGTGCTCGCCCATCTTCACCGCCTCAACCGAGGCGATAGACTCAAGAAGTTGCGCGGCGGTGACGTCCGACAGATCCAAGGCAAAATCCGCAATTGCCTGTACGGCATCGACGTGCCGATCCTTGCGAGCCTGCTCGGCGGCTTCCCAGTCAGTCAGCGGCTTGCGAACTTCCTCTTGCCACGTGCTCAGCAGCTCACGAACGCGCTTGCGCTCGGCGTCGATCTTTTTCGGTACATCCTTCAGTTCTGCGACGAGCTCTTTGCCCAGGCTGTCGAGTTTCGTTTTTGATCCCGCCAGGCTGTAAGCAATCGAGCGATACGCGTCTTGGCCCTTTTTGGTTTTCACGTCAGGTGCCGAGGCGTTGAACTTGTCGATTTCTTCACGGACGCTCTGAAGGTATGGGTCCAGGCCGTTAGGGGCGCTGAATACTGCCAGGGCTACTTCTTTGGCTGGCAGGATCGCCAGTTGTTGTTCTGCGGACATGGGGAATCCTTGCCGCGATGCTCGCAGCGATTGAAGGTTTGGGGTTTATTCGGTTATCAGGCCGCCGATAGCGGGGCCCAGGAACAGGACGGCGTAGAAGATCAGGCCGGTGATGAAGAAGGCCCAGCGGATGGCGCGGCGCCTGTGCCGCTGGTGGGCGGTCATGGGTTTAGCCTTTTTACTTCGTCGAGGCAGGCGTTCCAGCCAGCCAGATAACCGTATTCTGATGCGGGGTTATAACTGTAGTGAGGACCGCTTTCGACAGACACCCGAGCGGGCAGAGCTGCGTCACCGGATCGCCTGTTCCAGAATTCTACTGGTGCGCCAACGTTGCATGGATTGCATTCAGCGAATGGCCAGGGTTGGCCGTGGTTATCCACGTAATCTGCAGGAACATAGCGCGGCTCTTTTCCGCAAAATGGGCAATTCAGCAATTCTTGCTTCTCGCTAATCACTTGAAAACCTCCCCGCATTCAGGGCAGCCGATCTTGTTCGCCTCACTGTGGGCGCACTCTTCACTGCTATCTTTGATTTCTGCAACGCTTCGACCCAGCCAGTCTCCGATCCGGCGCATCAACCTGAATTCCTCAGGGCTACGCCCGACGCCGTCATCGAACCACTCAAGTACTTCTTCGAGCAGCGCAGAAGCGTTTCTTGCATCAGACTCGGCGTTGTAAAGTGGATCGTTGAATTCCGCACTCTCCATGTGATCATCACTGGGCTGGGCAGCTGGATTTTCTTCTGGTCTGTATCGAAGGTTGCCAGAATCGTCCAAATACCAGCCATCACCCGAAGAAGACGCATCCATCATGGCGCGCAGCTCTTCCTTTGCCAGTCGGTACCGCGTATCGCTCGGATGAATTGAAACAAGGGTTTCAAGCAGCTCACGCGACACGCCGTCAATCGTTTGGTTGGTCATACTGACACCTTGCAAGTCCAGCGGCCCGCACACTTGCAAGGCTGCTCGATCCATTTCACTTCGGCCAAAAGCAAGAAGCCTCGATTTCTCAAGGCTTCCACGATTCCTGTAAATGATCCGGCGATGATGGTCATGACACCTCCTTGCGCCGGGCAACAATCTTGTTGAGGCGCCCGCAGTAGTGGTTGAATTCGGCGATGGTGATGCGATCGTCTAGCATCATTTCGCTCAGCGTTTTCTGGATCATCACCGACCAGCTGACCGGTGTTTGGCTATCTTCAAGGGTCTCAAGCTCTTCGCCGATCAGTACGTGAGGGCTCATAGATCACCATCCACATCGTCTTCACGCTCTTCCCGTTCTGCTGCAACAGCGTCGGCGGCGTATGGCTTCAGAAGCTCCATGGCGATGCGCTCGGCGGCTTCTATGGGACGCTGCTGGCCGATCAGGTCGGCGGCGTGTGTCCTGGCATCGCTCTGACTTCCAAGGATTGCCGAAAGGAACAGTCGGGCGAGTGAGTCGCGCTCATCCAGTCCGTCTATTTGGCGCTGATTCAGGATGCCTTGCAGATAGGTGCAGTACCGGTCGAAGGTCACGACCTGCGGACGGCCAAAGCGCCGCTTCCACTTGATGTCCATGCCGCACACCAACTGCTCGGCCGAGTGTTCCAGCCATTCCTGTTCCGGGTTCGCCTCGCTGATATCTGGAGGCAACTGAGCGTCGTAACGCTCCTGGCATATCTTCAATGCTGCGTTCATAGTCGCCTCCAGGGTGGCGGGTTAGTCGTAGTAGTCCTGATCGGCCAGGTACTCGGAATGCTCGCTTACAAGCCATTCCTCCATTGAGGCGATCTCGGATTCAGTCATGAAGCTGGTGTCGTCTTTCGATTCCCACTCGATTTCGCAGTGCCCGTGATACTCATCGGGATCAGCGGCTTGCGAACTGAAATTTCCTTTCCGGGCCGAGAAAGAGACAACGGTCAGGTTGACGGCAATATCCTCACCATCCTTGACCGTCCAATATTCGTAAGTGCGGGCCATGGCGACCTCCAGTGTTTGGGGTTAGGCGGTGTGCAGGAAGGCACGAGAAGCGAGCATTGCGTCCGCCATCTTGTAAGCGGCCTTGGCCGTTTGATGCTCGGCGTCGTCAAGGCCGAAAAGGCATGGCGCTGCAGCGGTGGAGATAAGTGCCTGCATAGCCTTGGCCGCGAAATAATCACGAACGGTTACGCCGTACTCGCGTCCAGACTGGTGGTCAGGCGCTGAAGGGAAGGCCGCTGCTCGGCCTGCCTCAAGCGCCTCGTCGTATGCGAGCTGAGCGCCTTCGATCTGGCGATCCATTTGAGCTGCCATGTATTCCATTTCTGATTCCTCAGTGGTTGGTTCACCTGTATTCGTCAGCCCTCATTCCTCCCGCTGGTTGCCGATGGGCGCGGGGGGAGGAGTGCTGACGGGTAGAGGCGCGTAAAAAAGCCCAGTCGGAACCGGGCTTTTCCCCCTTTACGTACAAGCCTGCCGGGCGCATGTGGCGTCGGGCAGCTATTGGCTAGTCCATGATGGTCACCCTCCGTTGTTCGCTCACTGGGAAGGCAGTGGCCACCGTTTTCAAGGGGTGTTGCATGCAGGTGGGCGGTTATAGGCCGCGATTTCTTCCGCATCGGGGTGTGATCTGACCCAATCCGTCGATCCGCCATCGAGGGCGAACCTCCGTCGCAACCAGATCACGCTCCGATGCAGCCTCTCCCTATACGAGTCTCCCCAAGGAAAGGATCGGGCCAATTTTCGTCTGGCTGACGTGCAAGGAGAGGGTTCAGCGGCGCCAAGCGCTTTCGAGCTGCTGTTTGAGCGACTCGACTTCGTTTTCAAGCTGCTTGACTCGGGCACCGACGATTTCAGGGCCCATCAGATCGCACAGAGGCTTAACCATGGCATCCCAGCTAGTGAAGCTGATGTGGTGCTCGGCTTGGTAGTCATCGCTTACCTTCACCATCGAACCGCCGAGCTTTTCGAATTTCCCGGCGATCAAGTTTTTGATGACGCCAGTTACCCGGTGACCGATATTCGAATCGGTATCGGTCACCACGTGTGGCAAGTAATCGCAGTAGAGGTCGCCCATGATCCCGTCGATCACTTCTTTGGCCTGGGCCTTTAGCTGATTCATCGCTTGAACCAACAGCTCTTCGCGTAATTCTTCGTTCGATTTGATGTCCATGGCTTGCTCCAGTTGATAGGGCTTCCAAATACCTCCAGGGGGACTAGAGGCATTTGTGAAACCAGATGGCAGACCTGAAACAGCAGGGCGCCATCTGTGAGCCCAGGCCCGCTACTGGCGACGGCCTGGGTTTATTGCGTCAGCGGTGTGGCCCGTTGCCCGCTGCTGATTGCAGGGCTGGCCGTTCGTCTTCGTAGGTTGGCGGTGAGCTTCCTCCCCAGGGCTTCAATCAGCATCTGTTCGCCTTGGATCACAGGTCCCTACAACATGCACGCTGCAGCTCGTTTGCCCGGCTAGGTGGGCAGGGTGCATGAGGTCCGGCGGTCCCAGCCGAAGCTATCGGGCCCGCTAATTCTTGAATTCGGTGTCTCTCCCTTCTGCCGCTTGGATTCGCGGGGCGCATTGCTTGCCGGGTCACTCACTCGGTTCTGGCGTTTCACCATCGAGCAGCCGTACAAGGTTTTCCCTGTCGTTGGCAGGCTTTCGGGCCTGTCTGCTCGCCGGTCGCCGGTAGAGGCAATGCGGTCTGTTGTTTGTTGCGCTGGCTGTTAAAGAGCGGTTCGGCGTCTGCCTGGCATCGCTGCCTGTGTTGCGGCGAGTCCCTGTTGGGTGACTCGATGGAGTAAATATGAACTACAGGTTCACATTTAGTCAAGTACCAAAAGTACATAAATTTTTGTTGGTTCATTTTCGAGTTCATAAAACGCTGCTTGACGGGTATTTACGACGAACCAAAGGTTCGCTATATTCACTTTCGCCAACTGTATGTGCGGATTCCATGATCATCCGGACACCCATTCCACCGACATCCGGACACTAATTCCACAAGCATCCGGACACCGATTCCACGGCCATCCGGACACCTTCAGGCAGGCAGCAACGCAGGACTATTCA
>NZ_MNPU01000038.1 GCF_001983165.1 Pseudomonas gessardii | reverse complement strand
AGGTAAGATTGTTCACGTCGGGGGCTTAGTTTTTGTTGGTGTGAGAGCTTACATTTTCTAAGATCCTCGACTCCTTTTCCAGCCGGTCAGATTTTTTCTACACCCTTAAATGCGAAGAGCCCGTAATGGTAGGCAGGGGCAGCGTTATTCCATTGCAGCAGGCTATATTGCAGCTGACATATTGTGAAAACCACCATCGACAAAAATTCGCTCACCGCTTACTCCTGTCGACAAGTCAGAAATCAAAAAAACTGCAACATTTAAGATTTCATCGATCGAGGGTATTGCTGCTGGTAGCAATTTTTTTGCGTAAGCATCGCAAAGTCCGCTATAAGCCGTATGTCCGATGGCGGAGGAAGATGGAAAGGGTGGAGCACTTATTACATTAACTCGTATATTTGATTTTCTTAGCTCAAATGCTAAATAAGATGCACTTGCCTGAAGCGCTGCTTTGCAAACACCTAGCAGTTCGTAGCCCGGAACCAGTGAGTCAGCGCTTAAATAGCTGAATGTGATGATTGAGCCTCCTCCAGACATATGGGCTTTTGCATATTTAGAAATCGCAAGCATACTGTAGACAGAAACATCCATTGAAGTATGGAATGCCTGCCTTGGTAATTCTGCCAAGTTATCAATAGTTGCGTCGGAGGATATTAAAGAAACTCCATGGACGATAAAGTCGATTTCCCCAAAAATCTCCGCTACCGCATTAAAGAAACTTTCTATGCTGCTGTCGTTAGTGACGTCACAAGGCAGCATGTACTCAGGAAGCATACTAGGGATAGCGCGGGTGGCCAAAATATGACGACGTTCTTCATCGCCCTTTACTGGGAGATAGCTGCAAATAACCTCTGCACCTGCGCTCATCAGTCTGGAGGCGCAGGCTGCAGCCATTGACTTTTTATTTAATACGCCAAGCACGACTCCACGTTTACCTGAAAGGTTCATACTAGATTCTCACGCGAAAAAAAAGATTGAATTATTGACTCTGCATACAAACCGACATTATCTGTATCAAGGCTGTATTCTATTAGGTTGTCAATTTCGCCTGTGTTGGCAGATGAAAAGTAAACTGCTGACGCTTTCAGGGCACCATCTATTTGATCGGCACAAAGTAAAATGATCCTGTGACAATCTCCCTTGGTCAAAAAATGCTTTGCGAGGTTAAGCACAAGTGCAATAGCAGTCCCCCGTCCGCTCATTGAAAGACAAGGGCCGTGGCTGCCTATCGCCATTGAGCTGTAAGTCGAGAGCATGATGGCACTCCCGCGTGCAAAAAAAGCTTGCCTCGGCCTCATAGTCGCTAGTGCGTCAATCACTCGTTTTGCATGATGCTGGCAACCAGTGTCAGTTACTGAAAAAATAGCTGTTTGAAGAGAACGTTCACTTTCTCCAGTATTTGATAAGGCCCCTTCCAAGGCCTTCAGTGCAACACTCACCAGAGGGTCGCACCGGTTGTCTTGAATTTTAAAATTTAATGTTGGGGCTTTGTTTGTGTTGTCAGATTGAAAATGACCGAAACCAGGAGATGTACTATTGTTTAACATTGGCTAGCCTCTATTAGAAGGGCTGAGTTAACACCACCAAATCCAAAGGTGGTCGTTAGGCCGAATTTGTGCGTGCTTCCCCGTGTGCTCGATTTTTGGAGAATAGGAGCCGCTATCTGCTGATCAAGATTTAACAAGCCCGTTGTTGGAGGATAAATAGAGTTGTTCATTGCTTGTAATGTTATAATTGCTTCGACTACACCCGTAGCACCTAACGAATGACCAAGAGCGCCTTTTGTTCCACCTATAATGGCTTGATCTAGGAAGTCGCCGAAAACCAGTCTGAGCGCGGCTGCCTCGGCTTGATCGTTCAAGCTGGTTCCACTTCCGTGAACGTTTATATAGCCAAGCTCATCTAGATTGAGGCCTTTCGTAGCCATTCTAATGGCGTTACTTGCATGTATACCTTCGGGATGGGGGGCGGCTATGTCATATGAGTCAGAAGATAAGCCAAAATTAGCTATACGGCCAATGCGCTGTGTTTTAAGTTTTTTCATACCGCAATCGTTTGCCAGAACCATGACACCACAGGCTTCTCCAAATGAAGTGCCACTGCGCGCGCCGTCAAATGGTCTGGCCCTGTCTGCACTTTGAGTCCCGAGCGCTATATGCTGGATCAGTTTTCCAGCACCCAAGGAGTCAAAACCAATAACCGTAACGATATTTGCCAGGCCAGAACTTATGGCTTGGGCCGCGACGATGATTGCGTCCGTCCCACTGGAGCACGCACTAGACACCAGTGTGGTTGGCGGAATTGTAGACGGCCATATCTTTTTCATGGCTTTTACAAGTGCGGCGTGGGGATTTCCGGCTTCAGGGCCAGCCAAGTCGCCGAAACTGCAACCGCCCACAACCAGATCGGATGCAAATACTATCGAGGGGAGAATTCTATGGAAGGCTCTATCGAGGATCTGAGGGATTCTTTCTTCACCCACAACCCCCTCTATGGTGCCAACCATGCCCGCCAACTCGGGATTTGGTAAGTTGTCAAAAACGACATCTGCCTTCTTGAGCCCCGACTCTCCAGCAACTAGTTTGTCGAAAAGTTCCCGACCATATCCCAGTGATGTTAGAGCCTCGCCGTAGATTATTGAGATGGACATGAAAACTCCATTTTAAATACGCAATTAAATTTTGCTGCTTATTGATTTTAATAGAGAGGCGGTCTATCCGCCTCTCGCAACAGTCAAAAATTAAAAACCGATTCCTGAATAAACTTTGCGCTTCACTCGTACTAGTTCTGCGTCACCTTGAATAGCTGCTTTGAATGAGACTCCAAGCTGGTTAGTCTTTTCGTAAAAGGGAAAGTCCCGGACCCGCGCCTCGAAAGCGAATCGAATCGCGTGATCACCTTTTCCACCTGTCCGCCAGAGGGCGATATCAAGTAGAATGCCTGGCGGCACCGGATGGCCCAGTTTCAGATTCAAATCTGACACGGCTGAAAGTTCCTGATTTCGACCTTCCCCTTCCAATGGGCGGGTGGAACCAAGGAATAGAACGATACCTAATTGGATGATGTCCTGGGCCATGTTTGTACCAGGATAAATTGCAGCGTCTTCAAAATGCCCTTCAAACGCAGGGTGAGAACTCGAGACGGCCCTCTGTGCGTGAAGCCAACCCGCTTCAAAGTCATGTTTGACGACTTGGTCTACCCCAATCATCGGATGTTTGTGACGAAGGTACTTTTTTAAATCAGTATGGCCAATACCTCCCTTGTTCGGGCCGTCATAGTTGATAATTTGCAAAAAGCTATTAGGACTCATGGCTGCTCCATAACTAGAGTTATTAATTTTTCACGGAGTAACGAGGCTAACGAAGCCGAGTTGTTGGTTGTACGATCTATTGCTGCTAACTTGGCTTTGATGGACGCGCAATGGTTAACTCCCATGTGTATAGAAACGTGAGCTTCTAAAAATGAGCGTTTTATACGTGGAAAATGTATGTTTGCACTGAACTCATCTCCTGCTCGTAACGGATACGTGTAGTCCGCTTGTAAACCGACCACGGCAAAGCCGTGCTCTAGCTTCGCTGTTGCGAAGCCTACCTGCGTCAGGGAAAACTCAAATGCCTCTTCAAATATCCTCAAGTAATTGGAAAAATGGCAGACGCCATCAGCGTCTGTTTCATAATGATGGAGGTGGCGCTTATACGTGAAATGAGTCATGCGACGCTTGTTGCGGAAGCGTTGCTGATCTCCACCAATGCCAGTTTCAAAGCGTGCATAGCATCTGCTATTGACTCATCAGAAATAGTCAGCGGAGGCGTAATTCGAATAGTTTCGTTGACTCGCTTCTCTTTCGGGACTTTTCGATTGAAAATGCCACTTTCGATTTCTGTCAAAATGCCGTGACGTAAAAGTGTATCTCTTACCATTCTACCCCGTCGAGCGAAGGTGCCATTCAGTTCCAGTCCAATGAATAAGCCTTTTCCGCGTATGGCCTTGAGTATCGTAGGGTAGAGCGTCAGCAACGAAGAAAGTTCTTCTAATAATTTAGAGCCAATATGGGTACTTCGTTTGAAAAGCTCCCGCCCCTGAATGATTTCAATGCCAGCATTTACCACTGCTGCTTGAAAAGGACGAGCGTTGAACGTTCGAACACCAATTCCTGCTCGTAGCGAAAGCCTATCATTTCTCCAAACTACCGCAGACATTGGAAATAGTCCAAATCCGAGAGCTTTACCGAGCGTAATACAATCAGGCGACAGATTTTTGGGAAGTGCCAGCATTGCTCCGGTGCGAAATCCTGTCAGGATTTCATCATCAATAATTCGAGCATCTTCTTCTTTAGCAAGTTTGAAAAGCTCGGACCACCATTCGGAGGAGGCGGTAATGACACCTCCGTCTCCCAGGATACCTTCTACCGATATAGCACGAATCCTGCCTTTATAGTCTGCGAACCGACTGCGTAGGTTTTCAACATCGCCGTACTGAAGAAAAACCACTTCCAGATCTCGAATGCGTGGTACTCCTTCGGTAAATTGCTTTCGATCTAACAGCTGATTTGGACCTTGAGACCAGCCGTGCCAAGCGCCATGGCAAGCTAATACGATATCTTTTTTATGACGCGAATTGACGCCGGTGGTCAGGTTGAGTCCCTCCAGGTACACCAATTGCAGTGCAAGATCCATGGCTTCGGATCCTGTACTTGTAAAGGTGATGCTCCATTGGTCTTCCTCACTGCCAGTGTGAGAGGCAATCATTTTTTTTATGTTGGACACCAACTGACGTCGTTCCACCGAATGAAATTCGTCGTTGGTGGTAACTGACCTATTTACAATTTCCGGAAGCGAGGAGGCGAGTTCATTTATGGCACTTCCTAAAATACCGGTTCCATATCCGCCCGTCATATTGATAGCGGTATGCGCTTGAGCGTAATCGCTGTCTATTTTCTCGAGAATAAGAATGCGGTCGTCCCGCTGTTCTACAAAAGTGAAATTTGTCCTTCCGCCATAGTGATCAGCTACTCCATCGCCACTGCTCACGCAGGATTGAAGTTCGATAGGTAAGGATTGAATCTCTAGTTTTCCTTTCCGAAGCCCCGCTTCCCATACCTTATCCATGTCAAATCCTCGCTAGATCGTTTCAACACGAGCATGTTTTTGGATGAACTCTACAATTCCTTGGATAGTGGTAAATGGATCAATATCTGGCAGTTCAGAGAATTTAATGCCAAAATCTTCATCAAGGAAAACCCTTAGTTCAGTTTGGTCCAGACTATCAAGATCCAGCTCGTCAGTGCTTGCGGTATCCCGTACATTATCTTTAACCATGTCTTCGATAAAGAAATTACGGATTTTTTGTTCAATTACGTTGTCGGTCATTACTTATCTCCTGGTTGGGCGAGGGGGGATCCCTCTACATTGGCTCAGCGCCAAATTTTATATCTATTTTTTGGCGTGATCTGGGAGCTTTTCAGCATATTCCCAAATGGCCGGAATATAAGAAGAAGGCAGAACCTGGCGAAGTTTTTTGGCCATGTAATTGGTTTCTATCTCTCGATTACCAATAATATATGCCTTGGGGACATGGCCCAGTAATTCATCTGGTTCAGCAGTAACCCAGACATCGTCGATATCCAGGTGTTTTAAAATAGCTGACTCAATAACAGCGGGATAGATATTTTCCCCTCCTCGCACAATGATACGCCCAGAGCGACCGACGAATAACATGCCGTCGCTCAACAATTTGAAAATATCGCCTGTTCGAATGGTTCCGAATGGTTTGTCTTGAGTGGTAGGGTTTTCCAACGACTGATTCAGGTAACCGTACATTGCGGTCGGTGTATTGACGAGAAGTTCGCCTGAACCAGCCACTGTGTCAGTTGCTCTGATTTCTAGTTGAACACCCTCAAGGGGCTTACCCAAGGGAATTGCATTGTAATGCTCTAGAATTTCTCGTGTAATGATTGAACTACTGATGCGCGGGCCGGCTTCGGTCATTCCGTAAGTAGAGTAAATCTCGGTGGTTTTTCCGCAACTCTCAATTAGTCCAGAGGCAAGGCGATAGTTAATCGCATCACCACCAACAGTTACAATTCTTGCTCTGCCTAGGGTGGTAGTGTCGTACATGCTCATAATTGTCGCTGGCGTAGCCATGCACACAGAAACACTCAGCTGCGGAAGCAGCCTGCGCGGATTGATCTTTTGGGCGTCAATGAAAATCCCGCTTGCGCCCGTTACCAGGGTGCTTAATAAGCCAGCGACCAAGCCTGCGCTGAAGTTCAGCGGCAGCGTCAGGGCTACGGTGTCTTCTTCACGAAGTCCAATGGAGTTTGCATGCAGTATGGCGTTGTGTAGGACTCTATCTAAGGTGTGAACGATGACCTTTGGTTTTCCGGTCGAGCCGCTACTAAGTATTCCAATTATAGGGGTATTCCCTAACACTGAATGAGGCAACGAATGATAGGGTGACCGAAGGATTGCGTAGTCATCCCCTTGGCTCACGGGTATGAATCCATACTTTACAATTTCAAGCCGTAGCCCGGATGGCACTGCGACTAAGGAGCAGGAAGACTCTCGTACGGCCTCAATCACTAAGTGGATGGGAGTGGTCGGTTTCATGAGTATGGGAAATAGACCGGCCTGTAGCGCGCCCAAGAGCAGGCTGGCAGACTCTACGCCTAGTCTCATCAATATCAATATTGGAGAGTTGTTTACGGGTTCTGCTATAAAAAAAATTTTAGCCCAATCATAAGCGCGATCAATAAATAACGGACCATTGATAACGCTTGGCCAATTAGATGCCCGAGGGTCTTGTAGTCTCATAGCAGTGTGCGTTGCAATATGCTCGCTGAACAACGCAATGCAGTTTGAAGTTCCGAGGAAACCCATGATTTAATCCATTAAAATAGGGTGGTAGTGGCTTCATGCCGTTAATTGCGAGAGCAATAGATCTCCTTGACGCTATACGACAGCAAAACTTATTTCTTAGGAGTTATTATCAATAAAATTTTGATTGCCCTAGAAGTCTGATGACTTAGGCATTTCTCGCAACCAGAAGGGCTAGGCCAGCACCCCCAAGAAGTGAGCCGCAGACTCTATTGAATAGTTTTTTTGCTTTCGCTCCGGCGAGCCAGCGCTGAAGGTGCAGTCCAAGGTATGCATAAATCGCAATGGCGATCCATTCGAGGACTAGAAACATGGCTCCTAGCGTTATAAATTGTGCAGAAATATGTTGGTCCGGCACAATGAATTGAGGGAGGAATGCTGTAAAAATTAAAATTGCTTTTGGGTTTCCGATTGCAACAAGAAATTCCTGGCGCATTAGTGTAAAAATTCTTACCTTGGCTCCATTTTCTATTTGAGTCATGGTAAAGCCTTCACTGGTCCATAGTTTATAGGCCAGATAAATCAAATATACAGCTCCGATAGTTTTTATGATCGTGAAGATTGTTTCCGACGCGAAGATGACGGCGGCAAGTCCAGCAGAAGCCAAAGCGATCATTATCGTAAAAGCAATCAGCCTTCCAATCCCGGCAAAACAAGATGCCGTGAAGCCATGGTGGGCCGCGTTATTAATTGAGAGGAGGTTATTTGGGCCGGGCGCTAAATTTAAAGCAAAACAAGCCGGTACAAAAAGCATGAGTGTCGACAAATCCATTTGTTAACCCACCTGAAGATATGCAAATTGAATTTTTGTTTTTTACAATTGGTTTTTGCCTATGTCAAGAGGCATTGCTCCAGATATTTGCGATTTCTGAAAAAAATCGATGTTGTATTTGCGAGGTTGGTGTGGGTGCCCTAGAGTAAAATATTTTGCTTTCGGAATTTAGCCGGCGAGGGGCAGGCAAACACGCGCCGGATACTCTTAAGCCGATTCGTTCCCGGCGAATCCCAACCGCAGAAATACCAAAGTGTTTTTTAGCAAATTAAGGCCGAAGTTAGTGAGGGCTCGGCGAACTTCAAACACATGTATCATGGAGGCTTCCTGTTGCGTGAAGTTGAAGGCCTGTCTCGTTCAAAGATTGCCGAACCCCTGATTATTCCCCTCGCCGGGGTCGAGCAGTACAGGATCTGGGAAATGAAGCATTACCGAATGGGCGAGCCGCTCAATAAGGTGCGCGCCTTAAATTTTTTTTCATTGTCCTCGTTTCCTATCAACACATGGCCTGTTGTTCAGCAGGTCGCCCAGGCTTTCCGCCCCACTGCCACGGGGCTTATCCAGAGGACACTGGAATGACACAGGCAATTGCATCGCCCGCGGTTCACGACCTGATCGGCATTGGTTTCGGTCCCTCGAACCTGGCGCTGGCCATCGCCCTGCAAGAGCGCGAGAAAGCCCAGGGCAAGCTCGATGTGCTGTTTCTCGACAAGCAGGCCGACTACCGCTGGCACGGCAATACCCTGGTGAGCCAGAGCGAGCTGCAGATTTCCTTCCTCAAGGACCTGGTGACCCTGCGCAACCCCACCAGCCCCTATTCCTTCGTCAATTACCTCAAGGCCCACGGGCGCCTGGTGGACTTTATCAACCTGGGCACCTTCTACCCGTGCCGCATGGAGTACAACGATTACCTGCGCTGGGTCGCCGGGCAATTTACCGAGCAGAGCCGCTATGGCGAGGAAGTGCTGGCCATCGAGCCGATCCTGCATCAGCAGCAGGTCGAGGCGCTGCGGGTGATCTCCCGCGATGCCCACGGCGAGCAACTGGTGCGCACCGCGCGCTCGGTGGTGGTCAGCGCCGGTGGTACGCCAAGGATTCCCGAAGCGTTCAAGGCGCTCAAGGAGGACGGGCGGGTGTTCCACCATTCCCAGTACCTGGCGCGCATGGCCCAGCAGCCGTGCCTGGAAGGCAAGCCGATGCGCATTGCAATCATCGGCGGTGGGCAGAGCGCGGCCGAGGCGTTTATCGATCTGAATGACAGCTTCCCCTCGGTGCAGGTGGATATCATCCTGCGCGGCTCGGCCCTCAAGCCTGCCGATGACAGCCCGTTCGTCAACGAAGTGTTCTCCCCGGAGTTCACCGACCTGGTGTTCCAGCAGCCCAGCAGCGAGCGCGAGCGCTTGGTCAACGAGTACCACAACACCAACTATTCGGTGGTGGACCTGGACCTGATCGAGCGCATCTACGGGATCTTCTATCGCCAGAAAGTCTCCGGCATCGCCCGCCACGCATTCCGCACCCTGACCACCGTGGAAAAAGCCAGCGCCGGGCCCCTGGGCATCGAGCTGCTGGTGCGTCACAACGCCACTGGTGAAACCGTGCTCAACCACTACGATGCGGTGGTCCTGGCCACCGGCTATGAGCGCCAGATGCATCGCCAGTTGCTGGCGCCACTTGAGGCCTATATGGGGGACTTTGACGTGAGCCGCGATTACCGCGTGGTCACCGACGAGCGCTGCAAGGCCGGTATCTACATGCAGGGCTTCAGCCAGGCCAGCCATGGCTTGAGCGATACCTTGCTGTCGATCCTGCCGATTCGCGCCGATGAGATTGCCGCGTCGCTGCATGAGCATGACCGACGCCTGGGCCAGGGGCGCTCGGTGCGTGACCGGCTGCTGGCCACCGCCAGCTGACAGCGGCCGCTCCCGCGCCTGCGGGAGCGACCCTGGCTGAACCCTTGCTGAAGAACCCGCCGATTCGCTGCTCTGTCACTTTCTTCCTTCAGACTGCGGGCGTAAGCTGCGCCGGTTTTCAACCATAGCGCAGACCTTCGTGAACAGACTTTCGAGTGACAGTTGTCGACCAGGCTTGGCCAGCTGACGCGCATTTGCATGCCGTTGTCTCGCCGATAAAGCGAGAAGCGGTATTGGGGTAGCGAACCGTCCTGGTGGCTGCCTGATCCCCCTTTTTTTCGACGCGGATTCTGCGGGCAATCAAAGGGAGATTTATCATGCAGGCCCTCAACAATATCAATCTGGATTCCTTGATCGACACCCTGGTCAGCCTCAGTGCGGCCTTTATTCTCGGTGGCCTGATCGGCTTTGAACGCCAGTTCCGCCAGCGTACGGCAGGGCTGCGCACCAACGTGCTGGTGGCGGTGGGGGCCGCCATCTTTGTCGATATGGCCAATCGCCTCGGTGGTGCCGAAGGCGCCGTGCGGGTGGTGGCGTATGTGGTGTCCGGCATTGGCTTTCTCGGTGCCGGGGTGATCATGCGTGAGGAGGGCAATGTACGCGGGCTCAATACCGCCGCCACGTTGTGGACCTCCGCGGCAGTGGGCGCCTGTGCCGGTGCCGACCTGATCATCGAGGCGCTCCTGGGCACCTTGTTTGTGCTGGCGGCCAACACCTTGCTGCGGCCGATCGTCAATAACATCAACCGCCAGCCCCTGGACGTGGTGTCGGCCGAGGTGACCAACATCCTTTACGTGATCGCCCGGCGTACCCAGCAGCAGGCGGTGATGGCCTTGTTGGAATCGGAGTTGGCGCGCTGCAACTACCCGGCCAGTGATGTCGACGTACGGACCTTTGGCACTGAGGAGGTGGAGATCGAAGCCACGCTGGCCGCCAACTCGGTCGATGGTGACGAGTTGGACGCCCTGGTGGCGCGGATTTCCCGCTCGACCCTGGTGGTACAAGCCTTCTGGAGCCCCAGCACCACCGATTGAGGGGGCCTTTTTCCGGGCCGAAAAAAGCCGCCTCCTGTCATGGGAGGGCGGCTTTTTTGCTGTTTTTGACTACGCTTTAGTGAGGATAAGTCCTACAAGTGCGCCGGATTTTACCTTCAGGCGAAACATCATTGCGTTGTTAATGTTGAGCCGTTGCACCTAACCAAATTCCGTTGAAACGTTCTGTGTAGATAGCGCCGCTGGTCGGAACTGGCAATTCTCACAGGTACAGGGGTTTCGTGTGATGTGTAAGGGTATTGGCGCTCCTTAAATGAGTAGTCGCCAATGAAGCAACTAAACAGTCGTGGTGTTCTGCCAGGGAGTCGCATGAGCAAAGCGTTAATCGTGGATGATCATCCGTTCATTCGTGCAACTGTTAAATACTTGTTACGCCAAGAGGGCTTCGAGACGATTTTCGAGGCCGCCAACGGTGCTGATGCCTTACAGATCGCCAGGGAGGAACGACCAGACCTGGTCATTCTGGACCTGGCGATGCCCAAGCTGGGCGGGCTGGAGGTGATCAGCCGAATCAAGGCATTGGGCCTGCCTTGTAAAATCCTGGTCCTGACCTCTTACCTGGCGGTGTTTTTCTCGACGCGTTGTATGCGCGCCGGGGCGATGGGGTTTGTCGCGAAAACCGGTGAGCTGGATGAGCTGCAAAAAGCCATCAAGGCGGTCATGTCCAACTACAGCTGCTTCCCCAGCCTGCCCACCAGCTCCGTACGCAAGGACGACTTGCAAACCACGGAACAGCAACTGGTAGAGGCCCTGTCCGACCGCGAACTGATGGTCTTGCAGAAGCTGGCCCTGGGCCTGGGCAACAATGAAATCGCGAGGGACATGCTGTTGAGTCACAAGACCATCAGCACTTACAAGACCCGGTTGAAGGAGAAACTGCGTATGTCTTCAGTGGTGCACTTATCCAAGTTCGCCCATCGCAATCATTTGATCTGATATGTCGAGCACTTTGGGCAAATGGTTCGCGGCCTTTTGGCTGGCGAACCTGTCACTCACCGTCAACGTGGCTCTGGGCGAGCCACAGACTCTGCAACTGTTGGGGCATTCGAGGCTGGATGCCCCGCAGGTGAACCTCAATGAAGCGGACTGGCGCTGGCTACGCGAGCGCCGCACGCTGGTGATGGGGGTGTCGGCTCCCGACTATGCCCCCTTCGACCTGACGAACAACAACGACGATCTGGAAGGAATCACCGCCGATTATGCCGCGTTGATCGGCCAGGCGTTGAACGTCGCGATCCAGGTGCAGCGCTACGAGCACCGGGACGAGGTTATTGCGGCCCTCAAGCGCGGTGACGTGGACTTCCTCGGCACGGCCAATGGCTACGAGGCCGCGGACCGGCAGCTAAGGCTTTCGCATTCGTATGCCAACGACCAGCCGACCCTGGTGACGCGCGTCGATGACAGCCAGGCCCTGAGCGCGGAGCTTGCGGGCAAGCGCCTGGCCATGCTCTATCACTACATGCAGCCCGAGGCGGTAGCGGCCTATTACGCCAATGCTTCATTGCAGCTTTATTCGTCGACCTTCGAGGCGATTGGCGCCGTAGCCTTTGGCCAGGCGGACGTTTACCTGGGCGATGCGATCAGCACCAACTATCTGATCAACAAAAACCACCTCAATAATGTGCGCATGGCCGACTTTTCCAGCCTGGAGGTCAACCCTTTCGCGTTCGCTTTTACTGGGGATAATGTGCGGCTGCTGCGTATCTTCAATGCGGCGCTGGCAGTGATCCCGATCAACGAACAAATGGAGATCCTGCGCCGCTGGAGCGCCGGCAACCTGGGGATCGTTGGTCGCGAGCGCCTGCGCCTGAGCGCCAGTGAACAGCGCTGGCTGGACAAGCATCCGCGGATCAAGGTCACGGCACTGGACAAGTTCATGCCCTTGTCATTTTTCAACGATCGAGGCCAATTGCAGGGCTTGAGTGCCGAGGTCCTGGCCCAGATCAGCTTGCGTACCGGCTTGAAGTTCGATGTGGTACGCGGCAATTCGCTGCCGCGTCAAGTCCAGCAGGTCAGCGAGGGCGAGGCGGATATGATCGCGCTCATTACGCCGAGCATGTCCCGGGAGGACAAGATCCGCTTTACCCGGCCGTACCTGAGCAACCCGTTCGTGCTGGTCACGCGCGACGATGACCGCAGCCCGGTCACCCTGGATGACATGGCGGGTAAGCGCCTGGCGGTCATCGGCCGCAGCGTGCAGCGGGAAATCATCAGCCGCGACTACCCCAAGATCGTGCTGGTGGACGTCGAGACCCCTGCGCAGGCCATGGCCCTGGTGGCCAGCGCGGGGGCCGACGCCTCGGTCAACGCACTGATCATTGCGCGCTACATGATCGCCCATCAATACCGTGACCGCCTGCGCATCACCAGTACGGTTGGCTCGCAGCCGGCACGACTGGCCTTTGGTGTGGGGCGCGGTCAACTGGAGTTGTTCTCGATCCTGGAAAAGGCGCTATTGAGCATCACGCCCCAGGAAATGGATGAGTTGACCAACCGCTGGCGCAGCGAGCTGGTGATCGACGACAGCTACTGGCTACGGCACCGCAACACGATTATCCAGGGGTTCTCGCTGGCCGCCGTGCTGTTGCTGATCACCCTGGGCTGGGCCATTTACCTGCGCAGCCTGATCCGCAAGCGGGCCCAGGCCGAGCGCGCCCTGAGCGACCAGATGCGCTTTATGAGCGTGTTGATCGACGGCACGCCGCACCCGATCTATGTGCGCGACCGCCTGGGCCGGTTGATGGCGTGCAACAGTGCCTACCTCAATGTGTTCGGCTTTCACCTCGAAGATGTGATCGGCAAGACCGTGGTCGAGACCGACACCGGCAATCAGCCCCAGTCCCAGTCCTACCATGAAGACTACATGCGCCTGATGGAGCGCGGCGAACCGCAGATTCATGACCGGGTGCTCAAGGTGCCGGGGGGCGCGACCCTGACCATCTACCACTGGATGCTGCCGTACCGCGATGCCAACGAAAAGGTCGTGGGCATGATTGCCGGCTGGGTGGATGTCAGCGAGCGCCAGCGTTTGCTGGGGCAATTGCAGGAGGCCAAGGAAGGGGCCGATGCGGCCAACCGTGCCAAGACCACCTTCCTGGCAACCATGAGCCATGAGATCCGCACGCCGATGAATGCGGTGATCGGCATGATCGAATTGGCCCTGAAAAATGCCGAGCAGGGGCGTATCGACCATGACGCCCTGGCGGTGGCCTCCGACGCTTCGCGGGGCATGCTGGAGTTGATCGGCGATATTCTCGACATTGCCCGGATCGAGTCTGGGCACTTGTCCCTGACCCTGGAACCCTCGAACCTGCGCGAGCTGCTGGCCTCGGTGGTGCGTATCTTCGGAGGGCTGGCGCGCACCAAGGGCCTGGTCTTGCAGGTGGACCTGGACCCGCTGGTCGATCGTCACGTTTTGATCGATCCGCTGCGCTTCAAGCAGGTGGTCTCCAACCTGTTGAGCAATGCCATCAAGTTTACGGCCCAGGGCCATGTGCGCTTGAGTGCCAGTGGATCGCCCGCCGTTGCCAATGGCTACCTGAGCCTGCGGTTGGTGATAGAGGACAGCGGGGTCGGGATCAGCGTCGAGGACCAGATGCGCCTGTTCAACCCGTTTATTCAAGGGCGTAACACTGACCAGTCGGCGCGCAGTGGCTCGGGGCTGGGGCTGGTGATCAGCCGCAGCCTGTGTGAAATGATGGGCGGCCAGCTGAAATTGAGTAGCGTGCTGGGGCAGGGCACACGGGTCGAGGTCACACTGCCATTGGCGGTGGCCGCTTCGGCCAGTGCGCATTCCGAACCGGTTGCCCTGGAGGCGCCGCCGGCCCATGTATTGAATATCCTGGTGGTGGACGACTACCCGGCCAATCGTCAGTTGCTGACCCGGCAGCTGAGTTTCCTCGGGCACCGGATCACCACCGCCAACGATGGGGTGCAGGGCCTGGAATGCTGGCAGGCCGAGCGCTTTGACGGTGTGATCACCGACTGCAATATGCCGCTGAAAAACGGCTATGACCTGGCCCGGGACATTCGTGCCGATGAGCGCGCCCGTGGCTTGGCGCCCTGCCTGCTGCTGGGGTTTACCGCCAATGCCCAGCCGGAGGAAACCGAGCGTTGCCTGGCGGCGGGGATGGACGGCTGCCTGTTCAAACCCACCGGGCTTGAGGATCTGCATGCCGCGCTGGCCTCACGTACGGCCATGCCTTCGGTCAATGAGCTGGTGACGGCTGCCCCGGCCCCGGCGCTCGACTTGAGTCGTTTATTGAAGTTGACCGGCTCTGACACTGACGCCGTCAAGGAGTTGTTGGCGCAACTGCTCGACAGCCTCAGCGCCGATCGCACGCAACTACAGGCCTTGCTTGCAGAAAACGACTACGCCCACTTGCATGACCTGGCCCACAGGACCAAGGGCGGGGCGCGCCTGGTCGAGGCGCAGGTCTTGGTGAGCCACTGCGAAGCACTGGAGGCGGCCTGTGAACAGCAGGATCCGGGGGCGTTGGGCTTGGCGGTGGCCGGTGTGCAAGAGGCCATTGATCAATTGCATCAGGCCCTGACGGACTATTGCAACCGGGTATAAGGGGAGAGGCTCGGGGAGGGTTTGGGAGAACTCCTACGTGTAGGGGGAACTACGCTGATTTTTTCGTCGAATTATGTCTGGAAGAGTAGGTCGCTCCTTCCTTCCACGAGCGCTGCCTGCTCAGGGACTTGCCATGCCAACCAAAGCACTGACGATCCTGATTGCCGATGAACAGCACCTGCAACGGTTACACATCGAAAAAATGCTCAACCAACTGGGCTACTACCGGATTGTCCCGGTGCAGACCTTCGAGGAAGTGCTGATCCTGACCGATATCCCTGCCCAGCCATTCGACGTGTTGATCATCAATGCAGGCCTGGCCGCCAACGGCGGTGGCGCGCTGGCGTTCCAGCAGCAACACCCGCAGGTGCGCCATGTGCTGGTGTATGACGACCAGGACCTGGGGCCGCCGACCTGCCTGGCGCCCCTGGCCCTGGTCCGTTTGCCGGGATCGCCCGACAGCATCACCCTGGAGCATTTCATGGACATCATCGACCCGCCGTCACCGGCCAGCGGTTTGCGGGTGTTGCCATGGCTGCGGGAGCTGGCGCGCAGCCCGGCGGTCTAGCTCAGTCCCATTGCGGTGCAATGCCCTTGGGGCTGGTCAGGCAATGGCCTGGCCTGTGGGAGCGGGCTTGCTCGCGAAAGCAGTGGGTCAGTCAACATCAATGTTGGCTGGGCCGACGTCTTCGCGAGCAAGCCCGCTCCCACATTTGATCTTCGCTGCTTTGAGTATTGCGTTCGCTTAACTGAACGGCATTACGGCAAGCCCGCTCCTACAGGGCGTTGAGCTTATGCGCCAGGTCCAGCGCCACTTTGCCGCTGTCGACAGTGGGCACCAGATGGGTAAACGGGATCTCGATCAGGCGGTTCTCCCGCACTGCCCGCAGGCGCGACAGCACCGGGTCGTGGGTCAGCAACTGGCGTTTGCGGCTGGCCGGGGACCACAGGGCGTCGGCCAGCAGGATCACATCCGGGTCGCTCATCAATAACGTCTCGCTGCTGACCCTGACCCGGTATTGATTGATCCCGGCCAACAGGTTGCGCGCTCCGGCAGCGGCCAGCAGGGCGCTGACGAAACCGTGTTGTCCTTCGCTGTCCAGGCCATTGACTTCACTGTCGAGGTAAAACACCGACAAGGGCTTGGCCGGCTTGGCCAGTGCCTGGGCGCTGGCCAGGTCGGCGTCCAGGGCCTCAATCAAGTCGCGGGCCCGCTGTGGTTGATGCAGCAGGTTGCCCAGGGTCAGCAGGTCATTGCGAATATGCCCGAAGTAATCCAGGGAGTGCCCGGCACACGCCGACTCCAACAGGTACGAGGCCACACCGTTGCCGGCCAGCCCGGTGCGCGAGGTGATGCCATTGCCAAAGGCCGTGGCAAAGCCGCCCACCACCAGGTCCGGCTTTTGCCCATACAACACTTCGCTGGCCGGGTAGCGCGGGGCAATCACCGGCACGCCTTGATACTGGCCCTGCTGGTGTGCGGTGCCGTTGTCATCCAGGTACGCCACGCCCACCAGCGCCGGGCCGGCTCCCAGGGCCAGCAGCATGTCGGCGGCGTGCTGGTTCAGGGCGACGATGCGCGACGGCGGCGCAGTAGGCAGGTGCCAATCCTGCTGGCAATTGCGATAGCCGTCCGCCAGGGCCGAGGCACTGCCCAGCAGGGCCATGGCCAAGCCTGCCAGGCGCTTCACGGGTGCTCCCGGATCAGCAGTGCTTCGACCACGTCGCCGCCCACCAGGTGCACATCCACCAGGCGCACGGCATCGGCCTTGCTGCGCACGCCATACCAGCAGCGCTCCGGGTACACCGTGAGCACCGGCCCCAGGTTGCAGGGGAACTGGCAATGGGTGCGCGTCAGCAGCACACCGCCGGGTACTTCGATGTGTTGGTGTTCCAGCAGGCGTCGGCGCAGGGTTTTCCACAGTTGCAAGGCGCCACGCTGGGTGCAGCGCGGGCCGGTGCACAGCAGCACATGGCGGGCATGCTCGGGGATCCGGGACCAGTCGGGGTGGCTGTCCACCCCGTCGATGTGTGTGATTTCAGTCATCAGAAGCGATACGTGTAACGCACCTCAGAGGTGAAGGGGCGGCCCAGGTTGTCGACATTGCTGGAGCGGCTGGTGACGTAGTCGCGGTCGAACAGGTTCTCTACCAGCAGGCTCACGCGGTGTTGATGGGCGTGGTCGAGGTAGCGGTAGGCGTCGGCGTCCACCACCGAGTAGTGACCGTACTCGATGCGTTTCGAGCTGGTCACATCGTGGATATAACGGATGGCCGCGCCGGCGCCCCACAGGCGGTTCTGCGACTCGAAACCCACCCGCGAACGGGCGAAGAAACTGGGCACATCATTGATCGTGACGCCGGCGCGCGACTCGGTCAGGTTGCGGGTCATGTCCGCCTGCAGGCTCCACTGGTCGTTGAGCGCCCACTTGGCGTCGGCCTCGAAGCCGCGCATCTGGATCTGCCCCTGGCCGTTGACCCACTGGATATCGTCGAGGGTGATCAGGTCGGTGATCGTGCGCTTGAACAGGGTCAGGCTGGCACTGAACTCACGGTCGGCCAGCAGGCCCTTGTAGTCCAGGCCCAGCTCGGCGTTGCGGCTTTTTTCCGGCTTGAGGTTGCGGTTGCCGAGTTCGTCGCCGGGCTCATTGACAAACAGTTGCTCGGCATTCGGCAGCTTGTAGGCGGTGCCGTACTGGCCGCGCAGGGCCCAGTTGGCGTTGAGGTCATAGAGCGAGGTGAGCATGCCGACCGTGGCACTGTCGCCGCCGCTCATGGTTTCGTGGCGCACGCCGATACTCGGGTGCCAGTCGGGCAGGGCGTCGATCTGCGGGCGCAACTGGCTGTACAGGGCGTGGGCCTCGGCCTGGTTGTTGTCGATGACCAGCACATCGTCCTGGCCCTTGAACCACTGGTTGTCGGAGCCGAACACCAGCACATGCCCGCCTTCAAGCTCAGCCTTGCCTTCGGCCTGCACGCCCCAGTCGGTAAAACCCCAGTAGTCATTGTGGTTGCGTACCAGGGTGCCGCCGTCGGCGGTGTTGTTGACCCGCGAGTAACGCGTGTCCCAGTCGTTGATATGGCCCTTGACGAAGTAACTCAGCCGCTCGTTGAGGCGTTGCTCGAAGGTCGCGGTGGCGATCTGTTGCACGCGGTCGTTGGTGGTCTTGCGGTTGTTGGTGGCGCCGGCGAAGTCCAGGTTGGCGTCGGAGTACTGGTAGAACAGCTCCAGGCGCGAGTCATCGCCAATAGACTGGATGGCCTTGGCGCCGAGGGTGGTGACTTCGTAGGAACGTTTCTTGTCGCTGACATGGCTCATGTCGCGGTTGCGAAACGGCTGGTAGCCCTCGGACACGTTATGGCTGACATAGGCCAGCAGGCCCAGGTCGCCCAGGCCGTTAGTGAAAACCCGCTCGGCCCGGGCATCGCCGGTGGTGCCGCCAAAGGTATCGACGCCCAGGTTGGTTTCGCCGGACACCTCGCGGGTCTGCGGGCTGCGCGTGACGATATTGATCACGCCCGCCACCGCCTGGGTCCCGAACAACAGGCTCTGGCCACCCTTGAGCACTTCGATGCGCTCCACGGCGTTGGCCGGCAGGGTGTCCAGGTACAGGCCACCGTACAGGCGGTTGTTCAGGCGTACGCCGTCGAGCAGGATCAGGGTGTCGTCATTGCGCCCGCCCAGCAGGGAGTAGGTGCCGTAGTCGAACGGGCCGTTTTTGGGCGCGACATAGAAACCGGGGATAAACATCTGCATCGCCCGCGTGATATCGGCGCTGGGGCCGGCGCGTTCAATCTGTTCGCGGGTGACAATCGCCACTTTGCTGCCGTATTGGGCCATCTCGGCCACGGTGGTGGATTCCACCGACGGCGCCGAAACGGTCTGCGGATGGAGCACCAGGGCCGCGTCATCGGCGAGCAGCAGCGGGCTGAACAGGCAACCCAGGAGCAGGGTTGGGCCAGAGGTAGAGGAACGTTGGAAAATCATAGTCTTCTCGAAAGTATCTTCGCAGAAGCACGCAGGAGAAGGCGCCGGGCACACACCGACACCGGCCCATGCCCGCCCACCGCAGGATTATGCCAAACAGAAATTCCAGGCCGGTCTCCGGGCTCTCGCGTATCGAACCCTTCACCTTCCCATGGCGTTCTGGCCACAGTGGTGTAACGAAGGGGTCACGCGAATACCGTTGCGGGGGCAGCACCGGACTTGCTCGAACGAGCGTACCGGTTTCCCGTTTCACCTCATGCACGGCGGCATGCGGCACCTGAAACAGGGCCGCATCTGAACATTCGTAGGACCGTTCGTCAATGCGACGAACCGATTGGCCAGTGCCGCGTGCTGGAGGGTGCTCAGCGATTTGCCGTTGTAGCGCCCGTGCGGGGCGGGTAATACACGGGGTAGTAGGAGAAGAGAATGTATTCCAGAGGGTTGCGGATCAGGGAAATACCCGTGCGGTCCTTGACGGTGTCGACACTGTCGTATTCTGCGTAGGTGTCACTCACCAGCTTCGGTCCGTTTTGCGGTCCGTGCATCTGGGTGCCGGTTTCAAATTCGGAGGTGACCAGTTCGGGGCTGGGGGTCACTGTCACGGTCCCCACGAAGGCCTTCACCGGCTTTTTGATCAACCTCTGGAACTCGGCGGCAAAGGAGTTCTCGGAGCCATTGCCGGAGTAACAGACAAGCAAGCGAACGTTGTCGAACTGGCTGGGGTCGATGCCTTTGGCGAGCAGATGGGCATGCAGTTGTTCGGCGGTATGCTCGGCGCCGTCATAAAGGATGGTTGAACTCTTGCCCAGCAGTTGTTCCGTGAAGCTGAGGTCGCGGCCATGGGCGTTGATGTTGAGGCGGGGTTTGCCTTTGTATTCATCTTCAAAGGTAAAAAGGTTGCCTTTGACCAGTTGCATTTTTTTCATGTTGCCCTTCATGACGATCATGCGTCGGACCTTTTCGCCATTGGGCGCCTCTACGATACTGTTGTAGCGGCCACCACGCAGAGGTGTCTCGGCCAACCCTGAGGTCGGGTGTGTGTCGGTCTGCCTGGGCAGGGGGCGTGCTCGACGATGGGTCACCAGCATCGCAAGGTTGAGCAACAGATCCGCCATGGCCGGTTCTTTGTTCGACGTGTCATCGTCCGCCAGCGTTTGCAGGTCGCTGAGAAGGCCCTGGAACTGCAACATCGTACCGATGGCGGCACCCGGGCCGCGCAGGGCGGGCAGTACGGCGTTGAGCAACAGATAGCCGCCTTCCTTGAGCGTTGCCCAGCGGCTTTCGGCATCGGAGACAGATTGTTGTTCGGCCATGCTGATCAGGCCCTGGGCGTTGGCGTCGTACAGGTGGTTTATCAGTCTCCCGGTTTGCAGTTTGGCCTTCAGCGCATCGGCAGCGGCGTAGCTTCCTACGGCCAGCGTGGGTGCGGCGGGAATGGTTTCTCCGTCACCCACGCCAAACAGGCTGGTGATCTGGGCGGAGGGCTCCTTGAAACTCCAGGCCTTGTAGTATTCCCGGGTCGAGCTGTCGGGAAACCAGGCCAGGATGTCTTTTTGCAAACGCCCTGGCTGCTGGATGGCCTCCAGCAAGGCCTGGCGGGTCGGAAATTGCAGCAGCGGCGCGTCGGCGATCAATGGGCGATAGAGAATGTGCGGGCCGCTGGTGCTGTCTTCGGGCTCGATCAGGTACATGTTGTCGACCACGTCGGGCGTCGCGCCTGGCCCGGCGATGAATGCCAGCGGTCGCACGGTGATTTCTTTGCCGTCGACGGTCTTCGTGCCGGGTTCTGGATTGACGGCTGCCTGGACGTAACGCAAGCCTGTGGTGTCGAACCCCGATTGTTTTTGAACGGCCAACTCCAGGGCCTTGATTTGCAGTTCCACCGGAATCTGCTGGGCAAACAAAGACTGGCGCTCGGCCTTTTTGGCGGGATCGTCCAGCAGTTCGCGTTTGAGCAACTCGGGGTAATTTTTTCCCACGTCTATGTTCTGGATCAGCTTCTGCAGTTCGCCATCCACTTCCAGTTCGGGAACCCGCGTGTTACCCGGTTTGAGATAGACCTCCACGTCCCGGCTGGGCAGCCCCGAGAGGTTTCTCAGGAGCACATCGGTCATGCTCAGGCGTTCGCGATGGATGCTGCCACTGACCACACCACCCGGGGAGTTGCCGCCCACGGGAACCCTGAACACGACTTCCAGGTTTTTCGCCGGGTGCCCCGACACCATCAATTGACCGAAGGCCTTTTCGGCAAAGGGGCGGATATCCGGGATATCGCTGTTGTAGGTCCGCCCTTTATTGCGCTGGGTGAAACTCGCCAGTTCCAGGCTGAGTCCACGTAAGACAAAGCGCTCGGCCTCGCTGGCTTGACTGACCCAGGCTGGCATTTTGCGTTGGGGCTGATCCAGTGTGTTGAGGTTGAGATAAGCCGCAGCACTGGCAAGGCTGTGATCCAGGCGTTGATCGATAAGGGGTTGGGCCTGGTTATCGAAGGCATGGCCGTCCACTTTGCGCAAGGTGTTGAGGCGCCGTTGCCCGGGGAATTGCGCGTTGAGCTCTTGCTCGCGTGCTGCGTTGAAGGCTGCGTAGGAGTCATACGGGGTGACTGTGCCGTTAGGTTCGCAGAGCAGGAGAATCGTACGCTCGGCGATATGACGCTGAATCAGCAGGTTCGGCGAGGTGGATTCGATTGCGCCTTGGTTGGCCGCTGGAAGGCTGCCGAGGGCGAAGATTGTCACTTCGCTGTTGTCGGTGGGGGTTGGGCGCGTCAAGCCATTGGGGTAGCGCACTACCAGGTCGAGGGTTTCGCGTTGCTGCTCATCGAGCCCCGGTTGCTTGAGCCCGGCCAGTCGCACATTGTCGCGCAGCAGGTCACTGATCAGTGACCGATGACTGCCGGCAAAGGGGCGCAGACCTCCAGAGGCGGGTGTGCTGAAGGCGGGCTGGTCCCAGTACTTGGGCACGTCCGCTGCCAAGGCTGGGTTCATTTGGCCTGGGAGGGCGCGTAAAGCGCTTTGAAGATCGTTCATTTCAACGGGCAGTGGCGTGTCCGGGGTATTGCCGGTATGGGCCATAAGATCAGGGCGGGTATCGACCAGCTTGCTGCCGGCGGGCAAGTCTGGCACAGCGTCGTCTGTCAGGTAATCCAGGGCCAGGTCCATCAGGGGGGTGCGCTTGAACTGGCCAGGCTTGTCCGGGTCGGGCTGGGCAAAGTCGAGGTGGTTGATATCGAAGTCCAGCCCGGGCGATGCGCTCTTCAAGGCATCAGTGAGCAGTCGGGCCATGACCGCGCGCAGGCCGGGCTCGCCGGCAAACTGGCGACTGGCTATCTCGGTGGTCGGGTTAAGGGGCGTGGCAGGTGTGGCTTCGCGGGGGCTGGTTTTGTTGTCGAGGCGATCAATGACCGCGCGTCGTTTCGCCCGGACGGCGCTAGAGCGTTCGTTGTGGGCTGGGGCGTTCTCGTTCAAGGCAGGGAAACCGGTGTAGTTGAGTGCCGCGCACCGTTTGAGGGTTTCCAGCAACGTCCCCGTCGCCAGGTTTTCCCCGTAGAAATTCAACAACTCATTGACACTGATCCAGCTGTGCCGGGGGTGACGCACCTGCTCTGTCGAGCCTGCGGCCAGGCTCTTGGCTGACGCCCAGATGTCGGTGCTGACGGCTGACCAGCCTGAGTCGTCGGTCATGCGGAAAACCTTCTGGACCTTGACACCTTTGGCCCCTATTACCTGGCAGGTCAGTTCGCCGGTTTGTGGCGCAATGCTGATACTTGAGAGATCAATCTTGTTGTTTTTCACGAAGGTCAAGAATGAAGGCTCGGCCAGTGCGTTTTCGAGGGCCATGCGTACCTGTCCAAAGGTCGAGTACTCTGGAACCGTCCCGAAGGCAGAGGTGATGCCCTCTCCAGGGGGCCGGGTTTCCGTATGCCGGGCTGTCAGGACTGTGCTGCACCACCTCGCCAGTTCCAGATCGCCTTTGGCGATGAGCTGCGATGAGGTTTTGACTTGTCGCGCAGGCAAGTGTTGACCCTGCGCCTGTGTGATTTGCGCCGCGAGGGTGTCGATCGCATCCTGTTGCAATTGTTGGATGTGCCGGTGTTCGGGTAGGTGATGACGCGGCAGGTGAGACCTGGAGAACGCTACGCAAGGAAATCCATGGTCATGCTGTAAGCGACCGATAAAACGGAGCATGTCAGTTCTGGTATTCGAGTAGCTGGCACCGTAGAAGTCGCCCACGATATTCAGCGATGCGCGGTCTTCGCCGGCATATTCAAACGGTGATTCGAGGGTGGGCGCCAGATTGCGCGCGGCGGCCACGACGGCTGCAGACACCGCGTCCCAGCCGGGGGTGTACGTTGTAAAGTTGGCTGGCTGGCCATTGATCATGCACTCCAGCCACCCGGACCTTGGGTTCAGTTTGAAATGTGATGTGTCGATGTTGTTATTTTTGGCAAAGGTTGCAAAAGGCTCATCCTTGAGGGCCTGGGTGAGCCGCGCCCAGGCTTTTGCGAAGGTGGAATCGGGCGGGATGTTGTAGACCAACCGGGTCTCCGGGCTGTCTTGAGCACCTGAATCAAGTGAGATGACCTGGTTCATCAAGGTGGCGGCGAACTGCGCCGACAGCTCACTGTCGGCCACTCTGACCGTATGTTCGGCTTTTGCCTGGGCGTTCAGGGTAATGACATTCAGCGAAGGGCTGCGTCGTGAGCGTGCCAGGTTGTCCTGTGCGCCCAAGGGGGAGCCTGATGGCGAGGCTGCGGGAAGAAACAGGGCTTCGTCGAGGCGTTGTGCGTAGGTTTTTCCGGCGCCCCGGTCTCTGGGCGGGGGCAGTCGCAGGGGTAATCCTTGTTGAACGGCAGGCTCGGGTGAGGGGTTCAAGCCTGGGGGGCTGGGCATGGCGGGCAGAGTGGGTCGGGGGTTGGCGACTTTCATGATTATTCCTTCAGGCAGTGGTTCAACAAGGGGCTCGCAACGTTGTCGGTGAAGTCTGATGTTGGGTGGCTTTCTGTCCGGCATCCGTTCCCGCCGTTCGTAGGCTTTCCGTGTTCCTACAAGCCTTGGTGCTCCTGTGTCAGGATGTCGGTCTTACCTTGAAATCGGGGCGATTTTCGATGCAGGCCACTCGTTTGACCCTTATGTGCCATGCCCGCACACCTGCTCAAAAACGTGCGCGTTTCGCGTTGGACGAGCCCTTGGAAAGCGCGTGGCAGTTGCCGGCATTGTCATTGGCCGGCCGCTTCAAGCGTGCCCCTCGTGTGCTCTGCGGCCCCGAGGTCCGAACCTGGCAAACAGCCATGTTTTTTGCCGAATCCCCGCAGGTGGAAGAGGCCCTGCGCGACTGTGATTTGGGGCGGTGGCGCGGGCAGGGCCTCGATGAGGTGCAACTTGCCGAGCCCGACGCCTTGCAGGCCTGGCTGACGGATACCACGGCGGCCCCCCATGGAGGTGAGTCCGTTGAGCAACTGTGCGAGCGGGTAGGGCAGTGGCTGCGGTCCCTGGAACAGACCCCGGGCCATGTCCTGGCGGTGACCCATCCTTTTGTGATCCGCGCCGCGTTGCTGTACGCCATGCAGGGCCCGCTGGCGATGTTCAACCGGATTGATGTGGAGCCGTTGTCCGCCACCGAGCTGCGTTTCAACGGCGTGTGGCGCCTGCGCCTGGAAACGCGCGAGACCTGAGCGGCGCGAACATGGCAAAATCGCAGCCCCGCACTGAGAACCCCTTCATGAAAAAGATCCTGATCATCGGCATTGGCGCCGGCAACCCCGACTACATCACGATGCAGGCGGTGAAGGCGCTGAACCGCACCGACGTGTTTTTCCTGATGGACAAGGGCCAGAGCAAGGACAAGCTGATCGACCTGCGCCGGGAAATCTGCCAGACCTATATCGACGCCGGGCACGCCTACCGCTTTGTCGAAGCCGACTGCCCCGAGCGTGTGCGCGGCGAAATCGACTACACCACGGCGGTGCAGGATCTGAACCGCGACAAGCAACAGACCTTCGAGCGCATGATCAACGAACACATGGCTGACGGTGAAGTGGGGGCCTTCCTGGCCTGGGGCGATCCGGCGTTGTACGACAGCACCATCCGTATCCTGCAGGCGATCCTGGCCGATGGGCGCTGTGCCTTTGAGTTTGACGTCATCCCCGGGATTACCAGCGTCCAGGCCCTGGCGGCCCAGCATAAAGTGCCGCTGAACCGCATCGGCCGTTCGATCGAGATCACCACCGGGCGGCGGCTCGCGGCGGGGCAGGCCAGCGATGCCGACACCCTGGTGGTGATGCTCGATGCCGAGGACTCCTACCGCAGCGTCGCGGACCAGGACCTGGAGATCTACTGGGGCGCGTACCTGGGCACGCCGGATGAAATCCTGATCCGCGGCAAGGTGGCCGAGGTGGCCGACGAGATCGAGCGTGTACGCAAGGCAGCGCGCCAGGCTAATGGCTGGATCATGGATACCTACCTGCTACGCAAGCCGTAGGAGGGGGAGGGGAATGCATTAAAAAATGTGGGAGCGGGCTTGCTCGCGATGGCGGTGGGTCAGTCAAATATCTATCAACTGACACACCGCCATCGCGAGCAAGCCCGCTCCCACAGTGGATTTTTGTCGTTTTACCGGGCGGGGTCACTTGCCGCTGGTAATCTGCCTGACCAGCAGCCCATGCCCCGTCACATCCTCGGCCCGGGAAATGGCCTGGATCACCAGCAAGCGGTTGCCTGCGCCGGCAAGGAAGGTCGAGTTCAAGGTCTTGCCACCGCCCATGCTGGCGGTGCCATCAACCTGGCGCAGGCCCACGCCCTTGATCAGCAGTTTCTTCTGCGCCAGTTTCTTGTAGTCCGGCAGGCTGGTGCCTACGTCCTTGAGGAAGCCTTCAACCGCACTATCGAGAAACAGCGGTTCGTTGTCTTGCAGGTCGATCCCGTCATTGCGCAGGGTCTGGGCCACGACCACTACGCTTTTTGACGCCTGGTTGATATACATCGTGCCGTTGGCGCCAGCAGTGCCCTGGGCTTGCGCGCCGGCGGGCAGGGCGTCGGCGACATAGCCCTTGGGCAGGGTGAAGGTGAACTTGCCGTCCAGGGTCGAGACGATCTGGAAGTCGTCCGGCGCTGCCGCGGCCGGCTTGGTGGCCGCGAACAGTGGGCTGGCGCCCAGGCTGACAGTCAGCGTCAGGGCCAGGCGGGCGGCGGTTTGGCTGAGGGTGAGCATGAGGTCTTCCAATGGATGAACGAAATTGCGCTGTATTCTGTCAGAAAATTCGCAATTTCGTTCGGATCCATCCTCAAACCTTCCCCGACTCCTCCTCAAGACGGTCCATTTCAAACAACCGCGCCAGCTCTGCGCGCGATTCCTGGGCCGACTGCATCACCTTGGCCGCGTCGTCGTACACCGCGTGCTGCGCGGCCAGCAGTTGCAGGTCGTGGTGCTTGAAACGGTTGATCCGCGCATCGGCCTGGGTCTCGCTCAGCCCCAGGCCGACCAGGGTACGGCGGCTCATTTCCAGGCTGGAATAGAAGGTTTCGCGCACCGGTGACGCGTCCAGGTCCACCAGGCGATGCACATGCTGGCGGTTACGGGCACGGGCGATGATTTTCATGTGTGGGTAGAGGTTGCGCACCAGCTCGGCGGTCTTGATGTTGATTTCGGGATCATCCATGGCGATCACGACGTACTCGGCCTGGTCGACCTTGGCCGCGTGCAGGATCTCTGGGCGCTGGGGGTCACCGTAAAACACCGGCATACCACCAAAACTGCGGGTCAGCTCGATGGTTTCCACCGACGTGTCGAGGGCGATAAACGAAATATTCTGCGCCCGCAGGATCCGCGCCACAATCTGCCCCATCCGGCCCATGCCGGCGATCACCACCCGTGGCGCATCGCTCTCGATCGCACGGTATTCTTCCGGCACTTCCACCGGCTTGGCCTTGGGCCGGAACAGCTTCGGGCACAGCAGTAACAGCAGCGGGGTGAGGGCCATGGACAGGGTGATGGTCAACACCAGCACATCGTACAGGTGCGGGGCGAACAGGCCCTGGTCGCGGCCGATCTTGAACACCACGAAGGCAAATTCACCACCGGCCGCCAGGACCACGCCCAGGCGGACTGCGCTCTCGCGGTTCAGCTCACCGACCATCTGCCCGACCGCATACAGCAGCGGCAACTTGATGCCGATCAGCAGCAGGGTCAGGCCCAGCACCACAAAGGGCGTGCTGAACAACAGGCTGATATTGGCGCCCATGCCCACGCTGATAAAGAACAACCCCAGCAGCAGGCCCTTGAACGGCTCGATCTGTGATTCCAGCTCGTGGCGGTATTCCGAGTCGGCCAGCAGCAGGCCGGCGAGGAACGCGCCAAGGGCCATGGACACGCCCACCAGTTCCATCAGCCAGGCGGTGCCGATCACCACCAACAGCGCGGTGGCGGTGGACACTTCACGCAGGCCGGTCTTGGCCACGATGCGAAACACCGGGCGCAACAGGTAGCGGCCGCCGATAATCACCACGGCGATGCTGCCCAATACCTGCAACCCGTGGTTCAGGTCCTGGGCGGCGGTGGTGGTGTGGTCGCCGCCGGCCAGCAGCGGCACCATGGCGATCAACGGGATCGCCGCGATGTCTTGGAACAACAGGATCGCAAAGGCCAGACGCCCGTGGGGGCTGTTCAGCTCCTTGCGTTCGGCCAGGCTTTGCAGGCCAAAGGCCGTGGAGGACAACGCCAGGCCCAGGCCCAGCACAATCGCGCTGTTCCATGACTGGCCAAACGCCCAGAGCGCCACCGCCCCCATCACCATGGCGGTCAGCAGCACTTGCGCCAGGCCCACGCCAAACACTGCCTTGCGCATCACCCACAGGCGCTTGGGCGACAGTTCCAGGCCGATGATAAACAGCAACAACACCACCCCCAGCTCGGAGAACTGCGCGACGCTTTGCGGGTTGCCTATCAGCCCCAGTGCCGAAGGGCCGATGATCACGCCGGCGAACAGATAGCCCAGCACCGCGCCCAGTTTCAGGTGCTTGGCCAGGGGCACGGTCAGTACGGCGGCCAACAGGAACACTACGGCCGCTTGTAACAGGTTGCCTTCATGGGGCATCGCTTACTCCAGGATCTTTGAGGCGAATCGATAGGGCGCTATTAGAACGCGCTTTTATGCTACTGAATCTGAATTTTTGCCAGGGCACAGCGCTTTGTGCCAGTGCCTGTTGGATGTCGTATAAATCCTACAGGGCGCTCGCGAAAGTTTTAATACCGTTTATTTCAATGAGTTCGGTGAGGGCGGTTTTTTTTTGAATTAAAAGCTAGGTGTCGGGCGCGTGTAGAAAGTCCTAAAGTTATGCCCTTGAGTTTATATTCCATGGATGGCATATTTACATGAAGTGGGAAATTGAGTACACGGATGAATTCGGCAATTGGTGGTTTGGGCTGGATGCAAAGGAGCAGTCTTCTGTCTCGGCGACTGTAGATTTACTGGGCCTTTTGGGGCCAGCCCTGGGCTTTCCACACAGCAGCGATATCAAGAACTCCCGACATGGCAGCCTGCGGGAACTACGGATCCAGCATGCCGGGCGACCTTATCGGGTGCTGTATGTATTTGATCCGCGCAGATGTGCGCTGCTGCTGACCGGTGGTGAAAAAACCGGGCGCAATCGCTGGTATGCAGACCATATTCCGATTGCCGAAAAGCTGTATGACGAACACTTGGAAACATTGCTTAAGGAGGGCCTGAATCATGGCTAAGAAATTTGCTGACCTGCAGGCGCGCATGACCCCCGAGGCCCGTGCCGATGCCGAGCGGATCTTGCGGCAGCACCTCAAGGAAATGCCGTTGCACGAGCTGCGCAAAGCGCAACAGATGAGCCAGGAGAGCCTGGCCAAGGCCCTGAATATCAACCAGGCAGCGGTTTCCAAGATGGAGCGTCGTACCGATATGTACATCAGCACCTTGCGCAACTACATCCGTGCAATGGGTGGGGAGTTGGAGATTGTGGCGACGTTCCCGGACGGGCAGGTCAAGATCGAGAACTTCGCCACCTGACGTCTTTTACAGGGGCAGGCCCTGCGCCAATTCTTGTTACTATCGCTCTGCGTTTTCACCAGGAGCCAGCGCCTCATGCAACACCAGTGGGATGAAATGCACCGCACCCGCAAGCCCACGTTCGTGCTGTGCGGCGAGCCCCAGGGGCAGGTGCTCAATCTCTATGTCCATGGCTATTCTGCGTTTTTCAACCCGCAGCAACTGGCCAGTTTCCAGGCGCAACTGGCGGATATCGAAGGTTCGACCAACCTGATGTTGTTCTGGCCGGCCGGGCATTTCCTGGAAAACCTGTTCGCCCCCTTCAAGGACATCATCGCCTCGATGCTCGGCGGCGGCACCCTGGGCGCGGCGACCGTGGGCCTGGGCAAGGCGGTGGGCTATTTTCTTGATCACTACAAAAGTGTCGAGGCCCGGGTCGACGAGGTGGCCAGGACACTGTTGGCGGAACTGGCCAACTACCTGCACCGCGAATCGATCGAGGTGCGCCAGATCAACCTGGTCGGCCATTCCCTGGGCGCTCGCCTGCTGGTCAAGAGCCTGCTGGCCAGCCCGGAACTGGCCCGGGAACTGCCCCTCAACCACCTGTTGTTGATGGGCGGCGCGATATGCACATCCAGCCCCTGGGAGCAGGTGGCGGCGCCGCTCAAGGGGCGGGTGATCAATTGCCATTCCAGCAAGGACTGGGCCCTGGCGCTCAAGCCGGATGCCGAGCGCTGCATCGGCCGCTATGCCATTCCCCTGACCCCATCCCTCAAGGGCAAAGTGACCAATGTGCACCTGGTCACCTTCGACCACGCGGCCTACTGGCCGCAGTTGAAGATGGTGGTGCAGTACACCGACTTGCTGCACGAGCGCCGGGGCATGATCCGTGTGGACCCGCGCAGTGCCGAGGTGCGCTTTGCCCAAGAGGATGCGGACCTGTTCCCGGTGCTGCTCCAGGCACGGGCGCCAGAGTTGCAGTTTCTCGCCGAGCTGATGGCTGCCAAGCACAGTGCGGCCATCGATGGCGAGGTGCGCGACCCACTGAAACTGGCTATCGAGTTGCAGCGCATGGGCGGTGACAGCTTTATGAACCTGGCCCGTGGGCACGGTGTGAGTTACCGCCAATTGGCCCAGGACGTGGCCTTGCGCGTCGGCATCAAGTTTGACCAGCCCATCGACAGCGTGGCCCTGGTGAGCCTGGAGGAGCGGGTTGCCGAGACCCTGATCGAGCAGTACAAGGACAAGCTCAGCCTGGCCGACCGCCAGGTGTTCGAGGCCGAGCTCCGGGCCGCAGCGCAAAAGGAACAGGGGTTTTTCCACCGTTTCGATGTCGGCCGTTCGGCCACTACCGCCTTGAGCGGTACGGCGCTGGCCGGGTTGACCGGGTTTATCCTGCGGCGCGGGGCGGCCACGGCGATTCCGGTGGTGGGGCAGGCGTTGGCGGCGGCCATGCTGCTGGTGAGCGGGGTGCGGGCGTTTTCCGGGCCGGCGTACTCCATCACGACCCTGGCGGTGCTGGTGCTGGGGGTGATTCGCCAGCGCATGGAGCGCGAGGCGCTTAATCAAGAAATGGACCTGGTGGTGCAGGTGGTCGAGAAGCTTGATCTACCCCGGGAAACGCTGATGCGCACGGTCTCGCCGGACTGCTAAGCTGCGGGCTTGTCTTGTCTTGTCTTGTCTGCCTGCCTGGTACCCCGTGTGAAATTCAGCCTGCCGAAAACTGCCACCGCACCGTTCTGCCCACCGGAAGTGGCGGGCACCATCCCCGTCGATCCCCGTGCGCCATTTTTCAAACGGGTGCTGCAGTTTGCCGGCCCCGGCCTGCTGATTTCCATCGGCTACATGGACCCCGGCAACTGGGCCACGGCCATCGAGGCCGGGTCGCGCTATGGCTACAACCTGTTGTTCGTGGTGTTGCTCGCCAGCCTGGCGGGGATGGCGGTGCAGTGCCTGTGTTCGCGGCTGGGCATTGCCACCGGCAAGGACCTGGCGCAGCTGTGCCGCGAACGCTACAGCCGGCGTTCAGCGCGCACGCAATGGGTCTTGGCGGAAATCTCGATCATCGCCACCGACCTGGCCGAAGTGCTCGGCTGTGCCCTGGCGTTCCACCTGTTGCTGGGGGTATCGCTGACCACCGGCATTGTCATCACCGCGTTTGACACACTGCTGATCCTGGCCCTGCAAAACCGTGGCTTCCGGCGCCTGGAAGCTATCATGCTGGCGTTGGTGGCGACCATCGGGGTGTGTTTCTTTGTCGAACTGGTGTTGATCAAACCTTATTGGCCGGACGTTTTGCGTGGTTTCACGCCATCTCTCTCGGCGATCAGCGACGCCGCGCCGCTGTACCTGGCCATCGGCATCCTCGGGGCCACCGTGATGCCCCATAACCTGTACCTGCACACGTCCATCGTGCAGACCCGCCTGTTTGGCAAGGACCTGGCCAGCCGCCAGGACGCGGTCAGGCTGGCGCGTATCGACACCATCGGCTCCCTGGCCCTGGCCTTGCTGGTCAACTCGGCGATCCTGGTGCTGGCCGCTGCGGCATTCCACCAGACCGGGCATAGCGAGGTCGTGGAAATCCAGGACGCCTACCACCTGCTGGACCCGCTGGTGGGCGGCGCCTTCGCCAGTATCCTGTTCGGCATTGCCTTGCTGGCGTCCGGGCAAAGCTCGACCTTCACCGGCACCATCGCCGGCCAGGTGATCATGGAGGGCTACCTCAACCTGCGCCTTCCCTGCTGGCAACGCCGCCTGATCACCCGTGGCCTGGCGCTGATCCCGGCGTTCCTCGGGGTGTGGTTGATGGGAGATGATGCCATTGGCAAGCTGCTGATCCTCAGCCAGGTGGTGCTTAGCCTGCAGTTGCCCTTTGCCCTGTACCCGCTGATCCGCATGACCGGCGATCAGCAACTGATGGGGCCGTTCGTCAATCGCCTGCCCACCAGGATCCTGGCCTGGAGCCTGTTTACGGTGATCAGCGGCGCCAATGCCTGGTTGATCGGCCAGTGGCTGTTTTGAGTCAGCGGTCCCAGTAGGGCACGCTGCCGAAGCGTTCGACAAAAAAGTCGATGACCGTGCGCACCTTCACCGACAAGCGCCGGCTGCCGGGCCATAACGCGGCAATCTGCTGCGGCTCCAGGGTGGTGGCCACTTCATAGTCGGTCAGCACCGCCTGCAGGCGCCCGGCGCGCAGGCTGTCGCCGATCAGCCAGGAGGGGAACACCACCAGTCCCAGGCCTTGTTCGGCGGCGCGCGCCAGGGTGTCGGCGTGGTTGCCGGTGAGCGGGCCCTTGACCGAGTAGGGCGTCCAGTCGCCTGGTTCGCGACGGAAGTACCAGCGTTGCTGGCCATTCACCCCCTTGTACGCCAGGCATTGGTGATGGCGCAGTTCATCGGGATGGCGCGGCGTGCCGAAGCGCGCCAGGTAGTCGGGGCTGGCGGCGATCCGGTAGCGCTGGGGCGCGAAAATACGCGCCTGCATCCCGGAATCGTTGAGCACACCGATACGGAACAACAGGTCGGCGCCTTCTTGCAGGGGGTCGATGTAGGTGTCGGTCTGCTGGATATCCAGTTGCAGCCTGGGATAACGCTGGCACAACTCGGCCACCCAGGGCGACAGGTGCCGCTGGCCGAACACCATGGGCGCATTGATGCGCACCAGGCCGCTGGGCTCGCTTTCCTGTTCTTGCAGGGCCTGCCCGGCTTCTTCCAGCTGTTGCAGCATCAGGCGCGCATGATGCCCGAGCAAACGCCCGGCTTCTGTGGGGCTGATCGCCCGGGTATGCCGATAGAGCAATTGCTGGCTCAGGGCCTGTTCCATCAATTGGATCTGTCGGGAAATGGAAGAGGGCGCCAGGCCTTCGCGGCGTGCGACTTCGGAGAAGCTGCCGTGGTCCAGCACCGCGACAAACAGGCGTAGCGCCTTGAAACTCAACTCGTTGAAGCCCTGCATGACCGCTCCGTGCTGTGCGTAATACGCAAAAGTGTTGTCGGCATGCTCCCATTTATCGCACAGATTTGTCACCGGATAATGCGCGTCATTGTGCTTCTCTGACGTGTAGGTGATGTATGCAAACTTCTTCTCTTGAACGCGCGGCCCAGGCCCGCCCGCAGAACCGGTTGGGGCTGCTGCTGTTGCCGCTGGTGATCCTGGCCGGCATGGGCCTGTCGGTGGAGGCTGGCCTGTTGGGGCCGCTGGGGGCCCAGGTGGGGCATTTATGGGCCACCTTGAGCATCTTTGGGGTGGGTACGCCCATCCTGCTGCTGTTGCTGCTGTTCAGCGGCCCGCAAAAAGGCCCGGCCCTCAACGCACTGCCGCGCTGGCAACTGATCGGCGGTTTCCTGGGCCCCACGTATGTGGTGGTGCTGATCCTGGCCACGCCCCGGATCGGCATTGCCATGACCATGATCGCGATCCTTTCCGGGCAAGTGGGCAAGAGCGTGCTGATTGACCATTTCGGCTGGTTCGGCAGCCCCCGCAAGCGGGTCAATGGCGAACGCTGGCTTGCGCTGCTGTTGATTGGGGTGGCTCTTGTTCTGATTGCGCGGGGTTAAGGCGATGAATCTGATTCTATTGTTGGTGCTGGTGGTTGCCGCCGGTGCGGTGTTGAGTGTGCAAGCGGCAATCAATGGGCGCCTGGGGCAAACCGTGGGGGTGCTGCGCAGCAGCCTGGTCACGTTCGTGGTGGGCATGCTGGTGACCGGCCTGCTGATTCTGTTTTTCGAGCCGGCCCAGGCCGTGAGCCTGCTTGAGGTGCCCAAGTGGCAACTGACCGGGGCATTGTTCGGCGTGGTCTACATGCTAGTGATGGTCGGTGCCGTGCCCATCGTGGGCACGGCGGTAGCGACGGTGGCGGTGATCGTCGGCCAATTGGCCATGGGCCTGTTGATCGACAGCTTCGGCTGGCTGGGCAACACGGCCATCGAACTGTCCGGCAGCCGGGTGTTGGCGATGCTGTGCCTGGCGTTGGCGCTGGTGTTCATGTATCGCAGCAGCACGCGCCAGGCGGATTGAGCACGGGCTAGAACTGATACCCCACGCCCGCGTAATAACCCCAGCCATTGGACCGGGCACGGAAGTTGCCATCGCCGAAGTTCAGTTCACTGCCGTCCTGCCAGTTACCACCGTTGTGGAAGTAACGCCCCACCAGGGTGAAGCGCAGGTGGGTAAAGGCATACAGCAAGACGTTGGTGGCCACCAGGGAGTTGGCGGTGCGTGCCGGGTTGTCCTTGTGCAGGTCCGAGCCAAAGTCATAGTTGGTAAAGCCGATGTAGGTCAGCGATGCACCATTGTCGAACTGGCCAAGGGGCACGATGTATTTCATCTGTGCACGGTAGCCGTCCCAGGAGTATTCGTTGCTCGCGCCGTAGTTTTCCCACTGGTATCGCCCATAGAAGTTGGCCGACAGAATGACCCGCGAGCGGGTGTCGATATCTGTGCCCAGGCCGCTGTACAAGGTATTGGCCCGGTTGGCGCTGTTGCTGCCATGGTCGTAGATCCAGTCGAAGGCCACATACCATTCCTTGAACGGCCCAACCGCCAGGCTGCGTCCGGCCAGGTAGTCGATGGAGATCCGTGGCTCATGTTCCATGAACACCGGTGAGCCGCGGTCCCACACGCCCTTGTCGTTGCTGTTGCCGATGCCGAAGATCTTCGGCACGTCGATATAGCCATATAGCTCGAATGGGCCTTTACGGCCGAAATACTCGTATTCCAGATAGATATCATCGGTCGGCCTGGGCCCGAAGCTGATGTCTTTGCTGCCAATGATCGTCAGGTCCTGGTTGAACCAGTCCGACAGGTACACGCCCTTTTTCGCCGGGCTGGCTTCGGCGCTCAGGGCCTCGCCCTGGGCTGATTCATCAAGCGGTTTTTTCTCGGCCCGGGTGGGAGTACTGAGTACTCCCGTAACGGCAGCCAGCATTAAGGAAACACCCAAGGTGGTCAGCGGGGTGGGGCGCCTGGAGGTCAATGGCATGGAAAATCCTTGTTCGTGTGCGGTGTTGAGCCGGTGGCCCGGAGACGGACGAACATGCAGGCAATCGGTGGCCAAGTTCGTGACGCAAACGTTTGCATAAGCTGTACCAACTTTGGTCAAACGCTTGACGAGCCTGGGGAAAGTGGGAAATTTCCGATCTTTTGATCAGAAGGTAACTCTGCTCACCTTGCCGCCGGCGTAAGCTGACCTACCTTTTCCAATCGTTGTGGAGTCTGTTTGTGGCCAAAGCATCTGCTGTCATTGAAATCCCGGTCTCGGCCGATCAAGTCTGGCAACGGGTCGGCGGGTTCAACTCGTTGCCCGATTGGCTGCCGCTGATTGCCAAGAGCGAGCCGGGCGAAGGCGGGCGTGTGCGTCACCTGCAAACCGTGGATGGCGCGGTGGTGGTCGAGCATTTGCAGACCTTCGATAACGTTGCGCGCACCTACACGTACACCATCAGCGAATCGCCGTTCCCGGTCAGTGCGTATCTGGCGACCTTGCAGGTTGAAGCGCTGGGTGAGCACTCGGCCAAAGTCACCTGGTCGGGTGTGTTCACTCCGATTGCCGGGGTGACGGATGCCGAGGTGGAAGAGCTGTTCAGCGGCGTTTACACCGGCGGCGTCGAGGCCCTGCGCAAAAACTTCCCGGCCTGATCCGCCGCTATCGCCGGCAAGCCGGCTCCTACAGTGGGGGCTGTGGGCGGCACTCCAGGGTCAACCGCGCGCCCCCACGCTCGCTGCTGCCGACTTCCAGCCGGAAGCCATGCAGGTTGATGATCGCCGCCACAATCGACAGGCCCAGGCCAAAGCTGCCCTGCTGCTGACCGCCCTCGACCCGGTAAAAGCGCTGGAACACCGCGGCCCGTTCCGCCTCTGGAATCCCCGGGCCCGAGTCCAGGACGTCGATGCGCGTGCTGCCAGCCTGCTCGATCCCGCGCAGAATCACTTCGCCGCCCGGCGGGGTGAACTTGAGCGCATTGCTCAGCAGGTTGGCCAGGGCCTCGAACAGCAGCGCGCGGTCGCCGGTAATCGGCGGCAAGGCTGCGGGAACTTGCAACAGCAGCGTCATCTGGCCTTCTTCCGCCAAGGGCAGGTAGACGTCATGGAGTTCCTGGAGCAAGGGCAGGGGGGCGAAAACCCGGAAGCCTGCGCGCCGCTGGCGGTCCTCCAGTTCGGAAATGCGCAGCAAGCCACGAAAACGCGCCATCAGCGTGTCGGTCTCGCTGATCACTGCATCCAGTTGCCAGGCCAGGGGCGAATCTTCAGCGGCCTGTTGCTTGATCCGGTACAACTGCGCGCGCAAGCGGGTCAGGGGGGTACGCAGGTCGTGGGCAATGTTGTCGCACACGCCCTTGACCTCGTTCATCAGTTTTTCGATGCGCTCCAGCATGGCATTGACGATGGCCGCCAGCATGTCCAGTTCGTCGCGGCGGTTGGACAGCGGCAGGCGGTGGGTCAGGTCGCCGGCGACGATGGCCTCGGCACTGGCCTGGATCCCGCGAATCCGCCGCAGCGGGCGCCGACGCAGCAGGTGCCAGCCGGCGACGCCGGGGAGGATGGTCAGGGAAATGGCCCAGAACAGGGCTTGCAGGATGATCCGGGTCACGCCCAGCAACGAGCCGTTGTCGCGCACCAGCACCAGCCAGCGGCCATCCTGGGTGTGGGTCGCCACCGCGTCGCAACTGCCCCGGGGCAGTGTCGGGTCATCCGATTCGATGCAGTTGGCCAGGGCATGGATACGCCCGTCCAGGGGCAAGCCTGCGGGGATCTGCTGGAGCGGGCCGCTAAGGGGCCGTTGTTGTCTGTCGAACAGGCCATAGGCATCAATACCCTTCATATCGAAGGTCATGCTGGTGGCCAGGGCCTCATCCAGTTGCGTGCCCTCGAAGTGTTGGAACAGGTGCTGGCGCTGCAATAGCGAGTGGCGCGACAGGTCGCCCAGGTAAGCCGAGACCTCGTAATACAGCACCCCCATGAGGATGCAGCTCCAGGCCACGAACAGCGAGCTGTACAGCGCCAGCAGGCGGCTGCTGGACGAGCGCCAGCCGTTAGACGGGTTCAGCAATGACATAGCCCGAGCCTCGTACCGTGCGGATCAGCGGCGTCAGGCCCGGCGGGTCGATTTTCTTGCGCAGGCGGCCAATGTGCACGTCGATCAGGTTGGTGCCCGGGTCGAAGTGATAACCCCACACTTCCTCGAAGATCATCATCCGCGAGAGGATTTGCCCGGTGTTGCGCATCAAGAACTCCAGCAGCTTGTACTCGGTGGGCAGCAAGCTCAGCGGCTGGTCGGCGCGGCTGGCTTCGCGGCTGATCAGGTTCAGTTCCAGGTCGGCCACGCGCAGTGCGGTTTGCGCGGCCTTGGCCGCGTTGTTGCGCCGCAGCAGCACCTCGACCCGGGCGGCCATCTCGTCGGAAGCAAAGGGTTTGGTCAGGTAATCGTCGCCCCCGGCGCGCAGGCCGCGCACCCGTTCATCCACGTCGGAGAGGGCGCTGATCATCAGGATCGGCGTCGACACGCCAAGGGTGCGCAAGGTGGTGACAATGGCCAGGCCATCGAGCTCCGGGAGCATACGGTCGAGGGTGATCAGGTCGTAATCGCCACTGACCGCCCGTGTCAGGCCTTCGCGGCCGTTGTCGACCCAGTCCACCTCCAGTCCATGGCTGCTCAGCTCGGCGACGATTTCGCGGGCCGTCACGGCGTCGTCTTCGATGGTCAAAATACGGGGCATGGGGGGCTACCTGGTTACACGGGAGTGAGGCATTTTGCCAAGAAATGCTAGCGAGGTTTCTAAAAGAAAATTCATGTAGGCCATTCTTGGGGCTGCCTCGGTCAACATGTGGGAGCAGGCCTTTTTAGTCGTCGAACCCCACCTGTTCGTGAATCTCATCGACCTTCAATTCCAGCCGGTACGCCACGGCAATAAACAGCGCCTGGCACAGACACAACGTGGCACTCAGCGAGCGGAACGCGAACGACGAGCCTTCATTGACCAGCAACACCGTGTTGGCGCGCTTGGCCAGCGGTGACAGGTTGCTGTCGGTGATGATCAGCGTCTTGGCCTGGTGGTGCTGGGCGATGCGCAGGCAGTGCTGGGTTTCCTTGCCGTAGGGCGTGAAGCTGATGGCGATCACCAGGTCATTGGCACGCACGCTGCGCATCTGCTCGCGGTAGCTGCCGCCCAGGCCCGAGACCAGGTGGATGCGCTTGTTGGTGTGTTGCAAGTTGTAGACCAGGTAGTCGGCCACCGCAAAGGAGCGGCGCACGCCGACCACGTAGATATTGTCGGCGTTGACCACCAGGTCCACGGCTTTCTCGAAGGCGGCGTCGTCCAGTTCCAGGCCCAGGCGCTCGATGCCCGACAGCGTGGCATTCACGCATTCGCGGGCCAGGTCGCCGCCGCTGGCTTTCTGCGACTTGTTGGCGATCATGCTGCGGATGCGCTGCTGGTAGTTCTGCACCGGCGTGGTCTTGTGGGTATACGCCTCGCGAAACAGCGCCTGCATCTCACTGAACCCGCTGAAACCAAAGCGCTGGGAAAACCGCACGATGGCCGAAGGATGGACTTCGCATTCCCGGGCGATATCGCTGATGCGATCGACCATGATCCGATCGCTCTGCTGGCTCATGTAGCTGGCGATGCGCTTGAGCTGGCGGGGCAGGCTTTCGTATTCATCGGTGATCAACTGCAACAGACGCTCGGCATTGATCGGAGGGCTGGCGAGAGCTTCGGTAACGTCGGTCTCGGCGCGAGCCTGCTGATCGGTGCGGGACATAGGCAATCCTTCTGGCGTGTTCTTATCAGGGCAGGTGACGGGCACGTCGCCCCTGACAATAGGTCAATGGGCGCAAGTCTACAGGGAAGGTGGCAAAAAATATCTTAATGGAAAATATATTCCACATAAAATATTTATAGAATAAATATTGATTGCTGGCGCCGGACGTCCTAGTCTGCATCCACCAAGCGCGTCGCCGCCACGACGGCAGGCGCGGGCAGATAAAAATAACAGGAGCCAGCATGGGCCAGACTCGTTTTGCCAGTGGGCGTCAATTGGATCTGATTTGTCTTGGGCGCCTGGGCGTCGATCTTTATGCGCAGCAAGTCGGGGCGCGGCTGGAAGATGTCGCCAGTTTCGCCAAGTACCTGGGCGGTTCTTCCGCCAATATTGCCTTTGGCACGGCGCGGCTGGGGCTCAAGTCGGCGATGTTGAGCCGGGTCGGGGACGATCACATGGGGCGCTTCCTCGTGGAGTCCCTGGTGCGCGAAGGCTGTGATGTCAGTGGCATCACGCTCGACCCGCAGCGCCTGACCGCCACGGTCCTGCTGGGCCTCAAGGACCGCGAGACCTTCCCCCTGGTGTTCTACCGCGAAAACTGCGCCGATATGGCCTTGCGCGCCGAGGACATCCACGAAAGCTTTATCGCCAGCAGCAAGGCGCTGTTGATCACCGGCACCCATTTTTCGACCGACGGCGTGTACCAGGCCAGCCTCCAGGCCCTGGACTACGCCGAGCGGCACGGCGTCCGGCGCGTGCTGGATATCGACTACCGCCCGGTGCTCTGGGGCCTGGCGGGCAAGGCTGACGGCCAGACCCGTTTTGTTGCCGACCAGAACGTCAGCCAGCACCTGCAAGGCATCCTGCCGCGCTTTGACCTGATTGTCGGCACCGAGGAAGAATTCCTGATTGCCGGTGCCGGCCACGACTTGCTCAGCGCTTTGCGTAACGTGCGCCAACTGACGGCGGCGACCCTGGTGGTCAAGCTCGGCCCGCAAGGCTGCACGGTGATTCACGGGGCGATCCCGGCGCGCCTGGAAGACGGGGCGATTTACCCCGGCGTGCGCGTCGAAGTGCTTAACGTGCTGGGGGCTGGCGATGCGTTTATGGCGGGCTTTCTCAGCGGCTGGCTGAACGACGCCGATGACGCGCGTTGCTGCCAGCTGGCCAATGCCTGCGGCGGGTTGGTGGTGTCACGCCATGCCTGCGCCCCGGCGATGCCGACCCCGGCCGAGCTTGACTACCTGTTCAGCAGCCCGGTGCCGATCACCCGGCCGGACCAGGACCCGGTACTGCAGCGCCTGCATCAGGTCAGTGTGCCGCGCAAGGCCTGGAAGCAACTGTTTGTGTTTGCTTTCGACCATCGCTGGCAATTGGTGGAACTGGCGCACAAAGGCGGCCAGGATCCGGCGCGGATCTGCGCGATCAAGCAATTGTTTATCCAGGCGGTGGAGCGCGTGGAGGGCAAGCTGCGCGAGCAGGGCGTCGAGGCCGATGTGGGCATTCTGGCCGACCAGCGTTTTGGTCAGGATGCGCTGAATGCCGCCACCGGCCGTGGCTGGTGGGTCGCGCGTCCGGTAGAGGTACAGGGCTCGCGGCCGCTGGCGTTCGAGCACGGTCGCTCGATTGGCAGCAACCTGATCGCCTGGCCCCAGGAGCAGATCATCAAGTGTCTGGTGCAGTTTCACCCCGATGACGAGCCGTTGCTGCGCCTGGAACAGGAGGCGCAGCTCAAGGGCCTGTATCAGGCCGCGCAAACCAGCGGCCATGAACTGCTGCTGGAAGTGGTGCCGCCCAAGGATCACCCCTCGACCTACCCGGATGTGCTCTATCGCAGCCTCAAGCGCCTGTACAACCTGGGCATCTACCCGGCGTGGTGGAAGATCGAAGCGCAGAGTGCCGAGCAGTGGCAACAGCTCGATGAGCTGATCGAGGCGCGCGACCCCTATTGCCGGGGCGTGGTATTGCTGGGCCTGAATGCCTCGGCGCAATCGTTGGCCGAGGGCTTCCAGCAGGCCAGCCGGAGCCGGACCTGCCGCGGGTTTGCCGTGGGCCGGACGATCTTCCAGGAGCCGAGCCGAGCGTGGATGGCGGCGGAAATCGACGACGAAACCCTGATCCAGCAGGTGCAGCAGACCTTCGAGCAACTGATCCAGGCCTGGTGCAGCTCCAGAATTTAAACACGCTCAACTGTAGGAACCGGCAAGCCAGCTCCCACACAAGCAGATTTCAGCAGCCTCAAGGTTAAAACAATAAAAGGTGCAGCCATGCCCGCAATCCGTATTGGCATCAACCCCATCTCCTGGAGTAACGACGACCTGCCGGCCCTGGGCGGCGAAACGCCGTTGAGCACCGCGCTCAGCGAAGGCAAGGCCATCGGCTACGAAGGTTTCGAGCTCAACGGCAAGTTCCCCAAGGACGCCAAGGGCGTGGGCGATGTGTTACGCCCGTACGGCCTGGCATTGGTCTCCGGCTGGTACTCCAGCCGCCTGGCCCGGCGTTCGGTGGCCGAGGAAATCGACGCCATCGCCAGCCATGTGCAACTGCTGCGCGAGAACGGCGCCACGGTGCTGGTCTATGGCGAAGTGGCCGACTCGATCCAGGGCTCGCCGATCCGCCTGATCGAGCGCCCGCGTTTTCACAGTGAACAGGCCTGGCAGGCTTATGCCGACAAACTCACGGAGCTTGCGCGTTTTACCCTGTCCCAGGGCGTGCGCCTGGCCTACCACCACCATATGGGTGCGTACGTCGAGTCCCCGGAGGATATCGACACCCTGATGCGCCTGACCGGCCCGGAGGTCGGCCTGCTGTTTGATTCGGGGCACTGTTATATGGGCGGTGGCGAGCCGGTCGAGGTGTTGCGCAAGCACCTGGGGCGTGTGTGCCATGTGCATTTCAAGGATGTGCGCAAACCGGTGGTGCAACTGGCACGCAACCAGATGTGGAGCTTTCCCGACTGCATCGTCAATGGCACTTTCACCGTGCCGGGCGACGGCGATATCGACTTCGCCCAGTTGCTGGATGTGCTGCTGGGCGCCGGCTACCGTGGCTGGCTGGTGGTGGAGGCCGAGCAGGATCCGGCCGTGGCGCCCAGTTATATCTACGCGAAAAAAGGCTTCGATACCTTGCGCGCCCTGCTGGACGGGAGGGTCGGACAATGAGCCTTTTGGTCAAAAGCACGCCCCGTGGGCAAACCATGGTCGCGCTGCCAGTAGGCGGCCTGGAATACGTGGGGTTTAGCGCTTACCGCCTGAACCTGGGGCAAACGCTGCCGGTCAGTGCCGGCGACCAGGAGCTGTGCCTGGTGCTGCTCAGTGGCCGGGTCTCGATCGAGGGCGAAGGGTTCAGGTGGCAGAACCTGGGTGATCGCCAATCGGTATTTGAAGACAAATCGCCGTTCGCCGCCTACCTGCCACCGGGCACGCTTGCCCAGGTGACCGCCCTGGGCGATGTGCAGATCGCCGTCTGCGCCGCGCCGGGCTCTACTGCCGCCGGCCTTGCACCGCGACTGATCCGCCCCGAGCACTGCAAGCGCAGCGTACGTGGCAAGGGCGCCAACACCCGCTATGTGTGCGACATCCTGCCCGACAGCGAGCCGGCCCATTCGCTGCTGGTGGTGGAAGTGCGCACGCCGTCCGGGCATTCGTCCAGCTACCCCCCGCACAAGCACGACACCGATGACCTGCCGCACCAGAGCTTTCTTGAAGAAACCTACTACCACCAAGTCAACCCGCCCCAGGGTTTTGTGTTCCAGCGGGTGTACACCGACGACCGCAGCATCGACCAGGCCATGGCCGTGGAAAACCACGACCTGGTGGTGGTGCCCAAGGGTTATCACCCGGTCAGCGTGCCGTATGGCTACGAGTCGTATTACCTGAATGTGATGGCCGGCCCCAAGCGCGCCTGGCACTTTCACAACGACCCGCAGCACAGTTGGCTGCTGGACCTTTAACCCGTAGGCGCCGAGGGGACCCAATATGACCACCACCCGATTGACCATGGCCCAGGCCCTGGTGAAGTTCCTGGATAACCAGTACATCGAAGTCGATGGCGTGCAGAGCAAGTTTGTCGCCGGGGTCTTCACCATTTTCGGCCACGGTAATGTGCTGGGCCTGGGCCAGGCCCTGGAGCAAGACAGTGGCGAGTTGGTGGTGCACCAGGGCCGCAACGAGCAGGGCATGGCCCATGCCGCGATTGGGTTTGCCAAGCAGCACCTGCGGCGCAAGGTCTACGCTTGTACCGCGTCGGTCGGCCCGGGGGCGGCGAATATGCTGACCGCCGCCGCGACCGCCACGGCCAACCGCATCCCGCTGTTACTGCTGCCCGGCGATGTGTATGCCAGTCGCCAGCCGGACCCGGTGTTGCAGCAGATCGAGCAATTCCATGACTTGAGCCTCAGCACCAACGACGCGTTCCGCGCCGTGAGCAAATACTGGGACCGCATCAACCGCCCCGAACAGTTGATGAGTGCGGCGATCCACGCCATGCGCGTGTTGACCGACCCGGCCGAAACCGGCGCCGTGACCCTGGCCTTGCCCCAGGATGTGCAGGCCGAGGCCTGGGACTACCCCGATGACTTCCTGCAAAAACGCGTGCACCGCCTGGACCGGCGCCCGGCCACCGAAGCGATGCTGCGCGACGCTGTCACGCTGCTCAAATCCAAGGGCAAGCCACTGATTATCTGCGGTGGCGGGGTCAAGTACGCCGGCGCGAATGCCGCGCTACAGGCCTTTGCCGAGCGTTTTCAGATCCCCTTTGCCGAAACCCAGGCCGGCAAGAGCGCCATTGTCTCCAGCCACCCGCTGAATGTCGGCGGCATCGGCGAAACCGGTTGCCTGGCCGCCAACCTGCTGGCCCGGGACGCCGACCTGATCATCGGCATCGGCACGCGCTATACCGACTTCACCACCTCGTCGAAGTCGCTGTTCCAGCATCCCGAGGTGCAGTTTCTCAACCTCAATATCAGCCCCGGCGATGTGCTGAAACTCGACGGGGTACAGGTGTTGGCAGATGCCCGGGACGGGTTGCTGGCCTTGGCCGACGCACTGGGCGATTACGCCACGCAATGGGGCGAGCAGCCACGCCAGGCCCGCGCGCAGGGCGATGCTGAGGTGGAGCGGGTCTATCAGGCGCGCTACACCGACGCCGACTTCAGCCCCGAGATCAACGACCATATGGACCCGGCGGTACTGCGCGAGTTTATCGAACTGACCGGCTCCTGCCTGACCCAAAGCCAGGTCCTGGGGGTGCTCAACCAGACCCTGGCCGACGACGCGGTGATTGTCGCCGCCGCCGGCAGCCTGCCCGGTGATTTGCAGCGGGCCTGGCGCAGCAAGGGGGTCAATACCTACCACGTCGAGTACGGCTATTCGTGCATGGGCTACGAGATCAACGCGGCCCTGGGCGTGAAGCTGGCCGAGCCTGCGCGCGAGGTCTACGCCCTGGTCGGCGATGGCTCCTACATGATGCTGCATTCGGAGCTGGCCACCTCGATCCAGGAGCGGCGCAAGATCAATGTGCTGCTGCTGGACAACATGGCCTTTGGTTGCATCAACAACCTGCAGATGGGCCATGGCATGGACAGCTTCGGCACCGAATTCCGTTTCCGCAACCCTGACAGCGGCAAGCTCGATGGCGGCCTGGTGCCGGTGGATTTCGCCATGAGCGCGGCGGCCTATGGTTGCAAGACCTACAAGGTCACCACGCTGGAACACCTGCACGCCGCGTTGGCCGATGCCCGCACGCAAAGCGTGTCGACGCTGATCGATATCAAGGTGCTGCCCAAGACCATGATCCACGGCTACTTGTCGTGGTGGCGGGTTGGCGTGGCCCAGGTGTCCACCAGCGCACGTACCAATGCCTGTGCCAGGCAACTCAATGAACGCCTGGCCAAGGCCCGGCAGTACTGATAACAAGAGAAAGGAGTGTTGCCATGTCTTTGAAGCTGGGTGTGATCGGTACGGGCGCCATCGGCCGGGACCATATCCGCCGGTGCAGCCAGACCTTGCTCAACAGCCAGGTGGTGGCGGTTACCGATATCAACCTTGAACAGGCGGCCCAGGTGGTGGCTGACCTGCAACTGAGCGCCGAGGTGTACGCCGATGGCCATGCCTTGATCCAGTCGGCGCAGGTCGAGGCGGTGCTGGTCACCTCCTGGGGGCCGAGCCATGAGGAATTTGTGCTGGCGGCTATCGCGGCCGGTAAACCGGTGTTCTGTGAAAAACCCCTGGCCGTCACCGCCGAGGGCTGTCGCAAGATCGTCGAGGCGGAAGTGGCCCACGGCAAACGCCTGGTCCAGGTCGGTTTTATGCGCCCGTATGACCAGGGCTACCAAGCCCTCAAGGCGGTGCTCGACAGCGGCCAGATCGGCGAACCGTTGATGCTGCATTGCGCCCACCGCAACCCGAGCGTGGGTGAGAACTACAACACCAGCATGGCCATCACCGACACTTTGATCCACGAGCTGGACGTGTTGCGCTGGCTGCTGGCCGATGACTATGTGTCGGTGCAGGTGGTGTTCCCGCGTAAAACCAGCAAGGCCCTGAGCCATTTGCGCGACCCGCAGATCGTGCTGCTGGAAACCGCCAGGGGCACGAGGATTGATGTGGAAGTGTTTGTGAACTGCCAGTACGGCTACGACATCCAGTGCGAGGTGGTGGGGGAGACCGGCATTGCCAAATTGCCAGAGCCGTCCCAGGTGCAATTGCGCAGCGGCGCCAAGCTGTCGAATGCGATTCTGATGGATTGGAAAGACCGCTTTATCGCGGCCTATGACGTCGAGTTGCAGGCCTTTATTGATGGCGTGCGGGCCGGCCAGGTAGGTGGGCCTTCGGCGTGGGATGGCTTTGCCGCTGCGGTGGCGGCGGACGCGTGTATCGAGGCCCAGGGCAGTGGGCAGATCGTTGCGGTCAGCCTGCCGCAGCGCCCGGCATTCTACGGCTAGTGCGGTCAGTGTAGGCGCTGGCTTGCCTGCGATAGCGGTGGATCAGCAACAGATGTAGGGCCTGAAACACCGCTATCGCAGGCACGCCAGCTCCCACATTTTTTGACTGGGTTTCCATTCCAAGAAGGAGTTGGTTCATGCGAATCGGACTGGTTGGATACGGCCATGGCGGCCGTTTTTTTCATGCCCCGCTGATCGCCACATTGCCCGGGGCGACGTTTGTCGGCGTGGTGACCCGCTCCCCCGAGCGCCGCCAGCAACTGGCGACGGAGCATCCCGGGGTGCCTGCCTTCGACAGCATTGCGCAGATCGTCGAAGCCGGGGTGGAGGTGCTGGTGATTTCCACCACCCTCAAAGGGCGCCCGGCCCTGGTGCTGGAGGCCATTGAGTACGGTGTGGCGGTGGTCAGCGACAAACCCTTCGCCAGCAATGCCGAGCAGGCCCTGGCGCTGATTAGCGCCGCCGAACGCGAGGGGGTAGCACTCAGCGTCTACCAGAACCGGCGCTGGGACTCGGACTACCTGACCCTGCGCAAGCTGATCGACGCCGGCGCCCTGGGCAGCATCACCCGCTTTGAGTCCCGGGTGGAGCGCTACAGCCCACAGGCCCTGGGCAACGCCAGCGGTGGCGGGTTCCTGCGTGACCTGGGCAGCCACCTGGTGGACCAGGCCCTGCAGCTGTTTGGTCCGGTGGAGTGGGTGTATGCGCAATTGCAGTACAGCGCCGAGCACCCCACCCTCGATCATGGCTTTTTTGTCAGCCTGACCCACGCCAACGGGGTGATTTCCCACCTGTGGGGCAGCGCCCTGCAAAACTGCCAAGGCCCGCGTTTTCGGGTCAATGGCACGGCGGGCTGCTACACCGTCGACGGCCTGGACGGCCAGGAGCAAGCGCTGCTGGCCGGCAAAAGTCCGAAGACCGAAGGCGAGCACTGGGGCGCCGAAGAACATCGACGCTGGGGCTGGTTCGAGCAAGGTGCGGAACGCGAGCGTATCCCCTCGGAAAAGGGCGCCTGGAACCAGTTCTATCGCCAGTTGCAAAGTGCAATCCAGGGCCAGGGCGCGCTGCCGGTGCAGGCCATGGATGCTTGGGAAACCACGCGCGTGCTGGATGCCGCCAGGCTCAGCGCCGAGCGTCGGCAAGTGGTGGAGATGGTGACGGTGGAGGGCGGAGAATGGAAATAGAATAAAATTCTAAAATGAGTTGATATGGAAATTATTTTCCAATAAAGTCATTTCCAGGTTGCCGAAAGTCCATCTCGACCTTCCTTTATAAGGGGGCCGGGGGACTCAACAAAAACAAGATAAAACAACCAGGTACCGTCAGATGAAAATCTTCAGCGCTGTACTGCGAGTGTTACGTTCTGCCTTCCTGCCCCGCGCACGGCCCTTCTATTTCTCTTTTCTCAATGTCCTTTGCGTGGAAAGCAAGGGTGCCCTGGTGTGCTGCATTCCGGGAGCGCCGGTGGTCCGGCTGCCTGCCGCAGCCCCCTCGCTCTGATAAACGCTACGTCCAGAAAACCAACAAGAAAGTGGAGACAGACCGTTCATGAAGACCCAGATCCGTTTCGCCTCGCTGGCCTTGTCGATGATGCTCGGCAGTGGCGTGGCTTCAGCCGCCGATATCAAGATTGGCGTCAGCATGTCGCAGTTCGACGACACCTTCCTCACCTACCTGCGTGAGGATATGGACAAGCAAGCCAAGTCCTACCCCAAGGGCGATGCTGTGCAACTGCAATTCGAGGACGCCCGTGCCGACGTGGTCAAGCAACTGAGCCAGGTCGAGAACTTTATCAGCCAGAAAGTCGATGCCATGGTGGTCAACCCGGTGGATACGGCCTCCACCGCGCGCATCACTAAAGCGGCGGTGGCGGCGGGTATCCCGCTGGTCTACGTCAACCGTCGTCCGGATCAGGCCGACTTGCCCAAAGGGGTGGTGACGGTGACGTCCAATGACGTCGAGGCCGGCAGACTGCAAATGCAGTACGTGGCCGAGAAGCTGGGCGGCAAAGGCAAAATCGTGATTCTGCTGGGTGACCTGGCCAACAACTCGACGACCAATCGCACCAAGGGCGTCAAGGAGATCCTCGACAAATACCCGGACATCAAGATTGAACAGGAACAGACCGGGATCTGGCTGCGGGACAAGGGCATGACCCTGGTGAACGATTGGCTGACCCAGGGCCGCGAGTTCAATGCGGTCGTGGCCAACAACGACGAAATGGCAATTGGCGCCGCCATGGCCTTGAAAACCGCAGGGGTGAAACCCGGCAGCGTGTTGATTGGCGGCGTCGATGGCACACCCGACGGGTTGAATGCGATCACCAAGGGCGAGATGGCGCTCTCGGTGTTCCAGGATGCCAAGGGGCAGGCGATCGGTTCGGTGGAGGCGGCCGTGAAAATGGCCAGGGGCGAGGCGGTCGAGCAAAACGTCGTGGTGCCTTTCCAACTGATCACCCCGGACAACGTCGCGTCATTCAAGTAGCGTTCAATCACAACAATAAGCGGGCAGGGCGGCCACAGCCGCCCTGCCGATGGAGCCCCGATATGCTTGCTCAAGCGACTGCTGCGCAGCCCGCAGGTGTAGAACAACCCTACCTGTTGGAAATCGCCCATATCAGCAAAGGCTTTCCCGGCGTCGTGGCCCTGGCCGATGTGCAACTGCGGGTGCGCCCCGGCTCGGTCCTGGCACTGATGGGAGAGAACGGCGCCGGCAAGTCGACGCTGATGAAAATCATCGCCGGCATCTACCAGCCCGACGCCGGGGAAATCCGCCTGCGGGGCAAGCCGGTGGTGTTTGACACGCCTCTGGCGGCTTTGCAGGCGGGCATCGCGATGATCCACCAGGAGCTCAACCTGATGCCCCATATGAGCATCGCCGAGAACATCTGGATCGGCCGCGAACAGCTCAACGGCCTGCGCCTAGTCAATCACCGCGCCATGCATCGCCGCACTGCCGAGTTGCTGGCGCGCCTGCGGATCAACCTGGACCCAGAGGAGCAGGTCGGCAACCTGAGCATTGCCGAGCGGCAGATGGTGGAGATTGCCAAGGCGGTGTCCTACGACTCGGACATCCTGATCATGGATGAGCCGACGTCGGCGATTACCGACAAGGAAGTGGCCCACCTGTTTTCGATCATTGCCGACCTCAAGGCCCAGGGCAAAGGCATCATCTATATCACCCACAAAATGAATGAAGTGTTCGCCATCGCCGATGAAGTGGCAGTGTTTCGCGATGGCGCCTACATCGGTCTGCAACGGGCCGACAGCATGGACAGCGACAGCCTGATCTCGATGATGGTCGGGCGCGAATTGAGCCAGTTGTTCCCGGTGCGCGAGACGCCCATCGGCGAGTTGTTGCTGTCGGTGCGCGACCTGCGCCTGGACGGAGTGTTCCAGGGCGTGTCCTTTGATCTGCATGCCGGCGAAATCCTCGGTATTGCCGGGCTGATGGGCTCGGGCCGCACCAACGTGGCGGAAACGCTCTTCGGCATTACCCCCAGCGACGGCGGCGAGATCCGTCTCGACGGCCAGGCGTTGCGTATCAGCGACCCGCATATGGCCATCCAGCAGGGGTTTGCACTGTTGACCGAGGACCGCAAGCTCAGTGGCCTGTTCCCGTGCCTGTCGGTCCTGGAAAACATGGAAATGGCCGTGCTGCCCCATTACTCGGGCAATGGCTTTATCCAGCAAAAAGCCCTGCGCGCCTTGTGCGAAGACATGTGCAAGAAACTGCGGGTGAAAACCCCCTCCCTTGAGCAGTGCATCGACACCCTGTCTGGTGGCAATCAGCAGAAGGCCCTGCTGGCACGTTGGCTGATGACCAATCCACGGCTGTTGATCCTTGACGAACCGACCCGTGGTATCGACGTCGGCGCCAAGGCCGAGATCTACCGCTTGATTGCCTTCCTGGCCAGTGAAGGCATGGCGGTGATCATGATTTCTTCGGAACTGCCGGAGGTGCTGGGTATGAGCGACCGGGTGATGGTCATGCACGAAGGCGATTTGATGGGCACCCTGGATCGGGCCGAGGCCACCCAGGAAAAAGTCATGCAGTTGGCTTCCGGTATGACGGCAGTCCACTAACGAATAAAAAGGTGACGGGCAATGAACGCAATACTGGAAAGCAAACCCGAGGAAAAGAAGCCCGCCGCGGCACCGGTCAAGAGCCGGCGGCGGTTCCCTACCGAACTGAGCATTTTCCTGGTGCTGATCGGTATCGGCCTGGTGTTCGAACTGTTTGGCTGGATCGTACGGGACCAGAGCTTTTTGATGAACTCCCAGCGCCTGGTGCTGATGATCCTGCAAGTGTCGATCATCGGTTTGCTGGCGATTGGCGTGACCCAGGTGATCATCACCACGGGGATCGACCTGTCCTCGGGCTCGGTGCTGGCGTTGTCGGCGATGATCGCCGCGAGTCTGGCGCAGACCTCGGACTTTTCCCGGGCGGTGTTTCCATCGTTGACGGACTTGCCGGTGTGGATCCCGGTGGTCGCCGGCCTGGGCGTGGGCCTGCTGGCGGGGGCAATCAATGGCAGCATCATCGCCATAACCGGCATCCCGCCGTTTATTGCGACCCTCGGCATGATGGTCTCGGCCCGTGGCCTGGCACGTTATTACACCGAAGGCCAGCCAGTGAGCATGCTCTCGGATTCCTACACGGCCATCGGCCATGGCGCGATGCCGGTGATCATCTTTCTGGTGGTGGCGGTGATTTTCCACATTGCCCTGCGCTACACCAAGTACGGCAAGTACACCTACGCCATCGGCGGCAACATGCAGGCGGCGCGCACCTCGGGGATCAACGTCAAGCGCCACCTGATCATCGTCTACAGCATCGCCGGGCTGCTGGCCGGGCTGGCCGGTGTGGTTGCCTCGGCACGGGCGGCTACCGGGCAGGCGGGGGTGGGCATGTCTTATGAGCTGGACGCGATCGCGGCTGCGGTCATCGGCGGCACCAGCCTGGCGGGCGGGGTGGGGCGTATCACCGGCACGGTGATTGGCGCGCTGATCCTCGGGGTGATGGCCAGTGGGTTTACCTTTGTCGGGGTGGATGCCTATATCCAGGACATCATCAAGGGCCTGATCATTGTGGTGGCGGTGGTGATCGACCAGTATCGCAACAAGCGCAAACTCAAGCGCTGAGCGAGATTTGAATCAAAAAGTGGGGCTTGTTTGTGTGGGAGCGGGCTTGCCCGCGATAGCGATGGGTCAGTCAAATTTCTATCAACTGACCCTCCGCTATCGCGGGCAAGCCCGCTTCCACATAACCGTTTGTCTTCTATATAGCTCCACGACACTGAATTTCTTGCTATAAACGCACTCCGATAACCGCCTGCCAAGCCCGTCCTGGTGCCTTTTAGGGGAATGTCGGACAAATTGCCTGTCATTTCAGTTGCTGCGCCCTCAAGTCGGCCGTAGACTGCCGCCCCTCGTAAATTGAGTGCCGGGTGGCGCTTGGAATGGACGGCGTCTTTCCCCGACCTCCAGAGGTTGGCCGGAACGCTCCCTTATTCGCCTTAATGCACGTATTTTTTATAGAGAAATCAATGACAAAGGAAAAGTTGCTGGCCATGCCGGCGGATGACTACATGAATGCCGAGCAGCACGCTTTTTTCGAGAAGTTGTTGCAAGACATGAAAGTCGAGCACCACGAGCGCATTGAGCAAAACCGCATCGCCATTGAAAGCCTGGACACCCCGGCTGACCCGGCTGACGCCGCCTCGGTTGAAGAAGAGCGCACCTGGTTGGTCAACGCCATCGACCGCGACCAGCGCATGCTGCCGCAACTTGAACAGGCCCTGGGCCGTATCAAGGAAGATTCCTTTGGCTGGTGTGACGACAGCGGCGAGCCTATCGGCCTCAAGCGCCTGCTGATCAGCCCGACCACCAAGTACTGCATCGAAGCGCAAGAGCGCCACGAGCAAATCGACAAGCATCAGCGCCAGGCCTGATCTGTTTGATGTTGTAGGCGCCGGCGAGCCGGCCCCTACAGATCCCCGCGTGTCATCCCCCCGTCTATTGATCTGCTGCAAGCCCTAACACCAAAGGCCCATAGATAATGGCCAGATAGTGGCGTTTAATGCAGACACAATAATGACAAGCAGTGGGGTGACAAACATGGCCGGGGATGGATCTCTGATGGGCGCCGTCGTGGTGCCGCACGCGGTGAACCGCCGGCTGCCTGGCTGGGTGACTCCGCTGCTGCAAAGCATCGCCCTGGTGCTGATACTGTCGGGCCTGGCGTTCGCCAACCTGTCGATCTACCTCTGCCTGCCCGTGGCCCTGTTGCTGATCTGGCTGCCGTGCCTGAAAAGGCCGGCCCGCAGCCCAGCGCCTGATGTTGGCGAGGATGCCATTGGCGCGTTGACTCGCGATCTGTCCTACACCACCAGCCATAATGCGCTGTCGGCCGCTGGCGTGGCCTATTCGGTCAAGCAACTGGCCGCCAGGTTGCAATCGCAATTGAGCGCGGCCCAGCAGATCGTCAGCAGTGCCGAAGTGATGATTGGCACCGAGCAAGTCACTTCCCAGCTCAGCCGCGAGGCCCTGGGGGCGGCCGGCCAGGCCCATCAGCGCAGCACCGAAGGGCGTGCGGTGCTGGGGGAATCCATCAGCCGCATGCATCAGCTCAGCCAGCGTGCCAGCGACAGCCGGCAATTGATCGAGGCCCTGAGTCAGCGCAGCGAAGAAATCCAGCGGGTGACCCTGGTGATTCAGTCGATTGCCAGCCAGACCAATCTGTTGGCCTTGAATGCCGCCATTGAAGCCGCCCGCGCCGGTGAGCATGGGCGTGGGTTTGCCGTGGTGGCCGACGAAGTGCGCGGCCTGGCGGGCCGTACGGCGACCGCCACCGATGAAGTGGGGGTGATGGTCGCGGATATCCAGCAGCGTACCGCCCAGGTGGTGGAGCAAATCCGCCAACTGTCCGTGGATTTGCAGGCCGGCGTCGAGCAAGTGGAGCATGCCGGCGAGCAACTGGAGAGCATTGCCACGTTGGCGGCGGGTGTGGAGGGCCAGGTCAGCGAGATTGCCCAGGGCACCGAGACCAACCGTGCGCAACTCGACAGCCTGTTCCATGCCGTGGAGCAGATGCGCAGCGACTTGACCGTCAGCGACCAACAGACCCAGCAATTGGCCCAGGCCGCCGTGCAAATGGAAGGGCAGGCCGAAACCATCAGCGAGCGCCTGGCCGAAGTCGGTCTGGATGATTATCACCAGCGTATCTACGACCTCGCCCGCGAAGGCGCCAGCCAGATCGCCGCGCAGTTCGAGGCGGATATCCAACAGAACCGCATCAGCCTCGATGACCTGTTCAATCGCAGCTACACGCCGATAGCCAACAGCCACCCGACCAAATATCACAGCCGCTTCGACGGCTACACCGATCAGGTCTTGCCCGCTATCCAGGAAGCCTTGCTGCCCCGTCATGAAGGGCTGGTGTTCGCGATTGCCTGCACACCACAGGGCTATGTGCCGACGCACAACAAGGCGTTTTCCCAGGCACTGACCGGGGATGCCCAGGTTGATGCCGTGAACAATCGCACCAAGCGCAAGTTTGAAGACCGCACCGGGATCCGCTGTGGCAGCCACCAGCAGGCTGTGTTGTTGCAAACCTATACCCGCGACACCGGGGAGTTGATGCACGATCTGTCCGTGCCGATCATGGTCAACGGCCGGCATTGGGGCGGTTTGCGCCTGGGCTATAAGCCTGAAGGGCAGGCTGGGGCGCGCTAGACCCTGGCCAGGATTGTTGCGTGTTATGCAAGGAAGCTTTTACGCCGGTCGCTTTTTCCGGTGAAAGGAACCGCTTAAGATGCGGCATATCGTTAGCTGGCTAGCTAATCTGGCGGAGAGCTTCCATGCAAAACAAAGTCGATGTGGCGGTGATGATTGGCAGTGGGGTGCCACAGACCCTGCGTGCGCTGGGCCTGCGCGCCTGTTGGGTGGTGTTGCTCAACGGGGAACAGCGCGGCACGGCCTTCGCCAGTCGCGACGAAGCCCAGGAGTGCCGCGCCGCCTGGCAGGCCCTGATGGACCTCGAGCAATCAGACCGCCTGCACTGAGGGCCGGTCAGGCGCTCTGATGCAGACGCTGGTTCAGCTCATCCACGGCAATCGCCCAGTCCGCATCTTCGCGTAGCTCTTCCTTGAGGAACTGCGCCTGTTGTGGGGTCCAGAAAGGCGCGTCGATCAGCTTCACATCCTCTGGCAGGGGGTGTTCACCGATAAATTTGTCAATGGCTGCAGGCGAGGCTTCCAGGCCCAATTGTTCGAACAGGTCGTGTAGGGTGTGCGTTGGCGCGTCCATTTCATTCTCCAAAAGAGTGAGCTTCTACTCGTATGGGAGGTGTGCCAGCGCGCATAGTTCGATTTGGCTGTAGCCGCTCCTCAACGGGCAGGGGGGCAGAGGAGGGCTTCCAATTCCTTGGCCAGGGCGCAGGCCTTGTTGTGATCACTGCGAAAGCCTTTGATCCGGCCGCTGGGCACTTCCAGGATATGGAAAAAATTCCTTCCCGCGGGGACGACGCGGTACAAGGCGAAATCTGCGCACACGCCATTGGCATACACGCTGTAGAATAGCGCGCTATCCTTGCGTGATAAGGCACCGGAAGTCTGTGTCGGTTGGCGTTGAACTCGTTGCATGACCAGCTCCTTTCGATCTATTGACCTGCTTGCAGCATTTCGGGTGGTTTTGAGCTGTGTTGCTGTTCTAATATTGTTGTCGGCAGCTCACGTTCGGTTCCATCCAACGTTTTTCCTTGGTTTTTGGCTGTCGGAAAACCACCCTTTCAAGTGGGGTATTCTCTGAAGTGGGGCGTCCAGTATTCTCTGGCCGATAAACCTGTGATTTCCTGCAAAGCCTGACGACCTTGTACAAGGACTGTCATGCCCGGCTGCACGAGTCTGGCGGGAATCAACTTCAGTATGTTTTTTCAATGTGTCGAGCCGTATCGGCCTTTTTTGTGCTGCCTGCCTCGGGCGGGTAGCGCTTTTTTAGATGTGGGGGCGTTTCCTTGGCAGTCAGTAATCTGGATATGCACGCATTGTTCGTGCTGGGTGATTTGCGCGCGAAGTTGGTTAAACAATTTCAGTCGCGGTTTGTTTACATCACGGAACAAACCCCTGAAGGCATTTACATTGCCGAAATAGATACTGAAACAGCGCTGGTGGTAGATGACAAGCCTCGACTGGAACTCAAGGTCGGCGATCATTTTCGTGCGGCAGTCCTGCCCAGTCGTGAAGGTGGCAAGTTCGAACTGAAGTTTCGCGACATCAAGTTGACGGTCTATGGCCTGGGCGACTATGCATTTGTGTCCACCGCGCAGGGCGAGGGCATTGTGTTCAAGGAAGGTCACAGCGTAATGCTGGTGTTCGCCGCCAATGAACAATTGCAGGAAGGCCTGAGCAAGACCCTCAAGGCCGTGACCGGCAAAGCCGCCAAGTGGCGCAAAGGTGAGCTGGTGACGTTCAAGGCCAGCGAATAATGAGCGAAGGCCGGGCACAGTTTCACCAGCAACACCTGGCGGATGCCCAAGCCAAGGCTGCTGAACTGTTTGCCCGCAAAGATGATCTGCAAGGTGCCTGGTTGAACTGGGTGGCCAGCCAACTGTATGCCCTGCGGCCTGCCGAGTACGCCAGCATGGTGCGCCGGGAACTACAGCGTTTGCATCAGCAGCTCTGAATATCGGCAACCGTTTGAACCTCTACTACAGTTCAGTGGACTTAATTGTTCAGAGGCTTTCGCGGCGTGACAGCAAAGCCATCCACCCTGGCTATGCATACACGAGGTTCAAAGGCATGAAAGCAATTCGCGCGCTGTTGGCAGCGTCCATTACCACCCTGGGCCTGTCGATGGCGGCCGCACCGGTAGCGGCTGCCCAGGCGCCCATTCACTTTGCCGACCTGAATTGGGAAAGTGGCAGCCTGATCACCGAAGTTCTGCGGTTTATTGTCGAGAAAGGCTACGATTTACCCACCGACACCTTGCCCGGAACCACCATTACCCTGGAAACCGCCCTGGCGAAAAATGATATCCAGGTGATTGGCGAGGAGTGGGCGGGCCGCAGCCCGGTGTGGATCAAGGCGCAAGCCGAAGGCAAGGTGGTTGGCCTGGGAGATACCGTCAAGGGTGCGACCGAAGGCTGGTGGGTGCCGGAATACGTGGTCAAGGGCGACCCGGACAAGGGCATTGCGCCGCTGGCACCTGAGCTGCGTAGCGTAAAGGACCTGGTGCGCTACAAGGACGTGTTCGCGGACCCGGAAGCCCCGGGCAAGGGGCGGTTCCTCAACAGCCCCATCGGCTGGACCTCGGAAGTGGTCAATAAGCAAAAACTCAAGGCTTACGGCCTGGACGCCAGCTACGTCAACTTTCGCAGCGGTTCAGGCGCGGCGCTGGATGCCGAGATTGCCTCGTCGATCCGCCGTGGCAAGCCGATCCTGTTCTACTACTGGTCGCCAACCCCCTTGATGGGGCGTTACAAGTTGGTCCAGCTGGAGGAGCCGGCGTTCGACGCCGAGGCCTGGAAGACCCTGACCGATGCCGACAATCCCAACCCCAAGCCCACGCGTTCGTTGGCGTCCAAGCTGAGCATTGGCGTGTCCACGCCGTTCCAGCAGCAGTATCCGCAGATTGCGCAGTTCTTTGAAAAAGTCGACTTTCCGATTGGCCCGCTCAATCAGGCCCTGGCGACGATGAGCGAGAAACACACTCCGCCCCGTGAAGTGGCGCAGGCGTTTCTCAAGGATCACCCGCAGGTGTGGAAGGCCTGGTTGACGGAGGAAGTGGCTGCAAAGGTCGAGGCCAGCCTCAAATAACCTTTCATATGAGGATCAAACTGTGGGCGCGGGCTTGTGTGGGAGATTCTATGGTTTTGGGGAAGCCCCCAAAACCGCTTTTGACTGGTATTCGCTCAGGTTTTTCATGAGCGAAAAGGCGATGCGCGCCAGCTTGCGGCCAATGATGACCAGGGCTTGAGTCG
>NZ_MNPU01000037.1 GCF_001983165.1 Pseudomonas gessardii | reverse complement strand
GATAAAGATAAACGGCTTTAACCTTGGGATCGGGGCGCATCATGGGCTGGCTCCAGAAAGAAAATCGGGAGCACAGCATCAGGTCGTACTTGGGTCATTTGAAGGTGGGGTTTATGGAGCGCTTACGTTGGGGCTAGGAGGTATTTCCTATGCGCCTTCTACATCAAAGACCCAAATCATATGGGTGCGAAATTTTTTATTGCACTTGAACGCCGAAGGGCATTACCGTCTTTCGACAATAACTGCTAGGCAAATACAATCTGCGTTCAATCGATACCATAAAAATGGTATGAGTGGAGAGCTTAACACTGCGGCGACTGTCAAACAGCGTATGGGAATAGTTAGCAAAATATATAGATTGGGCAGATATATTGATGATGGATTGATCGAAGATCCCTTTCCGGAAAAATATAGGAAGAGGATTTCTGTCGGTCTAAAGCTATCCTTAAAGTGGGAAGCTCCTCCAGAGCCGGTGTGTCTGATGCTTCTACGGGAGTCGATATCTTTTGTTGAGTTGATGGCTGAAGATATAATTCGTATTTTTATTAAGTACACCGTCGGCGTTGATGCTGCTCTGGGAGGAACAAGTTACGTCAAAAAAAAGGTTTCAATAGCAGCTAGAAAATTTATTTCCGATGAATCATTTTCAAATAGCGAAGCCGCGAATAAGTTTATTATCGGGCTAAACGCAACGAAACCCCAAGACATCGCGTTTTTATTGAGGCATCTGTTGAGTGCTTGCTTTGTTATTATAAGCTATACGTCAGGCGCTCGAGTTAGTGAAGTACGACGAGCGGGTATGGGGAGCATTAAACGGGTTGAACACATTGAGGGTAGGGAATATCCCTATTACTTTGCACCGAGATCAAAAAAGCGATTTGATGCTTATCAGAACGCGAGTAATGGGGGCGAGGATGACGATCACCCGTGGATTTTATCTCCCGCCGCGGAAGGTGCATTTAAGATTTTGGAAAGGGTATCGGAACCGGCTCGACTGAAAAGTGGACATAATAATCTATGGCTAGTAACAACGGGTAACGCTCTATGGCCATTCAGGCCTACGAAAGGATATGTGGTCGTCTCGGGATCTACGATCAACAAAAGATTAAATGATTTCGGAATTTTTATAGGATTAGAATCAAAAACAGGCTGGTCGGGTAAACTACATTCCCACATGGGCCGAAAACACTTCGCAAGATTCGTTGCTAAGCGAGATCGAACTGCCCTAGGTGATCTGGCAGTGCAGTATTCCCACACCTCTGCATTTAGTGTTGACATCAGTTATGCAAGTCCAGATTCTGAATTTAGACGATTAGTAAGGGAGGAATTAAATGTCGAAATGGAATCCATTGCTTCTGAGCTGGCAGGTTTATCACCAGATGATATCTATCTTAGTCCAGGCGCAAAAATAGGCGGTCGCTCTGTTGGTAAGTTCGTTGGGCAATTTAGAACCTCAAAAGAAGTAAAAATTCTTCTGGCTCGCGGGACGACGCTTGTTCCATGTCAGTGGGGAGTATGTATGTATAGACAAGAGACAAGCGCATGTAAGGGCAGTCGCCTGGAACCCAACCCTGCGGTAAAGTCCCCGGTAGTTTGCAAAGGATGCGCCAATTTTTTCGCTACACCAAAGCACTATCTTTGGTGGGAAAACTACAAGCAAGATAGCGTCAGATTGTTGAGGCAATCTAATATATCTTTACAGGCAAAGTTGATACTTGAATCACGCCTTGCAGAGGCGGAAGAAGTATTGAGTGATATTGGGAGGGCGGCAGGTGAGTAATACTAGAGCGAAGATAATAAACACTCTGTCTAATCTGTTTAAGTCAAACACTCAAGTCAGTGTGACTTTGCTAGCATCAGAGTCAGGAGTCAGTAGATCGTCGCTCTATAAATACTATCCAGATATTATCGCCAAATTAAAAGCGGACCACGATCGAAAGGAAATTCCCCCCATTGAACTGCAAGGCCTGAAACTTAGTATCCTAAGGCAAAAATTAGAAGAGCAACGCGATTTGGTAACGGCTCTTACAAGGATCTGCTCGGAGCAAATGATTGAGATTTCTGAATTGAATGCTCGTCTGCACGATGAGAAAGAATCGAAGGATCTAAAGATTGCATTCTTGCAAAGCCAACTGGCTAAAGGCAATAAGCCAAAACTCAAAACAGTGAAGTAACTGTGATTATTCGGACTTTGTCTGGTTTATTAAAGACAACTCTAGTCGCAATCTGTTAATCACATCTTCCTGTTTCATTGATTCTTCTTTGATTAGATAGCACCTAGCAAGAATGGTGATTGGATGCACCCCGATGCCAGATGCGAATTCATCCAGTTTTTCCAGAGACAGCGTTTTTAATCCCCTCTCAATATCGCTCACGTAGCTCTGGCTTGCCCCTACTTGCTCTTGGGATAAGCCTTTGCTAATTCTCGATTCTTTCAGTGCCTGACCTAGGGCTTTGCTCAATTCCAATTTGCATTCTCGCAAAAGGAATGATGAAGCCCTCATCGGCACAAAAGAGCTATACTCTGTAGAGTGTATTAATAAAAAATATATCGACAATTCTATTTTCGAAGATAGCAGTGTTAATAGAAGGGGGTTAAATGGAGCCGATTCAAAGCATCCTGGCGCGTAGTCAGTTGACTCGAAGCGTCATAGAGCTTCGAATAGGTCAAGATGTTGATGACTACTCTGAGTTTGATCGCGTAAATCATATTTCGATTTTGCTTGGATTTAAAAGTTTTTCTTCTTTTCAGTTTGTTATTGAATCGTGTGACGATGGCCAGTTTAATAAAATTGCACATGCGGTACTAAAGTCCATATGCCGTTTGCGACTTCCTCAGTAGACTGACCCATATTTTGAAATGGAGGTTCAGGGCAAAGATATTGTTGTTAATAGCATGTGGATTGGGCAGGACGGACTGAGAGAAATACGAGGTCCAAGACCTATGGTTAGTACGGTTCGAGCGGCTAATTTACGCAATAGGAATGAAAAGGTATATGTTCTAGAGCATGAGGAAGAATATAATTTGTGGCTTAACTACTGAATCGCCCCGGGTTTTCTAGACACTCTCCAGGCTCGCTGGACTGCCCCCGGCATCGTAGACATCTCCAGCCTATGCTTTGAGCATAGGAGGAAGTTTATGAGCACCCAACGATTCACGCCGGAATTCAAGGCAGAAGCCGTGAGGCAAGTTATTGAACGCGGATACTCCGTTGCGGAAACAGCCGAGCGCCTCGGCGTTTCGACCCACAGCCTCTACAAATGGGTCAAAGCCGTGACGCCTGACAAAACCGAGAAACAGGCCAGCGAGTTGCTCGAAGCCAAAAGCGAGATTTTGCGGCTGCGAGCCCAAATGCGACGCTTGGAAGAAGAGCGCGACATATTAAAAAAAGCAGCGCGGTACTTCGCCAGGGAACCCGAGTGAAATACCGCTTCATGAACGAGCACCGAGATCAATACGCGATCACTACGCTGTGTCGGGTTTTGCGAGTTGCTCGTGCCGGGTTCTATCAATGGCTACACAAGCCTGTTTCTGATCGCGAAAAAGAGAATGGTCGGCTGTTAGGGCTGATCCGCGACTCCTATGCGGCCAGTCGAGGTGTGTATGGCGCACGGAGGGTGTTTGCTGATTTGCGCGAGGCTGGAGAAAGTTGCGGCAAGCACCGTGTCGCGGCACTGATGCGCACCAATAAAATCAAGGCGCTCAGAGGATATAAAGCCCCGCGCGCAATCAAAGGCAGACCATCGATCATTGCCCCCAATCGACTTAACCGGGCCTTCACTGTCGATGCCCCTAATAAGGCTTGGGTGACCGATATCACTTACATCCGAACATGGCAGGGATGGCTATATCTGGCTGTCGTACTGGATCTCTACGCTCGCAAGGTGGTCGGCTGGTCAATGAAGCCAACGCTAGGCAAGGAGCTGGCGCTGGACGCGCTGCTCATGGCGGTATGGCGCCGTAAACCCAAAACCAGAGTCATCGTGCATTCGGACCAGGGTAGCCAATATGGTAGCGATGACTGGAAACGTTTTTGTCTGGCCAACCACCTCGAGCCGAGTATGAGCCGCCGAGGAAACTGCTGGGACAATGCCGTGGCTGAGTCTTTTTTCAGTAGCCTGAAAAAAGAACGCATCCGCAAGAGGATCTACAAAACCCGGGACATGGCCCGTGCCGACGTATTCGATTACATTGAGGCGTTTTACAACCGAGCGCGTCGTCACAGTCACCTGGGCGGCGTCAGTCCTGAGGCCTTTGAAAGTGCCTCACTTTGAGGCTGGAAAATGTCTACGATGCCGGGGGCAGTCCAACATTCATAAGGAAATAGATAATTAAGAGGCCCCGAAGGGGAGAGCACGCACGGCCCATCGTGTGTCCTTCGACCAGCAGTTTCTATGGTGCTGAGCCCCATATCGGCTGCTTGAATGGTCTAGGTGCGTTTTTCGGTTTCGACTAATCCTTACGAATTTTGCCAATTCCTACTCCACGTATTCGCCAAATTACAGCTCTGGCCTGGGTCAAGCTGACCTGCGTGTCCTCAAAAATTATCTTATATAGTTAATAGGGCGTGCGCAATTCTTTTTTCTTCAAAACCAGACCTAGATCTACAGTTTGTGTCCACCCGAAAAACCATGTCCTCAAACTAACATCTTGAATTAATTTGTTTGCACGTTCGTTCAAGTTTTTTTCTGAAATATGCCTCAAAGCTAGCTTCGCTATCTTTTGCTTCTCAGCGGGTGAAACATATGGGCACGATAGCAGATCAAAAAACATGAATACATTTTCTGCTTCGTCGGCCCAGCCTTTGCTGAGGAATCGAACAGAGGAGAACTCGACAGCGGTTGATACTAAATTATCGAATGCTGGTATACCCCCTATATAAGATAGTAAAAAAACTAACTGAAAATAGTCAAAGTTCTCCTTTATAGATATTTCCTGTTCAGGTCCGATATCAAACTCGAAAGTTCTTGATAACAACGGCATATCAAAAACGTACTCAACTCCAAATGTTCGCAGCACGATGAGTAAGTTCATCACCTCTATTTTGTGCTCGGGAAGGTCGTTATTCGCTTGGTTAATAATTAATCGGCCTTCGTCGACAATTTTTCTAATGAGTGTATCTTTTAAATCTGCGGGAAGAGGCTTCATGATCTTGGCGATCATGAGTATTATTTCCGAAATTTGGTACGTCTGTCTGACGCGTAGCGTCATTGAGTAATAGAAGAAAACAATATCAATGATGGCTGTTAAGAAAAAATATAGTGCATTATGCGCGGTATCGTTTTCAGATTTTATCTTCTTGCCTATCATCCTAGATAAGAATTTTTTGAACATTCCCAAGAAATAGTTTGCTGTTGCGTCATACGATCCCATCTCACCGATCGACCGTTTAACCGCAGTTATTGTCTGAACAACCGCAGCGGTGACGTTATCAATTCCTTTCAGAAATATTACGGTTGAATTTTTGCCGGACTCTTCATTTAGTTCTGATTTGAAATCGACGTACTTGTTAAAAAAAGAAGCGATATTAATGGATATATTATGCCGCGATATTGACGTACTGGTGATGTACGGTCTGACCTGGTCAGAAGTCTTACCATTGTTGATAGCGAGTTTGAATTCTGCAAGCGCGCCAGGAATAAGTTTCTTTAAAGCATCTTGCGCCGTAGAAGTGTTTGTGTAAATGAAGTAATCATCTACATAACGTCTGATGGTGTAGTCGGTATCCAATTGCAGTCCGAGTTTTGATGCTCTAGAAATTATGTCAAGATCTACTCTCTGAAGTATTATCTCCGCGAATATGCGGGATACTTCTGGACCAATTAGAATGCCTGCGGTTTCTCCGTGGTTAGCATTCTGGATTAGTTTGTCAAAGCTAGCTTCAAAAGAAGACTGCTGCTTGTTGCGCTTTGCATGCTCTTTGCTTTTTACAGCCCACGCAATGGTATGGGTGTAAATTCGGTTAAAACAATCTGATATATCCATCTTCGTTAGTTGTTTGAATTTCTTTTCTAATCGCAGAAACTCCAAAGAATCGTAATAACGGAAAAGAAAAGGAAATTTTTTGTACGCAAAGTAAGATGTTCCTGTGTTGGGTACTACCCCAAACCCATCTGCTGCCTCTTCAACATGATTATCTTTCCCAGTATTATTGCTGCTAGAAAGCGCTCGCTCTACATAGTAGCTCGCAATCGAGCATGGTGCCCTTAGGGAGAAGGGGCTTCTTTGGCATAGCCCGACAATCAAGTGATCATAACGAGAATAGAATAACCCCGTCTCCAGTTGTTGAGCAGGGTGCATTATAGCTAGGCCGCGCGATTCGTATGAGTTCTTACGTATTTTGTATTTGTATGGAATCGTTGGTTGGTTGTTGAAGATATCTAAACCGTGTTCTTCCTTAAGTTTGGAGAGTAATTTGTCTTTTGCGGCAAGATATAAACCTTCATTGGAGAAAAGCATCGGGACTTCATAAGGGAGTGTTTCCGTCAACATAGCCCTATATTCGTCGTTCTTTCTAATGCGAACTTTGTTGCTTGGCTGTTTATACATGTGCCCAAATCCGTTTTATTTCCAAGAGATGATCAGGTGCAAATGCCCTTACTATCTGCTTTTGGAAGCCCTGCATTAGGGAGATCTTCATAAGCTCTCGGCGCTCAGGCGCAGACAGGAGAGGGGAAAGCTTTCGGCCTAAAGAACCTTTCGCGCTGCAGATAGCTTTACGCAAAAAACTGTCAATATCCGTAAGATCGCCATAACGCTCTTTATCTACGAGCAGATGATTAAAATGGACGCCTGCATACAGTTTTCCTCGCGCAGAGTCTTTGCCGATATTGTAGTTGCTTGCAAGGAACGTAAGTCTGGATTTGAGCAAGAGATAATTTTTAGTTTGGCAGTAGTCAAACAGTGCAAGCATTATTCTCGTTTTTATTTTCTTGATCTTTTTTGAGGCAATTCCTACTTGTAGTTTTGTAGCTTTATCCTTGCTGTTAGATTTAAAGTCAAATTCGTATCCGAGGTACGTTACGCTTGAGCCGCCATCGCTTGTCTTCACCGGGCCTTTATGCTGATGGTGTAGTTCTAGAGTTTTTATCGGCTGGAAAAAAAGCCCATCCGGAAGGATAAGTTTCGGCGTGATATCCCCGGGGTCCTCATGAAAAAGCATGAAAATGTCATCAACATATCGAGTGTAAAAATAGCAGTTTGGAAGTTTTCTGCAGAATGCGTCAAATTCTCGCATATACAGCTCGGACAATGTTGAGCTAAGTGATATTCCGCGTGGTAGGCCTGCAGATTTTGTTATTGTTGGATTGCAAAATAGATTATTTAAGATCTTCTTTGATTCGTATGACAACCGATAGTCGTTTCTGACAAGATCAAGAACTTTTCCTACTGGTATCGATTCAAAAAATTTGGCTATGTCATATTTCCGCAACCAAAACTCGCCACCTTCGTTCAAAAGGACTTTAATTTGTGGCAATATACTATTTCTGTCCGTGGTCTTTATGCTGAACACACGTTTTATGTTGTCGTTCAGCTTTCTTAACGCGAAGTCGTCAACAATGCATGCCGGTGATATGACTTCGCCATGCGTCATCTTCTTTCTTTTAAAACTTGAAAAGGCGTAGCTGTCTTTTCCTATAGTTTCTTCAACTGTAGTTAATTTTGCTCTGTAGTCGTCGGTACCAGTGCCCATGTCATATCTGAAAATATCCTGCCTAGTTAAAAGCCGCATGAAATTTTTAGAAGAAAAATGTTGATTCAGCATTACTCGCTCCCTGCCTATAGGTATTTCCTACCGATTTATAATTAGACATTCGAGGCAGAGTTTTCAGTTTGCCTTTAATGGCACCGTCGAACGCAATAAATCGATTCCGATCATGGCATAAGGGCAGGGTGATTTGCTATCTGTTAGCCACTACACAACGCAGTCGTGAGTAGGCCGGGGGATGCGCGGTCCAAACGTGAGGAAACGCGACTCAAGGTCAGAAATTCTGGGGTACACATGTTGACATGTAGCCCTAAGCTTCAGCTCATCGAGAAACAGCACCCCGTGATGGGCCAGGGTGATTTCCCCTGGCTGTGGTTTCGAGCCGCCACCCACCAGCGCCGGCCCGGATGCCGAATGGTGCGGCTGGCGAAAGGGCCGCTGGGGCCAGTGGCTCAAGGGGGCGAGGCTGACCACCGACTGGATCGCCGCCACTTCCAGTGCCTCCTGTTCGCTCAAGGGCGGCAGCAGCCCGGGCAGGCGGCTGGCGAGCAAGGTCTTGCCGGTGCCGGGTGGCCCGCTGAACAATAAGTTGTGGGCACCCGCTGCCGCAATCAGCAGGGCGCGCTTGGCGGCAAGCTGGCCCTGCACCTCGCTCAGGTCCGGGTAAGGCTTGTTCAGGTACAGCAACCCGTCGGACGTGTAAGGCTCGATCGGCACCAGGCCATTGAGGTGCGCCACCACTTGCAGCAGATGATCCACCGCAATCACCTTCAACCCGCAGGCCAGGCACGCCTCCTCGGCATTGGCCCTGGGCACGATCATGCTGCGCCCGGCCTTGCGTGCCGCCAGCGCGGCCGGCAACACCCCTTTGACCGCGCGCACCTCGCCAGACAGGGCCAGTTCGCCAAGGCATTCCACGTCATCCAGCGCCAGCGCGGGCACCTGCACGCTGGCCGCGAGAATCCCCAGGGCAATCGCCAAGTCAAAACGCCCACCGTCCTTGGGCAGGTCGGCGGGCGCCAGGTTAAGGGTGATGCGGCGCGCGGGGTATTGCAGCGCGCTATTGAGAATGGCGCTGCGCACCCGGTCCTTGCTCTCCTTGACCGCCGCCTCCGGCAGGCCCACCAGCGTCAGCGATGGCAAACCATTGGCCATATGCACTTCGACCGTGACGGCGGGGGCTTCAACGCCGATCTGGGCACGGCTGTGGACGATGGCGAGGGACATGCTCGTTCCTTGAAAGGGAGGGCCGCTTTGCGGTTTTTCAAGGGTAGACGAGGGCGGGGGAGGCGCCGTGTGGAGGTTTTACAGAACGTATCCAAGGCAGCAGGAAACCTACTGTAGGAGCGAGCTTGCTCGCGAAAAACGTCAACAATAACGCGGGGCTTCTGGATGCACGCGGCGTTTTCAGGTTTTTCGCGAGCAAGCTCGCTCCTACAAGTACGGCGTGTTATTGCTCGCTGGGATTCAACCGCGCTTCCAGCTCCGCCACCTTCGCCTCCAGGCTCTCCAGCCGCGCACGGGTGCGGGCCAGGACCACCATCTGGCTGTCGAATTCTTCACGGCTGACCAGGTCCAGCTTGCTGAACCCGCTTTGCAGCAACGCCTTGAACTGGCTTTCGATTTCAGTGCGGGGCAGCGGGGTTTCGCCGCTAAACAGGCGAGAGGCGTGGCCGCTCAGGGCGTCGAGGAGGTCTTTGGGCGCGAGCATGGGAAACATTCCGGAAAACAGTTGGCCGGCAGTGTATCACGCAGTGGCTATAGTCTTTTTCATGCTGGCAACTGCACGTTTTTCGCGCATTGAGCGGAATAGGTTTGCACTGTTTTTGTGCGTATCCAGGCCGCCACACAGCCCGATGGGCCGGCAGGAGCGGGCAAGGGGCTGATTTCGTTTGTTTTTACGGAGCTGGCAAGGTTTCTGCTTAGGTGATCATGACCCATGCACTGATGCAGTCGCTGTGACGAATGCAGTGCGCTGACGGATCAGGGTACATGTTTCGTTACCAACGGTTGGCTGGCGTCGCAATGGCAATTGCCGAGGCGACGATGCGTTACAAAGCCAGGCACTGCGCTTAGACTTGAGACGGGTTTGTTTTCCTGGGGCAAGTCCACCAATTCGGGAGAGAGTTTTCATGAAGCTAGTCACTGCCATCATCAAGCCGTTCAAGTTGGACGATGTACGCGAGTCGCTGTCCGAGATCGGCGTGCAGGGCATTACCGTTACCGAGGTCAAGGGCTTCGGTCGGCAGAAGGGTCATACCGAGCTGTATCGCGGTGCGGAATACGTGGTCGATTTCCTGCCGAAGGTGAAGATTGATGTCGCCATTGACGACAAGGATCTTGACCGGGTTATCGAGGCGATAACCAAGGCGGCCAACACCGGCAAGATCGGTGACGGCAAGATCTTCGTGGTCAATCTGGAACAGGCTATCCGCATCCGTACCGGCGAAACCGATACCGACGCAATCTAAGCCGCCAAACCCCAACGCCCCAGGAGAAAACAATATGACTCTGCGTAAATTCGCAGGGCTAGGAGCCCTGTTGTCCATCGTAATACCCAGCCTGGCCTTGGCGGCAGACGAAGTGGCGGCGCCAGTCCTCAACTCCGGCGACACCGCCTGGATGCTGACAGCCACTGCATTGGTGCTGTTCATGACCATCCCTGGCCTGGCGCTGTTCTACGGCGGCATGGTCCGCTCCAAAAACATTCTTTCCGTGATGATGCAGTGCTTTGCCATTACCGGTCTGATCAGCATCCTGTGGGTCGTCTACGGCTACAGCATTGCGTTCGACACCACGGGCATGGAGCAGGGCGTCGTCAACTTCAACTCGTTCTTCGGCGGCATGGGCAAGGCGTTCCTGGCGGGTGTCACCCCGTCCAGCATCACGGGCCCGGCGGCACTGTTCCCGGAAGCGGTGTTCATCACCTTCCAGATGACCTTCGCGATCATCACCCCGGCGCTGATCGTCGGTGCGTTCGCCGAGCGCATGAAGTTCTCTGCGATGCTGCTGTTCATGGCCATCTGGTTCACCCTGGTCTATGCGCCGATCGCGCACATGGTCTGGAGCGGCAATGGCGGCCTGATGTGGGACTGGGGCGTGCTGGACTTCGCTGGCGGCACCGTGGTGCATATCAACGCCGGTGTGGCTGGCCTGGTGGCGTGCATCGTGCTCGGCAAGCGTAAAGGCTACCCGACCACCCCAATGGCCCCGCATAACCTGGGCTACACCCTGATCGGCGCGGCGATGCTGTGGATCGGCTGGTTCGGCTTCAACGCCGGCTCCGCCGCAGCGGCCAACGGCACGGCCGGCATGGCGATGCTGGTGACCCAGATCGCCACCGCTGCTGCGGCCTTGGGCTGGATGTTCGCCGAGTGGATTACCCACGGCAAGCCAAGCGCGCTGGGTATCGCCTCGGGTGTGGTGGCCGGCCTGGTGGCTGTTACACCGGCCGCCGGTACCGTGGGCCCAATGGGGGCCCTGGTGATCGGCCTGGCGTCTGGCGTGATCTGCTTCTTCTGTGCCACCAGCCTCAAGCGCAAGCTGGGCTACGATGACTCCCTGGATGCCTTCGGTGTACACGGTGTCGGCGGGATTGTCGGGGCGATTCTGACCGGCGTATTCGCGGCGCCGATCCTGGGTGGCTTCGGCACGGTGACCGATATTGCCGCACAGGTCTGGATCCAGGCCAAGGGCGTTGGTTTCACCGTGATCTATACCGGTATCGTGACCTTTGTGATTCTCAAGGTGCTGGACTTGACCATTGGCTTGCGTGTAACCGAAGAGGAAGAGGCCGTGGGCCTGGACCTGGCGGAGCACAACGAGCGTGGCTACAACTTGTAAGAACGTATGAAAAAAAACATGCCCGGCTTGCCGGGCATTTTTTTGTCTGGTATTTGCCTGTGGTGAAGGCTTGTGAGATTTTTTGTGTCGAGTTTGTGATCGGATCCACAAGGCAGTTTTCACTGTGCGAATGTCTTACAGGCATGTAGGCGTATTCGGCACTTTGTTTTTTCCCAGAGCGCGCTAGAATGCGCGCCGATGGGCGCAGAACTGTATATGGCGACAGACCCTGATTACTCAGCGGGCCAGGCCCCGGGTCATTTCAAGGGCAGCCTATCGGGTCGCCAACCGAGTTTGCCGGTCAAGGCCGGCCACTTGGCAATGGGCACATGGCAAAGCGTTTATCTGGGCGAGCAGCGTGATCATGACGGTGCTCGCAAAACCCTCGGCACCTTGCACGGTGACGGGGCATAAGCCACTGGTTATCCGGTGGACGTTGATTTTTTTCCGGCAGCCTTCGACAGATGGTGAAGCTGGGCTATAACTAATCTGCTTTTCGCAAGTCATGAGGTAGAACATGAGCGACGATGATCTGGAAAACGATGACCTTGAAGTAGGTGACGATGAAACCGAAGAAGGTCTGGAAGCGGTAGCCGAAGACGTAGCTGACGACGATGGTGGCGAGGACGCACCGGCCCCTACCGCCAAGGGTAAGGCCAAGGCGGCTGTGTCGGTAGACGAGTTGCCGAGCGTTGAAGCCAAGAACAAAGAGCGCGATGCGCTGGCCCGCGCGATGGAAGAATTCCTCGCCAAAGGCGGCAAAGTGCAGGAAGTCGAGGCTAACGTGGTGGCCGACCCACCGAAGAAGCCGGATAACAAGTACGGCAGTCGGCCTATCTGAGGCCGGTTACTTGCTTGCTGAAAAAGCCCGCCGTCGCTGCGGGTTTTTTCATGCCTGAAATAAATGGCCACTGCCGAAACCCATGTGGGAGCAGGCAAGCCAGCTCCCACATTGGGTTTTGTGTCATTTCCAGCGGGTCAGCAGCTCCGGCAACTCGGCCAGGCTACGAATCTGCGCATCCGGCAACGTTTCACCTTCCCAAGCCTTGCCCGTCGGGTTGAACCACACCGCTCGCAACCCCGCCTGCTGTGCCCCGGCGATGTCATCGCCAGGATGGTCGCCAATGTGCACCGCCGCAGCGGCATCCACCCCGCCACGTTGCAGCGCCTCCTGGAACAAGCGTGCATCCGGCTTGGCGATGCCAATATCCTCGGCCCTCAGGGCGAAGTGGAAGTAATCCGCCAGGCCTACGCGCTGCACATCGGCATTGCCATTGGTGATCACCCCCAGCAAAAAGTGCTGGCGCAGGGCTTGCAGCATCGGCTCGGCTTCCGGGAAGACGGTGAGCTGGTGCCGTGCATGAATGAACGCTTCAAAGCATACATCGGCCATTTCCGTGGCCTGCGGTTGTGGGTAGCCGGCCTCTTCAAAGGCGTGCATCAGCACCCGTTGGCGCAGCACGCTGATCCGGTGCTTGAGCTCTGGATGACGTTGCAGCACCTGCTGGCGCAAGCTGGCGAAATGCTCCAGGGGCAACTCGCCGACCTTGGACGCATGGGTCGCCAGCCATTGGCGCATCGATGCTTCGGCACTGATGATGACGGGGACGTTGTCCCACAGGGTATCGTCCAGGTCGAAGGTGATTAGTTTGATGCTCATGAGTCGCCGCCTTTAACGCGTTTGGCCCGAGGGTGGGCGCTGTCGTACACCGTCGCCAGGTGCTGGAAGTCCAGGTGGGTGTAGATCTGGGTGGTCTTGATATCCGAGTGGCCGAGCAGTTCCTGCACGGCGCGCAAGTCTTGTGACGATTCCAGCAGGTGGCTGGCAAAGGAGTGGCGCAGCATGTGCGGATGCAGGTTTTGCCCCAGCTCCCGCTCGCCCGCCGCCTTGACCCGCAACTGAATGGCCCGTGGCCCGAGGCGTCGGCCTTGCTGGCTGACAAACACCGCATCGTCCGGTGGGTTGGCCAGGGCTCGCAGGGGCAGCCATACCAGCAGGGCGTCCCGGGCCTTTTTACCGATGGGCAGCACGCGGGTCTTGCTGCCTTTGCCGTGCACTTGCACCAGGCCATCGGCCAGGTCCAGTTGTTCGAGGTTGAGGCTGGTCAGCTCCGACAGGCGCAGGCCCGAGGAGTAGAACAGCTCCAGGATCGCCTGGTCGCGGTGCGCCAGGAAATCATCCTCGACCGCGCCGTCGAGCAATTGCAGAGTGCGGTCGGCATCCAGGGTCTTGGGCAGGCGGCGCTCACCCTTGGGCGGCGCCAGGCCGTTGGCCGGGTCGTGGTCGCACAGGCCTTCGCGGTTGAGGTAGTGATACAGGCCGCGCACCGCCGACAGCAGGCGCGCCAGGCTGCGGGAGGATTGGCCCTGCTGGTGCAGGCGTGCAATCAGGCTGCGCAGGCCCTGGATATCAAGGGCCTTCCAGCTGCCGATCTGTTGTTTCTGGCAGAACGCCAGGACCTTGTTCAAGTCCCGTCGATAGGCTTCCAGCGTATGGGCAGACACCTGGCGCTCGCTGCGCAGGTGAGCGCAGTAGGCGTCCAGTTGCCGTTCCATGGCTAGCGCACCGCGCGCAGGGCGCTGGTAAAGCGCGGCAGGCTGCGGCTCAGCACTTCGGCAATGTAGGTCAAAAACAGCGTACCGACCGTGCTCTTGTAGTGCTGCGGATCACGGCTGGCGATGGCCAGCACGCCGTGCAAGCCTTGATGGCTGAGGGCGACCACGGCCGTCGAGCCGATCTGCACGCGCTGGTCTTCGCCAAACAGGAAGTCCAGCTCATGCTCGCGCAGGGTGCCGCTGATGGTCTTGCCTTCCGACAACAGGCCGCCAATGGCGGTCTGCGCCTCGCTGCCCTTGACCCAGCGCCCGACCGGCATCGGGTTGTCGCTGAACAGGATCAGGCTGACAAACGGCACCTGGAAGTCCTGGCGCAGGCTGTCTTCGACGGCAATGGTCAGGTCTTCCAGGCTGCCAGCATCCAGCAGCGCGAGGATCAGGCGGCGGGTCTTGTCGAACAGGCGGTCGTTGTCGCGGGCCACGTCCATCAACTGCGAGAGTCGATGGCGCATTTCAATATTGCGCTCGCGCAGGATTTTCATCTGCCGTTCCACCAGCGACACGGTATCGCCACGCTGATGGGGAATGCGCAAGGCCGGCAGCAACTCGTCGTGTTCGACGAAGAAGTCCGGGTTAGCCTCCAGGTAAGCGGCGACGGCCGCTGCCTCCAGGCTTGCGCAAGGGGATGCTTCGGGCTGCTTGGCGGGTGCCTGGGGCTTATCGGTCATTGGCGAGTCGCTCTCATAGACGGACCTGTCCTTCGTATACACGGGATGCCGGGCCGGTCATTTTTACCGGGTGGCCGGGGCCTGCCCATTCGATGGACAGGCGTCCGCCGGGCAGGTCGATCAACAGGGGCGAGTCCATCCAGCCCTGGCTGATCGCGGCCACGGCGGCGGCGCACGCACCGGTGCCACAGGCCTGGGTTTCCCCGGCGCCGCGCTCCCACACCCGCAATTGCGCACGGGAGCGGTCGATGACCTGCAGGAAGCCGACATTGACCCGTGCCGGAAAGCGCGGGTGATGTTCGATCTTCGGCCCCAGCTCATGCACCGGCGCATTGTTGATGTCGTTGACCCGCAGCACCGCATGGGGGTTGCCCATGGACACGGCGGCCACCTCGACCACGGTGCCGTCGACATCCAGCGGATAGCTCAAGGCCTGGGCATCGGCCTGGAACGGAATGTCGGCCGGCACCAGGCGCGGGGCGCCCATGTTGACGCTGATCTGGCCGTCGCTGCGGATATCCAGCTCGATAATGCCGCTTTTGGTCTCGACGCGAATCTGCCGTTTGGCGGTCAGGCGCTTGTCCAGCACAAAACGGGCGAAGCAGCGTGCGCCGTTGCCGCATTGCTCCACTTCGGAGCCGTCGGAGTTAAAGATCCGGTAGCGGAAGTCCACCTCCGGGTTGCTCGGCGCCTCGACGATCAGCAACTGGTCGAAGCCGATACCGGTATGGCGATCGCCCCACAGCTTGGCGTGCTTGGGCAGGATGTGCGCATGCTGGCTGACCAGGTCAAGGACCATGAAGTCATTGCCCAGCCCGTGCATCTTGGTAAAACGCAGCAGCATGGCTTACTCCGGCAGCAGGCTTTCGCCAGCAAACAACTCGGCTACCGTCTCGCGGCGACGCACTTCAAACGCTTGATCACCGTCCACCAACACTTCGGCGGTACGCCCGCGGGTGTTGTAGTTGGAACTCATGACAAACCCATAGGCGCCGGCCGAATGCACGGCCAGCAGGTCGCCTTCTGCCAGGGCCAGTTCACGGTCCTTGGCCAGGAAGTCGCCGGTTTCGCAGATCGGGCCGACGATGTCGTAGGCGCGTGCTTCGCTGTTACGCGGTGTCACGGCGGTGACGTTCATCCAGGCCTGGTACAGCGCCGGGCGGATCAAATCGTTCATCGCCGCATCGACGATGGCGAAATCCTTGTATTCGGTGTGCTTGAGGTACTCGACCTGGGTCAGCAGTACGCCGGCATTGGCGACGATATAGCGGCCCGGCTCGAACATCAGCGTCAGGTCGCGGCCTTCGGTGCGCTGGCGTACGGCCTTGATGTAGTCGGCCACCAGTGGCGGCTCTTCGTCGCGATAACGCACGCCCACGCCACCACCGAGGTCGATGTGGTGCAGGTAGATGCCGCACTCGCCGAGGCGGTCGATCAGCGCCAGCAGGCGGTCGAGGGCATCGAGGAACGGTGGCAGGCTGGTCAGTTGCGAACCGATATGGCAGTCCACGCCCAGCACTTCCAGGTTCGGCAGTTGGGCGGCGCGGATGTACACGTCTTCGGCGTCGGCAATGGCGATGCCGAACTTGTTCTCTTTGAGACCGGTGGAAATGTACGGGTGGGTACCGGCATCCACATCCGGGTTGACGCGCAGGGAGATCGGCGCACGCACGCCCATCTCGGCGGCCACCCCTTGCAGGCGCTCCAGCTCGTCGGTGGATTCGACGTTGAAGCAATGCACGCCCACTTCCAGGGCGCGGCGCATGTCTTCGCGGCTCTTGCCGACACCGGAGAACACGATTTTGTCGGCCTGGCCGCCAGCGGCCAGCACACGCTCCAGCTCGCCCCGGGACACAATGTCAAAACCAGCGCCCAGGCGCGCCAGGACATTGAGTACACCCAGGTTGGAGTTGGCTTTTACGGCGTAGCACACCAGGCTTGGCGTGCCTTCCAGCGCATCGGCGAAGGTGCGGTATTGCGCTTCGATATGGGCGCGGGAGTACACGTAGGTCGGGGTACCAAAGCGCTCGGCAATGGCAGACAGCGCGACACCTTCCGCGAACAGCTCGCCGTCCCGGTAGTTAAAAGCGTCCATGGTGATCCCTTAGTAGGTGTCGTGCTTGTGCGCTTTGGATTGCGAGGTTTTTGCCTGTTCATTCGGGTCTTTGCTGTCATCGGGCAGGTACAGCGGGCCTTTTTGACCACAGGCACTGACGAGGCAAGCGACCGCGACGAGCGCAGCAAGGGAAGAGATCAGGCGCTTCATGGCTAAATCCTTGAATATGCATTAATTGCGCCCGAGTATACCGACCACCCGCCAGCTTGCCTATGCGCCGGGACACCCGTCCGGCGGGGCTTTGCCGAGTATGTCGTGAAGTGGCCTACATCACTCTGGGATATTTCACGCGGCTGGTGGGAATGAAATCGGTATCCTTTGCAATCATCATGGCGCCTCCGTATCGTGCGGCGCTTGAGCGTGAGTAGACACTTTTTGAGGTTCCCACCATGAGTTTGACCGAAGCCCGCTTTCACGACCTGGTCGATGCGACCCAGCAAGCGCTGGAGGATATTTTCGACGAGAGTGGCCTGGACGTGGATCTGGAAAATTCTGCAGGCGTGTTGACCGTCAAGTTCGAGAACGGCAGCCAATTGATCTTCAGCCGCCAGGAGCCGCTGCGTCAGTTGTGGCTGGCGGCGCGCTCTGGCGGTTTTCACTTTGACTATGACGAAGAAGAAAAACGCTGGTCGCATGACACCAGTGACGAGCTGTTGAGCGAAATGCTTGCACGCCTCACCCTGGAACAGGCCGGCGTCGAGCTGGACTTCGACGAGATTTGATCGTGACCCAGCCCGCTCCCGCCCGTGCGCCCAAGCCGCTGTTCAGCAATGTCAGCCCGGCGGTGCCGTCACCTTGTATCAGTTTGTGTCGGCTGGATGAGCAAAAAGTCTGCCTCGGCTGCTTCCGGCACGTGGAAGATATCCGGGAATGGCGCTCTGCCGACGATCAACGGCGCCGGGTGATTGTCGCCCAGGCCGAGCAACGCAAGGCTGGCGCCTGAGCTTCAGACCGGTCCATCTTGTTTATTTGTTGTGCTGTGGTAGTGTCCGGGTATACCTCAACTCATCGAGGTCCGTGAGAACCCCGCCGTTTATTGGCGGGGTTTTGCTTTTTTGTGCAGAAAAAAAAGGAGTCTGCCGCAATCATGACTGCACCTTCCATCATCCTCACCCGTCTCGATGTGCAACGTCTTGAGCAACTGATCGACCGTATGGACGACAAATTGCCAGGCGTCATCGCCCTGCAAGCCGAACTTGACCGTGCCGAAGACGTGGTTGGCCACGATGAAGTGCCTGCGGGCGTCGTGACCATGAACTCTAGCGTGCATTGCCGTGAGCAAAGCAGCGGCAAGGACTATCACCTGACCCTGGTCTACCCCAAGGATGCGAATGCCGACGAAGGCAAGATCTCGATCCTGGCCCCGGTGGGCAGTGCGTTGCTGGGCCTGCAGGTTGGCCAGCATATCGATTGGCCGGCTCCGGGCGGCAAGACCCTCAAGCTTGAGCTGCTGAGTGTCGAAGGCCAGCCCAAGGACGGCGGCGCGTTTACACTTTAAATCTGATTCAAGGCCTGGTTGAGCGCCTGCTCCAATTCGGCTTTGTAGCGCAGGTACAGATTGCTCGGGCCTTGAACATCGCCAAGCAGGCCGGATAGGTCCAGATCGGTGATGTAGCAACGATAGCGTTCGGTTTCCCGGCGCTGCCCGACGATCTCCTGGGCGACCACCGCAAACAGCTGGTCGCCAAATTCCAGTTCGCAAAACTCCCGCTGATTGCAGTACAGGGTAATCCCCACCTGGCCTGGCGCGCCCTTGCCGATAATCGCCTGCACATCGTAGAACGGTTTGTTGGCCGGGACCTGGGGGGCAGGTCGTGGCTCGACCCGACGGGCGCGGCCGCCTGCCGATGGCAACAGTTGGTAATACAACGTCTGCACGGCCCCTAGTGGCTGCTGCGGGTCCAGCGGTGACAGGGCGTCCCGACGATAGATGATCGATTGCAGGAAGCGCTGCAACGGGGCGAGCAAGCTCTGCTCATCATGAAACGGCAGGCGCTGTTGCCAGAGGGCGTTGAACTCGTCGAGCACATAGAGCTCGGCGAAGCCGTCGTTGATGCGATAGAACACCTGCACACAGTCCGCCTGGCCCATGGGCAGCAAGATCGCCAGGTCGTGGTCTTCCAGGGCCATGGCGTCCAGGTGCAGCGGGCTGTAGCTGGCCAGTTCTTCACTGAGGTAGTCCACCAGCGCCTGCTGGCTGGCCAGTGACACATGATTGGCTTGCCCTGGCGCCAGCTCCATGACGTGATAGTGCTGCTGCACCTGGATCAGGTAGCGGTGGTTGAGCTGGCTGAGCATCAGGTGTTGCGCGGTGTCGAAAATCTCTTCCACACGCTGGGCGATAAACTGTGCGCGGTTATGACAAAAGCAGCGCACCCGCAGCCGTGGCAGTTGGTTGCGCGGCAATTGGTTCAGGTAGTCGCGCAGGCAGTCGAGCAGGGCGTGGGGGCCGTCGTAGCGGCTGACCATCACCTCGTTCCAGCTGTTGAGTGTCACCTGGTCCAGGGTCAGGACCAGGTTTTCCCGCACGCCTGCGTAACTCAGGGAGTCGGTGCGCTCGGTGGTCATCAGGATATTCAAGTCGCGGTGATGCTTGAGCGGGTCGACCCCGACGTTGATCAGCAACAGCACTTCATCGGGTATCGCCGTGCGCAGCAAGCACTCCTCATCGACCATGGCCAGGGGCAGGGCGAGGGTCTGTTGCAGGCTGCCCAGCAGGTTGAACAGCTCGAACTCGCTCAAGTCGCTGGTGCCCGGATGCAGGGCCAGGCGCGTGCTGCTGTCGATCACGCCGTTGCGATGGCACCAGGTGAGCATCTCCAGCAGGTCGCGGCTGCGTTTGATCGGTGCAAAGTGCTCCCATTCCAGGGCGGTCAGGCTGCCGTTATACAGGCCCCAATGGGACTGGCCCGGCTCTTTGCGGTTGGGTGAGTGGACCAGGGTGAGGGTGTCTTCGGCCAGGTCCGGGGCAATCCCGGGGTTGATGAACTCGACCTTGCCGGCCTTGCGTTCAAAGGCGGCATACAGGCGTCGGCCCAGCACATTGAGGTCGCGCTTGTTGATCAGGCTCACGGTCTGTTCGGTGCGGGCGAACTGGGTCAGGAAGCGATAGCTGTAATTGAGCTCGTTGACCAGGGCCCGGCGTTCGGACGCAACCTGGCGCACTTTCCATTGGCTGCGGCTGTCGAGCAGGGCCAGTTGCCGTGGGTCCCAGCCCCATTCATTGGCCAGACGCTCCAGCAGTGCGCGTTGCCAACCGGCGGTGCGCTGGCCGGTGGTGAGCTTGCGGTTGACCTTCAGGTACAGGCTGCGCCGCACCAGTTCCAGGCGTTCGGGCTCGTTGCGCCCGCGCAGGTATTCCTCGATGCGGCGGTAGACCACGATGTACGGGTCCAGCTCATCCAGATCCAGCTGGTTGGCGAATACCGCCCGTTTGAAGCGCAGGCTCAGGCACTGCACCCTGGGGTGTTCGCTGGCATACACCTCGGTGAGCAACAGCTTGAGCACCGACTTATAGGGTGACTCGATGCCCTTGAACAACTGCCACAGGCCGGCGCCGATAAATTCTCCCGGTGGGATGTGGGCCAGGTGCCCGAGGTCGAGGGTTTCGTCGGCGCGGATAAAGCGTTTGGAGATCAGCGTGTGGGTAAATTCGGCGTAGCGCGCCTCTTCGTAGACCGGCACCAGCCACCAGATCGGTGTGCGCCCGGCCAGCCAGATAGCGGTGCGGTAGAACTCGTCGAGCAACAGATAGTGCTGGCTGGTGCCGCAGTCATCCGAACTGAGCAGGGTATCGCGATCACCCAGTGCAAAACGGCTCGGTTCGACCAGGAAAAAGTGCGCCTCGGCGCCCATGGTCAGGGCCCAGGCCTCCAGCAACTGGCACTTTTTGCGCAACTCGCCCAGCTCGGCCTCGCTCAGGTTGTCGGCGTGGCACACCCACACGTCCATATCGCTCTGGTCGGCCTGGGCCAGCGTGCCGAGGCTGCCCATCAGGAACAGGCCGTGGATCGGGGTGGGCGGGTTGCCATGGCGTGGCTTGTAGGAGAACGAGCGGGTCAGGCGCTGGGCTTCGGCCAGGACCTGGGCGTCCGGTTCAAAATTCGACAACCCGGCCGGGGTACTGCCCGAGACATAGCCCGGCAGCAGCGGGTGATTGACGTGGAAAAACAGCGGCAGCAGCGCCAGCACGCTTTGCTGGCGCGGTGTCAGGCCTTCGACAGCCCGGGCCATGCGGCCGGCATTGAGGGTCAGGAAACGCGAGCGCAGTTGGGCCAGTACCTTGCGGTCAATGCCTTCATCCAAGTCAGGGCGGATTTCATGGGTACTGGTCATGTCGAACTCAACGGCTCACAGGCCCGGCGTGGGCCGCCGTGTAGGAGTTTACAGACAGAATCGTAGGAGGCTTAAGGGGAATTTGTTTTTGGCGCCAGAATTCTATCGCGTGCGCAGGCGTGCCCGCGGAATCCGTGAACCGAGGATCCCGTGGGCGATACAGAGTGTCAGGCGGCTTCTTTGGTGGTGGCGGTGGTCAGGATAGTCAGCAATGTTTGCGCTTGTTCTGCTGCGTCGCGGCCCAGGCTGGTCAGGTAGCCGCCATCTGGCTGGTCGATCAGTTTTTTCTCGAACAGGCGCTTGGCAGCAGCAATGGCAGTGGGAGCGGCGGTCTGATGGACTTTCAGGCCTTCCTGGGAGCTGCCCAGGTTGAAAAGTGCAAGGATTTCCAGTTCGGCAACCAACTCAGGGGTATACGACATAAGGACTCCAGACGTTCTAGGAATTGTCAGACGCTAGCAGCCCCTAAGGTGAACGTACTTGGGCGAACTGTCCAGTGCGATATGGACACAGGGGGGGCAAGCCGCACTCCTGCAGGAGCCGGCTTGCCGGCGATGGCGATACCGGGCAGTTACTGGTTTTCTGGCGGCAGCTCTGGCAGGGCGCGCAGGGCGGTTTCATACCAGTCGGTATTGAACGGCCGGTCTTCTTCCAGCATTGCGTCGATTTCCACGGCCAGCACATGAGCCATCAGGTTCAGGATGTCTTCGCGCTCGTAGCCCACCAGGGTCAGCTTGTTGAACGTGGCCTTGGCCGCCGGCGGGTTGTCGCTTTCGATCTGGTTTTCGATCGCTTGGGTCAAGGTGGATTCGGCGAACTCTTCTTCGTCGTTGTCGATATCGGTTGGCTCGCTCATGGCAGCCTCCTGTCAGGAAAGGGCGCCAGTCTACCCCCATTCAGCCAGGTGATGCTGCTAGCCAGGCGGCTCATCTCGTTCTATAACCTACCCAGCCAACCCTCTGCACGGCCTGGAGGCTTTGTGATGCTTAAGCTCTACGGATTTTCGGTCAGTAACTACTACAACATGGTCAAGCTGGCGCTCCTGGAAAAGGGCCTGCCCTTTGAGGAGGTGCCGTTTTATGCCGGGCAAACCCCTGAAGCACTGGCGGTGAGCCCACGTGGCAAGGTGCCGGTGCTCAAGGTCGAAAAAGGCTTTATCAACGAAACCGGCGTGATTCTCGAATACCTCGAACAGACCCAGTCGGGCCCGGCCCTGCTGCCAGGCGATGCATTCCAGCGTGCCCAGGTGTTGGCGTTGTGCAGGGAAATCGAGTTGTACATCGAGCTGCCGGCCCGGACCTGCTATGCCGAGGCGTTCTTTGGCATGACGGTGCCGGAAGCGATCAAGGACAAGGCCAGGGCCGAGTTGCTGTTGGGGGTTGCTTCGCTGGGCCGGCACGGCAAGTTTGCGCCGTATGTGGCGGGGGAGAGTTTTACCCTGGCCGACCTGTACTTCATGTACAGCGTGGACTTGGCATGTGCCGTCGGTGGGAAGCTGTTTGGCCTGGATCTGCTGGCTGAGTTGCCGCAGGCCAAGGCCTTGCTGAAGACGCTGCAAGACCTGCCCAACGCCCAGCGAGTGGCGGCGGACAAGGAGGCGGCGATGCCGGCCTTCATGGCGATGATCGCGGCGAAGAAGTGATAAATGTGGGAGCGGGCTTGTGTGGGAGCTGGGCTTGCCCGCGATGCAGGCACCTCGGTGTGTCAGTGACACTAAGGTGATGCTATCGCAGGCAAGCCAGCTCCCACATTTTGACCGAGGTGGATTGAAGGCCCCGGTCAAAGGTGGGAGCGGGCTTGCCCTAATGCCAGTCAGTTAAGCCTTTTTGTAGGAGCGAGCTTGCTCGCGAAGAACTTGAGAGCGCCGCGTTTACCTAGCAAACACGCGTTATCGTTGACGTCCTTCGCGAGCAAGCTCGCTCCTACAGAAAGCAGAATCCGCTTAACTGACTGGCATTAGGGCTTGCCCGCGATGCTGTTAGCGGCTGGCGAGCAGTGCCTGGCCGCGCACCACTGCGGCCTTGACCTGGGCCGGAGCCGTGCCGCCGATATGGTTGCGGGCATTCACCGAGCCTTCCAGGGTCAGCACCGCGAACACGTCCTGCTCGATCTGGTCGCTGAACTGGCGCAGCTCTTCCAGGCTCATTTCCGCCAGGTCCTTGCCGGTATCCACACCGTATTTCACCGCATGCCCGACGATTTCATGGCAGTCGCGGAACGGCAGGCCACGGCGCACCAGGTAGTCCGCCAGGTCAGTGGCGGTGGAGAAACCGCGCAGGGCCGCTTCGCGCATGATGGCGTGCTTGGGCTTGATTGCCGGGATCATGTCGGCAAACGCGCGCAGCGAATCGCGCAGGGTGTCGGCGGCGTCGAACAGCGGTTCCTTGTCTTCCTGGTTGTCCTTGTTGTAGGCCAGGGGCTGGCCTTTCATCAGGGTCAGCAGGCCCATCAGCGCGCCGAATACGCGGCCGCTCTTGCCGCGCACTAGCTCTGGCACGTCGGGGTTTTTCTTTTGCGGCATGATCGAGCTGCCGGTGCAGAAGCGATCCGGCAGGTCGATGAACTGGAACTGCGCGCTGGTCCACAGCACCAGCTCTTCGGAGAAGCGCGACAAGTGCATCATCGCAATGCTGGCCGCGGCACAGAACTCGATGGCGAAGTCGCGATCCGACACGCCGTCCAGGGAGTTGCCGCCCACGGCGTCGAAGCCCAGCAGTTGCGCGGTGTATTCGCGGTCGATCGGGTAGGTGGTGCCGGCCAGGGCGGCGCTGCCCAGGGGCATGCGGTTGGCGCGCTTGCGGCAATCGACCAGGCGCTCGTAGTCGCGGCTGAGCATTTCGAACCAGGCCAGCAGGTGGTGGCCGAAGGTCACGGGCTGCGCGGTCTGCAGGTGGGTGAAGCCGGGCATGATGGTGCCCGATTCACGCTCGGCCTGCTCCAGCAGGCCTGTTTGCAGGCGGGTGATTTCGGCCAGGATCAGGTCGATTTCATCACGCAGCCACAGGCGGATATCGGTGGCCACCTGGTCGTTGCGGCTACGCCCGGTGTGCAGCTTCTTGCCGGTCACGCCGATGCGGTCGGTCAGGCGCGCCTCGATATTCATGTGCACGTCTTCAAGGTCCACGCGCCAGTCAAAGGTGCCGGCCTCGATTTCGCCACGGATGATGGTCAGGCCATCGATGATGCTGTCGCGCTCGGCGTCGGTCAGCACGCCGACCTTGGCCAGCATGGTGGCGTGGGCGATCGAGCCCATGATGTCGTGGCGATAGAGGCGCTGGTCGAAATTGACGGAGGCGGTGAAGCGCGCGACGAAGGCGTCGACGGGCTCACTGAAGCGGCCGCCCCAGGACTGGTTGGTCTTGTCGGTGCTCATGGATTCGCTCGTGATCTGCTTAAAAGAGGCATGAAAGTGTGCCGCCGATAATAACAGGGTTGCCCGTGGAGGCGTTGATACGCCGCGTCGGCATTTTTATTTGTTTGCCGGGTGGCAAAGTGCCTTGCCGTTGGCCGCGTCCGGGATGAGACTGGAGGCGGGAGTGAAAGGGGGTTTCACCCGACCGGATCCTGAGGTAAACAAAGGATGTTTATTGAAACGATATTTGACGATTGAGCAATGTCGTCTTCATGAGCGTCTACAGTTGCACTGACAGGGGTGCAGTGCACCAATGCCAGGCGATGAGGTCGAACTCCAGGCTAACCTTTAAGTAGAGGGGGTGTTCATATTGTGTATCAGCAAACCCTATGAAGATGCCCTGCGGTATCGGGGTATGGGCGGTATTGAACAGGTCCGGGTAAATATTGGTGTCGCTCTCGGGGCACTTTTTGCCGCTCGCGCTAGTCTTAGCGTGGATCGCCGTGACGGAAGTCACCGCACCTGTCTACGCTATCCTTGTGCGAGACTCACGCAGGAATCCAGCGCAATATGAATGTCCTGATCGTTGATGACGAACCCCAAGCCCGCGAGCGACTGAGCCGTATGGTCAGTGAACTCGAGGGATACAGTGTCCTTGAACCCAGCGCTTGCAGTGGCGACGAGGCGTTGGCCTTGATCGAAAGCCTGAAGCCGGATGTGGTGCTGCTCGATATCCGCATGCCGGGCCTTGATGGCCTGCAGGTTGCTGCCCGCTTGAGCGAACGCGAGTCGCCGCCAGCGCTGGTGCTATGCGCCAGCGAAGAGGAATTTTCCTCCGAGGCCCTGGAGGCCAGCGGTGTCAGCTTCCTGACCAAACCGGTATCGGCCGATGCGCTGCTCAAGGCCTTGAAGAGGGCTGAGCGGCCCAATCGCGTGCAGCTTGCCGCCCTGACCCAGCCCGCAGCGCAAAGTGGCAACGGCCCCCGCAGCCATATCAGTGCCCGGACCCGCAAGGGCATCGAACTGATTCCGGTGGACCAGGTGATTTACTTTATCGCCGACCACAAGTACGTGACCTTGCGCCACGAGGTCGGTGAAGTGCTGCTCGATGAGCCACTCAAGGCCCTGGAAGACGAATTTGGCGAACGTTTCGTGCGTATCCACCGCAATGCGCTGGTGGCCCGCGAACGCATCGAGCGCCTGCAGCGCACGCCCCTGGGGCATTTCCAGTTGTTCCTCAAAGGGCTCAACGGCGACGCGTTGATCGTCAGCCGGCGCCATGTCGCAGGCGTGCGCAAAATGATGCAGCAGCTTTAGCCCGAGGGCTGTAGCGACCTGCATGCCCCGTATCCCGGTGCGCAGCGGCCAGGGAGGCCCTGCACTTGCTGATTCAAATCAAGGCGGTTCTGCCTGAGCTGTTATTATCTGCCGTATCTATTCAGTACGGATCGATCCATGTCCTCTCGCGAAATCCGCATCGCCACCCGTAAAAGCGCCCTGGCCTTGTGGCAGGCCGAATACGTCAAAGCCCGCCTTGAGCAAGCCCATCCGGGCCTCACGGTGTCTCTGGTGCCCATGGTCAGCCGTGGCGACAAGCTGCTCGACTCGCCACTGTCGAAAATCGGCGGCAAGGGTCTGTTCGTCAAGGAGCTGGAAACCGCTCTCTTGGAGAATGAAGCCGACATCGCTGTGCACTCGATGAAAGACGTACCGATGGACTTTCCCGAGGGGTTGGGCCTGTATTGCATCTGCGAGCGTGAAGATCCCCGCGATGCCTTCGTGTCCAACACCTACGCCTCCCTGGATGACTTGCCGCAGGGCAGCATCGTCGGCACCTCCAGCCTGCGTCGCCAGGCGCAGTTGCTGACCCGTCGCCCGGACTTGCAGATCCGCTTCCTGCGGGGCAACGTCAATACCCGCCTGGCCAAGCTGGATGCCGGTGAGTACGACGCGATCATCCTGGCGGCAGCCGGCCTGATCCGCCTGGGCTTTGAAGACCGTATCACCTCGGCCATCAGTGTCGAAGACAGCTTGCCGGCCGGTGGCCAGGGGGCAGTCGGTATCGAATGCCGCACCGCAGACCGTGAAATCCAGGCGCTGCTCAAGCCCCTCGATCACCCGCAAACCGAAATCCGCGTCACTGCCGAACGCGCCCTGAACAAGCACCTTAACGGTGGCTGCCAGGTGCCGATTGCCTGTTACGCGGTACTTGAAGGTGACAACCTGTGGCTGCGTGGCCTGGTGGGCGACCCCGACGGTGGTTTGCTGCTTACTGCGCAAATCCGCGGGCCACAGGCCGAGGCTGCGAGCCTGGGCGTGCAGGTCGCTGAAGAACTCCTGGCCAAAGGCGCCGGCGCCATTCTGCAGAAAGTCTATGGCGAGGCCGGTCCGCAGTGACCGGCTGGCGTGTGCTGCTGACGCGGCCTGCCGAGGAATCGGCAGCCCTGGCGGCCTCGTTGTCCGACGCGGGTATCTTCAGTAGCAGCCTGCCGTTGCTGGAAACCGCACCCTTGCCCGTCACGGGCGAACACCAGGCGGTATTCCAGAGCCTGGATCGCTATTGTGCGGTGATCGTGGTGAGCAAGCCGGCCGCGCGCCTGGCGCTGCAATTGCTCGATCAGCACGCGCCAGCGGTGCCGGGCTTGCCGTGGTTCAGCGTCGGCGCGGCCACGGCCCAGGTCCTGGCCGAGCGTGGCCTTAACGTGAGTTACCCCGAGCTTGGGGATGACAGCGAGGCCTTGCTTGAATTGCCCCGGTTGCGCGAGGCTATCGCCGTTGACGATGCCCGGGTCTTGATCCTGCGTGGGCAGGGTGGGCGAGAGCTGCTGGCTGAGCGTTTACGCGGCCAAGGTGCTAGTGTCGATTACCTGGAGTTGTATCGTCGGTTTCTGCCGGCCTACGACCCGGATGTGCTCGCCCAGCGCATTGCAGTGGAACGCTTGAACGGCCTGGTGGTCAGCAGTGGGCAGGGTTTTTTGCATCTGCAAGGCCTCGCCGGCGCCCAGTGGCCACGCGTGGCACAGTTGCCGTTGTTCGTGCCCAGCCCGCGAGTCGCCGAAATGGCCCGGGCGGCGGGCGCGGAAAAAGTTGTGGATTGCCGCGGTGCCAGTGCCGCGGCTTTGCTAGTGGCGTTACGGAGCCAGCCCGTTCCCACTCTCTAATAACGCAAAGGATGGACACGTGAGCGAAACAGCCTTGCCTAAAGATGAAGCTCAGCCCGCGCTTGATGCGCCCGTTGAGACCCCGGTCACTACGCCTCGCCGTGGCAACGGCCTGGCGGTCTTTGCTTTGCTGCTGGGTGCCGCCGGTGTTGCGGCCGGCGGCTGGGGGCTCTGGCAGGTCCGGGCCCTGCAAGCGAGCAGCCAGCAACAGCTGGGGCAGGTGCGCACCCTGGATGAACAATCCCAGGGCATCGCGCAGGCACAACAGCAGTTGGCCGCGCGCCTGGCGCAATTGCCGGGCGCTGATGAACTGGAAGAACGCCGCCGGTTGGTGGCGCAGTTGCAGGGCGACCAGCAACGCCTGAACCAGCGATTGGAAACCGTGCTGGGTGCCAGCCGCAAGGACTGGCGCCTGGCCGAGGCCGAGCACCTGCTGCGCCTGGCCAGCCTGCGCCTGTCGGCCTTGCAGGATATCAACAGTGCCCAGGCGCTGGTGCAGGGCGCCGATGAGATCCTGCGTGAGCAGAGCGATCCCGGCTCCTACGCCGCCCGCGAGCAGTTGGCCAAGAGCCTGGCGGCCTTGCGCAGCGTTGAGCAACCCGACCGCACCGGGCTGTACCTGCAACTGGCGGCGCTGCGTGACCAGGTGGTGCAACTGGCGGCCGTGTCCCCGGAATATCAGCTGCAAGAGAGCCCGCAGGGCCGGCCGACTACCGACACCGACAGCCGCTGGAGCCAATGGTGGGAGCAGATTTCCCGCTACTTCCGTATCGACTTCAACCCCGATGACAACATCCGCCCACTGCTGGCAGGTCAAGGCCTGAACCAGGTGCGCCTGGCCCTGAGCCTGGCGCTGGAGCAGGCGCAATGGGCCGCCCTCAATGGCGAGCCGGCGGTGTACGCCCGTGCGTTGGGCGAGGCGCGCAGCGTCTTGCAAGACAACTTCAACCAGGACAACCCGCAAAGCCAGGCCATGCTGGCGCGTATCGCCGAGCTTGAGCCCAAGGCCGTCTCGGTGGTGACCCCGGACCTCGCCGCGAGCTTGTCTGCGGTGCAGGCTTACCTTGAACGCCGCCATCTGTCTGCCGATGAAGCCAAGGCTTCCGCCGGTAAGCCGGCGACCCAGGAGTAAAGCCGATGAAGCGTTTCTATGTGATCCTGGTGCTGGCGATTGCTCTCGCCCTGGCGCTGGCGGTGGGCATCTCGAAACACACCGGCTATGTGCTGATCAGTTATCCCCATGTACTGCATTACGAGTCCGGCCTATGGTCGACCCTGGTGGCCGTGTTTGTCGTCGGCCTGGCGATCTATCTGTTGCGGGTGCTGCTGGGCCTGGTGACCACCTCCGGTGGCGTGGTCAATCCCTGGTCACGGCGCAATCGCAGCCGCCGGGTGCAGGTGGCGATCGAGCAGGGGCAGATGGACCTGGCGGAAGGCCGCTGGGCCAGTGCCGAGCGGCACCTGCACCGTGCGGCGGAAGCCGAGCGCCAGCCATTGCTGTATTACCTCGGCGCGGCGCGGGCGGCCAACGAGCAGGGGCGTTATGAAGAGTCCGACAGCCTGCTGGAGCGGGCCCTGGAGCGTCAGCCCCAGGCCGAGCTGGCCATCGCCTTGAGCCACGCACAGCTGCAGATGGACCGTGGTGACACGGAAGCGGCCCTTGTGACGCTGCAGGCCATGTATGAACGCCATCCGCACAACGCCCAGGTCCTGCGCCAGCTTCAGCGTTTGCACCAGCAGCGCGGTGACTGGTCCTCGGTGATCCGCCTATTGCCGCAATTGCGCAAGGACAAGGTGCTGCCGGCTACCGAGCTGGCAGATCTGGAGCGCCGGGCCTGGGGTGAAAACCTGAGCCTGGCGGTCCAGCGCGAAGAGCACGGTGAAGCCGGCCTGCAATCCCTTGAACGGGCCTGGCAGCAACTGACCTCGGCCCAGCGCCAGGAGCCTCAGCTGGTGCTGGCCTATGCCGAGCAGTTGCGCCAGTTGGGTGCCGATGCCAAGGCCGAAGAGGCATTGCGTGTTGCGCTCAAGCGCGGTTACGACAGTCACCTGATCCGGTTGTATGGCCTGTTGCGTGGTGGCGATCCGGCACGCCAGCTGAAATTCGCCGAAGGCTGGCTCAAGGACCATCCGGGGGATGCCAGCCTGTTACTGACATTGGGCCGGCTGTGCCTGCAAAACAGTTTGTGGGGCAAGGCGCGGGACTATCTGGAAAACAGCCTGCAAGTGCAGCGCAACCCCGAGGCCTGTGCCGAGTTGGCGCGGCTGCTGGCGCAGTTGGGTGACACCGAGCGCAGTAACCAGCTGTTCCAGGAGGGCCTGGGGCTGTTGGACAGCCGTCTGCTGGCTTCGCCGCTGCCGGTGCCTGCCCGGGTCTAGCGTAGGAAGTCTTGAAGGGTTGGTTCAGACCAACCCTTCAAAACCTCTCGGTTTTGCGGATTTCAGGGGCTTGAAGTGGTTTCCCACAGGGGGCCACGTAAAGTTACCTACCTATTGACGGAATATCCCTGCGATCTCACGGAAGCGTCTGCTCCAACGCGTATTGAAAGGGGTAAGGTCTTTCCTCTACCGTAACGACCTATCTCTTGTGTTGCGGATAAACAATGTCTTTGGCCCCTTCACGCTCCTTGTTCTTCCTGGCGTTCATGGCCGGTGCATTGACGTTGGGCGCGTCTTTTTATCTGGAATACGGGGCTCTTCTGCGACCTTGTTTCCTGTGCCTGATCCAGCGCAGCCTGCTGGCGCTGTTCACCCTGGTCAACCTGATCGCGACACTCCATGGCCCCAGGCGCGCAGGTATTTACCTGTACTGGGCGGCGAGTATGGGGTGTGCGTTGCTCGGCGCAGTGACAGCGGTGCGCCAGGTGCTGTTGCAGAACATCCCGCCTGACCAGATGCCCCACTGTTGGCCAAGCCTGGAATACATGATCGAAAACCTGTCGTTGGGGCAAGCCCTGCAATTGGCATTCAAGGGCACGGTCGACTGTGTGGAAATCAACTGGACGTTGTTCGACTTGAGCATCCCGGAGTGGAGCCTGCTGTTCTTCGTGGCCATGCTTATCCTGGGGGCAACCCAGTTTTCGCGCGTGTTGTCCGGTCAGGGTTTGCGCTTCGTGAAGCACTGATTAGCGGTGTTGGCCCGTAGGATGGGATTAAACACTTGTATGAACTTTCTGGTCTGCGTACCTTGAAGCCACAGTCACGCGGGCATAATCTGGCCCGCACGCGTTATTGAAACAATTTGTTCGATGCGGCGTTGTCCGGTTGCCGCCTTATCCTCGACGTGTTGCGCGGGCAAAAGCGGCACCGCCCATAAGGGAAGAGATCATCATGTTGGAACGTTGTCAGAATGCTCAGGAACGCTGGGGTGGTGTGCATAAGCTGATCGACAGCTGGTTGAAGGCGCGTCACGAATTGGTTCAAGCCTTTGATGCTCTGGGCGAGAAACCCGAAGCGCTGGCTGAGAACCGTGAGCCTTTGCAGGACTTCTGTGGTGTCTTGGTGGATTACGTCTCGGCAGGGCACTTCGGTATCTATGAACAATTGACCAAGGAGGCCGAGGCCTTCGACGACCAGCGCGGCCTGGACTTGGCCAAGACGCTTTATCCACGAATCAAAGACATCACCGAAAAACTCCTGGCCTTTAACGACCTTTGCGACAAGGGCGAGTGTGTGGCCGCAAAATTCAAAGAGCTGGGCGGCCTGCTCCATGAGCGTTTCGAGCTGGAAGACTGCCTGATCGAAGTGCTGCACAACGCCCATAAGGAAGAGCCTGCAACCCAGGCTTGATTCTTAGCGGCAAGACAAAAAAACGGTGCGCATGGCGCACCGTTTTTCGTTGGGGTCAGACGTCGGTCGCGAGCAATTCAATCTCGAAAACCAGCGGAGTGTAAGGCGCGATCAGTTCACCTGCACCGTCTGCGCCATAGGCCTGTGCCGATGGAATCACCAAGCGCCACTTCGCGCCCACCGGCATCTGCTGCAACGCGCTTTGCCAGCCGCTGATCACACTGTCCAGGCGGAACCACTGGGGCTGTGCACTCTGGTCGAAAATCGTCCCATCGGGCAATCGCCCCACGTACTTCACTTGAACCCGATCGTAGGCGCCTGGTTTTTCCCCGCGGCCGGGAGCCAACTCTGTGAGCAAGATACCGTCTGCCAATTCGCGCACACCGGGTTTGGCTTTTTCCGTGGTCATAAACTGTTGTTCGGCGGCAAGAGCCTGTTCGCTTTGCGGCACTTGGGGCCCGGTGCTGGCCTGCGCTTCGTGTTGGGCAAGAAGCTGTGCGATGCGTGCGTCGTCCAGGGCCAGGGGCTTGCCTTGATAGGCTTGCTTGAGACCTTCGAGCAAGGCCTGGATCTGCAGGTCGGGGACTTCCTGGCGCAGGCGTTCACCCAGGCTGGCACCCAGGCTGTAGGCCAGGTCATGGCTGTCTTTGGACGTCGTCGGCTCACTTGCGTTGGCCACTGAAAACGATAAGCCCAGGATGAAAAAAAGGTAACGCGACATGGGTATTCTCCAGCCGAAAGTGCGGTGAATTATGCCAGCGTGGTGGGGTAAAAAACGCAGTGGTTTTTCGTTATATCAATAAGAATTTTTGTGCGGTGCAACGCAACGCATTCGATACTGTCAACATGCCCTAGCGGCGGTAAGAGCAGAGGGCTAGTATGAGCCGCACCCACGTCAGCCAGGAGGTAAACCATGTCGGCCAAACAGAAGCCTGTTAATACCCCATTGCACTTGCTCCAACAACTCTCGGGCAGCCTGCTCGAACATTTGGAAAGTGCTTGCTCCCAAGCCTTGGCTGATGCAGAGAAACTGCTCGCCAAGCTGGAAAAACAACGGGGCAAGGCGCAAGAAAAACTGCATAAATCCCGCATCAAACTGCAAGACGCCGCGACTGCCGGCAAAGCCAAGGCGCAGACCAAAGCCAAGGGCGCCGTCAAAGAACTTGAGGACTTGCTCGATGCCCTCAAGGATCGTCAATCCGAAACCCGCACCTACATCCTTCAACTCAAGCGCGATGCCCAAGAGAGCCTGAAACTGGCACAGGGTGTTGGTCGGGTGAAAGAAGCGGTGGCCAAAGTATTGAGCGCTCGTACACCAGCCAAGGCCGTTGCTGCCAAGGCACCCGCCAAAGTTGCAGCCAAGCCTGCCGCTAAAAAAGCGCCGGCGAAACCGGCCGCCAAGCCAGTTGCTAAAGCTGCTGCTGCAAAACCGGCCGCCAAGCCAGTTGCCAAAACCGCTGCTGCAAAACCAGCCGCCAAGCCAGTTGCCAAAACGGCTGCTGCAAAACCAGCTGCCAAGCCAGCTGCTAAAACCGCTGCTGCAAAACCAGCTGCCAAGCCAGTTGCTAAAGCTGCTGCTGCAAAACCAGCTGCCAAGCCAGTTGCCAAAACGGCTGCTGCAAAACCAGCTACCAAGCCAGCTGCTAAAACCGCTGCTGCAAAACCAGCCGCCAAGCCAGCTGCTAAAGCTGCTGCTGCAAAACCGGCCGCCAAACCAGTGGCTAAAGTTACTGCTGCAAAACCAGCCGCCAAGCCAGCTGCTAAAGCTACTGCTGCAAAACCAGCCGCCAAGCCCGCTGCCAAACCAGCTGCTGCAAAGCCGGCCGCCAAGCCAGTTGCCAAACCAGCTGCTGCAAAGCCGGCCGCCAAGCCAGTTGCCAAACCAGCTGCTGCAAAGCCGGCCGCCAAGCCAGTTGCCAAACCAACTGCTGCAAAGCCGGCTGCCAAACCCGCTGCTGCAAAGCCAGCCGCCAAACCAGCGCCAGCTCCAGCAGCTGTCAAGCCAGCGACCCCTGCCGCACCGGCAGCGCCAGCCGCTACCACCGCACCGGCCAGCAGCACGCCTGCCCCGGCAGCATCAGGCACCACCCCAACCAGCGCTTCCTAAGTGCCGGTGGCCGCGGCGCGCAGCTGATGCAGCGCGTCGTGGTCGAGGTTGGCGGCTTCGGTCGCCAGTCCTTCAAGCCATGTCTGATTCGTGGCGCGCTCCCCCGTTGGCCAAGCCTGTGCCAGCGTCTCCAGACGTAACAGCAGCTGCCGTTCGGCTTCCAGCTCCAGGGCCTTGACCCGCTCACGCAACGCTCCCAGCGCCACATCCTGCTGCGCCAAGGTGCGCCATTGCTTGCGCAGCCTGCGCAAGGGCTCCACAACATCTGCCTGCCAAGGCCCGGCGATTGCCCGCAGTGCCTGCAGGCGTCCAGGTTCAGGGGCGACCCCGCGCTGTTCCAGCCACAACCCGCACAACAACAGACACACATCCGCCCCTTGCTCCTGCAAGCGCAGGCAGGCATCTTCAGCACCCGCACGGGCGTAGGTCGAGAGGGCAAAGCTCCACAGGTCAGCGCACATGTTCACACCCAAGCCAGCGGCCAACGAAGCTGGTAGACTCCGCCGCCATTATGATCCGACTTCAAAGCCTAACATTACAGCGTGGCCCGCAACGTCTTCTTGAGGACGCCGAGCTGACCCTGCACGCCGGTCACAAAGCCGGCCTGATCGGTGCCAATGGCGCCGGTAAATCCACGTTGTTCGCCCTGTTGCTCGGTGAGCTGACCCCGGATTCCGGGGACTGCCTGCTGCCGGCCGACTGGCGTATCGCCCATATGCGCCAGGAGATCGACACCCTGGACCGCATCGCGATCGACTACGTGCTCGATGGCGACCTGCGCCTGCGCCAGGTGCAACACGACCTGGCCGAGGCCGAGAAAGCCCAGGACGGTGCCGCCCAGGCCCGCCTGCACTCGGAACTCGACAGTGCCGACGGCTACACCGCCGACGCCCGTGCGCGCAAGATGCTCGCCGGCCTTGGGTTCACCAACGAACAGATGGACCGCCCGGTCGCCGACTTCTCCGGGGGCTGGCGCATGCGCCTGAACCTGGCCCAGGCCCTGATGTGCCCGTCGGACCTGTTGCTGCTCGATGAGCCGACCAACCACTTGGACCTCGATGCGATCCTGTGGCTGGAGGATTTCCTCAAGAGTTACCAAGGCACCTTGTTGCTGATTTCCCACGACCGGGATTTCCTCGACGCCGTGGTCGATAACATCGCCCATGTCGAACAGAAGAAAATCACCCTCTATCGCGGCGGCTACACCGCGTTCGAGCGGGCCCGTGCCGAACGCCTGGCCCAGCAGCAACAGGCCTTCGAGAAGCAACAGGCGCAGCGCGCGCACATGGAAAGCTACATCGCCCGGTTCAAGGCCCAGGCCACCAAGGCCCGCCAGGCCCAGAGCCGGATCAAGGCCCTGGAGCGCATGGAAGAACTGTCGGCGGCCCACGTCGATTCGCCGTTCGACTTTGTATTCCGCGAATCGCTGAAAATCTCCAGCCCCTTGCTCGATCTCTCGGATGCCCGCCTGGGGTATGGCGACAAAACCATCCTGGAGAAGGTCAAGCTGCAACTCACCCCGGGCGCGCGCATCGGTTTGCTCGGCCCCAACGGCGCGGGCAAGTCGACGCTGATCAAGAACCTGTCGGGCGAGCTGCAACCCCTGGCCGGCCGCCTGACCCGTGGCGAGAACCTGGTGGTAGGCTATTTCGCCCAGCATCAGTTGGACTCCCTGGATGCCAAGGCCAGCCCGCTGTTGCACTTGCAACGCCTGGCGCCGACCGAGCGCGAACAGACCCTGCGCGACTTCCTCGGTGGTTTCGACTTCCGTGGCGCGCGCATCGATGAGCCGGTGCTGAACTTCTCCGGCGGCGAAAAAGCCCGTCTGGCCCTGGCCCTGATCGCCTGGGACCGGCCCAACCTGCTGCTGCTCGACGAACCGACCAACCACCTGGACCTGGAAATGCGCCTGGCACTGACCATGGCCCTGCAGGAATTCAGTGGCGCAGTGCTGGTGGTGTCTCACGACCGTCACTTGCTCAAGAGCACCACTGACAATTTCCTGCTGGTGGCCGATGGCAAGGTCGAAGAGTTTGACGGTGACCTGGACGACTACGCCCGTTGGTTGACCGATTATCGCCTGCGCAACGCGCCGGTCAGCAACACCCCGGTCAACCCGGACAAGACCGACAAGAAAGCCCAGCGCCAGGCCGCCGCGGCCCTGCGTCAGCAGTTGGCGCCGCACAAGCGCGAAGCCGACAAGCTCGAAGCCGAACTGGGCAAGGTGCACGAGCGCCTGGCCAAGATCGAGGCCAGCCTCGGCGACAGTGCGGTATACGAAGCGGCCCGCAAGGATGAACTGCGCGATTTGCTGGCCGAACAGGCCAAACTCAAGGTGCGCGAAGGGCAATTGGAGGAAACCTGGATGGAAGCCCTCGAACTGCTCGAAGGCCTGCAAGCGGAGCTGGAGGCGTTGTCCTGATGGAAGCCCTGGAACTGCCGCTGCCGGCGCAATGGATCGAACCGGTATGGATGGGCGTGCAAATCCTGCTGATCCTGCTGGCCGGTTACCTGGCGCAGCGCTTCGTCGCCAAGGGCCTGACGCGCCTGGGCGAGCGCTACCCGTTCCCGCCGCAACTGCTGATGCCCCTGCGCGGCGGCCTGCGCTGGCTGATCATGGGCAGTGCGCTGATCTTTGTCCTCGAGCGCCTGGGGGTGTCGGCCATTGTGCTGTGGACCGCGCTGTCGGGCTTTGTGGCGGTGGCGGCGGTGGCGTTCTTTGCCATGTGGTCGGTACTGTCCAACCTGCTGTGCGCGATCCTGATCTTCACCGTCGGGCCGTTTCGTCTGGGCGATGTGGTCGAGCTGGTGGACACCGTCGACAAACCTGGCGTCAAGGGCCGGGTGATCGCGATCAACTTGCTGTACACCACGCTGATCGAAGTGCCCGAAGCGGGCACCGACAGTGCCGTGGTGCAAGTGCCCAACAGCTTGTTCTTCCAGCGCTCGGTACGCCGCTGGCGCGGTAGCGATATCAGCCCCTTGCCCTGAAAAATCTCTAGCCAGCCCTCGGCCCTTGGCGTTAGCTTAGTGCTCACAACGAATTTGCTACGAGGTGTGTAATGGCGCTCGACACATGGCTGGCCTTCTTCCTGGCCAGCTGGATCATCAGTCTCTCCCCCGGCGCGGGCGCCATCGCCTCCATGTCCAGCGGCCTGCAATATGGTTTCCTGCGCGGTTACTGGAACGCTATTGGCCTGCAACTGGGCCTGGCGATGCAGATTGCCGTGGTAGCGGGCGGCCTGGGCGCCATTCTGGCGACGTCTTCAACCGCGTTCTATGCGATCAAATGGTTTGGCGTGGCGTACCTGGTGTACCTGGCCATCAAGCAATGGCGCGCCCTGCCCATGGACATGAGCGATGACGCGCCGGTGCGCCCGATCGGCAAGCCGATGGCGATGATGTTCCGTGGCTTTCTGGTCAATGCCAGCAACCCCAAGGCCCTGGTCTTCATGCTGGCGGTGCTGCCACAGTTCGTGAACCCACAGGCGCCGCTGCTGATCCAGTACCTGATCCTCGGTGCGACCATGATTGGCGTGGATATGATCGTGATGGCCGGCTACACCGGGCTGGCGGCGAAAGTGTTGCGCCTGTTGCGCACACCCAAGCAGCAGAAGCGCATGAACCGTACGTTTGCCGGGTTGTTCGTGGGCGCTGCGGGGTTCCTCGCCAGCCTGCATCGCGCCACGGCCTGACGGCGATTTACCTGAAGAAACCGAATCAAAACTGTGGGAGCGGGCTTGCTCGCGATGGCGGTGGATCAGTCACTATTCCTGTTGACTGACACACCGCCATCGCGAGCAAGCCCGCTCCCACATTTGTTTTGTGTGGCCTTTGAGATTGAGCTCAGTGCAGGATCTTCGGCGCCTCATCCCTTGGCAGGTTGTTGCGCAATGCCGGCTGCCCAGGCTCCTGGTAGCCGCCGCCCAGTTGCTCCTGTAGCTGGCGCGCCACATCTTCACCCAGGGTTTTCGACACTTCCTTCACCACCCGTGGCCGGCTCAGGCTCACGCGTACGTCGCGGCTGCTCACCAGCTTGGTGTCCTGGCCTTCACCCATGGCGGTAAACGCCGAGGTGATCTCGTAGGTGCGGGTGTTGATCAGGCTGAAATCCGCCACGACCGCCAGCCCCAGCACCGCCGAATAGCTGTTGGTGCGATCCAGGGCGTTGATGTCCTGGGTGAAGTCGATATCCGACAAGGTGCCAAACAGCACATAGTCGGCGCCCTTGAAGTGGCCGGCCTTGATCCGCTTGATCACGTCGTACACGTCGCCCTTGGCCTCGCGGGTGTAGGGCGTGCCCTGGACCAGCTGGAACTGGCGCGACTTGAGGATTTCGCCCTTGATATCGCCGCTGAATTTACGCAGCTCGCTCTGTTCGATGTAGCTGTTGCGGCTCTCGAATTCGGCGTAGCTGGACGCGCCGCTGGCGTTGTACGGGCTGGCCTGGAAGTTATGGCTGGCCGCGACGGCGTGGATGTATTCCTCCACGCGCGCCTCGTAGGCCAGGTCCGTGACCGCGATTTTCGGCGCCGCCCAGGCGCCAGCGCTGCACAGCAGGGCGATGATGCCGATCCATGGGCGCATGGCCTAGCGCTCCGTGGTCTTGCGGATTTCTTTTTCGTCCATCCATTCGGCCAGGCCGCTTTCGACGTCGATCAGTTGCAGGCTGAACTTGTAGAACACGTCCTTGTAGTCGGCGCTGCGCTTGACGATGGAACTGATGGAGCCTTCCAGGCGGTACTTGGCGGCAATCATGTTGCCGGTCTTGCTGACGGTGGACTTCTTGTACAGGCCGCTCTGGTTTTGCAGCTTGAGCTGCTCGACCTGGCTTTGCATATCGGTGTTGTCGCTGGCGAAGCGGGCGGTGCCGGTCTTCATCAGCTGGGTCTTGATCGAGGTGGTGATCTCGCGGGTGTCGATGTACTCGCTGGTCTTGTTCTTCACGTCATACACCTGCACCACCGGGCGGCCCTGGAGGATGCCGGACTGCGCCAGGGAGCGGGTCATGCTTTCGGCGATCATCTGCAGGTCGGTGGAGCCGAACTCGTTGGTCACCAGTTCCACGGCCTTGGTGTCGCCGTAGCTGATATTTTTGCCGCCGATGACCGGCGAGGTGTTGGCGCAGCCGCTGGCCAACACGGCGACCACGGCGAGGAACGAAAAGCGTGCAAGCATGGGAATGTCTCTCGAAAACTGAATAGGGGGCTGGCTCAAGGCGTTTTCACTTCAAGGCGGAAGTCGGCGGCCTGGGGCAGGTTGGCGATGGCCGGCAGGAAGGTGGCCTGGTTGGCGTAGAGGTTCAGCACTTTCCAGGGTTCTTCGTCGCCCACCGGGAAGCCGTCGGCGCCCAGCCAGGCGAAGCGGTAATACATCATCTGGTTGCTGCTGGTGATGTTGCTCAGTTGCACCTTGGCGGTCAGGAAGCCGTTTTCGCGGGCCACCCGAATGGCGCCGACGGCGATGCCCTTGAACGTGCCCATCACCACGACTTTGCTCGCGGCGCTGCCCGGTGTCGGCGGCGGCGTGGCGCACCCGGCGAGGACGATCAGCGCCAGGGCGCCGAGGATAAAATGACGCATAGCGTGCTCCTTAAGGTTGTTTGAGGCTGGCGACGGCCTGGGCCGGGTTGCTCGCGACCACACGGGCCGCCACGCCGCTGGCGAACACCTGGTTGCCGACCACCCGCAAAGTGATCACCTGATGGCGTTGCTCGGCCTTGACCGTCACCAAGCTGCCGCCCAGGGCATTGGGCAGGCTCACCTGGTGCTCGCCATGCTTGAGGCGCAGGCGCGTGACCTGGGTCATGTCCGGCAGGGTGCGCCAGGTGCGGGTATCGGCGCCCTCGGTGACGGCGGAGGCGATGCCCAGCACCAGGCCGGCCATCGGGTTGGTCTGGTTCAGGTTCTTTTGTGTCACGCCGCGGCTGATGGCGCGCACGGTGGTGCGCAGGATGATCCCCGGCATATCGTCGCGCAGGGCGCGGCGCGACATCGCGGTGGTGCTGTTGAGGGCGGTGAGGTTTTGCTGGCGGCCATCGACGCCGATCTGCGCAAAGGTGGCCGTCGAGGTGTCTGGCTTGATCACCGGGAACGACAGCGGCGTGATCACCCAATGCCCGTCGATCGGGATCGGCAGCGGCAGGCGGATCGAGTCGCGGGCCGGCGCCAGGCCGCTCTGCACCACGATCAGCACGTCGCTTTCGTCAGCCGCCACGGGGGAGGCATCCAGATCGAGCAGGGCCTGTTCCAGCAACGGTGTGTTGGGGCGCAATTCGGCGGCCTTGCGATAGCCCGGCGCGGCCAGGTCCTTTTCGCCCAGGGCTTCGTAGACGAAGCCAGCCAGGTAATGGCTGAACGCACTCTGGTAGCTGTTCTTCAGGCCCACCACGTCCGGGGCGTCGAGGCTTTCCACCGGGTAGCCGCGCAGGTCTTTGAACTGCGTGGCGACGCCCTGACGCTCGGCTTCGTTTTCGCGCTTGAGGTATTCCTTGTCCCGCAGTTCGGCGATCACAGCTTCGCGTTCGTGGGTCTTCTTGATTTCGGTGCGTGCGCCGTCGAAGTCATTGACCGCCAGCAGGTTCAGCGCCATTTGGGTGGTGAGCATGACTTTTTCGTAGTCATAGCCTTCGTAGCGCCGCACCTTGTCATTGACCAGGAAGCTGCCGAATTGCGCCAGGTAGCGCTCGGTATCGAACTTGACCGACTCTTCCCACGTGTACACCACCAGGTCCGCACGGTGCCAGGCCGCCTGGCTGCCGGCCAGGTCGCCCTTGGCCCGCAGCAACTCGCCTTTTTCAAAATAGTAGAGAAGGTCTTTGTCTTCGCTGCTGTTGTTCTTCTCCAGCAGGGTCAGCGCGGCATCCACATTGCCGCTGGCCAACTGCTGGTTGGTGGCTTGCAGTTCAGTGTCGTAGCTGCGGAACATCGAGCAGCCCGACAGCAGCGTAACCGCCGCGAGGGCAAGGGAGGTAAAGACGCGAGATGCCATTGAGGTGCTGCTTCCCTGAGCGTAATCGGCCGAAGGGGCTGGTCGGGCCGAATAACCAAGCGCAGGAAAAGTCTTTTCCCACATATTCCTCATAAAAAGAGGAGCCGAAATGCCGTTTCGCGATAACGAAGGCGGCGCATTATAGGCCTCGTTACTGGCAAAACAATGGCTTTTCAGCTGCATTCTTTAAGGTTTGTGCCACTACGCAGGCCACTGATTTCAGCCGTCAATCACTAACATCTTGAGTCAAACCCATTAACATTCGACAATATGTTACTTCTTGTTTCCATTTGAGAGTCATTCATGACTGCCCCTTCCCGTTTTCTCGCCTGGCTGTTGTTGCCGGCGTTGGTGTTGTGCAGCTTCAACCTGCTGGCGGCCACTGCAGACGGTGCGCCCCAGGCCCTGCATTTACTGGACTACATTGGCGCTGACTATCCGCCGACGGTGGAGGCGGGCAAGGTGGTCGATGAGTCCGAGTACCGTGAGCAGGTGGAATTCCTCGGTGTGTTGCAGGGCCTGGTGGCGCAACTGCCGGACAAGCCTGAGCGCGCAAGCCTGGTCAAAGGTGTCGCTGAGTTGTTGGCCGCCGTCACCACCCACCAGGATGGCGGCGTGGTAGCGCGCCAGGCGCGGCAACTGGGGGCGCAACTGGCGGCGGCCTATGAAGTGAGCCAGGCACCGGCCATTACCCCCGACCCGACCCGCGGCGCGCCGCTGTATGCCCAGCACTGCTCGGTATGCCACGGTGACGCCGGGGCGGGCGATGGCCCGGCGGGTGTCGGCATGACCCCGCCACCGGCCAACCTGCGCGATGCGCAGCGCCTGGACCGCCTGAGCCTGTATGGCATCTACAACACCCTGGGCCTGGGCGTCGAAGGCACCGATATGCCGTCGTTCGCCGACCAGTTGGATGACCGTCAGCGCTGGGACCTGGCGACCTATATCGCCGGCTTCACTGCTGACCCGGCGGCAGCCAATAGCGAAAAATCCTTCAACCTGGCCGACCTGGCCCGCCAGACCCCGGAAGAAGTGCTGGCCGCCGAGGGGCCGGACGCCGTCCGGGTGTTCCGCGCCCAGCGCGCGCAGCCGCCGCAGGTCCAGCGTGGCCCGGCGCAGTTGCTGGCGTACACCGCCGCCACCCTGGATAAAAGCCTGGTGGCGTTCCGCGGCGGCGAGCACGAACAGGCCTACGACCTGTCGGTAGCGGCGTACCTGGAAGGTTTCGAGCTGGTGGAGAGCTCCCTGGATAACGTCGATGCCAACGTGCGCAAGGACACCGAGAAGGCCCTGATGGCGTATCGGCAGTCGTTGCAGGATGGATTGCCGATCGAACAGGTCCAGCAGCGCCTGGACGTGGCCAAGGGCAAGCTCACTGAAGCGGCCGGCCTGTTGGGCGGCGACGGCCTGAGCTGGTCGTTGAGCTATATCTCGGGCTTGCTGATTCTGCTGCGTGAAGGGCTGGAAGCGATCCTGGTGCTGGCGGCGATCCTCGCCTTCCTGCGCAACACCGGCCAGCAGTCGGCGGTGCGCAGCGTCAACATCGGTTGGGGCCTGGCCTTGCTGGCCGGTGCGGCGACCTGGGCCCTGGCGGCCTATGTGATTGACGTCAGCGGTGCCCAGCGCGAGTTGCTGGAAGGCTGCACGGCGCTGTTTGCCAGCGTGATGGTGCTGTGGCTGGGGGTGTGGATGCACGACCGCCGTCATGCGGCCGCCTGGCAGGACTACATCAAGAGCAGCCTGGTCGGCGGCGGTGGGCGTTTTGGGTTTGCGATCCTGGCGTTCTTCTCGGTGTACCGCGAACTGTTTGAAGTGATCCTGTTCTACGAAACCCTGTGGCTACAGGCCGGCCCTGCCGGGCATAACGCGGTATTGGCCGGTGGCGCCACGGCGCTGGTGCTGCTGGTGGGCCTGGCGTGGATCATCCTGCGTGGCTCGGCGAAGCTGCCGCTGGCGCTGTTCTTCGGAATCAACGCGGCGCTGCTGTGTGCGCTGTCGGTAGTGTTTGCCGGGCATGGTGTCAAGGCGTTGCAGGAAGCCGGCATCTTCGGCACCCGGCCGGTGGCGTTCTTTGATTTTGACTGGTTGGGCATTCATGCCGATGCGTATTCGTTGAGTGCACAGGCGCTGGCGATCATTGCGATTGTGGTGCTGTACAGCCGCAGCCGGTTGGCCGAGAAGCGCCGGGTGGTGGCTTCCTGAGCACGCCACGATAAAAATGTAGGGGCTGGCTGTGTGGGAGCCAGCTCCCACACAAATCCACCCCTAGACAGGCCACATATGTTTGATCGGTGTCGCCCGTTCAGTCGTGCTCGTGGGTCAGTTCCAGCACCCGGTCCACCAACTTGTTGATGCCGGAGGCCACTTCGCTGATGTTCTTGCCCAGCATATAGGCTGGTGTGCTCACCAGTTTGCGTGCCTTGTCTTCGACGATCTCGTCGACCGCGCACGCCTGGTGGGTGGCGCCCATCTTGTCCAGGGCCGCAGCCGTGTCGGTGTCGTTGCCGATGGTGCAGACCACGCCCGGGCCGTAGATCTTCGCCGCCAGTGCCGGCGAGATACAGATCAGCCCCACGGGCTTGCTCGCTTCGGCAAAGGCTTCGGCCAGCGCCAGTACATCCGGGTTGAGGCTGCAGCCGGCGCCCTCAAGGGCAAAGTTCGACAGGTTCTTCGCCGCGCCAAAACCACCGGGCACGATCAGTGCGTCGAAGTCTTCCGCGCGGGCCTGGCGAATGTCCTTCACTTCGCCCCGGGCGATGCGTGCCGACTCCACCAGGACATTGCGCGACTCGGGCATTTCTGCACCCGTGAGGTGGTTGATCACATGCAGCTGGGCAATATCCGGGGCAAAGCACTGGACCTCGGCGCCGCGTTGGTCCAGGCGCAATAAAGTGATCACGCTTTCATGGATTTCAGCGCCGTCGTACACGCCACAGCCGGAAAGGATCACTGCAATCTTTTTGCTCATGGGCATTTCTCCTGATTTATGGCGTTAAATGTCTACTGATTTGTCACTCATTGCCAATGGGATATCCGACCACTCGACCTAATCTTGATGTAACAATAATTGATCGGACTTGCCCATGGACTTCGTCCCTTACGCGGTACCGTTTTTCATTGCCCTGATTGTGCTCGAACTGCTGGCTGACCGTTGGCGCGGCGAGCGCAACTACCGGGTGGCCGATGCCATCAACAGCCTGAGCACCGGTGTGTTGTCCACCACCACCGGGCTGTTGACCAAGGGCGTGGGCCTGCTGACCTACGCCTTTGCCCTCCAGCACCTGGCACTGTTCGAGCTGGCGACCCAGAGCGTCTGGACCTGGGTGTTTGCCTTTGTCTTCTATGACTTCTGCTACTACTGGCTGCACCGCTGCGGGCATGAGCGCAACATCCTGTGGGCGGCGCACTCGGTGCATCACCAGAGCGAGGACTATAACCTCACCACGGCCTTGCGCCAGACCAGCACGGGTTTCCTGTTGAGCTGGATCTTCTATCTGCCACTGGCTGTGGCCGGTGTACCGCTGGTGGTCTTTATCAGTGTGGCGTCACTCAACCTGCTGTATCAATTCTGGGTGCATACCCGTCATGTGCCCAAGCTTGGCTGGTTCGAGTGGTTTTTTGTCACGCCGTCCAATCATCGAGCCCACCATGCACAGAACGCTCTCTACATGGATCGCAACTACGGTGGGGTGTTCATTATTTGGGACCGCCTGTTTGGTTCGTTCCAGGAAGAAGACGAAAACGAGCCGGTGATCTTTGGCGTGACCACGCCTTTGGCCAGTTGGAACCCGCTGTGGGCCAACCTGCAGTTCTATGCGCAGCTGTGGAGTGATGCCCGGCGTACCGAAAGTGGGTGGGACAAGTTGCGTATCTGGTTCATGCGCACCGGCTGGCGCCCGGCGGACGTCAAGGCCAAGTACCCGCTGACCAAGCCGGACCTGAGCCAGTTCCGCAAATTCGAGGTGCCCCTCGATACACGCCAGCAGGTCTACATCGCCCTGCAATTTGCCGCGTATGTGGGCTTTGGCAGCTACCTGATGAACTTTGGCGAAGGTATGCCGACCGCCGCGTTGGTGCTGGGCTGGAGTGTGATGGCGTTGGGGCTGTTTACCTTGGGCGTGGCACTGGAGAACCGCCCATGGGCCTTGAAGGCTGAGTTGCTGCGGCTGCTGCTGAACGTGCCGCTGGTGTGGTTGGCGCCGCTGGTCGGGTTGTGGCCGGCCAGCGCGCTGGGCTGGCTGGGGCTGGCCAGCTACAGCCTGCTCAGTGTCATCGGCCTCTACTGTTGTCGGGGCCGGCTTACTCGGTGGGTGTCGTAGGCTCGGGCTTTTTCGGCTCGGCCAGTTGCGCCTGCGCCAGTTGGGCTTGCTCGGCGGCGCAGTTTTCCCGGGCCAGGCGGGCGTTGCGGATGCGCCGGCGCAGCCACAAGCCCAGGCCGAGCACCAGCAAGGCGCCCAGGACCCACAGCTCGTACTTCTTGACGCTGCCCAGCATGCCTTCGAGCACGGCGCCAAAGTGATAGGCCGCCGCGCCCAGCGCTGCCGCCCAGATCGCCGCGCCAATGCCGTTGAGCAACAGGTAGCGTCCCGGCGGGTAGCCCGACAGGCCAATGGCCACGGGCATGACCGTGCGCAGGCCATAGACAAAACGGAAGCTCAATACCCAGATATCCGGGTGCCGGCGGATATGCTCCAGCGCCCGATCGCCCAGCAGTTGCCAGCGTGGCTTGCGCGCCAACAATTTGCGCCCATGCTTGCGGCCCATGAAGTACCAGAGCTGGTCGCCGGCGTAGCTGCCGAAGAACGCGACCACCACCACCACGTTGATATCCATGTATCCGCGGAACGCCAGGAAGCCTGCGAGTACCAGAATGGTCTCACCTTCAAAGAACGTCCCCAGGAAGAGGGCAAAGTAGCCAAAGTCATTCAGAAATTGTTGGAGCATTGTCTGGGTGCTGGCGAAATGAACGCGCAGCCTACGCCTTCGCGAACATTCATGAAAGTATCGAGATGTGTCACGAAGTGAACATTTCCTACAGAAACCATGAATGCGACGACAGGCCGTATGCCGGATGGATGAGTAAGCACAACTGTCATTCCTTCGTCATAATGGCCGCTTATAACTGTCACGCTCGCCCGTCAAGCCGGGCTCAGGAGTCTGCCGTGAGCTTTACCCCCGCCCAACGCCTGTTTCCCGCTACCCGCCTGCGCCGCAACCGTCGTGATGATTTTTCTCGCCGCCTGGTGCGTGAAAACGTCCTGACGGTGGATGATCTGATCCTGCCGGTGTTTGTGCTGGACGGTGAAAATCGCCGGGAAGCGGTGACGTCGATGCCGGGTGTCGAGCGTTTGACCATCGATCTACTGCTGGAAGAGGCCGCACAGTGGGTCGAGCTGGGGATCCCGGCGCTGGCGCTGTTCCCGGTCACGCCGGCCGGGCTCAAGTCCCTGGACGCCGCCGAGGCCTGGAACCCCGAAGGCATTGCCCAGCGCGCAACCCGCGCCCTGCGCGAGCGGTTCCCGGAGTTGGGGGTGATCACCGACGTGGCGCTGGACCCGTTCACCACCCACGGGCAGGATGGCATCCTGGATGAAGAAGGCTATGTGCAGAACGACATCACTGTTGACGCACTGGTCAAGCAGGCGCTGTCCCATGCCGCCGCGGGCGCCCAGGTGGTGGCCCCGTCGGACATGATGGATGGTCGGATCCAGGCGATCCGCGAGGCGCTGGAGCTGGCCGGGCATGTCAATGTGCGGATCATGGCCTATTCGGCCAAGTATGCCAGTGCCTACTACGGCCCGTTCCGCGATGCGGTCGGCTCGGCGTTGAACCTGGGCAAGGCCAACAAGGCCTCGTACCAGATGGACCCGGCCAACAGCCACGAAGCCTTGCACGAAGTGGCGGCGGACCTGGCCGAAGGCGCCGATATGGTAATGGTCAAGCCTGGCATGCCGTACCTGGACATCCTTTATCGGGTCAAGGAGGAATTCAAGGTGCCGACCTTTGTCTATCAGGTCAGTGGTGAATATGCGATGCACATGGCCGCGATTCAAAATGGCTGGTTGAGTGAAGGTGTCGTCCTGGAATCTCTTACCGCCTTTAAACGTGCGGGTGCCGATGGCATCCTGACTTACTTTGCCGCCCGTGCCGCCCAATTGCTTAGAGAGCAACAATAGCCCTCACAGGAACACTCGATGAATACCGAAGGACTCACAGACGTTGCTGTAAAAGATGCGCACCCGGTGGTTGAACAGGTCGCCGAAACCCCGCCGGAGCTTGTGCCTGAGCAGCCTGTCGTGATCGCGGAGCCGGTGGTGGCGGCACCGCCTCTGGTGATTCCGAACCTGGACGACAGCAGCCTGTACATCCATCGCGAGCTGTCGCAACTGCAATTCAATATCCGTGTGCTGGAACAGGCGCTGGATGAGTCCTACCCGCTGCTGGAGCGCTTGAAGTTCCTGCTGATCTTCTCCAGCAACCTGGACGAGTTCTTCGAGATCCGTGTCGCCGGCCTCAAGAAACAGATCACCTTCGCCCGTGAACAGGCCGGCGCCGATGGCCTGCAGCCGCACCAGGCCCTGGCCCGCATCAGCGAGCTGGTGCACGGCCATGTGGACCGCCAATACGCCATCCTCAACGACATCCTGTTGCCGGAGCTGGAAAAGCACCAGGTGCGCTTCATCCGTCGGCGCAACTGGACCGTCAAGCTCAAGACCTGGGTCCGTCGCTATTTCCGCGACGAGATCGCGCCGATCATTACCCCGATTGGCCTGGACCCGACGCACCCGTTCCCGCTGCTGGTGAACAAGAGCCTGAACTTTATTGTCGAGCTCGAAGGTATCGATGCCTTTGGCCGTGACTCGGGCCTGGCGATCATCCCCGCGCCGCGCCTGTTGCCACGCATTATCAAGGTACCGGAAGAGGTCGGGGGGGCTGGCGATAACTATGTATTCCTTTCGTCGATGATCCACGCCCACGCCGATGACCTGTTCCAGGGCATGAAGGTCAAGGGCTGCTACCAGTTCCGCCTGACCCGTAACGCCGACTTGGCGGTAGACACCGAAGATGTGGAAGACCTGGCCCGCGCCCTGCGCGGCGAGCTGTTCTCGCGGCGCTACGGCGACGCAGTGCGCCTGGAAGTGGCGGATACCTGCCCCAAGCACCTGTCGGACTACCTGCTCAAGCAGTTCAACCTGGCCGAGACCGAGCTGTACCAGGTCAACGGCCCGGTGAACCTGACGCGCCTGTTCAGTATCACCAGCCTGGACAGTCACCCGGAGCTGCAATACACGCCGTTCACCCCGCAGATCCCGAAACTGCTGCAAAACAGCGAGAACATCTTCAGCGTGGTCAGCAAGCAGGACATCTTGCTGCTGCACCCCTTCGAGTCGTTCACCCCGGTGGTCGACCTGCTGCGCCAGGCCGCCAAGGACCCCCACGTCCTGGCCGTGCGCCAGACCCTGTACCGCAGCGGCGCCAATTCGGAAATCGTCGATGCACTGGTCGACGCTGCGCGTAACGGCAAGGAAGTCACGGCGGTGATCGAGCTGCGTGCGCGGTTCGACGAAGAGTCCAACCTGCAACTGGCCAGCCGCCTGCAAGCGGCCGGCGCGGTGGTGATCTATGGCGTGGTGGGCTTCAAGACCCACGCCAAGATGATGTTGATCCTGCGCCGCGAAGCCGGTGAGATCGTGCGTTACGCGCACCTGGGCACCGGTAACTACCACGCCGGCAACGCCAAGCTCTACACCGACTACAGCCTGCTGACCTCCGACGACGCGCTGTGCGAAGACGTCGGCAAACTGTTCAGCCAGTTGATCGGCATGGGCAAGACGCTGCGCATGAAAAAACTGCTGCATGCGCCGTTTACCCTGAAGAAGGGCATGCTCGACATGATTGCCCGCGAGACCCAGTTCGCCCTCGATGGCAAGCCGGCGCACATCATCGCCAAGTTCAACTCCCTGACTGATCCGAAGATCATTCGCGCGCTGTACAAGGCCAGCCAGTCCGGCGTGCGTATCGACCTGGTGGTGCGGGGCATGTGCTGCCTGCGTCCGGGCATCGCGGGTGTGTCCCACAATATCCATGTGCGTTCGATCATCGGCCGCTTCCTGGAGCACACGCGGGTGTTCTACTTCCTCAACGGCGGCGAAGAGCAGATGTTCCTGTCCAGTGCCGACTGGATGGAGCGCAACCTCGACAAGCGCGTAGAGACCTGTTTCCCGGTGGAAGGCAAGAAGCTGATCATGCGGGTCAAGAAGGAACTGGAGAGCTATCTGACCGATAACACCCACAGCTGGAGCCTGCAATCGGACGGGCGCTACCTGCGCAACACCCCGACCGGCAACCAGAACCCGCGCAGTGCGCAGGCGACCTTGCTGGAGCGCCTGGGCAGCCCGGTGCTGACGGTTCGCTGATATCGACTAGGCCTACATCGGCCACCGGGAAATCGGACAGGATTGTCAGATTTCCCAGGTTGGGGAGCCCAGGCTCCGGTTCCTAGACTGACCTCGGGCTATCAGGCGATAGCCGGTACAGGGCAGTTAAGGAATTTTCGATGATGGGATCCGTTGGTATCGGGTTGGGCACTGCGGGGCTATACGAAGCGCTGGCTTCGCCGCCAAAGGGCTACCGCAGTGCGCAGGCCATGTCGTCCGACATGGCTCGGGCGGCAGTCACTGCCGAGTCCCTGGTGCGCGACGCATTGAAGCGTATCGCCACTATCGATCAGGGTTTGCAGGGCGGCAATGCCTTTGTGCAGGTCAACCCCGATGCGCGTGAACAGGCGCGCATGCGTGACCAGGAGCGTGCCGGCGGTACTGTGCGCGGTTTTTTGCATGGCGTGCCGGTTGCCCTGAAAGATGTCTTTGAAACCCGCGGGAAAATGCACACCAGTGCCGGGTCCCGGGCGCTGGTCGGTTCACCGTCGAGCAAAAACGCCAGGGTCGTGGACAACCTGCTCAAGGCCGGCGCCGTGATCGTGGGCAAGACCAATATGAGCGAACTGTCCAACTTCCGCTCCAGCGTACCGGTCGATGGCTGGAGCTCCCGTGGTGGGCAAACCCTCAATCCCCATCGACTGGGAGGGCAGGTGGCAGGGTCCAGTTCGGGGTCGGCGGTGGCGGTCGCCCAGGGCCTGGTGCCGCTGGCACTGGGCATCGAGACCAATGGCTCGATCATTGCCCCGGCGGCCTACAACGGCGTGGTCGGGCTGAAAACCACGGCCGGGCTGGTGAGTACCGAGGGGGTGATGACCAGTTCAAGGTTGGATTCGGTGGGCACCTTTACGCGCAGCGTGCGCGATGCTGGCGAAGCGCTCAATGCCATGACCGAAACAACCGGCTACACCGCCGGGCTCACGCCGGATGTCTTGCAGGGCAAGCGCATTGGCTACACGCCGCTGCCTGTGTTGTCGCCTGAGGAGGCCGGGGATCCGGCCTTGCGCGCGGACCGTCAGCACTTCGCGGACGCGATCGCATTGCTGGCGTCCAGGGGCGCCGTCATGGTGCCGATAGGCAGGCTGGATGCGGAGGTCTCCCGTGAAGCTTACGATCAATACAGCGATGCGCTACTTGCCGGGATCAAGCACCACCTGGACAGCTACCTGGCTGGCCGGGAAGGGTTGCCCGTGAAGTCGTTGGCTGAACTGATTGCCTTCAATGAGCGTGACAGGCAGGCCGGGGAGCCGGACCAGGTATTGCTGGAGCAGATCAACCGCCTGCAGGTGACGGATGAACAGCGCGAGCAACTATGGGCGAGCGTCCTGCCGGTGTTCAAGGGCACCCTCGATAAGCCGCTGAGCGAGCACAGGCTCGATGCCATCGTGTCGAACTTCCGCTCTGACAGTTACTACTTTGCTGCCGCTGCCGGTTACCCCGGCATCTCGGTGCCCTCGGGCATGGATGACGAGGGCATGCCGACGGCGCTGCATTTTTCGGGTGCGGGCAACAGTGAAGCCACGCTGCTCTCGGTCGCCCATGGCTATGAACAGGCCTCGCAGGCCATCCGCGAGCCGGCGTTCCTGCCTGGCACGCCGGTGTCGTCCGAGAACGCCTAGGGGGTCAGTGCACGTTCAGGCTGAAACCCACCCGCGTCAGCCACTCGGCCTCCTGGGCGAAATCCGCCTGGGTCAGCTGGTTTTCATCCAGCCAATCTTCGGGGAACACCACATCCAGGCTGTCGCCATTGGCGAGCAGGGTGACTTGCGGCATCTGTTGGGTGCCGCGAATGTGATGGAACAGGATCGCAAAGCGCAGCAGGGCGCACAGGCGAATCAGCTTGATGCCCTCGGCGCCGAACTCGGCGAACTTGTCCTTGGGAATATTGCGGCGATGACCGCGTACCAGCAGCGCCAGCATCTGCTGGTCCTCCCGGGAAAACCCCGCCAGGTCGGAGTGCTCGATCAGGTACGCACCGTGCTTGTGGTAATGGTAGTGGGCGATATCCAGCCCCACTTCATGGACCTTGGCCGCCCAGCCCAGCAGTTCACGCCAGACCCCGTCTTCCAGCTCCCAGTCCGCAGCCACCTGGTCGAAGGCATGCAGCGCCTTGCGCTCGACCCGTGCCGCCTGTTCCAGGTCAACGTGGTAACGCTCCATCAGCGAGCCCAGGGTGCGCTCACGCACGTCTTCATGGTGATGGCGGCCCAGCAGGTCGTAGAGCACGCCTTCACGCAGGGCGCCATCGCAGTGGTCCATGCGTTGCAGTTCGAGGGCGTCGAAGATGGCTTCAAGGATCGCCAGGCCGGCCGGGAAGATGGCCCGGCGGTCGGGCTTGATGCCCTCGAAGTCGATCTTCTCCGCATCGCCGAGCTTGAACAGCTTGCGCTTGAGCCAGGCCAGGCCTTCGGCATTCACCTCGCCGGTGCCATGGCCGCCGGCCTTCAGGGCCAGGCCGATGGCGCGGATGGTGCCGGATGAGCCGATGGCTTCATCCCAGGTCAGGCGGTGCAGGGCGTGCTCGATGCTCATGATCTCCAGCCGCGCCGCCGTGTAGGCCTGGGCGTAGCGGGCCGGGGTGATCTTGCCGTCCTTGAAATAGCGCTGGGTGTAGCTGACGCAACCCATTTGCAGGCTTTCGCGCAGCAGCGGCTCGAAGCGCTGGCCGATGATGAACTCGGTGCTGCCGCCGCCAATGTCGGCCACCAGGCGTTTGCCGGGGGTATCGGCCAGGGTGTGGGAAACGCCGAGGTAGATCAGGCGCGCTTCTTCACGGCCGGAGATGACTTCCACCGGGTGCCCGAGGATCTCCTCGGCACGGCGGATGAATTCGCCCCGGTTACGCGCTTCGCGCAATGCGTTGGTGCCGACGATGCGCACGGCGCCCTGGGGCATGCCGTTGATCAACTGGGCAAAGCGCTTGAGGCAATCGAGCCCGCGCTGCATGGATTCTTCGTTGAGCTTGCGCTCGTCGTCGATCCCGGCCGCCAGTTGTACCTTTTCGCCGAGCCGCTCAAGGATGCGGATCTCACCGTTCTGGGCCTTGGCCACGACCATGTGAAAGCTGTTGGAGCCCAGGTCGATGGCGGCGATCAGGGACAGATTCTTGGCTTTGGATTGCGGCATGGGTAGGGGATCTCGGTCGATAACCTCGCCATCGTGCCACGATCAAACGCTGACGCCAACGCGCAGTGCTTGGTGATTTGTCTTACACATGCTCTCGATCAAATTTTGTAAGAAATGTAAGGCAAATTCCTGGATGGCGGATGACATCATTCCAGGGGCTGTAGGTAAGTAAGAGGTAGTTGGTTTTTTTAGAGTTTTTATGCTGTTTCCTACATGGTGAATCTACTTGTGAAGGTTCATAACTTGTTTTGGACTACTTCTGAAGTTTGTGAGGTTGACAATTGTTTTTAACGAGTCTCACAAGGATCAAGGTTTAGTCTTATATTTCTTGGGTGAGTCGAAGGGGGAAACTGTCGTTCGGCAATGATGCCGTGGTGTTATTTATTTATGGCTTTTTGTTTCATGGAGGAACTCATTGTGGGCGGTGGAACTGTCCGGTTTGAATAAAAAATACCTGACACTTACAAACGACAGGTTGATCATGAAAAAAGTATTAGGTTTGACGATGGGCATTATCTGCTTGGGTGCAAGTATTGGCGCTCAAGCAACAAACGTTGCGCAGTTGGTGGTGCGTGGCACGATCGTTCCCGCAGCCTGCAATCTCAGCCTGGGGGGGGGTGGGATCATCGACTACGGGACCATCCGCTCCGGTGAGTTGTCCCAGACCGCCTTCAACCCCCGTGAAGAGAAAACCACATCGCTGTCTGTCAACTGTGGCACCACGCCGACCAAGTTCGGCCTGGCCCTGACCGACTTGCAGTCGGCCAGCAAGGTGCCTGGCATCCTCGGTAGCGGTTACACCGAAGCCCAGAACTTTGGCCTGGGCGCTACAGCGTCCCGGCGTACGGGCGGGTACTCGGTCACGCTACGCGACCTGAGGTCTTCAGGCGCTACGTTGAATCCGATCGTGCGGATCAGCCAAGGCGCCTGGCAGAGCAGCGATGGCAAAGTCGCGCAAGCACCTAGCCAGTACTCATGGCGTAATAGTGCAACGATTACGCCGGCCGCGATCGCTCAGCTAACAGGTGTCATTGCTGTAAAAGCGGTCATCAACAAGGCACAGGACCTGGACCTGTCGCGTGATGTCACCCTGGATGGGCGTGCGACCTTAGTACTTAGCTACATATAAGCGAAGAAAACAGCCGATAGTGGGACGGAAGTTGTCATGGCACTTGCGGAACTTATCGGCTGCTTTCGCGTGGGTGATTATTTATTTGCTGAATATTTGGGTCGTTGCGGAGAAAACACGGTGAATCGTTTTTTGAAAGCAAGTGTGACGCTGTTGTGGTGTGCAGGTTTATTGTTTGGCGCAAATGGCATCGTGATAGCCGATGGTATGCAGCCCGAAACAACCGTCGTCGTGCTTAATGAAGAAGACGGTGAAGCAACGATCAATATCAAGAACACAGACCCGGGGCCCGCACTGCTTTATTCGGTCATCGAAAACATACCGGAAGACCAGGAGCCATTGCTGATAGTCACGCCACCGATTACCCGGGTCGAGGCCGGCGAAACCCAGTTGGTCCGTTTTATCAGCACCGCCGGGGCGCCACTCAAGACCCAGCGCCTGAAGCGTGTGTCCTTTGAAGGCATTCCCCAGGCCCGCACCCCCGGAGGGGCGACCATTGGGATCACGCTGCGACAGAACCTGCCGCTGATTCTGCACCCCAAGGGGTTGGCCAAGCACCAGGCACCGTGGGAGTTGCTGAAGTGGAAGCGCCAAGGCAGTCGCCTGACGGTCCACAACGACAGTGCGTATGTGGTACGGCTGGCGCTGGAGTTGCAGTTGCTGCCGGAAAAACGGCTGGCGACCCTGCCGCGCAGCTATGTCCTGCCGGGTGAAGTGCTGGCGGTCGACACCCAGGGTTCCCTGGCCGGTGTTACCGCGGTGGTTTTGCAGCCTGCCACGGTGTATGGCTTCAGTGTTGACAGCTACAAAGCTGATGTGACCGATCATGGGATTTGACCGGGCGGTGAGCAAGGGGGCCGGTGCAGCCTGTTGTTCGGGGCTGTTTATGGGCCTGGCAACCCTTTCAGGGTTTCATGGCGAGGCGTTGGCCCTCGAATTGGGGGACGGCTTTGACCTGGCGGCCCTGACCACCCACGGCATTGACCCAAAGGTCTCGGATTATTTCCGCAGTGCTGCGCGCTTTCGCGAGGGTGTCCAGGTGGTCGGGCTGCGGGTCAATGGCGTCGCATTGGGGCTGGTCGATGCCCGTTTCGACTATCAGGGCCAGTTGTGCTTTACCCGCGGGTTGCTGGACAAGGCCGGCTTGCGGGTGCCGTCGACGGTCCTGCAGGCGGGTGTTACGGCCGACCAGGCGTGCCATGACTTCCTTGGCGAGTTCCCGGCGACGCTGGTGAGGTTGCGTCCCAGCAATGACGAAGTGTCCCTGGTGGTGCCCACGCAGTCGTTTCGCGAGCCGCAATGGGAGGCGGGCAATTTCAGCCAGGGCGGTACGGCCGCCCTGCTCAATTACGATGTGCTGGGGTTCGATAACCAGGGGCGCAATGATTCCAGCCGGTTTGTCTCGGCCTATACCGAGGCGGGGTTCAACCTTGGTAACTGGGTGGTGCGCAGTCGGCAGTTCTATATCTCTGATAATGGCCGGGGCAGCAGCGAGCATGTATATGCCTATGCCCAGCGAGATTTCGCGCCCCTGCAATCGACCTTCCAGGTCGGCCAGATCTCCAGCCGGAGCCCGGTGTTTGGCGGGCTCCAACTGTCGGGTTTCCAACTCTTTCCCGACGGTGTTTCACGCCTGGGGAGCGCCAATGACGTTGTGGTCGAGGGCTTGGCCCATAGCCAGGCGAGGGTCGAGGTGCGCCAGTCTGGGGTGCTGATTTATTCGACCCTGGTGCCTGAAGGGCCGTTCAGCCTCACCGGCCTGCCGCTGCTCAATGGCACCAGTGACCTGGACGTGAGCGTCATCGACATGCGGGGTGGCAAGCGCAGTTTCGTGGTGCCCGCTGCGTCCTTCGGTGCCCAGGTGCCTGTTGCGCCAGGCTTTGACTTTGCCCTGGGCAAGGTGCGCGAAACGCTTCTCAGCGACCGGGAGCCGCCGGTGGTGGCGATGGGCAGCGGCACCTGGGGCCTGGGGGCGGGCACGGCCCTGGGGTTCGGCTTGCTGGGGACGGATGAATACCACGCGGCAGGGGGGACATTGAGTCGTGTCTTTTTCCAGCGGGTTTCGGTGGCGGCACGGCACAACGTGTCCCGGGATCAGGTGCGTGGCGTGGGGGGCACACGCAATGCCTTGTCGCTGAGCAGCCCAGTGGGCGCCGGGGTTGAGGTCAACCTGAGTGCCACCACCCAGAGTCGAGGCTATCGCGATGTCCTGGAGGCCGGCGCATCGGCCAGGGATGACCTGGATGGGCGCTTCCATCGCCAGTACACCGCCGGGTTGAGCTGGGGTGGGCCGACGTTCGGCGGGTTCTCCCTCAGCTATTCGCGCAGTGAGCAGTTTGACGGGCAGGGTGCCGAGCATGTGTTTGCGTCGTGGAACCAGCGCTTCAGGGATGTCGATGTGGCCCTGATCGCCGACTCGCAGACCGGCCCGTCACGCCGGCGCAAGCGTCGTTACACCGCCAATGAGGAACGCCCTTCCGAAGGCGTGTCGGTGCGCCTGCAAGTCAGCGTGCCCTTCGGCGAGAGCCGGCGCCTTACCTCCTTCGCCAGCCGCCGCAATGGCCGCTCCGATATCGGTACAACCCTGTCGGAACGGGTCAACGAGTATGTGGACTACGAAGTCGGAACCGAGCGCGACCTGACGGATCGCCAGCAAGCGGTACACGGCCGGGTCGATGTCATGCCGCGCTACACCCGTGTGGGTGCGGGAATCAACCGGGATGCATCGGGCACCAGCTACACCGGGCAATTGCAGGGTGCCATTGTGGCCCATGAACAGGGGCTGACCTTTTCGCCCTACGCGGTGCAGGACACTTTCGGCTTGCTGTCGGTGGGCAATGTCTCAGGCGCCAAAGTCGAGACCCCCCAGGGCCCCGTCTGGACCGATTACCGTGGCTTCGCGGTCATTCCTGGCTTGCCGGCCTACAGCAACAGTCACCTCGAAGTGCAGACCCAGTCCCTGCCCAAGCGTGTCGACCTCAAGAACGGCACGCAGACGCTCGCTGCCGCACGCGGCTCGTTCAATACCGTGGAGTTCAAGGTGATCAGCGCTCGCCGCGTGCTGTTGACCGCTCGCGACGCCAGTGGGCGGGCATTACCCCAGGGCGCCCCGGTATTTGGCGAGGACAAGGCCTTCCTGACCAGCGTGGTGGGTGAAGGCCTGATCTTCCTGAATGACAGCCAGCCTCAGCAAACCCTGAGGGTGGAAATGCCGGGCTCCACGAAACCCTGCCTGTTGCAACTGAACCTTGAGCCAGAGCCTTCCAATGAAAAACTGTATGAAACCGCCTCGGCAACCTGTCGTGCGCTGTAAATCGCCAGGCAGGGTCTATCCATGCCTGTTGTTCGTGATGGTGTTGTTGATCAGTGAGGTCAGCGCCGCCAGCTGTCAGTTGGCGTTAAGCCAGCCGCGGGTTGATTACGGTGTATTGCGCCAAGGGCAGGTGTTTGACGGGCACGCCAACCCGCAGTCCCTGGGCAAGCGTACGGTGCTGTTGAACGTAGTGTGTATCGACCCGGTCCCCATGGCGCTACGGTTCAGCGGGGCGCCAGGAGGTGCGCAGGGCTTTCGGTTTGGCGGCGCCGGTGCCGTTGCCCTGAGTGTCCGGGATGCCCACCTTGACGGCCGGTCCGTGGACCTGGTCGCCGAGGATTCGGCGCCGGCAGAGGCCAGCGAGCGCCTTGTGCCCGGGCAGGTTCTGATCGCCCGGGCGGCTGGTGTACCGGTAACCGGCCGTCGGTTATCGGTGCAACTGGAGATCGACCCCTCTCTATCGTCCGATGCCTTTTCTGTCCGCCGTGAAACAACGCTCGAAGGGCAGATACAGGTCGAGTGGTTGCCGCGTGGGGTTGGCGTCAGCCCGGTTGCCCCACCGAGCCAATGACGTTGGCCGGCTCAGCGGTGCGCGGTTGCGTCAGGCACTGCTGGAGCGCCATGCCGGCTTTCTGCCGCAGGTCAGCATGGGCGGCGTCGAGGTCTTCGCCGTCGGCTTCGGCAATGGGCCATACCCAAAATGAGCGCATCCCATAGCAAGAGTCAATCAGCGGCGGCTTCCTGAATGAAGGAAGGGCGGCTATGATGGGTAACGTTTTTTTTGCTTACAACCCGGAGACATCCATGAGCAACGATCTTATCAAGCACGTCACCGACGCGACCTTTGAGGCCGAAGTACTTAAGGCCGAAGGCCCGGTGCTGGTTGATTACTGGGCTGAGTGGTGCGGTCCTTGCAAAATGATCGCTCCGGTCCTGGACGACATCGCTACCACCTACGAAGGCAAGCTGACCATTGCCAAGCTGAATATCGACGAGAACCAGGAAACCCCGGCCAAGCACGGCGTGCGTGGTATCCCGACCCTGATGCTGTTCAAGAACGGCAACGTCGAAGCCACCAAGGTCGGCGCACTGTCGAAGTCGCAACTGGCGGCATTCCTCGACGCCAATATCTAAGTGTCGTAAAAAAGCCCCGCAATTTGCGGGGCTTTTTCGTGAAGCAGGGCTAGACGCTCTGAAATCCAGGTGGTACATTCGGCCCCGCACTGGTTTCTCCACTGCCCCCTGCAAGCCGTCGCCGACGCACTCCTTTCGATTAGTACGCGATCCTGTCGCCTTCTCTGCGGCGCGGCCTCATTAAGCCAAAAGCTTAATTCCCCCCCTCTATAAATGATTACGTCATTCCTATATGAATCTGACTGAACTCAAGCAAAAGCCGATTACCGACCTGCTCCAACTGGCCGAAGAAATGGGCATAGAAAATATGGCCCGTTCGCGCAAGCAGGACGTGATTTTCTCCCTGCTGAAAAAGCACGCGAAAAGCGGCGAGGAAATCTCCGGTGATGGCGTGCTGGAGATTCTCCAGGACGGCTTCGGCTTCCTCCGCTCTGCAGACGCCTCCTATCTCGCCGGCCCAGACGATATCTACGTCTCGCCGAGCCAGATCCGTCGCTTCAACTTGCGCACCGGTGACACCATCGTTGGCAAGATCCGCCCTCCGAAGGAAGGCGAGCGTTACTTCGCCCTGCTCAAGGTCGACACGATCAACTTCGATCGCCCGGAGAACGCGAAGAACAAGATTCTCTTCGAGAACCTGACGCCGCTGTTCCCGACCGTGCGCATGAAGATGGAAGCCGGCAACGGTTCCACCGAAGACCTGACCGGTCGTGTGATCGACCTGTGCGCCCCGATCGGCAAGGGCCAGCGTGGCCTGATCGTCGCACCGCCGAAAGCCGGTAAGACCATCATGCTGCAGAACATTGCAGCGAACATCGCGCGTAACAACCCTGAAGTTCACCTGATCGTGTTGCTGATCGATGAACGCCCGGAAGAAGTGACCGAAATGCAGCGCACCGTGCGCGGCGAAGTGGTTGCCTCGACGTTCGATGAGCCGCCAACCCGCCACGTGCAGGTTGCCGAAATGGTGATCGAGAAGGCCAAGCGCCTGGTCGAGCACAAGAAGGACGTGGTGATCCTGCTCGACTCCATCACCCGTCTGGCCCGTGCCTACAACACCGTGATCCCGAGCTCCGGCAAGGTGTTGACCGGTGGTGTCGATGCCCACGCCCTGGAGAAGCCGAAACGCTTCTTCGGCGCTGCGCGTAACATCGAAGAAGGCGGCTCGCTGACCATTATCGCCACCGCGCTGGTTGAAACCGGCTCGAAGATGGACGAAGTGATCTACGAAGAGTTCAAGGGTACCGGCAACATGGAGCTGCCTTTGGACCGTCGCATCGCTGAAAAGCGTGTGTTCCCGGCCATCAACATCAACCGCTCCGGTACTCGCCGCGAAGAGTTGCTGACGGCCGACGACGAGCTGCAGCGCATGTGGATCCTGCGCAAGCTGCTGCATCCGATGGACGAAGTCGCTGCCATCGAGTTCCTGATCGACAAGCTGAAAACCACCAAGACCAACGACGAGTTCTTCCTGTCGATGAAACGTAAGTAATACGACGTTTCAGGTCCGAAAGAATGGCGCCCCTAGGGGCGCCATTTTTTTGGTGCGCCAGGCATGGCGCGTTGCGCGCAAGCGCAACCAGCTTGGCTGTGGTGGCCACGCTGGTGACTGGGAGGTGAAAGTCCTCTACACACCCGGCAAGGGGAAGTGTTAGCCAGAGGCAAGGG
>NZ_MNPU01000036.1 GCF_001983165.1 Pseudomonas gessardii | reverse complement strand
GATATCTGCAACCAGATCCCAGGCTGCGTCGGGGAGTTCATACCGCTTTGCCATCTTGGCCTCCTGGCTTTAATGGCGGTGTATTTTACAGAAAATCGTATTTCTTGGGTTTACGTACAGAGCCTAGTAGCAATAAGCTTTATTACGAGCCTTGCTCTCCCTGCCAAATGACTGGCTAAATGGGATTAGGCACGTATGCCGTGATCAAGCCGCATAATCTCGTCATGGATAATTGTGAATCCCATAGGTGTGCACAGCACCCTGCAGGGTGTCTGACGGCCTACACCTGCTACAGATCTTACAAGCCATCGCTGCGCCTTCTTTCGGCTTCCAAACACTTCAAGTGCGATTGAGAAGACCTGCTCGTAACGCGTCTGAAAACAGCGATGCCTAGCACTCCAGCAGCCAATCGGGGAGCGAACACATCGCCCGACAATCCTAAGCTCATTCATGCTTCACCCTCTGGTGATACTGGTCTGGTCGCCCCTCGTACTCTGTGCAGGGGGCATCCCGGCAGGGCCACCTCGTGGCGCGGCCCTTTAGCTCAGACGCAACGCTTACCATCGAATTGAAGATCTGCTCGCAGCTACCTATCACTCAGCACTGATCGTGAAAAGTGGGAAAGATTGGAAGCCCCGTCTCCATTCCTGCGCAACAGGTAACCCTTGATACCAACCTGGCCAGGCCCATCCCGATCACACCTTTCTGAGTCGCCAATCATGACGATCCGCCTCTGACCACTGAGCTCATTTTCTGGCCAGACATTAAGCAGATCGCAGGTTTGCTGGTAGATGGCGGCATGCGGTTTCATAACACCAATGCGATAGCTGAAACCATAGGCCCCAAGGTGCGGGAAAATCCTTTCCACTACGGGGCCGTAGGCCATTGCCAGGTTTGAACATACGGCCAGTCTCACCCCTGCAGCTTGCAGTAGCCCAACGGCCTCAACCGCGTCTGGATAAGGCTGAATGCTTGCCAGCTCTTCCTCCAAGCATTGATCAAGAAATGCGAGTTGGGAGGGCGAGATCTTGATACCAAAGGACAGCGCAGCCTCTCTTAGAGAAAGGCAACGGGTCATGATCATTCGAATGTCATCAGCGCGAGGCAAGCGGCCTTGGCGTCGCCCTTCTCGCAGCAACTGTCGAAACGGATGTGTCGGCTGCTGTATCTCGACCAGCGTTCCGAAGGCGTCAAAGATAACGGCATTGGTCTTCATCTGAGTTTCCTTCGCTGTTCAGCGTTCGCAAGACAGCCAGCCACTCTAACGAGAATCAAGTTCAACAACTAAAAAACCAAGCTACCGAAGAGTAACGCCAAATTTTGAAAATTCATCCACCAGCGTTTTTCGACCCAGCATTTTCGGAAGCTTGAAGACGTTCCTGTACCCATACCACAAAAACATAGGAATAATGACAAGCCCAACTCCAAAGGTTGCCGTTGCAGCAATAATCCCAGCTGGAACCGCTGCTAGCGAAATAACCACACCCTTTACCAAAGTCGACCTTGCAATAATTCGCAGATCATCCAAGTCGCACTCAACTTTCCCACCAGCCTTCTCAAAAGCGACAACAATTATCGATTTCTTTGAGGCATGCTTATAGTACCAAGTTCGCGGAACATCAGTCGCCAAAGCACCATGCTTCACAAGGTACTTCAGCATCACAACCTCTTTGAAATAGAGAGTAGCGCCGTGCTCATCTTCATATCTAACACGTCGATAGAGAGCGTCTAGATCACCGCTCGCTTGAGCATCATAGTTCTTAACAGTCAATGTCAGCTTCTTTAACTCGGACATGCTTCTTCCCTTAAACACACATTAACTATTAATGGATTAGATGACGGTGGGCCCAATGAAGCAGGCTGAGACAGCGGCCTCGACAACGCGGGGGCACTCAAGCGGCGGCAGGCAATCGGCTGACCATGACGTAATGATCGTTGCCTGACACTGTCCGCAATAACGCCATGCCTTCGACCTCTGCTATCACCTCACTAGGGGGTGTGACAATTGTCATCCCATCAACCAGTTGCCCTGAAAGATCGCCATACACATACGCAACGAAACGATCGCCAACTTCAGCTGCATCTACCAGGTACGCGTCCACTAGTGCCCCCCAATCATGGGCCTGCGCAATCGCCAACTTAGCTGACACCAGACTGGGCAGTCGTATTCCGCCCTCAGCTGTCCAGTCCTGGGAATTCAGACAACTCATGGATTCTCCATCACGTTCTAATTTGAAACCTACTCACTTACTGAAAAAGCTAAACGACGGCAGCCCAATCAGTCTTCATACACTGACAACTAGGTCTGGCCGAAAGCCAGTTTCTTCGGTGGGATAACCACGAGGATTACTCACAAACCGGACGCCATTAACAACCTCATCCACAGCTTCGTGGGTATGGCCAAAGATCCATAGATCGATCTTGAAATCCATCAGGCCATCCCAATTGTTTCCATAGGCTGCTCGCAAGTGAGGATCGGCTCCTTGGTCACTCACGAACTTCATAAGAGGCGGATGGTGAGTCACAACTACACGTTTACCGTTGAATGGCAGAGACAGCTGAGCCTCTAACCACTCCTTCGTCTCTCGATTTCTCGCGATCAGGTCGTCAGGGCGCAAACGCCGATACTGTTCACCGACACGGATAGCGCGAAAGTCATTCAGTGAGTCACGAGCACACCAAGAAGCAGCTACTGGGTCTCCGGTCGCGGCCAGGCTTGTCCAAGCCGTAGCACAGAGAAACTGCACATCACCGTACTCTAAAACCTGATTTTCCAAGACGTGGACGTGCGCCTCAGCAGCGTCAAGCAGCTTGCTGTGAGTTCGATCTATATTCCCGCTGTAGTGCTCATGATTGCCCATGGCGTAGACGACAGGCGTGCTGAAGGCCAGGCTGGCCCATCTGGCCCCCCTGGACTTCACGTGGATGTCGCCGGCTAATACGACCACGTCACAGTCCACCACAGGGGGGACGAAATCGGCGAACTCACAATGTAAATCAGACAGTATGTGAAGCTTCATCCCTAGCCTGCTGACGTCGACTTTCTAATAAATTGATCACTCCCTGGCCGGTCGCCCGGACGCGGCGAGGCTGTCATCTGTAGGCCCACGATAAACGATGAGCGCCATTATTGCCAGCTTTCGATATTTATCGACGCATGGCGCTGTGGCCCTATTCTTCGTTTTGAGCGCTCAGCATGCAGAACGAGATAGCAGCAATAGTCCGAGCTCTGCGCGACCTGAGAGGATCGGCTCAGGAGGAGCTTGCCGAGATCAGCTCCCAAGCCAATCTGTCGCGATTGGAGCAGGGGAAAACGCAGGTCTCTTTGGTCAAGCTGAGCAAGATCGCGCTGAGCCTAGATTTCGACCTCGTGGCTCTGGTCGCACTGTGTCAGGCCCTCCAGGATGGGTCATCACCTATCGATGTCATGGCGAAGGCTTCGAAGGATTTGGAGGGCTTCATAGCCGAGGGAGGCTTGCAGGGCCTGAAGAGGCACTGGGACGCTGGTGAAGGGCTGGTAAAGCGCACGCGAGGCAAACCCAGCAGTCCAGACCGAATCCGAGCTGTGCTAGAGCTCAAGGCCAGTGGCATGTCGAAGGCGGAGGTGAGTCGAGCGCTGGGTTTGCCTGAAGCGACTGTCAGGCGTTACTGGCTCAAAGAACTGCCTGGCTAGAAAGGGAGTTGTGGGGTACCCATGCCCATTCGATGCCGCACAACCCTACATAGCCAATGCCTCAGCCTCCAATAGAGCTCAAGGCGATATTGAAAGTCAGCTCGTGCTTGTCAGCATCTAAGGCCCGGATGGTGAAGGCGCGCCCAACCTGGTGATGTGTTTTGGACGGCAGGGACACTTTGACCCACTGTGCCGGGAGGAGAGGCCTGAGGCCGAAGAGCCCATCCCCGCTCACCACCACCCTGCGCATCAAGGGCGTCGGCGCACTGATCGACTTGACCTTTATGGAAATGGATGGGCTGCTCGTCAGCGGCAAAATTTTCATTGTGACCTACCACCAGGACACGCTGAACGAAACAGCCGAGGACTTCAGAACACGCGGTATCTGGTTCAGGAAGAACAGGGCCAGGCTGGCCGGGCGTTGCGCCGCAATGGTTGCCATCGTGCCGTCGGAAGACCAACGCCAGGCCTTTGCCGTAGACATGGGGAAGCAATCGCGTGGTTTGGGGGTGCGCTAGTGTGCGCTGGAGAGTTTCGATGCAGCCTGGGCGGCGACAGCCCGTTTTGTCTAGGATGTCGCCGACAAGCCCGGCACTCTCGCTCGCCTTCCGGAGAAGAACGTGGCCTTTAATTGATGGCCGGGGAGTATGTGTAGGAGATGCCGTTAAACTTGAAAAGGTCGTATGGACGGATGTTATCGTCGTAGTCGGCCACCATATGCTTCAACTCTTCCCGCCCATCGAGGAATACAAAGTTCGTGGAGCCCTCATCGGGCTTGCGCCGGACTTCAAGATCGCGCAACGCCTCGCCATTGTCTTTGAAGGTGAGCTCGCTCGACCACCCGTTACCGTCCGCATCGCTTTGTGCCGTTATCATGAAGAGCAGGCGAGTGAAGGTGTCGCCCAGCTTCGCAAGAATAGTTGATGCTTCAACACACCAACCTTGGTGCATGTCCCCATCTCGGAAAATCACGGCGTACCGCTCACCCGAGATGAGCTGAACGCTAGCCTGAGGCGGCCCACCCCAAACGCCTCCCCGGAAGACGGCGATGTCTTCTGTAATCAGGTTCCACCCTTTTGCAACTTTCTCGAATTCGAAAATGCTCACGTGCGGGGCACATGCGTGGTAGTCATGCCCTTCCGTCTTCGTGTAAAACAAAACGACCATCCCTTCCCCACGATTGCTGTAAGGCAAGGAATACTGATCAATGACGTTGTGCTCCAGCGGCAATTCCAGGTCAGGATCGTAGCCATTCCAATCCGCCGCGTTCAGATGCTGCATGCACAGCTCAATCGCCCGCTGGCGATTCCAACGCCCCGGAATGTCACACTCTGGCTCAGACTTAGGCGGCGTCGACTCTACTGGCGGGTGATTATGGTAGGTGGTGTTGTAGCTGACGTTGACGTTGCCCGTGTTATTCGCCACTACCGGGCTTTGATTGCCAGAAGTCGAGTGAGACGCAGCCTCTTCACGTGCTCCCGTCGCCTCACTACCGGCTTTGGCCCCAGCCCTCTTGACGAATTTCTTCACTCCCAGCAGAGCTCCGCCTAGCGCGAGCACGCCGCTCGTAATACCAGCAATATTGTCCCAATCTGGCAGGCTTCCTATCTCAAACATCGCGTGCTTCCCATAGCTGTAATCGGTGGGGAGGAAACACGACATGACCTAGCGTCAGCCGGGGTGACCCAAGTGCCCTCATCGGAGCTGCATATATAGCATTGACGCGCCTAGTTCAACCTTTTCGCCGCATCTGCTACTGGATCGGCAGCGAAGCGGTCAGCCGCCAATAAGGCTGGGGATTACTTGGACACTCATGACCTTCGGGGCTTGGCTTTAGCTGTCGCTTCTGCGATTAAAGGATTGTCGGGCCAAAAGTGCTTTGGATATCTACCTTTGAGGTCTTTCTTGACTTCCACATAGGTACTCCGCCAGAAGTTGGCAAGATCTTGGGTGACCTGTACAGGCCTCCGAGCCGGCGACAACAAATGCAGTGTCAGGGCCTGTTTCCCCCGAGCAATCCGAGGCGTTTCGGTCAGCCCGAACAACTCCTGTAGTCGCACAGCAAGGATTGGCGGGTACTCTGAATAATCAATGCGGATGTTCGAACCAGAAGGTACTTGAATCGTCTGCGGCGCTTGAACCTCTAAATCCTGTGGGAGCGGCCAAGGCAGGAGGTTTCTAACTATCGAAGACAGATCCAGCTGGCTGAAGTGGCTGAGCCTCGTGATTTTTCTCAGATACGGCGTGAGCCACTCCTCCAGCGTGTCCAGGAGGTTGTTATCGCTGAGATCAGGCCACTTGGTTTCTGTCTGCCCATTCTGAAGATCGAGCTGACGCAGCAGATCGACCCGCGCTTGCCACTGCCGCAGCTCAGGGTTCCAAGGCAGGAGCTCGATGCCTTTCCGTCTCACTAGGTTGACCAAGGCAAGCGAACGGGTTTGCTCATCAAGATTTAGCAGGGGTGTTGTGGACAGCACCAACTGACCCACCTTCAACTGCCGCTCAGCCTTGAGTACCCCCTCCCTTTCGTCCCAGTCGACCTGATCGACAGAACTCACACGGTAAGCCAGCTCGTCATCGAACAGGGCCGGATCAAGGTCACTTGCCAGGTAGATCCGCTCCTCACGCTGCCCTTGCCGGCTACCCAGATCGGCCACTACCAGCCACTCGTGCTTGGTGAGAGCATCAGGCTCTGAGAACACGGCAGCCCGCCCGTTGGAGAGACGGTACTCGGATGCACTTGCACGCCTCTGGCGGCCAATTCGATCAGGGTACGCGAACGCCAGTAGGCATCCCACCCATCGCGGGTGATCGAGCTCGCAAACCGGGATGGAGGCCTTCCCACGCAGATGGGATCGGTACTGCCGAGCAGACTGCTTCACTCTCTGGAATGAGCCACCACCTCGACGTAAGTGCTGCTCGCCAGACAAAGCACTCAGCCTGGTGTGAAGGTCGGCACCTGCTCCACGCAGGATGTCCTTCTCACCAAGCAGCGCTGCGATATTGCACGCAAGGTCATCCAGCCCCATCGCGTTGCCTTTGATGAGCATGTGAGCGATCCGTGGATGCGCTGAGAGCTCACTCATGGCCGAACCATGCGGTGTGATCTGACCAGCATCGTCGAGTGCGCCCAGGCGCTTCAGCAGATCTCTGGCTTGCCCAAAAGGGGCGGATGGCGGTTGATCTAACCAAGTCATATCTTCCGGCTTCATTCCCCACCGGGCCAGCTGGAGTGCTAGGGCTGCGAGATCTGCCTGCAGGATCTCAGGGGTGCTGTAGCCCGCCATTTGCTCGTGCTGCGACTCCGACCAGAGGCGATAGCAAACACCTGGCTCCAAACGCCCCGCCCTCCCCGCTCGCTGAGTAGCGCTGGCCTTCGAAATACGCTGCGTGTCGAGTCGGGTCATCCCGCTGCGAGGATCAAACTTCGGCACTCGCTCAAGACCACTGTCCACAACCACCCTGACGCCTTCGATGGTCAAGCTGGTCTCAGCGATGTTGGTGGCCAGTACAATCTTTCGAGAGCCCTTCGGTGCGGGGTCTATGGCAGCTCGCTGCGCGTTCAGATCGAGGTCACCGTACAGAGGGCATACGATCACCTCGCCACGGCTGCTCAACTGCTCTTTGAGGGTCTCTGCCACCCGCCGAATTTCTGCTTGCCCAGGAAGAAAAACCAGAACGCTTCCGGACTGTTCGTTGATGGCGGCCAAGCAGGTGTCCGTGACTCGCGCATCGATTCGCTCGCCCGGCTGATAGGGGCTACCCCAAACCGTCGAGACCGGATACATCCGCCCTTCGCTGGTGACCACAGGCGCATCATTCAGCACCTTTGAAAGGCGAGCGCCTTCCAGGGTGGCGGACATCAGGAGCAGTTTCAGCGGAGACTCATCGCGCAGCAATTCGCGGCCACTCAGGCACAGAGCCAGTGCAAGGTCTGAGTCGAGGTTACGCAGGTGGTACTCATCGAAGATGACTATACCCACACCATCCAAGGCAGGATCATCTTGTAGCCGGCGAGCAAGGATCCCCTCCGTGACGACCTCGATCTTGGTGCGCGGGCCCACCCTACTCTCTAGGCGAATCCGATACCCAACCGTCTCACCTACTTTCTCACCCAGCTCGTTCGCCATACGCTCGGCTGCAGCTCGCGCAGCAAGCCGGCGAGGCTCAAGCATGATGATGGTTTGACCCTGAAGCCAAGGCTCATCTAACAAGGCAAGCGGTACGCGGGTGGTTTTACCCGCGCCGGGTGGTGCCTGGAGCACCACTTCATCACGCTCGCTCAGAGCTTTCAGAAGGGCCGGCAAAGCGGAATTGATTGGCAACGAACTCATGTGTACTCCTGCAACATGAGCGGCAGTATACGCTCACTCAGTTGCAGGATCGCAGGCCGACTAAGTCAGCTGATAGCTGTGGTGAAGCTGCCCAAGCTCGTCCAAACCTCGGGCAAGCATTGCCCTGTAACCGGCGCGATCCTGAATAAACGGGGAGAACAGACTATGGCCCAACCATTCCTCGAAACCATTCTCTGCCACATTGGCCAAGGCTATTCCAACCGAGCGCACATCATCAAACCAGGCGTGTTGCTTGTCCCTGAGGCCCAAATTTTCATGCACATATGGCGTGTCATCTTTCACCGCCGCCCACCGCTTGAACGAAGCCCGTCTCACTTGGCATGGGACGCATCGACCACAGTGTTTGTACCCAAAACGCTGGAATCGTCCGCAACTGGTTGATGCAATGGCATGCAGCTTCAGCAGATCCTGGTTACGACACTCGGCCAACATCTCTCCCTTCGTCTTCAGAGCATAGGGGTTGTGGATGCGTACATTGATGCCGGCAGCGTTGAAAATCTCTTGCAGCCGCCCGAGATAATCAGGATGCGCAGTACGAGTGCTCAAGCTACCCAACCGACAGGACGTCAACGGCGGATTGATCGCGATGAAACCGTTCTCGCAGATATACAGCGGCACCGTTTCGCCACGGTGGTAACGATCAAGCGAAGTGGCTACTGCCAGTCCGAACGCGAGGAAGATGATCGAGCGGGCCCTCTGGGAAGGCTTTTGTGCATCGGGAGACCGGGTGACGTGGTTAAGTCCGATCCTGGATAGCCCGAGGCTCTGGGCAAAGTGATCCTGTTTTTCCCCATCCCCCCGAACAATCTGGCTGACGGCGTAGGGCCTCACGCCTTGTGCAACTAAATCAATGGCACCTATCAGGCTATCGAGCCCCCCTGAAAGCAGCACCACCGAATCCTCGGTCGGATGAAGAGCCTGCAACTGTGCAGGCGGCCCGAATCCACCTGGGTGAAATGACAGCGTCCACTTGTCTGTAGTGAGGAAACGCAATGCGTTCTCTAGTCCACGTGCCTGCGAATTCCAGAACACTGGATCCTGGACAGAGATCGCCAACTCGATCACTCGCGTCCACCCATCAGCGCTCTTCGCTCGGATCGCAGTGAAGTCTGCCGCGACGACTGAAAGCGCGATGCTCAGGAAATCCCAAGCGCGCGGACTGATCTCCAGGTGTGCTCTATCAATCAGCTCTCGGGCGTATCCGCCAACGCTAACCTGCCCCTGCTCAGCTTTTCCGTAGATCACAACCTGCATCGCGCCATCATCACCAGGCACGCGAAAACCCGCTGGGCCGCATACGAACTTCATTCTACGTACCCCTCAAACACTTCAAAGGTTTCCTGGAGGGCTGCCCGGACAACCTCGGAAATCCGGCCTGACGTCAAACGAGCACCCGTGGCAGCAATCTTGCGGAACGAAGCAGAAACGGACTCTTTGATGTAGTCCTTGATCTCCTTCAGTCGACGCATGGCGATCGTTGCGGAGTCCGCTTTTTGCTGGACGGTTTTCCCCAAGTCGAGCTCATATCGATGAAACACATCCATCGCAGTGAAACGCTCAATCGCAAATGCCCGCTGTTCAGCGGATAGATCGAGGAGGTCAGCATCGGGATATCGCACAAGCACATCCGAAAGCGAGCCCCTGATGGAGGCACGCTCAGCTTCGGCGTCCTGCGTGCCATCGACCGGACGTACCGCTTCAACCAGAGCATCCATCACTTCAGAAGCCGAGCGACCACTCCAAAGGGCAGGATCGAGCGCACCCGGCGCCGACTGATCGCCCTGCGCAATGGCCTCCAAAGTGTTGCTGAACACGCCCGCGATTGCGGCGGTTCCACCAAAGCGTGCTGTCGTAGTTTTCGCCCCGCCATACCCCTGTCGGACGTAATCACCGAGGCTTCTTCGCAAGCTGGTTCGATCGCCATTGCTCGCGTAGTCACCCAGTCCTCGACGGGCACCTCCGAACCTTCCCGGCGGTGCAAGGCGCTCAGGGGCCTCAGGCAAAGCCCTAGGGTCGTTATCGCCCTGATCCCCGTCCTCTGGAAGATCCTTGTCCGGATCCGGTGGGCCATCGTCGGCGAGGTCATCCACAGGCGGCTCTGGAGGCTCTGGAGGCTCCGGTGGCTGAGGCGGTACGGGCGGCGGTAAAGGTGGCAAAGGTGGTGTCCATGAAGGCACCAGCGGCACACCTTTGCCTGGCCCTTCGCTATTTTGTGACGTTCCCATCGATTCTCCTTATCGCAGCCTTCACCGGCCCGCTCACATCAGCACCGAGCCAGAACTCATACACAGATTTTTTCCACGTCTCATCAGCCAGCTTCGGCACAATGCCCGCCTGAATCTGCACAGGCGGGCGCTCTTTGAGAAATGCCGCCAGCCGAAGCCCCTGCTGCGCATCGAGTCGTGACACCACGAGCAAAGCTTCGAGAATGTCAGGAACGCCCCACTCTTGTTCGGCACCTGCTTTGTCGAGCAAGCGATCCATTAATACGTTGATCTCAACTGGCGCAATGGCCCCCAGACGCGCCTTAAGTTGCGAGGCCATTTCAGGCATATCAAGCAGCGCGGTCAGCAGTTCAGTCGCCTCCGAGGAAAGGCGATCTTCATCCGTGATGATCGGAGCATGCTCACGACTGACGTAGATCGCTCCTCGTAAATCCTTGTCCGCCAATGCGGGAGGCAAGGCTAACCATTCCTTCACAAAAGGCTGATCCCAGGGTTGCTGAAGATTGAAGGATTTGCCTTTTTTGGTATCCGCTTCCCAGTCGCCAAGGAGAGTCGGCTTGCCATGTTTATCCGCACCTACAGCCTTCATCAGCTCTTCGTAGGCCTTCGGATTGCCACTGCGCTCAAAGAGCATCAGTTTGACGAGCACCGCTTCGTCGACCCCAACGCCTTGGGCGCGAGAAATGCTCATCCGGATAGCAAGAGCATTGAGGAAACGCTTGATGAGTCGCGGATTGCCTTGAATACCGGAGGCAGAGGTCATCACCGCAGCCAATCGCTCGGCAGTATCGAACTTGCCAATCAACTCAGCAGGGTAATCGTCGTAGAGGCCTTGCATGAATCCCCGGTCTACCCGACTTCCCTGCCATGTTGTCCGTAGCTGATCCCGGACTTTGATACGGATAGTCTCGATCACAGGTTTAGGCAGGGTACTGTTCTCCAGGAACAGCATCATCATGTAAGCCCTGACCTCTTGGGTTCCGAGAGGAGGAACCCGGATAGGAACCTGGATCAGCTTGTCGAAGTAGCTGGTTACGAGAAAATCATCGGGCACGCCACTGAAATGCTTGCGTACCGCATGCTTGATCATCTCGTTGTCGGCGGCGATCACGAACGCGGTATTGCGCAAGAATAAGAACAGCCGGATGGCTTCCAAGGTTGAAATCGTCGTCTCTGGCAGGCACCGGTCAAGGTCATCGATCAGCACCACCAACGTCACACCCAGTTCATCTAGGATGGCTTCGAAATTGTCCCTGAGCGCCTGGATCTCTTTGGGCGGAGATTTCTTGGCAGGCGCACTGCGGAACAGCTTTTCCGCCTCCCCCTTCGCGTCCTCAGCCATATCGTGGAGTGCATCCACAGTGTCCTGGCTGACCTCTCCAGAGCGGATTCGATCATAGAGACTGACTACTCCTTCCAACAAGCCAGGCGCAGGCAGACCTGTAGCGATGGAAAACGCGGTGTTACCTGCGAGCTTCGCTGCGCGCAACCAGTTGACCCGTGCAGCGAGGTCAGCAACTTTGTCCAACCCTTTCTTGCGCTTCTCAGCCTCCGTCTCCAGCTGTGAGGCGATCACATCCATCAGGGCTGCTCTGGCGTCGTCATAACCCTGGTAGAGCCAGGCGTTGAATTCGACGAAGACAAAATCCTTGGCCGGTTTCTCATTGCGTTCGGGTGGGTCTTTGAGCGAAGCCTGGATCAGCTTGATCATCGACGACTTGCCTGCCCCCCAAGCTCCTGAGACCCCGATGGAAATGGGACGGCCATTTGCGGAGTAGATGATCTCGGCAACCGTATCTGCCACACCAGAGAAATTGAGGAAATCTGTTTCTGTCTCGTTATCTACCCACATAGCGACCCTCCCTGGAAGTCATGGCGTCAAGCGGTGGCAGTGACGCGCCATAGTAGCCCTCCAGCGGGGCACAGGGCCACCACATCGAGGAGGGCCCCGCGCCTCTGCGTTAATGCGGGGCACCGGCCAGATGCTTGCAGGGGGCTCGGGTGTCAACCGAGGGATGTGGCTTTAGCTCGCCGGGGGCTGCGGAAATGATTTTCTCTGCTAAACCTCATGGTGAGATATGCCAGGCAGGGACGAGGACGGGCAAGCAGCCGTAACTGCCACTTGCGCCCCAGGCTGTTCATCCATACAGTATAGATGTACTGGCGACTTCCAACGAGATTGACCTTTCGGCAATTCTGAAGGCCAAAGTAGAGGAACTCGTATAAGCTCTGCCGCCCACAGACATACGTTCGTCCATGCCCGACATACGTCGCTCTCGCGACAGGTAGGATTCACATGAGCAAGCGCCATCCCAACTTGAGGCTCACGTCGCCTCAATGCACATTCTGCGGGGCCATATGGCATCCGGCAGAAGGCATCGACGCACTCGCGACATATTGCCCCAATTGTGCGGATCAGCGTCGAGACGCTGCCCAAGCTCAATTCCAACTCAAGCCATTGAGCGCTGCCGACTTTGTCGACGGGTATCTGCTGCCCCGGCGTATGCGCAGCGCAGCTGGCTAAGAGCGCTCGTTAGCGAGAGAAGTAGGTTTCCAGCTCCCGGTCAATCTTCTTGCGAGGTATGACGCCTTGCGATTGACCGAGTGTCATCTTGCGTCCCGTCCCTACAGGCTCGCTCCAGGCCTTCCACTCGTGACGCCGCTCAGAGTGCAGACTCCACTCCACGAAGTTCAGGCGCTTGGGGGACTGTAGCTCCCATCGCACCAATGCCGGGGTTACATTTGTTTCCCAGGGTTGGTCGATCGGGAGACCCGAAATGGCATTCAGGACGTCGCCGGTAGTGGCGTAGCGGGCAGCAGAGTCATCTGCAAGCATCTTACGGATTACGCGGCGCCATGGTTTGGGGATGTGTGGTAACCAACGCAGGCGATCTGCGAGCCCGCCATTGCGCACAATGTCTACAGGCGCCTCGTTCTGAAGGATGTACCAGGTCTCCCCATGAAGCAGCCGGAAAAGCGTCATACCCAGAGCCCAAATGTCGCTCTTGACGCTGGTTCCGCCCCCCTGCCAAACCTCGAACGCGATGTGATCCGCATAACCCGCAGCGGAGCCATAGCCCAGCAGCAAATCATCTGTCACTAGCCCGAAGTCACCGAGCTTCGCCAAGCCCGTGTGATCGAGCAAGATGTTGCCCGGTTTGATGTCCCGGTGAAGCATGCCACGCCCATGCAACGCGTCCAGGCCGATCAGGACATCGGTCGCAATCTTATGCACACGAGCCAAAGGTAGCGGGCTTTGCTCGTAAAGGGGCTGCAACGATCCGCCAGGGCAGTAAGCCATCGTGAATCGGATGCTGTCTTGCAACTCCTCAATTCCGTACACCTGAACTACGTTTCGATGAGAGGCGCTCGAAAGGTGCTTGGCCTCAACCAAAAAACCCTCCCTAATCGCCTTCCACTCAGCATCATCATGCTCGGGCTTTCGGGCCAGCACTTTAACCGCGACATCTCCGTGGACGCCGCACTTGCCCAGGAAGACCTCGCCGAAGTGACCGTTGCCCAGCTTCCTGATGATTTCGAGTTCCGGTACGACGCTGCTCATGGCCGGTTCCTGTGGGCGACTACCAACATGGCGGCCTCGCGGCTTCCCTTACGCAGCTTGGCCCCGTTGAGCTGCTGCTCCCAGAAAGGATCGTCCTTGAGGATCTCGTCAACTTTGCGCTTATAGGTTTTGGTTATCCAAGCCTTGTCCATCACACGGGTCTCACATGCAGACGCAGCGGCGCACATGATCACGCCCCTCAGCTCAGCTCCGTCCAGGAGACCACCCCTCGCTGCGCTTCCCTGCGGCAATGCACTAGCTTTGATGACGACCTGATTCACGCCGTTCTGCTGGATGTATGACACGCAGCGATGGAACAGCGTTTCATACGCCTTCGGGCGATCTCCTGCCGCTAGTTTCCAGGTGTCGTCCTTGATCAGGACGAGCGGTTCATCCGGGTCGTCCGGGATCGTGGTATCCACTATGGTTACATCACTCGCACTGACTACCAGTCCTACGCAGCGTAAGGCCATATACTTTTCCTTGTGGAGGCAATTAAATATCACCCCATGGTATTACAGCGTTCGGCTTCGTCAATCACCCCTTTCTCGGGGAAAAAACCCAGCCTAAGCTCGGATAAGTCGAAATTGCCAGGCCGGACAGGAAGGGAGTCGCAGACGAGCTATGCGTCAGCACCTGCTGGTAAGGCTCTGGACGGTCGAGCAGCCGCGCCCGGTGAGGGTGTGAGAGAACGGTAGCCGGACTGGCTACACGGAAAACAATAACGGAACTGAATCTTGAACAACAGCACGCCAAGTTATCAAACCCTGCAAGCTGGGGTTGCTTCCATCGCTCGATCGATCGGCTCTTGGGTCAAAAAAGTGTTCCTGGGCACCTGCCTGCTCGTTGGCACCAGTTACGGATCCATGATCATCGCGCTGCTGAGCATTGGGAGCGCAGCCATGATTTCCGTTATGAGCGGCAACATTAAAGACGAGTACACCTCCACTCACACACTGGAGCAGTTTTTCGAGACAGAGTACCTATGGCCATCGATCATGTTGTCGATCTTCGCCGTGATCGCCGTTTTCTTGCGTGAAGTGGGGGTTGTCACCTCCACCCGAAAAAAAGAAAAGGAACTGCAAGATCGCCTGACGACCATGCCGCCCAAGCAGTTTCTGGCGGCCTACAGCGATGCTGTAATCGACATTCGGTTCTTATTTGAGAGCCAAGCGCAGGATGACTCCCAGCCGATGACCAAACAGAGCTTGGCGAGTGATATCCGCGTGGTGCTCACTAAGATACTCGTGTTAGCACAAAACTGGGACAGCGCTCCTACCGAGACATATCGGGCCAACGTAATGATGGTGGAGCTGGACAAAGATGCCATTCGTAGGAACTTCTCGCAGCAAGTCAACGAAAGCCCGTTCTTCTTGTTCAGCTCAAACATTGATGCTCGCCTGGATAACGCCGACGGCATACTTCACATCACCGACCTAGAACTGTCCACCTCCGTAGGTAACCAGGATCTTGCCGCTCCAGATAACGACATCCGTCCGATCTGCTTCCCCTTCAAAGTCGACGCGAATGATCATGCAAAGTCGCAACCTAATCTGCCAGGCGGGCCGGTAGCTGTCTCCACCAATGAGTCACAGTATATTCAAGACTCCCGCACGCATTTCAAAGACTGGCTGGAAGACGAGGCGCGGCAAAACCCTCACGTGACCGAACACTACAAAACGACGATTGGCAAGTACTACACCACGCACCGTTATGCAACGTCGATACTTTCCATTCCGCTAGCGCTAGGCGACGACACCAAAACCCCAATTGGATGCCTAAACATCTATAACAACAAGGCAAATATCTTAATGGGCGACAGCCGCAATGCACAATTTGTCCAGCTATTGCAACCGATTTGCGCGTATTTGCATGATATGATATTATTATACCGTGCATTTATTGACATGGAGGCTAGTGAAAATGACTGAACTTGCCGTAGCTAAAGTTGCCGCCGAAGAGACCGGTGACGCTAAAGTGAGCGCCTCCGCTGCTTTGAAGCACAAAGCATTCGCAAAGATTTACAGTGGCCGGATGTCTCGCGATGAGCTCAGGGCTTCTATGTTGGCCAAGGCTAAAGATGTAGTTGAAAAGGGTATTGGAACCCTTGATCTCGTTACAGTAGTCGAGCACCGCTAGGGGCTCAGCCGCTACCACTTGAAAGCCACCGCAAGGTGGCTTTATTGTTTCTGCAATGCACTGCATCTGAGCCGTACTTCCAGGCGGAATCTAGGCTACAGACATCAGGTTAGGCCGCTCTGCAATTTGAGTTCTCGCATGTGCTCGAAAACTTGAGCAGTGACAAGCTCCCTGAAGTCATCCATGTAGATGATTTGCACACCGTAATGACCTACCGTGGCGGCAAAAGCCTCACCCAAAAAGAAAATTTTACTTCTATACTTTCTTACAATAGGAATAATGAAACTTTCACCCTGAAGCTTTACCTTAATCAAAAAGCAAAGAAACTCCCCTACAAACTTTATTGCATTGCAATTGCTCCGCACCGCCAATTCATGATAGCGCGTAATCGGAGCGATAATGAAAGTCTGGTCATTGCAAGCTAGGTGCTCATCCTCGTCTTCGTCATATTTAATTTCCACGCTTCGGATCATCAGTTCATCTTCATCATACGTAGATTTCATCAAAAATTTGGGGAAGTCGATTTGAAGAATTCCTTCAGCGTCAATCTCAGCATCTGCGAAGGCGTAAACTACATCTGAAATCTTCTGGAACTGACCGCCGTAATAAGCCAGTACCTCATAACCACCACCGCAGAGCATTTTGATAGTTTCAGACTCAAAGCGCCCCTCAAACTCACTGATCAAATGAAGGGCGAACTGCCGAAGAGCCATGCAGGTTCCGAGAGCGACTACATCCCCTTCAGGAACATCAAAATTATCAGGAGAAAACTTCTCGAAGTACTCGACAATATACTTTCCACCACTTCCTCCAACCCACAATTCAAAATGGTCATTCCCACCCCCAAATTCGGCATCAACATTTGAAATGCTAATTTCATCGCCCTCAATACTGAGTGCAATAATGCTGACCTCAGCTTTTCTCAGTAGCTTGTCTGCGAGAAACGCCTCGATGAAACGTTTACCTGAGAGTTGAGGATCCACCTTGATAAGTTGATCAATCAATCGTCCAACAACCTGGATATCATTGACATTGCCAGCAAAAGCTACAGCAAAGCGCTCATTCACCAGCAAAATCTTCTGGCATAGCCCCATCACTACACGGCCATTTAATCCAGGCTCACCATCTTTGGCGTGGAACGAAGGGATTGGAGAAGAGTTCATCCACATATCGGGGCTAGTGAGGAGAATATCCGCTTGCAGGAACGCACCGACTTTCAGCTTGTAACCCGCGATCATGGTCATGTTCGAATCCTTAGGAGTGAGAAGCGGGCTACGGTACATCTCCCTCTGCCTGGGACAAAACCGTTTTCACGGCAGAACACTGCACTCTCGGGGCTGCCGACGATCAGGTAGTTCTCCGATCAATTGCATCGTTCGAGGGTGCCGCAGGGGTATTGGGGACTGGCGTGCGTAGCTGTGGGGAAATGACGTTCAGTCGCCTTAAGGGCGAGCATAGCGGGAGGATATGAGCCGGTTTCGAGACCGTGGCGACTGCGGTAGGTGAGATTGAAGATCACGTCGAGGTTTGTCATAGGGTGAAACTTCAAAGAGGGGCCAGGGACTTGCCTGGAAGGAGCTCACTTTCGGCAGGAGAATGCCCTGAGCTTTGACAAGATTTCAGGGTATTTCGGTGAATATGGCAAAACATGGAATTCGTCGAAGATCAGCAGGCCCACGCCCTCCAGCGCCGGGTCGTCCTGCAAACGGCGGGTGAGGATGCCTTCGGTGACCACTTCGATACGGGTGTCGGGGCCGACCTTGCTGTCCAGGCGGATGCGGTAGCCGACGGTTTCGCCGACCTTTTCCCCCAGCTCACTGGCCAGGCGTTCGGCAGCGGCGCGGGCGGCGAGCCGGCGCGGTTCAAGCATCAGGATGGTTTGCCCGGCCAGCCAGGTTTCCTGCAACAGCGCCAATGGCACCCGCGTGGTTTTACCGGCGCCGGGCGGTGCTTCGAGCACAGCTTCATGGCGCGTTGCCAAGGCTTCACGCAAGGCGGGTAAAACATCATCGATTGGCAACGAATTCATACTGGCTCCAAGGCAGAGCGGCGAGTATAACGGCGAACGACTGGATATCGGTGGCCTCTCAGGCGATGCCGTGTCCCGTTGGGAATGCGCTCTGATGTGGGAGCTGGCTTGCCTGCGATAGCGCTGGGTCAGTCAAATATCGGTTAACTGACCCAGCGCTATCGCAGGCAAGCCAGCTCCCACATTAGGTAGGTGGAGCGCGGTAGATCTGCTTTATAGTCACACCCTACAAGTGTTCAGGAGAGTCCCATGCGTAATGCTTCCCGTGTCATCGGCGGTGTTCTGGCCGTCACCCTGTTGAGCCAGCTGACAGCCTGCGGTTCGATTTTCTATCCTGATCGCCGTGGCCAGATCGACGGCAAGATCGACCCGGCGATTGCCGTGCTCGATGCGGTCGGCCTGCTGTTCTATGTGATCCCCGGCCTGATCGCCTTCGGTGTCGATTTCGCCACCGGCGCCATTTATTTCGAGCCCGGCAAAAGCGCACAAGTGGCCCCCGAGAAGCTGCAGCAAGCCATCGGCGCCGACGGCAAGGTGGACAACACCAAGCTGCAAACCATCATCGAGCACGAAACCGGCCGCAGCCTGCCGCTGGACGACCCGCGCCTGATCCAGTTCAAGGGCAGCGTGCAGCAACTGGCCATGCTCGGTCTGCAACCTGCTGCGTAAGGATTCGATTGCCCCATGAGCACCTGCACCGAACACGCCCGGCTCTTGCGCCTGGCGACCCGCGCCTCGGTCGGCGTGGCCAGTATCCTGATTATCGGCAAGGCCGTCGCCTGGTGGTTCAGTGGTTCGGTAAGCATGCTCGCCGGGCTGACCGACTCGCTGCTCGACGGCGTGACGTCGCTGCTCAACCTGCTGGCGGTGCATTACGCGCTGCGCCCGGCGGATGACGATCACCGTTACGGGCATGGCAAGGCGGAATCCCTGGCGGGTATGGCCCAGGCGCTGTTTATCGCCGGCAGCGCGGTGTTGATCGCCTTCCAGGCGTACCAGCGCCTGCTACACCCGGAACCGGTGGGCGCGCCCTGGCTGAGTATCGCGGTGATTGTGCTGTCGCTGGCGCTGACCGTGGCACTGTTGACCCTGCAACACCGGGTGATCCGCGAAACCGGCTCGAACGCCGTGCGCGCCGACTCGCTGCATTACCGTTCGGACCTGTTGCTCAATGGCAGCATTCTATTGGCCCTGGTGCTGGCGGCCTGCGGCTTGCATCAAGTCGATGCCTGGTTTGGCCTGGGGATCGCCGCCTACATCTTGTGGAGCGCGATCCAGATTGCCCGGGAAAGCTTTGCGGTGCTGATGGACGAGGAGCTGCCAGCCGAAGTCAGCCAGCACATGCTGGAGCTGGCCTGTAGCGTGCCCGGCGTACTGGGCGCCCATGATTTGCGCACGCGGATTTCCGGCAACCACTGGTTTGTGCAGTTGCACCTGGAGTTACCGGGGGAGTTGAGCCTGTCGGTGGCCCACGGCATCAGCGACCAGGCCGCCGATGCCATCCATCAGGCCTACCCACGGGCCGAAGTGCTGGTGCACGCCGACCCACAGGAAGTGGTCACGGGCCACAAGGCCTAGTAGGTCACCTGATACCCGCGACTGCCCAGGCAGTTGCCCTGGGCCTGGCGGTAGGTTTGCACCACCGCCGGCGCCGGCGCGTAGGTGCCGGTCTGGGGGTCGAAGCCACTCTGCTGCACCGCCCAGCGATAGCAATCGTAGCCATCCTGCTGCACCTGGGCAGGCGATTGGCCGTTGGCGGGATAGGCCACCACGTCATAGCCATTGCCCTGGGGCGCCGGCGGTGGCGGCAGGCTGGCCACCGGCGGTTGTACCACCACGTACTGCCGGGTGCTGGCCTCGTAGCTGTAGTAGGCGCCAGCGGCGAGGAAAAACAGCGTGTTGCCCACCCACACTTCCCGCGCATAGTCCGGCAGGTCATGCACGCCGATCCCATAGGGCGGCGTGACCACCACATAACGCGGACCCTGGGGCCGGTACCAATAGCCGCCCGCGAAGAAGTAATCCTGGCCACGATAGGGCACGCGGTCATGACGCTCAGGGAAGCGGTCTACCGTGTAGCCGGGGCGATACTGCGGGCCGGGGCCCCAGCCATTGCCATGCCCATCGGGGCGACCCGGCCAGCGGTTGTCATCGGGGCGGCCATTGTAGCCAGGGCCATCGGCTGGCCAATGCGGGTTGCCATCATTGCGCCGGGGAATATCACGGTAGTTGCCCTGGCGCGGCTCCTGGGTCTGGCCCACGGAGTCGGGCCGGGCCTGGATCGGCAGACTGCTCCCCGCCTGCGCTGAATAGCCACGTTCGTCGGCCATCACCGGCGTGCCCAAGGTAACCATCAACACACCTGCACCTGCCAAACGCCAGATGGGCTTCATGCTATTCCTCACTGCGGATTAGGGCCTATGCATAAGACTGGAAAGTTCTGCAACAGGTTATCAGCCGCCCGGACAATTTTCGCTGGCAAAAGAAAAGGGGCGACCCGTCGGTCGCCCCTTGAGAACTTCGTCCTGGCTCAACGCTTTTGACGTTGGCTCACCTCACGCCGTCTTGTGGACAGTGTGCAGCCCGGGGGCCGGCGCAACCCGGTGGGGTTGGCGGGCCGCAGCCGGCCTGGTTGGGCGGGCTGCAGTGGACTCTATGTCCGGGCAGTGATTCTGTTGGTAATCATAGGCGTGAGGCGCCGGCAGATGATTGCGAAGATTGCGTCAATAAACAGTGCTTGCGCAATTTTTAACCCTGGATAGATAATTCGCAGCAATAGTTACGACAAAGGCCAGCCCCATGAGCAAACTTGACCGATACGACCTGAGTATTTTGGCGGAATTACAGCGCGACGCGAGGATCTCCAACCAGGAGCTGGCCGAGCGGATCGGCCTGTCGCCGTCACCCTGCTCGCGCCGGGTCAAGCAATTGGAGGACGACGGCTATATCTCGCGCCAGGTCGCCCTGCTCGACCGCAAGATGCTCGGCCTGAGCCTCACGGCCTACGTCTTGATCGGCATGGACCGACACACACCCGAGCGTTTCGAGAACTTTGAAGCAGCGATCCGCACCTTGCCGCAAGTGCTCGAATGCAGCCTGGTCACCGGAATGGATGCCGACTATCAGTTGAAGGTGGTGGTGCCGGATATGGATCACTATCAAAAACTGCTATTGGGCCACCTGACCCGGATTGAGGGCGTGACCAGCGTGCGCTCAAGCTTTGTGCTCAACCAGGTGCTCAACAGCACCGAGTTGCCGTTGACTCACCTGCGCACCTAAGACTCACCACCCAACCCATGTAGGAGCTGGCTTGCCTGCGATAGCGGAATTTCAGTCGCTGATATGCCAGCTGACAGTCCGCTATCGCAGGCAAGCCAGCTCCCACATTTTGAGCGCGCTCAGGCAGTGACACCTGGGTGCGACGCACCGACGCAGGTCAACGCTGCACCGGCCACATTGCCTTATACTTCGCGCCTGCCTTTGTCGGAACCTGCCCAATGAATTCGATTGACCCCGTGCTGTTTGAAGAATGGATGATGACCGGCCTGGTCACCATCCTGATCATTTTCATGGGCTTTATCGTCTGGGACCTGGCGAAGAAGTCCAAGGCCGGGCGCTTTGGCTCGCTGATTCTGTTCTTCGTGCTGGGCCTGGGCGTGGCCGCGTTTATCATCAAGAGCGTGGTGATCGGCCTGATCGAGTCCGGGGCTTTATAAGCGCGCCGGCACTTCGCGGTACTGGCCTTGGCCCAGGCCGTCAATCGACCACTCGCCGATTTTTACTCGCACCAGGCGCAAGGTCGGCAAACCCACGGCGGCGGTCATGCGCCGCACCTGACGGTTGCGCCCCTCGCGAATCACCAGCTCCAGCCAATAGGTCGGCACGTTTTTACGAAAACGCACCGGCGGGTTGCGTGGCCATAGCGCCGGCTCATCCAGTCGACGGGCTTCAGCCGGCAAGGTCATGCCATCGTTCAGTTCCACCCCTGCGCGCAGGCGTTGCAGATGCTCCTCGGTGGGCTCGCCTTCCACCTGTACCCAGTAGGTCTTTGCCAGTTTGTGCTTGGGGTCGGCAATCCGCGCCTGCAACTGGCCATCGTTGGTCAGCAGCAGCAGGCCCTCACTGTCCCGATCCAGGCGCCCGGCCGGGTAGATGCCCGGGATATCGATAAAATCCTTGAGGGTCGCCCGCCCGCCTTCGTCGCTGAACTGGGTCAGCACATCGAAAGGTTTATTGAACAGGATCAACTTCGGTTCGGCCGGCGGCGCCTTGGCGACACGGCGCGCAGCGGCATGGGGAGGTTTCACGCCAGGGCGGCGCGAGTCGGGACGGGCAGGACGGGACATGGCAACGGAATATCTAACGGTCAGGACCGACCATGCTAGTGGCCCGACCGTTAAATAACCACCCCGCTATGTTAGCGGAACGGCGGCTCGTCAAAGCTGCGCAGCTTGCGCGAGTGCAGCGAGTTGAGCTCGGTGCGCAGCAGGTCCACCGCCTCGATGCCGATCTTCAAGTGCTGGCTCACGGCCCGTTCATAGAACGCGTTGGCCGAACCTGGCAACTTGATTTCACTGTGCAGCGGCTTGTCCGACACACACAGCAAGGTGCCGTACGGTACGCGCAAGCGGTAGCCTTGGGCGGCGATGGTGCCGCTTTCCATGTCCACCGCCACGGCGCGGGACAGGTTGATCAGCGGCCGTTCCTGGGCCCAGCGCAGCTCCCAGTTGCGGTCGTCGTAAGTCAACACGGTGCCGGTGCGCAAGCGCTTTTTCAGCTCTTCGCCCTTCTCGCCGGTGACATTGGCCGCCGCTTGCTGCAACGCCATCTGTACTTCGGCCAGGGCCGGGATCGGGATGTTCGGCGGTACTACGCGGTCGAGAATGCCGTCGCGCCGCATATAAGCGTGGGCCAGCACATAGTCGCCAATGGTCTGGGATTGGCGCAGGCCACCACAGTGGCCGATCATCAGCCAGCAATGGGGACGCAATACCGCCAGGTGGTCGGTGATGTTCTTGGCATTGGAGGGGCCGACGCCGATGTTGACCAGGGTCACGCCGTGGCCGTCGCTGGCCTGCAAGTGGTAGGCCGGCATCTGGTAACGGTGCCAGACCACGCCTGCGGCAATGGCAGAGGCTTCGCCATGGTCCATGTTTTTGTCGATGATGACGTTGCCCGGCAACACCATGCGGATAAAACGTGGGTCGCTGCGCAACTGTTCCAGGCCATGCACGATGAACTGGTCGACATAGCGGTGGTAGTTGGTCAGCAGAATCCACGGCTGCACATGGCGCCAGTCGCTGCCGGTGTAGTGCACCAGGCGGCGCAGAGAGAAATCCACACGGGCCGCATCGAACAGCGCCAGGGGCAGTGGGTCGGTGTTCTCCCAATCGTACAGGCCATCGGCGATGCCATCGGTGGCGGCCGACAGGTCGGTGCTGGGGAACACCCGCGCCAGGGTCGCGGCGGTCACGCCGGAACCGGCCAGTTCATCGCCCTGCTCCACCACGTAGGGGTAAGGGATATTCTGCTGGCTGGCGCCCACCTCCACCGTCACGGTGAAGTCGTGCATCAGCGGCACCAACTGTTCCAGCAGGTATTTACGGAACGCCGACGGATGGGTGACGGTGACGCTGTAGGTGCCCGGCAACTGCACCTTGGCATACGCGCGGGTGGTCTGTGGGACTTCGCCGTGGCAGTGGTAGGTCAGGCGCAGTTCCGGGTAGCGAAACAGTGCACGTTGTGCAGCGTCGGGTTCGACGCGATCCTTGAGGTATTGCTTGAGGGCCTGGTTGAGCGCGCCGGTAGCACGCTCATGCAGAGCCGCCAGCCGGTCCACGGCCTCTTCGGCGGTTTGAACGACAACAAAAGCTTCGGTCACGGTAGGCTTCCTGTTTTCTTACATGCAGGAGGTCATCTTGCCTGCATCGCTGCCAGACGCAAACTCTGAATTGACATGCCTGATTATCTATAGGCTGCCCTACCCAACCTCTGAATTGGAATACGTTCAAATGTGGGAGCTGGCTTGCCTGCGATGGCGGCGGGTCAGCCAATATATAGGTAGCTGACCCACCGCTATCGCAGGCAAGCCTGCTCCCACATTGTTTACCGTGTTTATTCAGAGAGACGGGGTTGAGCGGGCGACAATGGCCTGCACATCCACACCTCGTGGCAAGGTGCCATATACCCGCCCCGACGATTCGCCCAGGCGGCTGGCCATAAACCCATCGCTGACACTGGCATTGCCCGCCTCCAGCAGCAACTTGGCCTGCAACGCCACGGCGATGTCTTCGGTCAATTGCCGCGCCCGGTACTGAATGTCCTGGGTGTCCATAAACGCCAATTTCAACTGCTCGATATGCCGGGCCAGGCGTTTATCGCCGTGCCCGTTCCCCAGTTCGACAAACAATGTCTCCAGCACGCCCGGCTCTTTCGACAAGGCCCGCAGCACGTCCAGGCATTGCACGTTACCGGAACCTTCCCACGTCGAATTGACCGGTGCCTCACGGTACAGGCGCGGCAGGATGCTGTCCTCGACATACCCGGCGCCGCCCATGCATTCAGCGGCTTCGTTGATCATCGCCGGCGCGCGCTTGCAGATCCAATACTTGCCCACCGCTGTCACCAGCCGCGCGAACTTGGCTTCCTGCTCATCGTCCAGATGGTCCAGCGCCCGGCCCATGCGCAGGCTCAGGGCCAGGGCCGCCTCGCTTTCCAGGGCCAGGTCGGCCAGCACGTTTTGCATCAACGGTTGCTCACTGAGCACGCGGCCACCGACTGAGCGATGAGCGCAATGATGACTGGCCTGGGTCAGCGCCTGACGCATCAGGGAACTGGAACCGACCATGCAATCGAAACGGGTCATGGCCACCATCTCGATGATGGTCGGTACGCCACGGCCTTCTTCGCCGACCATCCACGCCAGGGCACCGCGGAATTCGACTTCGCTGGAGGCGTTGGAACAGTTGCCGAGTTTGTTTTTCAGGCGCTGGATATAGAACGGGTTGCGTGTGTCATCCGGGCGGTGCCGGGGCAGCAGGAAACAGGTCAGGCCCTTGTCCGTCTGGGCCAGGGTCAGGAAGGCATCGCACATCGGCGCCGAGCAGAACCACTTGTGCCCCACCAGTTCATAGGCCTGGCCAGGGCCGCCGGCGCCCACGGGATAGGCGCGGGTGGTGTTGGCACGCACATCGGTGCCGCCCTGTTTCTCGGTCATGGCCATGCCGATGGTTGCACCGGCCTTGTGGGCAATCCCGACATTGCGCGGGTCATATTCGGTGTTGAGGATTTTCGGCAGCCAACTGTCAGCCAGGTCCGGCTGCAGGCGCAGGGCCGGCACACAGGCGAAGGTCATGGTCAGCGGGCAACCGGTGCCGGCTTCGGCCTGGCTGTGCAGGTAGCCCAGGGCCGCGCGGGCGACATGGGCGCCAGGCTGGGGATGGGCCCAGGGCAACGACGGCAGGCCATGCTCGACGGCGGTGCGCATCAACTCATGATAGGCCGGATGAAACTCCACCAGGTCAATGCGGTGCCCATAGCGATCATGGCTGTTGAACACCGGTTTGTTCTGGTTGGCCAGGAACCCCGCCGCCATCAACGGCCCGCCCGCCAAGGCGCCGTAGGCATCGATACGCGCCTCGGCCCAACCCGCGCCAAAGCGCCGCGACCACTCCTGCAGGGGCAGGTCGAGGCGATACAGGTTGGCGCCGTCCAATGACGGCGGCTGGTTGGTAACGTCGTGGGTTTCGGCGAACTGGTGCAGATTCATGACGGGCCTCCTGATAAAAGGCCACGTTCATTGAGGCCTTGAATTCAGTTAAGCATCGTCACCGCCCTTAAAAAAGTGGCATATGCGCCTAACTGCCGGCGCTTTCACCCTCTAGCGGGCACAGCAGGCGCCGCTGCAATACGCCCTGCAACAGCTCGAAACGCACCGGTTTGAGCAACTGCTCGGTCAGGCCGATGCCGTGACAATGCTGTCGTGCGCTGCCTTGCAGGGAGTCGCTCAAGGCGATCACCGGCAGCTCGCCGCAGCCTGGCAAGGCCCGGACCTGGCAACACAGGGAAAAACCATCCTCGGGCACATCCAGCAGCACCGCATCAAACGTCCCCTCCTGCAGCATCGCCAGGGCCGCCGGGCCGCTGTCCGCGACTTTTACCCGGTAACCCAGCTTGAGCAACATGCCGCGCAACACCAACTGCGTGACGCTGTTGTCATCCACCAGCAGGACCGTGCAGTCCTGTGGCGCGCGGTGCAGATCAACAGCGCGGGCCGGCTCCGGTGGCACCGCAATGACCGCCACCTCCAACTGGAAGCGACTGCCTTTGCGCGGTTCGGAATGATGGGTCAGGCGCCCGCCGAGCAACTCGATCAGCTGCCGGCAGATCGCCAGGCCAATGCCCAGGCCGCCATATTCGCGGGTGGTCGAACCATCCACCTGGAAGAAACGCTGATACAGGGTCGCCTCATCCAGCTGTGCAAACCCAATCCCGGAATCGGTGACGATAAAGGTCAGGTGCAAATGGCCATCGGCCCGGGGCACGCCCACCACACGCACGCGCACCGCGCCTTGGTGGGTGAACTTGAAGGCGTTATCCAGCAGGCATTCCAGGCACTGCATCAGTTTGCCTGCATCGCCCTCCAGGCGATCCGGCAGTTCACCCGCCACGTCGATGGAAAACGCCAGCCCCTTGCCTTGGGCATTGCCGCGAAATTGCTGGCGCAAGGTATCGAGCACCCCGCGCAGGCTGAACACCTGCGGCTGCGCGCTCAAGCGGCCGGCTTGCAACTCGGTGAGGGTGAGAATGCCGTTGACCATGCGCATCATGTCCCGCGCCGAGCCGGCGGCGGTTTGCTGGTACTGCGCCAGGTCCCCGGCCAGGGGCACGGTTTGCATCAGTTCCAATGAACCAATCACCCCATTCATCGGCGTGCGCAGCTCATGGGTCAGGGTCGCGAGGAACTCGTCTTTCAACTGGTTGCTGTGGGCCAGTTGCTGGTTGAGCACTTCCAGTTTCTGGCTGGCATCAAACAGGATTTGCGCCTGCTGTTCGCGCATCGCGTTGATCCGGTCGGCCAGGGCCAGGGACAACAGGGCGACTTCGATGGCCGAGCCGATCTGGCTGGAATACATGGTGAGAAACACGTTAGGCAGGTAGCCCAGCACCATCAGCGTATTGACCACCCCGCCGATCAGGAACGCCGACCAGGCGATGATGAAATACCGTGCCACCCGCTGGCCACAGCACCAAGCCTTGATCCCGGCGACAAAGATGGTCACGGTGAAAACCAGCGCCAGCGCGGTCGCCAGGCGCAAGGCCAGGGCATAGCTGGCCATCAGCGACAACAGCATCACCGCCGCCCCCGTGCCCACCAGCACCAGCAGCAGCCGGTCAAGCCAACGGCTGTAGAGGGCGGTGTGCAGGAAGCTGCGGGCAAACAGGCTGCCGAACAACGCCGAGGCGCCGATCAGGAACGGCGTCGCCGCATTCGCCCACCAGGGGTTGTCGGGCCAGAAATATTCCACCGCCGCACCATTCACCGAGAGCTGGTACAGGCCGAACGAGGCGATATAGAGGATGTAATAGAGGTAACTGGTGTCACGCACACTGAGGTAGATAAACAGGTTGTACACCAGCATGCCCAGCAGCACGCCGTAGATCAGGCCCAGCACATACAGGCGCAGCGGCTGGTCTTCCAGGTAGGCGGTGCTCGACCACAGGGTCAGCGGTGCCTGGATCGAGCCTTCGCTTTGCAGGCGCAGGTAGAGGGTTTTCTGCTCGCCCGCCTTGAAGTCGACAGTGAACAAGTAGTTGTTCTGGCGGACCTCGCGGCTGGCAAAGGGCAATGCGTCCCCGGTACGCCCAGCCAGGCGGTAGCCACCGGCCTCATCGGGGACGTACAACTCAAGATGATCAAGGGGCGGGTAGGCCAGCTCCAGCAGCCAGGTGCGCGGGGCGTGGGGCTCCCTGGGCAGGTAATGCAGGTCGACCTTGAGCCAGAATGCCGAGCGCGAATAGCCGGCATTGAGGGTGTCTTTATCATGGTGGGTGTAGCGACTGGCCAGTGCCGCTGAACGGGCCTCGGCGATGGTGATGCCGCCACTTGGGTCTTCCAGTACTTGCATGACCCGGCCCAGGGGAAGGCTGCGGGTGGTTTCATTGAACTCGACGGCGCCGGCCAGCATCGGCAGCCCGCACAAGAGAAACATCAGCAAATAGCGCATAGAGCCCCAGCGTGGCCTGTCCGGTGATGTCAAAAGCCCCCCATTCCTTTTGAGAAGACGTACACCGGCATACATTAAGTTGTTTGGATCCACTCTAGCATAGCCGGTAAAGGCCAAAAGACACCATTGAAATAATTTTTTGAAAGGCTCTAGGACGGGGCTTTCAGCGTGCCAACGGCTGGAAATAAATGATGGCTTATAGCCATTTTTGCGCGTCTTTCAGTGTGAAATACAGGCACCGTCCAACAGCCACGCAAAAAGCGTTTGGTGGTAAGCTCGCGCACCATGAATATCTACAGCTCTCGCCCCGTTGTCCTCTGTCTCTCCGGCCATGATCCCAGTGGTGGCGCCGGCTTGCAGGCAGATATCGAAGCCCTGCTCGCCCAAGGCTGTCATGCGGCCCCGGCCGTGACCGCGCTGACCGTGCAGAACACCGTGAATGTCAGCGACTTCCGCGTGCTCGACCGCGAGTGGGTATTGGCCCAGGCCAATGCCGTGCTCGGCGACTCGCAAGTTGCGGCGGTCAAGCTGGGCATGCTCGGCTCCACGGTGATGGTCGATACCGTGGTCGAACTGCTCCAGCAGCACCCACACCTGCCGGTGGTCTGCGACCCGGTGCTGCGCGCCGGTGGCGGCGGCAGCCTGGGCAAGGATGAAGTCGGCTATGCAATGCGCGAGCGGCTGTTGCCCCTGTCGCTGATTGCCACGCCCAACCTGCCTGAAGCCCGCATCCTCGCCGAACTGCCCGACGGCACGGCGGACGAATGCGCCGAGAAACTGCTGCCGTTTATCAAGCACCTGTTGATCACCGGCGGCCACGGCGACGAGCATGAAGTGCACAATCGCCTATACAGCCGCGACGGCACGCGCCGCACCTTCACCTGCCAGCGCCTGCCTGGCAGCTATCATGGCTCCGGTTGCACCCTGGCCAGCGCCCTGGCCGGTCGCCTGGCCCAGGGCGAAGGCCTGGCCAGCGCCGTGGAGTCGGCACTCAATTACACCTGGCGCACCCTGCGCGATGCCGAACAACTGGGCCACGGCCAATTTGTACCGCGTCGCCTGCCATTGGATTTCTGTGGGTAATCTCAAGGGGCCTGCTCGATGAAACTACGTGGCCTGTACGCCATTACCGACAGCCAACTATTGGCCGGTAAGTTCCTGTCCTACGTCGAGGCCGCGCTGGAAGGCGGCGTGACCTTGCTGCAGTACCGCGATAAAAGCAGCGACGAGGCCCGGCGCCTGCGCGAAGCCGAGGCGCTGCGTGAATTGTGCTCGCGCTACAAGACCCAACTGATCATCAACGACGATGCCGAGCTGGCCGCGCGCCTGGGCGTCGGCGTACATCTGGGCCAGACCGACGGCCCGCTGACCCCGGCCCGGGCGCTGCTCGGGCGCAATGCCATCATCGGTTCCACCTGCCACAGCCAGATCGAACTGGCCGAACAGGCCGCACGCGAAGGCGCCAGCTATGTTGCCTTTGGGCGTTTCTTCAATTCCACGACCAAGCCCGGCGCGCCCGCGGCCACCGTTGAAATGCTCGCCCAGGCCCGCGCGCGCTTGCAGGTGCCGATCTGCGTGATCGGCGGCATCACCCTGGAAAACGCCGCGCCCCTGGTGGAACACGGTGCCGATCTGCTGGCGGTGGTCCACGGCCTGTTCGGTGCCGACAGCCCCCAGGACGTGACGCGCCGCGCCCGCGCCTTCAACGAACTCCTTAAATCCTGAATTCAGAGAGCCTGCCCATGTCTCGTTCCGAAACCCTGTTTGCCAATGCCCAGAAACATATCCCCGGTGGTGTGAACTCCCCCGTGCGCGCATTCAAGAGCGTCGGTGGCACGCCGTTGTTCTTCAAGCACGCCGAAGGCGCCTACGTCACCGATGAAGATGACAAGCGCTATGTGGACTACGTGGGTTCCTGGGGCCCGATGATCCTTGGCCACAGCCATCCCGACGTGCTGGACGCGGTACGCAAGCAACTGGAGCACGGCCTGTCCTACGGCGCGCCCACCGCCATGGAAACCGAGATGGCAGACCTGGTGTGCTCGATCGTGCCGTCGATGGAGATGGTGCGCATGGTCAGCTCCGGCACCGAAGCGACCATGAGCGCGATTCGCCTGGCCCGTGGTTTCACCGGCCGCGACAGCATCATCAAGTTTGAAGGCTGCTACCACGGCCACTCCGACAGCCTGCTGGTCAAGGCCGGTTCCGGCCTGCTGACCCAGGGCGTACCGAGTTCGGCCGGCGTGCCGGCGGCGTTTGCCAAGCACACCCTGACCCTGCCGTTCAATGACATCGCTGCCGTCGAAACCATGCTCAGCGAAGTCGGCCAGGAGGTGGCGTGCATCATCGTCGAGCCGGTGGCCGGCAATATGAACTGCGTGCCGCCAGCGCCCGGTTTCCTGGAAGGCCTGCGCACCCTGTGCGACCAGCACGGCGTGGTGTTGATTTTCGATGAAGTGATGACCGGCTTTCGCGTCGCCCTCGGTGGCGCCCAGGCTTACTACGGCGTGACGCCGGACCTGAGCACCTTCGGCAAGATCATCGGCGGCGGCATGCCGGTGGGCTGCTTCGGCGGCAAGCGCGAAATCATGCAGCACATCGCGCCGCTGGGCCCGGTCTACCAGGCCGGCACCCTGTCCGGTAACCCGCTGGCCATGGCCGCCGGCCTGACCACCCTGCGCCTGATCAACCGCCCGGGCTTCCATGCCGAGTTAAGCGACTACACCACGCGCATGCTCGATGGCCTGCAACAACGCGCCGATGCAGCAGGCATTCCGTTCGTCACGACCCAGGCCGGTGGCATGTTCGGCCTGTATTTCAGCGGTGCCGACGACATCGTGACCTTTGACGATGTGATGGGCAGCGATGCCAACCTGTTCAAGCGCTTCTTCCACCTGATGCTCGAAGGTGGCGTGTACCTGGCGCCGAGTGCCTTTGAGGCCGGTTTCACCTCCATCGCCCATGGCGAGACCGAGCTGAAACTGACCCTGGATGCTGCCGAACGTGCCTTCGCCGCATTGAAGTAAGCCAGCCACAACCTGACGTCGCCCCTGGCGGCGTCAGATTTGTTACCTTGCTTACAGAAATTTCCTCGTTTTTTCGAGAAATCACCTGCAATCCGGCAGATAACTTGCCCACGCAGCAGAAAAACGAGTAAAGACTTTGTAAGCAGAGGCCTGCTTATTTCATAATGCGCGCTTATTGGATCCCCACGTGGCTCCACGCGCCCCGTCAGAGGTAAGTCGATTCCCATGAAACGCACCGGCCGCACCCTGGTTCTGGGCTGCCTGTTGCTCCTTCAGCCGCTGCTTGCGCATGCACAAGCGGGCGGTAACTCATTGTTGATCCCGGCGATGGGGCGTTGCACCCTCAATACTCAGCCCGACAGCCAGGCCGAGGCGCTGAGCGCCTGCCAGGCACTGGCCGATGGCGGGGATGCGCAGGCGCAATACGAGCTGGGCGAATTCTTCTACGACGACAAAAACCCTGCCCGTGATCTCAATAAAGCCTTGAGCTTCTTTGAGAAGGCCTCGTTGCAGGGGCATGCCGAGGCGCAGTTCAAGCTGGGCAGCATGTTCTTCCATGGCGAAGGCGTACCGGCCAATAACGTGCAGGCGTATATCGTGCTGAAGATGGCGGCGGTCAATGGCGCCGAAGATGCGCTCGACACCGCTGACGAAGTGGCCGAACACATGCAGCGCGATGAGCTGGAAGTGGCGACCCAGGTGCTGGGGCAGATTTTCCGCAATTACCTGCAGGAATTGCAGAGTGCGGATGGGCGTTCGCCTTTTTCGCCGCTGCCTTGAGGTTATCTAAACCCTTCTGACGTCATCGCAGGCAAGCCAGCTCCCACATTTTGATTTGTGAACACATTCAAATGTGGGAGCTGGCTTGCCTGCGATGGGCGCGACGCGGTCTAAAAGCCTACTTCTCAGGCATCGGCATCGGAAACGGCATGACATTGCTCACACCCCGCGCCTCGCTGATCTTCGGCGTGCCCAGGCGTTCGACTTCATCGATGCGCACAATCGAATGCATCGGCACAAAACTGCGCACCACGCCTTCAAACTGGGCCTTGAGTTTTTCCTCGCCCGGATCGACGACCAGCTGTGTGCGCTCGCCAAAGACGAACTCTTCCACTTCCAAAAAGCCCCACAGATCACTTTGATAGATCTGCTTGGCGTACATTTCGAACACCTGGCCTTGGTTAAGGAAAATCACCTTGTAGATTGGAGCTTCACGTTTGGTCATGGGGGGCGGGCAGCACATCGGCGGATATAAATGAGGGCGCGAACTATAGCATGGCACCCGATGCACAGTGCTAGGAACCAATGGGCATGCCCCCTATAATGCGCGGTTCTTTACCACCAGTTGACGATTCCCATGGCCAAGAAGCTTTACATCGAAACCCACGGTTGCCAGATGAACGAGTACGACAGCTCGCGCATGGTCGATCTGCTGGGTGAACATCAGGCCCTGGAAGTCACGGCTCGCGCCGAAGATGCCGACGTGATCCTGCTCAATACCTGCTCGATCCGCGAACGGGCCCAGGACCGGGTCTACTCGCAGCTGGGCCGCTGGCGCGAACTGAAACTGGCCAACCCGGACATGGTGATCGCCGTCGGCGGTTGCGTGGCCAGCCAGGAAGGCGCCGCCATTCGCGACCGCGCGCCCTATGTCGACGTGGTCTTCGGCCCGCAGACCCTGCACCGCCTGCCGGAAATGATCGACGCTGCGCGTATCACCAAGCTGCCGCAGGTGGACGTCTCGTTCCCGGAAATCGAAAAGTTCGACCATTTGCCCGAACCACGCATCGACGGCCCCAGTGCCTATGTGTCGGTGATGGAAGGTTGCAGCAAGTACTGCACCTTCTGCGTGGTGCCGTATACCCGTGGCGAAGAAGTCAGCCGCCCGTTCGACGACGTGCTGGCGGAAATCATCCACCTGGCCGAAAACGGCGTGCGCGAAGTGACCCTGCTGGGGCAGAACGTCAACGGCTACCGGGGCCAGACCCACGATGGGCGCCTGGCGGACCTGGCCGAGCTGATTCGCGTGGTCGCGGCGGTAGACGGCATCGAGCGCATTCGCTACACCACCTCGCACCCGCTGGAGTTCTCCGACAGCCTGATCCAGGCCCACGCCGAAGTGCCGGAGCTGGTCAAGCACCTGCACTTGCCGGTGCAATCGGGCTCGGACCGCATCCTTTCGGCGATGAAACGCAACCACACGGCCCTGGAGTACAAGTCCAAACTGCGCAAACTGCGCGCCGCCGTGCCGGGCATCTGCATCAGTTCGGACTTTATCGTCGGCTTCCCCGGCGAGACCGAGAAAGACTTCCAGCAGACCATGAAGCTGATTGAAGACGTCGGTTTCGACTTCTCCTACTCCTTCGTCTACAGCCAGCGCCCGGGCACCCCGGCTGCCGACCTGCTGGACGAAACCCCGGAGGCGCTGAAAAAGGAGCGCCTGAACGCGCTGCAACATCGCCTCAATCAGCAGGGGTTCGAGATCAGCCGACAAATGGTCGGTTCGACCCAGCGCATCCTGGTCACCGATTACTCGAAAAAAGACCCGGGCGAGTTGCAGGGACGCACCGAGAACAATCGGATCGTCAACTTCCGTTGCGATAACCCGACGCTGATCGGCCAGTTCGCCGACGTGCACATCGACGCGGCGCAACCGCACTCGCTGCGCGGCTCGTTGATCAACTGACGCGGCGGATTCGGGATAAATGCAGATCAAATGTGGGAGCTGGCTTGCCTGCGATAGCGATGTAACAGGCGGTATCTCTTTTGAATGGGCCGGCCCTATCGCAGGCAAGCCAGCTCCCACAGGGGTTCTTCGTTGCTCCTGAGAGCGAACCCAGGCCATTTAAGTGCTTTCGCACACCGGCGGCTGGCGTTATCCTCTATTTCACCTAAACAGCCAAAGGGCGGCTAAAAGCAACCTTGAACGCACCCATAGCAGAACCCCATCGTTTCCTCCTCGAGCCGTTTGAGGCTCGTCGTTTCGCCAACCTGTGCGGACAGTTCGACGAGCACCTGCGCCTGATCGAACAACGCCTGAGCATCGAGATCCGCAACCGCGGCAACCAGTTCGAGCTGATTGGCGAACCCCAGCACACCACGTCTGCAGAAAACCTGCTGCGTCGCCTCTACCGCGAAACCAAGGGTAGCGAACTGTCGCCGGAAACCGTGCACCTGTACCTGCAGGAATCCGCCGTAGAAGACCTGGCCAACAACCCGGTGGCCGAAGCCAGCGTGGCGCTGCGTACCAAAAAAGGCATGATTCGCCCACGGGGCTTGAATCAGCAGCGCTACGTCAAGGAAATCCTCGGTAACGACATCAACTTCGGTATCGGCCCGGCCGGCACCGGCAAGACCTACCTGGCCGTAGCCTGTGCAGTGGACGCCCTGGAGCGCGAACAGGTGCGCCGCATCCTGTTGGTGCGCCCGGCGGTGGAAGCGGGCGAAAAACTGGGCTTTCTGCCCGGCGACCTGGCCCAGAAGATCGACCCGTACCTGCGCCCGCTGTACGACGCACTGTATGAAATGCTCGGTTTTGAATACGTGGCCAAGCTGATCGAGCGCCAGGTGATCGAGATCGCCCCGCTGGCCTATATGCGCGGCCGCACCCTGAACAACAGCTTCATCATCCTCGACGAAAGCCAGAACACCACCGTCGAGCAGATGAAGATGTTCCTGACCCGCATCGGCTTTGGCTCCACGGCCGTGATCACCGGCGATATCACCCAGGTCGACCTGCCCAAGGGCACCAAGTCGGGCCTGGGCCAGGTGATCGAGGTGCTCAAGGACGTACCGGGCATCAGCTTTACCCACTTCATGCCCAAGGACGTGGTGCGTCACCCGCTGGTACAGCGCATTGTCGAAGCCTACGAGCGCTTTGAACACCGCGACGACGGGCTGTCCAAGGACAACCGCCGCGATGCTTGAGCTTGATCTGCAACTGGCCACCCAAGCGCCAGCCCCCAGCGAAGAACAGTTCCGCCACTGGTGCACACTGGCCCTGCGCCAGCGCAGCGCTGACTCAGAACTGACCATTCGTCTGGTGGATGAACCTGAAGGCCGCGAACTGAATCACACCTGGCGCCAGAAAGACTACGCGACCAATGTGCTGTCGTTCCCCGCCGATGTGCCGGATGAACTGCTGGATATCCCGCTGCTGGGTGACCTGGTGATCTGCGTCGCGGTGGTGGAGCGCGAGGCAAAGGAACAAGGCAAGGCCCTGGAGGCCCACTGGGCCCACCTGGTCATGCATGGCTGCTTGCATCTGTTGGGTTACGACCATATAGATGATGAAGAAGCCGAAGAAATGGAAGCTCTGGAACGAACGTTGCTTGCAGAGTTGGGGCACCCTGACCCCTATGCAGACGACGAACACTAATCGACACTCAACTGAAACAATCAAGGATTTAGAGTAATCGCTATGAGCGAAGACCGATCGAGCAACGGGCAAAAGTCATGGCTGGGTAAACTGACCCAGGCTTTTGCCCACGAGCCGAAAAACCGCCAGGAGCTGCTGGAGCTGCTGCGCGAGGCCCATCAGAACAAGTTGCTGGACAGCGAAGCGCTGGCCATCGTCGAAGGCGCCATCCAGGTGGCTGACCTGCAAGTCCGGGACATCATGGTCCCGCGCTCGCAGATGATCAGCATCAAGGCGACCCAGACCCCACGGGAATTCCTCCCGGCCGTGATCGACTCGGCGCACTCGCGCTACCCGGTGATCGGCGAAAGCCATGACGACGTCATGGGTGTCCTGCTGGCCAAGGACCTGCTGCCGCTGATCCTCAAGGAGAACGGCGACAGCTTCAACATCAAGGACCTGCTGCGGCCTGCGACCTTCGTGCCTGAATCCAAGCGCCTGAATGTGCTGCTGCGCGAGTTTCGCGCCAACCACAATCATATGGCCATCGTGATTGACGAATACGGCGGCGTCGCAGGCCTGGTGACCATCGAAGACGTGCTGGAACAGATCGTCGGCGATATCGAAGACGAACACGACGTCGAAGAAGACAGCTACATCAAGCCGCTGCCCAGCGGGGACTTCCTGGTCAAGGCACTGACGCCGATCGAGAACTTCAACGAGTTCTTCGACAGCGAATTCTCCGACGATGAGTTCGACACTGTCGGCGGCCTGGTAATGAGTGCCTTTGGCCATCTGCCCAAGCGCAACGAAACCACCGAGATCGGCGCCTACCGCTTCCGCATCCTGAATGCCGATAGCCGTCGTATCCACTTGATCCGCCTGACACCTATTGCCCGCTAAGGACTGATATGCGCCGTCTCACCGCACCCGGCTGGCCCGGTAACCTGCTGGCCGTGGTGGCCGGTGCTATCACCACCCTGGCGCTGGCGCCGTTCGATATCTGGCCGCTGGCGCTGGTGGCGGTCGGGGTGTTCTATGCCGGGATGTGCCAACTGACACCCCGCCAGGCCTTCGGGCGTGGCTGGTGTTTCGGTTTTGGCCTGTTTGGCGCGGGCACCAGCTGGATCTACTACAGCATCCATCACTTTGGCGGCGCTTCGGTATTGCTGGCCGGGCTGTTGATGCTGGCGTTCACCGCCGCGATTGCCTTGTTCTTTGCCCTGCCCGCCTGGCTCTGGGCCCGCTGGCTGCGCCGTAACGAAGCGCCCCTGGCCGATGCCCTGGCGTTTGCCGCGCTGTGGGTGGGCCAGGAAGCATTTCGCGGCTGGTTCCTGACAGGTTTCCCCTGGTTGTACTCCGGTTATAGCCAGCTCGACGGCCCGCTGGCCGGGCTCGCACCGTTGGGTGGGGTATGGCTGATTTCGTTTGCCCTGGCCTTGAGCGCAGCGCTGCTCGTCAACCTGCCGCGCTTGCTGGCGACCAGGCGCAACGCGTTTATCGGCGCAGGCCTGGTGCTGCTGGTTGCGCCCTGGGCGATTGGCCTGGCGCTCAAGCATCACGCCTGGACCAGCCCCGCTGGCGAGCCGCTAAGCGTCGCGGCGATCCAGGGCAATGTCGAGCAAAGCATGAAGTGGGACCCGGCGCAGCTCAACGCGCAACTGGCGCTGTACCGCGACATGAGCTTTGCCTCCAAGCGCGTAGACCTGCTGATCTGGCCGGAAACTGCCGTGCCGGTGCTCATGGAGTCCGTCGAGGGCTACCTGGGGATGATGGGCAAGTTCGCCGCCGACCGGAACGCGGCGATGATCACCGGCGTGCCGATCCGCCAGGAAGTGCGTCATGAAAAGCGCTATTTCAATGGCATCACCGTGGTCGGCCAGGGTGATGGCACCTATTTGAAGCAAAAGCTGGTGCCCTTTGGCGAGTACGTACCATTGCAGGATGTATTGCGCGGCCTGATTGCGTTCTTCGACCTGCCGATGTCGGACTTTGCCCGCGGTCCCGAAGACCAGGCACTGCTGCAAGCCAAGGGCTATCAGATCGCGCCGTATATCTGCTACGAAGTGGTCTACCCGGAGTTCGCCGCCGGCCTCGCCGCCCGCAGCGACTTGCTGCTGACCATCAGCAATGACACCTGGTTCGGCACCTCCATCGGCCCCTTGCAGCACCTGCAAATGGCCCAGATGCGCGCCCTGGAAGCCGGCCGCTGGATGATCCGCGCCACCAACAATGGCGTGACCGGCCTGATCAACCCGTTCGGGCAGATCACCGAGCAGATCCCGCAGTTCGAGCGCGGCATTCTCTATGGCGAGGTCGTGCCCATGCACAACCTGACGCCGTATCTGCAATGGCGTTCGTGGCCGCTGATCATCCTGTGCCTGGGGCTGTTTGGCTGGGCGCTGCTGGCCGGACGCATGGCCAAGACCGTCTGACACCCAATGTGGGAGCGGGCTTGCCCGCGATGGCGGTGTATCAGTCAGCATTTTTAGTGACCGACCCACCTCCATCGCGGGCAAGCACGCTCCCACACAAGCCCCACATTTTGATGTGCGCCGTTAACGGTAGAACAGGCGGTAACCTACCTGCCCCACCGCCTCATTGATCAACTGCCCGCTCTGCCACACCGACTTGAACTCCGGCATCCAACCGCCCAGCGGCCGGGCATTGTCCACCCCCAGGAAGCCGACCGGCGCCGGCACCACGGTAAAGCCGGCCTTCTCGAAGCTCCACACCGAACGCGGCATATGCCAGGCCTGGGTCACGATGACCACGCGCTTGACGCCCTGGGGCAGCAGGATCTCGGCGCTCATCTGCGCATTTTCCCAGGTGGTGCGGCTGCGCTCTTCCTTCCAGCGCACGGCCACGCCAAAGTCATCCTGCATCGACACCGCCATCAACTGCGCCTCGCTGGGCGGCGTGCCGTAGTGCAGGCCGCCGCTGGTCAGCACCGGCAGCCCCGACGCCTTGGCCAATCGCGCCGCATAGCGCTGGCGCTCCAGGCCGATCCCGGTCGGCTGATCAGCGCCCCAGGCCGGGTCCCCCCGCTCGCGGCCCGAGCCCAGCACCACAATGGCATCGGCTCGTTGCGCCAGGCTGGCCCAGTCTTCCACGGCCAGTGGGGGCTCGGTTTCCAAGGCGCGGGCGCCCCACTCCACCATCACCGGCAAGCTGATCAGCCACATCCCGCCAAACCCCAGGGCAAAACACACGCCGGCCAAGCGTGGACGGGTGCGGCGAAACCACCAGGCAAGGGCCAGCAGCAGCAAGAGAATGCCGGGCGGCAGCAATAATTGTTTGATGAAATAACGAATAGGCATCGAGCATCTCCAAAGATGCCCGAAGCCTAAGGTGTAACGGGGTTTAGCGACAATCTTTACCCGTGTGGAACAGGCACTGAAGTGGTTACTTGAACCGTACGGCGCGGATTTCCGGGCCGCGAGCGGCCGACAAGTCCTTGAGCCATACCACCTTGGACGATCGCACAGGCTCCCTGGCTGGCACAGGCGCCACCCATTGCGGGACTGGGCGGGCGTTCAAGTCCAGGTAGGCCTTGATCACCTCGAACTCTGCGGGGCTCAAACCGCGCAGTTCCAACTCTGCGGGCCGCTCGTCACGCAATCGGCCCGCGGTTCTTGCCGCATCCAGCGCTCGACCCAAGCGGTCGATCAGTCCTTCATACACTTCCGGTTTCGTTATCATTCGCTGCGAATCAACCATCCCCTCACCTCATTAAAGATAAGTCTCACTCCCCAATAAACAGCGTAGCTGCGCTGACGGAACCAACCGGGTGCCGCGACCAACGGCCTGCACCGCGCAATCAGGGTTTCCCTCGATAGAGCGGGGTCATGTATGCTACGGCGCTTCCTGTAACTCCACTTCCCGCAGGGTTTGGGCACGGACGCGCCGCTTTTTGGTGTCGATCAACCCGGACAATGCACCGAAGAGGATTAGGCCACCCCTATTCAGTTCAAAAGTAGCCATGCACGAACACTATCAGCCCCGTGAAATAGAAAATGCCGCCCAAACTTTCTGGGATGAGCAAAAGTCCTTTGAAGTCAGTGAACAGCCAGGCAAGGAGACTTACTACTGCCTATCGATGTTCCCTTACCCCAGCGGCAAACTACACATGGGGCACGTGCGTAACTACACCATCGGCGACGTGATTTCCCGCTACCAGCGCATGCTCGGCAAGAATGTCCTGCAACCTATGGGTTGGGACGCCTTCGGCATGCCCGCGGAAAACGCCGCGATGAAAAACAACGTAGCGCCCGCCAAGTGGACCTACGAAAACATCGCCTACATGAAGACCCAGCTGCGCAGCCTGGGCCTGGCCGTGGACTGGTCCCGCGAAGTGACCACCTGCAAGCCGGACTACTACCGCTGGGAACAATGGCTGTTCACCCGCCTGTTCGAGAAAGGCGTGATCTACAAAAAAAGCGGCACCGTGAACTGGGACCCGGTCGACCAGACCGTCCTGGCCAACGAGCAGGTGATCGACGGTCGCGGCTGGCGTTCCGGCGCGCTGATCGAGAAGCGCGAAATCCCGATGTACTACTTCAAGATCACCGCCTACGCCGATGAGCTCTTGTCGAGCCTCGACGACCTGCCGGGCTGGCCTGAACAGGTCAAGACCATGCAGCGCAACTGGATCGGCAAGTCCAAGGGCATGGAAGTGCAGTTCCCGTACAACGTCGACTCCATAGGCGTTGCTGGCGCCCTGAAAGTCTTCACCACCCGCCCGGACACCCTGATGGGCGCGACCTACGTCGCCGTGGCCGCCGAACACCCGCTGGCCACCCTGGCCGCCCAGAACAACCCTGAGCTGCAGGCCTTTATCGCCGAATGCAAAGGCGGCAGCGTGGCCGAAGCCGACGTCGCCACCCAGGAGAAAAAGGGCCTGCCGACCTCGCTGTTCGTCGAGCACCCGCTGACCGGCGAAAAGCTGCCGGTCTGGGTCGCCAACTATGTGCTGATGCACTACGGCGATGGCGCAGTAATGGCCGTGCCCGCCCATGACGAGCGCGACTTTGAATTCGCCACCAAATACAACCTGCCGATCAAGTCCGTGGTGCGCACCAGCTCCGGTGAAACCAACCCGGCCCCGTGGCAGGACGCCTATAACGAACACGGCACCCTGATCAACTCCGGCGAGTTCGACGGCCTGGACTTCGCAGGCGCCTTCGACGCCATGGAAGTCGCCCTGATCAAGAAAAACCTCGGTGCCTCGCGCACCCAGTTCCGCCTGCGCGACTGGGGTATCAGCCGCCAGCGCTACTGGGGTTGCCCGATCCCGATCATCCACTGCGAAAGCTGTGGCGACGTGCCAGTACCGGAAGACCAATTGCCGGTGATACTGCCCGAAGACGTGGTGCCGGACGGCGCCGGTTCGCCATTGGCGCGCATGCCCGAGTTCTACGAGTGCAGTTGCCCGAAATGCGGCCAGCCTGCCAAGCGCGAAACCGACACCATGGACACCTTCGTCGAGTCCTCGTGGTACTACGCCCGCTACGCCTCGCCGCACTATGAAGGCGGCCTGGTGGAAAAATCCGCGGCCGACCACTGGTTGCCGGTGGACCAGTACATCGGTGGCATCGAGCACGCGATCCTGCACCTGCTGTACGCACGCTTCTTCCACAAGCTGATGCGTGACGAAGGCCTGGTCAGCTCCGACGAGCCGTTCAAGAACCTGCTGACCCAGGGCATGGTGATCGCCGAGACGTACTATCGCCGCGAAGCCAATGGCGCCTACACCTGGTTCAACCCGGCGGACGTGGAGCTTGAGCGTGACAGCAAGGCCAAGGTCATCAGCGCCAAGCTGAAATCCGACGGCCTGCCGGTGGAAATCGGCGGCACCGAGAAGATGGCCAAGTCGAAGAACAACGGCGTCGACCCTCAGTCGATGATCGATCAGTTCGGCGCCGACACCTGCCGCCTGTTCATGATGTTTGCCTCGCCGCCCGACATGAGCGCCGAATGGTCCGACTCCGGCGTCGAAGGTTCGCACCGTTTCCTCAAGCGCGTCTGGCGCCTGGCGCACGCCCATGTCAGCCAAGGCCTGCCGGGCAAACTGGACGTGGCGTCGTTGAGCGACGAGCAAAAGCTCATTCGCCGCAGCACCCACCTGGCGATCAAGCAAGCCGGCCAGGACGTGGGCCAGCACCACAAGTTCAACACCGCCATCGCCCAGGTGATGACGCTGATGAACGTGTTGGAAAAAGCGCCACAGGCCACCGAACAGGACCGCGCCTTGGTACAGGAAGGCCTGGAAACCGTCGTCCTGCTGCTGGCGCCGATTACCCCGCACATCAGCCACGACCTGTGGAGCCAGTTGGGCCACAGCGGCGCGGTGATCGATGCCCCATGGCCCACAGCAGATGACAGCGCCCTGGTACAGGACACCCTGCAACTGGTGATTCAGGTCAATGGCAAGTTGCGCGGCCAGATCGATATGCCGGCCAGCGCCAGTCGCGAAGAAGTCGAAGCCGCCGCTCGCAGCAATGAGAACGTGCTGCGCTTCACCGAAGGCCTGACGATCCGCAAAGTGATCGTGGTGCCCGGCAAGCTGGTCAATATCGTCGCAAGCTAATCGGATCGGGCGCCAGGGCAAGAGCCCCGGCGCCGAACAAAACCTCCAGGGCCTCGATAAGGCCCACATGGTTTCAAGGGGAGCAATAAAATGATCAAACGCAACCTGCTGGTGATGGGCCTTGCCGTACTGCTGAGCGCTTGCGGCTTCCAGCTGCGCGGCACCGGCACCACGGAACTGGCGATCAAGGAACTGGATGTCAGCGCACGCAACGCCTATGGCGAAACCGTGACCCAGCTGCGTCAAACCCTGGAAAACAGCGGCGTCAAAGTCTATAACGGTGCGGCTTACAAGCTGGTGTTGGTCGATGAGAAAGAGACCCAGCGCAACCTCAGCTACGCCAGTGCTGGTCGCTCTTCGGACATCGAGTTGAGCAACGTGCTCATGTTCCAGATCCAGGGCCACGACCAGTTGCCGCTGATCAGCGACAAGCTGCAAGTGCAGAAAGTCGTGACCCATGACGGCAACAACCTGGTGGGTTCCGACACCGAGGTCACTCAGGTGCGTAATGAAATGCGCCGTGACCTGGTCCAGCGGATGGTCCTGCGCCTGCAGATGATCAGCCCGGCCCAGCTCGATGCCCTGCAGCAGACTGCCGACGCCAAGGCCAAGGCAGACGCCGAGGCACTGAAAGCCGCGCAGGACTATGAAAACAGCGTGCCGAAACAGTCGCCTGTTGAAGTCCCTGCCGAGTAAACCAGACGGGGCGCGCCATGCGCCCCGTCCATCCAGCCTATGAAACTCGCCCCCGCCCAACTCGCCAAGCACCTGCAAGGCAACCTCGCGCCTGTGTACATCGTCAGTGGCGATGATCCGCTGCTGTGCCAGGAAGCCGCCGACACCATCCGCCAGGCTGCGCGCCAGCAAGGCTTTGATGAACGCCAGGTGTTCAGCGCCGACGCCAGCTTCGACTGGGGCACCCTGCTCCAGGCCGGGGCCAGCATGTCGCTGTTTGCCGAAAAACGCCTGCTGGAGCTGCGCCTGCCCTCGGGCAAGCCCGGCGACAAAGGCGCGGCGGCCCTGATGGAATATTGCGCCCGCCCCGCCGAGGACACGCTGCTGCTGATCAGCCTGCCCAAGCTCGATGGCAGCGCGCAGAAAACCAAATGGGGCAAGGCGCTGGTGGAAGGGCCGCAGACCCAGTTCATCCAGATCTGGCCGGTCGACAGCAGTCAGTTGCCGCAATGGATCCGCCAGCGCCTGTCCCAGGCCGGGTTGTCTGCCAGCCAGGACGCGGTCGAGCTGATCGCCGCCCGGGTTGAAGGCAATTTGCTGGCCGCAGCCCAAGAGATCGAAAAGCTCAAGCTGATGGCCGAAGACGGGCAGATTACCGTCGAAACCGTGCAAGGTGCGGTGGCCGACAGTGCGCGTTTTGACGTATTCGGGTTGGTGGACGCGATACTCAATGGCGAACCAGCCCATGCACTGCGTATGCTCGAAGGGCTGCGCGGCGAAGGCGTGGAACCGCCAGTGATTCTCTGGGCCCTGGCCCGGGAGTTGCGCCTGCTGGCCAATATTGCCCTGCAATACAGCCAGGGTACGCCGCTGGACAAGGCTTTCAGCCAAGCCCGCCCACCGGTATGGGACAAGCGCAAGCCCCTGATGAGCAAGGCCCTGCAACGACACTCGGCGCAACGCTGGGCGCAATTGTTGCTCGAAGCCCAGCGCATCGACGCGCAGATCAAGGGCCAGGCCGCCGGGTCGCCGTGGATGAGCTTGAGTCGTTTGTCGCTGCTTATGTCCGGCCAGCGCCTGGCACTGCCCGCCGAATAGCACGCTCGCCCAAACACCACAAAACTATTGTGGGAGCTGGCTTGCCTGCGATGCAGGCACCTCGGTGTGTCAGTCATAGCGTGGTGATGCCATCGCAGGCAAGCCAGCTCCTACAGTTTTGATCGTCGTCTTCAGGTTTTTGATATTTCCTACATCACGCCGGGCTGGACAGCCGCCAAACTTCGGCAGATGATTTGCACCGCACCACCCACCCCATCGGAGCGCCCCGATCATGAGCAAAAAGCCATCCAAGCATGGCCCCAACAAGGCCAAATCCCTTATCGCCCAGCCGTTGTTCCGCAGTCGCCAGGAACGCGCCGGCAAAGGCAAAGGCAGCTACCGCCGCGAAGCCTTCCAGTCTAATAGCTGGGAGGCTTCTTACTTTCTGGCTGCCTGAAGGCAAGCGCCCCTCTGGCATGATAAGGTCTGCACCTGATTCGTATTTCCTGGACCTGTGCATGCCCTCTAGTCTTTCCCGTCGTTGGCACCTTCGCCAATTGATTGCTGCCTCCAGCCTGATCCTGTTAGTCGCCTGCGCCGAAAAACCCACCGCCGCCGACGCTCAGCCCCTGCCCACGCTCCAGACCGCACCGGTTGCCGCACCCGCCGTAGTTGCGCCCCTGGCCGTGACCAATCTCGATATCCAACCAACCCAGACCTTCGCCCAATGGCAGGCGGGTTTTCGCATCGAGGCCCTGAAAGCCGGGATTACCCCTGCGGTGTTCGACACCGCCTTCGCCAACGTCAGCCCCGACATGGCGGTTATCCGTGCCGACCGCAGCCAACCGGAGTTTTCCCGCCCGGTGTGGGAATACCTCAACGGTGCCCTGTCCGCAGTGCGCGTGCGCAATGGCCAGGCCCTGCTGATCAAGCATGCCGACATCCTGCAAAGCATCGAACAGCGCTACGGCGTTGATCGCCAGGTGCTGGTCTCGGTGTGGGGCATGGAAAGCAACTTCGGCGCGTTCCAGGGCAATAACTCGGTGATCCGCTCCCTGGCGACCCTGGCCTACGAAGGCCGCCGCCCGGCGTTCGCCCAGGCGCAGTTGCTGGCCGCGCTGCAAATCATCCAGCACGGTGATATCCCGGCCGAACAGATGCGTGGCTCCTGGGCCGGGGCCATGGGCCAGACCCAGTTCATACCGACCACCTACAACACCCACGCCGTGGACTTCGATGGCGACGGTCGCCGCGATATCTGGAACAGCTCGGCCGACGCCCTCGCCTCCACCGCCCACTACCTGCAAAGCTCGGGCTGGCAGAAAGGCCAGCCATGGGGCTTTGAGGTGCAGCAGTTGCCGGAGAATTTCGACTACGCCCTGGCCGATGGCGTGGGGCGCAAGCCGGTGGGCGAGTGGTTGAAACTCGGGCTGCGGGTGCCGGCCGGTGCCAGCGTGCCGCCCAATGTCGAAACGCTGTCGGCCGCCCTGCTGCTGCCGGCCGGCCATCGTGGCCCGGCGTTCCTGGTGCTGGACAACTTCCGCGCAATCCTCAAGTACAACAACTCGTCGTCCTATGCCCTGGCGGTCGGCCTGCTGTCCGAGCGTTTTGCCGGTGGCGGGGTGATTCGCGGGGATTGGCCAACGGATGAACTGCCGCTGACCCGCACCCAGCGTATCGAATTGCAGACGGTGTTGAGTGCCAAGGGGTACGAGGCTGGCAACCCGGATGGGATTATCGGCGCTAACACGCGTAAGGCGATTCGTGCGGCGCAGCAGTCGTTGGGCTGGCCGGCGGATGGGTATCCGACGGTGAAGCTGCTGGAGTCGTTGCAGAACCGCTAGAACTGCGTAAGGCGTCTACCGCCATCGCGAGCAAGCTCGCGATGGCGGTAGAGCAGGCAAAAACCCCTCAGGATTTGAACACCACATCCTGCTCCAGCACCAAGCACTGCTCCCCCGCATCCAGGCGCACCAGGGCGCCCATCGGCAAGGTCAGGTTCGGGTCGCAATGGCCGCTGCGCCAGCCGGACAGGACCGGAATGCACAACGGCTCGAAGGTCTGTTTCAGCAGCCGCTCCAGCGCCTCACTCTCCACCCCCGCCACATCCCCCACCAGCACACCGCGCACCTGCGCCAGCTTGCCCGCCAGGCGTAAGTGCGTCAGCAGGCGGTCAATGCGATAGAGTGGTTCGTTGACGTCCTCGATAAACAGAATGATGCCCTCGGCATCAAGCTCGTACGGCGTGCCCATCACAGCCGCGATCATCGACAGGTTGCCCCCCAGCAGGCGTCCATAGGCGATGCCAGGCTCAATGGTGGTCAACGGGTACGCCACAGGGTGCGCCAGCACACTGCCAGCGCCCAGTTGCCCACGGAGTAGGCTGAACAGTGATGATTCGGTGGGTTGTTGCTTGTCACCGAGCAGGTCGGCATTGAGCATCGGGCCGTGGAAGGTCACGAAGCCGGCATAGCGGCTGATCGCCAGGTGCAGCGCGGTGATATCGCTGTAGCCGACGAAGGGCTTGGGATTGGCCGCCAGCAGCTCGAAATCCACGCTATCGAGCAGGCGTGGGGTGCCGTAGCCACCGCGCAGGCAGAAGATGGCGTCGATCTCAGGATCGGCAAAGGCCGCGTGCAGGTCGCGCAGGCGTACTTTATCGCTGCCGGCCAGGTAGCCATCGCGCTCATACACCCCCGAGAAAATCCGCAGCTCGTAGCCACGGGCGCGCATCCATTGCCCGGCCTTTTCAACATCCAGCGCGGCGGGACCGGCGGGAGCGATGAGGCCGATCACGCCTTCGGCGCGCAGGGCGGGGACGGCGGTGGCGGGCGGGTTGGTCATCCTTGGTTCTCCCTATTCTGTACAGCGCAACGAACTGTGGGAGCGGGCTTGCCCGCGATACAGACGCCTCGGTGTATCAGTTGCACCGAGGCGATGCTATCGCGGGCAAGCCCGCTCCCACACAAGCCAGCTCCCACACACGCCCATCCAGGCAAATGGATCGGCGCTAAGGCTTAGGAAACCAGGCTGGCCTTGACCAGCTTGGCCTGCTCGTCGGCATGGTACGACGAGCGCACCAACGGGCCCGACGCGACGTTTTTAAAGCCCATCTTGTAGCCTTCTTCGGCAAACCAGGCAAAGGTGTCCGGGTGCACGAAACGCTGCACCGGCAAGTGGCTGCGCGACGGTTGCAGGTACTGGCCAAGGGTCAGCATGTCGATGTCGTGCTCGCGCATGCGCTTCATGACTTCGATGACTTCTTCGTCGGTTTCGCCCAGGCCCAGCATCAGGCCGGACTTGGTCGGGATATGCGGCATCATCTGCTTGAACTTTTGCAGCAGGGTCAGCGACCACTGGTAGTCCGACCCCGGACGCGCGGCCTTGTACAGGCGTGGCACGGTTTCCAGGTTGTGGTTGAACACATCGGGCGGCTCGGCGGCGGTGATGTCCAGGGCGACGTCCATGCGGCCACGGTAGTCCGGGACCAGGGTCTCGAGCATCACGTTTGGCGACAGTTTGCGGATTTCACGGATGCAGTCGGCAAAGTGCTGGGCACCGCCGTCGCGCAGGTCATCGCGGTCTACCGAGGTGATCACCACGTACTTGAGTTTCAGGTCGGCGATGGCGATGGCCAGGCTTTCTGGCTCGTTGACGTCCAACGGTTTGGGCCGGCCGTGGCCCACGTCGCAGAACGGGCAGCGACGGGTGCAGATGTCCCCCATGATCATGAAGGTGGCGGTGCCGCCGGAGAAGCACTCCCCCAGGTTCGGGCAGGAGGCTTCTTCGCACACGCTGTGCAGCTTGTGTTTGCGCAACAGCGCCTTGATGCGGTCGACTTCCGGCGAGACCGGGATGCGCACACGGATCCAGTCGGGCTTTTTCGGCAGTTCGGTGGTCGGAATGATCTTCACCGGGATGCGTGCAACCTTCTCGGCGCCGCGCAGCTTGACGCCGGCTTCCACCTTGGCACGCGGAGCCGGGGCCGGACGCTCGGTAATGTCCAGCGTCGGGATCATGGTTTGCACAACATCAGTAGTCATATCAGTCGATTCCGCCCGTCAGGGTCGTCTGCTCAGCATAGTCGAGGTGTTTGACGAGCTGCGCGCGCAGCCGGGCACTTACCTCGGCAAATTCTAGGGGTGTTGCGTGATCGCTCAACTGGGTCATGGCCAAACCGGCGTAACCACAGGGATTGATCCGGCGAAACGGCGCCAGGTCCATGTCCACGTTCAAGGCCAGGCCGTGAAAGGAACAGCCATGGCGGATGCGCAGGCCCAGGGAGGCGATTTTCGCGCCGTCGACATACACACCAGGAGCATCGGGCTTGGCCACGGCAGTCACACCATAGCTGGCCAAAAGCTCGATCAGGCAGTTCTCCATGCGACTGACCAGCTCGCGCACGCCGTAACCCAGCTTGCGCACATCCAGCAGCAAGTACGCCACCAGTTGCCCGGGGCCATGGTAAGTCACTTGGCCACCTCGGTCGACCTGCACCACCGCAATATCACCCGGAAGTAGTAGATGCTCAGCCTTGCCGGCCTGGCCCTGGGTAAATACCGGTGGGTGCTCCACCAGCCAGATTTCGTCGGGCGCCGAGCTGCCGCGTTCATTGGTGAAGCGCTGCATGGCATGCCAGACGGGCTCGTAAGCCATCTGGCCGAGCTCGCGAAAGCCCAGGACCTGGGACATCACAACACCATGTGTACGAAACCGGTGGCTCGCAGTTCGCTGTTGATGTCGTAGAGCTGGTCTTGACCGGTTGCAACGATGTGCAACTGGATCGTGGTGTACTTACCGTTGGTGCTCAAGCGCTCATCCACACGGTTGTCGTTGATCGTTGCGTGTTTACGCATGATCTCGAGGATCTTGTCTTTGTTGCCCACACCGGTATCGCTGATCACCTTGACGGGATAATCCGTCACCGGGAATTCGATCTTTGGCGCCTTTACTTCTTTATCGGTCATGGCGAAACGGCCTCGTAAGCGGTAAGCCGTGGCGACGGGCAAGGCCCCGCGTCGGATCAACGCGGGGCCTTGCGGGTGCACACAATCAGTTGAACAAGCCGTAGAAGAATAGACGGATGCTATCCCACACGCGGCGGAAGATACCACCTTCCTCAACAGCGTCGAGCGCGATCAGATCGGCGCTGTGTACGACTTTGTCGTCCAGCTTCACTTCGACTTTACCGATCACATCGCCCTTGGCGATAGGCGCGGTCAGTTGCGGGTTCATGGTCATGCTGGCAGCCAGTTTCTTGAGCTGGCCTTTAGGCATCGTCAAGGTCAGGTCGTCAGCCAGACCGGCCTTGACTTGACGCTCGGTGCCTTTCCACACAGGAGCCTGGGCCAGCTCGGCGCCCTTCTGGTAGAAGGTCTGGGTTTCAAAGAAGCGGAAACCGTAGGTCAGCAGCTTCTGGGTTTCAGCCGCGCGGGCCTGTTCGCTGTTGGTGCCGAACACCACGGCGATCAGGCGCTGGCCATCACGCACAGCCGAAGACACCATGCAGTAGCCGGCTTCGTCGGTATGGCCGGTTTTCAGGCCGTCGACGGTCTTGTCGCGCCACAGCAACAGGTTGCGGTTAGGCTGCTTGATGTTGTTCCAGAAGAACTCCTTCTGGGAGTAGATGGCGTAGTGCACCGGGTCGACGCGAATGATCGCGCGCGCCAGGATCGCCATGTCATGGGCCGACGAGTAGTGGTCTGGGTTGGGCAGGCCGGTCGGGTTCATGAAGTGGCTGTTGGTCATGCCCAGGTCAGTCACGGTTTTGTTCATCATGTCGGCGAATGCATCTTCGCTGCCGGCAATGTGCTCGGCCAGGGCGACGCTGGCGTCGTTACCGGACTGGATGATGATGCCGTGCAACAGGTCGCTCACCGTGACCTGGGAGCCGACCTTGATGAACATCCGCGAACCGCCGGTGCGCCAGGCGTTTTCGCTGACGGTCACCGGATCGTTTTCACCGATCTGGCCGCGACGGATTTCCAGGGTCGCGATGTAGGCGGTCATCAGCTTGGTCAGGCTGGCCGGCGGCAGGCGCTGGTCACCGTTGTTTTCGACCAGCACGTTGCCGCTGGCGGCATCCATGAGCACGTAGGACTTGGCGGCCAGTTGCGGTGGCGCTGGCATCATTTCGACGGCCCAGGCAGCGGGCGCGATGATCAGCGGGACAAGCAGGCACAGGCGTTTGGCTAAGGTGGTGATGTTCATCCGTCTCTCGAAATTGCTTATGGAAACTTGCCCTCGCGGGCAAAACTATTCAGACAGCCCGTTGCCAGGCTGTCGCGTATTCAGTTGCCAGCTCAACCCTTGCCTTCGGGTTTTTATTATTCGACGAGCCTGCAACCAGGGCCCCGGCACGCAAGCGCGCCAGCACCCTCGATCCGCTACTGCTTATTCGGCGCTGACCACGCTGGGCTGGCCCAGGTTGGCCAAGCGCACGCTGTTCTGCACCTGGGCAATCTCGCCCGCCGAGCCGATGGGGCCCAGGCGAACCCGGTGCAGGGTCTGCTGGTTACGCACGATGGAGCTGATAAACACGGGCGCGCTGACCATCCCGCTGAGCTTGGACCTTAACAGTTCTGCCGCATCCGGGTTGGCGAAAGCGCCGACTTGCAGGTATTGCCCGCCCGCCGCACTGCCCGGCGCCGCCTGTGGCACAGCCACGACTGGCGCGGCGTGTTGCTGGGGCGGCGGCGTCCACTGCTCGACCTTGCCCGCCGAAGCGGTGATCTGCGGTTGCGCGCTTTGGGGTTCGTTGAGCATCAATGGCGCCGGCTTGCCGCGCTGGGCCCAGTACTGGGCCGGGTCGATGCCTTCGACCTTGACCCGCGCCGTGCCGGTTTCGGCATAGCCGAGTTTTTTCGCGGCGGCGTAGGACAAGTCGATGATTCGGTCGGAATAGAATGGCCCGCGGTCGTTGACCCGCAGGATCACCGTGCGATTGTTGTCCAGGTTGGTCACCCGCACGTAGGCCGGCAGCGGCAGGGTCTTGTGCGCCGCGCTCATACCGTACAGGTCATACACTTCGCCGTTGGCGGTGTTCTGGCCGTGGAACTTGGTGCCGTACCAGGACGCGGTGCCCGACTGCACATAATTCTTCGATTCCTGCAGCGGGAAGTAGGTCTTGCCCAATACCGTGTAAGGGTTGGCCTTATAGTTGCCGGTATGCAGGGTCGGCGTGGCATCCGGGATACGCGAGACATCGACGTCCCACCATGGCGCGCCGTCCTTGTGGGCCCGGTTGATATCCAGCCCCGGCTGCGCGCGGACTACCGGGCCAGCAGCCTTCTGCGCCGGCGCACGGCTGGTGGAACAACTGACAACCAGCAAGGACAATGCGGCCAGCGCCACCAGCTTGAGCGGTTTATTGATCGGCGATACCCGCATTACTTGACGCCCCGTGCTTGAACCAGCATGTCTGACAGCTGATGCACGGCCATGGCGTACATCACACTGCGGTTATAACGCGTAATTGCGTAAAAATTCTTCAGGCCCATCCAGTATTCCGGGCCATCTGCGCCTTCCAGGCGGAAGGCGGTAACCGGCATATCATCGCGCAGCGCATCATGACTTGACCAGCCCAGCGCCCGCAACTCCCCGACAGTTTTCACCGGCTCGATGCCCTGGGTCAGGCCCTCATCGGCGCGCTCGCCCGTGACATCGGCACGGATCACCACCGGCTCGCCAGCCACCCAGCCATGGCGCTTGAAGTAGCTGGCAACGCTGCCGATGGCATCGTCAGGGTTGCTCCAGATATTGATATGGCCATCACCGTCGAAATCCACGGCATAGGCGCGAAAGCTGCTGGGCATGAACTGTGGCAGGCCCATGGCCCCGGCGTAGGAGCCTTTGAGGGTCAAGGGGTCGACCTGCTCTTCACGGGCCAGCAGCAGGAACTCACGCAGCTCCTTGCGGAAGAATTCGGCGCGGGGCGGGTAATCGAAACCCAGGGTCGACAAAGCGTCGATCACCCGGTAACTGCCGGTATTGCGCCCGTAAAAGGTTTCAACGCCGATGATCGACACGATCACCTGGGCCGGTACGCCATATTCCTGCTCGGCGCGGGCCAGCACCGCCTCGTGCTGGCGCCAGAAGTCCACCCCCCGCGCCACCCGGGCGTCGGTGAGGAACATCGGGCGATAGTCCTTCCACTGCTTGACGCGCTCGGCGGGGCGCGAAATGGCGTCGAGGATCGACTGCTTGCGCTGGGCCTCGCGGAACACGCCCATCAGTTGTTCGCCGGCGAAACCATAGTCACGCGTCATCTCACCGACAAACTCGGCGACTTGGGGCGAGCCATCGTAATCGCCGGCCAGGGCTGGCTGTGCAGCGCCGAAGGCGCCCAACAGGCCCAGGCAGGCCGCATATCGAGCAGCCCGGCCGCGCATTGCTTGCATTGACATCTTCACCTTATTCAAACCTGTGCGATCCACTTGCGATGGGTATGGATCGACATCAAGACCCCAAACGCTGACAGTAATGTCACCAGCGAAGTTCCGCCGTAGCTAATGAACGGCAACGGCACCCCAACCACCGGCAGCAGGCCACTGACCATACCGATGTTGACGAAAACGTAAACAAAAAAAGTCATTGTCAGCGCACCGGCGAGCAATTTGCCGAACAACGTCTGCGCTTGCGCGGTAATCACCAGGCCACGCCCGATCAACAGCAAGTAGATCAGCAGCAGTGCGCAGATGCCCACCAGGCCGAACTCCTCGCCCATCACCGCGATAATAAAGTCGGTGTGGCTTTCCGGCAGGAAGTCCAGGTGCGACTGGGTGCCCAGCAACCAGCCCTTGCCAAACACGCCGCCGGAACCGATGGCCGCCTTGGACTGGATAATATTCCAACCGGTGCCCAGCGGATCGCTCTCGGGATCGAGGAAGGTCAGGACCCGCTGCTTCTGATAATCGTGCATAAAGAAGAACCACATGGCGACAGCCACCGGCACCGCCGCCACCAGCACGCTGATGATCCAGCGCCAGCGCAGGCCGCCCATGAACAGCACGAACGCACCGCCGGCGAGGATCAGCAGGCCGGTGCCCAGGTCTGGCTGGCGCACGATCAGAATGAACGGAATGCCGATCAGGACCAGGCTGATCCCCACGTGCTTGAGCTGCGGCGGCAAGGTGCGCTTGGCCAGGTACCAGGCGATGGTGGCCGGCATCAGGATCTTCATGAATTCCGACGGCTGGAAGCGAATCACCCCCGGGATATTGATCCAGCGGGTGGCCCCCATGGCGTTATGCCCCATGACGTCCACCACCACCAGCAGCAGCACCCCGGCGACATACCCCAGTGGCACCCAGCGCGCCATGAAGCGCGGCTCCAGCTGGGCGATGACCACCATCGACAACAGGCCCAGGCCGAACGACGACGCCTGCTTGATCAGCAGGTCCCAGTTCTTGCCACTGGCCGAATACAGCACGAACAGGCTACCGGCCGCCAGGGTCAGCAGCAGGATCAGCAACGGGCCATCAATGTGCATGCGCTGCAACAAAGTGGCGCGGCGACGCATCACATCCTCACTGGAGAGGATGCGGTCGAAATTACTCTTCACGGGCCGTAGCCTCCGCGCTTGAAGGGTTGGCAAACTCAGGCTTGAGCTTGCCGTCCTGGTCCAGCAGCCAGGCGTCCATGATCTGGCGCACCACCGGGGCGGCCACGCCGGAACCGGACTCGCCGTTCTCGACCATCACCGCCACGGTGATTTTCGGGTTGTCGGCCGGGGCAAAACCGACGAACAAGGCGTGGTCGCGATGGCGTTCCTGGACTTTGGAGCGGTCGTACTTCTCGCCCTGCTTGATCGCGACCACCTGGGCGGTCCCGCTCTTGCCAGCAATCCGGTACTGCGCGCCAACAGCCGCCTTGCGCGCCGTGCCCCGCGCGCCGTGCATCACTTGCTGCATGCCGTGGTTGACCTTGGCCCAGTCAGACGGGTCGCGCAAGACGATGTCCGGGATCGGGTTTTCATCCACCGGCGTTTCGCCCTCGATGGTCTTGGCCAGGTGCGGGCGAATCCACTTGCCCTTGCTGGCCACCAGTGCCGTGGCCTGGGCCAGTTGCAAGGGCGTGGCCTGCATATAGCCCTGGCCGATCCCCAGGATCAGGGTTTCACCGGGGAACCAGGCCTGGCGCCGGGTGGCGCGCTTCCACTCGCGGGACGGCATCAGGCCTGGGGATTCTTCAAACATATCCAGGGACACTTTCTGACCGAGGCCGAACTTGCCCATGTAGGTCGATAAACGATCAATCCCCAGCTTGTGGGCCAAGTCATAGAAGTAGGTGTCGTTGGAACGCATGATCGCCGTATCCAGGTCCACATAACCGTCGCCGGTGCGGTTCCAGTTACGGTACTTGTGATCGTAGTTGGGCAACATGTAGTAACCCGGATCGTAGACCCGGCTGGAAGCAGTCACGACACCGGCATCCAGGCCGGCAATTGCCACCGCCGGCTTGATGGTCGAACCCGGTGGATACAAACCGCGCAGCACCCGGTTGAACAGCGGCCGGTCGATGGAGTCGCGCAACTCGGCATAGGCCTTGAAGCTGATTCCGGTGACAAACAGGTTGGGGTCGAAACTCGGCTGGCTGACCATGGCCAGGACCTCGCCAGTGTTCGGATCCAGCGCCACCACCGCGCCACGACGCCCGCCGAGGGCCATTTCCGCAGCCTCCTGCAACTTGATATCCAGGCTCAGGACAATGTCCTTGCCGGGAATCGGGTCGGTGCGCTTGAGCACCCGCAGCACGCGGCCACGGGCGTTGGTCTCGACTTCCTCGTAACCCACCTGGCCATGCAGCTCCGGCTCGTAGAAGCGCTCGATACCGGTCTTGCCGATATGGTGAGTGCCGCTGTAGTTGACCGGATCGAGGGTTTTCAGCTCTTTTTCGTTGATCCGCCCCATGTAGCCGACCGAGTGGGCAAAGTGCGCCCCTTGCGGGTAATGCCGCACCAGTTGCGCCACCACCTCCACGCCCGGCAGGCGGAACTGGTTCACCGCGATCCTGGCGATCTGCTCTTCGGTCAGCTCAAACAGGATCGGCACCGGTTCAAACGGGCGCCGCCCCTGCTTCATGCGCTTCTCGAAGATCGCCCGGTCTTCCGGCGTCAGTTGCAGCACCTCGACAATCACATCGAGGATCTGCTGCCAATCGCCGGAACGTTCGCGGGTCATGCTCAAGCTGAAGCTGGGCCGGTTATCGGCAATCACCACGCCATTACGGTCGAAAATCAGGCCACGGGTCGGCGGGATCGGCTGCACATGCACCCGGTTGTTTTCCGACAGCGTGGAGTGATACTCGTACTGGATCACCTGCAAAAAATACAGGCGGGCGATCAACACACACATCAGCACCACCACCGCGATCGCGCCAAAGATCACGCGCGCGCGTACAAGACGTGCGTCTTTCTCGTGGTCCTTGATGCGGATCGGCTGGGTCATCAGGCAGGGCGCAGACTATTTGTGGTAAGGGTGCCCGGACAGGACTGTCCAGGCGCGATACAGCTGTTCACCCATCAGAATCCGCACCAGCGGATGGGGCAACGTCAGGGGCGACAGCGACCAGCGCTGATCGGCCCGCGCGCAGACTTCCGGCGCCAGCCCCTCGGGGCCGCCGACCATGAAGTTGACCGTGCGCGAATCCAGGCGCCAGCGATCCAGTTCCACCGCCAACTGCTCGGTGCTCCAGGGTTTGCCGTGCACCTCCAGGGTGACGATGCGCTCGTTGGCACCGACCTTGGCCAGCATCGCCTCGCCTTCCTGACGGATAAAGCGCGCCACATCGGCGTTCTTGCCCCGGGTGTTGAGCGGTATTTCCACCAGTTCCAGCGCCAGTTCCGATGGCAGACGCTTGGCATATTCATGCCAGCCTTCTTCCACCCACTTGGGCATGCGTGAACCGACAGCGATCAGACGCAGGCGCACAGCCGTTCCTTATTCCTGGTCTTTGTTGAGCTTGTCGAAGTGCGCGTGACCGACTTCAGGGCTGTGATGCTTGCCATCGGCGGCACGGCTCTGCTCGGCACCTTTCCACAGGCGCTCCAGGTCGTAGAACTGGCGGGCGTTGCTGGTCATCATGTGCACGATCACGGTGTCCAGGTCAGCCAGCACCCAGTCGCTGTCGCCCTTGCCTTCTTCACCCAGTGGCTTGACGCCCTGGGCTTTGACGGCTTCGCGAACCTTGTCCAGCATCGCGCCGATCTGGCGGTTGGAAGTACCGGTGGCGATGATCATGAAGTCGGTGATGCTTTGCTTGTCACGCACGTCCAGGACCTGGATGTCCTGGGCCTTCACGTCTTCCAGGGCCGCTACGGCCAGCGCTACCAGCGCTTCGCCCTCGGGAGCCGGGACCAGCAGGGCTTCCACCGGCAACGGTGCGCTCTTGAACGTGCCTTTGCGCTTAACTTTGCTTACGTCTTTGTTCGTCATATAAAACTCGTTTTGCTCATTAGTTCGGGCGCTTCAATACACGACTATTCGTGCCTTCAAGCGCGCCTTTTCAGTTCGACGCACGGTAAAGCCCGTGCGCATCGATGTAGGCCAGGACCGCGTCAGGCACCAGGAAACGTACCGACTTACCGCTGGCCAGCAGTTGACGGATCTGGGTGGCCGACACCGCAAGCGGGGTCTGCCAGACAAATGCAATATTCCCGCTCGGCCCGGTCAGGGCCTGTGGGTCACTTACCGACCGCGCTGCCAGCAGGTTGCGCAAGGCATCCGGCGGTTCGCTGTCGGCATCCGGGCGTTGCAAAACCAGGATGTGGCAATGCTGGAGCAACTCTTCCCAGCGATGCCAAGTGGGCAGTGCGCAAAATGCGTCCCAACCCAAAAGCAGAAACAACTGGTCATCGGCGGCCAACTCGGCCCGCGTCTGTTCCAGGGTGTCGATAGTGTAGGACGGTTTATCGCGCTTGAGCTCGCGGTCGTCCACCACCAACGGGGCAATCCCGGCCACCGCGCACTGCACCATCGCCAGGCGCGCCTGCGCGCTGACCTGCGGCGTGTCCCGGTGCGGCGGCCGGGCATTGGGGATCAGCCGCAATTCTTGCAGGCCGAGGGTGTCCGCCACTTCCAGGGCACTGCGCAAATGGCCGATGTGCACGGGGTCGAAGGTGCCACCGAGCAGCCCGATGCGTTTAGCCATCAAGTGCGCACATGACCGTCGCCAAAGACCACGTACTTCTCGCTGGTCAAGCCTTCGAGGCCCACCGGGCCACGGGCATGCAGCTTGTCCGTGGAAATCCCGATCTCCGCCCCCAGGCCGTACTCGAAGCCGTCGGCAAAGCGCGTCGAGGCGTTGATCATCACCGACGCGGAGTCTACTTCGGTGAGGAAACGCCGGGCATCGCTGAAATGCTCGGAAACAATGGCGTCGGTGTGCTTGGAGCCGTAGGTATTGATGTGCTCGATGGCTTGGTCCAGGTCATCGACGATACGAACCGACAGGATCGGCGCCGTGTACTCGGTGTACCAATCCTGCTCAGTGGCTTCGATCACATCGCTGCCCAGCAAGGCCCGGGTACGCTCGCAACCGCGCAGTTCCACGCCCTTGTCGCGGTAGATCGCCGCCAGCGGCGGCAACACGCGCTCGGCAATGCCGGCGTGGACCAACAGGGTTTCCATGGTGTTGCACGGCGCGTAGCGGTGGGTCTTGGCGTTGTCGGCAATGCGGATCGCCTTGTCGAGGTCGGCCGCCACATCGATAAACACATGGCAGACGCCATCCAGGTGCTTGATAACTGGCACCTTGGCATCGCGACTGACACGTTCGATCAGGCTCTTGCCGCCGCGTGGCACGATCACGTCGACAAATTCCGGCATGGTGATCAGCGCCCCTACGGCGGCGCGGTCGGTGGTCTCCACCACTTGCACCACTTCGGCCGGCAACTCGGCCACGGCCAGGCCTTGCTGGATGCAGGCGGCGATGGCGCGGTTGGAGTGGATGGCCTCGGAGCCGCCGCGCAGGATGGTGGCATTGCCGGACTTCAGGCACAGGCTCGCCGCGTCGATGGTCACGTTGGGGCGCGACTCATAGATGATGCCGATCACGCCCAGGGGCACGCGCATCTTGCCGACCTGGATACCTGAGGGCAGGTAGCGCATGTCGCGGATTTCACCGATGGGGTCCGGCAGCTTGGCCACCTGGCGCAGGCCTTCGATCATGTCGTCGATACGGGCCGGCGTCAGCGCCAGGCGATCCAACAATGCCGGCTCCAGACCATTGGCCCGGCCGTTGGCCAGGTCCAGCTCGTTGGCAGCGGTCAACTCGGAGCGCGAGGCATCCAGAGCATCGGCGGCCGCCAGCAGGGCACGGTTCTTCTGCGCGGTGCTCGCACGGGCGATCAACCGCGAGGCCTGACGGGCAGCGCGACCCAGGCGGGTCATGTAGTCAAGAACGGACTCAGTCATGGTCTGGTGGGGTCTTGGCAAAGAGGAAAGCGGCAGATTATAGCTGTCGCGCCGTCCTACGGACAGCGGTGAGGGGCGGATGGTCGAAATGAACTGTAAAAACTCAAGGTTCAGCGGTGATTAAGCCTGGAGTTGATATCATTCGGTCACATTTGGCCTGTGCAACCGTTCATCGTCATGTCCAGTATTCCCCCGAAGCTCCCCGCCAACGCCCTGCCTGATGGCTTTTTCGACCGCGACGCACAAACGCTCGCGAAAGATTTGCTGGGCAAAGTCATCCGCCATCGGGTCGGCGATGTGTGGCTGTCGGCGCGAAGTATTGAAACCGAAGCCTATTACCTGGCCGAAAAAGGCAGCCATGCGTCCCTCGGCTACACAGAAAAGCGTAAGGCTTTGTTTCTGGATGGCGGCCACATCTATATGTACTACGCCCGTGGCGGCGACTCCCTGAACTTCAGCGCCCAGGGGCCGGGCAATGCCGTGCTGATCAAGTCGGACGTATAATACCTGCAAGATCGGATCTTACAGGCGGCAGCAAATGGCACGTTTAATCTCCTACCTTCGTATGTCCACAAGCGAGCAATTGAAGGGCTTTTCGCTTGAACGTCAGCGAAAGCTGATCGCTGATTTTGCCCTAAGATATGGGCTTTCGCTCGATGAAAGTCATTCAATTGAAGACATTGGGCGTTCGTCGTTCTCCGACGATGCGGAGCAAAGGCAGCTTGCTCGGTTTTTCACTGACCTAGACGCCGGGAAGTTTTCGCCCGGTGATGTGTTCGCACTGGAAAACATCGACCGGCTGACCCGTCGCGGCCCCATTGATGCCATCTTGAAGGTCAATGCGATCATTTCAAAAGGGTTGAAACTGGCGATCATTAGCACCAATGAACAAAAAATAATTGAAGATGTAAATGATGTTTTCACCATTATCAATTTGTCCATTGATGCAGCCCGTTCGCATGGTGAAAGTAAAAACAAAAGCGACAAAGGTCTGTCGAACTGGGAAGAAAAAAGAAAACTTGCCGCCAGTCATGGCGTAGCAATGACCGCACAAGCCCCCGCGTGGCTTGATACTGAAATCTTTTACCTAATGGACGAAACCAAGGGTAAACAGATTAAACGCCGTCGATACGTCCTAAATCCCGAAAAAGCTGAAACCGTCCGCCTAATTTTCGAACTTTTCCAAAATGGTAATGGTTCGCTGAAAATCAAAAACATCTTGAATGAGCGAAATATTCCGACCTTCAAAGGTGCGGAATACTGGGAACCTTCGATCATTTCAAAAATGTTGAGAAACCCGGCAACCTTCGGATTTTATCAACCACAAAAACAAGGCACCGGGAAACGCGACCTGATCCCAGCAGGTGAACCCATTGAAGGCTATTTCCCGGCGATTGTAAGCCGTGAAACCTTTGAGCAATGTCAACGCATCACCGCCGCAAATTCGACCCGTAAAGGTCGCAAGGGGAAGCTATTCACAAACCTATTCACCGGCCTTTTGAAATGTGTCGATTGTGGTGGCCCTGTTCATCTACTCAATCCCGGTATTGATAAACGGGCAAAAGTTCCGAAGTCGGTCAATTACATTGTTTGTAAAAAAGGGAAATTTACACGTGAATGTATCTTGAAGCGTTTGCGTTATGACGATTTTGAAGCTGTCATGTTGAACGCTATTCAAGAAATCAACCTTGCGGACGTTCTCAACGAAAACAATCCACTTGAACAGCTAATCAAGCAAATCCGAGCGATTGAAACCAAGATCGAGAAAAATCAAAAGCTTCTTGAAAATTTTCAAAAGTCATTTGTTGAAACGGGCGATCTTCCCGCTTTTATGATCGAAGCCGCAAAGAACGCAGAAACAGCCAATAAAGCCCTAGAAATTGAACGTATCGAACTACAAGTCCAAATCTCACAATTAAACGTCTATAACGCCAATATTGAGAACGCCATTGAAGAACTTAAAAACAATGGCACATATGAAACCCGTGCAAAAATAAACCTTTTGCTACATGAAATCATAAAAAGCATCAATATTGATTTCGAGCTAGTAGATTTTGCCATTATCTTTAAAAATGGCGTGAAGCGTTTTGTTAATGATGGCATTATTCAAAATGTATTCATTGCAAAAAGCTTCAGCGAGCAATCTTTTAGAGAGCTTGAAGAAATCCTAAACTATAAGCCGCCCGAAAAAATCTAACCATCAAACGTATTAAATTGAGGCTGTCATTAATTTGATGGCCTTTTTTTATGCAGTCTAAAAATCAAACGTATTATGTCGGACACTTTTAAAATTTGTCGGACACTTTTTTGTCATACAGATATGTCGGACACTATTGAAAACATTAAAATATATGATACAACTTTTATATGAAGCCTACAAAGAACAGGCAAGCAATGGAAACGTCCGACATTTAACTTCGTTAAATTGTCGGCCATAAAAAACACTTCGTGCTTTTTTATTCCGTTTCCTTCTTGATTTTCGCACTTCGTTTGAAAATGGTAAGGCAAAAGCAAGTCCCTGTAATGCCTTCGGACATTACAGAAAAATAAACTTAAACATGAGGAAAATTATGAAAGACAAAAAAGACACTAACGTATTCGACTTTGATGCACACAAATCTAAGAAGCCAAATAGCTCAGCAGGTGAAGATCTAGATCAACTATACAAACTAATTAAAGGACTTAATGAGGGATGCGTATTCAATTTGAAAGAAGGGATAGTAGAAGAAATATTATTAGGTAGTGACGACCATGAAAAAATCAAGTTTATCACTTATCTTCTTGGCGAGGTTTTTACACACGACCTGATAAAAGACGAAATCAAATTACAATGTATGGGTGCCTTCACCTATGGATTAAATGTAATTATTCATGGTGATCTTGAAGGTGATGACGTTTCGGAAAGCTAATGATCCACCAACGAACAACAGGCCCCGTCCTTTGTTCACAAAATTAAAAACACATCGATCAGGAGAAACATGGCACAAGACAAAATATCAATAAGAATTTCAAAAGAAGACATGCAAAAATTCAACGAACTCGCTTTTAGTCTTTCAATGACTAAAACAGCAGTAATCAAAAAAATCGTTAACGATGGCTTTGCTCAAACTGTCGAAATCACCAACGACGATCTTCTCGCTTCTTTTTCAAAAATCGAAAAAATGCTCGAAAGCATTGGGAACAATGTTAACCAGATGGCGAGGAAGGTGAACGCTGGCGGCAGGTTCACAGAGCAAGACAGTAAAACACTTGAACAAGTATCTGACCGCTTTGAAAAGCTCTATGACTTCGTTGCAACTAAAACAAAAAAAGCAGTAATCAAAAAAAGAGGTTCAAAATGATCAGGGACGTAAAAAGCAAACTCCCTGACAATGCGGCGACCACTCGCACAATGAATTATATTTTAGAAAAATCTGAGTTGGTTGGCGGTAGTGAAGAAAAATTTGACAACACCAGCATGGAAGAATATGCGGAATTCGGGGCGAAGAAATTCAGACAGGTTAACAACAAGTATCAATCTAAAACTGGCCGAACTCAGGAAATAGAAGCAGTACATGAAATCATCAGCTTTCACACTGATGATGAAGTTTCGCCTGAAATGGCCCGTGATTTGGCTTTAACCGTTTGGCGTAACGTTCTTGATTTAGATAATCGAAAACACCGTTGGGCAGTTCATACTGACACCGATGAAATTCACGTTCATCTTGTATGGAATAAAAGAGACAACAAAGGAAACCTTTACACTCAGCATAATGATTTTGCTTTCTTTGAAAAAGCTTGTCAGGAAATTGAAGAAGAATACGGGTTAAAAGTCGTTGAAAACAGAAAGTCTTTAAATCCCGGAATGCCTACAAGTCCAAAACCATCGAACGAATATAGGCTTGAAAATCGCGGCATTAAATCCGAGAAGAAAAAATTTAAAGAGGCTGTAAACGCTGTGACTGAAATGGCCATGACAGCCGGTGAGTTCCTTGAGTTCCTCCATGCTGACGGCTTCACCTTGATCACCAACGGCAACAATGCGTACTCAATGGAGAAAGACGGCCAGATCTTCAAAGCCTCTGAGGTTGGAGCTTCTTACAAAGCTCTTAAAGCCCGTTTTGGCGACGATCCCCAGTTCTCCGACACGCTTGCACGTCTTGGTGCGGATTCCATGATCATCCGGACACCCATTCCACCGACATCCGGACACTAATTCCACAAGCATCCGGACACCGATTCCACGGCCATCCGGACACCTTCAGGCAGGCAGCAACGCAGGACTATTCAC
>NZ_MNPU01000035.1 GCF_001983165.1 Pseudomonas gessardii | reverse complement strand
ACGGAGAACCGGTCGAAAAAGCTCTCCGTACATGATTTTTCGGTCACTTTTCGTCCAATGACGCTGTAGGTGCCTGGAAAATTGCAACTTGCCGCGGCTGCACGACAAGTTGATCGGAGCATCCCTAGAGGCCGAGCGCGGTTCCAAGGCCCAGGTGGCTCGGGATTTACGCGATAAGTTGAATGATCTGCGTCAGAAACTGGGTGACGAGAAATTCAAGGAGATCCTCGAGTCACTGAAGCGGGGGGCTGCCGAAGACTGGCTCGCGCTTATGAAGAGGCTGTTTCCGGATCTGTTTCCGGATGAGCCTTCTCAACCCCCCTCTGCACCCCGATCCCCAGGTGGGCGTGGCGGCGGCGGAGGTGGGGGTGGCGGAGCAAACCCAGCTACTTTGGGGCCCAGGGAGAGTATGAGCAATAGGCCGCTTACCAAGGGCGCCCAATATCACGATTACAAGCTCGACAAGAGCAATCCCGGGAAAAAGCCCAGTATGGGGAGAGAACAGGGCAATATCTGGAGTGGCTTTTCTCAGAGTCAAGGAACTGGAAACTGCATCACGATTGCAGCTATCAAGGCTGCGATGATGAAGTTTGGCCAAGAACCCACCGATGTTTTCAGGGACGTGAGGGCAGCAGGTGATGGTTTTGATATACAGATGCGAGATGGGTTCCAGCTCCATTTGAGCAAGGATGAATTGAGGACGGCGGCAGAGGTGGCCCGGTTCGAGGGAGATGATCCGGCCTTGATGACTAGCGCGAACGTTATGTTCGCGGCTAGTGGCAAGCGAGCTCATATGGAAGGTAACAGGGCAGCATCCCCCCAGGAAAACGATGAGAATGCCAGAAGAAGCTATAGGGATGCGTTGGAAAGTTTAATGGATGGTGAGGGCGACCATGAGGGGTTGGACCGCCTGGGGCTTAAAGGTCTATACCGGCAGTCTTCACATCATGAGCTTGCTAGCGGTGGGTTGGGCATTATCAACTATAGCCAGCACTCGATGGCTGTCATTGGGGGGCAGGTAGAGCTAAATGGAGGCCGAGGCGGGCCGCCTCAGCAAGAGGAATATGGGCAAGCGTACATATTCATATAGAGCAGTAGTAAAACGAAAAAGCCCGTTAACCTTTTGGGTTAACGGGCTTTTAACAGCCTGCTCAGCTTACTGGCAAGCTTCGCAGTCCGGCTCGTCAATTGCACAAGCCTTTGGCACTGGCGCCGGGCCGGCAGGCGCTGCAAGCACCGAATCATCACCGTGGTTGCCGCTGGATACAGCGTTCAGCTTGCCGGTGTTGATGGTCGACTTCTCGGTGCTGGTCGCGGCCAGGGCACGGAGGTAGTAGGTGGTTTTCAGGCCACGGTACCACGCCATGCGGTAGGTCACGTCCAGCTTCTTGCCCGATGCGCCGGCGATGTACAGGTTCAGGGACTGGGCCTGGTCGATCCACTTCTGGCGACGGCTGGCGGCGTCAACGATCCACTTGGTGTCCACTTCAAACGCGGTCGCGTAGAGCTCTTTGAGTTCTTGCGGGATGCGCTCGATCTGCTGTACCGAACCGTCGTAGTACTTCAGGTCGTTGATCATTACCGAGTCCCACAGGCCGCGGGCTTTCAGGTCGCGGACCAGGTACGGGTTGATCACGGTGAATTCGCCCGACAGGTTCGATTTCACATACAGGTTCTGGTAGGTCGGTTCGATCGACTGCGACACGCCAGTGATGTTGGCGATGGTGGCGGTCGGTGCGATGGCCATGATGTTGGAGTTACGAATGCCTTTTTGCACACGGGCACGGACCGGCGCCCAGTCCAGGGACTCATTGAGGTCAACGTCGATGTACTTCTGGCCACGCTGCTCGATCAGGATCTGTTGCGAGTCCAGCGGCAGGATGCCCTTGGACCACAGCGAACCCTGGAACGTCTCGTAGGCGCCGCGTTCGTCGGCCAGGTCGCAGGAAGCCTGGATCGCGTAGTAGCTGACCGCTTCCATGGACTTGTCGGCGAACTCGACCGCAGCGTCCGAACCGTAGGGAATGTGCTGCAGGTACAAGGCATCCTGGAAGCCCATGATCCCCAGGCCCACCGGACGGTGCTTGAAGTTGGAGTTCTGCGCCTGTGGCACCGAGTAGTAGTTGATGTCGATCACGTTATCGAGCATGCGTACGGCGGTGTTGACGGTGCGCTGCAGCTTGGCGGTGTCCAGTTTGCCGCCCACGATGTGGTTCGGCAGGTTGATCGAGCCCAGGTTGCAAACGGCGATCTCGTCCTTGTTGGTGTTCAAGGTGATCTCGGTGCACAGGTTCGAGCTGTGGACCACGCCCACGTGCTGCTGCGGGCTGCGCAGGTTGCACGGGTCCTTGAAGGTCAGCCATGGGTGGCCGGTTTCAAACAGCATCGACAGCATCTTGCGCCACAGGTCTTTGGCCTGGATGGTCTTGAACAGCTTGATCTTGCCTGGGTACTGGGACAGGGCTTCGTAGTACTCGTAGCGTTCTTCAAAGGCCTTGCCGGTCAGGTCGTGCAGGTCTGGCACTTCGGAGGGCGAGAACAGGGTCCACGGGCCGTCATCGAAGACGCGCTTCATGAACAGGTCTGGGATCCAGTTGGCGGTGTTCATGTCGTGGGTACGACGACGATCATCACCGGTGTTCTTGCGCAGCTCGATGAACTCTTCAATGTCCATGTGCCAGGTTTCCAGGTACGCACACACAGCGCCTTTGCGCTTGCCGCCCTGGTTCACTGCTACGGCGGTGTCGTTCACGACCTTGAGGAACGGCACGACGCCCTGGGACTTGCCGTTGGTGCCCTTGATGTACGAACCCAGTGCACGCACCGGGGTCCAGTCGTTGCCCAGGCCGCCGGCGAATTTGGACAGCATGGCGTTGTCGTGGATCGCGTGGTAGATACCCGACAGGTCATCCGGCACGGTGGTCAGGTAGCAGCTCGACAGCTGTGGACGCAGGGTGCCGGCGTTGAACAGGGTCGGGGTCGACGACATGTAGTCGAAGGACGACAACAGGTTGTAGAACTCGATCGCACGGTCTTCCTTGTGCTTCTCTTCGATCGCCAGGCCCATGGCCACGCGCATGAAGAACACTTGCGGCAGCTCGAAGCGGATCCCGTCCTTGTGGATGAAGTAACGGTCATACAGGGTTTGCAGGCCCAGGTAGGTGAACTGCTGGTCACGCTCGTGGTTGATCGCCTTGCCGAGTTTTTCCAGGTCGAAGGTGGCTAGGATCGGGTTCAGCAATTCAAATTCGATACCCTTGGCGATGTAGGCAGGCAGGGCCTTGGCGTACAGGTCGGCCATTTCGTGGTGGGTAGCGCTCTGGGCGACGTTCAGGAAGCCCAGGCCTTCGGCACGCAGGGTGTCCATCAACAGGCGGGCGGTGACGAACGAGTAGTTCGGCTCACGCTCGACCAGGGTACGGGCGGTCATCACCAGGGCGGTGTTGACGTCGGTCAGGGCCACGCCGTCGTACAGGTTCTTCAGGGTTTCACGCTGGATCAGGTCGCCATCGACTTCTTCCAGACCTTCGCAGGCTTCGGTGATGATGGTGTTCAGGCGGCCCAGGTCCAGCGGCGCGAACGAACCATCAGCCAGGGTGATGCGGATCGACGGGTGGGCTTTCACGGCTTCGGCGGACGGCGCGTGTACAGCACGTTCCTTGGCGCGCGAGTCACGGTAGATCACGTAGTCGCGGGCCACTTTCTGCTCGCCGGCACGCATCAGGGCCAGTTCGACCTGGTCCTGGATTTCTTCGATGTGGATGGTGCCGCCCGAGGGCATGCGACGCTTGAAGGTCGCGGTGACTTGTTCGGTCAGGCGGGCAACGGTGTCGTGGATACGCGACGAAGCGGCAGCGGTGCCGCCTTCAACTGCAAGAAACGCTTTGGTGATGGCGACGGTGATTTTGTCATCGGTGTAAGGAACGACAGTGCCGTTACGCTTGATCACGCGCAATTGGCCGGGCGCGGTGGCGGACAGATCCATATTTGAATCAGCAGCCTGCGGCACGGAGCCTTGCGGGTTCTCGCGAGTTGTGTCGGTTTGCATGGGGGGTTGTCTCCACATTCTATATTTATTTGGGCACCATCACGGTGCCCACCGTTCCGTCCTGAAGCACTTACAACAGGCCTGGGCCTGGCATAACAACCTCGGGACAGGAGGAAGGGAGCTGTTCGCGCCGCTTCCATGCCGAAGTCTTCGGCGCCGAGCCTCACGCTCTTTGCCGTATTCCTGCTGGGTGTCGCTTGTATTGCAACACCCGTACCGCTTTCTCCCATTCGGGCTTGAAAACAGCAGCCATCCGCGTGCGCGGTTTGGGCTTTCGAAAAAGGTTTAAGTTCCACCAAACAGGAGCAAGAAAGCACTTGAGTTTCTTGTCTGATTTGTGTTTGGTCTTTTCGCTTCAAACCCTACATGTAGGGTTTTTTCGGCGACGGGCTACAAGATAATGCGTTTTGGGGGGCTTAGCAACGCACGACCTGTGGATAACGCTGTGGGTAAAATGTGTATGAAAGGTGGACCCGCCGTGTAGGCCGCAGTACTGCTGCATCGCACCGTTTGTCACCGAATATTCCAAGCTGAAAACACCCGGCTGGATTTTTGCGGGCGCGAACCCTATCACAAAAAAACGCGATCACCGAATGCATTTCCTGGCTTGTGTTTGAGGGCTGGGCCATGGCTACAATCGGCCTTTTATTCCTACACGGTTATGCCCTTTGTGCATGACAAATTAGGTCCGGCTGGCAAGGATCAAAATGTGGGAGCTGACAAGCCCACTCCCACATTTGAACCTGTGCAGTCCTGACAAAGCACTTATAAAAACGAGGACCACCCGTGGAGCAAGAAGCCTGGCAGGTATTGATTGTCGAGGACGACCAGCGTCTGGCTGAGTTGACCCGTGACTACCTGGAAAGCAACGGCCTGCGGGTCTCCATCGAAGGCGACGGCGCCCTGGCGGTGGCGCGGATCATTGCCGAGCAGCCGGACCTGGTGATCCTCGACCTGATGCTGCCCGGTGAAGACGGCCTGAGCATCTGCCGCAAGGTGCGCGAGCGCTACGACGGGGCGATCCTGATGCTCACCGCGCGCACCGACGACATGGACCAGGTCCTGGGCCTGGACATGGGCGCCGACGACTATGTGTGCAAGCCGGTGCGCCCGCGCCTGTTGCTGGCACGGATCCAGGCCTTGTTGCGGCGCAGCGAAAGTACCGAGCCCGTGGCCCCGGAAAAACAGCGGCGCCTGCAATTCGGCCCGTTGGTGGTGGACAACGCCTTGCGCGAAGCCTGGCTGCACGACGGTGGCATCGAGCTGACCAGCGCCGAATTCGACCTGTTGTGGCTGTTGGTGGCCAATGCCGGGCGCATCCTGTCCCGGGAAGAGATCTTCACCGCCCTGCGCGGCATCGGCTACGACGGCCAGGACCGTTCCATTGATGTGCGTATCTCGCGGATCCGCCCGAAAATCGGCGACGATCCCATCCATCCGCGCCTGATCAAGACCATTCGCAGCAAAGGCTACCTGTTCGTCCCCGAAGCCTGCGCCGCTAGGCTGTCATGAACTCGATCTTCCTGCGCATCTATGGCGGCATGTGCGCGGCGCTGATCCTGGTGGCCCTGCTGGGCGTCCTGGCCCTGCACCTGCTCAATGAAGTGCGCAGCGGCCAGTATCGCGAGCGCCTGGCCCACGGCACGTTTGCCCTGATGGGCGACAACCTGCAACCGATGAGCAGCATCGAGCGCCAACGCGCCCTGGCGGTGTGGGAGCGTTTGCTGGGGATTCCCTTGCAACTGCAGGCGGTGGCGGATGCCCGCCTGGACCTGAGCCAACGCAACCGCCTGCAGCGCGGCCAGGTCCTGGTGGAGCAGACCGGGCCCCATGCGGCCCGGGTGTTGCGCCTGGTCAGTGAAAAAGAGCAACTGCTGCTCAGCGGCGAAGTGCAGCAGATCAGCGAGCAACTGGCCCGGGCCACCATTTATTTGCTGGCCGACGAACTGGTGCGGTTTCCGGTGGCCGAGCAGCCGCAACGGCTGGCCGATCTGAAAGAGGCCAAGGGTTTCGGCTTTGAAATGCACCTGCTGAAACTGGACGCCGCCGATATGGACGAAGACCAGCGGCGACGCGTGGCCGAAGGCGATACGGTGATGGCCCTGGGCAAGGGCGGCGACTCGATCCGCGTGTTTGCCGGTATGGTCGGTACGCCATGGGTCCTGGAAATCGGCCCGCTGTACCAGATGAACCCTTACCCGGCGCAATGGCTGGTGCTGATTGCCCTGATCGGCCTGACCTTGATCGGCCTGATCGTGTATTTACTGGTGCGCCAACTGGAGCGCCGCCTGCGCGGGCTGGAAGCGGCCGCCACGCGGATCGCCAAAGGCAACCTGGAAGCCCGGGTGCCGGCGCGTGGGGCCGACTCGGTAGGGCGCCTGGCGGCGGCCTTCAATGGCATGGCCGAGCACTTGCAGCGCTTGTTGGCGATCCAGCGCGAACTGGTGCGCGCGGTGTCCCATGAATTGCGCACGCCGGTGGCGCGCCTGCGGTTTGGCCTGGAGATGATCGGCGACGCCGCCACGCCCGAAGCCCGGCGTAAATACATGGAAGGCATGGACAGCGATATCCAGGACCTCGACGGCCTGGTGGATGAGATGCTCACCTATGCGCGCCTGGAGCAGGGCTCGCCGGCCCTGAGTTTCCAGCGGGTCGACCTGAGTGCCTTGCTCGACCAGGTGATCGGCGAGCTGGCGCCCTTGCGGCCGGGGATCAAGGTGGCGCGGGGCGTGTGCCTGTCATCGGCGCACCTGGACGCCGCCTGGGTCGATGCCGAACCACGCTACCTGCACCGTGCCCTGCAAAACCTGGTGAGCAATGCCATGCGCCATGCCCAGTCGCGGGTGCTGATCAGCTACCAGGTGGGCCAGGTGCGTTGCCGTATCGACGTCGAAGACGATGGCCCGGGCGTGCCGGAAAGTGCCTGGGAGCGCATCTTCACCCCCTTCCTGCGCCTGGATGACAGCCGCACCCGCGCCTCGGGCGGGCATGGCCTGGGTTTGTCGATTGTGCGGCGGATTATCTACTGGCATGGCGGGCGGGCTTTGATCAGCAAGAGCAACAACCTGGGCGGCGCTTGCTTCAGCCTGAGTTGGCCGCGGGACCAGGACAAGACTTGAGACCGACATCGCAGGCAAGCCAGCACACATTTTGATGTGTGAACACCGTCAAATGTGGGAGCTGGCTTGCCTGCGATAGCTATCTATCAGGCGCCGACAGCTACCAGGCTCAACAACTGCCCTTCATGCACCACAAACTGCCCCTCCAGCTCCTTGCCATAACACCACTCACTGGACAAATCCGTCAGCAATCGCAAGCGCAAAAATCCTGAATCGGACCACTCCACCACTTCTGCATGCTCAAAATAGAAGCGCTTGTGCACAATCGGATAGAGCGCCTTGAACAGGCTTTCCTTGGCCGAAAACGTCAGGGTCACTAGCTGCGCAATCTGCTCCCGGGGCCCTTTGGCCATGCGTTGCAGCTCATCCGGGGTAAGGATTTCCCCCGCCAGGCGCTCGGCCCGTTCAAGGGGCAGCAGGTTCTCCAGGTCCATGCCCAGCCCGCGCCATTGCGCCTTATGCCCGACGATGGCCGCCGCATGCCCGGTGCTGTGGGTGATCGAGCCGCTGATATGGCCGGGCCACACCGGGGCACGGTCCTCGCCAATGGCCGGGATGCAGTCCAGGCCTTCGAGCCGTTGCAAGGCGGCGCGGGCGCACAGGCGGCCGGCGAGGAACTCGGCCTGGCGCTTGGCCACTGACCGTTGGATGCTGGCCGGCGGCGGCACGGCGCAGCGCTGAAAATCGCTGGCCTCAAGCAATGTGGGCTCGAAGCGGGTGCTCAGCAACACCGTGCCGGACAGGGCGGTGGGTAGCGGCCAATGGTCATCAAGTGGGGTGCAGCAGGCGGGTATCGGGTTCATGCCGGCTATTCTGCATGGGGCGGGGCCTGCCTGGGTAGCCCGTCGGTTCAGACTGTGTTCAGTTCAACCGCCGTAAACTGCGCAAGCATACCGTCAGGGCCGCTATGATGGTTCCCTGCGGGACAGTGGATTGGCCTTGGAGAGCGTTATGAAATTGCTGGTTGTCGAAGATGAGGCGTTGTTGCGCCATCACCTGTTGACCCGTCTTGGTGACAGCGGTCACGTGGTCGAAGCCGTGGCCAATGCCGAAGAGGCGCTGTACCAGACCGGGCAATTCAATCATGACCTGGCGATTATCGACCTGGGCCTGCCGGGGATGGGCGGCCTGGACCTGATCCGCCAACTGCGGACCCAGGCCAAGACCTTCCCGATCCTGATCCTCACCGCGCGCGGCAACTGGCAGGACAAGGTCGAAGGCCTGGCCGCCGGGGCCGACGACTATGTGGTCAAGCCCTTCCAGTTTGAAGAACTGGAGGCGCGGATGAACGCCCTGTTGCGCCGCTCCAGCGGTTTTACCCAGTCGACCATCGTCGCCGGCCCATTGCTGCTGGACCTCAATCGCAAACAGGCGTCCCTCGACGAACAGCCCCTGGCGCTGACGGCCTATGAGTACCGGATCCTCGAATACCTGATGCGTCATCACCAACAAGTGGTGGCCAAGGATCGGTTGATGGAACAACTCTATCCCGATGACGACGAGCGCGACCCGAACGTGATCGAAGTACTGGTCGGCCGCCTGCGTCGCAAGCTCGAAGGCCCGGCTGGGTTCAAGCCCATCGACACCGTGCGCGGCCTGGGCTACCTGTTTAACGAGCGCTGCCGTTGATCCGTTCGCTTCGTCTGCGCCTGATGCTGGCGGCCACCACCCTGGCCGTGTTGTTCATGCTGGCGCTGTTGCCGGCCATGCAGGGCGCGTTCAGCCTGGCGTTGCAGGATGCCATCGAGCAGCGCCTGGCGTCCGATGTGACCACGCTGATCTCTGCCGCGCGGGTCGATAACAACCGCTTGCTGATGCCGGCGCAGTTGCCCGACGAGCGTTTCAACCTGACCGACAGCCGCCTGCTGGGCTATATCTATGACCGTGAAGGCCATCTGGTCTGGCGTTCGCGGGCGACTCGAGAAGAAAACATCAATTACCGGCCGCGCTACGACGGGCGCGGCAACGAGTTTGCGAAGATTCGCGAGGCCAACGGCCAGGAATTTTTCGTGTATGACGTCGAGGTCAAGCTGCTGGGGGGCAAGAGCGCGGCGTTCAGCATCGTCGCCCTGCAACCGGTGCGCGAATACCAGGTGACCCTGGAAGGCCTGCGGGAAAACCTCTACCTGGGCTTTGGCGCCGCCTTGCTGGTGTTGTTGAGCCTGTTGTGGATCGGCCTGACCTGGGGCTTGCAGGCCTTGCGCCGGCTGAGCCAGGAGCTGGATGAAATCGAAGGCGGCACCCGCGAAAGCCTCAGCGAGCAACACCCACGGGAGTTGCTGCGCCTGACCGGTTCCCTCAACCGCCTGCTGCACAGCGAGCGCGAGCAGCGCACCCGCTACCGCGATTCCCTGGACGACCTGGCCCACAGCCTGAAAACCCCCCTGGCAGTGCTGCAGGGCGTGAGTGAAGACATGGCCCAGCGCCCCCGGGACCTTGGGCAGGCGCGGGTCCTGCAGTCGCAGATCGAGCGCATGAGCCAGCAGATCAGCTACCAGTTGCAGCGCGCCAGCCTGCGTAAAAGTGGCCTGGTGCGTCACCAGGTGCGCCTGCGCCCGGTGCTGCAAAGCCTGTGCGACACCCTGGACAAGGTCTACCGCGACAAGCGTGTGCGCGTATCTTTTGCGCTGCCGGAGCAATGCGACGTGCCCATCGAACAGGGCGCGTTGCTGGAGTTGCTTGGCAACCTGCTGGAAAACGCCTACCGCCTGTGCCTGGGCGAAGTGCGCGTGACCCTGGATGAAGGGGCCGATGGGGTGCGCCTGTGCATCGAAGACGATGGCCCCGGCGTGCCCCCCGACCAGCGCGCGCGGATCCTGCAGCGCGGCGAGCGCCTGGACCGCCAGCATCCGGGGCAGGGGATTGGGCTGGCGGTGGTCAAGGACATTATTGAAAGCTATGGCGCGCGGTTGACCCTGGGGGATTCGCCTTTAGGGGGGGCGGCGTTCAGGATTCATTTTCCGGCCGTGTGATCCTTGTTGGATTTGCCGGCCGCATCGCCGGCAAGCCAGCTCCCACATTTTGATTTGTGAACACCGTTAATGTGGGAGCTGGCTTGCCTGCGATGGCGCCCGCCCAAACACCACCTCCCTCAACTCTCCTGCGCCCGATAAGCCCCCGGCGTCACCCCTGTCCACTTCTTGAATGCCCGGTGAAACGCCGAAGGCTCGGAAAACCCCAACTGCTCGGCAATCTCCTGCAACGACAAATCCGCCCGCCCCAGGTGAAAAATCGCAATATCCCGGCGCAATTCATCCTTGAGTGCCTGGAAACTGGTGCCTTCCTCGCGCAAATGCCGGCGCAGGGTCTGCGGGCTGATATGCAGGTGCTGCGCCACGGCCTCCAGGTCTGGCCACGGCGTGCGGTCGCGGCTGAGCAGGCGGCGTATCTGACTGCTCAGGCTGTCGCCTTCGTCGGGCCGGGACAGCAGGTCGGCGGGGGAGCGTTCAAGGAAGTGCTTGAGGGTGCGCTCATCCTGGAGCAGCGGCAGGCTCAGGTAGCGGCTGTGGAACACCAGGCTGCTGCTGGCCGCGCTGAACACCAGGGGGCAGGGGAACAGCAGGTCATATTCGCTGGCATGGGCCGGCATCGGGTAGCGGAAGCTCGCTTGCTCCAGGCGGATACGCTGGCCGATCAGCCAACTGCCGAGGCGATGCCAGATCACCAGCAGGCTTTCGCTCAAAAAATGATCCGGGTCCCACAGTTGCGAGTCATCCAGGCTCAGGCGCGCCATGTCGCCCTCACGGCTCAGGCGCCAGCGCGGCCCCTGGGGGAACAGGCTGTAGAACAACAACCCGCGTTCCAGTGCCTTTTCCAGGGTCCGGCAATGGATCAGCGCGTGGCACATCATGGCAAAGGTGCCGCGCTTGCTCGGTGCGTCGGCGAAGCCCAGGTACTCGTCATCCAGGGCCCGCCACAACATCTGCAACAGCCGCGTGAACTGCTCCGGGGCGATACGCGCGCGGGGCTCTGCCAGCAGTTCCGGGGTAATGCCCAGTTGCTGCAACAGCGTCGAGCAGTCGTAGCCGGCCCGGCGCGCGCCGCCCAGGGCCGCACGGGCGTAATGACTGGCGATGGTGCGTTCGCGCATGCGGGGGCCTCGTCCATTGAGTGGCCGATGGTAGCCATCATGCCTTGGGGGGACAAGGCGGATATCCGCCAAATTGTAGGACGAGATCGGGGCGCTGGGCGGATATCCGCCACCTGTGTGCCTCCGGGAAACCGCCGTTGCTAGCCATCGACCCCCGTGGTTTAAGGGCTCCAGGGCTTTTCAGGAAAGTGGCACGCCGTTTGCGATAAGGAGTACAGACCTGCCAGCCCGCAGTTCGCCAAAACAAATCCCTCCAGTGCAGGAGGGTTCGCAATTCAAGTGTCGTGGGCCATGGCGGATATTTGCCCCACGGGACTCTTGAGGAAACTTTGCAATGACGACTCGTCAGCCGTTCTACAAAACCCTGTACTTCCAGGTAATCGTTGCCATCGTTATCGGTATCCTGCTCGGTCACTTCTACCCACAGACCGGTGTGGCCCTCAAGCCATTGGGTGACGGCTTTATCAAGCTGATCAAAATGGTCATCGCCCCGATCATCTTCTGCACCGTGGTCAGCGGCATCGCCGGCATGCAGAACATGAAGTCGGTGGGCAAGACCGGCGGCTACGCGCTGCTGTACTTTGAAATCGTGTCCACCATCGCCCTGCTGATCGGCCTGGTCGTGGTCAACGTGGTGCAGCCAGGCGCTGGCATGCACATCGACGTTGCGACCCTGGATGCCTCGAAAGTCGCGGCCTACGTCACTGCCGGTAAAGACCAGAGCATCGTTGGCTTTATCCTCAACGTGATCCCCAACACCATCGTCGGCGCCTTTGCCAACGGCGATATCCTGCAAGTGCTGATGTTCTCGGTGATCTTCGGTTTTGCCCTGCATCGCCTGGGTGCCTATGGCAAGCCGGTGCTGGACTTCATCGATCGTTTCGCCCACGTGATGTTCAACATCATCAACATGATCATGAAGCTCGCGCCAATCGGTGCCCTGGGCGCCATGGCGTTCACCATCGGGGCCTACGGTGTCGGCTCGCTGGTGCAACTGGGCCAGTTGATGATCTGCTTCTACATCACCTGCGTGCTGTTCGTGCTGGTGGTCCTGGGTGGCATCTGCCGCGCCCACGGCTTCAGCGTCCTGAAACTGGTGCGCTACATCCGTGAAGAACTGCTGATCGTCCTGGGGACTTCCTCCTCCGAGTCCGCACTGCCGCGCATGCTGATCAAGATGGAGCGCCTGGGCGCGAAGAAGTCGGTGGTAGGTCTGGTGATCCCGACGGGCTACTCCTTCAACCTTGACGGTACTTCGATCTACCTGACCATGGCTGCCGTGTTCATCGCCCAGGCGACGGACACCCACATGGACATCACCCACCAGATCACCCTGCTGCTGGTGCTGTTGCTGTCCTCCAAAGGTGCTGCGGGCGTGACTGGGAGTGGCTTTATCGTCCTGGCCGCAACCCTGTCGGCGGTTGGCCACCTGCCGGTTGCCGGCCTGGCGCTGATCCTCGGTATCGACCGCTTCATGTCCGAAGCCCGCGCCCTGACCAACCTGGTCGGTAACGCCGTAGCGACCATCGTCGTCGCCAAGTGGGTCAAGGAACTGGACACTGACAAGCTGCAAAGCGAGCTGGCGTCCGGCGGTACCGGTATCTCCGAAACCCGCGAACTGGATGACCTGGGCGTGGCCGAAGGCCCGGCCCCGGCCATCAAGTAAACGCTGGCGCAGCCCTGAAAAACCCATCTTCGGATGGGTTTTTTTATGGGCGCACGAGCACAACGGTCACTGTCGATGATGCTTACGGTAATTGCCGCTGTTGCCCAAGGCTGACTACTCTGTGCCCCATCGAACTGGAATCGGAGCTCCCATGTCAGGCCCCTTGGCGTCCCTTAAAGTGCTGGATTTCTCGACCCTGCTGCCGGGGCCTTTTGCTTCGCTGCTGTTGGCAGACATGGGCGCCGAGGTGCTGCGCATCGAATCCCCCACGCGCCTGGACCTGCTGCGGGTGTTGCCGCCCCACGATCGAGGGGTGTCGGCCAGCCATGCCTACCTCAACCGCAACAAGCGCAGCCTGGCCCTGGACCTCAAGCAGCCCGAGGCGTTGGAGATCGTGCGGCAATTGGTGGCCGACTACGACATTGTGCTGGAGCAGTTCCGCCCCGGAGTCATGGAGCGCCTGGGGTTGGGGTATGAAGCGTTGAAGGCGATCAACCCGAAGCTGATCTATGTGTCCATCACCGGCTACGGCCAGACCGGCCCCTACAAGGACCGCGCCGGGCATGACATCAACTACCTGGCCCTGTCCGGCGTCGCCAGCTATACCGGGCGCCAGGACAGCGGCCCGCTGCCCCTGGGCGTGCAAGTGGCGGATGTGGGCGGTGGCTCGTTGCATGGGGTGGTCGGCCTGCTCGCGGCAGTGATTGCGCGCCAGCACAGTGGGCTGGGCCAGTACCTGGATGTGAGCATGACCGACTGCGCCTTCAGCCTCAACGCCATGGCTGGCGCGGCCTACCTGGCCTGTGGCATGGAGCCCGGGCGTGAAGACCAGGTGCTCAATGGCGGCAGTTTCTACGACTACTACCGTTCGCGGGACGGGCGCTGGTTATCCGTGGGCAGCCTGGAGCCGGGGTTTATGCAGCAACTGTGTGGCGCGCTGGGGCGCCCGGAATTGGCGGCCCAGGGCCTGTCACCCAAGCCCGAACAGCAAAAGGCCCTCAAGCAGGCATTGCAGATGGAGTTTGAGCGACACAGTTTTGAGGAGCTGTGTGCGCTGTTTGCCGGGGTCGATGCTTGCGTGGAGCCGGTGCTCAGCCTTGGGGAAGCCCTGGAGCATCCGCAATTAAAGGCCCGGGAGCTGGTGAGCCAGGTGCCCCGTGGGGATGGCTCGTTCCAGGCGCAGATGGCGTGCCCGCTGAAGTTTTCCGAGGGGGTGCCGGCACCGAGGCATATCGGGGCGGCGGTGGGGGCGCACAGTGATGAAGTGTTGGGGGAGTTGGGTTTCAGTACCCAGCGGATCGCTGAGCTGCGGGGGGCCAAGGTGGTGGGGTAGTGGCTGTTTTGGCTCCATCGCAGGCAAGCCAGCTCCCACATTCTGATTTGTGAATACATTCAAATGTGGGAGCGGGCTTGCCCGCGATGGGGCCGGTGAAGTCCCCCCAAAACCTCACTCCACCCGCGTCTCCCCAGTAAACACCAACGTCCCCCGGCACCTGCGGCACACATACCGTCGCCCCTGGTTCACCAACCCATGGCGCTGGGCCGAGAACGGAAAGTCACTGTCGGCACACGGGCACCGGTAGATATAACGGGTCACCCGTCGGCGCTGGATCTCATAGGTATGGCAACGGTCGGGGGGCAGTTCGTAGACCCCGCGCATAATCAATTGCCATTCCTCGCCATGGGGCTGGATGCGCTCGCCGAACAATTGGTGGGCGATCAGGTGCGCCACTTCGTGGGCCACCGTCTGTTTGAGGAAGTGTTGGCTGTTTTCCCGGTACAACTGGGGGTTGAAGCGCAGCAGGTTCTCGTGCAAATGCGCGACACCGGCTTTCTGCCCACGCAGCTTGAGGCTGACCTGGGGGCGTTTGAAACTTCGTTTGAAAAAGGATTCGGCTTGCAGGAAACAATCTTCGACGCGGGTATTGAGTTGCTCGGGCATGCTGTACATATCTCCAGAGACCCCCAGTATGCCGCATCCAAGGGGGTTTCCGAATCTGCCAGGCGCCGAATGGTCATGCATCACGCACAAAGCCACCTTGCGGTGGCTGTTCCTGCGGTTAAAAAACGGCTAGTTGGTGTAGATCGGCCCCACGCCCAGGCCCCAGACAATCACGGTAAACGCCATGATCGCCACCAGGACCACCAGGCCGACGGCCAGTACCGAGCTGGAAAACAGGAAGCCTTCGTCCGGGTCGATGCTCATGAAGGTTGGCAGCCCCACATACAGCAGGTACACCGTGTAGCAGATGGCGGCCGTGCCCACGACCATGCCCAGCCACATATGCGGATACAGCGCGGCCAGCCCGCCGATAAACAGGGGGGTGGCGGTGTAGGTGGCAAATGCCACGCAGCGTGCCATGCTCGGATTGGCGTCATAGGTGCGCGCCATCCAGTGAATGAAGGCGCCCATCACCGCAACGCCGCCGAGCATCGCCAGGTACGACATGATGGTCATCCACAACGCGCTTTCCTGGGTCAGCATGACCGGGGCGCGATTGCCGATGACCCAGCCGACCTGGGTGGTGCCGATAAACGCCGACACGGCGGGGATCGCCGCGAGAATCAGCGTGTGAGTCAGGTACATGTGGCCGATGCTTTCCTCTTTATCGCCACGAATTTCCCGCCATTCCTGGTCGGGATGGGTGAAAAGCCCCACGACGTGATGGATCATGCCAGTCACTCCTGTCGTTATTGCCATCGCCCCCCAAGCGGAGCGCCCGCCGGCCAAGTGGCCTGAAAGGTCTGGATATGTGTGCGACCTTATGTCGCAGTATAGGAAGTGATAGCCAGGAAAAGTGGGGGGCTTTAGAGCAAATCGCGCTGTAAACACGGGGCTTAATCGCGCCTGGGTCTGTGACGTGGAATGCAGTCCCCTGTGGGAGCTGGCTTGTCGGGTCGCCGCATCGCTGCGATGGCGGTGGGTCAGTTGCCAGAAACAGTGGCTGGACTGCCGCTATCGCGGGCAAGCCCCTCCCACATTGGAACTCGGTGCGCCATACCGCTAAAATACCCGGCTTTTCGTCACAACCTTTTTCGCGGATCCAAGCGCCATGGGCACCCTTACCGTCAATCAGAACAAACTGCAAAAACGCCTGCGGCGCCTGGCCGGTGAGGCTGTCGCTGACTTCAACATGATCGAAGAGGGCGACAAGGTCATGGTCTGCCTGTCCGGCGGCAAAGACAGCTACACCCTGCTGGATGTGCTGCTGCACCTGCAAAAGGTCGCGCCGATCAAGTTCGACATTGTTGCCGTCAACATGGACCAGAAGCAGCCCGGGTTCCCCGAGGACGTGCTGCCGGCCTACCTCAAGGCCTTGGGCATCGAGTACCACATCGTCGAGAAAGACACCTATTCAGTGGTCAAGGAACTGATCCCGGAAGGCAAGACCACCTGCTCGCTGTGCTCGCGCCTGCGCCGTGGCACGCTGTACACCTTTGCCGATGAAATCGGCGCGACCAAGATGGCCCTGGGGCATCACCGCGATGACATCGTCGAGACCTTCTTTCTCAACATGTTCTTCAACGGCTCGCTCAAGGCCATGCCGCCCAAGCTGCGTGCCGACGACGGGCGCAACGTGGTGATCCGCCCGCTGGCGTATTGCAACGAGAAGGACATCCAGGCCTACTCCGACTTCAAGCAATTCCCGATCATCCCCTGCAACCTCTGCGGTTCCCAGGAGAACCTGCAGCGCCAGGTGGTCAAGGACATGCTCCAGGAGTGGGAGCGCAAGACGCCGGGGCGCACCGAGAGCATCTTTCGCAGCTTGCAGAACGTGATCCCCTCGCAGCTGGCCGACCGTAACCTGTTTGACTTCACCAGCCTGCGCATCGACGAAACCGCGGCGTCGCGCTTCGTCAACGTTGTGAACCTCTGAGCCTTTTCCAGGCTCTGACAGACGGCGCTTATGGGCGCCGTTTTCATTTCAACCCGTAGGAGAGGGCATGCGCGATTACAAATGGCTGCACGAATACTGTCTGAACCGCTTTGGTTCGGCGGCCGAGCTGGAAGCCCACCTGCCCGTGCCCAAGACGCCGGCGCAATTGCGCCAGATCAGCGATGACCGCTACCTGTCGACCCTGTCGCTGCGGGTGTTTCGTGCCGGGCTCAAGCACAGTGTGGTGGACGCCAAATGGCCGGCGTTCGAGGAGGTGTTTTTCGGCTTCGATCCCGAAAAAGTCGTGCTGATGGGCGCCGAGCACCTTGAGCGGCTGATGCAGGACACACGGATCATCCGCCACCTGGGCAAGCTCAAGAGCGTGCCGCGCAATGCGCAGATGATCCTCGATGTCGAGCAGGAGAAGGGCAGCTTCGCGGCGCTGATTGCCGACTGGCCGGTGACCGAGATCGTCGGCTTGTGGAAATACCTGAGCAAGCACGGCCATCAACTGGGCGGGCTGTCGGCACCGCGCTTTTTGCGCATGGTGGGCAAGGACACGTTTGTGCCGAGTTATGACGTGGTTGCGGCGCTGAATGCGCAGGAGATTGTCGACAAGGCCCCCACCAGCCTGCGGGACCTGGCGACGGTGCAGGCGGCGTTCAACCAATGGCACGCCGAGAGCGGGCGGCCGATGTGTCAGTTGTCGATGATGTTGGCTTATACGGTCAATCATTGAGATCGAGGTGCTGCCATCGCAGGCAAGCCAGCTCCCACAGGGGGATGCATTCCAAATGTGGAAGCTGGCTTGCCTGCGATGGGACCTGATCGGCCCCACAAAACCCTCAGGCTGGCTGACCTTCCCCCGCCAACCGCCGATTCAGCTGGAACCGCCAGCGTACATATAGCAGCGCCGTGCAGAACACCGCCAGGCTCGCCAGCATCTCCAGCACGCCAAACCACTGGCGGTTCGGGTCATAGGCCGCCAGGGCGCCCTTGATGAAGTACAGGTTCACCACAAAGCACATCCACGAATGCCCGCGCGCGCTGCCCATGAGCATGCCCGGCGCGAGGATCAGCAACGGCACCAGTTCGATCAGCAAGATCACCCAGGGGCGTGCGCCATGCAGGTCGGCGACCAGCAGGTAGTAAACGCAGAGCAGCCCCACCAGGCCCAGGAACGCCAGCAGGCTCAAGGCCCGTGCCAGCTTGACCCGGGGTTCCAGCCAGGCCTGGGCCGGCAGGACTTTAGGCTTCTTGGCCACGGCCACTCTCCAGTTTTGCCGCGGTCTTCGCCAGGCGCAGGCCCAGGGCACGGCATAGGGCGATTTCATGAGCGTCCAGGGCGCGTTTACCGTCGGCGCCGGAATGGTGGCTGGCGCCGTAGGGCGTACCGCCGCCCTGGGTGTCGAGCAACGCCTGTTCGCTGTAGGGCAGGCCGGTGATCAGCATGCCGTGGTGTAGCAACGGCAGCAGCATCGACATCAGGGTGGTTTCCTGGCCGCCGTGCAGGCTGGCGGTTGAGGTGAAGACCCCAGCCGGCTTGCCGACGAGGGCGCCAGTCAGCCACAGGTTGCTGGTGCCGTCGAGAAAGTACTTCAACGGCGCGGCCATGTTGCCAAAGCGCGTCGGACTGCCCAGGGCCAGGCCCGCGCAGTGCTTCAGGTCGTCGAGGCTGGCATACAGCGCGCCTTCGGCCGGGATGCTCGGCGCGACGGCCTCGCACTCGCTGGAGATCGCCGGCACGGTGCGCAGGCGCGCTTCCAGGCCGCCTTGCTCGATGCCCCGGGCAATCTGCCGGGCCATTTCGCTGACCGAGCCGTTGCGGCTGTAATACAACACCAGAACGTAAGGCACGCTCACGGCAGCAGTTCCAGGATATTTTCCGGTGGCCGGCCAATCACGGCTTTGTCGGCGGTGGCCAGGATCGGCCGTTCCATCAGTTTGGGATGGGCGGCGATGGCGGCAATCAATTGCGCCTCGCTGAGGCTGGCGTCGTCCAGGTTGAGGGTCTTGTATTCGTCTTCGCCGCTGCGCAGCAGTTGTCGGGCGCCGACTCCCAGCTTGGCGAGCAGGGCTTCAAGCTGCGCGGCGTCCAGCGGGGTTTCCAGGTAGCGCACGACGTTCGGCGTGAGGCCTCGGGCCTCGAGCAGTTCGAGCGCACCGCGGGATTTCGAGCAGCGCGGGTTGTGATAAAGCGTCAGATCGGTCATGTGCGGGTCGCATCTTGCGTAAGGTGGCGGGTATTCTACCTGCGCTGCGGGCTGTCCTTAAACCGTAAGAGGCGATCGGCCGCAGCCTACGTTCATTTTTGCTAAGGAATACCCCATGACACGGCGACTGATAGGCGCACTGGCAGTTATCACCACACTCCTGCTCAGCGGTTGCGGCAATGATTATGGCGTTGACCAATACGGCCAGAAAGTCGCGGCCGAGCGCATCGACAAGCAATGGCTGGTGATCAATTACTGGGCCGAATGGTGTGGCCCGTGCCGCATCGAGATCCCCGAGCTCAACGCCCTGGCCGAGCAGCTCAAGGGCCAGCCGGTGAGTGTGTTTGGCGTCAACTTCGACAATGTGCAGGGCGAAGAGCTCAAGAGCGCCAGCGAGAAGCTGGGCATCAAGTTCACCGTATTGGCGCAGAACCCCGAGGCCATTTTCGAGATTCCGCGCAGCGAAGTCTTGCCGGTGACCTACATCATCGATGACAAGGGCAAGGTGCGGGCGCAGATGCTGGGCGAGCAGACGGCGGCGGGGGTACTGGCCAAGCTCAAAGCGTTGCGCGGCTGACCCCTTGCGATCTCTGTAGGAGCGAGCTTGCTCGCTCCTACAAGGGCTGGATCAACCTTCTTCCAGCCACAAACGCAGTGGCTTGCCCTCGGCAGGCCAGAAACGGGTCTGTTCGATGGGCGAGATGTCCCAGCGCTGCACGGTTTGCAGGGCCTTGAAGAAGCGCTGTTCCTGCTCCATCAGGGCTTCGGCACACAACTTGCGGGTGCTGCCGATCTTGCCGAAGCTGAGTGTGTCACCGTCCAGGCTGTACGGCGCGAACCAATGGTTGCAGCCGCCATTGCCATAGGCCCGGCCATCGGCGCCAAGGGTCACGGTCAGGTGGGCGTAGTCCATCAGGGGCCGTTCGCCGATCCACTCCACGATATAGCTGTGATCCTGCTTGAGCTTGACTTCATCGCTGGCGCAGCCGGCAAGGCCTGCACCCAGCGCTGCGAGCACCAGCAGGCTCTTCATGGCGCGGCCTGCTGGCATTTCGGGCAACGGTGCTTGTCGCCGACCGTGGCCCAGCCCAACTCGGCAATGCGCGCCGTGGCGGCCGGTTGCAGCGGCTCCTTGGTCAGCTTGGTTTCTACCGCGAACTCAAACTCCAGCACGGCCTCGCAACTGTCGCAATTGGCCTTCCAGGTGTGAATTTCCAGCTCGCCGAACTTCGGCCCTTGCGCCATGGCTACCCATTGCCCGGCCGGGCGGATGGAGTAGCGCGCATCGCCTTCGACGGTCAGGCGCATCGACAGGCTCTTGCTGCCGCGCAAGGTGACGATCAGCACATCGCCATGCTTGATCGAACCACCATTGCCGGTGACTTGATAACGCCCCGGCACCAGGGCGCGGCATTCGATCAGGGTGTGTTGTGGGCTCAGCAAACTGAAGCGGAAATCGTGTTCGGCCATGGATCCTCCAAATAGGCGCGGCATCCTATCATGCTCGTCTGTTTACCATGCGCGCGGTATGTGACCGTTGATCATCCGTGCACCAGGTTTTGTGGCTGGCCGCCGGCCCAGGCCTGGATATTGGCCAGGGTGGTCCCGGCAATCGCCGCCAGGGCCTCGCGGGTGAGGAAGGCCTGGTGCGCGGTGATGATTACGTTGGGGAAGGTCAGCAGGCGTGCCAGTACATCGTCCTGCAAGGGCAGGTCCGAGCGGTCTTCAAAAAACAGCTGGGCCTCTTCCTCGTACACATCCAGGCCCAGGTAGCCCAGTTGCCCGTCCTTGAGCGCTTCGATCAGCGCGGGGGTGTCCACCAGGCCACCGCGCCCGGTATTGATCAGCATCGCCCCCGGCTGCATATGGGCCAGGGATTGCGCATTGATCAGGTGCTTGCTGTCGGCGGTCAGCGGGCAGTGCAGGCTGATGATCTGCGCCTCGGCCAGCAGTTGGGGCAGGCTGACATAGTGCGCGCCAAGGGCTTCGACCTGCGGATTGGGATAGGGATCGTACGCCAGCAAGGTGCAGCCAAAACCGGCCATGATCTTGGCAAAGGTCGCGCCGATCTGCCCGGTACCCACTACGCCCACGGTCTTGCCCACCAGGTCGAAGCCGGTCAGGCCGTGCAGGCTGAAGTCGCCGTCGCGGGTGCGGTTATAGGCGCGGTGCAGGCGACGGTTAAGGGCCAGCACCAGCGCGACCGCATGTTCGGCCACCGCGTGGGGCGAGTACGCCGGCACCCGCACGATGGTCAGGCCCAGGCGCTTGGCGGCGGCCAGGTCCACATGGTTGTAGCCGGCCGAGCGCAGGGCGATCAGCTGTGTGCCGCCGGCGGCCAGGTGTTCGAGCACTGGGGCGCTGAGGTCGTCGTTGATAAAGGCACAGACCACTTCATGTTTGTCGGCCAGGGCCACGGTGTCGAGGTTCAGGCGTGCCGGCTGGAACTGCAGCTCCAGGCTGGTGGGCAAGGGTTCGGCAAGAAAGCTGTCACGGTCATAGGTCTGGCTGCTGAAGAGGATGATGCGCATCAAGGGGCTCCCTGCAAAATAGCGTGTGGTGACACAAATCCTGTCGGCGCCAGCTTACCGGCACCGACAAGATAGGTTGCCCGTCATTGGCGTTGGGCGTGTTGCTCTGTATCAGGCATTGACCCGGGCTTCGTTGGCCAGGCGGGTGATGGCCATGTCCAGCTCATCCAGGGCGGTCATGGCCTTGGCGTCATCCTGCTTGAGCAGGGTTTCGGCGCGCTGGCAGGCCGCGCGCAGTTGTGGCACGCCGCAGTAGCGGGTGGCGCCGTGCAGACGGTGGACCCGTTCGATCAGGGCATTGTTGTCGTTGGCTTCGCGGGCGATGCAGACCGCTTCGCGATCGGCTTCCAGGGACGCCAGCAACATGGCCAGCATATCGGCGGCCAAGTCAGCCTTGCCGGCCGCCAGGCGCAGGCCTTCCTCATGGTCGAGTACCGGCAGTTGGGCGGCGGGGCCGTGGCCTTCGACGGCGCGTTCCGGGCCCTGGTTGCGCAAGGCCAGGCCGGTCCATTTCAGCACCACCTGGGCCAGTTGCCGCTCGCTGATGGGCTTGGTCAGGTAGTCATCCATGCCGCTTTGCAGCAGGGCGCGTTTTTCATTGGCCATGGCGTGGGCCGTCAGCGCGACGATAGGCAGCGGCGTGCCGTGGCGCTCGCTTTCCCACTGGCGAATCGCCTCGGTGCTCTGGCGCCCGTCCATGCCGGGCATCTGCACGTCCATCAGCACCAGGTCGAAGGCTTCCTTTTTCACCGCTTCGATGGCGGTATAGCCGCTTTCCACGGCCTGCACTTTGGCGCCCATGTCTTCGAGCAGGGTTTGCACCAGCAGCAGGTTGGCCGGGTTGTCGTCGACACACAACACCCGTGGCGCACGGCTGGACAACGGCTCGCCCGGTTCACTGCGCGAGGGGCGCGGGCTGATCAGGTCGGACAGCGCCCGGCGCAATTTGCGGGTACAGGCCGGCTTGGCCTGCAACTGGCTATTGGGGTTGGGCACCGACAGGTTGAACAGCATCTGTTCGGTGGTCGGGCACAGCACCAGGACTTTGCAGCCCAGGTGTTCAAGGTCCCAGAGATGCTGGTTGAGGCGCTCGGGTGGAATATCGTTGGCGGTGATGCCCAACACCGCCAGGTCGATCGCCTGCTCGGTCTGGTGCGCGCTGGTAATACCGTTGGTCAGGTTTTCCAGGCTGGTGAACGGCGTGACTTCCAGGCCGCAGTCTTCCAACTGGTGTTGCAGGGCCTGGCGCGCCAGTTCGTGATTCTCCAGCACGGCCACGCGCCGGCCCAGCAGCGGCGGGGCCGGCAGGTCTTCGATATCGTCGCGGGTCTTGGGCAGGTTGAGGCTGATCCAGAACTCCGACCCCTGGCCCGGCGTGCTGTCGACGCCGATTTCGCCGCCCATCTGCTCGATCAGGCGTTTGGAAATCACCAGCCCCAGGCCCGTCCCACCGGGCTGGCGGGACAACGAGTTATCCGCCTGGCTGAAGGCCTGGAACAGGGCGCGCACATCCTGGTTGGACAGGCCGATGCCGGTGTCTTGCACGCTGATGCGCAGTTGCACGCTGTCTTCCTGCTCGTCTTCAAGCATGGCCCGGGCGACGATGGTGCCTTCGCGGGTGAACTTGATGGCATTGCTGACCAGGTTGGTGAGGATCTGCTTGAGGCGCAGCGGGTCGCCCACCAGGGATAGCGGCGTATCGCGGTAGACCAGGCTCACCAGCTCCAGCTGTTTGGCGTGGGCGGCCGGGGCAAGGATGGTCAGGGTGTCTTGCAGCAGGTCGCGCAGGTTGAACGGGATATTGTCGAGCACCAGCTTGCCGGCTTCGATTTTCGAGAAGTCGAGGATTTCGTTGATGATGCCCAGCAGGTTGTCGGCGGACTTTTCGATGGTGCCCAGGTAATCCAACTGGCGGGGTGACAGCTCGCTTTTCTGCAACAGGTGGGTGAAACCGAGGATGCCGTTGAGCGGCGTGCGGATTTCATGGCTCATATTGGCCAGGAACTCGGACTTGATGCGGCTGGCTTCCAGGGCTTCCTTGCGGGCCAGGTCCAGCTCGATGTTCTGGATCTCGATGGTCTCCAGGTTCTGGCGCACATCTTCGGTGGCCTGGTCGATGCTGTGTTGCAGTTCTTCCTGGGCGTTTTGCAGGGTATCGGCCATGCGATTGATACCGGACGCCAATTGATCCAGTTCCTGGCTGCCCAGGGGCGGCAAGCGGGTTTCCAGGTTGCCGTCCTTGAGCTGCGCCACCGCTTGCTTGATCTGGCCGATGGGCGAGTTGATCGTGCGACTGATACGTAAGGCCAGGGCGGTCGTGCAGATCAGCCCGATGGCGATCAACAGCAGGCTGGCGAACAGGCTGCGATAGCCGCGCAGCAGCATGCCATTGTGGGTCAGCTCCAGCTCGACCCAGCCCAGCAGGCGGTCGGCTTCGTCGGGAATCAAGTCGCCGGCGAGGTTGCGATGGCGGCCGAACACGGGCAGCAGGTAGCGGGTGGCGTCATTGCCGGTGTGCTGCAACAGGTGCGAGCTGTTGCCGATCGGCGGCTGGTTGAGCATCGTCGGGCCGGCATGGGCCAGGGGCGAGCGGTCGGGCGCCAGGAAGGACACGGCGCGGACGTCGACTTGCTCCAGGGACTGGGTAGCGATGCGTTCCAGCAGGTCGGTGTTCTTGTTGCCCAGGGCCGGAGCCACCAGCGGCGCCAGCTGTTCGGCGATCATCTCGCCGCGATTGAGCAGTTGGGTTTGCAGGTCCGAGAGCTGCATCCAGGTGAAATAACCGCCCAGCAGCAAGGCCATCAGGCTGGTAGGCAACAAGGTCAGCAACAGTACGCGGCCTTTTATCCCCATTCTTCTTAGCACGCCACTCTCCTGCTACCACACTGATGTCGACATTCTACGCAGGCATCCGGCCTGCGCCACCTGCGCAGTGTAGCCATATGCGGGGGGTGGAATCTTGCAAAAGATGATTGAGGGGGGAGGGCGGGCTTATTGAGTACCTCTCCATTGCTGCGCTAACGGATAGGTACACCGAAGCGCCAGCACCTGCATGCCGGTCGCTACCGATTACGCTGCTGGCGCTTTTTCCACTGATGCCCAACCCACCATCGCCAGTACACCATGGTCAGGCAGTACGCCAGCGCGCCCAGGACCAGGCCCAGCACCACCGAGCCCAGCAGGAAGGGCTGCCACATGGTCGACAGTTGCCCGCTGATCCACTCCCAGGTCAGTTCGTCGGGCAGGGTGCGGGCCGGGATGTTCATCAGCCAGGTGCCCGTCATGTAGGTGCAGAAGAACACCACGGGCATGGTAATCGGGTTGGTCAGCCATACCAGGCTCACGGCGATGGGCATATTGCCACGCACGGAGATGGCGAGGATGGCCGCCAGCAGCATCTGCAAGGGCATGGGAATGAAGGCGGCAAACAAGCCGACAGCCATGGCCCGGGCAACCGAGTGCCGGTTGAGGTGCCAGAGGTTGGGGTCATGGAGCAGCGTGCCGAGAAAGCGTAAGGACTTATGTTCCCTGATGCTGGTCGGATCGGGCATGTACCGTTTGAATAAGTGCCGTGGCATAAGGGGTCCAGGTCAGTTCGAGGGGCAAGTATGCCCGTATTCTACGAACGGGAAATTCAGACTTTGTGACAAAAAATCATAGTTCGCCCTGAACCGCTCGGCTAACACTCAATGGATCACGTTCAAGGAATGATCCATGCGTACAGGGATGTTTGCATTGGCATTGGGGCTGCTGGCGTTGCGCCTGCTGCCCGTCTTGCCGCCGGTCGGTTGGTTGCTGGTGTTGCCGGTGGTGGCGTTGATGCTGCTGCCGTTTCGTACTTATCCGCTGGCGTTTTTCCTGTTGGGCCTGGCCTGGGCCTGTTTCAGCGCGCAGCGGGCACTGGACGACCGGCTCGCTCCCGCCCTGGACGGCCAGACCCGTTGGTTGGAGGGGCGGGTCAGCGGGCTGCCGCAGCAGGGCAATGGGCTGGTGCGCTTCGAGCTGAGCGACAGCCGGTCACGCCAGGGCCGGCTGCCCCAGCGTATCCGTGTGACCTGGCAGGGCGGCCCGCCAGTGCGCAGCGGCGAGCGCTGGCGTTTGGCTGTCACCCTCAAACGGCCCTCCGGCCTGCTGAATTTCCAGGGCTTCGACCAGGAAGCCTGGCTGCTGGCCCAGCGCGTGGGGGCAACGGGGTCGGTCAAGGACGGCCAGCGCCTGGCACCCGCCCGGCATGCCTGGCGCGACGGGCTGCGCCAGCAGCTACTGGCGGTCGATGCCCGGGGGCGCGAAGCCGGGCTGGCCGCATTGGTGCTGGGCGACGGCTCCGGCTTGGCCGCCGAGGATTGGCGCATTTTGCAGGACACCGGCACCGTGCATCTGTTGGTCATCTCCGGCCAACATATCGGCCTGTTGTCAGGGTTGATCTATGCCCTGGTGGCCGGGCTGGCCCGCTATGGCTGCTGGCCCAGGCGCTTGCCCTGGCTGCCCTGGGCCTGCGGCCTGGCATTTTCCGCGGCGCTGGCCTATGGCGTGCTCGCCGGTTTTGCCGTGCCGGTGCAGCGCGCCTGTGTGATGGTGGGGCTGGTGTTGCTGTGGCGCCTGCGGTTTCGCCATCTGGGGATCGGCTGGCCCCTGCTGCTGGCCCTCAATGCGGTATTGATCCTTGAACCCCTGGCCAGCCTGCAACCGGGTTTCTGGTTGTCATTTGCCGCCGTGGCCGTGTTGCTGCTGGCCTTCAGCGGCCGTTTGGGGGCCTGGCGTGCGTGGCAGGTCTGGACCCGTGCCCAATGGCTGATCGCTATCGGGCTGTTCCCGTTGCTATTAATACTGGGTTTGCCCATCAGTTTGAGCGCCCCACTGGCCAATCTGTTGGCCGTGCCATGGATCAGCCTGGTGGTGCTGCCGCTGGCGTTGTCGGGCACGCTGTTGTTGGCGGTGCCTGGGTTGGGCGGTGGTCTGCTATGGCTGGCAGGTGGCGCGCTGGATGGGCTGTTCCAGGCCCTGGCCTGGCTGGCCGTGTATGTACCGGCCTGGATGCCGGCCGAGGTGCCTGTGGGCTACTGGCTGCTCAGTCTGCTGGGGGCCGTGCTGTTATTGATGCCCAAGGGCATTCCTGTGCGCCTGCTGGGCTGGCCCCTATTGTTGCTGGCGGTATTCCCGCCCCGTGAATCGATCCCATTGGGCCAGGTGGCGGTAGAGCAACTGGATGTCGGCCAGGGCCTGGCGATTGTGTTGCGCACCCGCAACCACGTGCTGTTGTATGACGCCGGGCCACGGGTGGGGGACTTCGATCTCGGTGAGCGCGTGGTTCTGCCGGCTCTGCGTAAGCTGGGGGTTGGCCAGGTGGACTTGATGCTGCTCAGCCATGCCGACGCCGATCATGCCGGAGGCGCGGCGGCGGTGGCGCGCGGGTTGCCGGTCAAGCGCGTGGTGGGCGGGGAAACCCAGGGGCTGCCGGCGTTTCTCGGCGCCCAGGCCTGTGCCAGCGGTGAACAATGGGAATGGGACGGCGTGGCATTCCAGCTGTGGCAATGGGCCGATGCCCGCAACGGCAACGCGAAGTCGTGCGTGCTGCAGGTCCAGGCCAGTGGCGAGCGGCTGCTGCTGACCGGCGATATCGACCGTGAGGCCGAACGGGCCTTGTTGGCCACGCCCCTGGCGGTGCCCACGGATTGGCTGCAAGCCCCTCACCATGGCAGCCGCAGTTCCTCATCCTGGCCGTTTGTCCAGCAACTGGCCCCCAAGGCGGTGCTGATCTCCCGTGGGCGAGGCAATGGCTTTGGCCATCCGCACCCGCAGGTAGTTGCGCGTTACCAGCATCTGCGCAGCGCCCTTTATGACAGCGCCGAACAGGGCGCCGTGCGCCTGCGCCTGGGGGCTTTCCAGGCTCCGGTCACGGCGCGCAGCCAGCGCCGTTTCTGGCGCACGCCTGCAATTGACAGTTACCAAAGAGCGGGGCCTGCGACATGATGGCCGTCGGCGGGCAGGCTCTTCCTCGCCAGCCTATATGCTAAAGTGGCGCACTTTTTCGAGGGGACATTCACTGTGTGGGAATTGGTCAAATCCGGCGGCTGGATGATGTTGCCGATCATTCTGAGCTCCATCGCCGCACTCGGCATCGTTGCCGAACGCCTGTGGACCCTGCGCGCCAGCCGTGTGACCCCTGATCATCTGCTGGGGCAGGTCTGGCGCTGGATCAAGGACAAGCAACTGGACAAGGAAAAGCTCAAGGAACTGCGAGCCAATTCCCCCCTGGGCGAGATCCTGGCTGCGGGCCTGGCCAACTCCAAGCACGGTCGCGAGATCATGAAGGAGTGCATTGAAGAAGCCGCGGCCCGGGTGATCCACGAGCTGGAGCGCTACATCAATGCCCTGGGCACCATCGCGGCGATGGCGCCATTGCTGGGCTTGCTCGGCACGGTACTGGGCATGATCGATATCTTCAGTGCTTTCACCGGTTCGGGCATGACCACCAATGCCTCGGTATTGGCCGGGGGCATTTCCAAGGCCTTGATCACCACGGCGGCGGGCCTGATGGTGGGGATTCCGGCGGTGTTTTTCCACCGTTTCCTGCAACGGCGCATTGATGAGCTGGTGGTGGGCATGGAGCAGGAAGCGATCAAGCTGGTGGAAGTGGTCCAGGGCGACCGCGATGTCGACCTGGTCGAGGGCAAAGCGTGAAATTTCGCCGCAAGCCCCGGGAAACCGTCGATATCAACCTGGCCTCGTTGATCGATGTGGTGTTTATCCTGCTGCTGTTTTTTGTCGTCACCACCACCTTTACCCGGGAAACCCAGCTGCGGGTCGAACTGCCGGAAGCCGTCAGCGGCTCGCCGGCTGAAGACCAGCAGCTCAAGCAACTGGAGATCACCATCAGCGCCGAAGGGGTGTTTTCGCTGAATAATCAGTTGCTCGAAAAAAACGACGTGGCCAGCGTGATGGATGCGCTGCAGAGGGAATCCGGCGGTGATACGCAACTGCCGCTATCCATCAGCGCCGATGGCAAGACCCCGCACCAGGCCGTGATCACCGCGATGGATGCTGCCGGCAAGCTCGGCTTCAGCCATTTGCGCATGACCACCGTCGAGGCGGCGGGGCAGCCCTGATGGCCTGGTCCGATCGTTTGCTCAAGGCCTGGTACGACGGCCACCCGGCGCTCAAGCTCCTGCAGCCGCTGGAGGCGCTCTATCGCCAGGTGGTCAAGCGCAAGCGCGACCGGTTCCTGGCGGGTGAGGGCACGATCTACCAATCACCGGTGCCCATTGTCGTGGTCGGCAATATCACCGTGGGCGGCACGGGCAAGACGCCGTTGATCCTGTGGTTGATCGAGCATTGCCAGCGCAGTGGCCTGCGGGTCGGCGTGGTCAGCCGTGGCTATGGGGCCAAGCCTGCGCAGTTGCCATGGCGGGTGCAGGCTAGCGACAGCGCGCAAGTGGCCGGCGACGAGCCCTTGTTGATCGTGCAGCGCAGCGGCGTGGCACTGATGATCGACCCCGATCGCAGCCGTGCGGTGCAGGCCCTGCTGGCCAGCGACACCCTGGACCTGATCCTCTCCGACGATGGCCTGCAACATTACCGCCTGGCCCGCGACCTGGAACTGGTGCTGATCGACAATGCCCGTGGCCTGGGTAATCGCCGCTGCCTGCCTGCCGGGCCGCTGCGCGAGCCGGTCGAGCGCCTGCACAGCGTCGATGCCCTGCTCTATAACGGCGCGGCGGCTGATCGCGAAGATGGCTTTGCCTTCCGTCTGTTGCCCACGACCCTGGTCAATCTGCTGACCGGAGAGCACCAGCCGCTGGACCATTTCCCCGTGGGGCAGCGGGTGCACGCGGTCGCCGGCATCGGCAACCCGCAACGTTTCTTCAACACCCTCGAAACGCTACACTGGCTGCCGATACCCCATGCATTTGCCGACCATGCGCCCTACAGCGCCGAGGTCCTGAATTTTACGCCGTCACTGCCGTTGGTCATGACCGAAAAGGACGCGGTGAAGTGCCGCGCCTTTGCCCAGGCACACTGGTGGTACCTTGCAGTCGATGCAGCACCGTCACCGGCGTTTATCGCCTGGTTCGACACGCAACTGATGCGTCTGCTGCCGGCTCGACTTTTGCCTTGAAACGCTTTTATCCAGGAAACCCCCATGGACACCAAACTGCTCGATATCCTCGCTTGCCCGATCTGCAAAGGCCCGCTCAAGCTCAGTGCCGACAAGACCGAGCTGATCAGCAAGGGCGCCGGCCTGGCCTACCCGATCCGCGACGGCATCCCGGTGATGCTGGAAAGCGAAGCCCGTACCCTGACGACCGACGAGCGCCTGGATAAATGACCACTGCCTTCACTGTTGTCATCCCCTCGCGCTACGCCTCCACCCGCCTGCCCGGCAAGCCGCTGCAGATGATCGGCGCCAAGCCGATGATCCAGCTGGTCTGGGAGCAGGCCTGCAAGAGCAGCGCCCAGCGCGTGGTGGTGGCCACGGATGACCTGCGGATCATCGAGGCCTGCAAGGGGTTTGGTGCCGAAGCGGTGTTGACCCGTGAAGACCACAACTCCGGCACCGACCGCCTGGCCGAAGTCGCCACGCACCTGGGCCTGGCGCCGGACGCCATCGTGGTCAACGTGCAAGGCGACGAGCCGCTGATCCCGCCGTGTGTCATCGACCAGGTCGCCGCCAACCTGGCCGCCCATGCCGAAGCCCGCATGGCGACCCTGGCCGAGCCCATCGAAGACATCCAGACCCTGTTCAACCCGAACGTGGTCAAGGTGGTCAGCGACCTCAATGGCCTGGCCCTGACCTTCAGCCGTTCGACCCTGCCCTGGGCGCGCGACGAATTTGCCCGGCAGCCTGACGTGTTGCCGGCGGGCGTGCCGTATCGCCGTCATATCGGCATTTATGCCTACCGCGCCGGCTTCCTGCATGACTTCGTCAGCTGGGGCCCATGCTGGTTGGAAAACACCGAGGCCCTGGAGCAACTGCGGGCCCTGTGGCACGGTGTGCGCATTCATGTGGGGGATGCGATTGAAGCCCCGCCGCCGGGGGTCGATACCCAGGAAGACCTTGAGCGCGTACGTCGGTTGCTGGGGGCTTGATGGAAGTCCTGTTTGTGTGCCTGGGCAATATCTGCCGCTCGCCCACCGCCGAGGGCGTGCTGCGCCACAAACTGCGGGCCGCCGGGCTGGCGGACCGGGTCGAGGTGGCGTCTGCCGGGACCGGTGAATGGCATATCGGCAAGGCGCCGGACAAACGCAGCCAGCAAGCGGCGCTGCGCCGTGGCTACGACTTGTCGGCCCAGCGTGCCCAGCAGGTGTCGCGCGCCGATTTTGCGCGCTACGACCTGATCCTGGCCATGGACCAGAGCAACCTGCGTAATCTCAAGGCCATGCAGCCGGCCCAGGGCAAGGCCGAGCTGGACCTGTTCCTGCGCCGCTACGACTTGGCGGTGGATGAAGTGCCGGATCCGTATTACGACGGCGAACAGGGTTTCGAGCAGGTCCTGGACCTGATCGAGTCCGCCTGTGATTTGTTGGTGATCGAATTGAAGGGGCGTTTATGAGTCTGGATGTGCAGCCCCAAGTGTCCCTGAAGGCCTTCAACAGTTTTGGCATCGATGTGCGTGCGCAGTTGTTCGCCGAGGCCCATAGCGACGCCGATGTGCGCGAGGCCCTGGCCTATGCGGCCGCACAACCGTTGCCATTGCTGGTGATCGGTGGCGGCAGCAACCTGCTGCTGACCCAGGATATCCCGGCGCTGGTATTGCGCATGGCGACCCGGGGTATTCGCGTCCTGCACGAGGACGCGCAGCAGGTGGTGGTGGAAGCCGAGGCGGGTGAGGCCTGGCATCCTTTTGTGCTGTGGACCCTTGAGCAAGGATTCTCTGGCCTGGAAAACCTCAGCCTGATCCCCGGCACTGTCGGTGCGGCGCCGATGCAGAACATTGGTGCCTACGGGGTCGAGATCAAGGATGTGTTTGCCGGCCTGACCGCCCTCGACCGCCAGACGGGCGAGTTGCGCGATTTCAGCCTGGCAGAATGCAATTTCGCCTACCGCGACAGCCTGTTCAAGCACGAAGTAGGGCGCTGGCTGATCCTGCGGGTGCGCTTTGCCTTGAGCCGCGTCGCGCAGTTGAAGCTCGGCTATGGCCCAGTGCAACAACGCCTGGCCGAGCAGGGCATTACCCAGGCCACACCGAGCGACGTCAGCCGCGCCATATGCAGCATCCGCAGTGAAAAACTACCCGACCCCGCGGTATTGGGCAACGCTGGCAGTTTCTTCAAGAACCCGCTGGTCTCCCAGGGGCTGGCGGCGCAGTTGCAGCTGCAATATCCCGATCTGGTGGCCTACCCCCAGGTCGATGGCCAAGTGAAACTGGCGGCCGGCTGGTTGATTGAAAAGGCCGGCTGGAAGGGCTTTCGCGACGGTGATGCCGGTGTGCATCGCTTGCAGGCGCTGGTGCTGGTCAACTATGGCGCGGCCACCGGCCTGGATATTTCCAGCCTGGCCCAGCGCATCCAGCGCGATATCGCCGAGCGCTTCCAGGTCGACCTGGAAATGGAACCCAATCGTTATTGAGCTACGCTTTCCGTGTGTTGAACCAAGCCCTGCACTGCAGGGCTTTTTTGTTAATGCTGGGTTAACTTAGCAGGCTAACGCTGCCTGTTTATTGTTCGATAGATGCTGTTTATCAAGGGCCCGGAGAAGACCTGTCTTCACAAGAGAGCCCGATTAGCCTGAGCCATCTGCGTGAACCGACTCCGCTCCCTTGAAAGCGGCAGATAGCTCGACCCCATAATCCAATCACTATGCGGGCGTGCCCATGATTACTCTGAAACTCAACGGTCAAGATCATCCACTGGATGTCACCGAGGACATGCCCCTACTGTGGGCGATCCGCGACGTGGCGGGTTACAACGGCACCAAGTTCGGTTGCGGCATGGGCCTGTGCGGTGCCTGCACCATTCATATCGACGGCTCGCCGGCGCGCAGTTGCATCACGCCCATCGGCTCGGTCAAAGGGCAGAACGTCAGCACTATCGACAACCTGCATAACGACCCGATTGGCCAGGTGGTGCAGCAGGCGTGGCTGGACACCGCAGTGGCGCAATGCGGTTACTGCCAGGGCGGGCAGATCATGTCGGCCACGGCCTTGCTCAAAACCAACCCCAACCCCAGCGATGCGCAGATTGAAGAGGCGATGGTCGGCAATATCTGCCGTTGCGGCACCTATAACCGCATCAAGACGGCGATCCGCCAGGCCGCGACCCACTTGCAGGAGGCCAAGGCATGAGCCAGTTGCCGAGCAATTTCGCCCTGAACAACCTCAGTCGCCGTGGGTTCCTCAAGGGGGTCGGCGCCACCGGTGCGCTGGTGGTGGCTGCCAGTTGGGGCTTGCCCCAGGCCTTTGCCGCCGAGGCCAAGCAATACGGCGGGGCCGCGATGCCCCATGGGGTGGTCGATGATCCCAAGGTCTATGTCAGCATCGCCACCGACGGCACCGTCACCGTGATTTGCAACCGCTCGGAAATGGGCCAGGGCGTGCGCACCAGCCTGACCATGGTGGTGGCCGATGAACTGGAGGCCGATTGGGCGCTGGTGAAGGTTGCGCAGGCGCCGGGCGATGAAGCGCGTTTTGGCAACCAGGATACCGACGGTTCGCGCAGCATGCGCCATTGGTTCGAGCCGATGCGCCGGTGCGGCGCCGCCGTGCGAACCATGCTGGAACAGGCCGCTGCCGAGCAGTGGCAAGTCCCGCTGGGCGAATGCCGGGCACAGTTGCATAAAGTGATTCACCAGCCCAGCGGCCGCGAACTGGGCTATGGCGCCCTGGCCGCAGCCGCCGGTGCGCTGGCGGTGCCGGCGCGCGACAGCCTGCGGCTCAAGCAACCGGCACAATTTCGCTATATCGGCAAGGACGCCACCAAGGCCATCGACGGTGCCGATATCGTCAATGGCCGCGCGGTGTACGGCGCCGATGTGCATTTCGACGGCATGCTGTTTGCGACCATTGCCCGGCCCAAGGTGTATGGCGGCCAGGTCAAGTCGTTCGATGCCAGCGCGGCGTTGAAAGTGCCGGGTGTGATCAAGGTCCTGCAAATCGAGAGCCGTCCCATACCCTCGGAGTTCCACCCCTTGGGCGGGGTGGCGGTGGTGGCCAGCAACACCTGGGCGGCGATCAAGGGCCGTGAGGCATTGCAGATCGTCTGGGAGGACGGCGCCAATGCCGGCTACAACTCCATCGACTATCGCAAGACCCTGGAAGCCGCGGCCCTCCAGCCCGGCAAGGTCGTGCGCAATACTGGCAGCATCGACCAGGCCCTGAGCGATGCCGACAGCACCCTCGAAGCCGCGTATTACTTGCCACACCTGGCGCAGTCGCCGATGGAGCCGATGGTGGCCGTGGCCCGTTATCACGACGGGCAATGCGAGGCCTGGGCCCCGAGCCAGGCGCCGCAGGTCACGCGCGAACGGGTGGCCGAGCGCCTGGGCCTGCCGTTCGATAATGTCACGATCCATGTCACCTTGCTGGGCGGCGGTTTCGGGCGCAAGTCCAAGCCGGACTTCATCATCGAGGCTGCGCTGCTGGCCAAGGAGTTCCCCGGCAAGGCCGTGCGCGTGCAATGGACCCGTGAAGACGATATCCATAATTCCTACTTCCATACCGTCTCCGCCGAGTACCTCAAGGCCGGCCTGAACAAAGACGGCATGCCCTCCGGCTGGCTGCACCGCACCGTGGCACCCAGCATCACCGCGCTGTTTGCGCCGGGCATGAACCATGAGGCCGCGTTTGAGCTGGGCATGGGCTTTACTAACATGGCCTACGCCATTCCCAATGTGCGCCTGGAGAACCCTGAAGCGGCCGCCCATACCCGTGTGGGTTGGTACCGTTCGGTGTCGAATATCCCCCATGGTTTTGCCATTCAGAGCTTTGTCGATGAACTGGCGCACAAGGCCGGCCAGGATCCGCTGAAATATCAACTCAAGCTGCTGGGCCCGGATCGCCAGATCGATCCACGCACCTTGAGCGAAGAGTGGAACTACGGTGAGTCACCCGAGCGTTACCCGATCGATACCGCGCGCATGCGTGGCGTACTGGAAACCGCCGCCAAGGCTGCCGGCTGGGGCCGTGCACTGGCCAAGGGGCGTGGCCTGGGGCTGGCGGTGCACTACAGCTTTGTGACTTATGTGGCGGCGGTGATCGAGGTGGAGGTCAAGGACGATGGCACCTTGATTGTGCACAAGGCCGATATTGCCGTGGACTGCGGCCCGCAGATCAACCCGGAGCGCATCCGCTCGCAGTTCGAGGGCGCCTGCGTCATGGGCTTGGGCAACGCGGTCCTGGGGGAAATCAGCTTCAAGGAGGGCAAGGTCCAGCAGGACAACTTCCATATGTATGAAGTGGCGCGTATGTCCCTGGCGCCCAAGGAAATCGCCATCCATTTAGTCACCCCCCAAGGTGAGGTGCCCCTGGGCGGTGTGGGGGAGCCGGGCGTGCCGCCGATTGCACCGGCGCTGTGCAATGCAATATTTGCCGCCACCGGCAAGCGCATCCGCAACCTGCCGGTGCGCTATCAGTTGCAGGGCTGGCAGCAGGAGGCGAAGGCCTGATGGACAGCGTGGATCTGAATGTCCTGCGCAGCGTGCTGCAATGGCGCCGCGCAGGGCAGCGGGTGGTGCTGTACAGCGTGGTCCAGACCTGGGGCAGCGCGCCACGACCGCCAGGGGCGATGCTGGCCCTGCGCGGCGATGGGGTGGTGATCGGCTCGGTCTCCGGGGGCTGCATCGAAGATGATCTGATCGCCCGGCTCCACGATGGCCGCTTGCCTGATGACGGGCCGCCGGTGCAACTGGTGACCTATGGCGTCACCCGGGATGAAGCGGCGCGCTTTGGATTGCCTTGCGGCGGCACCTTGCGCCTGACGGAGGAGCGGGTGGGCGATCCTGCGTGGGTCGCCGAGTTGCTGGCGCGTTGCGAGGCCCATGAAATGGTGGCACGGGAGTTGGATGTGGCGACGGGCACTGTGCGCTTAAGCGCGGCGAGCAAGTCCGACCTTGTCAGTTTTGATGGTGAGCGCTTGCGGGCCATCTACGGCCCGCGCTGGCGCCTGCTGCTGATCGGTGCTGGCCAGTTGTCGCGCTATGTGGCCGAAATGGCGCGCCTGTTGGATTTTGAAGTGCTGATCTGCGACCCGCGTACGGAGTTTGTGCATGGCTGGGAAGAACAGCACGGGCGCTTTGTGCCGGGAATGCCCGATGAAGCCGTGCTCAATATCCAGACGGACGAGCGCACGGCCATTGTCGCCCTGACCCACGATCCACGCCTGGACGATATGGCGCTGTTGACCGCCTTGAATTCCAGGGCGTTCTACGTTGGCGCCCTGGGTTCGCGGGTCAATAGCCGCAAGCGCCGCGAAGACTTGGCGGCGCTGGGATTGAGCGCCGAGGCCATTGCACGGTTGCACGGCCCGATTGGGCTGCCGATTGGCAGTCATACGCCGGCGGAGATTGCCTTGTCGTTGATGGCGCAGATCGTTGCAATCAAGAACGGTGTGGAAGTTTCGCAGCGTAAGCCCTTGCTGGAAACCGTCAATTGACGAGCGCCATCACCGCCATTGTCCTGGCGGCGGGGCAGGGCAGCCGGTTCCGCGCGTTAAGCGGTCAGGACAAACTGCTGGCGCCTTGTGTGGGGCGTGATGGGGTGACGCGGCCGGTCTTGGAGCAGGTGCTGGTCAATTTGCCCGCCAGTGTCACCCGACGTTGGGTGGTCACATCGCCGGAGCGCAGCGAGGTTGTGCGTCTGGCTGGGAGCTATGGGTGCGAAGTGCTGCTCCTGGATTCGGCGGGCATGGGCGACAGCATTGCGGCAGCGGTGGCGGCCAGTAGCTCGGCAGCGGGTTGGTTGGTGGTGTTGGGGGATATGCCGTTTATCCAGGCGGCGAGTATTGAGCGGGTGATAGAGCGGGTGGAGGGGGTCAGTGTGCCGGTGCATGCCGGCCGGCGGGGCCATCCTGTTGCGTTTGGCCCGGCACTGGGGCCGGTGTTGATGGGGTTGACTGGGGACCGTGGGGCCAAGGCTCTGTTTGCCCAGGCGGAGGTGCGGGAAGTGCCGGTGGATGATCCCGGGGTATTGTGGGATGTGGATGTGCCGCAATCACTGGAGTTCAGGTAGGGGTTTGCTTGGCGGCGATGGCGGCCTTAAGCTCACCGTGCCTCTCTCTACCGCCATCGCGGGCAAGCCCGCTCCCACATTTGATCTTTGTCGTTGAACAGAGCCCATAAAAAAGCCCCGCCTGAGTGATCAGGCGGGGCTTTTTAGTTGCCGTAGGCGTTAAGCGAGGGGTTTAGGCTCGTGCTCTTCTTCCAGGGCTTTTGGGTTGTGCTCTACCACTTCATCAACGGAACGCAGGTTCTCGTCGATGGCTGGGGCAGTGTGCTCAACTGCGGCTTCGACGGCAGGCGCCTCGACCACTTCAGCAACAACCGGTGCCGCTTCGACGACGGCCGGGGCTGCTGCCGCTGCTGCTTCGGCTTCTTTCTGCAGACGCTCGGCTTCACGCTTGCGACGACGCACTTCACGCGGGTCGTTAGGCGCACGGCCGTTTTCGGTCAGGGCGCTGGCAGGGGCTTCAACCACTGGGGCGGCCACTTCGGCAACCACTGGGGTTTGCACAACCACCGGAGCAGGCTCGGCAACCACGACCGGTTCTGCAACTACCGCAGGTTCGGCGATAACCACTTCAGCAACCGGGGCCGGCGCTTCTTCTACCGGCGCCGGGGCAGGGGCTTCGGCGACGACGGCTGGCTCGGCAGTCCACTGGAAGGCGGTCTGTTCTTCGCGAACTTCACGCACTGGCGGGGTTGGCTCGGCAACTGGCGCTTCGACAACCGCTTCAACCACTGGCTGTGGTTCAACCACGGCCGCAGGTGCTGCTACTGCTTCGGCTTCAGGCTGGGCTTCGCGAACCGGTGCAACTTCCACTGCTGGAGCGGTAGGTGCTTCGATCACGCTGGTCGCTTCGACAACCGGCGCTTCGACGACGGCAGTTTCCTGCACGGCGGCGGTGGCACGTTCGGCCTGCTGGTTGGCTTCGGCTTCGGCGGGCGCACTGATGACCACGCTGGCAACCGCAGCGGTAACGGCCAGGCCAGCGGCCAGTTCGGTGCTGGTGGGTTCGTTGCTAGCGGTTTCTTCGGTGGCTTCGCCGGTCTCTTCCGAGCCTTCGATCACATTGCCGTTGGCGTCACGTTGACGCTCACGACGGTTGCTGCGACGACGCTGGCCACGGGAGCGGCGGCGTGGACGATCGCCTTCGGCGTTGTCCTGGCCATCTTCCTGTGGCTGCTCGTCGTTGTTCAGCAGTTCTTCTTCGCTGGCGGCGGCAGCCTGCTCGGCGCGTGGTTGACGCTCTTCACGCGGTGGGCGTGGGGCGCGCTCTTCACGGGGCTGGCGGGCCGGGCGTTCTTCAGTCGCGGCTTCCACTGCAACGGCTGCCACGGCTGGAGCGGCGTCCAGTGGTTCGCGCAGTTCACGTACACGTTCTTCACGCTCGCCACGTGGCTTGCGATCTTCACGCGGGGCGCGAGGGGTGCGGGGTGCGCGTTCTTCACGTGGCGCACGCTCTTCACGCGGGGCGCGTTCTTCGCGGGCTACGGCCGGGGTTTCTTCACGGGCTTCGCGTGGCTGGCGCTCTTCGCGGGGCGCACGTTCTTCACGCGGTGCACGTTCTTCGCGAGGCTTGCGCTCTTCGTCACGGCGACCGTTGCGGTTACGGCTCTGCTGGCGACCGTTGCGACGCTCTTCGTTGCGTGCAGGGCGTTCAGCGGCTGGCTTCTCGACCACGGCCGGAGCTACCGGCTCTTCCTTGGTGGCGAACAGGCTGACCAGCGACTTCACCAGGCCCTTGAACAGGCTTGGCTCCGGCAGGACGGCAGGCGCGGCCACCGGGGCGGCGACTTCAGTCGGCACCGGTGCGTTGGCACGGGCCGGCGCGGTCTTGACGGCGGCTTCCTGGCGCACCAGGGTGCGGGTCGCGGCGGCTGGCTGGACTTCTTCGACTTCGGCAGCGGCAGCGGCGATTTCGTAGCTGGATTGGCCGCTGTGGGCTTCCGGGCTGTCATCACGCAGGCGCTGGACTTCAAAGTGCGGCGTCTCGAGGTGATCGTTGGGCAGGATCACGATACGGGCACGGGTGCGCAGTTCGATCTTGGTGATCGAGTTGCGTTTTTCGTTGAGCAGGAAGGCTGCAACCGGGATCGGCACTTGCGCGCGGACTTCGGCGGTGCGGTCTTTCAGGGCTTCTTCTTCGATCAGGCGCAGGATCGCCAGGGACAGCGATTCAACGTCACGGATGATGCCGGTGCCGTTGCAACGCGGGCAGACGATGCCGCTGCTTTCGCCCAGGGACGGACGCAGGCGCTGACGGGACATTTCCAGCAGGCCGAAGCGCGAGATGCGGCCAACCTGCACGCGGGCACGGTCGGCTTCCAGGCATTCGCGGACTTTTTCTTCCACGGCGCGCTGGTTCTTGGCGGGGGTCATGTCGATGAAGTCGATCACGATCAGGCCGCCGATATCACGCAGGCGCAGTTGGCGAGCGATTTCTTCGGCCGCTTCCAGGTTGGTCTGCAGGGCGGTTTCTTCGATGTCGCTGCCTTTGGTGGCGCGCGCCGAGTTGATGTCGATGGACACCAGGGCTTCGGTCGGATCGATCACGATGGAGCCACCGGAAGGCAGTTCGACCACGCGCTGGAAGGCGGTTTCGATCTGGCTTTCGATCTGGAAACGGTTGAACAGCGGCACGCTGTCTTCGTACAGCTTGATCTTGCTGGCGTACTGCGGCATCACCTGGCGGATGAAGGTCAGGGCTTCGTCCTGGGCTTCGACGCTGTCGATCAGCACTTCGCCGATGTCCTGGCGCAGGTAGTCGCGGATGGCGCGGATGATCACGTTGCTTTCCTGATAGATCAGGAATGGCGCGGAGCGGTCCAGGGACGCTTCTTTAATAGCGGTCCACAGTTGCAGCAGGTAGTCGAGGTCCCACTGCATTTCTTCGCTGCTGCGGCCAAGGCCGGCAGTGCGCACGATCAGGCCCATGTCGGCCGGGGCGATCAGGCCGTTGAGCGCTTCACGCAGTTCGTTGCGTTCTTCACCTTCGATACGACGGGAAATGCCGCCGGCACGCGGGTTGTTCGGCATCAGGACCAGGTAACGGCCAGCCAGGCTGATGAAGGTGGTCAGGGCGGCGCCCTTGTTGCCACGTTCTTCTTTTTCGACCTGGACGATGACTTCCTGGCCTTCGCTCAGGACGTCCTTGATGTTCACGCGGCCTTCAGGGGCTTTCTTGAAGTATTCGCGGGAGATTTCTTTGAGGGGCAGGAAGCCGTGGCGCTCAGAGCCAAAATCGACAAAGGCAGCCTCAAGGCTTGGCTCGATGCGAGTAATCCGGCCTTTATAGATGTTGGCCTTCTTCTGCTCGCGTGCACCGGACTCGATGTCCAGGTCGTAGAGGCGTTGGCCATCTACCAGTGCAACACGCAACTCTTCGGGTTGAGTTGCGTTAATCAGCATTCTTTTCATGTTGTACCGTCGGTTTCCGGGCTGCCGGAAACGGCGTTCGGCACACACGACTTCTCACGGTCGGTGTCAGGTGCGTCAAGAGTGGTTGGCCACTCCAGTGTCCAGCAATACCGGCCAATTGGGCTGGTATCGCGACTTACGCGTCCTGCTTGCTGTGGTGACTTAATAAGCACTCAGTCAGGAGGAGGAATCAACCGGCGACTGTGGACGAGATGAAGCGTCTAAATATAAGCCTAGTGCTACACAGTCCGACGGTTGTGCATCTCCACCCTACACGTATCCCTGATAATTCGGGTGCTGCCGCGCGCAGAATCCGCAGCGGGTTGGCATTTACCGTGTTCTCCAATGGGGAGTTCACGCTCATGGCTAATAACAGGCGTTGTTTCCGAAGCATTCGCCGTGGTCTGGTACAAGACTGACTGCACTTTGTGAACTGGCCATAAATATCGGCGCAAGAGGCGAATAATCACGCTGCTTCTTGCACTCGCTTCAGGCCTCATGTCACCTGCGCTTGTTACAATCTTGAGCCTTCCAGTGTGGCAAGAGCCCCGTAGGACGGCCTCGCGTCCTGATGAATTGCGATGGTCAGGGGCGGCAGTTTGCCGCGAGTCCTCTGTCCAGGCCGCTTTTGGCGGCGTTCGCGACTATAGCAGCAATGATTAAGTGCTTCAATTCCATAAAAAATTGTTATCATTCCCGGCATGACGACTACCACCCCCCCGACCCCCAGCGTCCAGCTGCTTGAGGTCTCGCCGGAATATGCCGGCCAACGCATCGACAATTTTCTTCTGGCCAGGCTCAAGGGCGTGCCCAAGACCTTGATTTATCGCATTTTGCGTAAAGGCGAAGTGCGGGTGAACAAGGGCCGGATCAAGCCTGAGTACAAGCTGCAGGCGGGCGATATCGTCCGCGTGCCGCCTGTGCGCGTGCCCGAGCGTGACGAGCCCGTGCCGCTGGCCCAGGGCCTGTTGCAGCGCCTTGAAGCCTCGATTGTCTTTGAAGACAACAAGCTGATCGTGATCAACAAACCGTGCGGCATTGCGGTGCACGGTGGCAGTGGTCTGAATTTCGGGGTGATCGAAGCCTTTCGTCAGTTGCGTCCAGATGCCAAGGAGCTGGAGCTGGTCCATCGCCTGGACCGCGACACTTCCGGGCTGTTGATGATCGCCAAGAAGCGCAGCATGTTGCGCCACCTGCATACCGCCCTGCGCGGCGATGGCGTGGACAAGCGCTATATGGCCCTGGTGCGTGGCAATTGGGCGTCCTCGATCAAGAGCGTGCGGGCGCCGTTGCAGAAGAGCAACCTGCGCTCCGGCGAGCGTATGGTCGAGGTGGACGAGGAGGGCAAGGAGGCGCTGACCCTGTTCAAGGTGCTGCGGCGCTTCGGTGACTTCGCGACCATGGTCGAGGCCAAGCCGGTGACCGGGCGTACTCACCAGATTCGCGTGCATACCCTGCATGCCGGCCATTGTATTGCGGGCGATACCAAGTACGGCGACGAGGGGTTTTCCAAGGAAATTCGTGACCTTGGCGGCAAACGCCTGTTCCTGCATGCCTATATGCTGACGGTGCCGTTGCCCGATGGTGGCGAATTGAAATTGCAGGCCCCTGTGGATGAGATGTGGGCCAAGACCGTGGAGCGCCTGAGTGTCGCGCCCTGACTACAAGCTGCTGATCTTTGACTGGGATGGCACCCTGTGCGATTCCATTGGTCGGATTGTCGAGTCGATGCACGTGGCCTCGACCCGCTCCGGCTTCGAGCTGTGCAGTGACCTGGCGGTCAAGGGCATCATTGGCCTGGGGTTGCCCGAGGCTATCCGCACCCTGTACCCGCAGATTGCTGACAACGAGCTAGTGGCGTTTCGCGAACATTACGCCGAGCACTACATTGCCCTGGAGTCCGAACCGTCCCCCTTGTTCGAGGGGGTGGTGCCGTCCCTGGCGGCCTTGCGCGAGCAGGGCTATTACCTGGCCGTGGCGACCGGCAAGGCGCGGCGCGGCCTGGACCGGGTGCTCAAGGCCAATGGCTGGGAAGACTATTTCGATATCACCCGCGCCGCTGATGAAACCGCGAGCAAGCCCCATCCATTGATGCTGGAGCAGATCATGGCCCATTGCGGCGTGTCGACCCGTGAGTCGTTGATGGTCGGGGATGCTTCGTTCGATCTGCTGATGGCGCGCAATGCTGGTATGGACAGTGTGGCTGTCAGCTATGGCGCCCAGTCCCCCGAAGCCTTGCAGGCCTACGAGCCGCGCTTGACGATTGACCGGTTTTCGCAATTGCACGCCTGGCTCAACCAGGCCCATTAAGTTTTTGCTGGGGTAGATGGCATGACCGATGAGTGGAAAGCACCGACCAAGGCCGGTGCCGACAATGGCGATGATAAAAGCTGGAAATTGCTGGAAAAGACCCTGCTGGCGGGTGTCCAGGAACAGCGTCGCGCCCGGCGTTGGGGGATTTTCTTCAAGCTCCTGACCTTTACCTACCTGATTGGCATGCTGGTGCTGTTCAGTCCGTTGGTGGATATGGAGAAGAGTGCTGTGCGCAGTGCCAACTACACCGCGCTGATCGAGGTGCGTGGGGTGATTGCCGACAAGGAGTCTGCCAGTGCCGACAATATCGTCAGCAGCCTGCGCACCGCCTTCGAGGACCCCAAGGTCAAGGGTGTGGTGCTGCGCATCAACAGCCCTGGCGGCAGCCCGGTACAGTCGGGTTATGTCTATGACGAAATCCGCCGCCTGCGCGCCCTGTATCCGCAAACCAAGGTATATGCGGTGATTTCTGACCTGGGTGCTTCGGGCGCCTATTACATCGCCAGTGCCGCCGACCAGATCTACGCCGACAAGGCCAGCCTGGTGGGTTCCATTGGCGTGACGGCGGCCGGCTATGGGTTTGTCGGGGCCATGGAGAAGCTGGGGGTTGAGCGGCGTACCTACACCTCGGGCGAGCACAAGTCATTCCTCGATCCGTTCCAGCCGCAAAAGGCGGATGAAACCCAGTTCTGGCAGGGCGTGCTCGACACCACCCATCGCCAGTTCATTGCCAGCGTCAAGCAGGGGCGTGGTGAGCGGCTCAAGGACAAGGAACACCCAGAGCTGTTCTCTGGCCTGATCTGGTCCGGCGAGCAGGCGCTGCCGCTGGGCTTGATCGATGGCCTGGGCAGTGCCAGCTCGGTGGCGCGGGATGTGGTCGGCGAGAAGGAGCTGGTGGACTTTACCGTCCAGGAGTCGCCGTTCGATCGCTTCTCCAAGAAGCTGGGGGCCAGTGTTGCGGAGAAATTGGCGCTGTATATGGGCTTCCAGGGGCCGGCCTTGCGCTGATCTCGCGATCGGCATAACTAAAAAATGTGGGAGCGGGCTTGCCCGCGATTGCGGTGGGTCAGCCAGCCAATGGGTTACTGATAGGCTGCCATCGCGGGCAAGCCCGCTCCCACATTGGGTTTTTGGGGTTCTTAGGGGATTTGCACGCCTTCGGCCAGCAACATATCCACCAGTCGGATCAGCGGTAGGCCGACGAGGCTGGTGGCGTCCGGGCCTGCGGTGCTCTGAAACAAGCTTACCCCCAGGCCCTCGGCCTTGAAGCTGCCAGCGCAGTCGTAGGGCTGCTCGATCCGCAGGTAGCGCTCGATCTGTGCCGGCTCCAGTTGGCGCATCGTGACCGTGAAGGGCACGCAGTCCACTTGGCAATGCCCGGTGTCGCTATTGAGCAGGGCCAGGCCGGTGAGGAAGCTGACCTGTCGGCCGCTGGCCGCGAGCAATTGCTCGCGGGCCTTTTCAAAGGTGTGGGGTTTGCCGATGATCTGGCCGTCGAGCGTCGCCACCTGGTCCGAACCGATGATCAGGTGCCCTGAATGGCTGCCGGCCAGGGCGCGTGCCTTCTCTTCGGCCAGGCGCTTGACCAGGTTGACTGCGGACTCATTTATGCGATGGCTTTCGTCGATATCCGGAGAGCTGCAGATGAACGGCAGGTGCAGGCGACTCAGCAGTTCCCGGCGATAAACCGAGCTGGATGCGAGTAATAAAGGCAACATGGGGCTCTCCTCAAGGCAGTCGCGGATTCTAGCGAGCGGACAGTCTGGCGCACAGGGCTGAATTTCCTTTGACATGGGCGGGTGCATCCCTATAATGCTGCGCCTATGTTGAATGACCCGATTCCACCTCACGTTGACCCGCGCAAATTGGCTGATCGTGGCACCACCCTCCAAGGTGAAGTGTTGCTGGCCGATTTGGAGAGACTCTGCGACCCGCTTTCCGACACTGTCGGTACGGTGCAGGCTAAATTCGTTTTTGAACGAGATGAACGTAAATCTGTGGTGATCCACAGCTTTATTGACACCGAGGTCAAAATGGTTTGCCAGCGTTGTCTTGAGCTGGTCACCCTGCCGATCCACAGCGAATGCAGTTATGCTGTGGTGAAAGAGGGTGCGAATACCCAGTCGTTGCCGAAAGGTTATGACGTGCTGGAACTGGGCGAAGATCCTTTGGATCTGCATGCACTGATCGAGGAGGAGCTTCTGCTCGCCTTGCCCATTGTGCCTGCTCATCATCCGGAAGAATGCCAGCAGCCGGCGGGGCTCGATGACGAGTCCGAACCGAGCGAGGACGAGGTAACGCGGTCCAACCCGTTCAGTGTATTGGCGCAGTTAAAGCGTGACCCAAACGTTTAGGAGTTAATCAATTATGGCTGTTCAGCAGAACAAAAAATCCCGCTCTGCCCGTGACATGCGTCGTTCGCACGATGCCCTGACGGCAAGCACTCTGTCTGTAGAAAAAACCACCGGTGAAATTCACCTGCGTCACCACGTATCGCCAGAAGGCGTATACCGTGGCCGTAAAGTGATCGACAAGGGCGCTGACGAGTAATCACTTGTCTGCTCAAGTCATCGCGATTGACGCAATGGGCGGGGACTTCGGTCCCCGCAGCATTGTCCAGGCATGCATTGCCAGCCTGTCTGCTACGCCCTCGTTGCACCTGACCCTCGTCGGTCAACCTTCCCTACTTGAAGAACTGATTGCCAGTCATCCGGCTGTGGATCGCGCGCGCCTGACGATAATGCCGGCCAGCGAAACCATCGGCATGGATGAGAAGCCGGCCCAGGCCCTGCGTGGCAAGCCTGACTCCTCCATGCGCGTGGCCCTTGAGCTGCTGCGTGATGGCAAGGTCCAGGCCTGTGTCAGTGCCGGCAATACCGGGGCCTTGATGGCGTTGTCCCGTCATGTGCTGAAAACCCTGCCGGGCATTGATCGGCCGGCAATGGTCGCGGCGATTCCGACGCAGCGTGGCTACTGCCAGTTGCTGGACCTGGGGGCGAATGTCGATTGCAGTGCCGAGCACCTGTTGCACTTTGCCCTGATGGGCTCGGTCGCGGCCGAGGCGCTGGGCGTGGTGCGCCCGCGGGTGGCGTTGCTGAACATCGGTACCGAGGACATCAAGGGCAACCAGCAGGTCAAGCTGGCCGCCAGCCTGTTGCAGCAGGCGCGGGGCTTGAACTACATCGGGTTTGTGGAAGGCGATGGGCTGTATCGCGGCGAGGCCGATGTGGTGGTTTGTGACGGTTTTGTCGGAAATATCCTGCTTAAATCCAGCGAAGGCCTGGCCACAATGATTTCTGCGCGGATCGAGGCGTTGTTCAGGCGCAACCTGGCTTCACGGCTGGTGGGGGCCCTGGCGCTGCCGCTGATGCGGCGGCTGCAGGCGGACCTGGCTCCGGCGCGGCATAACGGCGCCAGCTTTCTCGGTTTGCAGGGCATTGTGGTAAAAAGCCACGGTTCGGCGGGTGTCCAGGGCTTTCAGAGTGCCATTGCGCGCGCAATGATCGAGATCCAGGAGAACCTGCCGCAACGCTTGCATGGCCGTCTTGAGGATCTGTTGCCTTAGGCGAATCGGGCCGGGAATGCTTAAATGTGACCGGTCAGTTCAATTGACCATCCAATCTGTCAGTTTCTTGCGCTCCCAGCTGTGGGGCGTCAATTCACCGACGACCAGATCATTAGGGGCTTGTTACATGTCTACATCCCTCGCATTCGTCTTTCCAGGGCAGGGTTCGCAGTCCCTCGGCATGTTGGCCGAGCTGGGCGCGCAATACCCACAGGTTTTGGAAACATTCAAGGAAGCGTCCGCGGCCTTGGGCTACGATCTCTGGGCATTGACCCAGGACGGGCCGGAAGAACTGCTCAACCAAACCGATAAAACCCAGCCGGCCATCCTGACCGCTTCGATCGCGCTGTGGCGCGTCTGGCTGGCCGAAGGCGGCGCACGCCCGGCGTTTGTCGCCGGTCACAGCCTGGGCGAGTACAGCGCCCTGGTCGCGGCAGGCAGCCTGACACTCGCCGAGGCCGTCAAGCTGGTAGAGCGTCGTGGCCAATTGATGCAAGAGGCTGTTCCCGCTGGGCAGGGCGGCATGGCCGCTATCCTGGGCCTGGACGACGCCGTGGTGATCCAGGCCTGTGCCGAAGCGGCCCAGGGCGAAGTGGTCAGCGCCGTGAACTTCAACTCCCCTGGCCAGGTGGTCATCGCCGGTGCCAAGGCCGCAGTGGAGCGTGCCATCGAAGGCTGCAAGGCCCGTGGTGCCAAGCGTGCCTTGCCGTTGCCGGTCAGCGTGCCGTCCCATTGCGAGTTGATGCGCCCGGCGGCCGAGCGTTTTGCCGAGTCCATCGCCGCCGTCAACTGGCAGGTACCGCAGATCCCGTTGGTGCAAAATGTCAGCGCCGACGTGGCGCCGGACCTGGAAACCCTCAAGCGCGACCTGCTGGAGCAACTGTACAAGCCGGTGCGCTGGGTTGAATCAGTCCAGACCCTGGCCGCCAAGGGCGCTACCCAGCTGGTTGAGTGTGGTCCGGGTAAAGTCCTGGCCGGTCTCAACAAACGCTGCGCCGAAGGCGTGTCGACGTCCAATCTCAATACCCCGGATGGCTTCACCGCCGCCCGCGCCGCACTGGCCTGAACTTAAGGAGAAGCCTGCATGAGTCTGCAAGGTAAAGTTGCACTGGTCACTGGCGCAAGCCGTGGCATTGGCCAGGCGATTGCCCTGGAACTGGGTCGTCAGGGCGCGGTAGTGATCGGTACTGCCACCTCTGCCTCGGGCGCCGAGCGCATTGCTGCGACCCTCAAGGAAAACGGCGTGCAGGGCACCGGCCTGGAGCTCAACGTGACCAGCGATGAGTCCGTGGCGGCCGTACTGGCCCAGATCACCGCACAGTTTGGCACCCCGGCCATTCTGGTGAACAACGCCGGTATTACCCGCGACAACCTGATGATGCGCATGAAAGACGACGAGTGGTACGACGTGGTCGATACCAACTTGAACAGTCTGTTTCGCCTGTCCAAGGGGGTTTTGCGCGGCATGACCAAGGCGCGTTGGGGCCGAATTATCAATATTGGCTCCGTAGTGGGTGCCATGGGCAACGCAGGCCAAGTAAACTACGCCTCTGCCAAGGCCGGCCTGGAAGGTTTCAGCCGTGCCCTGGCGCGTGAAGTCGGCTCGCGGTCGATTACGGTCAACTCGGTGGCTCCAGGGTTTATCGATACCGATATGACTCGCGAATTGCCCGAAGCGCAACGTGAAGCGTTGCTGACGCAAATTCCGCTGGGCCGTCTGGGCCAGGCCCAAGAGATCGCCAATGTGGTCTCTTTCCTGGCGTCTGACGGTGCGGCATACGTGACTGGGGCTACAATCCCGGTCAACGGCGGGATGTACATGAGTTAAATTGTGACGGATCGCTTCAAAAAAATGTCATACGAGCGGTCTAAAATCCGTTATAAAGCTGCAATCTATTTATAGACAGGTGGTTGGTAGGGTACGCGGGTGAAGCTTTCAGTTGAAAAGCTGAAAAGCCTTTCTATACACTTACCCACTGGCCAGCTGCCTGAATTTGTCCATTAGGAGTGAAAACAAGGTATGAGCACCATCGAAGAGCGCGTCAAGAAAATCGTTGCCGAGCAACTGGGCGTTAAAGAAGACGAAGTGAAAAACACTTCTTCCTTCGTTGAAGACCTGGGTGCCGACTCCCTTGACACCGTTGAGCTGGTGATGGCTCTGGAAGAGGAATTCGAGACCGAAATCCCGGACGAAGAAGCTGAAAAAATCACTACTGTTCAAGCTGCTATCGACTACGTTACTAGCCACCAGGCGTAATAGTTTGTAATCGTCGCTTGCTGTTATGGAAAAACCGCACTGCTATTACGGCGTGCGGTTTTTTCTTTAGCTCTGATGAAAAATGAGCTCTGAAGCAAAGTGTCGTCATTAGAAAAAGGAGAGTGCTGTGTCGCGTAGACGCGTCGTAGTCACCGGTATGGGTATGTTGTCGCCACTGGGTACGGATGTGCCGAGCAGTTGGCAGGGCATTCTGGCTGGCCACAGTGGTATTGGTCTGATTGAGCATACGGACCTTTCTGCCTATTCCACCCGTTTTGGCGGCTCGGTAAAGGGCTTCAATGTCGAGGAATATCTCTCGATCAAGGAATCCCGCAAACTCGACCTGTTCATTCAATACGGCCTGGCAGCCGGTTTTCAGGCAGTGCGTAATGCCGGCCTGGAAGTCACCGATGCCAACCGTGATCGCATCGGCGTGGCCATGGGCTCGGGTATTGGCGGTTTGACCAATATCGAAGAAACCAGCCGCACGCTGCACGAATCCGGCCCCCGTCGAATTTCACCGTTCTTCGTCCCGGGCTCGATCATCAATATGATTTCCGGTTTCCTGTCCATCCACCTGGGTGCCCAGGGGCCTAACTACGCCATTTCCACGGCGTGCACCACGGGCACTCACTGCATCGGCATGGCGGCGCGCAATATCGCCTATGACGAGGCGGACGTGATGATTGCCGGTGGCGCCGAAATGGCTGCCTGCGGCCTGGGCATGGGCGGCTTCGGCGCGTCCCGTGCGCTGTCCACGCGCAATGACGAGCCGACTCGTGCCAGCCGTCCGTGGGACAAGGGCCGTGATGGCTTTGTATTGTCCGACGGTGCCGGTGCCCTGGTTCTCGAAGAGCTGGAACACGCCAAGGCCCGTGGCGCGACGATCTATGCCGAGCTGATCGGCTTTGGCATGAGTGGCGATGCCTACCACATGACCTCGCCCCCCGCCGACGGCGCGGGCGCTGCGCGATGCATCAGCAATGCCCTGCGCGATGCGAAGATCAATGTCGACCAGGTGCAGTACATCAACGCCCACGGCACCTCGACGCCGACTGGCGACCTGGCGGAAGCCCAGGCCATCAAGTCGGTATTCGGCGAGCACGCCTACAAGCTGGCGGTCAGCTCCACCAAGTCCATGACCGGTCACCTGCTGGGTGCAGCCGGTGCGGTCGAAGCGATTTTCAGCGTGCTGGCGATCAAGGACCAGGTCGCGCCGCCGACCATCAACCTGGATGAGCCGGATGAAGGCTGTGACCTGAACTTCGTGCCTCACGAGCCGCAGAAGATGCCGATCGACGTGGTGCTGTCCAACTCGTTCGGCTTTGGTGGTACCAACGGTTCCCTGGTGTTCCGCCGGTTCGCCGAGTGATGCACAGCTGGGTCGACGGTTTGCCAGCGGACGCCGTGCCGCTGAAAGATCGCGGCCTGGCCTACGGCGATGGTTTGTTTGAAACCATCGCGGTCAGGGCCGGGCAGCCCGTGCTGCTTGACCGCCACCTGCAACGCCTCGACCAGGGTTGCAGGCGCCTGGCGCTTACCGTGGACCCGGCACTGATCCGCAGCGAGTTGCTGGCCTATGCCGCTGCCCTCGGTGACGGTGTTCTCAAGTTGATCCTCACCCGTGGCGACAGCCTGCGCGGTTATGGCGCCCAGGCCGGCAGCCCCGTGCGGCGTATTCTGCAAGGCAGCTCGCCTGCCACCTATCCCCAGGCCCATGGTTTATCAGGTGTACGCCTGTTTCCCTGTGCCACGCGTTTGTCCGAGCAACCGGTGCTCGCCGGTCTCAAGCACCTCAACCGCCTTGAGCAAGTCATCGCCCGCGCCGAGTGGCAAGATGCCGATCACGCCGAAGGATTGATGCTGGATATGTCCGGGCGTGTCATCGAAGGCGTGTTCAGCAACCTGTTCCTGGTGCATGACGGCCAACTGCTGACGGCTGACCTGGGCCGCTGTGGCGTGGCCGGCGTCATGCGGGCCGAGCTGTTGGCCAGGGCCGAGGCGTTGGGCATTGTCACGGTTGTCGGCGATATCAGCCTGGCGCAGTTGCAACAGGCTGACGAGGTGTTTGTCTGCAATAGCGTATATGGCATTTGGCCGGTGCTTGGATGTGGGCCAATGAGCTGGTCGGCCGGGCCGCTCACCCGTAAACTGCAAGGCATTGTTCGCGCGCTATTGGGTGTTTGATTTGAGACGTAAAATTTTATTGCTGCTGGCGACCGGTCTGGTCCTGGCGGGTTTGCTGCTGGGCTTTTCGGCCTGGAAGCTGGACTCGGCCTTGAAGCAGCCGCTGAACCTGGCCCAGGAGCAATTGCTCGATGTAGCGGCCGGCGCGACCCCGACAGGCACCTTCAATCGCCTGGAAGCTGACGGCGTGCTTGAAGATGCTTTCTGGTTGCGCCTCTACTGGCGCTTCAACCTTGAAGGCCAACCGCTGCACAGTGGCGAATACCGCATGACGCCAGGCCTGACGGCCCAGGGCCTGATCGGCCTGTGGCAGCGCGGCGACGTGGTGCAGTACAGCCTGACCCTGGTAGAGGGCTGGAACTTTCGCCAGGTCCGCAGCGCCTTGGCCAAGCATGAAAAGATCGAGCAGACCCTGGCGGGCTTGAGTGATCCCGAGGTGATGGCAAAAATCGGCCATCCTGACGTGTTCCCCGAAGGGCGGTTCTTCCCCGACACCTACCGTTTTGTGCGCGGCATGACCGATGTCGAGTTCCTGAAGAAAGCCTACAACCGCCTGGACGATGTACTGGCCCAGGAGTGGAGCCGACGCGCCCCGGAGGCGCCCTATACCGATGCCTACCAGGCGCTGATCATGGCGTCGCTGGTGGAGAAGGAAACCGGCGTGCCTGAAGAGCGTGGGCAGATTGCCGGGGTGTTTGTGCGGCGCCTGAAGATCGGCATGCTGCTGCAAACCGATCCCACCGTGATCTACGGCATGGGCGAGCGCTACAACGGCAAGTTGACGCGCGCGCACCTCAAGGAAGCCACGCCCTATAACACCTACATGATCAGCGGCTTGCCGCCGACGCCGATTGCCATGGTCGGCCGCGAGGCGATCCATGCCGCGTTGAACCCGGTGCCGGGCAGCAGCCTGTATTTCGTGGCCCGGGGCGATGGCAGCCATATTTTCTCCGATAGCCTGGAGGCCCATAATGCCGCCGTGCGCGAGTACCAGCTCAAGCGCCGCGCCGACTATCGCTCCAGCCCCGCGCCGGCTGCGCCCGCGACCGTTGAGCCGGTCGCGCCCGACGCTGCGCCCGCGCAAGGCCCGCAATGACTCTGACTAAGGACTGCCTGTGACTGGCTTGTTTATTACCCTGGAAGGCCCGGAAGGCGCCGGCAAGAGTACCAACCGCGAATACCTGGCCGAACGCTTGCGTGCTGAAGGGATCGAGGTGCTGCTGACCCGGGAGCCTGGCGGTACGCCCCTGGCCGAGAAGATCCGCGAGGTACTGCTGGCCACTGGCGATGAGGTCATGCACCCGGACACCGAGCTGTTGCTGGTGTTTGCCGCCCGTGCCCAGCACCTGGCCGGGGTGATACGCCCGGCGCTGGCCCGTGGCGCGGTGGTGATCTGCGACCGCTTCACCGATTCCACCTACGCCTACCAAGGGGCTGGCCGTGGTTTGTCCCTGGCGCGCATCGCGACCCTGGAGAGCTTTGTCCAGGGCGAACTGCGCCCGCACCTGACCCTGGTCTTCGACCTGCCGGTAGAGGTCGGCCTGGCCCGGGCCAGCGCCCGTGGCCGCCTGGACCGCTTCGAGCTGGAAGGCCGGGCCTTTTTTGAAGCGGTGCGCGCCGCTTATCTCCAGCGTGCCCAGGCCGCACCGTCGCGCTACTGCCTGCTGGATGCCGCGCAGCCGCTGGAACAGGTACAGCAGGCCATCGATGCACTGCTGCCCAAGCTGTTGGAGCTTTACCGTGGCTGAAGCCTATCCGTGGCAGGACAGCCTGTGGCAGCAATTGGCCGGGCGTGCCCAGCACGCCCATGCCTACCTGCTCCATGGGCCGGTGGGCATTGGCAAGCGTGCCCTGGCCGAACGCTTGATGGCGCGCCTGCTGTGCCAGCAACCGGCGGGGCTGGAGGCCTGCGGGCACTGCAAGTCGTGCCTGCTGCTCAAGGCCGGCAGCCATCCCGACAATTATGTGCTGGAGCCGGAAGAGGCCGACAAGGCGATCAAGGTCGACCAGGTGCGCGACCTGGTGAGCTTCGTGGTGCAGACCGCGCAGATGGGCGGGCGCAAGGTGGTGTTGATCGAGCCGGTGGAGTCGATGAACATCAACGCCGCCAACGCCTTGCTCAAGAGCCTTGAGGAGCCCTCCGGCGATACGGTGCTGTTGCTGGTCAGTCACCAGTCCAGCCGCCTGCTGCCGACTATCCGCAGCCGCTGTGTGCAACAGGCCTGCCCACTGCCGAGCGAGGCCATGAGCCTGCAGTGGCTGGGTCAGGCCCTGCCGGCGTGCAGTGAGCAGGAGCGGGTCGAGTTGCTGACCCTGGCGGCCGGCTCGCCCTTGGCCGCAGTCAGCCTACAGGCCCAGGGCGTGCGCGAGCAGCGCGCGCTGGTGGTCGACGGGGTGAAGAAGCTGCTCAAGCAGGAGCAGTCAGCCACGCAGTTGGCCGAGGGCTGGAAAGACGTGCCGCTGTTGCTGCTGTTTGACTGGTTCTGCGACTGGTCCAGCCTGATCCTGCGCTACCAACTGACCCAGGACGAAAACGGCCTGGGATTGATGGACATGCGCAAGGTCGTGCAATACCTGGCGCAAAAGAGCGCCCAGGACAAGGTATTGAACATCCAGGACTGGATCCTCGCCCAGCGCCAGAAGGTGTTGGGCAAGGCCAACCTGAACCGGGTGCTGTTGCTTGAGGCGCTGCTGGTGCAGTGGGTCGGGCTGCTCGGCCGACGTTGATATTTTCGGGGCCGACGCAGGTTGCGTGGGCCGGACACTTCCTGTGACGCAAGTTGTAACTTCTTATGCTCGTAGATTCCCATTGCCACCTTGATCGCCTCGACCTCGCCGCCCACAACGGCTCCCTGGATGCCGCCCTCGATGCTGCGCGCCAGCGGGGTGTGGGGCACTTCCTGTGCATTGGCGTCAGCGCCGAGAATGCCGCCCACGTCAAGGCCCTGGCCGAACGCTATGCCGATGTGGATTGCTCGGTGGGCATCCACCCCCTGGACCTCAAGCCTGGCGAAGCCCCGGCCCTTGACTGGTTGCTGGGTGAACTCAATCACCCGCGCGTAGTGGCCATTGGCGAGACAGGCCTGGATTACCACTACGAGCCGGAAGCTGCCGAACTGCAGCAGGCCTCGTTCCGCCTGCACCTGCAAGCGGCGCAGCAGACCGGCAAGCCCGTGATCGTGCATACCCGCGGCGCCCGTGCCGACACCCTGGCCTTGCTGCGCGAAGCGGCGCTGCCCCAGGCGGGTGTGTTGCACTGTTTTACCGAAGACTGGGAAATGGCCAAGGCGGCTCTCGACCTGGGGTTCTATATTTCCCTGTCGGGCATCGTCACCTTCCGCAACGCCGAGGCCCTGCGGGATGTGGCGCGCCAGGTGCCGGCCGACCGCTTGCTGGTGGAGACCGACTCGCCATACCTGGCGCCGATCCCCCACCGTGGCAAGCCGAACCTGCCGGAATATGTGCGGGATGTGGCCGATTACCTGGCGATGCTGCGCGGCGAGTCGGTCGAGGGGTTTGCCGAGCAGACCACCGAGAACTTCAAGCGTCTGTTCCCCCTGGCGCACGTTCGCTGAATTCAAGGCAAAAAAAACCCGGGTTCTGGGGGGTGAATCCGGGCTAAGACCATTAGGAGTAAACAAGGATACACGGTCCGTTGGTACCCATATCGGTGCTTCACTTGGGGGAGATGTCACACCGACAGATGAAGTATTGATCAGTATTGCGTGCAGTCCAGTCGCTTTTGGTCGTTTTTTAAACAGATTTGGAATACGTCCGCTTCGCTTGAGTTCTCATTGAACAGCAATACATTGCGCGGGCCGGTGTTTTATTTCTGACCCATATCGCCTGATTCGTTGGCGCACTGTAAGTTTAGTGTATGGGTTGTTCATATAGACGTTGCCCAACGACCGTCCAGTCGGGATAATCCCGCGCACCGGGTAAAACGTTCCATCATCGGTTCACCCTGTGAGCCCTATGGCGCCAAGCCCTCCCAATCCTGACCTCTGCAGACCTCTTTCTATGCACAAAGAACCCCGTAAGGTCCGTGAGTTTCGCCGCCGTGAGCAGGAAATTCTCGACACCGCGCTCAAATTGTTCCTCGAACAGGGTGAAGACAGCGTCACCGTCGAGATGATTGCGGATGCCGTGGGTATCGGCAAAGGCACGATCTATAAACACTTCAAATCCAAGGCCGAGATCTATCTGCGCCTGATGCTCGACTACGAGCGCGATTTGAACGAGTTGCTGCACTCGGCCGACGTCGACAAGGACAAGGAAGCGCTGTCCCGCGCCTACTTCGAGTTCCGCATGCGTGACCCGCAGCGCTATCGCCTGTTCGACCGCCTCGAAGAAAAAGTGGTCAAGGGCCACCAGGTGCCGGAAATGGTCGAGGAACTGCACAAGATCCGTGCCTCGAACTTCGAGCGCCTGACCCTGCTGATCAAGGGCCGGATCAGCGAAGGCAAGCTGGAAGACGTGCCACCTTATTTTCATTACTGCGCCGCGTGGGCGTTGGTCCATGGCGCCGTGGCGCTGTACCACTCGCCATTTTGGAGCAACGTGCTGGAAGATCAGGAAGGCTTCTTCCAGTTCCTGATGGACATCGGCGTGCGTATGGGCAACAAGCGCAAGCACAGCTCCGACCTGCCGAACCCCGAGACGCCTGCCACCTAAGGCATTCACCCGGACAATGGCCGGCTGATTTACTGCCGTGTGTGCCAACCCAGGAATATACTCAGGCAAGGACCTTGCTAAAATCTGATTTATAAGTCAGGTTTTAGCGCGCCCGAATTATCCGCTGCCGGAGTGATCCATGATCGTTGATCGTCAAGGCAGGCGTTTTCGCAATTTGCGGATCAGCCTGACCTCAGCCTGCAATTACGCCTGTACCTACTGCGTGCCCAATGGCAAGCGGCTGGTGGCTGCGCAGGACGAGCTCTCGGCCGAGGCCATGGCCCGTGGCGTGGCCTACCTGATCGAGGCGGCGGGTATCGATCGCCTGCGCATTACCGGCGGCGAGCCACTGGTCAGCCCCAAGCTCGAAACCTTTATGCAGGCCGTCGGGCAGATGGGCTTGAGCGATATCAGCCTGACCACCAATGGCCAGTTACTGGCGCGCAAGTTGCCATTGCTGGTCGATGCCGGCATTCGCCGGATCAATGTGTCTCTCGACACCCTGGATGCCGACGCCTTTCGCGGGATTGCCCGGGGCGGCGACCTGGCCACGGTCCTCGATGGCATGGACCAGGCGCGTGCGGCGGGGATCAGGATCAAGGTCAATATGGTGCCGTTGCGCGGGCAGAACCTCGACCAGGTGATGCCGCTGCTGGAGTATTGCCTGGCGCGTGGCTATGAATTGCGTTTTATCGAGTTGATGCGCATGGGCCACCTGGCCAGCGACTCCAACGCCTTCCTGCAGCAATTTGTCAGCCTTCAACAACTGTTGAGCCTGATTGGCGAGCATCACGAATACTTGCAGGCCGACGCCCCGGTGGATGCCACGGCCGTGCGTTATGAAATTCCCGGCCAGGGCTTCTTCGGCGTGATCGCCAATGAAAGCGTGCCGTTTTGCCGAACCTGCTCGCGCTTGCGCCTGTCGTCCACGGGTTGGCTGCACGGCTGCCTGTCTTCGAGCAACCGCCACTATGTCGGCGACCTGTTGGACAAGCCGCGACACCAGGCCCTGCCGGCGTTACAGGGCTTGCTGGTCAAGGCCTTGGGTGACAAGCAGGAAGTGGCGTTTTCGGGCGGGGCGACGGTGATGAAGATCATTGGTGGCTAGCCAGGCAAGCTGGCGCAAAATCTGCATCTCGTGCCCATTCGCCGGTTTTCCGTCACCGGCCTCTGGAGGATAGGATGCGTAGTCTGGTTTTGTTGCTGGCGTCGTTTGCGCTGGGTGGCTGCATGACAGTCAGCGATATGGCCGAAGGCACTCGCTATCAGATGAGCGATGCCGGTTTGCTGGACCACAGCGACACCCGCCGTTCCAACTCGGTTCGCATTCAGCCCGACTCCTTTGTGTTTATCGCCCAGGGCGCGTTCACGCCGCCGGGCAGTGCCTACCCGCGGCCCAATGTGGTGGCCGAAGAAGCCTTCAACGGTTTTATCGAATACTTCCCCATGGTGCGCCGCGCCCGCGCCCCGGAAGGTTTGGAGCAGGCCATGGCCGAGGCCCGCGAGGTAGGCGCCCATTACCTGTTGTATACACGGTTTGCCAAGGCGGATGATCGCATCGGCAATGCGGACGAGTGGGCCGACCAGGAAGCCCTCGACCGGCTGGGTGTCGACAGCGGGGTGATCCAAATCATGTTGATCGAGACCAGCACCCAGTATTTGATCGATACTGCACGCATTCGCAGCCGTGGCGGTTTACTGACGTTCCACGACAACAAGCCTGAAGACCTGCTTGGCCCACCGCTGCGCCAGTACGCCCGCAGTCTGTTGGGCATGAGCGACCAGTAATTCAAAGGAGAACAGCATGACGGGTTCGGCCAAGGCCAATGATTTGTTGGCACAATTGCCCAAGGGCAAGGGACCGGCACCGGTTCACCTGTGGAACCCGGATTTCTGTGGCGATATCGACATGCGTATCGCCCGGGATGGCACCTGGTATTACCTGGGCACCCCCATCGGGCGCAAACCGATGGTCAAGCTGTTCTCCACTATCATCCGCCGCGATGGCGAGGATTACTTTCTGATCACGCCGGTGGAAAAGGTCGGGATCAAGGTGGATGACGCGCCCTTTGTGGTCGTGTCGCTGGAGGTCGAGGGGCAGGGCGAAAGCCAGCTCCTGCGGTTTACCTCCAATGTCGAAGACCTGATCGAAGCCGGCCCGGCACACCCGCTGCGGGTGCTGATTGATCCGCACACCCAGGAACCTTCGCCCTACGTGCTGGTGCGCCACAACCTGGAGGCGCTGGTCCATCGCAACGTGTTCTACCAGTTGGTGGAGCTGGCGGTGACACGCCTGATCGATGGCCAGCGCTGGCTGGGGGTGTGGAGTGGCGGGGTATTTTTCCCGATTGGCCTGGAACCTGTGGACTGAGCCCGGCTATATCGGTGCGGCATACCTCTTCAGGGGCCGTGGCTCAAGGTTGTTTCGGCGCGCCGGGCAGGTTGTCATCGATGTTGCTTGGGGTGGCGTTCTTGCCCGGGCCGATCTTGCCGTTCTCGACATCGGTGCCCAGGCCCTGGCGGTTGCCGTCATTGCCTTGGGTGCGTGGGTCGGCGCCGTCCTGGATGATGGCTCCGCCATTGGTATCCAGCCCGGTGCCCATGGAGTTCCTGGTTTCTTCGGTCGCAGGGTTGGGTGGGCTGCCAATCGGGTCGGTCTTGCCGGTGGAGTGGTCGGACGCGGCGACGCTGGCCAGGGAAACCGCAGACAGCAGGCCGGCGAGGGCGAGGGCAGTCACTTTGGACGTGTTCATGGTGGAGCCTCCATAGGAATAATGTCCGTACCTTATGTTGGTCAGCCCCGGTTTGTGGTTGGTGCCTTGATCGCGACGAACGGTTTAAACAGGTGTACAGCGCAGTGATGCGCCTGCATAAAACCCTGCAAGCGATCATCAAAGGGCCTTAGTATGTGTCCTTTCTTTTTTAGCCGCAGGCCTGTTGATGACCATCGAGATCCGTCCCGCCGTGCCCAGCGATGCTGCGCAGATCCTGACCTTTATCACTGAGCTGGCCGAGTACGAAAAAGCCCGCCACGAAGTGATCGCCAGCGTGGTGGACATCGAACGCAGCCTGTTCAGCGAGGGCGCTACCGCCCATGGCCTGATCTGCCTGCGCGACGGCTTGCCGATCGGTTTTGCGGTGTTCTTCTTCAGCTATTCCACTTGGCTGGGCAGCAACTGCCTGTACCTGGAAGACTTGTATATCAACCCGCAGCAGCGCGGCGGCGGGGCGGGCAAGAAGTTGCTGCGCCACCTGGCGAAGATCGCCTGCGACAATGGCTGTGGGCGCTTTGAATGGAGCGTGCTGGACTGGAACGAACCGGCTATTGCCTTCTACAAATCCATCGGTGCCCAGCCCCAGGAAGAATGGGTGCGCTATCGCATGGAAGGCGACGCGTTGCGCGACTTCGCCCAGGGTTGAGATCGGTCCTGCCTTGAGGCCCGGCATTTGCCATAATGGCCGCCGCTTTCGTATTTCTAGATAGGTCCTACATGCAGGAAAACCCAGCAGTCATCGCCAAAGATCCCGCACCCACGGGCACCCAGACCCTGCTGCGCGGCCTGGGCGTGGTGCAGGCGGTGGCGGCCGGCGCGCGGGACCTCAAGGAGATTGCCCGGCGCATCGGCACCACCCGCAGCACCACGCACCGCCTGGCCAGTTGCCTGGTGGAGGAGCGCTACCTGCGGGTGGTGCCGCAAGTCGGCTACCTGTTGGGCCCCAAGTTGATCGAGCTGGGTTTCCAGGCCCGGGAAGAACTGCCGCTGGTGACGCTGGCGACGCCCTATCTGGATGAGCTGTCGGCGCAGACCGGCGACACCATCCACCTGGCGATCCGCGAATATGATGAGGTGCTGTACCTGCACAAGAACCCTGGGCGCAATGGCCCGGAAATGCGCTCGCGGGTCGGTCACCGCATGCCCCTGGCGCGCACCGGGATCGGCAAGGCCTTGTTGCTCGATGACACGCGCGAGGAATGGCAGCGCCTGTACCAGGCCAGCTTGCCGGTAGGCGGGAAAAACCTGCACTGGCCGCAGCACCCGGAACAATCCTGGGAGCAGTTCGAGCAGCGTATGAAAGAGTATGTGGCGGGCGGCTATGCCTTCGACCTGGAAGACAACGAACCGTCGATCCGCTGTGTGGCCGCACCGGTGCGCGATGCCAGCCGGCGGATTGTCGCCGGCATCAGCATCGCCAGTACGGTGCCCTACATGCCGCTGGAAAAAATGGCCGAGCTGATCCCCCTGGTCAAGCAGGTCGCAGCACGGCTGTCCGCGGAGTTGGGTGCCAAGGCCTGATCAGGCCTTCAAGGTGGCCATGTCGATCACGAAGCGGTACTTCACGTCGCCGGCAATCATGCGCGCATAGGCTTCGTTGATCTGGCGGATATCGAGCATTTCAATGTCGCAGGTGATGCCGTGCTCGGCGCAGAAATCCAGGACTTCCTGGGTTTCGGCAATACCGCCGATCAGCGAGCCGGCCAGGACTTTACGACCCAGTACCAGCTTGGCGGCATTGACCGGCGGGTCGACCGGCTCGATCAAACCCACCAGGATGTGCACGCCATCAAAGCGCAGGACATCGAGGTAGGGGTTCAGGTCGTGCTGCACCGGGATGGTGTCCAGCAGGAAGTCGAAACTGCCGGCGGCGGCCTGCATCTGCTCGGCATCGGTGGACACGATCACATGGTTGGCACCCTGGCGTCGGCCTTCTTCTGCCTTGCTCGCCGAGCGGGTAAACAGCGTCACTTCGGCACCCATGGCCTTGGCGAACTTGATGCCCATATGGCCCAGCCCGCCCATGCCGAGAACCCCCACCTTGTCGCCGGCCTTGACCCCGTAGTGCTTGAGCGGCGAGTAGGTAGTGATGCCCGCGCAGAGGAGCGGTGCGGCGCTGGCCAGGTCGAGCCTGGCCGGAATCCTCATCACGAAGTGTTCGCTGACCACGATACTGTCGGAGTAGCCGCCCATGGTGTTGCTGCCGTCCACGCGATCCGGGGTGGCGTAGGTCATGGTCGGGCCTTCGAGGCAGTATTGCTCCAGGTCCGATGTGCATGCTTGGCAGTGGCGGCACGAATCCACCATGCAGCCCACACCGACCAGGTCGCCCACCTTATGGGCGGTGACGCTGGCGCCGACGGCGGTGACCTTGCCGACAATCTCGTGGCCTGGCATCAGCGGGTATACGGCGATGCCCCATTCGTTGCGCGCCTGGTGGATGTCGGAGTGGCAGACGCCGCAGTACAGGATTTCGATCGCCACGTCATCGGCTCGCGGGCTACGGCGCTCGAAGGACATGGGGGCGAGGGGGCTGGTGGCCGACTGGGCGGCGTAACCGATGGCGGTGTACATGGTAAAAACCTCGCAAAGCGTGGACGGGAGAGGTGGCGAATTCTGCGCGTCGACCCTGCGGGCGAACATGGCAAATGCTCCGAGTCTTATGCCTATTCGTCCGGGAGTGCTCGTGGATTGGATTCATAGGTCGCTAGACCTGCGATGATGTTTCTATCCCTTTTTCGCGAAGTTTTTTGCCATGTTGTTGACCCGCCATCTCGATGCCAACGCTGCGCTGGTTTCCTTGATTGAGGGGCTTACGCCCTGCGACGGTTTTTCCCCGACCCACCTGGCGGGCGTGCAGGTGCTGCGCGCCAGTTGCGACGTGGCGCGCGGGCCGCAGATCTATGAGCCGAGCCTGATGTTCGTGGCCCAGGGCAGCAAGGTGGCCTACCTGGGGCCGCGTACCCTGGAATACGGCGCCGGGCATTACCTGATCCAGGCGATGCCGGTGCCATTCGAGTGCGAGACGTTTGCCATGGCCGCCGATGCCCCGCTGTATGGCGTTACCGTAGGTATTGATCGGGTGGTGCTGGGTGAATTGGTGATGGCCATGGGCATGCAGGTCGGCCCGCCGCCGGCGGCGCAGACCCTGGAGTCGATGAGCTCGGTGGTGCTCGATGACGCGATGCGTGGTTGCGTCGAGCGACTGTTGCAGTGTCTGCACGATCCACTGGAAGCCCGGATCATGGGGCCGGCGCGGGTGCGGGAACTGTTGTTCACCGCTTTGCGCGGGCCACAGGCCGATGTGCTGCGCGCCCTGGTGGAACAGCAGGGGCAGTTCTCGCGGATTGCCACCTCATTGAACCACCTGCATGCCCATTACGCCGACCCCCTGAACATCGAGACCCTTGCCGGTTATGCGCATATGAGTGCGTCGACATTCCATGAACACTTCAAGCGCTGCACCTTGCTGTCGCCGGTGCAGTACCTCAAGCGCTTGCGTCTGCTCAAGGCCCAGCAGTTGTTGTTGGTCGAAGGCATGGGGGTGGCGCAGGCGGCGCATAGCGTGGGGTATCAGAGTACGTCGCAGTTCAGTCGGGAATATAAGCGCTATTTCCTGCGCAACCCGGGTGAAGAACGAGCGGCCTAGATGATCGTTCCCACGCTCTGCGTGGGAACGCCGCCCTGGACGCTCTGCGTCCGCTCTTGAGCTGGTGACGCAGAGCGTCATTGGATGCATTCCCACGCAGAGCGTGGGAACGATCAAGGCCCCCATTTGGGAGCCTCGATTAGCTTACATATTCGGGTAAGTCGGCCCACCCGCGCCTTCCGGCGTCACCCAGGTGATGTTCTGCGCAGGGTCCTTAATGTCACAGGTCTTGCAGTGCACACAGTTCTGGGCGTTGATCTGGAAGCGTTTCTCGCCGTCTTCCTGGGTGATCACTTCATACACGCCCGCCGGGCAGTAGCGTTGCGCCGGTTCATCGTAGAGCGGCAGGTTGGTGCTGATCGGGATGCTCGGGTCCTTGAGCTTCAGGTGGCACGGCTGTTCTTCTTCATGGTTGGTGCTGGAGAGGAACACCGAGCTCAACTTGTCGAAGCTCAGCTTGCCATCGGGTTTGGGGTAGTCGATCTTCTGGCTGTCCTTGGCCAGCTTGAGGCAGGCGTAGTCCGGCTTGGTGTCGTGCAGGGTAAACGGCATTTTGCCGCCGAGGATGTTCTGGTCGAACCAGTTGAAGCCGGCACCGATGATCGGGCCGAACTTGTGCATCGCCGGGCCGAAGTTACGGGTGGCAAACAGTTCTTCGTAGAGCCAGCTGGCTTTGAAGCTGTCGACGTAGGCCGTCAGTTCATCGCCGCCTTCGGACTCGGCGAACAGGCGATCAGCCACCGCATCTGCAGCGAGCATGCCGGACTTCATGGCGGTGTGGCTGCCCTTGATCTTGGCCACGTTCATGGTGCCCAGGTCGCAACCGATCAGGGCGCCGCCCTTGAAGACCATCTTCGGCAGCGAGTTGATGCCGCCCTTGGCCAGGGCGCGGGCGCCGTAGCTGATGCGCTTGCCGCCTTCCAGGTACTGGGCCAGCACCGGGTGATGCTTGAGACGCTGGAACTCATCGAACGGCGACAGGAAGGTGTTGCTGTAGGACAGGTCGACGATCAGGCCGACGACCACCTGGTTGTTTTCCAGGTGATAGAGGAACGAGCCACCGGTGTTCTCGTTGCGCATTATGTCCAGCGGCCAGCCGGCGGTGTGGACCACCAGGCCTGGCTGGTGCTTGGCCGGGTCGATTTCCCAGATTTCCTTGAGGCCGATGCCGTAGTGCTGCACGTCGGCGTCGCTGTCCAGGTTGAAGCGCTGGATCAGTTGCTTGCCCAGGTGCCCACGGCAGCCTTCGGCGAACAGCGTGTACTTGCCGCGCAGTTCCATGCCGGGGGTGTACAGGCCTTCCTTGGGGTGGCCTTCACGGTCGACGCCGAGGTCGCCGGTGATGATCCCGCGCACTACGCCGTTTTCGTCGAACAGTACTTCCTGGGCCGCGAAGCCTGGGTAGATTTCCACGCCCAGGTTCTCGGCCTGCTGGGCCAGCCAGCGGCACAGGTTACCCAGGGAGATGATGTAGTTGCCTTCGTTGTGCATGGTTTTGGGCACAAAGAAATCAGGCACCTTGGTGGAGGTGTCGCTGCTGCGCAGTACATAGATGTCGTCGCGCACCACCGGGGTGTTGAGTGGGGCACCCAGTTCCTTCCAGTCCGGGAACAATTCGTTCAGGGCGCGTGGTTCAAACACCGCACCGGACAGGATGTGTGCACCGACTTCCGAGCCTTTTTCGACCACGCAGACGCTGATTTCCTTACCGGCTTCGGCGGCCTTCTGCTTCAGTCGGCAGGCGGCAGACAGGCCCGACGGCCCTGCGCCGACGATGACCACGTCGAATTCCATGTATTCGCGTTCCACAGGCTATCTCCTACTCAAGGCTCAACAGTTTTTTTTCTAATGGGTGGAGGTTCGGTGTTTTATCTGTCGTCTTCTGCGCTAATTTCTTACAAAAGGGCAGGGGACAACCCACCTTTCTCTCTAGGTGGCGCATTATATCTACACCACTCTCAGCGTCCAATACAAACGTTTGTTTGAATTGCCCGCAAGCTAGATAAATCAAAGCAACGCGGCTTATATCTGACTATTTTGCTGTATTGACCGGAAAAGGCGTTCCGGTCAATATACGGTCGGTTTTGCGCTTCCCGTAGGCGTACTGCCGGTTTCAAGGCCACGTCCAAAGACAAGGCACTGCTCAATACAGGTTGACGCGCACGTAATGCTGGCGCGCAGTTTACACGTTGCGACGATGAATGACTTGTCGGTCACCCCTGACGAACGGTCTTTATTATTGAGTACGTGCAACGTTATCTGTCATGACGGCCTGCGTTTTTAGAGGTGCCCTTGTGCGCCGTTGAGCATCTACCGCCAGGTTTATCCGGGCGGCTTTCTTTTCACCGGAGAGTAACGAGGAATCCATGAAGGTTCTTGTAGCTGTCAAACGCGTTGTCGATTACAACGTGAAAGTTCGCGTCAAGGCGGACAATTCCGGCGTCGATCTGGCTAACGTCAAAATGTCGATGAACCCCTTCTGCGAAATCGCCGTGGAAGAAGCCGTACGCCTGAAAGAAAAGGGCATCGTGACTGAAATCGTCGTCGTTTCCGTAGGGCCATCCACTGCTCAAGAGCAGCTGCGTACCGCCCTGGCGCTGGGTGCCGACCGCGCCGTGCTCGTCGAATCCGCTGAAGAACTGACCTCGCTGGCCGTGGCCAAGCTGCTCAAGGCCGTTGTCGACAAGGAGCAGCCACAACTGGTGATCCTCGGTAAACAGGCGATCGACAGCGACAACAACCAGACTGGCCAGATGCTGGCTGCACTGACCGGTTACGGCCAGGGCACCTTTGCCTCGAAAGTCGAAGTGTCTGGCGACAGCGTTGCCGTGACCCGCGAAATCGATGGCGGCGCGCAGACCGTTTCCCTGAAACTGCCGGCCATTGTCACCACCGACCTGCGTTTGAACGAGCCGCGTTATGCGTCCCTGCCAAACATCATGAAAGCCAAGAAGAAGCCGCTTGAAGTGCTGACTCCAGAAGCTTTGGGCGTTTCCACCGCCTCCACCAACAAGACTGTCAAAGTCGAAGCGCCAGCTGCACGCAGCGCGGGGATCAAGGTCAAGTCGGTGGCTGAACTGGTCGAGAAACTGAAAAACGAAGCGAAGGTGATCTGATCATGACTATCCTCGTAATCGCCGAACACGATAACAAGGTGCTGGCCCCGGCCACACTGAACACCGTTGCTGCTGCTGCGAAAATCGGTGGTGATATCCACGTACTGGTAGCAGGTCAGGGCGCTGGCGCCGTGGCTGAAGCCGCCGCGAAAATCGCTGGCGTGAGCAAAGTACTGGCCGCCGACAACGCTGCCTACGCGCATCAACTGCCGGAAAACGTAGCGCCGCTGGTTGCAGAGCTTGGCGCTGGCTACAGCCATATCCTGGCTGCTGCCACCTCCAACGGCAAAAACATCCTGCCGCGCGTTGCTGCGCAGTTGGACGTTGACCAGATCTCCGAGATCGTTTCGGTGGAAAGCGCCGACACCTTCAAGCGCCCGATCTACGCTGGTAACGCCATTGCTACCGTGCAATCCACTGCCGCGGTCAAAGTGATCACCGTGCGTGCCACCGGTTTCGACCCGGTTGCCGCCGAGGGTGGTTCGGCTGCGGTTGAAGCCGTTGCAGCTGTGCACAATCCTGGCACTTCCAGCTTTGTTGGCGAAGAGCTGGCCAAGTCGGACCGTCCAGAGCTGACCGCGGCCAAGATCGTCGTTTCCGGCGGGCGTGGCATGCAGAACGGTGACAACTTCAAGCACCTGTACGCCCTGGCCGACAAGCTGGGCGCGGCGGTCGGCGCTTCGCGCGCGGCGGTCGACGCAGGTTTCGTACCCAACGATATGCAGGTCGGCCAGACCGGCAAGATCGTTGCGCCACAGCTGTACATCGCCGTCGGTATCTCCGGCGCGATCCAGCACTTGGCCGGTATGAAAGACTCCAAGGTGATCGTTGCGATCAACAAGGACGAAGAAGCGCCGATCTTCCAGGTGGCCGATTACGGCCTGGTGGCGGACTTGTTTGAAGCCGTACCGGAGCTTTCGAAGCTGGTCTAAACCAGCGGCTTCACTTATAAAGAGCCCGGTCTTATGACCGGGCTTTTTTTTGGTGCGCCAGGCATGGCGCGTTGCGCGCAAGCGCAACCAGCTTGGCTGTGGTGGCCACGCTGGTGACTGGGAGGTGAAAGTCCTCTACACACCCGGCAAGGGGAAGTGTTAGCCAGAGGC
>NZ_MNPU01000034.1 GCF_001983165.1 Pseudomonas gessardii | reverse complement strand
AACTCAGTAGTGAAACGATGCATCGCCGATGGTAGTGTGGGGTTTCCCCATGTGAGAGTAGGTCATCGTCAAGATTAAATTCCGAAACCCCAATTGCGAAAGCAGTTGGGGTTTTGTTTTGGGCGGTGAAAAATCGCGCAAAGACTTAGCGGCTTGTCCGGCTGAAGTCTCTCCATCACCTGTCTGCTTGCTTTCTATGCAATGGCTCTATGCATGGCTATCATGCGTGCCTCATTGTGAGGCGAGACTTGCATGCTGACGTTGTTGAAACTTCTGAAAGATGGCCGATTTCACTCGGGTGAAGCGCTAGGTGCAGCCCTGGGTGTCAGTCGTAGTGCTGTGTGGAAGCAGCTCCAGCATCTAGAGGCCGAGCTGGATCTGACAATTCATAAGGTCAGGGGGCGAGGCTATCAATTGGCATCCCCGCTGGTTCTATTAAGCGCTGACGAGATCGCCCTGAAGTCGCCGGTTTGTGCAGGTTCGGTTTTCATATCGGATACCATCGACTCCACTAATGCCGAGGCATTGCGCCTTATTGATGCGGGGCAAGCGGCGCCGTTCCTGGTTCTCTCGGAGCAGCAGACTGCGGGCAGGGGGCGTCGTGGGCGTAAGTGGGTCAGTCCATTTGCGCAGAATGTTTACTACAGCCTTGTGCTGCGTATCGATGGCGGCTTACGACAGCTTGAAGGATTGAGTCTTGTCGTGGGCTTGGCAGTAATGCAAACCTTGCGTGACCTTGGTGTCCAGGGTGCGGGTTTGAAATGGCCAAATGACGTTCTTGTTGGATCAAAGAAGATTGCGGGCATTCTTCTTGAGTTGGTGGGGGATCCTGCTGATGTGTGTCATGTCGTGCTCGGTATTGGTATCAATGCAAACATGCAGAGCGCAGCGGAAGTTGATCAGCAGTGGACATCGATCCAGCTCGAAACAGGTTGCGCGGTCGATCGAAATCATCTAGTCGCTCATCTGAGCCAGACGTTACAGGCTTATCTTGAGCGTCATAGGGATTCCGGCTTCTCGGTAATCCGGGAAGAGTGGGAGCGGAGCCATTTGTGGCAGGGTAAGGCGGTTTCATTGATCGCAGGTGTTAACCAGGTAGGCGGGGTTGTGCTGGGCATCGACGGTCAAGGTGCGTTACGCCTCGAAGTAAATGGTGTTGAGAAAATATACAGTGGTGGTGAGTTAAGCCTGAGGTTGCGTGATGATTCTTGAGCTCGACTGTGGGAATAGCTTCATCAAGTGGCGAGTTCTTGAGGCAAGCCAGGCAGCCGTTTTCGCTGAAGGGGTTGTTGATTCCGATGTGGCGTTGCTGGGTGGTCTCCATTCGTTGGCGGGGCTGTCACTGCAGCACTGCCGGTTGGTCAGCGTGCGTGCCCAGGAAGAGACGAACCGTCTGGTAGGCGTGTTGGTTGCGGCCTTTGGCGTTTCTATCAGTTGTGCTGCGCCCTCGCGTGAAATGGCAGGTGTGCGCAACGGGTATGAGGAATATGCCCGTCTGGGCCTGGATCGTTGGTTGGCAATGCTTGGAGGCTTCCAGTTGGCCTCGGGGGCGTGCCTTGTGCTGGACTTCGGTACAGCGGCCACTGCCGACTTTATTACGGCAGATGGCGAGCATCTCGGTGGGTTTATCTGTCCTGGTATGCCACTCATGAGGAATCAGCTACGGACCCATACCCGTAAAATACGGTATGACGATGTTGCGGCTGAGCGTGCGCTGGAGAGCCTGGTGCCGGGGCGTACAACGGCGCAGGCCGTTGAGCGCGGTTGTACGCTCATGCTTCGCGGCTTTGCCCAGTCGCAACTGGAACTGGCCCGGAGTTACTGGGGCGAAGAGTTCTCGGTTTTCCTGACGGGTGGGGATGCTGAGTTGGTTGCTGACGCCCTGCCAGGTGCTCGCTTCGTTCCAGACCTGGTATTTGTTGGCTTGGCGATGGCATGCCCTTTGTCTTGAGGTTTTTATGCGTTGGTTGTTTCTGTTGTTGCTGGTTCTCAATGTCTTTTATTACGTCTGGCACCAGCAAGAGGCTCCGTTGCGTGCGAAGGATGTAACGCCCCTGGCGCTATACCGGGGTTCCCAGCAGGATATTCAGTTGTTGAGCGAGTCGGCCGACGCAATGACGCGCCGCGACCGGCCCAGGTCTCCAGAGGCGCCGGCCGGTTGCCTGTATATTGGTGGCTTTGCCAATCAGGAACAGGCGCAGTTCCTGGAGCAGCGTCTGACTAGCCTGGATATCAAGGTCAGGATCCAGTCATTGATCGCTGCAGGTGCGCCCGCTTTTTGGCTGCGTGTGGCACCTGAAAGTCGCCGGCTGGCTGACGATCTGCCGTTTGAAAGCCTTGCTAATGAATTCAATGAGTTAAAACATAAAATAATGCCGTGCGAAGGCATTGCAACTGTCGAATAGTTTGCATAGAATGGCGCCCGCTCCACAGTGATGACCCTCTTGGGAAGTTGGTGTGAAGCGATCGTCACGCAGCTAACCTCATATTTTTAATGAGAAAATGCTTGACAGAAGGTCGGCGTAATGTAAAATGCCGGCTCGCTTAGGAGGGGTTCCCGAGCGGCCAAAGGGATCAGACTGTAAATCTGACGTCTACGACTTCGAAGGTTCGAATCCTTCCCCCTCCACCATTTTTAGCGTGAGCTGCAAGCTCCGCGGGTATAGTTTAGTGGTAGAACCTCAGCCTTCCAAGCTGATGATGCGGGTTCGATTCCCGCTACCCGCTCCAAGTTTGCAGGTTGTGCAAGATGTTTCGCTCTTGTAGCTCAGTTGGTAGAGCACACCCTTGGTAAGGGTGAGGTCAGCGGTTCAAATCCGCTCAAGAGCTCCATATAACAAGGCAGATATGAAAATATCTGCCTTTGTTTTAACAGCTGTCTCGGCTTGATTCTGTTTTACCTGGTGTTATCGGGTTGTTTCAAGTCTCTTGGGGTTGGTTGTTGTAAAGTCTTTTTCAGGCCTGCATAATGGTCGGCCTGATTTTGTTTTAGGTCAGTAGCTCAATTGGCAGAGCGACGGTCTCCAAAACCGTAGGTTGGGGGTTCGATTCCCTCCTGACCTGCCAGATTCACGTGGTGTATCTGGCTTTCTTTTCACAGGATCTTCATAGATGACTCCTAAGGCTGAAGCTCAAAGCTCTCGTTTCGATCTGGTTAAGTGGCTCGCTGTCGTCGCTTTGGTGGTCGTAGGCGTTGTTGGCAATCAGTATTATTCTGCTTCGCCGATCCTGTACCGCGTACTCGTATTGCTCGCTCTTGCTGCTGCAGCTGTTTTTATTGGTCTGCAGACTGTAAAGGGCAAGTCCTTCGCTGTACTGGTTAAGGAAGCCCGCACCGAAATACGTAAAGTCGTTTGGCCAACTCGCCAAGAAACCACGCAGACCACGCTGATTGTTGTGGCTGTTGTTCTGGTTATGGCGTTGCTGTTGTGGGGTCTTGATTCCCTGCTCGGCTGGCTTGTTTCCTTGATTGTTGGCTAAGGGTGTCCCGTGGCTAAGCGTTGGTACGTTGTGCATGCTTACTCGGGTTACGAGAAGCATGTCATGCGCTCTTTGCTAGAGCGCGTAAAGCTGGCAGGCATGGAAGATGGCTTCGGCGAAATTCTGGTTCCCACTGAAGAAGTGGTTGAAATGCGTAATGGCCAGAAACGCAAAAGCGAACGCAAGTTCTTCCCTGGCTACGTGCTGGTACAGATGGACATGAATGAGGGTACTTGGCACTTGGTCAAGGATACGCCTCGCGTCATGGGTTTCATCGGCGGTACCGCTGATAAGCCTGCGCCGATCACTGACAAGGAAGCGGAAGCGATTCTGCGCCGTGTTGCTGATGGTAGCGACAAGCCTAAGCCGAAGACATTGTTCGAGCCAGGCGAGGTTGTTCGTGTCACCGATGGTCCGTTTGCTGATTTCAACGGCACTGTCGAAGAAGTTAACTACGAAAAGAGCCGGATCCAAGTGGCGGTGCTCATTTTCGGTCGCTCTACTCCGGTAGAGCTGGAGTTCAGCCAGGTCGAAAAGGTCTAGCTGACAAAGCATCCCAACCCCACAGCCTTAGGCTGTGGGGTTTTGTCGTCACTGGGATAAACGCGCAAGTAACCGGGGAGCCTTTCGAGGCGCTTGAACCCGTAATTGGAGTGCCTCATGGCCAAGAAGATTACCGCTTACATCAAGCTGCAAGTGAAGGCCGCTCAGGCCAACCCTAGCCCACCCGTCGGTCCAGCTCTGGGTCAGCACGGCGTGAACATCATGGAATTCTGCAAGGCCTTCAACGCCCGTACCCAGGGTATTGAGCCAGGTCTGCCGACTCCAGTGATCATCACTGTATACAGCGACCGTAGCTTCACTTTTGAAACCAAGTCGACTCCGGCTTCGGTTCTGTTGAAGAAAGCTGCTGGTCTGACTAGCGGTTCCGCTCGTCCGAACACCGTTAAGGTTGGCACCGTGACTCGTGCTCAGCTGGAAGAAATCGCGAAAACCAAAAACGCGGATCTGACTGCAGCTGATATGGATGCAGCCGTGCGTACCATCGCCGGTTCTGCTCGTAGCATGGGCCTTAACGTGGAGGGTGTGTAATGGCTAAGCTGACCAAGCGCCAAAAGGCTATCGCCGGCAAAATCGAAGCGGGCAAGTCCTACAACTTTGTAGACGCTGCTGCTCTGCTGGCCGAGCTGTCGACTGTCAAGTTCAGCGAGTCCGTTGACGTTGCTGTAAACCTGGGTGTTGACCCACGTAAATCCGACCAGGTCGTTCGTAGCGCTACTGTGCTGCCACACGGTACTGGCAAGACTGTACGTGTTGCTGTCTTCACTCAAGGTCCGGCAGCTGAAGCTGCTCTGGCCGCTGGCGCCGATCGCGTTGGCATGGACGACCTGGCTGCCGAAATGAAAGGCGGCGACCTGAACTATGACGTCGTTATTGCCTCCCCGGATGCAATGCGCGTTGTAGGTCAGTTGGGTCAGATCCTGGGCCCACGTGGCCTGATGCCTAACCCGAAGGTCGGCACCGTAACGCCAGACGTAGCTACCGCGGTTAAAAACGCCAAGGCTGGTCAGGTTCGTTATCGCACCGACAAAAACGGCATCATTCACACTTCCGTTGGCAAGGTCGGCTTCGACGCCGTCAAGCTGAAGGAAAACGTTGAAGCCCTGATCGCTGATCTGAAGCGTATCAAGCCAGCTTCCTCGAAAGGTATCTACGTCAAGCGCGTTACCCTGAGCACCACTATGGGCCCGGGTCTGGTCATCGACCAGGGTTCGCTGGACGTATAAGACACAAATTGGCGCAAGTGATTGCGCCAATTGAAAAATTGGGGTCCCTGCCTGGCGGGGGCTATCCAAGACCGTAGGCGACGCAAGTCTTAAACCATCAAGCCTACGCAGATGGTGCTCCCGGTTCCTTACCGAATCAGACACCAAAACGACATCCGGCCTAGGCCAGATGAAACGGTAACAAGCAGGAGTTAAACCCGTGGCAATTAATCTCGAAGACAAGAAGGCCATCGTCGCTGAAGTCAACGAGGCTGCCAAAGCTGCTCTGTCCGCTGTCGTGGCTGATGCCCGTGGTGTGACAGTAAGCGCTATGACCGGACTCCGTAAAGAGGCTCGTGAAGCTGGCGTATACGTACGTGTTGTACGTAACACCCTGCTCAAGCGCGCTGTTGCTGACACTGAATACAGTGTCCTCAACGACGTGTTCACCGGCCCGACTCTGATCGCGTTCTCCAAGGACCATCCAGGCGCTGCTGCCCGTTTGTTCAAGGAATTCGCCAAGAGTCAGGATAAGTTCGAGATCAAGGCAGCTGCGTTCGAGGGCAAGTTCCTCGCAGCTAACCAAATCGACGTACTGGCAACACTGCCGACCCGTAACGAAGCTATTTCGCAGCTGATGAGCGTGATTCAAGGCGCTACCAGCAAGCTGGCTCGTACTCTGGCCGCAGTTCGCGAGCAAAAAGAAGCTGCAGCAGCCTAAGGCTGAGCAACTTCTCTCGCGTTTTTTTGTTTATTTCGATGGCCGCGTAGGCCGTCCCCCAATTCAGGAAATACAGCAATGTCTATCTCCCAAGACGATATCCTCAACGCCGTAGCTGAAATGTCGGTTCTGCAGGTTGTTGAGCTGATCAAAGCTTTCGAAGAAAAATTCGGCGTTTCCGCTGCCGCTGCTTCCGCTGGCCCAGCTGTTGCTGCTGTCGCTGCTGAAGAGCAAACCGAATTCAACGTCATGCTGCTGGAAGCTGGCGAGAAGAAAGTAAACGTGATCAAGGCAGTACGTGAACTGACCGGTCTGGGCCTGAAAGAAGCCAAGGCTGTAGTTGACGGCGCTCCTGCCCAGGTTCTGGAAGCAGTGTCGAAAGACGCCGCTGACAAAGCCAAAGCTACTCTGGAAGAAGCAGGCGCTAAAGTCGAGCTGAAGTAAGCATCGACCTTGCGTTTCCAGCCCAAGCGTTAAGCTGAAGGCTGATGGCTGGTGGCTCTTGCCACCGGCCTTTTTCCGTTCTTGGCTGTCGACTCGGTCGCCGCCATTAACGCGCTGTAGCCACCCGATGCGGTGGTGCAAACCATGGGGTTTGCAAGATTTTCTGGCTGCTCCCGTCGGGGGGGCCAAACAAGCAGGTGACCAAGCTGGGGAACGCTGATGGCTTACTCATATACTGAGAAAAAACGTATCCGCAAGGACTTTAGCAAGTTGCCGGACGTCATGGATGTCCCGTACCTTCTGGCTATCCAGCTGGATTCGTATCGTGAATTCTTGCAGGCGGGAGCGACCAAAGATCAGTTCCGCGACGTGGGCCTGCATGCGGCCTTCAAATCCGTTTTCCCGATCATCAGCTACTCCGGCAATGCTGCGCTGGAGTACGTCGGTTATCGCCTGGGCGAACCGGCATTTGATGTCAAAGAATGCGTGTTGCGCGGTGTTACGTACGCCGTACCTTTGCGGGTAAAAGTCCGTCTGATCATTTTCGACAAAGAATCGTCGAACAAAGCGATCAAGGACATCAAAGAGCAAGAAGTCTACATGGGTGAAATCCCCCTGATGACTGAGAACGGTACCTTCGTTATCAACGGTACCGAGCGTGTAATCGTTTCCCAGCTGCACCGTTCCCCGGGCGTGTTCTTCGACCACGACCGCGGCAAGACGCACAGCTCCGGCAAGCTCCTGTACTCCGCGCGGATCATTCCGTACCGTGGTTCGTGGTTGGACTTCGAGTTCGACCCCAAAGACTGCGTGTTCGTGCGTATCGACCGTCGTCGCAAGCTGCCGGCCTCGGTACTGCTGCGCGCGCTCGGCTATACCACTGAGCAAGTGCTGGACGCTTTCTACACCACCAACGTATTCAGCCTGAAAGATGAAACCCTCAGCCTGGAACTGATTGCTTCGCGTCTGCGTGGTGAAATTGCCGTCCTGGACATCCAGGATGAGAAGGGCAAGGTCATTGTTGAGGCGGGTCGTCGTATTACTGCGCGCCACATCAACCAGATCGAAAAAGCCGGTATCAAGTCGCTGGACGTGCCTCTGGACTACGTCCTGGGCCGCACTACCGCCAAGGTCATCGTTCACCCGGCCACAGGCGAGATCCTGGCTGAGTGCAACACCGAGCTGAACACCGAGATCCTGGCCAAAATCGCCAAGGCCCAGGTTGTTCGCATCGAGACCCTGTACACCAACGATATCGACTGCGGTCCGTTCGTCTCCGACACCCTGAAGATCGACTCCACCAGCAACCAATTGGAAGCGCTGGTCGAGATCTATCGCATGATGCGTCCTGGCGAGCCACCAACCAAAGACGCTGCCGAAACCCTGTTCAACAACCTGTTCTTCAGCCCTGAGCGCTATGACCTGTCTGCGGTCGGCCGGATGAAGTTCAACCGTCGTATCGGTCGTACCGAGATCGAAGGTTCGGGCGTGCTGTGCAAGGAAGACATCGTCGCGGTACTGAAGACCCTGGTCGACATCCGTAACGGCAAAGGCATCGTCGATGACATCGACCACCTGGGTAACCGTCGTGTTCGCTGTGTAGGCGAAATGGCCGAGAACCAGTTCCGCGTTGGCCTGGTACGTGTTGAGCGTGCGGTCAAAGAGCGTCTGTCGATGGCTGAAAGCGAAGGCCTGATGCCGCAAGACCTGATCAACGCCAAGCCAGTGGCTGCGGCGGTGAAAGAGTTCTTCGGTTCCAGCCAGCTCTCGCAGTTCATGGACCAGAACAACCCGCTCTCCGAGATCACCCACAAGCGCCGTGTTTCTGCACTGGGCCCGGGCGGTCTGACCCGTGAGCGTGCTGGCTTTGAAGTTCGTGACGTTCACCCGACGCACTACGGTCGTGTTTGCCCGATCGAAACGCCGGAAGGTCCGAACATCGGTCTGATCAACTCCCTGGCGGCCTATGCGCGCACCAACCAGTACGGCTTCCTCGAAAGCCCGTACCGTGTGGTGAAAGACGCGCTGGTGACCGACGAGATCGTGTTCCTGTCCGCCATCGAAGAAGCTGATCACGTGATCGCCCAGGCTTCGGCCACGATGAACGACAAGAAAGTCCTGATCGACGAGCTGGTAGCTGTTCGTCACTTGAACGAGTTCACCGTCAAGGCGCCGGAAGACGTCACCTTGATGGACGTATCGCCCAAGCAGGTAGTTTCTGTTGCGGCGTCGCTGATCCCGTTCCTGGAACACGATGACGCCAACCGTGCGTTGATGGGTTCCAACATGCAGCGTCAAGCTGTACCGACCCTGCGCGCTGACAAGCCGCTGGTAGGTACCGGCATGGAGCGCAACGTAGCCCGTGACTCCGGCGTTTGCGTCGTGGCTCGTCGTGGCGGCGTGATCGACTCTGTTGATGCCAGCCGTATCGTGGTTCGTGTTGCCGATGACGAAGTTGAAACTGGCGAAGCCGGTGTCGACATCTACAACCTGACCAAATACACCCGCTCGAACCAGAACACCTGCATCAACCAGCGTCCGCTGGTGAGCAAGGGTGATCGCGTTCAGCGTAGCGACATCATGGCCGACGGTCCTTCCACCGATATGGGTGAGTTGGCTCTGGGTCAGAACATGCGCATCGCGTTCATGGCGTGGAACGGCTTCAACTTCGAAGACTCCATCTGCCTGTCCGAGCGTGTGGTTCAAGAAGATCGCTTCACCACGATCCACATCCAGGAACTGACCTGTGTGGCGCGTGACACCAAGCTTGGGCCTGAGGAAATCACTGCAGACATCCCGAACGTGGGTGAAGCTGCACTGAACAAGCTGGACGAAGCCGGTATCGTTTATGTAGGTGCTGAAGTTGGCGCTGGCGACATTCTGGTCGGTAAGGTCACTCCGAAAGGCGAGACCCAACTGACGCCAGAAGAGAAGCTGTTGCGTGCCATCTTCGGTGAAAAAGCCAGCGACGTTAAAGACACCTCCCTGCGCGTACCTACCGGTACCAAGGGTACTGTCATCGACGTACAGGTCTTCACCCGTGACGGCGTTGAGCGTGATGCTCGTGCACTGTCCATCGAGAAGACCCAGCTCGACGAGATCCGCAAGGACCTGAACGAAGAGTTCCGTATCGTTGAAGGCGCGACCTTCGAGCGTCTGCGTTCCGCCCTGGTAGGCCACAAGGCCGAAGGCGGCGCAGGTCTGAAGAAAGGTCAGGACATCACCGACGAAATCCTCGACGGTCTTGAGCACGGCCAGTGGTTCAAACTGCGCATGGCTGAAGACGCTCTGAACGAGCAGCTCGAGAAGGCCCAGGCCTATATCGTTGATCGCCGCCGTCTGCTGGACGACAAGTTTGAAGACAAGAAGCGCAAACTGCAGCAGGGCGATGACCTGGCTCCAGGCGTGCTGAAAATCGTCAAGGTTTACCTGGCAATCCGTCGTCGCATCCAGCCGGGCGACAAGATGGCCGGTCGTCACGGTAACAAAGGTGTGGTCTCCGTGATCATGCCGGTTGAAGACATGCCGCACGATGCCAATGGCACCCCGGTCGACGTCGTCCTCAACCCGTTGGGCGTACCTTCGCGTATGAACGTCGGTCAGATCCTTGAAACCCACCTGGGCCTCGCGGCCAAAGGTTTGGGCGAGAAGATCAACCGTATGATCGAAGAGCAGCGCAAGGTCGCAGACCTGCGTAAGTTCCTGCACGAGATCTACAACGAGATCGGCGGCCGCAAAGAAGAGCTGGATACCTTCTCCGACCAGGAAATCCTGGACCTGGCGAAGAACCTGCGCGGCGGTGTTCCAATGGCTACCCCGGTGTTCGACGGTGCCAAGGAAAGCGAAATCAAGGCCATGCTGAAACTGGCAGACCTGCCAGAAAGCGGCCAGATGCAGCTGTTCGACGGCCGTACCGGCAACAAGTTCGAGCGCCCGGTTACTGTTGGCTACATGTACATGCTGAAGCTGAACCACTTGGTAGACGACAAGATGCACGCTCGTTCTACCGGTTCGTACAGCCTGGTTACCCAGCAGCCGCTGGGTGGTAAGGCTCAGTTCGGTGGTCAGCGTTTCGGGGAGATGGAGGTCTGGGCACTGGAAGCATACGGTGCTGCATACACTCTGCAAGAAATGCTCACAGTGAAGTCGGACGATGTGAACGGTCGTACCAAGATGTACAAAAACATCGTGGACGGCGATCACCGTATGGAGCCGGGCATGCCCGAGTCCTTCAACGTGTTGATCAAAGAAATTCGTTCCCTCGGCATCGATATCGATCTGGAAACCGAATAACACGTGACGCGAATCGAGAGCGGGGCTGTTTAGCCCGCTCTCTGCTCCGCCAGGAGGAAAGGCCTTGAAAGACCTACTGAATTTGCTGAAAAACCAGGGTCAAGTCGAAGAGTTCGACGCCATCCGTATTGGACTGGCATCGCCTGAGATGATCCGTTCGTGGTCGTTCGGTGAAGTTAAAAAGCCGGAAACCATCAACTACCGTACGTTCAAACCTGAGCGTGACGGCCTGTTCTGCGCCAAGATCTTTGGCCCGGTAAAGGATTACGAGTGCCTGTGCGGTAAGTACAAGCGCTTGAAGCACCGTGGTGTGATCTGCGAGAAGTGCGGCGTTGAAGTTGCACTGGCCAAGGTTCGTCGTGAGCGCATGGCGCACATCGAGCTGGCTTCGCCGGTTGCCCACATCTGGTTCCTGAAATCGCTGCCGTCCCGTATCGGCTTGCTGATGGACATGACCCTGCGTGATATCGAACGCGTTCTCTACTTCGAGAGCTATGTCGTTATCGATCCAGGCATGACCACCCTTGAAAAAGGTCAGCTGCTCAACGACGAGCAGTACTTTGAAGCGCTGGAAGAATTCGGCGACGATTTCGATGCCCGCATGGGTGCCGAAGCTGTCCGCGAACTGCTGCACGCTATTGACCTGGAACACGAGATTGGCCGCCTGCGCGAAGAGATTCCGCAAACCAACTCCGAAACCAAGATCAAGAAACTGTCCAAGCGTCTGAAGTTGATGGAAGCCTTCCAGGGTTCCGGCAACCTGCCAGAGTGGATGGTGCTGACCGTTCTGCCGGTTCTGCCGCCAGACCTGCGTCCGCTGGTACCGTTGGACGGTGGTCGTTTCGCGACGTCCGACCTCAACGACCTGTACCGCCGCGTGATCAACCGTAACAACCGCTTGAAGCGCCTGCTTGACCTGTCCGCTCCGGACATCATCGTGCGTAACGAAAAGCGTATGTTGCAAGAAGCGGTCGATGCCCTGCTCGACAACGGTCGTCGTGGCCGCGCTATTACCGGTTCCAACAAGCGTCCTCTGAAATCCCTGGCTGACATGATCAAGGGTAAGCAAGGTCGTTTCCGTCAGAACTTGCTCGGTAAGCGTGTTGACTACTCCGGTCGTTCGGTAATTACCGTAGGCCCGACCCTGCGTCTGCACCAGTGCGGTCTGCCTAAGAAGATGGCTCTTGAGCTGTTCAAGCCGTTCATCTTCGGCAAGCTGGAAATGCGCGGTCTCGCGACCACCATCAAAGCGGCCAAGAAAATGGTCGAGCGCGAACTGCCAGAGGTTTGGGACGTTCTCGCTGAAGTGATTCGCGAACACCCGGTCTTGCTCAACCGTGCACCGACCCTTCACCGTCTGGGTATCCAGGCGTTTGAACCGGTACTGATCGAAGGTAAGGCTATCCAGCTGCACCCGCTGGTCTGTGCTGCGTACAACGCCGACTTCGACGGCGACCAAATGGCCGTGCACGTACCGCTGACACTGGAAGCCCAGTTGGAAGCGCGTGCGTTGATGATGTCGACCAACAACATCCTGTCGCCAGCCAACGGTGAGCCAATCATCGTTCCGTCGCAGGACGTTGTATTGGGTCTGTACTACATGACCCGTGAAGCGATCAACGCCAAGGGCGAAGGTCGTGTGTTCGCTGACCTGCAAGAAGTTGACCGTGTGTTCCGTGCCGGCGAAGCCGCACTGCATGCCAAGGTCAAGGTTCGGATCCACGAAACCGTCAACGACCGTGACGGCGGCAGCGTGAGCAACACCCGTATCGTCGACACCACTGTCGGCCGTGCGCTGTTGTACCAGGTTGTGCCAAAAGGTCTGTCGTACGACGTCGTCAACCTGCCGATGAAGAAAAAGGCGATCTCCAAGCTGATCAACCAATGCTACCGCGTGGTTGGTCTGAAAGAGACCGTGATCTTCGCTGACCAGTTGATGTACACCGGTTTTGCCTATTCGACCATTTCCGGCGTTTCCATCGGTGTTAACGACTTCGTTATCCCGGATGAAAAAGCCCGCATCATCAGTGCTGCCACTGATGAAGTGAAAGAGATCGAGAGCCAGTACGCCTCCGGCCTGGTAACCCAGGGCGAGAAGTACAACAAAGTGATCGACCTTTGGTCCAAGGCCAACGACGAAGTGTCCAAGGCGATGATGGCCAACCTCTCGAAAGAGAAGGTTATCGACCGTCATGGCGTGGAAGTCGATCAAGAGTCTTTCAACTCGATGTACATGATGGCCGACTCGGGCGCACGGGGTTCTGCTGCGCAGATCCGTCAGCTCGCCGGTATGCGTGGCCTGATGGCCAAGCCGGACGGTTCCATCATCGAAACGCCGATTACTGCGAACTTCCGTGAAGGTTTGAGCGTACTTCAGTACTTCATCTCTACTCACGGTGCTCGTAAAGGTCTGGCGGATACCGCGTTGAAAACCGCTAACTCCGGTTACCTGACTCGTCGTCTGGTAGACGTTGCACAAGATCTGGTTGTAACCGAGATCGATTGCGGCACCGAGCACGGCCTGCTGATGACTCCGCACATTGAAGGCGGTGACGTTGTAGAGCCGCTGGGTGAGCGCGTATTGGGTCGTGTTATTGCCCGTGACGTGTTCAAGCCAGGTACCGAGGAAGTTATCGTTCCTGCCGGCACCCTGGTGGATGAGAAGTGGGTCGAGTTCATCGAACTCAACAGCATCGACGAAGTGATTGTTCGCTCGCCGATCAGCTGCGAAACCCGCTACGGCATCTGCGCCAAGTGCTACGGCCGTGACTTGGCCCGTGGTCACCAGGTGAACATCGGTGAAGCGGTTGGCGTTATCGCTGCCCAGTCCATCGGTGAGCCGGGTACCCAGCTGACCATGCGTACGTTCCACATCGGTGGTGCGGCCAGCCGGACCTCCGCAGCCGACAGCGTTCAGGTGAAGAATGGCGGTACTGTCCGTCTGCACAACCTCAAGCACGTTGAGCGAGTGGATGGCTGCCTGGTAGCCGTGTCCCGTTCCGGTGAGCTGGCGATCGCTGATGACTTCGGTCGTGAGCGTGAGCGTTACAAGCTGCCGTACGGTGCTGTGATTTCGGTTAAGGAAGGTGACAAGGTCGACGCTGGCGCAATCGTGGCCAAGTGGGATCCACACACTCACCCAATCGTTACCGAAATGAAAGGTACCGTGACCTACGTGGGCATGGAAGAAGGCATCACGATCAAGCGTCAGACTGACGAATTGACCGGTATGACCAACATTGAAGTGCTCGACGCCAAAGACCGTCCAGCTGCCGGTAAAGACATCCGTCCTGCCGTGAAGATGGTCGATGACAACGGCAAGGATCTGTTGCTGCCAGGCACTGACGTTATCGCTCAGTACTTCCTGCCAGCCAACGCCCTGGTCGGTGTAGCGGATGGTGCGAAGATCGCGATCGGTGATGTTATCGCGCGTATCCCGCAAGAAACTTCGAAGACCCGTGACATCACCGGTGGTCTGCCGCGTGTTGCCGACTTGTTTGAGGCTCGTCGTCCGAAAGAAGCGTCGATCCTGGCTGAAGTCAGCGGCACCATCGCGTTCGGTAAAGAGACCAAGGGCAAGCGCCGCCTGGTCATTACTCCGAACGACGGTAGCGATCCGTATGAAGAGCTGATTCCGAAGTGGCGTCACCTGAACGTCTTTGAAGGCGAACAGGTAAACCGCGGCGAAGTTATCTCCGACGGCCCGAGCGATCCACACGACATCCTGCGTCTGCTGGGTGTGAGTGCGCTGGCCAAGTACATCGTCAACGAGATCCAGGACGTTTACCGTCTGCAAGGCGTGAAGATCAACGATAAGCACATCGAGACCATCCTGCGTCAGATGCTGCGTAAAGTTGAAATCGCTGAATCCGGCGATTCGAGTTTCATCAAGGGCGACCAGATGGAACTGACTCACGTACTGGTAGAAAACGAGCGTCTGGCAACCGAAGAGAAGTTTGTTTCCAAATTCACTCGTGTGTTGCTGGGTATCACCAAGGCGTCGTTGTCCACTGAGTCGTTCATCTCGGCGGCCTCCTTCCAGGAGACCACTCGCGTACTGACCGAAGCAGCGGTAACCGGCAAGCGCGATTACCTGCGCGGCCTGAAAGAAAACGTGGTTGTGGGTCGTCTGATCCCGGCCGGTACCGGCTTGGCCTACCACAGCGAGCGTAAGCGTCGCCGTGAACTCGACAAGCCGTTGCGCGTAAGCGCCAGTGAAGTGGAAGCTGCACTGACCGAAGCGCTGAACTCTAGCGGTAACTGAGTTCTGCGATAAATAAGGCCGGGCCCTGGCAGCCCCGTTCGTCGGAACAAGACAGTTTTGTCGGGTTTCGATGGAAGGGGAGGTCGGGGCCTTGCCTTGACTGGGGGCAAGATCCTCTTTAGACTCTTGTACCCCTAAATTTGGCGGGAATTCGTTCCTGCCATTTTGCTTTTCTTGCAAGACAATAGCGTCGCAAGACAACAGTGGAGCTAGTAGATGGCAACTATCAACCAGCTGGTACGTCAGCCGCGTAAGCGTATCGTCGAGAAATCCGACGTGCCTGCGCTGCAGAACTGCCCGCAACGTCGTGGCGTATGCACTCGCGTGTATACCACTACGCCGAAAAAACCTAACTCGGCACTGCGTAAAGTATGCCGTGTACGCCTGACCAACGGTTTCGAGGTTTCCTCGTACATCGGTGGTGAAGGCCACAACCTGCAAGAGCACAGCGTGGTACTGATCCGCGGCGGTCGTGTAAAAGACTTGCCAGGTGTTCGTTACCACACCGTACGCGGCTCCTTGGATACTTCCGGCGTTAAAGGTCGTAACCAGGGTCGTTCGAAGTACGGTACCAAGAAGCCTAAGTAGTAGCGGCTTTTTGTAAACTGAATCATCTTATTTTCTGAGTCGATAAGAGTAAGGTCGGAGGCGTCCCGCAAGGGCACCGATTCCGAACGAACCTGAAGACCGTTTGAGGGCTTATCCATGCCAAGAAGACGCGTAGCAGCCAAGCGCGAAGTGCTTGACGATCCAAAATACGGAAGCCAAATCCTGGCCAAGTTCATGAACCACGTGATGGAAAGCGGCAAGAAAGCCGTTGCCGAGCGTATCGTTTATGGCGCGCTGGAAAAGGTTAAAGAACGCAAGAACAGCGATCCCCTGGAAATCTTCGAGAAAGCTCTCGACGCCATCGCTCCGCTGGTCGAAGTGAAGTCGCGCCGTGTAGGCGGTGCTACTTACCAGGTTCCGGTCGAAGTTCGCCCGTCCCGTCGTAACGCCCTGGCAATGCGCTGGTTGGTAGACTTCGCCCGTAAGCGCGGCGAGAAGTCTATGGCTCTGCGTTTGGCCGGCGAGCTGTTGGACGCTGCTGAAGGTAAAGGTGCTGCTGTTAAGAAGCGTGAAGACGTGCACCGTATGGCTGAAGCTAACAAAGCTTTCTCGCACTACCGCTTCTAATCTTAGCTTCACTAATTTTGCGAGGGCTTTATGGCTCGTACTACTCCGATTAGCCGCTACCGTAACATCGGTATCGTTGCTCACGTGGATGCTGGTAAAACCACCACCACCGAGCGCGTACTGTTTTACACCGGCAAAAGTCACAAAATGGGCGAGGTGCATGATGGCGCCGCGACCACAGACTGGATGGTTCAGGAGCAGGAGCGTGGTATTACCATTACTTCTGCTGCTATTACCGCCTTCTGGAAAGGTTCTGCCAAGCAGTACAAGGACGAGCACCGCTTTAACGTAATCGATACCCCGGGCCACGTGGACTTCACTATTGAAGTTGAGCGTTCCCTGCGTGTACTCGACGGCGCGGTCGTTGTGTTCTGCGGTACTTCGGGTGTTGAGCCTCAGTCGGAAACCGTATGGCGTCAAGCCAACAAGTACGGTGTTCCACGTCTTGTTTACGTAAACAAGATGGACCGTGCCGGTGCGAACTTCCTGCGCGTGATCGGTCAGATCAAGCAGCGCCTGGGTCACACTCCGGTGCCAATCCAGTTGGCAATCGGTTCCGAAGACAACTTCCAGGGCCAGATCGATCTGATCACCATGGAAGCGGTCTACTGGAACGATGCCGACAAAGGCATGACTCCTCGTCGCGAGCCTATTCCTGCTGAACTGCAGGAACTGGCTGACGAATGGCGCAACAACCTGGTAGAAGCTGCGGCCGAAGCCAACGAAGAATTGATGAACAAGTACCTCGAAGGTGAAGAGCTCACCAACGTGGAAATCAAGGCTGCTCTGCGTCAGCGTACTATTGCTGGTGAAATCGTCTTGGCTGTTTGTGGTTCTTCCTTCAAGAACAAGGGTGTTCCCCTGGTTCTCGACGCCGTGATCGACTACCTGCCTGCTCCAACCGACATTCCTGCTATCAAGGGTACCAACCCGGATAACGAGGAAGAAGAGATGGAGCGACATGCAGACGACAGCGAGCCGTTCTCGGCCTTGGCGTTCAAGATCGCTACCGACCCATTCGTGGGTACCCTGACTTTCGTCCGCGTTTACTCGGGCGTGTTGGCCTCCGGCGACGGCGTGATCAACTCGGTCAAGGGCAAGAAAGAGCGTGTGGGTCGTATGGTGCAAATGCACGCAAACGCCCGTGAAGAGATCAAGGAAGTGCGCGCTGGTGACATCGCGGCCCTGATCGGCATGAAGGACGTCACCACTGGTGAAACCTTGTGCAACGCTGATAAGCCAATCATCCTGGTTCGCATGGACTTCCCGGAGCCGGTTATTTCGGTTGCCGTAGAGCCTAAGACCAAGGATGACCAGGAAAAAATGGGTATCGCACTGGGCAAGCTTGCTCAGGAAGATCCATCTTTCCGCGTCAAGACTGATGAAGAGACTGGTCAAACGATCATCTCCGGCATGGGCGAGCTGCACCTGGACATCCTGGTTGACCGGATGCGCCGTGAGTTCAACGTCGAAGCCAACATCGGTAAGCCTCAGGTTTCCTATCGTGAGCGCATCACGAAGAACTGTGAAATCGAAGGCAAGTTCGTTCGTCAGTCCGGCGGTCGTGGTCAGTTCGGTCACTGCTGGATCCGTTTTGCTCCTGCTGACGAAGGTCAGGAAGGTCTGCAATTCGTGAACGAAGTAGTAGGTGGTGTTGTTCCTAAGGAATACATCCCTGCTATCCAGAAGGGCATCGAGGAGCAGATGAAGAACGGTGTTGTTGCCGGCTATCCGCTGATCGGCCTGAAAGCAACCGTTTTTGACGGTTCTTACCACGACGTCGACTCCAACGAGATGGCGTTTAAGGTGGCTGCCTCCATGGCAACCAAGCAACTGGCCCAGAAGGGCGGTGGTGAGTTGCTTGAGCCAATCATGGCGGTAGAAGTTGTTACACCTGAAGACTATATGGGTGATGTCATGGGCGACCTTAACCGTCGTCGCGGCATGATCTTGGGTATGGAAGACACGGTTTCCGGCAAAGTGATTCGCGCCGAGGTTCCGTTGGGTGAGATGTTCGGTTATGCGACCGACGTTCGCTCCATGTCCCAGGGTCGCGCAAGCTACTCTATGGAATTCAAAAAATACAACACAGCTCCGGCGCATATCGCTGAAACTGTATCCAAAAAACAAGGCTGATTCAGTCCTTTAGGCAAGGAGTTAATTGTCGTGGCTAAAGAAAAATTTGATCGTTCCCTACCGCACGTCAACGTTGGCACCATCGGTCACGTTGACCACGGTAAAACCACTCTGACTGCTGCTCTGACTCGCGTTTGCTCCGAAGTATTCGGTTCCGCAATCGTTGATTTCGATAAAATCGACAGCGCGCCAGAAGAAAAAGCTCGTGGTATCACCATCAACACCGCGCACGTTGAATACAACTCGCTGATCCGTCACTACGCTCACGTTGACTGCCCAGGTCACGCCGACTATGTGAAGAACATGATCACCGGTGCTGCCCAGATGGACGGCGCAATCCTGGTTTGCTCGGCCGCTGATGGTCCGATGCCACAAACCCGTGAGCACATCCTGCTGTCCCGTCAGGTTGGCGTTCCGTACATCGTGGTTTTCCTGAACAAGGCTGACCTGGTAGACGACGCTGAGCTGCTGGAGCTGGTTGAGATGGAAGTGCGCGATCTGCTGAGCACTTACGACTTCCCAGGCGACGACACTCCGATCATCATCGGTTCTGCTCGTATGGCTCTGGAAGGTAACGACGAAAACGAAATGGGCACCACTGCTGTTCGTAAACTGGTTGAGACTCTGGATAGCTACATTCCAGATCCAGTTCGTGTTATCGACAAGCCGTTCCTGATGCCAATCGAAGACGTATTCTCGATCTCCGGTCGCGGTACTGTTGTAACTGGCCGTATCGAGCGCGGTATCGTCAAGGTTCAGGATCCGCTGGAAATCGTTGGTCTGCGTGACACTACCGTCACCACCTGCACCGGTGTTGAAATGTTCCGTAAGCTGCTCGACGAAGGTCGTGCTGGCGAGAACTGCGGCGTTCTGCTGCGTGGTACCAAGCGTGACGACGTTGAGCGTGGCCAGGTTCTGGTCAAGCCAGGTTCGGTCAAGCCGCACACCAAGTTTGAAGCTGAAGTGTACGTGCTGAGCAAAGAAGAAGGCGGTCGTCACACTCCGTTCTTCAAAGGCTACCGTCCACAGTTCTACTTCCGTACTACTGACGTGACTGGTAACTGCGAACTGCCGGAAGGCGTTGAGATGGTAATGCCGGGCGACAACATCAAAATGGTTGTTACCCTGATCAAAACCATCGCAATGGAAGACGGTCTGCGCTTCGCTATCCGTGAAGGCGGCCGTACCGTTGGTGCTGGTGTTGTAGCTAAAATCATCGAGTAAGCATCTCTTCTGAGATAGCTTCGATGTTTTGAAAAGCCCCCGCTCAGCGGGGGCTTTTTTATTGGGTTGACACCTATCTGGGGCGTCTATAGAATTGCGCCTCCTTTTAACGGGCGTATTGCGCTCGCTGGGAATAGCAGCCGGAGTCTGAAATCCAATGCAAAATCAGCAAATCCGTATCAGGTTGAAGGCTTTTGACCATCGCCTGATCGACCAATCCACCCAGGAAATCGTGGAAACCGCGAAACGTACTGGGGCACAAGTGCGTGGTCCTATTCCACTGCCTACCCGCAAAGAGCGGTTCACCGTTCTGGTCTCCCCGCACGTCAACAAAGACGCGCGTGACCAGTACGAGATCCGTACTCATAAGCGCGTTCTGGACATCGTCCAGCCAACGGATAAAACCGTTGACGCTCTTATGAAGCTTGATCTGGCGGCCGGTGTGGAAGTACAGATCAGCCTCGGCTAAGACTCGGGTCTTAGTCGTGTAACGCTCTGAAATGGGCGGCCATAGCGGGTGAAAGCCCCGTACACTCATGAGGTTTACAACATGACTATTGGTGTAGTCGGTCGTAAATGCGGTATGACCCGTATTTTCACCGAAGAAGGTGTCTCCATTCCGGTCACGGTCATTGAGATCGAGCCGAATCGCGTCACCCAGTTCAAAACTGAAGAAACCGATGGCTATCGTGCAGTGCAAGTCACTGTCGGCGAGCGTCGTGCTTCGCGCGTGACTGCTGCTCAAGCAGGTCACTTCGCTAAAGCAAACGTTGCAGCTGGTCGTACTGTCATGGAGTTCCGTCTTGAAGATGGCGACTACCAGGCTGGCGATCTGATCAACGCTGAAATCTTCGCCGCTGGTCAACTGGTTGATGTAACCGGTCAGTCCAAGGGTAAAGGCTTCCAGGGTACGATCAAGCGTTGGAATTTCCGTGGCCAAGACAACACTCACGGTAACTCCGTTTCCCACCGCGTCCCGGGCTCTATTGGCCAGTGCCAGACTCCTGGTCGTGTATTCAAGGGCAAAAAAATGTCCGGTCATATGGGCGCTGAGCGCGTGACCGTGCAGTCCCTCGAAGTAGTGCGCGTCGACGCTGAACGCAATCTGTTGTTGGTCAAGGGTGCTGTTCCTGGCGCTACTGGCGGCAACCTGGTTGTACGTCCAGCGGCCAAGGCTCGCGGTTAAGGGGAAGCTGACATGCAATTAAATGTAAATGACGCTCAAGCGATCGAAGTTTCCGAACTGACATTTGGCGGCGAATTCAACGAGACGCTCGTTCACCAAGCAGTCGTGGCCTACATGGCCGGCGGCCGTCAAGGTAGCAAGCAGCAAAAGACCCGTTCCGACGTTCGTGGTGGCGGTAAGCGCCCTTGGCGTCAGAAAGGTACTGGCCGTGCTCGTGCCGGTACTATCCGTAGCCCAATCTGGCGTGGCGGCGGTACCACTTTCGCAGCTCGTCCACAGGATCACTCTCAGAAGCTCAACAAGAAGATGTATCGCGCAGCACTGCGCTCCATCCTTGCTGAACTCGTGCGTACTGATCGTCTGGTCGTGGTTCAGGACTTCGCTGTTGAAGGTCCAAAAACCAAAGATCTGCTGGGCAAGCTGAACAACATGAATCTGACCGACGTTTTGATCGTGTCCGAAGCTGTTGATCAGAACCTGTACCTGGCTGCTCGCAACCTGCCACACGTTGATGTCCGTGACGTGCAAGGTTCCGATCCAGTTAGTCTGATCGCATACGACAAGGTGTTGATCACCGTGTCGGCCGTGAAGAAATTCGAGGAGCTGCTGGGATGAACCAGGAACGCGTATTTAAAGTTCTGCTTGGCCCGCACGTTTCCGAAAAGGCTACGGTTCTGGCTGACAAGAAAGGCCAGTTCGTTTTCAAGGTTGCAACTGACGCAACCAAGCTGGAAATCAAGAAGGCCGTCGAAAGCCTGTTCAGCGTGAAAGTAGAGCGTGTTACTACCCTGAATGTTCTGGGTAAGAGCAAGCGCACTGCTCGCGGTCTGGGCAAGCGTAATGACTGGAAGAAGGCAGTTATCTCCCTTCAGCCAGGCCAAGATCTCGATTTCAGCAGCAGTGCTGAGTAAGGAAGGGGTGCATCATGGCAATCGTTAAATGCAAACCGACTTCCCCTGGCCGCCGTTTTGTGGTCAAGGTGGTCAACCAGGAGCTGCATAAAGGCGCTCCTCACGCACCGCTGCTCGAGAAGAAATCGAAGACTGGTGGTCGTAACAACAATGGTCGTATTACCACTCGTCACATCGGTGGTGGCCATAAGCAGCATTATCGTCTGGTCGATTTCCGTCGCAACGACAAAGATGGCATCTCTGCCACTGTCGAGCGTATCGAATACGATCCAAACCGTACTGCTCACATCGCTCTGCTGCTGTACGCAGATGGCGAGCGTCGCTACATCATCGCGCCTAAAGGCGTGAGTGCTGGCGACCAGCTGATCGCAGGTGCCCTGGCACCGATCAAGCCGGGCAACGCTCTGCAGCTGCGTAACATTCCAGTTGGTAGCACCGTACACGGCATCGAATTGAAGCCAGGTAAAGGCGCACAGATCGCTCGTTCCGCTGGTGCTTCGGCTCAGCTGATCGCTCGTGAAGGTGTCTACGTGACCCTGCGTCTGCGTTCTGGTGAGATGCGTAAAGTACTGGCTGAGTGCCGTGCGACCCTGGGCGAAGTCTCGAACTCCGAGCACAGCCTGCGTTCGTTGGGTAAAGCTGGTGCCAAACGCTGGCGTGGCGTTCGCCCAACCGTTCGTGGTGTTGCCATGAACCCGGTTGACCACCCACACGGTGGTGGTGAAGGTCGTACCTCTGGTGGTCGTCATCCGGTATCGCCATGGGGCTTCCCGACTAAGGGCGCGAAGACTCGTGGTAATAAGCGTACCGACAAAATGATCGTCCGTCGTCGCAAGTAAATAGAGGGATACGACAGTGCCACGTTCTCTGAAAAAAGGTCCTTTTATTGATCTTCACCTACTGAAGAAGATCGAAGTGGCGGCGGAAAAGAACGATCGCAAACCAGTTAAGACCTGGTCGCGCCGTTCTATGATCCTGCCACAAATGGTCGGTTTGACCATCGCAGTACACAACGGTCGTCAGCACGTCCCAGTTCTCGTTAACGAAGACATGGTCGGCCACAAACTGGGCGAGTTTGCCGGTACCCGCACTTATCGTGGGCACGTGGCAGACAAGAAAGCCAAGCGTTAAGGGGTTAGGAAATGGAAGTAGCCGCTAAGTTGTCGGGCGCTCGAATCTCCGCCCAGAAAGCCCGCTTGGTCGCCGACCAGATCCGCGGGAAGAAGGTGGGCGAAGCGCTCAACCTGTTGGCTTTCAGCAGTAAGAAAGCCGCCGAGATCATGAAGAAAGTGCTGGAGTCGGCCGTAGCCAACGCCGAGCATAACGAAGGCGCAGACGTTGATGACCTGAAGGTCAGCACCGTTTTCGTCAACGAAGGGCGTTCGCTGAAGCGTATCATGCCGCGTGCCAAAGGCCGTGCTGATCGCATCGTCAAGCGGTCTTGCCATATCACTGTCAAGGTTGCTGACAAGTAACGGAGTCGAAGAGATGGGTCAGAAAGTACATCCCATTGGCATTCGCCTGGGAATCGTCAAGGAGCACACCTCCGTCTGGTACGCAGACGGTCGGACTTATGCGGACTATTTGTTCGCTGATCTGAAGGTGCGTGAGTATCTCCAAGACAAACTAAAAAGCGCGTCCGTAAGCCGTATCGATATCCATCGTCCGGCCCAAACTGCACGTATCACCATCCACACCGCTCGTCCAGGTATCGTTATCGGGAAGAAAGGTGAAGATGTTGAGAAGCTGCGTCAGGACCTGACCAAGCAAATGGGTGTGCCTGTGCACATCAATATCGAAGAGATCCGCAAGCCGGAGCTCGACGGTATGCTGGTTGCGCAGAGCGTAGCTCAGCAGCTGGAGCGCCGCGTAATGTTCCGTCGTGCTATGAAGCGCGCTGTACAGAACGCCATGCGCATTGGTGCCAAGGGCATCAAAATCCAAGTGAGCGGTCGTCTCGGCGGTGCTGAAATCGCACGTACTGAATGGTATCGCGAAGGTCGTGTGCCACTGCACACCCTGCGTGCCGACATCGACTATGCCAACTACGAAGCTCACACCACTTACGGTGTGATCGGTGTAAAGGTTTGGATCTTCAAGGGCGAAGTAATTGGTGGTCGCCAAGAAGAACTGAAACCACAAGCACCAGCGCCTCGTAAAAAAGCTGCTAAGTAAGGGGTACGCCAAATGTTGCAACCTAAGCGTACGAAGTTCCGCAAGCAGATGACAGGCCACAACCGTGGTCTGGCACAGCGCGGTAGCAAAGTCAGCTTCGGCGAGTTCGCGCTGAAGTCTGTAGCTCGTGGTCGTCTCACCGCTCGTCAGATCGAGTCAGCGCGTCGTGCACTGACCCGTCACGTAAAACGTGGCGGCAAGATCTGGATCCGTGTATTCCCGGACAAGCCGATCTCCAAAAAACCTCTCGAGGTTCGGATGGGTAAAGGTAAGGGTAACGTGGAATACTGGGTAGCCCAGATTCAGCCAGGCAAAGTCCTGTATGAAATCGAGGGTGTAACTGAAGAGCTGGCGCGTGAGGCTTTTGCCCTGGCTGCTGCAAAGCTGCCGCTCGCCACCGCCTTTGTTAAACGGACGGTGATGTGATGAAAGCGAATGAACTTCGTGAAAAATCCGCACAGCAGCTGAACGAGCAACTGCTCGGCCTGCTGCGCGACCAGTTCAATCTGCGTATGCAGAAAGCAACTGGCCAGTTGGGGCAGTCTCATCTGCTCTCGCAAGTTAAGCGTGACATTGCTCGCGTGAAGACTGTGCTCAACCAGCAGGCAGGTAAGTGATCATGGCTGAAGCCGAAAAGACTGTCCGTACGCTGACTGGCCGTGTTGTCAGCGACAAGATGGACAAAACCATCACCGTTTTGATCGAGCGTCGCGTTAAGCACCCGATCTACGGTAAATATGTTAAGCGTTCGACTAAGCTGCACGCGCACGACGAAACCAATCAGTGCCACATCGGCGACAAAGTCACTATTCGTGAAACTCGTCCGCTGGCCAAGACCAAGTCTTGGGCACTGGTTGATGTTCTCGAACGCGCTGTGGAAGTCTAAGGACTAGGGGTCGGAGAAATTATATGATTCAGACTCAATCCATGCTCGATGTGGCCGATAACAGCGGCGCTCGCCGTGTTATGTGCATCAAGGTGCTGGGTGGCTCCCATCGTCGTTACGCTGGTATCGGTGACATCATCAAAGTTACCGTCAAGGAAGCAATTCCGCGCGGTAAAGTGAAAAAAGGCCAAGTGATGACTGCTGTTGTAGTCCGCACTCGTCACGGCGTACGTCGTGCTGATGGCTCCATTATCCGCTTTGATGGCAACGCTGCTGTTCTTCTGAACAACAAGCAAGAGCCGATCGGCACCCGTATCTTTGGGCCAGTGACCCGTGAACTTCGTACTGAGAAGTTCATGAAGATCGTCTCGCTCGCCCCAGAAGTGCTGTAAGGAGATCCGACATGCAAAAGATTCGTCGTGACGACGAGATCATCGTGATCGCCGGCAAAGACAAAGGTAAGCGCGGTAAGGTGCTGAAGGTTCTTGCTGATGACCGTCTGGTCATTGGTGGTCTGAACCTGGTCAAGCGTCATACCAAGCCTAACCCCGCGTCGGGCGTACAGGGCGGTATCGTCGAGAAAGAAGCGCCATTGCACGCTTCTAACGTCGCCATCTTCAACGGCGAAACCAACAAGGCTGACCGCGTTGGTTTCAAAGTAGAAGACGGTAAGAAAATTCGTGTCTTCAAGTCGACCCAAAAAGCGGTTGATGCTTGAACACTGCTAGGTAGATAAGACCATGGCACGACTAAAAGAGATTTACCGGAAGGAAATCGCTCCGAAGCTTAAGGAAGAACTTAAGCTTTCGAACGTGATGGAAGTTCCGCGCGTTACCAAAATCACCCTGAACATGGGTCTGGGCGAAGCGATCGGCGACAAAAAAGTCATCGAACACGCTGTTGCTGACCTGGAAAAGATCACCGGTCAAAAAGTCGTTGTGACTTACGCTCGGAAATCCATCGCTGGCTTTAAAGTCCGTGAAGGTTGGCCGATCGGCGTCAAAGTGACTCTGCGCCGTGAGCGTATGTACGAGTTCCTGGATCGTCTGCTGTCGATCTCCCTGCCTCGGGTTCGCGACTTCCGCGGCCTGAATGCCAAGTCCTTCGATGGTCGTGGTAACTACAGCATGGGCGTAAAAGAGCAGATCATCTTCCCGGAAATCGACTACGACAAGATCGATGCTCTCCGCGGTCTGGACATCACCCTGACCACCACTGCCAAGAACGATGATGAAGGCCGCGCTCTGCTGCGTGCGTTCAAATTCCCGTTCCGCAACTGATTGGAGTAGGACCATGGCCAAGATGAGCATGAAAAACCGCGAGCTGAAGCGTCAGCTCACGGTTGCCAAGTACGCCAAGAAGCGTGCAGCACTGAAAGCTATCATCGTTGATCTGAACGCAAGTCCAGAAGCGCGTTGGGAAGCTACAGTAGCTCTGCAGAAGCAGCCACGTGACGCAAGCGCTTCGCGCATGCGTAACCGCTGCCGCCTGACCGGTCGTCCACACGGCGTTTACCGCAAGTTCGGCCTCGGCCGTAACAAACTGCGTGAAGCGGCTATGCGTGGTGACGTACCAGGTCTGGTTAAAGCCAGCTGGTAAGTACTTTCGACGTCTCGGTGGTCTGGATCGCAAGATACTGACCGCCGGTGGCCTAGAATCTGGAACAAGCCCCTTTTGGGGCTTGTTTCATTTCCGGAGTGTGTCTAAAATACGCGGCTCGCCTGAGCCCGTGTGTTTTATGCCCGGAGATTCTCGGTGACATATGTAGCCGCAAGGCTAATTTTTTTGTATTAGGAGCGTCTAGCCCATGAGTATGCAGGACCCGTTAGCGGACATGCTAACTCGTATCCGTAATGCCCAGATGGCTGAAAAGTCCGTCGTAAGCATGCCATCTTCCACGTTGAAGGTAGCTGTTGCCAAAGTCCTGAAAGACGAAGGCTACATTGCGGGTTATCAGATCAGCAGCGAAATCAAGCCACTGCTGTCCATCGAGCTGAAGTACTTCGAGGGCCGTCCGGTCATCGAGGAAGTGAAGCGCGTTAGCCGTCCAGGCCTGCGTCAGTACAAGTCCGTTGAAGATCTGCCGAAAGTTCGTGGCGGTCTCGGTGTGTCTATCGTCTCCACCAACAAAGGTGTGATGACGGATCGTGCTGCGCGCGCTGCCGGTGTCGGCGGCGAAGTTCTTTGCACTGTGTTCTAAGGGGGGATAAGCATGTCTCGCGTCGCTAAGAACCCCGTTAAGCTGCCAGCCGGTGTCGAAGTAAAATTCGCAGGCCAACAGCTTTCGGTGAAGGGTGCCAAGGGTACTCTTGAACTGAACATCCATTCGTCCGTTGAGATCGTTGAAGAAGCTGGTGAGCTGCGTTTCGCTGCTCGCAATGGCGATCAACAAACTCGCGCAATGGCCGGTACCACGCGTGCGTTGGTAAACAACATGGTCCAAGGCGTAAGCCAAGGCTTCGAGCGTAAGCTCCAGCTGGTCGGTGTTGGTTACAAAGCGCAAGCAAAAGGCACGGTTTTGAACCTGGCCCTTGGCTTCTCGCACCCAGTGGATTACGAACTGCCGGAAGGCATCACCGCTGAAACTCCTAGCCAGACCGATATCCTGATCAAGGGCATCGATAAGCAGCTGGTAGGTCAAGTGGCTGCCGAGATCCGCGACTTCCGTCCACCAGAGCCGTACAAAGGCAAAGGTGTGCGCTACGCGGACGAAGTCGTCCGTCGTAAAGAAGCCAAGAAGAAGTAGGGCATAGCAAATGACCGACAAAAAAGTTACTCGACTGCGTCGCGCTCGCAAAGCACGCCTGAAAATGCACGAACTCGAAGTCGTGCGTCTCTGCGTGTTCCGCTCGTCGCAGCACATCTACGCCCAGGTCATCTCGGCCGACGGCAACAAAGTCCTGGCAAGCGCCTCGACTTTGGATAAAGAACTGCGTGATGGTGCCACTGGCAACATCGACGCGGCCACTAAGGTTGGCCAGCTGGTCGCTACGCGTGCTAAGGCCGCTGGCGTCTCGCAAGTGGCTTTCGACCGCTCTGGCTTCAAGTACCACGGCCGCGTTAAAGCGCTGGCTGATGCTGCTCGTGAAGCTGGGCTGGAGTTCTAAGTTATGTCAAATAACGACCAAAAGCGCGACGAAGGCTACATTGAGAAGCTGGTTCAAGTTAACCGCGTAGCCAAAACCGTTAAAGGCGGCCGTATCTTCACCTTCACCGCGTTGACCGTGGTTGGTGATGGCAAGGGCCGTGTTGGCTTCGGCCGTGGCAAGTCGCGTGAAGTGCCTGCTGCGATCCAGAAGGCAATGGAAGCTGCTCGTCGCAACATGATCCAAGTTGACCTGAACGGCACCACTCTGCAGTACGCAATGAAGTCCGCTCACGGCGCTTCGAAGGTGTACATGCAGCCTGCTTCTGAAGGTACCGGTATCATCGCTGGCGGCGCTATGCGTGCTGTCCTCGAGGTTGCTGGCGTTCAGAACGTTCTGGCCAAGTGCTACGGCTCGACTAACCCTGTAAACGTGGTTCACGCCACTTTCAAGGGTTTGAAAGCTATGCAATCTCCTGAATCCATTGCCGCCAAGCGTGGCAAAAGCGTCAAGGAGATCTTCTGATCATGGCTACCGTTAAAGTAACGCTGATCAAAAGCATGACCGGCCGCATCCCTAACCACAAATTGTGCGTTAAGGGTTTGGGTCTGCGTCGCATCGGTCACACTGTAGAAGTCCAGGATACTCCCGAGAATCGCGGGATGATCAACAAGGCTTACTACATGCTGCGTGTCGAGGGTTAATCGATGAAACTCAATGATCTGAGTCCAGCGCCGGGTTCCCGTCGCGAAAAGCATCGTCCGGGCCGTGGTATCGGTAGCGGTTTGGGTAAGACTGGTGGCCGTGGCCACAAAGGTCAGACCTCCCGCTCCGGTGGCACCATCGCTCCAGGCTTTGAAGGCGGTCAACAGCCGCTGCATCGTCGCCTGCCGAAGTTCGGTTTCGTTTCCCTGAAGGCCATGGATCGCGCAGAAGTGCGTTTGTCCGAGCTGGCTAAAGTGGAAGGCGACATCGTTACCGTGCAGACCCTGAAAGATGCCAACGTGATCAACGTCAACGTACAGCGTGTGAAAATCATGCTGTCCGGTGAAGTGACTCGCGCTGTCACTATCGGCAAGGGAATCGGCGCCACCAAAGGTGCGCGTTCGGCTATCGAAGCAGCTGGCGGCAAGTTCGAGGAATAAATGGCTAAGCAAGGTGCTCTCTCAGCGCTCGGCAAAGGCGGTATGTCTGAACTTTGGGCTCGTCTGCGTTTTCTGTTCCTGGCGATTATCGTCTACCGAATAGGCGCACACATCCCGGTTCCAGGTATCAACCCGGACCGACTCGCAGACCTGTTTCGACAGAATGAGGGGACCATTCTTAGCTTGTTCAACATGTTTTCCGGCGGCGCGCTGGAGCGGATGAGCATCTTTGCACTGGGGATCATGCCGTACATTTCGGCATCGATCATCATGCAGTTGATGAGCGCCGTCAGCCCGCAGCTGGAGCAGTTGAAGAAGGAAGGTGAAGCTGGTCGTCGCAAGATTAGCCAGTACACCCGCTACCTCACTGTCGTTCTTGCTCTTGTCCAGGCGATTGGCATGTCCATTGGCCTGGCAGGGCAGGGCGTAGCGTTCACTGGTGACTTTGGCTTCCATTTCGTCGCGGTAACCACGTTTGTGGCTGGTGCGATGTTCATGATGTGGCTGGGTGAGCAGATTACTGAGCGTGGTGTTGGCAACGGTATCTCGATGTTGATTTTCGCAGGTATCGTCGCCGGTCTTCCGAGGGCAATCGGGCAGTCTTTCGAGTCTGCACGTCAGGGTGATATCAATATCTTCGCCTTGGTTGCCATCGGTTTGCTGGCAGTAGCGATTATCGGTTTTGTGGTGTTCATTGAGCGTGGCCAGCGTCGTATTGCTGTTCACTACGCCAAGCGTCAGCAGGGCCGCAAGGTCTTCGCCGCGCAGACCAGCCACTTGCCGCTGAAAGTGAATATGGCCGGTGTAATTCCTGCTATCTTCGCGAGCAGCATTTTGCTGTTTCCGGCTTCGTTGGGTGCCTGGTTCGGTCAGTCTGAAGGTATGGGCTGGTTGCAGGACATCTCGCAGTCGATCGCTCCTGGTCAGCCGTTGAATATTCTGCTGTTTAGTGCAGGGATTATTTTCTTCTGCTTCTTCTATACGGCGTTGATGTTCAATCCGAAAGACGTAGCGGAAAACCTGAAGAAGTCCGGTGCCTTTATTCCGGGTATTCGTCCAGGCGAGCAGTCGGCACGCTACATTGATGGCGTTCTGACCCGTTTGACCCTGTTCGGTGCTCTATATATGACGGCCGTGTGCTTGTTGCCCCAGTTCCTGGTGGTTGCAGCAAACGTTCCGTTCTACCTTGGCGGGACCTCGTTGCTGATCGTCGTCGTGGTTGTGATGGACTTCATGTCCCAAGTACAATCGCACCTCGTTTCGCACCAGTACGAATCCCTGATGAAGAAAGCCAACCTGAAGGGCTACGGCAGCGGCATGTTGCGCTGAGTACCCCATAAGGTTCGAGGAGTTGGTGATGAAAGTTCGTGCATCGGTGAAAAAGCTGTGCCGTAACTGCAAGATTATTCGCCGCGAAGGTGTTGTTCGAGTAATTTGCAGCGCGGAACCGCGTCACAAACAGCGCCAAGGCTGAGTGTGATCCGCTTGAAGCCCGGCAGCTAGTGCGCTGCCGGGTTGATTATTTGTTATTACAGCGATATTATCTCGCGCCCTATTTCTTGGCTTCCGGGGCGTAGGTAGCTGTCAATTGGAGTCCCACTGAATGGCCCGTATTGCAGGCGTTAACATTCCAGATAACAAGCACACTGTTATCTCGCTGACCTACATCTATGGTGTTGGTCGCACTACTGCGCAGAAAATTTGCGCAGTTGCTGGGGTAAACCCAGCCGCTAAGATCAAGGATCTGAGCGACGAGCAGATTGAATCGCTGCGTGGCGAAGTGGCGAAGTTCACCACTGAAGGTGACCTGCGTCGCGAAATCAACATGAAAATCAAGCGTTTGATGGACCTCGGTTGCTATCGCGGTCTGCGTCATCGTCGTGGTCTTCCAGTGCGCGGTCAGCGTACCAAGACTAACGCGCGTACCCGTAAAGGTCCGCGTAAGCCGATCCGCAAGTAATCGCCCCAGCGAATCGACAGGAAAATTATCATGGCAAAACCTGCTGCTCGTCCTCGTAAAAAAGTTAAAAAGACAGTGGTTGATGGCATCGCCCACATCCATGCGTCTTTTAACAATACCATCGTGACCATCACCGACCGTCAAGGTAACGCGCTTTCTTGGGCTACCTCCGGTGGTTCGGGTTTCCGCGGTTCCCGCAAGTCCACCCCGTTTGCTGCTCAAGTAGCTGCTGAACGTGCTGGTCAAGCTGCGCTGGAATATGGCCTGAAAAACCTCGACGTTAACGTCAAGGGTCCAGGTCCAGGTCGTGAGTCTGCTGTCCGTGCTTTGAACGGCTGTGGCTATAAGATCGCCAGCATCACCGACGTGACGCCAATCCCGCACAACGGGTGCCGTCCGCCGAAGAAGCGCCGCGTGTAATCCAGGAGATTGTAAAGAATGGCTCGTTACATTGGTCCAAAATGCAAACTCGCTCGTCGCGAAGGCACCGATCTCTTTCTGAAGAGCGGCGTGCGCGCGATCGAATCGAAGTGCAACATTGAAGCAGCACCTGGTATCCACGGCCAACGCCGCGGTCGCCAGTCCGACTACGGCACCCAACTGCGTGAAAAGCAGAAGGTCCGTCGTATCTACGGCGTTCTCGAGCGTCAGTTCAGCGGCTACTACAAAGAAGCTGCTGGCAAGAAAGGTGCAACCGGTGAAAACCTGCTGCAACTGCTCGAATGCCGTCTGGACAACGTTGTATACCGTATGGGCTTTGGTTCTACTCGTGCCGAATCCCGTCAGCTGGTATCGCACAAATCCGTCAGCGTAAACGGCCAAACCGTTAACGTCCCGTCCTACCAGGTTCGTGCTGGTGACGTGGTCGCGATTCGCGAGAAAGCAAAAAACCAACTTCGCATTGTCCAAGCTCTCGATCTGTGTGCCCAACGTGGCCGCGTAGAATGGGTAGAAGTAGACACTGAGAAGAAGTCGGGCGTTTTCAAGAACGTTCCTGCTCGCAGTGATCTGTCCGCCGACATCAACGAAAGCCTGATTGTCGAGCTCTACTCCAAGTAAGGGCTAGAAAATAGGTGCATCCATGCAGATTTCGGTAAATGAGTTCCTGACACCCCGCCACATTGATGTGCAGGTTGTCAGTCCAACCCGCGCCAAGATCACTCTCGAGCCTCTCGAGCGTGGTTTTGGCCACACCCTGGGCAACGCGCTGCGCCGCATCCTGTTGTCCTCAATGCCCGGCTGTGCAGTAGTCGAGGCCGAGATTGACGGTGTGCTCCACGAGTACAGCGCCATCGAAGGTGTACAGGAAGACGTAATTGAAATCCTGTTGAACCTTAAAGGTCTGGCTATCAAGCTGCACGGCCGTGACGAAGTTACGCTGACCTTGTCGAAGAAGGGTTCGGGGGTGGTTACCGCTGCCGATATTCAGCTGGATCATGATGTCGAGATCGTTAACCCCGATCACGTAATCGCTAACCTGGCGTCTAACGGCGCCCTGAACATGAAGCTCACCGTAGCTCGTGGTCGTGGTTATGAACCGGCCGACTCGCGTCAGAGCGATGAAGACGAAAGCCGCAGCATTGGTCGCTTGCAGCTTGACTCTTCGTTCAGCCCGGTTCGCCGTATCGCATACGTGGTGGAAAACGCCCGTGTCGAGCAGCGTACTAACCTGGACAAGCTGGTTATTGATCTGGAAACCAACGGTACTCTGGATCCTGAAGAGGCTATTCGCCGCGCTGCAACCATCCTGCAACAGCAGTTGGCTGCGTTCGTCGACCTCAAGGGTGACAGCGAACCAGTGGTAATCGAGCAGGAAGACGAGATCGATCCGATCCTGCTTCGCCCGGTTGACGATCTGGAACTGACTGTACGTTCGGCTAACTGCCTTAAGGCGGAAAACATTTACTACATCGGTGACCTGATTCAGCGTACCGAAGTAGAACTGTTGAAGACTCCGAACCTGGGCAAGAAATCCTTGACTGAAATCAAGGACGTTCTGGCCTCCCGCGGTCTGTCCCTCGGCATGCGCCTCGACAACTGGCCGCCTGCAAGTCTTAAGAAGGACGACAAGGCGACTGCCTGATCGTCGTAATCACCGAACGTGAGTTTGGTAAGGAATGAACCATGCGTCATCGTAAAAGTGGTCGTCACCTGAGCCGTACCAGCTCGCACCGCAAGGCCATGTTTCAAAACATGGCGGTGTCGCTGTTCGAGCACGAGCTGATCAAAACTACACTGCCGAAAGCCAAAGAACTGCGTCGCGTTGCTGAGCCGCTGATCACTTTGGCCAAGACAGACAGCCTGGCTAACCGCCGTTTGGCTTTCGACCGTACTCGCTCGAAAGCTATCGTTGGTAAGCTCTTCAACGACCTGGGCAAGCGTTATGCTACCCGTGAGGGTGGCTACCTGCGCATCCTCAAGTGCGGTTTCCGCACTGGCGACAACGCGCCTATGGCGTACGTCGAGTTGGTTGATCGTGCTACTGCTGGCGAAGCTGTATCCGCCGAGTAAGACGACAGTCTGCTACGAAAAACCGGGCCTAGTGCCCGGTTTTTTGTGGGCGATGGAAAAGCATCCGGTTGTGGGGATGATGCTTATTGTCGAGCGGCAACAGGCCACTTGATCGAACGAGGGTCCGCTTCCTGATTCTTCTCGAGTAGGAAGGTGCCGTCTTGCTTGGGGATGTTCTGGTCGCTGGGGATGTGAGCTTGCTGTCCGAAGATGCCGGTCTTGGCATTAAATGTCAGGTCATGCAGCGCCACATTTCCGTACCAGTCCTCTGAGGGGAGTGAGATATAACTGATGGCGTAGTCTTGATCTGCGAAGGAGCCTTTCACGACATAGACGCCATAGTGCTCTTCACCCGGAGAAATGATTTTGTATAACCCATTCTCATAGTAATAAAGCGTCGCTTCCTTGAAGGGTTTGGCGTCATAAAGCTTCTGATAGGTCAGGTGGTGGATATGGGTAGGCTTACCGAATGTGACGTCAATGGACGGGGCGGCAGGAGCTGCCAGAGCCGGAATACTGAAGGTTAAGAACATCAATCCCATCAAATTTATTTTCATCATTGTGTGCCATGACTTTTCTGGGGTGGGGCCTGAGTATATGAGTTCGGATACCTAAAAATTATTTCTGAGCCCCCAAGGAATCTTTAGCAAATGTACCAATACCGGTGCCACGGCCAGTGGCGTGTTTGGCTTTGGCTATTTGAATCAGGATTTCGTTAGTAATTAACTATCGATGTGCATGATTTAATAAATTTGATGGTGTCATCTTCCTGGTCAATACTCCCTCCAAGCCGATTAGCCGGCAGTTCCATGACTGACCTGAGGAGATTGAGCATGAGCCAGAATAAAACCCTTACAACCGCCAGCGGTGCTCCCGTCGCGGATAACCAGAACTCCCGTTCCGCTGGCCCGCGTGGCCCGCTGCTGCTCGACGATTTTCACCTGCTCGAGAAGCTTGCCCACTTCAACCGTGAAAACATCCCAGAGCGTCGTGTACACGCCAAAGGCTCGGGCGCGTATGGCACATTCACGGTGACCAAAGACATCACCCGCTACACCAGTGCCAAACTGTTTGAAGCGGTTGGCAAGCAGACTCCGACCTTCTTGCGTTTCTCGACTGTCGGCGGTGAGCGCGGCTCGGCTGATACTGAGCGCGACCCACGTGGTTTCGCACTGAAGTTCTACACCGAAGAAGGGAACTGGGACATCGTGGGCAATAACACCCCGATCTTCTTCATCCGTGACCCGCTGAAATTCCCGGACTTTATCCACACCCAAAAGCGTTTGCCGCAAAGCAATCTGAAAAGTGCGCAGATGAAGTGGGACTTCTGGTCGCATTCGCCTGAGGCGCTGCACCAGGTCACCATCTTGTTCTCGGACCGTGGCATCCCGGATGGCTATCGTCATATGCACGGCTTTGGTAGCCACACCTACAGCCTGATCAGCGCCAAGGGTGAGCGTCACTGGGTCAAGTGGCACTACAAGACCAAGCAAGGCATCAAGAACCTGGCGCCTGCCGATGCTGCACGCCTTGCCGGCACCGATCCGGATTACGCCCAGCGCGATCTGTTCGAGGCCATTGAGCGCGGTGACTTCCCAAAATGGCGGGTGTGCATCCAGATCATGACCGAGGCCCAGGCCAACGCTCATTACGAGAACCCTTTCGACGTGACCAAAACCTGGTCGCAGAAAGAATTCCCGCTGATTGAAGTGGGGGAACTGGAGTTGAACCGCAACCCGCAGAACTACTTCGCCGAAGTGGAGCAGGCCGCGTTCGGTCCAAGCAACATGGTGCCTGGTGTCGGTTTGTCGCCGGATCGCATGCTGCAAGGTCGCGTGTTCGCTTACGCTGACGCACACCGCTATCGTATTGGTACCAACCACCAGCACCTGCCGGTGAATGCTTCGCGCAGCCCGGTCAACAACTACCAGCGCGATGGCTCCATGGCGTTTGGCAGCAACGGTGGCGCGGCTCCCAACTACGAGCCCAACAGCTACAGCGATGCGCCCAAACAGGCTCCGCAGTACGCAGAACCTGCCCTGGCCCTCAGTGGTGTGGCGGATCGCTACGATCACCGCGAAGACACTGACTACTACAGCCACGCCGGTGCGTTGTTCCGCCTGATGAATGCTGAGCAAAAAGCGCTGTTGATCAACAACATCGCCGGCGCGATGGCGGGTGTTTCCAGCGATGTGGTTCAGCGTCAGTTGCAGCACTTCTTCAAGGCCGATCCGGCTTATGGAGAAGGGATCGCAACGGCACTGGGTGTATCGCTTAACTAACTCTAAGTGATAAGCAGAACCGCCCTCATTTGGGCGGTTTTTGCGTTATTTCAGCTACTTTTCTCCGAAAAACTTCACTTTTATGCCGTTCATCCCGTGACCTGCGGGTCCGCTTGGTTCAAACTACAGCCTTTCAAGCAGGGAGATGTAGGGCGATGCAAGGTCACCCCGACGTAATCGATTACCTCAACACGTTGCTGACGGGCGAACTGGCAGCTCGTGACCAATATTTCATCCACTCGCGTATGTACGAAGACTGGGGCTTTACCGAGCTCTACGAGCGTATCAACCACGAAATGGAAGAAGAGGCACAGCACGCCGACGCACTGATGCGCCGTATCCTGATGCTCGAAGGCACGCCGCGTATGCGTCCTGACGACCTGGATACCGGCACCACCGTGCCTGAGATGCTCGCCAGCGACTTGCGCCTGGAATACAAGGTTCGCGCTGCGCTCTGCAAGGGTATTGAGCTTTGCGAAAAGCACAACGACTATGTGACCCGGGAAATCCTGCGCGTACAGTTGAACGATACCGAAGAAGATCACACTTACTGGCTGGAAAAGCAGTTGGGTCTGATCAAGTTGATCGGCCTGGAAAACTACCTGCAATCGCAGTTCTGATTCCGCCGGCATAAAAAAGCCCCTGTCACCGTAGCGGTGACAGGGGCTTTTTGTTGGGCCCGAAAACTCAGGCCCGGTCGCGCGCCAGCAACGGCTTCAGATAGTAGCCAGTGTGGGACTGCGGCATCTCCGAAACCTGTTCCGGCGTACCCACCGCAATAATCTGCCCACCCTTGGAACCGCCTTCCGGCCCCAGGTCCACCAGCCAGTCGGCTGTCTTGATCACATCCAGGTTGTGCTCGATCACCACTACGGTATTGCCGTGGTCGCGCAAACGATGCAGTACGTCGAGCAATTGCTGGATATCCGCGAAGTGTAAACCGGTGGTCGGCTCATCGAGGATATACAGGGTCTTGCCGGTATCGCGCTTGGACAGTTCGCGGGACAGCTTCACCCGCTGCGCCTCACCACCGGACAGCGTAGTCGCCGACTGCCCTAGCTTGATATACGACAAGCCCACGTCCATCAGGGTCTGGAGCTTGCGTGCCAGGGCTGGCACTGCATCAAAGAACACCCGCGCTTCCTCGATGGTCATCTCGAGGGTTTCATGGATGTTCTTGCCCTTGTATTTGATCTCCAGGGTTTCGCGGTTGTAGCGCTTGCTCTTGCACACATCGCACGGCACGTAGATGTCCGGCAAAAAGTGCATCTCGACCTTGATCAAGCCGTCGCCCTGGCACGCCTCGCAGCGCCCGCCCTTGACGTTGAAGGAGAAACGCCCAGGCCCATAACCCCGGGAGCGGGACTCCGGCACGCCGGCAAACAGTTCGCGTATGGGCGTGAACAGCCCGGTATAGGTCGCCGGGTTGGAGCGGGGGGTACGACCAATCGGGCTCTGGTCGATATCCACCACCTTGTCCAGCAGCTCCAGGCCCTTGATGCTGTCATGGGCGGCAGCTTCCAGGGTGGTGGCACCGTTCAATGCGGTGGCGCTGAGGGGGAACAGGGTGTTGTTGATCAGCGTCGACTTGCCTGAGCCGGATACACCGGTCACGCAGGTCAGCAGGCCCAGAGGGATTTCCAGATCGACATTGCGCAGGTTGTTGCCGCGCGCGCCCTTGAGGTGCAGCGCCTGTTTTTTGTTACGTGGCGTACGTTTGGCCGGCACTTCGATTTTCACCCGGCCAGACAAGTATTTGCCGGTCAATGAGTCCGGGTGGGCCATGACTTCGGCCGGTGTGCCCTGGGCAACAATATGGCCGCCATGCACGCCCGCACCGGGGCCGATATCGACGACGTAGTCCGCCAGGCGAATGGCATCCTCATCATGCTCGACCACGATCACCGTGTTGCCGATATCCCGTAGGTGCTTGAGCGTGCCCAGCAAGCGATCGTTGTCGCGCTGATGCAGGCCGATGGAGGGTTCGTCGAGGATGTACAGCACGCCCACCAGGCCGGCACCGATCTGGCTGGCCAGGCGAATGCGCTGAGCCTCGCCGCCGGACAGGGTGTCGGCACTGCGATCCAGGGACAGGTAGTCCAGGCCCACGTTGACCAGGAACTGCAGGCGCTCGCGGATTTCCTTGAGGATCTTGTCGGCAATCTCGCCGCGGCGCCCGGTCAGCTTCAGTACGCCGAAGTATTCGCAGGCATCGCCGATCGGCAGGTTGGTCACCGCCGGCAGGGTCTTCTCGCCGACCCATACGTGGCGGGCTTCGCGACGCAAGCGGGTGCCGCGGCAATCCGGGCAGGGCTGGGTGCTGAGGAACTTGGCCAACTCCTCGCGCACGCTGGCCGACTCGGTTTCCCGGTAGCGCCGTTCCAGGTTAGGCACGATGCCCTCGAACGGGTGGGAGCGCTTGACGATATCGCCACGGTCATTGAGGTACTTGAAGTCGACGTTCTGCGAGCCGCTGCCATGCAGGATGACTTTCTGTTGCTCGGCCGGCAACTCGTTGAACGGCACTTCCAGGCTGAATTTATAGTGGGCGGCCAACGACCCGAGCATCTGGAAGTAATACACATTGCGTCGGTCCCAGCCGCGTATTGCGCCCTCCGCCAGCGTCAGGTCGCCATTGACCAGGCGCTTGATATCGAAGAACTGCTTGACCCCCAGGCCATCACAGGTCGGGCAGGCGCCGGCCGGGTTGTTGAAGGAGAACAGCTTGGGCTCCAGCTCGCTGATGGCATGGCCGCAGATCGGGCAGGCAAAGCGCGCGGAGAAGATGATCTCTTCGCCCGGCTCGTCGTCCATCGGCGCCATCAGGGCGATACCATCCGCCAGCTTCAATGCGGTCTCGAACGACTCCGCCAGGCGTTGCTGCAGATCGGCGCGCACCTTGAACCGGTCGACCACTACATCGATGGTGTGCTTCTTCTGTTTATCCAGCTTCGGCGCTTCATCCAACTCATACAGCTTGCCGTTGATGCGGGCGCGGACAAAGCCCTGGGCGCGCAGCTCTTCAAAGACCGACAAGTGCTCGCCCTTGCGCTCGCGAATCACCGGGGCCAGCAGCATCAGCTTGGCGCCTTCCGGCTGGGCCAGCACCAGGTCGACCATCTGGCTGACGGTCTGGGCTTCCAGGGGGATGTCGTGATCCGGGCAGCGCGGGATGCCGACGCGTGCGTACAGCAAGCGCAGGTAATCGTAGATTTCGGTGATGGTGCCCACGGTGGAGCGCGGGTTGTGGGAGGTGGACTTCTGTTCGATGGAAATGGCTGGCGACAGGCCTTCAATGGTGTCGACATCAGGCTTTTCCATCATCGACAGGAACTGCCGGGCATAAGCCGACAGCGACTCCACATAACGCCGCTGACCTTCGGCATACAGCGTATCGAACGCCAGTGATGACTTGCCGGACCCGGACAAGCCGGTGATGACAATCAGTTTGTCCCGGGGCAGGGTCAGGTCGATGTTCTTCAGGTTGTGGGTTCTAGCCCCACGAATCAGGATCTTGTCCAAGATGGCCTCGCACGGCGGGCGTAAATAATGCAGGAGTATACGGCTAAAGACTGGATGAATATACACTGCCAAAAGGCCGCTTGCAGCCTGACATGAAAGCCACGCGGCAAAGCGCCGCATATACCCTCTCAATCGATGGGACTGGTAGAATCGCCGCCGGTTCACACGAGGTTTTTCCATGCACGATCCCCACAGCGAACGCATGAGTAGCGGCGAGACCCGAGCGGCAAGCGGTCTGGCCCTGGTGTTCGCCTTCCGTATGCTGGGTATGTTTATGGTGTTGCCGGTGCTGGCGACCTATGGCATGGACCTCGCCGGCGCGACCCCGGCCCTAATCGGCCTGGCGATTGGTGCCTATGGCCTGACCCAGGCGATTTTCCAGATCCCGTTCGGGATCATTTCCGACCGCATTGGCCGCCGGCCGGTGATCTACCTGGGGCTGATCGTCTTCGCTCTGGGCAGCGTGTTGGCAGCCAATGCCGATTCGATCTGGGGCGTGATCGCCGGGCGCATCCTGCAAGGTGCCGGGGCGATTTCCGCGGCGGTGATGGCGCTGCTGTCGGACCTGACCCGCGAACAACATCGCACCAAGGCCATGGCCATGATTGGCATGACCATCGGTTTGTCGTTTGCCGTGGCCATGGTGGTCGGCCCCCTGCTGACCCGCGCCTTTGGCTTGCACGGCTTGTTCCTGGCCACCGGCGGCATGGCGCTGTTCGGCATCCTGGTCGTGGCCTTTATGGTGCCGCGCTCTACCGGGCCGCTGCAGCACCGCGAGTCGGGTGTGGCGAAGCAGGCGCTGCTACCGACCCTCAAGCACCCGGACCTGCTGCGCCTGGATTTGGGTATCTTTGTATTGCACGCGATGCTGATGTGCAGCTTCGTCGCCTTGCCCCTGGCGCTGGTGGAAAAGGCCGGGTTGCCCAAGGAGGAGCACTGGTGGGTGTACCTGACCGCGTTGCTGATTTCGTTCTTCGCCATGATCCCGTTCATCATCTACGGCGAGAAGAAACGCAAAATGAAACGAGTTTTGCTCGGCGCCGTCGCGACATTGATGCTCACTGAACTATTCTTCTGGCAGTTCGGCGACAGCCTACGGGCGCTGGTAATCGGCACGGTGGTGTTTTTCACCGCGTTCAACCTGCTGGAGGCGTCACTGCCTTCGCTGATCAGTAAAGTTTCACCGGCCGGCGGCAAGGGCACGGCCATGGGAGTGTATTCCACCAGCCAGTTCCTCGGCTCGGCGCTGGGCGGCATCATGGGCGGCTGGATGTTCCAGCATGGCGGTTTGTCGGTTGTGTTCCTCGGATGTGCCGGGCTGGCTGCACTTTGGCTGGTCTTTGCTGTTACCATGCGCGAACCTCCCTACGTCACAAGTCTGCGTTTGCCGCTATCGCCCGAGGCGATCCGTGAAAGCGGTCTGGTCGAGCGCCTGAAGGCCGTCGTAGGGGTAACAGATGCAGTCGTGGTCGCGGAAGAGGCGGCCATTTACATCAAATTGGACACCGAACTATTGGATCGCGCGACGCTCGAGCAACTGGTAAACCCAGTGCCGACAGCGCGCCCAGCCTAGGAGAACGTTATGGCCCGTGGGGTTAACAAAGTCATATTGGTCGGTACATGCGGCCAGGATCCCGAAGTTCGCTACTTGCCTAACGGTAACGCCGTGACCAACCTGAGTCTGGCGACCAGCGAACAGTGGACCGACAAGCAGACCGGCCAGAAGGTCGAGAAAACCGAATGGCACCGTGTGTCGATGTTCGGCAAGGTTGCAGAGATCGCCGGTGAATACTTGCGCAAAGGTTCGCAGGTCTACATCGAAGGCAAACTGCAGACCCGCGAGTGGGAAAAAGACGGCATCAAGCGTTACACCACAGAAATCGTGGTCGACATGCAAGGCACCATGCAACTGCTGGGCGGCCGTCCACAGGGCGACCAACAGGGCCAGGGCGGCATGTCCAACTCGGCACCGCGTCCACAGCAGTCCCGTCCGCAGCCAAGCCAGCAGCCACAGCGTGAGTCGCGTCCAGCGCCACAGCAGGCGGCACCGCAGCCGGCAGCCGACTTCGACAGCTTTGATGACGATATTCCGTTCTAGGATCCGGCTCAGATACTTGATGTAAAGTTTTACCCTGAAAGCCCCGGTGCATAAGCAGCCGGGGCTTTTTTATTGCGCCAGCGCAACCCGCGATGGCCGCGTATCTGCAGGACGCCCGAGGGCGGCTTAGAGAGTGTGTCAGCTCGGGATTTGTCCGAAGCCGCCTTTGGCGTATTTGACGAGAGTGCGACGGATGTCTTCCTCGGTTGTCATCACCAGAGGGCCGTATTTGATGAAAGGTTCACCGATGGGGCTGCCAGCGATGAGCACGAAGTGGCACGGTTCGCTCGAAGTCATCCTTAGTTCGACTTGCGCGCCAGCGCTCACGGTTGTGGAGTGGCCCGCGGGTATGCTCTGCTCCTCTGCATTGCAGTGAACCGTCAATGTACCGCTGACTGCATAAATCCAGGCTTGAAAGCCTTCAGCAAGCGTATGAGCAAATACGCCGTCGGCTTGCAGGGAACCGTCGAGTAAGGTTAGCGGCTCTGGCGTGCCCTCCGCTCCGATGACATCGCCACTGCGTCCCAGTACCACCCGAACGCGGTGTCCGGGTGCCTGAATGATCGGTACCTGTTGTGCCGGTACATGAAGCGTACGCGCGGGTGTCAGCTTGAGATGGCTCGGGAGATTAACGAACACTTGCAGAGCATGGGTGCGAGCATTTGCTTCAGGGACTTCCTCGTGAACCGCGCCACTCGCGGCTGCCAGCCAGTACAGGTCACCAGCTTTGAGTGCGAGGTTGTGCCCCAGGGTGTCACGGTTCAGCAAGTTGCCTTCTGAATCCTCGAACATCACCGTGACGGCAGAAATCCCGGCATGAAGATGCGGTGCGAAAGTGGGCGCGGTCATGACGAAGTGGTCCACCATAAGCAGCGGGTCCATACGGGTGGCAAACATGTCCTCAGAGAAATGCAGAGCGGTGAAGCCTTCGCCGATGGTGTGAGTGACACCCGAGACGATCTGACCCAGTCGTGGGCTGGCGAGTGTGTCGGGTTCAAGCCTGGTGATGTGATTCATGATACGGCCCTCTGATTGGTGTCCTGTCGGGGGGCAATCTAGAGGCGAACCCGGAAACCGAGAAGCCGTCCATTTCAGGATTCAGCGTCCAAGGCAATGGACGATCTACATCAAGACCTTTTTCGGGAATTCTCGGGCCAGGTGATCGAGAAACGCGCGTACTGAAGGCAAGAGTCCTTGCCGAGAAGGAATGAGCGCGGTGATGGTCGAATCGCCCGCCAGCCATTGTGGCAGTACGCGTCGCAAGGCTCCAGACCGCACAGCTGCCTGGCAGATATAACCCGGCAAGGCCACGATACCCAGGCCGCTGATGGCTGCCTGCTGCAAACCGGTGATGTCGTCGCTTTGCAGCCTCGGCTCCAGCGGTATGACCGCTTCTTCGTTCGCGTGATGGGCGTGGCGCAAGCGCCATATTGGCACTGCACCGGGCCGGGCCATGAACAGCGTGGGGTGTTTGTGCAGGTCCTGAGGGGTCTGGGGCTCACCGTTGGCGTCCAGATAACGGGCTCCGCCAAACAGGAACCAGGGGGCCGGCGCAAGTGTGTGCTGTACCAGGTCAGAGTCGGGCAACGGGGCGGAATGAGCGCGCACAGCGACATCGTAGTTTTCACCGACGATGTCGACGGTCCGGTTGGCCGCGAGGGAAACAATATTGACGTTGGGATACTGGGTGAGGAAGTCGGCAATAATTTCCGACATGACGTATTGCATTATCGCGTTGCCCGCCGTGCAGCGAATCGTGCCACTCGGTTCGGTCAGGCGATGCCGGATCGTGCTCTCGGCCAGCTCTGCCTCACGCAGCATGGCGACGGCATGCTGGTAGAAATCCGTTCCGGCGTCGGTCATCCCGAATTTGCGTGAGGTCCGGTTGAGCAGGCGAACGCCCAGATTGTTTTCAAGTCGCTGAATGCGGTGACTGAGGGTGGATTTCGGCATCTGCAAGATTCGACCGGCAGCGGTGAATCCGCCCCGGTCGACCACCTGCACAAAGAAAAAGAAGTCATTGAGATCTAGCACTCATCACCTCATTGTTCGTCTGATTGGACGCTGAGGTGGGATTGTGCCGGGATATTGCAGGCTGATCCAGTGACCCGATGAAGAGGTTTTAGCGGCGAGAAGCAGTGTATATCTGCCCGACCAGCGTGGCCCATGGCATGTCGATAGCACCGTAGACAGTCTCTGCTTCTGGTCGGGCATTGTCCTTGAGGATTTCCACCATCAAGCTGGCGTAGTCGGACGGGATCACGCCCGCTTGCATCATGCGCAGCAGACCGGCCTGACGCTTGGTGTCGCTGAACGTGCCGGATGCATCGACTGCCACATAGGCATCGTAGCCCCGGGCTACGGCGGTCATGGCCGGAAAGGCTGCGCAGACCTCAAGGGATACCCCGGCGAAGATCAGTTTCTTGCGCCCGGTGGCTTCAATGGCCTGCGCGACACGTTCGTCGTCATAGGCGTTGACTGATGAGCGGTCGATAATTTCGATGCCTGGCAAGGCGTCGACCAGCTCAGGGAAGGTGGGCCCCCACAAGCTGTCCCGTGCTGTGGTCGTGACCACAATTGGCAGGTTAAGCGCCTTGGCCGCTTTGGCTAATGCCACGACATTGTGTTTCAGCTCACCGATCGAGTAGTCCCGGACCCCGGCTATGAGTCCAACTTGATGGTCGACCAGGATCAGTGCGGCGTTATCAGCAGTCAGTGGGTCATAGCTCAGGGGTTTATCGGTAGGTAAGCTCATTTTTTCAGCCTCTTGAGGGAAATGGTGTTATCTGGCGACCGTGTTCTCGGTCGTAATGAGACCAAAACTACGGGTTAAGCCATTCACTCAGAAGCCCTTGAAACTCGAACTCAGTGTCCAACAGGTTGAACGCGCACCCCAGGGCCGGATTTTGCTCCGCCGCCTGAACAAGCAGCGGTCCGAGATTTAGCGGGGGTGAGGTTTGTGTAAAAACATATTGCGTACTGCCAGCACCGGGTACACAGGCGGCCAAGAGGTTATCCTGCGGCAACAAAAAACGATGGCATTCACTTCGGGGGGCTTGCTTGCAGGAGCAAAATCCCTCAGCTCTGGCATTTGTCCCCATGCGCCACAAGATTTAGGCTGTAGTGCATTCCCTTGCCCAAGAAGGAAACCCCGATGACCTGGTCTGCCCAGCAGTATTCGATGTTTGAACAACAGCGCACCCGTCCCGTCCGCGACCTGGTGGCTGCTATCCCTACGGGTGAGGTGCGTACTGCGGTCGACCTGGGGTGTGGCCCGGGCAACTCCACCGAGGTGCTGGCCGAGCGTTTCCCCCGGGCGACGATCACTGGCCTGGACAGCTCGCAGGACATGCTGGCCAGCGCCCGTGAGCGGTTGCCGGCACTCAACTTTGAATTGGCCGATATCGGTGCCTGGAAGCCTGCGCAACCGTTTGATGTGATCCTGGCCAATGCCTCGCTGCAATGGGTGCCGGACCACGCCACCCTCTACCCGCACCTGGTGGCGCAGTTGGCGCCGGGCGGGACGCTGGCGGTGCAAACCCCGGACAACCTCAACGAACCCGCCCACCGCCTGGCCCGTGAGGTGGCCGCGCAAGGGCCGTGGGCGGGCAAGATCGGCGCGGTCAAACATGAGGCGCGTCACCCGGCGAGTTATTACTACGAATTGTTGAGCAAACATTGCAGCACCGTCGATGTATGGCACACCACCTATTACCACCCGCTCAGCGGCCATGAGGCGGTGGTGGAGTGGTTCAAGGGCACGGGCCTGCGGCCATTCCTCGCACCGCTGGAGGCGGCCGAGAAAGGTGCCTTCCTCGACGCCTACCTGGCGCGCATCCGCGAGGCTTATCCCGCCCTGGCCGATGGCACGGTGTTGCTGCCGTTTCCACGGCTGTTCATTATCGCTACGCGCTGACAGCCCGCCGTCAGGCCTTCAGGAACTCATCCGCCGACACCACGCTGGCATAGGCGAATGCCAGCGATGCCATGTAGGCATCATGCACCTGGGCTGCGGCAATGGTCTTGCCATTGAACTCCAGGTCGCGAGTGGCGCAGGCGTCGTGGATCACCGTGACGTTGTAGCCATAGTCCGCCGCTGCCCGAACCACTGCGTCGATGCACATATGGCTCATGCTGCCGACCACCACCAGGTCGGTGATGCTGCGTTGTTCCAGCAACTCGCGCAGGTTGGTTTGGCGAAACGCATTTACAAAATGCTTGAGCACCACCGGCTCGTCGTTTTCGTTCCGCACCTGGGCATGTATGTGTGCGCCTTCGGAGCCTGGGGTGAAGAAGGGCGCATCCGCCGAGGTGAACTCATGGCGCACGTGGATCACCGCGTCGCCGGCCTGGCGAAATGCCTGGAGCACCTGTTGCGCCTTGTCGGCCGCGGCTTCCACGCCGGTCAATGGCCACTTGCCGTGGGGGAAGTAGTCGTTCTGGATATCGATTAGGATAAGTGCTTGCTTGGCCATGGGTATTTTCTCGTGAGGGGTTGATGCGCCCAGTATCGTGGCTGGCGCGTGGCACGGGGATTGGCCGTACCGACAATAACAGGGGGAAAACTGACAATGGCTGTGGAACGCTCGATCGTCGAGCTCGGCGTGCTGATTTATCACGGCGCGCAGATGGCCGCTGTGCATGGGTTGACCGACCTGTTTGGCGTCGCCAATCGCATTGCCGCCGAGCATCAGAGCCGGCAGTTGCCCTTGTTACGTGTCAGTCACTGGCAGGTCAATGGCGATGGTACGCCTGTTCGCGGCTTCGACAGCCAGCCTGGCCCCGATCAACCATTGATGGCCGTGCTGGTGCCGCCGTCGATTGGCGAGTTTTGCGAAGAGCAGGCGCCGCACGCGCTGCTGCACTGGCTGCGCCTGCAACATGCCGCCGGCACGGTACTGGGGGGCGTGTGCATCGGTTCGATCATGCTGGCGCGCAGCGGTTTGCTCGATGGGCGCAGGGCCACCGCCCACTGGTCTTCGGCCAACACCTTCGCCAGCCGTTTTCCTGCGGTGCGCCTGGAGGCCGACAAGCCGATGGTCGATGATGGCGACCTGATCACCACCGCCGGGCTGATGGCCTGGTCCGAACTGGGCCTGCGCTTGGTCGAGCGCCTTATGGGCCCAAGCATCGCTGCCGACACCGCGCGCTTTTTGGTGATTGCACACAGCGACAGCGCCAGCCAGTGCGGCAGCAACTTTGCGCCGATCCTCAGCCATGGCGACGAGGCGATCCTCAAGGTCCAGCACGCGTTGCAGGCCAGTGGTGCGGTGGATGTCTCCCTTACGGCGATGGCCCAGGCGGCCGGCCTGGAAGAGCGCACTTTCCTACGGCGTTTTCGCAACGCCACCGGCTTGAAACCCACCGAATATTGCCAGCACCTGCGGGTCGGCAAGGCACGGCAGATGCTGGAGTTCACCAATACCACCATTGATCAGATTGCCTGGACCGTGGGTTACCAAGACCCGAGCGCCTTTCGCGCCATCTTCAAGAAAATTACCGGCCTTGCGCCCAGCGATTACCGCAATCGGTTTGGGGTGAAAGCACCTGCCTGAATTATCGAGTGGCCCGGTGTCCCTGACGGCCTGCGCCTCGCTCCTGCAAAAAGCCTTGATTGAACGACTACTTAGTAAGTGACGGTTGCGCTACAAACCCGCAAAATGCAACGATTCTGGCCAATACCAACGGCATGGCATCCATGCCTGTCGATAATAGCCATCGTTCCAAACAGACCGGGCCTGCTCAATCTATGCGAATGCGCCTTATGTTACTGGGCGGCGGGAATGCCCTCGGGCAAGCGCTGATTCGCCTTGGTGCGGAGGAAGATATCGGTTTCCTCGCGCCGCGCCCGCCCCAAGACGGCTGGGATGCCGCCAGCCTTACCCAATTGCTCGACGACACCCGTCCCGACGCCTTGATCAACCTCGCCTACTATTTCGACTGGTTCCAGGCCGAGAGCGTGAGCGAGGCCCGCCTGGCCGGGCAGGAGTCTGCCGTCGAGCGCCTGGCGGAACTGTGCCAACACCACAACATCACGCTGCTGCAACCGTCCAGCTACCGGGTGTTCGATGGCTCGCGCGCCACCGCCTACAGCGAAAAAGACGAACCAGTGCCCCTGGGCCTGCGTGGCCAGGCGTTGTGGCGCATTGAACAGAGCGTGCGCGCCACCTGCCCGCAACATGTGCTACTGCGCTTTGGCTGGCTGCTTGATGACAGTATCGATGGCGCGCTGGGGCGTTTCCTGGCCCGTGCCGAGCAACCCGAGCCCTTGCTGCTGGCCGATGACCGGCGCGGCAACCCGACACCGGTGGACGATGCGGCACGGGTGATTATCTCGGTGCTCAAGCAACTCGATTGTGCGGCGCCGCTGTGGGGCACCTACCACTACGCCGGGCAAGAGGCGACCACCCCCGTGGCGCTGGGCCAGGCGATCCTCACCGAAGCGCGCACCTTCCATGTGCTGGCGGTCGAAGCGCCGACAGCCCAGGCCCACGCCGCCCGGCCGGATGCCGCCGACGAGCCACAGCATGCAGTGCTGGCCTGTAAGAAGATCCTGCATACATTCGGCATCAAGCCACGGGCGTGGCGTGCGGGACTGCCGGCGTTGCTCGACCGCTTCTACCGGCATCACTAGCTGACGGAACAAAAAAAATGTGGGAGCCCGGCTTATGTAGGAGCTGGCTTGCCTGCGATGCAGACACCTCGGTCTATCAAAGACACCGAGGCGATGCTATCGCAGGCAAGCCAGCCCCCACACAAGCCAGCTCCCACATTGTTTTGTGGCGTTTATTAAGCCGGGTTTAGAACTTGTAGCCGATACCGACCATGTAGACCATCGGATCCACGTCCACATTGACCTTGGCGCGGGTGCCCGCCGCCAGGGCGTTGTTGTCGACGGTGGCCTTGGTGCTGATGTCGATGTAGCGCACCTGACCGTTGATCATCCACTTGTCGTTGATCATGTAGTCCATACCGATCTGCGCCGCCCAGCCCCAGGAGTTCTCGGCCTTGAAGTTGCTGAAGCCTTCGCCCTGGGCGCGGCTGCTGACGTGTTCGTCATAGATCCAGGTGTAGTTGATACCCGCACCGACGTAAGGCTGGAACGCCGACTTGCTGTCCAGCGGGTAGTACACGACGCTCAGGGTCGGCGGCAGCTGCTTGAGGCTACCGAGCTTGCCGTTGGCGGCGCCGAGGGCGGTGTTCTTGATCTTCACATCATGCTCGAACGGCGTGGCGGCCAGCAGTTCGATACCGACGTGGTTGGTCAGCATATAGGCGAAGTTGAGGCCCAGTTGCGTGTCGCTGCTCATGGTCGCCTTGCCGCCCAGGTTGGTGCCGGCCAATGGGCCCTGGTCAACCTTGACGCTGCCGCTGTCGGCCTTTGGGTTAACGGTGATGGCACCGGCGCGAACCAGGATGTCGCCAGCCTCGTGGGCGTGGGCGAGAGGGGCGGCGAGTGCGAGCGCGAAGAGGGAAGCGCTGAGCAGTGACTTGTGCATGGGTGGCTCCAAAGGACATTTTTAGTTGGCTGTGTCCAATGGTAAAGATCGTTGCACCCGGGCCTTTGACTCAGCTCAATGAAACGGTGATCAGCCAAATACACCGCTTATCGACAGGTGTCAGTCCGGCAACTCGTAGATGTAAATCTTCTCGGCTTCCATCTGATAGCCCGCATCCGCCAATTCGCTGGTGGACGGCTTGACCTGCATCTGCCCCTCGATCCAGTACGGCTGGTACAGCTCCTCCAGCTTCACGCCGATCTCGCTCCTGACATGCACGATCTGGTTCGACGGCGGGGGCGGCACATGGATGCAGGCGCCGAAGTACGGCACCAGCAGGAACTCAGTGGTGCGGCCTTCCTCGCTGACTTCCAGCGGCACGATATAACCCGGCAGGCGGATATGCAGGCCGTTCAACTGGGCCACCACCGGTGCATTGGGCAAGTCCTGCCTGGCCGCTGGCGCGGCCTCCGCCGACAGTGCGTCGGCCATGTTCGACAGGTCGTGCAGCGGCGTCATATTGGGCACCTCCACCGGGGCATCCGGCGGAATCATTTCCTGCCACGACAAGTCTCGGGGCTCGGCGGCCCAGGCGGGCACGGCCACCATCAATAACAGCGCAAGCAGGGCACGGCGCATCAAAGCCTTCCTCATAAACGGATCGACAGGCCATCGGCCAACGATTGTCGATAGGCGCGCCAGGCCGGCACGCTGCCCATCAGCAGGGCGGCGATCAGGATACCGGCGAGCAGCGTCCATTCATACGGGCTGGGCAGCGCCAGTGGCAGGTCCAGGCCGTAATTGGCCTGTAGATAGCCACGGGACGCGGCGATGCATACGTACAGCAGGCCAACCCCCGCAACCACCCCGGCCAGTGCCAGGGCAAAGGCCTCGAAAACCAGCAGGCTTGCAATGTGCCACGGTCGTGCGCCCACCGAACGCAGGATCGCCATTTCCCGACGGCGCTCATTGAGGCTGGTGAGGATCGCCGTGAGCATGCCGATCAAGCCGGTCAGCACCACAAACAGCGAGATCACGAACAGCGCCTTTTCGGCGGTGCCCATCATGCTCCACAGCTCTTGCAAGGCCACGCCCGGCAGGATCGCCAGCATCGGCTCGCCACGGAACTCGTTGATCTGCCGTTGTAGGGCAAAGGTCGAAATCTTGTTGTTCAGCCCCAGCATAAACGCGGTGATGGCTTGTGGCGTGAGGTCCATATTGCGCGCCTGGTCGGCACTGACCCGGCCCTTGCCCTGGGCGGGCACGCCGTTGTGCCAGTCGATATGGATCGCTTCCATGCCGCCGAGGCTGATGTGCAACGTGCGGTCCACCGGGGTGCCGGTGCGTTGCAGAATGCCGACCACGGTGAACGGTTTGTCATCGTGCTTGACCAGGCTGACCACCGCCACGCCATGGGCCAGCACCAGCTTGTCGCCGAGTTTGTAATGCAGGGCGTCGGCCACTTCGGCGCCGAGCACCACTTCAAACGGGTCGCTATCAAACGCACGGCCACTGGCCAGTTGCAGGTTCTGCTTGCGGCCGTACTGGTAGTGCTCGAAGTAGGCTTGGGTGGTGCCCATCACCCGGTAGCCGCGATGGGAGTCGCCGAGGGACATGGGGATCGCCCATTTCACTTGCGGGCTGGCGGCAAAGTGCTCGAAGCTGTCCCAGCGGATGTTGTTGGTGGCGTTGCCGATGCGAAATACCGAGTACAACAGCAGGTTGACCGAGCCTGCGCGGGCGCCGACGATCAGGTCGGTGCCGCTGATGGTGCTGGCAAAGCTGGCGCGGGCCTCGGTACGCACGCGCTCCACCGCCAACAGCAGGCACACCGACAGGGCGATGGCGAAGGCGGTGAGGATCGCGGTAAAGCGGCGGTTTGCCAGGCTGGCCATGGCTAGACGGAACAAATACATCTCAAACCTCGAGCGGCGCGGCGGCGCGATTGAGTTCGGCCAGCGACAGGTTGCGGTCGAACAGCGAAGCCAAGCTCTGGTCATGGCTGACGAACAACAGGCTGGCGCCCGCCTCGCGGCATTCGGCGAACAACAGTTGAAGGAAGGCTTCCCGGGCATCGTGGTCCAGGGCCGAGGTCGGCTCGTCGGCGATCACCAGTTCCGGTTGGCCGATCAAGGCCCGGGCGGCGGCCACCCGTTGTTGCTGGCCGATGGACAGCGCATCGGCACGGCGCCCGAGCAAGTCCGGGTCCTTGAGGCCCAGGTGCGCGAGCAGGGTCGCGGCGGCCTGGTCGACACTGCCATGGCGCTGGATCGCCCGCTGCGCCCGCAGCTTGGAGAAGTGGCAAGGCAGTTCGACGTTTTCGCGGACCGAGAGAAACGGCAGCAGGTTGAACTGCTGGAAGATATAGCCGGTGTGGTCGACCCGGAACCGATCGCGGGCGCCGGCCGACAAGTCGGTCAACTCCTGGCCCAGCAGGCGGATGCTGCCGCGACTGGGTGTCTGCACCCCGCCCAGCAGGCCGAGCAGGGTGGTTTTGCCGCTGCCGCTGGGGCCCTTGAGGAACAGGGTTTCCCCCGGCTCCAGGCGAAACGCCGGGATATCCAGCAACTGGGGGTGACCGGGCCAGTTAAAGCCCAGGTCGGACAGTTCGATCAGTGCTTGGGTCATGGGAACTCAATATCACCTGCAGAGCGCGGTCACCTGTGGGAGCTGGCTTGCCTGCGATGCAGACGACGCGGTGTATCAGTGACACCGCGCCGATGCCATCGCAGGCAAGCCAGCTCCTACATCAACCGTGTGGGGTCAGAATTTCAGGGTCGCGGCAGCCGCCGTTGCTTCAACACCTTGCTGGCCGCCCGGGCTGATCAGTTGTACCTGAATTTTCTGGGTGGCGGGGAAGGTCTTGAAGAGGTTCGTCAGGTCGAGGTTTTTCAGCGCGGCAGGGGTGGCGCAGGTGAACTGGTAGTGGGCGTGGATTTCGCTGTGATCATGGTCATGGGCGGCCGCACCTTTGCCGTCGGTGGCGTGGTCATGATCGTCTTCTGGCTTGTCACCAAACAGCGGGCTTTCCAGCTCTTGGGTACTGACCACACAACCGGCAGCCTTGGGCAGGCTGAACAGCACCAGGGGTTGTTCCAGCTGCTTGCGGGCGGCGGCAACCTTGGCTTTGTCGGCGTCGGTGGTGGCCAGGTGCTCGAACCCCACCAGGTTCATCGCCGGGCTTTCCAGCTCCAGTTCCAGGGCCTTGCCATCGAGCGCTGCATTGAGGCGGCCAACGCCATGCTCATGGGCGCCAAGGCTGCCATGTTCATGGTCGTGATCGTGGTTGTGTTCGTCAGCAGCCTGGGCGGCCAGTGGCAACAGGGCAAACGGCAAAGCGAGCAACAGGCGGCGCATGGGGAGACTCCAAGGCGAGAATGAGGGTTTTGTTATGTGATCTTATAACAAAAGAGCCGAGAGTTTGACCGCCTGCTTGGCGTTGCGCAAGACGCATGGGAGCATGCTCGTCAGAAAAGTGCTGAGGACGAGCAATGATGCGAATTCGTGGAACCATCGGCGAGCTGCCCGTGGACTTGACCCTGGAGCTGGACGACAGCGATTGGGCGCGGCTGGGCGTGCACCTGCAGGCGGCCACGCCGGCGCCGGACACCGTGCCCGCCGCCGCGCCGGTCAATCAGGACGAGACCCTGTGGCAGGCCGCCCAGGACCTGCTGCGCGAGGCCGGGCCACTCAGCGGGCTGGAGTTGTCAGACCGCCTCGAAGGGCTGGCCGGTAGCGCCCAGGCCGGTAAGCGCCTGTTGGTGCGCCTGCGCCATAGCGCCAAGGTGAAGGTGTCCAGCGGCGGGGATACGCCGCAGTACAGTTGGATCGCTGATTAGTACAGCGCCGCAAACAGCTTGCGGCGATACACCGTGACCAGCGGGTGGTCGTTGCCCAGCAACTCGAACACTTGCAGCAGTGTCTTGTGCGGCAGGCCTTCGTTGTAGCTGCGGTTACGGATAAACAACTTCAGCAAGCCTTCCAGCGCCGCGTCATATTGCTGGCGGGCCAATTGCTGCACGGCCAGTTGATACGCCGCTTCATCATCCTGCGGGTTTTGCGCCAGGCGGGCCTTGAGGTCAGCGGCGTCCGGCAGGTCGGCGGCCTGGCGCAGGAAGGTGATCTGCGCCTTGGCACCGGCGAGTGCCGCCTTGTGCGCATCGCTCTTGACCGCATCAAGCACGGCCTGCGCTTCGCCCAGTTCGCCACGTTCGGCCAGGCAGCGGGCGTAGAGGATCAACGCGCCGGCGTTGGTGTTGTCTTCACCAAGCAAGGCCACCAGTACGGCCTCGGCCTCACTGACCCGGCCTTCGGCAAACAGCGCCTGGGCCTGCTCCAGCGGGTCCGCCTCGGCAGGGGGCGGCATCTGCACATGGGGTTCCAGCAGTGCGCGAATCTCAGACTCAGGCTTGGCCCCGGCAAACCCATCCACCGGCTGGCCGTCCTTGAACAGCACCACGGTCGGCAGGCTGCGAATGCCAAAGCGCGCAACGATATCCTGCTCGGCTTCGCAATCGACCTTGGCCAGCAGCAACTCGCCCTGATAGCTCTCGGCAATCTGCGCCAGCAACGGCATCAACGCCTTGCACGGCGCACACCATTCGGCCCAGAAATCCACCAGCACGGGTTTGTGGAACGAGTTTTCGATGACGGCCTGATCGAAGGTGGCGGTGGTGACATCGAAAATGTAGGGCGTGGGCTCACTCATGGAGGTTCTCAATGACGCGTGGGATGGGGCAACTATAAAGACTGGCGGTCTCTATCGGAAGCAGCGCAAGGATCAAGTACGAGAGACGTGCCAAAAAGGGTCCTGATACCAGTCACGAGGGAACCCCATCGCTTTTAGGTTGAGGTTGGGAAAACCGTTGATCAGGTGATAGAGATGCTGGTCCCAGCGAGTGTGGGGGCTTATCTGATACATCAGATGGTTAAGCATGCAAAGTGTCGGAAAAATGCGGGTATGGGGCCCTGGCTGGAGGAGATGGTTTGGCCACGGGAAATTGGCTTTCCTGGGTAATTCAGGACGAATACCCAGTTGCCGATTCCACATTTTTGAGTGGTGGGCGCACATGTTTCGCACAGTGGTCAAAGTGTGAAGCCAGGACTGCAGCAGTGGTGCGGGGAGCCCCAGGCGCCTGGCAATGGCTTTTTTATCCGCGTCCCTGGCCAGGCCCTTGTAGAGATGAGAGAGGTCGCCCAGCGTCAACTCTTCCAGCATCGCCCAACCCGGCATGAGAGCGGGGTGGTCATAGGTGTTTGGATAGTGACGCGCGTAGCTTTCTTTGGCTCTTTGACGCTTGAGATGGGCTTTTCGATTGTCGTCTGTGTGTAGTCGGTCGACACGCAAGCATTCGCGTTCGTAGTCGCGGGTCGCCACAGACTGTCTGGTGTGTAGCGTTGCAAGCAGGCGCTGGTGGTTAAATGTCGGGTGAAAAGCCTGGCTGTCGATGTACCAATGGCTGCCATAGGTGGGGCCCATGTGATTGCTGATGACTGCACGGGAGGCGATCTCGACCCGCTCAATGGCATCCATGGCCAATAGGCGCAGGCGGCGGTCAAAGTCGTAGAGTCGTGCCAGTTGGTGAAAGTGGATGCCGGCATGGAAGTGGTGGTTGATATCTTCCGATTGTTGGAAGGGCCGCATATAGGGGCTTAATCGAAAGAAACTGACCGACTGCAGGAAGTCCCGAGCGCCTGTTTCATCGTCAATGATCAAGCCCCGGGACTTGAGCAGCTCCAACTGGGCCGGGACGTCAATGGCAGGTTTGTCGAACGCCCTCATGCCGGAAAACCAGCAGGCATAAAAAACCCGCACAATTTGTGCTTGGTTACTGGCGCAACCAGAGGCATGGCGGGTGTATTGCCAAGCAGATTATGCAACTGCCCAGGTTTTTGCAACGCCCTTGGAGGGACGCTGACCGGCGAAAAAACGGGGGAAGGCATGCAGGTCGATCGTCCAGGCCGCGTGCGGGAGGACGGTATTTTCCATGTCCTGCCGGGCGCTGTCTTAGCCACTCTATTGCTGAAAATTTGTAACTGAGAGGCCTAGCGCCGCGAATGGTACAGACTCACCCTACGAAACTCCCAAGGCTCCGCCAGGTCCGGCAGGGTCAGCGCCTCCAGGATCCCCAGCCGCTGATAATCCGCATGTTGGAAGTCCCGCACCCGCGAGTCGGCGACCAAGGCTTCGCGCCCGCGGCTGAGGAATTGATCCAACAGCGGCAGGTTGGCCCGGTCGTACAGCACGTCGGCCACCAGGATCAGGTCGAAACGATCGGCTTCGGCAAAAAAATCCGCCGAATAGCCCAGCGTCACGCCATTGAGTTGCGCATTCGCCCGGCAGGCGCCGAGTGCCAGCGGGTCGAGGTCACAGGCCACCACTTCCAGGGCGCCGGCTTTCACGGCGGCAATCCCCGCAACGCCTGAGCCGGCGCCAAAATCCAGGACGCGTTTGCCCGCCACCCACTCGGGGTTGGCGGCCAGGTAGCGGGCCAGTGCCAGGCCACTGGCCCAGCAGAAACTCCAGTAGGGCGGTTCATGCAGGATGCGTCGGGTTTCCTCGGGGCTGAAGGCGCGGTCCATGTTGTCGGCGTCCAGCAGCCATAACGACAGGTCGGTGCCCGGCAACGGGCAGGGCACCAGTTGCGCGCCGCCGATCAGTTCGCTCAAGGCCCGTTGCAGGTGCAGCGGTGGCGTCATGGGGCGCGCACGAGTTGCAGGGGGCCGGTGGTCTGGGTGATAGCTTGCTGGATACGCACCGCCGGCAGGTGCAGGATCAACTGCCCGGATTGGCTGGCGCGGCCGCGCAGTTCAACGCGGGCGCCAGTGGGGAACGCCTGCGGGTTGAAGCGCAGGCGGAAGGCCAGCGGTTTGTTGTTGCCGATCAGCACGCTGCTGGCCAGCAGTTGTTGCGGGCGGCTGCGGTCGTCGATCACCAGCAGCGCCAGCTCCACTTCGGCACCGGCCGGTACGCCATTGAGGGTACCGCTCACTTCACGCTGATAGGCCGGCAAAGGCCCGAGCGGTTCCTGGCCGGGGATTTTTTTCTCTTGTTGCGGCGTGGGTTGCGGGGCCGCTGGTTTTGGCGCTTCGCTGCTGCAGGCGACCAGAAAACTGAACATTGTGAGTAAAACCAGCGGTCGTAACGGCATGTACGGCTCCAAAAAGGGCAAAAATCCCTGAACTAAACAGAAGAAACATAATAGTCAGCCTATATACCGTAAAGGCTATGGCTTGTCTTGCCACGGGGATGCGCTACCATGGCCCTCCCTTTTTTTGTTGCCTGCCACCATGCACTGTCCCTTCTGCGGTGCCAACGACACCAAGGTCATTGACTCGCGTCTGGTCGCCGAGGGCGATCAAGTGCGTCGCCGGCGCGAATGCCTGGCCTGCGGTGAACGTTTCACCACCTTTGAAACCGCCGAGCTGGTACTGCCGCGCCTGATCAAGTCCGACGGCAGCCGCCAGCCCTTCGACGAAGAGAAACTGCGCGCCGGTATGCAGCGCGCCCTGGAAAAACGCCCGGTGAGTGTCGAGCGCCTGGAAGCGGCGCTGGCGCATATCAAGCACAAGCTGCGGGCGACCGGCGAGCGCGAGGTCAAGAGCCTGGTGGTTGGAGAACTGGTGATGGGCGAGCTGCAAAAGCTCGACGAAGTTGCCTACATTCGTTTCGCCTCGGTGTATCGACGCTTCCAGGACCTCAATGAGTTCCGCGAAGAGATCGACCGCCTGGCCCGTGAGCCGGTCAAAGAATGAACCCTCCTTCTGCAGAACAGGCGGTGCTCGACGCCCATTACATGGCCCGCGCCCTCGAATTGGCGCGCAAGGGCCTGTACACCACCCATCCCAACCCCCGGGTCGGCTGTGTGATTGTGCGCGATGGGCAGATTGTCGGCGAAGGCTGGCATGAGCGCACCGGCGAACCCCATGCCGAACCCAACGCCTTGCGCGCCGCCGGCGATAAAGCCCGGGGTGCCACGGTGTACGTGACGCTTGAACCGTGCAGCCATTATGGCCATACGCCGCCCTGCGCCGATGCGCTGGTGACCGCTGGCGTAGCGCGGGTGGTCGCGGGCATGCAGGACCCGAACCCGGAAGTGGCCGGGCGTGGCCTGCAGCGCCTGGCCCAGGCCGGTATCGAGGTGCTCGGCGGCGTGCTGGAAAGCCAGGCACGCGCGCTGAACCCTGGGTTCCTCAAACGCATGGAGCACGGCCTGCCGTTTGTGCGGGTCAAGCTGGCGATGAGCCTGGACGGGCGCACCGCAATGGCCAGTGGCGAAAGCCAATGGATCACCGGCCCCGCCGCCCGCGCCGCCGTGCAGCGCCTGCGGGCCGAGGCCAGTGTGGTGTTGACCGGCGCCGATACCGTGCTGGCCGATGGCGCACGCCTGACCGTGCGCGCCGCCGAACTGGGCCTGGATGCGCAAACCACCGCCCTGGCCATGTCGCGCCCGCCGCTGCGCGTGCTGATCGACGGTCGCCTGCGGGTGCCGCTCAATGCGCCGTTCTTCAAGGCCGGCCCGGCCCTGGTCATCACCTGCGTGACCGCGGAAAACCAGTTCCCCCGTGGCCCCGAATGCCTGGTGGTGCCGGGCGTTGATGGCCAGGTCGACCTGCGCTCGGCGCTGGTGGCCCTGGCGGCCCGTGGCGTCAACGAGGTGCTGGTGGAAGCCGGCCCGAGCCTGGCAGGCGCGTTTGCCCAGCAGGGCCTGGTGGACGAGTACGTGATTTTTGTCGCCGGCAAGTTCCTGGGCTCCGCCGCCCGGCCTTTGCTGGACTGGCCGCTTGAGAAACTGGCCGATGCCCCCCAACTCAGGATTACCGACATGCGCGCTGTAGGCGACGACTGGCGAGTCACTGCCATTCCTGTGCCAGCAGCGGGCGTATAATTCTTGCCCTGCGCCACGCTTCTTTCTGGAGGACTTCATGTTTACTGGCATTATCGAATCCATCGGCAGTATCCGCGCCATGACCCCCAAAGGCGGCGACGTGCGCCTGCTGGTTGAAACCGGCAAGCTGGACCTCGGCGACGTCAAGCTGGGCGACAGCATCGCCGTCAGCGGCGTGTGCCTGACCGTCATCGAACTGCCGGGCAACGGCTTTGCCGCCGATGTCAGCCGCGAGACGCTGGACTGCACCGCGATGAATGACCTCAAGGCCGGCAGCCCGGTCAACCTGGAAAAAGCCCTGACCCCGACCACCCGCCTGGGCGGCCACCTGGTCAGCGGTCATGTCGACGGCGTTGGCGAAGTGGTGGCGCGCAGCGAAAACGCGCGGGCCGTGGAGTTTCGCATCCGTGCGCCGAAAGAACTGGCCAAGTACATCGCCCACAAAGGTTCGATCACCGTCGATGGCACCAGCCTGACCGTGAACGCCGTGAATGGCGCCGAATTTGAACTGACCATCATTCCCCACACCCTCAGCGAAACCATCATGGCCTCGTACCAGCCGGGTCGCCGGGTGAACCTGGAAGTGGACTTGCTTGCCCGTTACCTGGAGCGCCTGCTACTGGGCGAAAAGGCCGCAGAGCCTGCAGCCGGTAACATCACCGAAAGTTTTCTGGCCGCTAACGGCTACCTGAAATCCTGACCAAGGGGGTGCCGCGTGGCGCTCAATAGCATCGAAGAACTGGTTGAAGACATCCGCCAAGGCAAGATGGTCATCCTGATGGATGACGAAGACCGCGAGAACGAAGGCGACCTGATCATGGCCGCCGAGTTGTGCCAGCCGGAACACATCAACTTCATGGCCAAGCACGCCCGTGGCCTGATCTGCATGCCCATGAGCCGCGAGCGCTGCGAACTGCTCAAACTGCCGCTGATGGCGCCACGCAATGGTTCGGGGTTTGGTACCAAGTTCACCGTCTCGATTGAAGCGACCACCGGCGTGACCACCGGCATCTCCGCCGCTGACCGTGCCCGTACCGTGCAAGCCGCTGCCGCCAAAGACGCCAAGGCCGAAGACATTGTCAGCCCTGGCCATATCTTCCCGCTGATGGCACAGCCTGGTGGCACCCTGGCCCGGGCCGGCCATACCGAAGCGGCCTGCGACCTGGCGCGCATGGCCGGGTTCGAGCCGAGCGGGGTGATCTGCGAAGTGATGAACGACGACGGCACCATGGCCCGTCGCCCGGAGCTGGAAGCCTTTGCTGCCGAGCACAGCATCAAGATCGGCACCATCGCCGACCTGATCCACTACCGGATGATCCACGAGCGTACCGTTCAGCGGATCGCCGAGCAGCCGCTGGACAGCGAACTGGGGCATTTCAACCTGGTGACCTACCGTGATTCGGTGGAAGGCGATGTGCACATGGCCCTGACCCTGGGCAACATCTGCGCCGAAGAGCCAACCCTGGTGCGTGTGCACAACATGGACCCGTTGCGCGACCTGTTGATGGTCAAGCAGCCGGGCCGGTGGAGCCTGCGGGCCGCCATGGCCGCGGTGTCCGCGGCGGGCAGCGGGGTCGTGCTGTTGCTGGGCAACCCGGTGGATGGCGATGTGCTGCTGGCGCATATCCGCGAAAGTGCTGACCAGGTGCCGGCGAAAAAACCGACCACCTACAGCATCGTCGGCGCCGGTTCGCAGATCCTGCGTGACCTGGGCGTGCGCAAAATGCGCCTGATGAGTGCGCCAATGAAATTTAATGCGATATCCGGTTTCGACCTGGAAGTAGTAGAATACGTGCCCTCCGAATAAAGGCCGGCGATTGTCGCCCGTTGTTCGCGGTTCAAATATCACTAAGGGGCGCGTCATAAACGCGTCCCGGCTCTTTAAGAGATTTGTCGAATGACCCTCAAGACCATCGAAGGTACCTTCATCGCCCCCAAAGGCCGCTACGCCCTGGTGGTTGGCCGCTTCAACAGCTTCGTGGTTGAAAGCCTGGTAAGCGGTGCCGTGGACGCCCTGGTTCGCCACGGTGTGAGCGAAAGCGATATCACGATTATCCGTGCCCCTGGCGCCTTCGAGATTCCACTGGTTGCGCAGAAAGTGGCGCAGCAAGGCGAATACGCAGCGATCATCGCCCTGGGCGCGGTCATTCGTGGCGGCACCCCGCACTTCGAGTACGTGGCTGGCGAATGCACCAAGGGCCTGGCCCAGGTGTCCATGGAGTTCGGCGTGCCGGTTGCTTTCGGCGTGCTGACCGTGGATTCCATCGAGCAAGCCATCGAGCGTTCCGGCACCAAGGCCGGTAACAAAGGCGCTGAAGCTGCCCTGTCCGCGCTGGAAATGGTCAGCCTGCTGTCGCAGTTGGAGGCCAAGTGATTTCCGACGAGAGCGATCGTTTCAACCCACGCGAGCCACGTCCTGCAGACGCCGGCAAGCCATCGAAGAACGAAAAGCGCCGGGCTGCCCGTCAGTTGGCGACCCAGGCGCTGTATCAGCGTCAGATGGCGGGTACTTCGCTGAACGAAATCGAAGCGCAGTTTCGTGTCGACAACGATTTTACTTTCGCCGACCTGCCGTACTTTCACGACATCCTGCACGGCGTGCATGCCAACCTGACCGAGATCGACACGGCCCTGGCGCCTTGCCTGGACCTGACCCTCGAAGAGCTGGACCCGGTTGAACTGTGCGTGATGCGCCTGTCCACCTGGGAACTGCTCAAGCGCGTCGACGTGCCGTACCGTGTTGTGATCAACGAAGGGATCGAACTGGCGAAAGTCTATGGTTCGACCGACGGTCACAAGTTCGTCAACGGCGTGCTCGACAAGCTGGCCCCGCGCCTGCGTGACGCTGAAGTGAAGGCGAACAAGCGCTAACCTGCGCTTGGCTCCCTGATGGGCGAGTTCGAGCTGATCCGCACCTACTTCGCCGCCGCGCCCTGTGCGCAAGGCGGCGAGGGCATTGCCCTGGGGATCGGCGACGACTGCGCCTTGCTGGCGGTTCCCCCGGGGGAACAGCTGGCAATCTCCACCGATACCCTGGTGGCCGGCGTGCACTTTGCCGACCCCTGCGACCCGTTCCTGCTCGGCCAGCGCTCGCTGGCAGTGGCAGTCAGCGACCTGGCGGCCATGGGCGCCAATCCTCTGGCATTCACGCTTGCACTCACCACACCGACGGTCACGGCCGATTGGTTGCAACGCTATGCCCAGGGCTTGAACGCCATGGCCCAGCGCTGCAGCGTGGGCCTGGTGGGCGGCGATACCACCCGGGGACCGCTGAGCCTGACCATTACTGTATTTGGCCGTGTCCCGGCGGGGCAGGCGTTGACCCGCAGTGGCGCGCAGCCGGGCGACCTGCTGTGTGTGGGCGGTGACCTGGGCAATGCGGCCGGGGCTTTGCCATTGGTCCTGGGGCAGCGTAGCGCCGCCGCGCAGATCGCCGAACCGCTGCTGGGCCACTACTGGTCGCCGCAACCGCAGTTGGCCCTGGGCATGGCGTTGCGTGGCAAGGCGACGGCTGCACTGGATATTTCCGACGGCCTGCTGGCCGATTGCGGGCATATCGCCAAGGCTTCAGGTGTAAGCCTGGTGATCGAGCGGCAGCGCTTGCCGCTGTCGGCGGCGTTGCTGGCCTTCCTGGGGGAGGATCAGGCGCGGTCTGCGGCCTTGAGCGGTGGCGACGATTACGTCCTGGCGTTTACCTTGCCGCCTGCTGAGCTGGCGCCATTGCTGGCCGATGGTTGGTCGGTGCAGGTTGTCGGGCGTGTGGCGGCGGGGGCGGGCGTGCGACTGCTGGATGCCAGCGGCCACGACATCACCCCGGCCGTGGGCGGTTATCAACATTTTCGCGAGACGCCTTGATACGGCAGGCTGCGCTACCCTTTAGCGCATTGTAGAAACGATCGCTTTTCCCAGGAGGACGTCATCATGGGGCTACGTCGCTGGTTGCTGATCCTGCTGTGTATTGTCGCGTCTCCCGTGTGGGCCGGTGACACCCCCGAAGTGCCCAGCCAGATCCGTCTGGCCAGTGAAACCTGGAATGACTACACCAACGCCGACGGCAGCGGCCTGGCCTGGGACGTGTTGCGGGAAATCTTCGAGCCGGCCGGGGTCAAGGTCAAGATTCGCAGCGTGCCCTATACCCGTTCGGTCGGCCTGGCCCGGCGTGGCGAAGTGGATGCCTGGGTCGGCTCCTATCATGATGAAGCCGAGGGCGTGCTGTACGCGCGCTGGCACTATGACGCCGACCACATCTACGCCCTGGGCCTGGCCAACGGCCCGGTGCCGACCCTGGCGACCCTGGGCACCTACCGCCTGGCCTGGGTGCGCGGCTACAAGTACGAGGAGTACCTGCCCAATATTCACCGCTTCAACCAAATCGAACGGCGTGGCGGGATTTTGCCGATGCTCCAGCACGGGCGGGCCGACTTCTACATCGATGCCCTGGCCGAGCTGAAATACATCCTTGGCCAGGCCAAGGATCCCGCAGCATTCAAGCTGACGCACATTGCCGAACTGCCATTGTTCCTGGGGTTTACCAACAACCAGAGGGGGCGGGCGTTGCGGGCGCTGTTTGACCGGCGCATGGCGGCACTGGTGGACAGCGGCGAGTTGAAACCGATTTTCCAGCGTTGGAACCAGGCGTATCCGTTTTGACGCCCATAGAACCAAGGCAAAGGCCAATCGAACCTATTGATCTTTATCAGCGATAATTCAGCTTAAGCGTCTGTAGGAACGTGCTGTTACAATGCCCGCCTCTGTGAAATCTGAAATCAGGAGCACACGGTGCCCGTCGTTTTCGTTGCTGCTTCCAAGCTGCCTACCCCTTTTGCCACGTTCACCATGCATGGCTTTCTTGAAAAAGCCTCCGGGCGCGAGCACGTCGTGCTCAGCCTGGGCGATGTGGCCGATGGCGCCCCCGTCCTGGGCCGCTTGCACTCCGAATGCCTGACCGGTGACGCACTGTTCAGCCAGCGTTGCGACTGCGGCTCGCAACTGGAAGCCGCCATGCAAGCCATCGCCCGTGAAGGTCGTGGCGTGCTGCTGTATCTGCGTCAGGAAGGCCGTGGCATTGGCTTGCTGAACAAGATCCGCGCCTACGAACTGCAAGACGGTGGCGCCGATACCGTCGAGGCCAACGAGCGCCTGGGCTTTGCCGCCGACCAGCGCGACTACGCCATCTGCCTGCCGATGCTTGAACACCTTGGGGTCAAGTCCCTGCGCCTGATGACCAACAACCCGCGCAAGGTCAAGGCCTTGACCGAGATGGGCATCACCGTCGCCGAGCGCGTGCCGTTGCACACCGGGCACAACCCGCACAACAAACTCTACCTGGCGACCAAGGCCAGTAAGCTCGACCACATGATGGGCAACGAGCATCAGGGCGAGGTTGGCCGGGCGTGACGCGTGGCCAGGTCAAGCGGCGGCTGTCCTTCAGTTGGTGGCAGTACCTGGCGTTGGCGCTGCTGCCGTTGTTCGTGATCAATCTGGTATTTGGCCAGGGTGAGCCGCTGTTGCCGGTGCTGGCGATGCCGTTTTTTATCGCCGGGGCCGCGTCGATGTTTGCCAGCCTGCGTTACTTCCATGGCTACAAACATGCGCTGATCGCCACCTCCAAGGCCCTCGATACGCCTGAAGAACCCGCCGCGTGGATTACCCTGGCGGCCCGTCGGCGCACGGCGTTGCTGGTCGCGGCGTTGCCGGCCTGGATCGGTGCGCTGGCGGTGTTCGTCGGCCTGGAAGCGGTGCCGCTGTTTCTCCTGGCCTTGTCGACCCTGGTGCTGTTCTACCTCTATCGCATCCCGCGTCAGCTCGGTTGATGCGCCTCTGGCTGGCGGGTCTGCTGCTGGCCGCCAGCGCGTCGGCGACGGCGGTCGAGCGGGTGGTCAGCCTCGCGCCTTCCTTGTCTGAAATCGTCGTTGAACTGGGCGCTGCCGATCTGTTGGTGGGCGTACTCGACGGCGGTGAACGGCCTGACGCGCTGCGTAACCTGCCCTCGGTGGGGCATTATGGGCAGTTGGATCTGGAGCGACTGCTCAGCCTGCAGCCTGACTTGCTGCTGCTCTGGCCCGGCAGCGTCGGCCCTGCCCAGCGTGAGCAGCTCAAGCGCTTGAACATCCCGGTCTACGTCGCCGAACCCCATAGCCTTGAACAACTGAGCCGCCAGGTCGAAGCCATCGCCCAACAACTAGGCCGCGCTGAAGAAGGTCACCAACTGGCGGCCCGTTTGCGTCAACGCTTGGCCGAGTTGCGCCAGCGCTATCAGCGCAGCCAGCCGTTGCGGGTGTTCTACCAGGTATGGAACCAGCCGCTGTACACCGTAGGCGGTGGGCAAATCATCAGCGATGCACTCAGCGTGTGTGGCGCGCGCAATGTGTTTGATGACCTCAAGCTGCCAGCCCCGCAGGTCAGTATCGAGTCGGTGTTGCAGCGTGATCCCGAGGTGATCCTCGCGGCGGATCAAGCGCAACTGGACGACTGGAAGGCCTGGCCCCAGGTGGCGGCGGTGGCCCAGGGACGCTTGCTGATCGTGCCGGACAAAGGGCTGGAGCGGCCCAGTGGGCAGATGGTGGAGGCGGTGGCGAGGTTGTGTCAGGTGATTGCGCCGAACCGCTAAGACCGCTATCGCAGGCAAGCCAGCTCCCACATTTGACTGTATTCACCCATCAAAAGGTGGGAGCTCGGCAGTGCAGAATATTTTAGCTACACCACAGAACACATGTGGGAGCTGGCTTGCCTGCGATGGCGTCGTCCCAGACAACCTCAGAGCTGCGGCGTCCACGTCACCCCAAGCATCCACGTCCGGCCTTCTTCGCGGTACGGCTGGTTGTTCGCGAAGTTTGGCTCGTCATAGCTGTACCACGCCCGCGTATAGCGGCGATCCAGCAGGTTATCGACCTTCAACGACAATGCCACTTCCCGATTCAGCGCCCAACTGCTGCGTAATCCCAGCAGGTAATAGCCCGCGAGCCGGTTCTTGTTGTCTTCGGCGTCGTAGCTGCTGCTGATGGCCTGCCAACTGGCGCCCAGGCTCAATTGCTCGAACTGCCGATCCAGGTCCAGGTTCAGAGTGCGCCGGGCACGACGGGCCAGGGTATGGCCGCTGCTGCGGTCGCGCGGGTCGATGATCGACAGGCCCAGGTTGCCTTGCCAGCCGAAGAACTCTTGCTTGAGGGCGGCTTCGAAGCCGTTGATACGGGCGTTGGCGACGTTGTACGGAATGTAGTTATTCTGCTGCTGCGCGATGATCGCGTCCTTGAGATCAGTGCGATACAGAGAGGTTTCCAGGCGTGTGGTGTCGGTCAGTTGGCTGCGCCATTGCAACTCATAGCTTTTCGAGTGCTCGGGCTTGAGGTTGGGGTTGCTGCCGCCGGGGTAGTACAGATCGTTGAAGCTCGGCGCACGAAAGCCCTCGCTGTAACTCAGTAATACGTCGTTGTCGCTGTTGACCGGCAAGGTCAGCGTGCCGCTCCAACTGTTCTGCCCGCCGAATTGCTGGTTGTCGTCGCGGCGCAGCCCCAGTTCGGTGGAAAACCACTCCCCCTTGAAACGATGCTGGATAAACGCGGCGCGGTTCCAGCGGCTGTTTTCGCTGAACGTGGTGCTGCCGTGAAAACGGTCTTCATACCATTCGCCACCGAGGATCAGGCTGTTCTGCTGATCGAGCGTCAGGTCGTTCTGCCAGTTGATCGAGTCGCGATAGGTGTTGAACACACTGAAGTCAGCGCTGAGCTTGTCACGTTTTGTGTCGCGGTTTTCACTGTGGCCTAGCTCCACACGGGTCTGCCAGGCCTCGTTGGGTTGGGCATCGATATAAGCGCTGGCGCTGCTGACGGTGTAGTCGGTATAGGGCTTCTGGCCGACACTTTGCCCGCTAGCGAAATCATAGCGACCAAAGCTGTTGTCATATTCCGACTTGCCACGGCTATCCAGCAGGTTGAAACCCACCTCCAGCTGATCGCTGAACTCATGGCTAAGGTTCAAACTCAGCGACTTATTGCGATAGGCATCATGGTCGCGGTCGCTGGGGAAGGATGCATGGCTCCAGTCAATACCGGCGGTGTCTGTAGTGGTCAACTAATCCCGGACACGACGTTAAGTTTTTCCTCGGCCCGCGCTGGCGCCAACCCATCGTTGAATTGGTGAGGCCGAATCCAGTTGTAGCGATGCATCAAAAAATGGCTGATATCGC
>NZ_MNPU01000033.1 GCF_001983165.1 Pseudomonas gessardii | reverse complement strand
CCTGAGTCAGCTGCCGGTAATGCGTAGTCATCTGCGCTTGAATCCTTCGGTGTGAGAGCCTGGATTCTACCGGTGGCTGGCTCTCTGCCTCTCGTTTCAAGCGTTGCGCTTATTCTATGAATTCAGGGGCATCATCTAACGCCCGCTGCCCCTTGCAGGTACCGAAATGATTCTGCTGGATCAACCTGTAAGGAAAGTCAGTACTTATCGTGGATGGGAAGCAAGATTTTCAGATCTAATACAGGCGGGGCCAATGGAGTGCTATCTCGTGAGGTATTCCATTTGGTATCTCAATCAAAATACACAACTAATATTAACGATAATAATCAATAGGATAAATTACCGTTTCAGATTACCTTGGAAGATTGATCTGGCTTCTGCTCCACGACACGATGGTGCGTGCTGCCTAAAGGTTAGGACGAACCAGAGTCCAGCGGTTCGCTAGGGAAAATGGAATCGTCGTGCCTTGATGAACGTAAGGTGACCACAAGCTTATCCATAGCGTTCATCGTCAACGACGTCATAGACCAGCTTCGCTCTGCCCGCTTTACAGGTATGTATAGACCGGGGACATAGTGGTAAAGGATGCCCGCATCTTGCTGTCCAAAGGTCTTCGGCGGTAAAGGCAAAGGCTTTGCCATTCAGCAGAATTTTGTCCACCCAGCCCTTGTGCCTTGGCTACCAGGCTCGCCACCCGTGTGGCGCCATGATCGCCGAATAAATTAAGCAATAGCATGGGCGTGGTGCCCTGCCTGCATTAGCGTGATGATGGCTGAAGGTAAGGCGTCAAGGTACTGAGGAGTTTTCTGTCAAGGCAGGCTCATTGCTTCTTGATGATCAGCGGAAAATAAATGCAATGTATAACGAACAGTTAACTATAAGGAATAATCTGTAGGATAAGTCGTCTACCTGCTATTTACAGCGCCATAGTTGACGAATAAGAATAGCCCTCCAAGCAGCAACCACTGTTCAATTCAACCTGAAGATTAATTTTTTCGGAGAATACAGAATGGCCAGCGAAAACTACGCTATCAAAGGTGGCCGACCTTTACCGCCAACTTCCGTTAACCAGGCGCTTAACTTTGATCGTGACTATTCGCGGTTGAGGAATTATTACGAAACCTGGTCAGTCGATTATGACAACGATGTATCTGAAGAAAACGGGTATACGGATTTAATGGTTGATGGGGCACCTTCACCCCATCAATCTGATACCACCCTCAGATGGTTGATAGATCGACTCCGTAGTTGAGTTCCTCTGCGAAGTCCGGCAGTCCGTAACCGATGGTTTTCTTGTAGAAAGGAGAGACCTTCGCAGTCGGTGCCTTCTTCTTGTGCTTCGTGGTGTAGAGCATTCGTGCCCGCATCACCTCGAAGGAGTAACCGCGCCCTTCACGGTTCTTGTCCTTGGCCAGTCGGTTGATGGACTCCGTGTAAGCGTTGGTGACGGGCATGTCCGTCTCGAAGTAGGTCATGGTCTCTTCGCGCCAGTTTCCCACTGCCCTGACCAGATCGCTCCAGACTTCCTTTTGGCCCTTCGGGATGGTGGCTATCCACTCGTCCAGGGCGGCTTCTGCCTGGAGCCGTGTGGTGGCGTCCCAGATGCCGTAGAAGCGCTCCTTGTGCTCGTAGGCGGCCAGCAGTTGCGGGAACGCGCCTGTCCAGGTCTCCATGATGAGGCGCTCCCGGTCTGAGACTTCGTGAGCGCGTTTCAGCAGGATTTTCCGGTCTCCCTTGAGAGTCCGGCTCTGGGACGGTTTCAGCTCCTTTCTGAGGCCCTTGCGCACTCTCTCTAGGGCATCGTTGGCCATGCGCACCACATGGAACTTATCGACCACGATACGGGCCTGGGGCAGCACAGCCTTGACCGCTGCCCGGTAGGGGTTCCACATGTCCATGCTGACGATCTCGACCTTCTGCCGGTCTTTCAGCTTCATCAGGTAGTTGGTCACCACGTCCTGGCGGCGGGTGGCCAGCAGGTCGAGCAGGGTTCGCTCCTCAATGTTGGTCAGAATGCAGCGGTAGCGCTTGTTCAGGTATAGCTCGTCAATGCCCAGGATGCGGGGCGTCTCGAAGCGGTGCCAGCGCCCCAGGAACTCGGCGCGGGCGTTGAAGATGTCGCGCACCGTCTTCTCGTCCAGGCCGGTCTGTGCCGCCACAAAGGTGTAGGGGTGGTTGAAGGATTCCTTCTCCACGTACTCATGCAGCCGCAGTGTCATACGGAATCCGTCCACCATCTCCGGTAGCTGGGGCCTGAATGTTGTCTTGCAGGCCCGGCAGGTGTATCGGCGGCGGACCACCCAGAGAGTGACCCGCTTGCCGTGGATGGGCAGATCACGATAGGGAACGTCACGCTTGCCGAACCGTACGAACTCACCCTGCACGCCGCATTCCTCGCAGGCGATGGGATCGGGCACGTCCACCTGGAAGTGCATTTCGTCGTCGGTTGATTTGCAGCCCAGTACTTGGTATTGCGGCAGGTGAAGGATGTTGTCGGGAAGTTCGGTCATGGTGTTGTATAGGCGTAGGTGTCAGTCAGATCCATCCGACTCGGCATTGGTGTTTGCTTTTTTACCCAACAAGCTGCTGGAAACGAAAAGTAAGGCACCGAGGACAATTGCAATATCAGCCAGGTTGAAGGCCGGCCAATGCCAGTCTCGCCAATAGAAATCAAAGGAATCCACAACATAGCCGCGAAAGACCCGGTCAATCAGGTTGCCCATGGCGCCACCGAGGATAAGACTGTAAGCGATGGCTTCTCCTTTATGACGATTTTCAAGGATCAGCTTGATCAGAAAAATCGAGACCACTACCGCGATTCCGATAAAAAAGTAGCGCTGCCAGCCTCCACCATTCGCAAAAAGACTGAATGCGGCACCGGTGTTCCATAGGTGCACCCAGTTAAAGAACGGGGTCACCGAAACATACTCGCCATAGGCCATTGATTGCTGCACCAGCCACTTTACAGCCTGATCAGACGCTGCCAGCAGGCCCGATATGGACAATAGGGCATACGGCGAGAGCTTTTTGCCAATAATGAGCATTATTTAACCCTTCAACGCCAAAATGCGTCTGGCACCGTTAAGTACAATGCCCCCCGCGATGGTGCCGATAATCAGATCCGGATAATTGGAACCGGTCCACGCGACCAGGGCGCCGGCGGTGATGACCCCCAGGTTGATCACCACGTCGTTGGCCGAGAATATCCAGCTTGCCTTCATGTGCGCCCCGCCTTCCCGATGTTTGGATATGAGCAGCAGACAACTGGTATTGGCAATCAATGCGACGAATGCGATAGCCATCATCACCAGCGATTCAGGCTCACTACCGAATACAAAGCGTCTCACCACCTCTACGAGCACGCCCACAGCCAAGATCAGTTGCAGTACACCAGCAAGATGCGCGGCACGTACCTGCATTTTCACGCTATGTCCAACCGCATAAAGGGCAAGCCCGTACACCGCCGCATCGGCAAAATTGTCCAGGGATTCTCCAATCAGGCCGGTGGACCGGGCGATCAGACCGGCAGTCATTTCCACCACGAACAGAAGTGCATTGATGCCGAGCAACCAGCGCAGGGTCCCGGATTCTTGCTTAGCAGAAGCTGCCGAAAACTCGGCGGCCTTGATGGTCTCCGGATTTGCAGCGACGGTTTCCTGAAGCGAGGCGCCTAGCCCCAAGGTCTTCAGTTTCGAGGTGACGGGCTCGACCTCGCCGTCATGCACGACCTTCAGCCGGCGGTTCGACAAGTCGAAGGACAGCGCCCGAATTTCCTCAAAGCCGTTCAGGGCTAGGCGAATCATTCGTTCTTCTGATGGACAGTCCATCTTCGGCACGGCATAAACACTGACCCATCTCCCTGGCGCCTCGGAGGAGGCCTGTATATCGGTATCCGCTGCGGACGTTGCATCACCGCCACAGGCGCCACCACAGGATTTGCTCATGATACGACTCCACTTGAACAATGTTGTGGTACCATTTAAAACTATAAAGCTACTATAAGGTCAATAGAGTAAAGAATCCGTTGGGGAGGAGGCTGATGCGCATTGGTCAGTTGGCGCAGTTGGTAGGGGTCGAAACACAGACGATCCGCTTCTATGAACAGCAGGGCTTGTTGCCGCCGCCTGATCGGCAGGACAACGGTTACCGTGTCTATACCGAGAAGCATGGTGAGGGGCTGGCCTTCATCCGTCGCTGCAGAATCCTGGGCCTGTCACTGGCTGAGATTCACGAACTACAGAGCTATGAGGACGACCCTCATCAGCCTTGTACCGCCGTCAACGCCTTGCTCGATGATCACATCTCTCATGTGCGGTCGCAGATAACCGCTCTGCAAGCGCTTGAGAAACAACTCGTTTCACTGAGAGCGAGTTGCAACGATGACCGGGAAGTTGAGGCGTGTGGGGTTCTTGCTGGAATTAGCGAAGGAAACATGCACCAGCAGTAGGTGAAGCATCAACCAGATAATCCGATGAGATGCCGGTCTGTCTCACTCTCATGCAAAGGTAAGATCAACCATTTAATCCGCTTACCCAAGAAAACTACTGCGGCCCCCGCATGCTCGGTGACCTCTTCGACTCGTTGCTCCCGGCCTCTGAAGCGCGCCGCCCCATGCGAATCATGGATGCTTGCTGCGGAACCGGTCTGGTCGGTAAAGAACTGATGCTGCGGGGATTTTCGCCTGTCGATGGTTGTGATTTATCGCCGGCCATGACTAACTTGGCGCGCGAAACCCGGGCCTATGCAACATTGTATGGTGGGGTGGATCTTACTGAACATAATCCAATGATCGCTGACAACCAGTATGACGCAACCTTTTGCTGCGGTGCATTTATCGAGGGCCATCTACCCACAGAGGCCATCCATGAGCTTATGCGAATCACAAAAAATAGCGGACTGATCCTACTGAGTACGCGCTGTACTTTTTATACAGCAGAACACTTTGACTCCCTACTGCATAAACTAACGGCCTCCAGACAACTTTCTGTATTGCCTTCGTTTATGAACGCCGCTTACTTGAACGACGTGCAAGCCCACTACTTGGCGTTTGCCGTCAACAAATAATCAGGAGTCGAACATGGATGTGCTCAATAGTATTTCCCTTGAGCGTCTTGAATCGACCCAAGCAGATTATGAAATCAGCTGTTTGCGCAAATGTTGCGTCAATGATGGATTCTTCTACCTGGCCGATCATGGCATACAGCCCTCGTTGATAGCGGATGCCTTGGACACCGCCCGCCAATTCTTCGCGCTGCCACTGTCCACCAAGAACCAGTTCTGCCAGGACCGGCAAGTGGTCATCCCCAAGACGTGCCGTGGATATGTCGATACGTTTGGCGAGACCTTGCATCCCCCCACCGGCCCGGATCGAAAGCAGCATTTCGACATGGGCCGGGAAGCGCCGGCCTGCGACTTGCCGTTTACCGGGCCGAACCTGTTGCCCAGCGAGGGTCAGGCCCCCGGCTTTGCCAAGTCCATGCTCGCTCTGCAACAAGAAGTACTGGACCGGGTAGTGCCCGCACTACTGCGCGGCTTGGCCCTATCCCTCGGGCTGGACCGTGATTTTTTCCAGGCGTTTTTTTCCAACCCGGTGCTGATCCAGCGCGCGCTGTATTACCCACCCTCGGGCAGTGGCGCGGGCAAGCACACCGACAACGGCATGTTCACCTTGCTGTTCCAGGACCCGCGAGATGCCTGCGCCCTCAGTGCCTTTTCACAAGGCCGCTGGATCGACGTTCCTTGCCGCGCCAACGAAGTGGTGGTGAATCTCGGCGATATGTTGATGAAGTGGAGCAACGGCCTGTTTACCAGTACGCCGCACCAGGTGATCCACCGTGCAAGCAGCGCCAGGGTGTCACTGCCGTTTTTTGTGTACCCGGACATTGATGCCGTGTTTACCCCGCTAGGCAGTGATCAAACGGTCGCCTGCCGGCAGGTCATGCTCGATAACTTCAATTCCATCTGGGTATCCGGCCAGGGCGCCGGCAGGGCGCGCGAGTTCGCTTGAAGCGGCCCACAGGAGAAGCGATATGCACACCGCAGAGCCAAACAAAATCGCCTTCATCGGCGTTGGAAATATGGGCCGGCCACTGGTGGAGCGTCTGCTGCTCGCCGGATACGAGGTTCAGGTGTATGACATCGACCCGACACGTGCGAGCTCCGTGATCGCTGCAGGTGCTCGCTGGAAGGCCACCCCCGCGCTGTGTGCCAGCGGTTGTGGGGTTGTCGTGACCTGCCTGCCCCTACCCCATCATGTGCTGGAAAACATGACCGGGCCGGAGGGTGCGCTGGCCGGGATGGCGGAAAATTCGGTATGGATCGATACCTCCACCACCGATTACCACAACACCCGGCATATCGCCGGACTGGCCCGACAAAAACACATCCATAGCCTTGAAGCCCCGGTCAGCAATCTGTCGCATATGGGGGTGGATTTCGCCAATGTGTGTTTCTACATCGGTGGCGACAAAATCGGTTATCAATCAAGTCACAGCGTGCTGGAGACCATGGGCCGCAAGGCATTTTATGTAGGTGAGATCGGCACCGGGCAGTCCGTCAAGTTACTGACCAACCTGCTGTTTTACGCCGCCACCGCCGTGTGGGCCGAGTTGCTGGTGCTGGCCCGGGCCAATGAGATCCCGCTGCACTGGTTCTGGGATTTCGTAAAAACCTCCCGCGGTAACTGCTTTGTCAGCAATCAGTTGACCCCGTTTATGCTCGACGCCAGCTACGACCATTCGTGCACCCTGGAGATCACGGTCAAGGACATGAGCCTCACCGAGGCGCTGGCCGATGAGTTGGGGGTGGCGATGCCCTTGGGGCGGATCATCGCTGATCGTTATCGACAGGCCGGAGCGCGGTTCGACACTCAGGACAATCACGTCAAGGTCGCAGCCTTGAGCGAACAGGAAAACAGCATTGCGCTTGCGCTGGCCGACTTCCAGGCACCCTCGCCCTACGGCGCCAATCGTAACTACCGACACAGCGGCGCTTTTACCGAGGATGCCTTCGGCCGGATCACCCCCACACTGCCGGGAACGTTCCACTCCGGCATCCGGTTTACCGACAACCAAAAGATCAAGCTGGCGACGCATCTGGTGGAATTCCTCGCCTGTATCAACCGGGTCATCCTCGGGGAGGCCGCTGAAATTGGCGGCGCCATGGGCCTGTCGCCCTCGCTGGTCACCCAGGTCGTCAACTGGAGCTGCGGCCCTAGTTGGGTGGCCGAACACATGGACAGCTACGAGCCGTGCTTCGACAGCATCGCGGTAGTCGATCAAAAACGCCATGAGCTAAAGCTGAGCGTTATCAACCGGATTTTCCAACAATCGATCCTGGATGTTGCCATCTCGCCCCGCATGGCGGGTCTTTCCGAGGCCGAGGGGGTACTTGTGCCATGAAAATAACGTCCATCAAGGTCTACCAGTTCGACGTCCCGCTCAAGGAAAAATACAGCCTCAGCGGCGGTCGCCTGCACTATGCCGCGCTGGATTCCACCGTGGTCGTGATAGGTACCGACAGCGGTTTGCTGGGGGTGGGTGAAAGCTGCCCATGGGGCGCCACCTACCTGCCGGCCTATGCCAGAGGCGTACGGGCGGGGATCGATGAACTGGCGCCCCATCTGATGGGGGAAAACCCGTTGCACCTGGACCAGATCAACGAGCGGATGGACGTGATGCTGCCCGGGCACCCGTATGTGAAAGCGGCAATTGACCTGGCGTGCTGGGACATTCTCGGCAAGCACTGCAACCTCCCGTTGTATGCCCTGCTGGGGGGTAAGTTCCAGGACTCGATTGCCTTGCAGAGCAGCATTCCCACAGACAACCCCGACCTTATGGCCACACACCTGGCGGCCGCCCGACAGCAGGGTTACCGCACCCATTCTTGCAAGGTCGGCACCGGTGTCGAAGAGGATGTAACGCGGATCAACTACCTGATTGCGCAGCGTTTGCCGGGCGAGGTGATTACGTTCGACGTCAATCGTGCCTGGACGGTGGCCGATGCCGTCGCGGTGATGAACAGCGTGCAGGATCCTACGGTGTGTTTCGAACAGCCCTGTGAGTCCATGGATCAGTGCCGCGCCGTGCGCGAGCTGACTCGTAATCCGATTATCCTTGATGAGTCTATTGTGACCCTGGCAGACCTGGCGTATGCCCAACGCCATAACATCACTCAGGTCATCGGGCTGAAAATCGGTCGGGTCGGTGGCTTGACCAAGGCCCGGCAACTGCGCGACTTCTGCATCCATCACGGAATCCAGATGAACATTGAGGACGTCGGCGGCACCTTGATTTCGGACAGCGCCGTCATGCATCTGGCCACCGCGACGCCAGCGCGTTTTCATCGCGCGAGCTGGAACTGCTGCCGGCACCACGATGTGCAATTGGCCACGGGTGGGTTCGATATTCGCCAGGGCCGCGCGTATGTACTGGACAGCCCGGGGCTGGGGCTCGAACTCGCCCCCCGGCATTTCGAATCACCGGTCGCGCAGTACAGTTGAGCGCCGCGGCCCTTTCCACCACGTTGATCCATGGAGGCTCCATGTCCAGCGCCCCATCATCCTTGCATCTGGCTCGCGGCTTCGACGCGGATCCCTTTGCATCCTTCACCTTACCCAGCGAACACTATGTGGATAGCCGGCTCTTCGAACAGGAAATGGAGCTGATTTTCTGCAAGACCTGGCAGTACGTTTGCCACGTTTCAGCCTTGGCCCAGGCCGGTGACTATTACGTCCGGGACCTGGGTCGCCAGAGTGCCCTGGTGGTCAAAGACAAGGACGGCGACTTCAAGGCATTCCACAATGTTTGCCAGCATCGTGCACACCGGCTCGTGGAGGGGAGTGGCCATGTGCCCGGGCTGTTGACCTGCCCTTACCATGCCTGGACCTATAACACCCAGGGCCAGTTGGTCAGCGCGCGAAAGTCCGAGCATCTCAAGGACTTCTGTACTGAGCAGGTGCAACTCGTGCCCATCCGGCTTGAGGTATTTTGCGGGTTTATTTTTATCAATTTCGACAGCAAATGCGCATCCATGCAAGCCCTGCTTCCCGGCCTGGAAGACTCCATAAGATCCTTTGCTCCGGCGCCGGAAAAATTGTCCCATGCGTATTCCAAGAACTACAGCGTGCAGTCCAACTGGAAAGTTTCGGTGGAAAACTATTCGGAGTGTTATCACTGCCCGATGTGCCATCCGACATTGTCCATGGCCACCCTTGATCTCAAGAGCTACCACTTGGCGATCCATGAGCATTACCACGCCCATGTCAGCCACGACAGTGGAACAAATCAAGGGTATACGATGAAGGAAACCTCACCACAGTCCCGTCAGTTTGGTGCATGGTACTTATGGCCAAACTTTTGCCTGGAGGTGTACCCAGGGGGCTATATGAATGTCCTGCACCACATCCCCATCGCAGTGGATCACACCTTGCAAGTGGTCGAATGGTTTTGCGATGCCGCCACACCCACTCGGGAAGAGCAGGAAGTCATCGATTTTGTAGCGGTTATTCGCGAAGAAGATGTGCCCCTGTGCGCTAGCGTCCAGCGGGGCTTGAGCAGTGATGGCTACCAGCAGGGACGTTTTGTCGTTGACCCGGGCCTGGGTGCTAATAGCGAACATGCCGTGCATGACATCCAGAAAAAAACCCTGGCGGCCCTTGGCCTGCTGACACCCTCTTAGGGTCTTTGAAAACGCCCCCTTGGGGTTTATGTCGAGAGCGAGGCTGCGATAGTGGTGTATCAGATGCCATAAGTACCGGCAGTGCTACCGTCGCCACCTAATAGTAATCTGGCCGTTGAGCCGTGCGCGTCTCCTTGTCGGAGCTGGCTTGCCTGAGGTGGTCGTTAATGATGACGTTGAATATCTGACACCCTGCGGTGTTCCAACTGCCGCTATCGCAAGCGAGCTCCTCAGCGAACGGTCCTGCGCTCTAGCTTTCGCTGTTAATCTGCCCTGCCTTATCAGCGAAGGACCGAACGCAGGCATTGCGCCTCAGTCACCAAAGGATGACTTCAACCAATCCAGCAACTGCCGGGCTGCCGGACGCAGGTTGGCGTCTCGCCATTTGTAGACGCTCAGAGCTTCCGGCAGATGGGTGGATTCGGCAAAGGGCCGTACCAGGTCGCCGCTGGCGAGCATTTTTTCGGTGGTCCGACGCCACCCCAATGCAAAACCGAACCCCTCGACACAAGCCTGCATCATCACTGGATAGCTGTCGAAGAATTTGTCCTTGGAGCCACCCGCCTTGATGCCGAATTCCAGCAACCAATCGTTCCAGGTGCTCCAGTCTTGCGGTACTGCAACGTGGTGCAGCAGCGGCAGGTTGGCCAAGTCCGCCAAGACCAGCGGCGTGCTGCCAAAAGAAGCGAGGTAGCGTGGGCTACATACCGGATAGATGTCATCGCTCAAGGTAAACAGCCGCGTGTGATCGCCAGAAGCCCGGCCTGAGGTCTGGATGGCGATATCAAATTTTTCAGCGGTTGCGGTGATGGGCTGGGTCGATGCGTTAAGGCGCACCTCCAGATCCGGGTACTTCCTATGCAGCGCGGGAATATTGGGCGTCAGCCAATAGAAAGCTTCGCACAACTGTGCCACTAGGACTACTTCGCTGCTTTCCCGGCCTTTTTTCAGATCTTCGGCTTGCGACGCAATACCCAGGAATGCCGTCCGAACGGCATCGCGAAATTCGACACCCGCCGCCGTCAGGAATACCGCCCGATTTCTGCGGGTAAATAACGCAACACCCAGGAATTCTTCGAGAGAACGCACCTGTTTGCTAATTGCGGCCTGGGTCAAGTTCAACTCTTCAGAGGCTTTGGAAAAGCTCTCAAGTCGCGCCGCCGCTTCAAAAGGCACAAGGCTGGACAGTGGGGGCAGTGAGCGTTTGAAATTATCCATAATTTTCAGTCCTTCTGCGTAACCATAAGTCACTTTAAATACAGCCAGTGCGCACTCAGAATCCTTAAAGCCGTTAATCAAGGAAAACTCATGTCTGGAAGCACTACGATAACCGCCACTGATAACCGACAAAGCATTCTTATCGTTGTAGGTTCGGTATTTTTGCTCTCGGTGTCAGACGCCATCATAAAGGCAACCAGTGCCGAGACTTCAATGTGGCAACTGTATGTAATCCGTTCTGTGCTGGCCTCGGGCATTCTGATGGCGCTGGTGGTTCACCTGCGCGGCGCCACGAATTTGTGGCCGCTGTCTCCCCTGTGGGTGGTGATAAGAAGCCTGCTGCTGTCGTTGATGTGGATCGCCTTTTACGGCGCACTGCCCTTCATCAGCCTGACCGTCGCCGCCTTGGCTATCTATACCACACCTCTGTTCATCGCTTTGTTCTCGGCCCTCTCCTTGAAGGAGAACGTGACCACACGCAAATGGCTGGCGATCTGCCTGGGTTTTGTCGGGGTCGTGATTACCCTGGCGCCGAGCACCGAAGACTTCAATACCTATGCGCTACTGCCTGTACTCGCCGCTATTTTATACGCCCTTGCCGTGGTGGTGACCAAGGGCAAATGTGCCGATGAGGACCCCGTACTCTTGGCGTTGGCCATGAATGTCGCGTTGCTGATCATTGGGGTGGTGGGCAGCTTGGTGGTGCTGCAGACCGGCCCGCATTTTCCGGTGGATGACGGTTTACGATTCCTGATTGGAGGCTGGTCGGCCATGGGCCAGGGCGACTGGTGGATCATGATCGTATTGGCGGTCCTGATGGTAGTCGTCAGCATCGGGCTCGCCAAAGCCTACCAAGTTGGTGAGACCTCGGTCATTGGTGCGTTTGACTACACCTACCTGATTTTTGCCATCGCCTGGGGCGCCCTGTTGTTCAACGAAATGCTGAACGGCCGAACCGCTACCGGCCTGGTCCTTATTCTGCTGTCGGGTTTCATTGTGCTGAAAAAACCCGCAGGCGAGCGCTAGACACCTCACGTGTACAGGCCCTGCCCAGGAGCTGTTTATGCTGACGTCATCTCATCTGCCCAACGTAATTCTCTGGGCCGTCTCCCGGAGCCGCTCGACCGCCTTCGAGCGGGCCGTGATGCAACATCCAGACGTGAGGGTGCTGCATGAGCAGCTGTCGGAACCCTTCCTGTTGCAGCACTTTCCCGCCAAGCATGCGCTGATCGAGCGCACCCGGCAGGCCGAACAAGGCCCCGTGGGCATCACCCGCTACAGCCAAGCGATGGACCTGCTGTGCCAACGCCCCGCTTTGCCCCTGCGACTGCAATTTGCTAAAGAGATCGCCTATTTTTTTGACTTCCAGGCCATTGATGGCGCCTGGTTGACGGGTTTCAAGCATGTCTTCCTGGTACGCCAGCCACTGGATGTCATGCAATCGCTTTATCGCGTCAGCCAGGGCGGCGGTACCACTTATTTCGATGCCGCCGAGTCGGGTTTCGATGAGCTGGCGAGCATTCATAATCTAGTACTGGAGCATTGCCCCAGCGACCAAGTGCTGTACCTGGACAGTGACGCCGACTTGATGGGGGAGACCCAAGGCACCCTGATGCGTTTCTGCGATTTTGCCGGTATCGACTATTCCCCACGACTGTTGTCATGGGAGCCGGAACAGATTGCGCAATGGCAGTTTTTCAAGGGTTGGCATGATGAGGCCGAGCGCTCATCCGGGTTCGCCCCGGTGACACACTCGGCCATGGAATTCCCTGAGATAGTGGAACAAACGGCGCGGAACAAGCAGGTGATTTATCGGTTTTTCCAGCTATCCGCCACCTGGCAACGGCTGGCTGATGCAGCGGATCACCTTAAGTGCCTGCATGAACCGATCACGACGCGACTCCAAGTCCTGTTACTGGCCCCATCCGACGAGCATCGCAGTAGCGCCCTGCAACTGGCGGCCCATCTCCCCGAAGACTATGCCCTTTGGCTGTTGGACAGCAGCGGCCAGATGCTGAACGAGGAAACCATGCGTGAACTGGCCATGTTGCAGGACGGGCCTCTGGTGCTGCTGACGACCGACGAAAATATAGCCTATTGCTCTCCCGCGCAGGCGCGTCAGCGGTTCCTGTGCCTGATGGCACCTGACACGCCATCGGCCAGGGCCCTTGACTTGCCCCTGATAGCCATCGATCCGTCCAACCCTGGCGCTCAGGCCCCGCGAATCAGTGCGCAACTGGCAACCCTTGCGCTAAATGCGAGCCTACGTAGCCGCACGCATCAAATCGCCAGCAACCGCCACGCCAGCACTGCCAGCGCGCCGGGCCTATCATGGCAGCAACACTTCTTTCGCTTACTGGACCAAGCCCCTGAGAGGTTGGTCGCGATGACACCGCATAGGCAACTGAATGCCAGGCAACTGCATGCCCATGCCACCACGCTGGCCGAACGCCTGTCGAAAGTTTGCACCCATAGCGGCTGGGTGGCTATCCGCCTGGACAAGGACCTTCCAAGCCTGATCACCATGACCGCCTGCAGCCTGCTGGGCTGGCCCTACCTCGATATTCCTCACTGGTATGGCCTGGAGGCTACCGCCAAGGCCCTGACCAACCTCCAGCCGGTGGTGGTGGTAGGTGACACCACCAGTCTCAACGACTTGCCGCCCGGTTATCGCACCCTGGTGTTCGACGAACTGGACCCCGCGCCCGCTGCCGTAACCCGACGTGCAGCTGTCGTCAATGACCTAGCTTACGGCCTGCTTACCTCCGGCACTACCGGCACGGCGAAGATTGTCACCATCGCCGAACACGGTCGCCTTGATTCCCTGGCGCTTTGGCAACAGCACATCCGCCCGGGCGACCGAGTGGGCCTCAATGCTTGGATGGCTGGATATGTCTACTACCCTATTTTCAGCGGTGCCACCGCCTGCCTGATTCCGGATGCCATGGTGTTGGATCCTCAGGCTCTACGGGCATTCGTCCAGTGGGGCCAGCTCAGCCAATTGATGATCACCCCCAGCCTGGCGGCAGGCCTGATGCAGGATGAGCCGGCGTTCAAACAAGCCTTTGCCGCAGTGCATTGCCTGTGGCTGAGCGGCGAACAACTGCCAGCGACCACGCGCCAGAATCTCGTGCGCTGCCTGCCGCATTGCCGGGTGATCGACCTGTATGGCTCGAATGAAGCCGGAGATGTCGCGTTATCCGCCCCGGACGGACATCTGCAATTTACCGCCGGAACCCAGGCCTACGTGCTAGACCCGGCCCTCGATTGCACGCCGCTGGGTGGCCACGGTGAACTGTACGTCCATACCCCAGGCCTCAGCATGGGCTACCTCAATGACGACGCGGCAAACCGCAGTGCCTTCGTGGAAAATCCAATGGCCACCGACTGCCCGACGCTGGCACACCGGCTGCTGCGCACCGGCGATATGGTGCGGCTGAGCGAGACCGGAGAGGTTTATCTGATAGGGCGTGCGACGACCCATTTGAAGGTGCGCGGTTTCAAGATCTTCAGCGCAGACGTCGAGCGGGTATTGATGACTCACTCCGAGGTACGCAGCGCGCTGGTCACTACCCGTGGCGAGGGCCAGGATATGCAACTGGTGGCCTTTATCAGCGCCCGAGACCCCGACAACCCTCCAGCTGCTGGCGCCCTGCGCCAGTGGGCAGGCCAGCACCTGCCCGCATTCAGCGTGCCACTGGGGTACTTTCTTGCCGCGTCGATTCCGGCGGGAGCGAGCCAGAAGCGTCTGGGTGCCCAAGCCCTGTTGCTGCAGCCTTTAGCACCGCTGTCGGATGACCTACCGCCGCTGACGCCGCTGCAAGTACGAGTGGCAAGGCTGTGGGCGCGCTGCATGAACCTGCAAGGGGTCACCCTGGGGCCCGATAGCGACTTTATCGATATTGGCGGCAGCTTGTTGCTGCTGGATTTGATGACGCGCATCAATCGCGCATTCGAGACGAACCTTACGATTGCCGATATCACCCGCGACTCGACGGTGGCAGGGATCAGCAGGCTGCTGGCCCATCGGCTGCAAGGTACGCCGCTGTTGGAAGTGGCCTTTTCGGTCACGGCAGAAGCCGAGCGTTATTTGGCCCGGTTGACCACGGCTGTGGCGAGCCTGCAGCAGGCGCCGCGACGCCTGGCCCGACGCACAATCATGGTCACCGGAGCGACTGGGTATCTAGGGCGCAGGGTGGTTGCCGAACTGCAACAAACAGCCGGTGTGGAGACGATCTTGTGCCTGGTCCGTGCGGATGATGCGGCCCAGGCTCAACGTCGGGTAGCCAAATTGGGATTGTCGCCCCGCACGGCTCGGGTCGAGGGCATGGCCGGGGATCTGGCGCAACCACAATTCGGCCTAGCGAGCGCGGCCTATCAGCGGCTGTGCCAAGACGTGGACTGCATCATTCATTGCGCCGCCGACGTCAACTGGCTCAAGCGCTATGAACGCCTGGCCCAGACCAACGTCGGCGGTGTGGTCGAGGTGCTCGGCCTGGCAGCCGCAAACGGGGCCGGCGTGGTGTTTGCCTCGACCCTACCGGAGCCGGTGCCATCGACCGGCTATAACCGCGCCAAGCTGGTGGCCGAACACTTGGCCATTGCGTTTTGCGAAAGCCGCGGGCTGTCCCTGAACATTCTGCGCTGTGGCGACATCAGCGCCCCCGCACATCCCGACAGTGGCGCGTCGATAAACCAGGAGGACTATGTCGGGCTACTGATTCGCAGCTGCTTGGCCCTCAATGCCTGGCCAGACGAAGCGAGCTGGTCAATGAACCTGACCCCCGTGGACTATGTCGCGCAGGTATTTACCCACACAGCGATCCACGGCCAGGCCTTGGGTTCACCGCCCGTACAGCACCTGTATAACCCTGCGGCGAACCTCAAATGGACCCAGTTATGCGCCTGGATACAGACGCTTCTGGGACCAACCCAGTATGCACCACTGCCCCTGGAACAATGGCAGGCCAGACTCAAGGAACAGGCCCCTGGCAAGGCCGTGTTGCAGCGCACGCTGTTAATCCTGCCGATGATCATTGATGACTTCAGCTACTTCAACCCTCCACCGCCGCTGCTACTTGATCATTTGGAGTGCCCGGTGATCGACGCTGAATGGACCCAACAGTACCTCACGGCACTGAACCTAACCCAGGAGTGAACCCATGACACGCACTACTAACGGCTGGGCCGCCTATGGGCCGGGCTCTCCACTGGAACCGTTCACCTACCTGCGCCCGGATCCCGGGGCCAACGAAGTGGAGATCCAGGTGACCCATTGCGGAGCCTGCACCAGCGATCTGCATTTGATTGAAGGCGATTGGGGTGAAGCTTCCCAATACCCACAGGTGTGTGGCCATGAAGTTGTGGGGCGCGTGGTGCGCACCGGGTCGGCAGTTACCCACCTTAGCCCCGACCAGCGCGTCGGCGTCGGCTGGTACAAGGGCGCCTGCCTGGCGTGCGAGTGGTGCCTCAAGGGTGAAGAGCAACACTGTGCGGCCGTGCTGCCAACCTGCAGTAACGGGCAAAAAGGCGGGTTTGCCGACTTCCTGACCTGCGACAGCCGCTTCGTGTTCTTGCTCCCCGACAACCTGCCCTCTCATGTGGCCGCGCCGCTGTTCTGCGCCGGGCAGACGGTGTTCACCGCGTTGCTACGGGGCACCCGGCCAGGCATGCGCGTGGGCGTGTTGGGCATCGGTGGGCTCGGCCACCTGGCCATCCAGTTTGCAGCCAAGTTCGGCTGCACGGTCACCGCGTTATCGAGCTCCGATAACAAGAAAGCCCAGGCATTACAGCTGGGTGCGCGCCATTTCTACACCCTGGACTTGGCCACGTTGCAGGCACAGGAAAATACCCTGGACTTCTTGCTAATCACCGCTTCCAACGACCAGGACTGGGAACGGGCCATCGCCCTGCTGCGCCCCCATGGCACCCTGTGTTTTGCCGGGATGCCCGGCCCGGTCACGCTGGACATTCCTGCCATGACCTACAAGACCTTGACCGTCAGTACCGCCAACGTCGGCGGGCGTCACGACATGCTGAAAATGCTGGAATTTGCCAGCGAACACCATGTCTGGCCGATGGTGGAGATTTTCCCGACAGAGCAGATCAACCAGGCCTTGGACGCCCTGCGCAACAACACAGTGCGCTACCGAGCGGTAATTGAATTCTGACTGTCATCCGCCCCCATGGAGATGTCTTTCATGCCCCCGTCACTGGTACTACCGTCACATCCCCTGCGTACCCCGGACCTGGTGCCCCACCCGTTTGAGATCGAACGCCAGGCCCAGTCCACCCTCAAAGGGCATCGCTCATTGCTCTTGTGGTTCACCGGTATGTCGGGGGCCGGCAAGTCGTGCATTGCCAACCGCGTGCAGGCCGGCCTGCACGGTAAGCGGCTGCACACCTGCCTGCTTGACGGCGACCGGCTACGCCAGGGCTTAACCGCCGACCTGGGCTTTGCCGATAACGACCGCAAGGAAAACATTCGGCGCACGGCCGAGGTCGGCAGGCTGATGGTAGATGCTGGGGTCATCACCCTGGTCTGCCTGATCTCGCCCTTCGAACAGGAACGCCGCATGGCCAGGGCGCTGTTCGTCCCCGGCGACTTTATTGAAATATTTATCGATGCGCCTCTGCATGTCCTGGAGCTGCGCGACCCCAAGGGCCTCTACGCCAAGGCACGCAAAGGCCTGATCAAGAATTTCACCGGCATTGACTCGCCCTATGAACGCCCGGAGGCCCCCGAAATTGTCATTGACAGCACAACCTCCTCAATCGAGCAGGCCGCACACACCATCGAGAGTTTCCTCAAACGCCAGCGGGTATGGGGGTAACCGTTACATCAGCAACAGGCAAGCACTACGAAACACTTGTTGTCGTCCAGGCCGGTTTCAACGGTGTGGCGGCGTCCAATAAAACCAAGCATCGGAAGCTCGTACCAATACGCTTAGCACTAACTGGTTAGCGCCGAAGCCGCAAACGACATCCCATCTGCGGAGATAGCTTGTTTGACGACTGTCGCCAACACCAAAGTCATTAAGACTTTCAGACCAAGCCCCTGAACATAGGAAGGCTCCGCATTCCTATGTTCAGGGGCTCACATCAAAATAACGATTAGCGGCTAACCATCTAATCCAACATCACCCGCAAATCCAGTTTTTCCAGCCTATTTGGCTAGTAATGCCACTCGGAGGCAATGGACGCCATGTTTTGGTAGATCAGTCCGAGGTCCGTCGTTTTGTCGAGACGCACGACATTATGCCAAGATCAGGTATGAGAGGTGCATTCGTTGAGATCCCGGCGGCATGTATGCCTATATGTATGCCAACCTGACTTAACAGCTAAAAATAATAATAAATACAGTAGGTTATGAATTTGGTTCAAATGACTGTGTACACCAAGTACCGATCCATAGATGTCTACAGCAGTCTATGAATCACCTCAAGAAGCCCGCCTCGTGCGGGCTTTCTTGTTTCTGGCTGTCTCTGCTTGTATCCCCCTATACCCTCTCTCTGTGTCTCCTCGAAAAATAATTGATCCGAGGGGACACAAGCCCAAATGAAGCGATCCGAGATAAAACGCCGCCCCCTTTCCAATACCGCATTGGCGGGCCTGCCGATAGCGCGTCCTCGCCATGGAAACCCCGCTAACTACCGAGATTTGTCACTTATTCATTACTCACTTTTGAGTTGCCTCAAGACTGAATTCAAGATAATTTTTAGCGCTTGCTAAGCAAACACCTTTAATTACGGTGGCTTCCCTGGCTTTTTTCAAGATAATCTTTTGGCTGGCTTGAGATACTTTTCTATATGCCTACGTTTACCCATCACGATCTTGAGCTTCTCAATCCTTCCTTTGACTCGGACCTAGTCGATGTACTGAGTGAACTGGAGCACCTACGTCGCCTAAGGCTTGAAGGCGATACGCCACTACCGGTGTTCTACCAGCTCAAATCGCTTTTCCATGCGCTGGAAAGCCTCGGTTCTGCACGTATAGAAGGCAATCACACTACTTTGGCGGACTACATCGATAGCAAGGTAGAAGGTAAGGCTCAGGACACGGACCAACTGCGCGAGGTTGCCAATATTGAAAAGGCAATGGATTACATCGAGCAGATCATGACGCCCGGCGCTGCGCTGACAGAGCAGATGATTCGAGAGCTTCACGCGATGACCGTAAACGATCTGGTTCGTGAAGGCGACAAAACGCCCGGCGCCTATCGCAGCGGGAATGTCAGAATATCCCAGTCTGATCATCTGCCTCCCGATTTCATCCAGGTTCAAGCCTACATGCAGGAACTTGTCGAATTCGTGAATCACGAAGACTCTCCGAAATACGGCCTCATGAAGGTTGCGCTCGCTCACCATAGGTTTGGATGGATACATCCATTCGGCAATGGCAATGGCCGCGTGGTAAGACTGCTGACCTATGCTCTCCTGATAAAGTATGGTTTCAACGTCAACGCAGGCGGCCGCGTCCTCAATCCTACGGCCGTCTTCTGCAATGACCGTGAGCGCTATTACGCAATGCTTGCCACCGCCGACAAAGGCACAAAGGAAGGGCTAGAGGAGTGGTGTACATACGTGCTGGAAGGCATTCGTGATGAGCTGGAGAAAGTCGATCGCCTCACCGACTACGCATATCTGACCCAATGCATACTTGTCCCTGCTGTGGCCTTCGCAAGGGAAAGAGAATGGATCACGGGGACGGAAGAGGCAGTGCTGTCGGCCGCAATAAAATTGAAGGTCGTAAAATCTGCAGATATAGCCTCCGTACTCCCTCGGCAGTCGAGCAATCAACGGACTTACCTGATCAAAAAACTGGTAGACCAAGGGATGCTTTTACCGCTAAACGCAGGCGCGAGGCAGTACACAATCGGTTTTTCTAATAACTATCTGATTCGAGGTGTCATTAAGTCCCTCAGGGGCGAAGGGTTCATACCTGGGCCGCTGGAAAATCCATAAGCATCGGTTTAAAGAGGCCTACAGCCGTCTATGAATCACCTCAAGAAGCCCGCTTAGTGCGGGCTTTCTTGTCTCCCTATACGCAGCCTTGCGTCTTAGCTTGCGTCAAACACCACAGGCTGCATCGGTGCAGTGTTGACCTTGAGCTGAAACACTTCGGGGCGGGAATAGTGGCCGCACACGTCGAAGTCGAGGTTACTGGCCAGTCCCGCGGACAGGTCGATATCGGCGTAGAGAATGGTTTCCTGGTCAAATACCGGCCCCGCCAGCACTTGACCCGCCGGGCTTACGATCATGCTGCCGCCGTGCATGATGTAGTCGCTGTCTTGAGCCTCCAGGGCAAAGTCGTCACGGTAGTGTGCCGGGTACTCGGCCAGGGTGATTGCCTGGCAGGCCGAGAGCACATGCACCCGCCCTTCCACGGCAATATGTACCATGGAGGAGGCCCAGGTTGGGCGGTCATCGGCAGTGGGCGTGCAGTAGATCTCGGTGCCTTGTGCATACATGGCCTGGCGCAAGGCGGGCATGTAGTTTTCCCAACAAATCACAGTCCCGATTCGACCGAGCGGCGTGTCCACCGGGGCAATGCTGGAGCCATCGCCAAACCCCCAGATGATCCGCTCCTGCCCGGTCGGCATGAGCTTGCGGTGATAGCCGGCAATACCTTTGCCGGGCGCCAATGTCACGGATGAGCAGTACAGCGTTCGCCCTACACGCTCAATAATGCCCATCACCACATGCACCCCGGTTTCATTCACCACCTCGCCAAGGCGCGCCAACTCCGGGCCGTCCTGGGTGATCGAGCCGTCCATGTAGCGCTGAAAGTGCGCACGACCGGTGTCGTTGCGACTGCCGACGACGGTGCCGAAGGCAGCGCCCTTAGGGTATCCCCCCAAGAACGCCTCGGGAAACACCACCAACGCGGCACCCTTTTCGGCGGCCTCTCGAATGAGCCCGGCGGCTTTCTCGGCGCTCAAATAGGGCTCAAACGGAATAGACGATGCTTGAACAACGGCTGCTTTGAACATGAGTTTCCCTCGTATCAATAGAACGTGGCGGGGTTAGCCACGAGTGATGTCCCGATCTTTGGTCTCAGGCAGCAGGAACCACAGAACGATGAAGCAGACCAGCGAGACACCCGCCAGGTACATCGCCGGAATATTTGGGTTGTGGGTGGCCTGGATCAACGCCACCGCAATAAACGGACCGGGGCCTGCCAGCAACGCCAATGCCACGTTGTGCCCAACCGCCGCGCCGGTGGAGCGGATGGACGCAGGAAACACCTCGACCAGCAACACCACATCCATCACGGCAGTAATTGCCACCAGCACCGCCATGATCAACAACCCCGCCAGAATCGCGATGTAATTGCCGGTGTTCATCAGCAAAAACACCGGATAAGCCAGCACGGTCAGCCCCAGTGCCGCCGTCAGCACAAAGGGACGGCGACCGAAACGATCGCTTAGGCGCCCAACAATCGGGTTGATCAGCGTGTAGACCACCAGCGCCGCGCTACACAGCCACAGGGCCGTCGGTTTGCCAAGGCCAACGGTTTGTGTCAGGTGGGTATTGGCGTAGGTGATGAAGTAGTACAGCGAAACCCCGAACAGGGCGGCGAAGGCAAACGAAATCACAAATGCCCGCCACTTCACCTGGGCAGATACCGTTTCCAGGGTGTTATTGGCACGCTTGCGTTCGAGTTCGGCGTAGACCGGCGTATCGCCTAGCTTGCGGCGGATATACATGGCCACGCCGGCCATCAGGATGGAAGCGACGAAAGGAATGCGCCAACCCCACTGCATCACTTCTTCGCTAGATAACGAACTGTTGATGACGGCCGCAATCGCGGTGCCGAAGAGAAATGCCGCGCCCGCGGTCGCGGTAATCACGCTGGCCGCCGAGGCCCGACGATTGGCCGGCGCACTTTCGACGATGTAGATGCCCGCGCTTGACCACTCGCCCCCCACCATCATCCCTTGCAAGAAGCGCAGCGCCACGAGCAGGACCGGAGCGGCGATACCGATAGAGGCGTAGCCTGGCAACAAGCCAATCAAGGTGGTCGTCAGCCCCATCCCGAACACCGTGATGATCAATACCGCACGCCGGCCAAGTTTGTCACCGATCGGCCCCAGTACGACGGCCCCCAGTGGCCGAGAAAGAAACCCCACGGCGAACACCGCCAGCGACGACAACAGCGAAACGCCTGGCGCTGTGGAGGGGAAAAAAATTTGTCCGATCACGGCCGCGAAATAGCCATAAATGGCAAAGTCGAACCACTCCATGAAATTACCGATACCCACGGCAATCGCCCGTTTGCGCAGTTCAGCACCCTCGCCGGAGGCAACGGTCTGATCAGCGCTTTGTGGCTGCACTATCATCTTTTCCATACAGAGCATCCTATTTTTGTTGTATTGGCTTGAGTTGAGCTTAAGAATCCCAAGGCAAATTAATCAAACGAATACGAAAGATGCCCATGATTAGAGTTACTAATATTAGCCGGATCGACCTTAACCTCCTGGTCATCTTTCAGTGCCTGATGAGTGAGCGGAGTGTGACCCGGACGGCGGCGGTGCTGCACGTGACGCAGGGTGCCGTCAGCTCGTCGCTCAAACGGTTGCGCGAGCAGTTTCATGATGATTTGTTTATCCGTACCGGCGCGGGCATGGTCCCGACGCGCCGCGCCTTGGAGATCGCGCCGAAGGTCGTGCAAGCGCTGACGGCGGTCAGCGCCATCATCGACCGGCAACCCCTGTTTGCCGCCGAGTCATCAAGCCGAACCTTCAACATTGCATTGTCGGATGACATTGAAAGCTACCTCTCGCCCAGGCTGGTCAACGAAGCTCGCGCCAAGGGGCTTTCTGTGAACTTTGCCTTCCACCAGACCAACAGCTCCCTCTGGAAAACCGCCCTGGCCGACCCGGATATCGATATGGTGCTGTGCTCCGAACCCAAGGAGTTCACCTCTCACTACTCCTCCCAGGTCTTGTTCTCATCGTCCTATTCATGCCTGTACGACGGCCCGCGCCTGAACATTCAAAGCCCGCTCACCCGTGAGGAATACTTGAAGCACGAGCATGTACGGGTGTCCTTTGATGGCCGGCGCGGTTTTGTGGATGATCTGCTGGAAAGCGAAGGGATCTCACGCCGGGTTTCGGCGTCCTTTACCCACTTTTCAGGAGCGCTGGCCACCCTGGTTCACAGCGACGTAATCGCCACCCTGCCAACGTTTGCGGCACTGTCCTACGCCAGGATCGCGCGCCTGACCGTCAGTCCGGTGCCGATCTTCGTACCGGCTTTTCGCGTGTTCATGATCTGGGACGTAGAGCGCAACGACGACCTGCACAATCGCTGGTTGCGCAATTTCATCCTGGAGACGACCCAGGAGTTACAGCGAGGAACGTTGACCTCGGTTTAGCAGAGGGCAGCCCGTTTAAGGCAAAACCGTGCGCGTCGAAAAGCCTGCCCGCTGTCGTGATAATGCTGGCTTAATTCAGATGCGGTGATATCGTCTGCATCAGGACACTCGGCAGGCTGCCGAGAACATGCATCCCGCAAGCCCCCTTTTCAGCGACTACACTCCAGCCCATGAAACGCTATCTGCGGTTGTGTCTCATCTTCATGCTCAGCTTGACGCTTCCTCTGAGCGGGATGGCGGGCGTTGCGGCATCAACAGAACCGTGCCCCATGAAAACCATGGGCATGACGATGATGAACGACATGGGGCTAGACTGCTGCAACGATGCAAAAAGCTTCATCGAGCACGGCAAACCTTGTAAGCCCGGCCAGGAATGCAAGGCGGGGAGCATGCTGCAAGTCTTGCTCTTCACGCCTCCTGTGCCCCTGTTCAACCCCGTAGTATTGTCCTTCTTCAGCGATTCCCTCCCCATGCAGACCCCATCCGGGGTATGGCGACCGCCTCGCGCTTGATTCCTGCCCCACCTTGAGCCTCATCCCGCATTAGCGGGGTGGACTAGCTGCGTGCATGTCTTTTGACGCGCGCAGTGGATGATCACAGGAATCATAGACATGAACTCCAAGTGCTATTGCATAGGTTGGTCGCTCGTGGCCGGCCTGGTCGCAAGCGTACTGTCTTGGCCAAGCCTCGCTGCCCAATTGACACTCGATGAAGCGCTGCGCCTGGCTGAAAACACTGCGCCGTCACTGACCGCACAAGACGCCAGAATCCAGGCTGCCACTAGCGCAGCCATCCCGGCAGGTGAACTGCCTGACCCCAAGCTCCTGCTGGGTGTACAGAACTACCCCATTGGCGGGCCGAATCGCTGGAGCCTTGACCAGGACTTCATGACCTCGCAAATGGTCGGGATCCGGCAAGAAATGCCCAACCTTGCCAAGCGCAAAGCCCGCATCGAGGTCGCCGATGCCGCCGTTGAAAGAGCCGCGGCCGAGCGGCAGATCGAGCGCCTGAACGTTCGGCAATCCACGGCATTGGCCTGGATCAGCAGCTACTCGGTTGAACGTAAAAATGCGCTCTTCCAAGACTTCTACACCGAAAACCGCCTGCTGAGCGAGGCCGTCCGCGCCCAGATTGCCGGTGGCCGCGCCCAGCCCGCCGACGCGGTAACCCCCAAACAGGAAGCGGCTCTGTTGGCTGAGCAGCAAGACGATCTGCTGCTCCAGAGAGCGCAGGCCCGAGCGGCCCTCAAACGCTGGATTGGTGCCGCCGCCAACGACACGCCGGTGGGCCGCTTGCCTGAATGGCCCATCGATACCTCCGGCTACCCCCATAAGCTGCAACACCACCCCCGGCTGGCCGCGTTTGCACCGATGACCCGTGAAGCGCAGGCCAAGATCAGCGAGGCCCAGGCGCAAAAGCAAGCGGACTGGAGCTGGGAACTGGATTATCAACATCGTGACCGGCAGTTCGGCGACATGGTCAACGTGCAGTTTTCATGGGACCTGCCGCTGTTTCCAGACTCGCGCCAAAACCCCAAGATCGCGGCCAAACAGGCTGAACTCAACCAGCTTGAGGCCGAGCGCGAAGCCCAGTCACGCGAGCATATCCAGCAACTGGAGAACGAACTGGCTGACTATGAGCGCCTGAGTCGTGCCGTGCGCCGAAACCAGGAAAGCCTGTTGCCGCTGGCCCAGGAAAAGGTCGAACTGAGCATGGCCAGTTATCGCGCCGGCACCGGCGATTTAAACGCCGTGGTGGCCGCCCGGCGTGAACTCATCACCGCCCGCCTGAAACAGATCGACGTGGAAGAGCAGCGCGCACTGACCAGTGCCCGTCTGTATTTTGCTTATGGGGAGCCCAGCCAATGAACCTTAAAAAATCGCACGCAGCCTGGCTGGTCGGTATCTCGATGGCATTCGGGGTTGCGGGGGGCTACTGGTTCGCTCAGCAGCGCATGGACACAGCGCCAACACAGCGCCTCACTTCACCGGATGAACGCCAGGCCCTGTATTGGTACGACCCTATGTACCCGCAGCAAAAATTCGATAAGCCGGGCAAGTCCCCCTTCATGGACATGCAACTGGTCCCTCAGTACGCCAGCGGCGCGGCGGATCGCGCGAGCATCAGTATCGACCCGAGCCTGACCCAGAACCTGGGCCTGCGTTTTGCAACCGTCACCCGTGGGGCCTTTGACTCCAGCCTCGATGTAACCGGTGTCTTGGCGTTCAACGAACGCGATGTCGCGGTGATTCAGGCGCGCACCGCCGGCTTTGTGGAACGGGTCTACGCCCATGCTCCAGGCGATGTGCTCAAAGCCAACGCCCCCTTGGCGGATATCCTGGTGCCCGAGTGGGCAGCGGCCCAGACAGAGTTCCTGGCACTGAAGCGTAATGGGGATGCCGACCTGTTGGCGGCGGCCCGTCAGCGCCTGCAACTCACCGGGATGCCGGCAGCACTGATTGCGCAGGTAGAGCGTGGCGGCAAGGTTCAGCCCTACCTGACGGTCACCAGCCCGATGGGGGGTGTGCTGCAAACGCTGAATGTCCGTGCGGGTATGACCCTGGCGACCGGCGAGACCCTGGCACGCGTCAATGGTTTGGACAGTGTCTGGTTGGCGGTGGCGGTTCCAGAAGCCCAAGCCGGGTCCATCAGCGTCGGGCAGGCGGTGCAGGCGCGCCTGCCGGCCTTCCCTGGAACCACGCTCAACGGCAAGGTCAGCGCGATTTTGCCCGAGACCAATGCCGACAGCCGCACCCTGAATGTCCGGGTGGAACTGCCCAATGCGCACGGGCGCCTCAGGCCGGGCTTGACGGCACAGGTGCGCCTGAACCACTCGACCGGGCGCAGTGTGTTGTGGGTGCCGAGCGAGGCCGTCATTCGCACGGGCCAACGCGCCCTGGTGATGCTCGCCGAAGACGCAGGGCGCTACCGTCCTGTGGTGGTGCAACTGGGGCAGGAAAGCGATGGCAAGACCGTGATCTTGAAAGGCCTGGAAGAGGGCCAGAAAGTGGTGACGTCTGGCCAGTTCCTGCTCGACTCGGAAGCCAGTCTCAAGGGCATTGTGGCCCGCATGGAGGCAGAGTCATCCCCCAGCTTGCATGAAGCGGATGGGCAGATCGTTGGCTTCAACGACACAGAAGTCACCCTCGCCCACGGCCCCTTCAAGACCCTGGGCATGCCCGGCATGACTATGACATTCCCACTGGCCAGCCCGGCCCTGATGCAGGGCCTGAAAGCCGGTGATCCGGTGCGCATTGCGCTGGGCCAGAGCGATGACGGTCTACGGGTCGAGCGCCTGGATAAAGCGGGGAGCCAGCCATGATTGCCGCCCTGATTCGCTGGTCCGTCGCCCACCGTTTTCTGGTCTTGCTTGCGACACTCTTTGTCACGGCCTGGGGGATCTGGTCGGTGCAAAACACGCCGATCGATGCCTTGCCGGACCTGTCGGATGTGCAGGTAATCATCCGCACCCCTTATCCAGGGCAAGCGCCGCAGATCGTCGAAAACCAGGTGACCTACCCACTGGCCACCACCATGCTCTCCGTGCCGGGCGCCAAGACCGTGCGCGGTTATTCCTTCTTCGGCGACAGTTTTGTCTATGTGCTGTTTGAAGACGGCACTGACCTGTACTGGGCCCGCTCGCGGGTGCTGGAATACCTGAGCCAGATTCAAAGCCGCTTGCCGGCCAATGCCAGGCCCGCGTTGGGGCCGGATGCCACCGGCGTCGGCTGGATTTACCAATACGCCCTGGTCGACCGCAGTGGTAAGCATGACCTGGCGCAATTGCGCGCCTTGCAGGACTGGTTCCTGAAGTTTGAGCTCAAAACCCTGGCGAACGTTGCGGAAGTGGCCACGGTGGGAGGCATGGTCAAGCAGTACCAGGTGCAGCTTGATCCGTTGAAACTGGCCAGCTTCGGTATCACCCAGGCGCAGGTAAGCGCAGCGATCGGCAAGGCCAACCAGGAAACCGGCGGGGCGGTACTGGAGATGGCCGAGACCGAGTTCATGGTGCGCGCTTCCGGCTACCTGAAAACCCTGAATGACTTCCGTGCAATCCCACTCAAGCTGGGAGCCGGTGGCGTGCCGGTCACCCTGGGCGATGTCGCCACGATCCAGTTGGGGCCGGAAATGCGGCGTGGCATCACTGAACTCGACGGCGAAGGCGAGACCGTCGGCGGCGTGGTGATTCTGCGCAGCGGCAAGAACGCTCGCCAGACCATTGAGGCCGTCAAGACCAAGCTTGCCGAACTGAAAAACAGCCTGCCTGCGGGGGTAGAAATCGTCACTACCTACGACCGCAGTAAGCTGATCGATCGTGCGGTGGAAAACCTCAGCTACAAACTGCTCGAAGAGTTCATCGTCATTGCCCTGGTTTGCGGGCTCTTCCTCTGGCACTTGCGCTCATCCCTGGTGGCGATCGTCTCGCTTCCCGTCGGTGTGTTGATTGCCTTCATCATCATGCGTCACCAAGGGATCAACGCCAACATCATGTCCTTGGGCGGGCTTGCCATTGCCATCGGTGCCATGGTCGATGCCGCCGTGGTGATGATCGAGAACGCCCACAAGAAAATGGAGGCCTGGCACGCCGCCAACCCGGGAGAGGAACTGAAGGGCGAACGCCATTGGCAGGTAATGACACAGGCCGCCGCCGAGGTAGGCCCAGCGCTGTTCTTCAGCCTGATGATCATCACCCTGTCATTCATTCCGGTTTTCACCCTGCAGGCGCAGGAAGGTCGGTTGTTCGGCCCACTGGCCTTCACCAAGACATACGCCATGGCCGCGGCGGCCGGACTTTCGGTGACCCTGGTGCCGGTGCTGATGGGCTACTGGATTCGAGGCGCCATCCCCACGGAACAGCAGAACCCGCTGAACCGCTGGCTGATCAGGCTCTACCAACCGGCCCTGGATGCGGTACTGCGCCGTCCCAAAGCCACCCTACTCGTGGCGCTCTTGGTTTTTGTCAGTGCGCTATGGCCGATATCGCGCTTGGGGGGCGAGTTTCTTCCGCCGCTGGATGAGGGCGACCTCCTCTATATGCCATCGGCCCTGCCAGGGTTATCGGCGCAGAAAGCGGCGCAGCTCCTGCAACAGACCGACCGCCTGATCAAAACGGTACCAGAGGTCGAACATGTCTTTGGTAAAGCCGGTCGCGCGGAAACCGCCACTGACCCGGCGCCGCTGGAGATGTTCGAGACCACGATCCAGTTCAAGCCGCACGAACAATGGCGTGCGGGTATGACCCCGGAAAAACTGGTTCAAGAACTGGATCGAGTGGTGCGCGTCCCCGGGCTGACCAATATCTGGATACCGCCGATCCGCAATCGCATCGATATGCTTGCCACCGGGATCAAAAGCCCAATCGGCGTGAAAGTGGCCGGCAGCAACCTGGCACAGATTGATGCTGTGACCCAGGCTGTGGAACGGGTGGCCAAAGAGGTGCCGGGGGTCAGTTCCGCGTTGGCCGAGCGGCTGACGGGTGGCCGCTATATCGACGTGGACATCGACCGCCCGGCCGCCGCCCGCTATGGGCTTAATATCGCCGATGTACAGTCCATCGTGGCCGGGGCGATTGGCGGTGAGAATATCGGAGAGACGATTGAAGGTCTCGCACGTTTCCCGATCAACGTGCGTTACCCACGGGAGTGGCGCGACTCGCTCGGTGCCCTGGAGCAATTACCGATCTACACCCCATCAGGCAGCCAGATCACCCTGGGGACCGTGGCAACGATCAAGGTCAGCGACGGCCCGTCCATGCTCAAAAGTGAAAACGCGAGGCTTTCAGGCTGGGTGTATATCGATGTGCGTGACCGGGACATTGCTTCGGTGGTCGCCGATCTACGCCGCACCGTCAATGAGCAGGTCAAGTTGCAACCGGGCATGAGCTTGAGTTACTCGGGGCAGTTTGAATTTCTCGAACGGGCCAACGCCCGACTCAAACTGCTGGTGCCGGCCACGCTGCTGATCATCTTCGTGTTGCTCTACCTGACGTTCTCCCGATTCGATGAGGCCTTGTTGATCATGGCCACCCTGCCATTTGCCCTGACGGGCGGTGCCTGGTTCCTCTATCTGTTGGGGTTCAACCTGTCGGTCGCCACCGGCGTCGGTTTTATTGCCCTGGCCGGGGTGTCTGCTGAGTTTGGCGTGATTATGCTGCTGTACCTGAAAAACGCCTGGGCCGAACGTGAAGGCCTCGGCGACAGCACTGAGCACGGGCTGGTTGCGGCGATTCGTGAAGGCGCCGTGCAACGCGTCCGCCCCAAGGCCATGACCGTTGCCGTCATCATTGCCAGCCTGTTACCCATCCTGTTGGGCAGCGGTACGGGCAGCGAAGTGATGAGCCGCATTGCCGCCCCCATGGTCGGCGGCATGATCACCGCACCGTTACTGTCGCTGTTTGTGATCCCGGCGGCCTATCGCCTGCTGCGGCGCCGGCATCTGCGGCGCGGGCCCTCCACCCACCCTTGAGGTTTCCGGCGAGCACCCGCAACCACCTCAAAAAGCCCGCCTCGCGCGGGCTTTCTTGTGCCTGGCGACTGCTCAGTCAGTGGGAGGCCGGTGCGCGCAGGGCATGGCGACACCTCAAAAGTAGGTCGTAGCCCCGGCAAAAAACGCACGCCCCGGCACATAGAACGTCGTCGAACCATCCCGCGCATCTTCATCCAGCAAATTCTGCACGCCGCCATTCAAGGTCAACCACTTGGTTACGGCCAGGTTCGCCGTCAGGTCGTAGGTGGTGTATGACTTGACGAAGTCATTGCCCACCCCACGCTGTTTACCGACATGCTGCGCCGAAAGCTCGGTGTTGAGCGTGTCGGTGGCTTGCCAGTTGATCGCACTGAAAGCAGACAACTTGGGCGCGCTGATCAGGTCTTCGCCGGTGGACAGGTTTTTGCTCTCCAGCATATAGGTGGCGTTGGTGCGCCAGTCCAGGGAGTCAGTCAGCGGTACGCGAACCGAGCCTTCCCAGCCGCGGGTCCGCGCTTTTTCGACGTTTTCCAGCATGGTCCACCAACGGCCCTGGAATTGGCCCAGGGGGGCGTATTCGATCTTGTCTTCAAAGTCGGTGTGGAAGTAGGTCAGGCTGGCCTCCCAACCGTCACGGTCGAAGGACGCGCCGATTTCCTTGTTGACGCTGGTCTCTGGCGACAAGTTCGGGTTGCCGGCCATCCAGCAACTGCCACTGACATACCCCAGGGGTTTCAACGAGCCACAACCGCGACCAGCGGACTCGGTGGCGGCACCGGCGCTCCCCTCTTTCAGGCTCGGTGCACGGAAGCCCTTGGACACACCACCGCGCACGGTCCAGTCCGGGTGCGGATGGTAGACCAGGTACGCCCGTGGGCTGTTGTGGTTGCCATAGTCCGCACTGTGGTCGAAACGGTTGCCCAGGGTCAGGGCCAGGTTGTCGAGCAGGTACACCTCATCTTCGATAAACGCGGCCGAGTAGTCCCCCTTGAGCGACGCACCGGAAACCGCGGCGCCTTGGTAGTCCACGGGCACCGTGCCCAGGGTGTCACTGTTGGTCAGTTCTTCACGCTTCCACTGCCCGCCCACAGTCATGCGCTGGCTGAGCAGGAATTCAAATGGAATGTTCAGGCTGCCTTCAGCGATTTTTTCTTCGGCGCTGGACTTGCCCCAGTCGATGTCGTTCTTGAACTTGTTGAGATACAGGTCGACTTTCGAGGTGCCGAAACCCCAGTCCCCGCTGTGGGACACCGAGTAGCTGTCACGAATCAAACGGCCAGGCCCGAAGCCGGCACCGACGGTTTCGCCCCAATCGCCAAAGGTCTTTTTGCTCGACCAGGAGCGCTCGACGCCATGCACGGCCTCGAACGACAGGCTCTGCTCATCATTGATTTTCCAGTCGAGCAACGCGTTGACGCTGTGGTCCTTGGCGCCGCCCGCGCCGTCGCCGTACATGAACTCGCCCTCCTTATCCAGGCGTGCCGTGACCTCATCGGCAGCCCGTCGGGTCAGGTTGGCACCCAGGCGCAGGCCGACGGATTCGGTCAATGGCCCGGACAGGTTGAGGCTGGTCTGGGTGGTCTGGCCACGGTCGGAATCTTCGGGAATCGTGGTGTTGACGTTGGCCGAACCGCTCCAGGTGCTCGACACCTTGCGCGTGATGATGTTGATCACCCCGCCCATGGCATCCGAGCCGTACAACGAAGACATGGGGCCGCGCACAATCTCGATGCGCTCGATCATGTTCGGGGTGATCCAGTTCAGGTCCTGGCGTGCCAGGTCGCGGCGATAGCTCAAGTCTCCGGAACCGCCGAGGCGTTTGCCATCCACTAGGATCAAGGTGTACTTGTCGTCCAGGCCACGCAGCTTGATTTTCGATTGCTCGCCCACCGGGCCGAAGCCACCGGTAACCCCGGGCACACGCCGCAGCAGGGTATTGAGGTCATACACCGGCTGGCGCTCGATTTCTTCGCGGGTAATCACGCTGACACTGGCCGGCGCATCACGCAGGTCCGTACCGCCACCGGTGGCGGTGACAAACGAGGTATCGAGTTCGGTAACGGCATGTTTATCGACCTCGCCAATCTCTTCTGCCTGCAACGCCGGGGCGGCGATCAGCATGCCAACGGCTAGGAAAAGAGAGCTGAAAAGGTAGGGGGGGTTATTCATTGCAAACAGTCCTTGTCGAGCCAATGCGCACCATGATGGAGCACTAAAGGCTACAAACTGTAATACGAATCCTTATCATTTAGAAAGAGACTTATGAAAAACCTCGCAACAAACCTACACATCTGACATAGATTTATTTCTGCCCACACGGTTGGGCATCGGTCACGATGGCCAAGGTCGGGAGAGGGATTTTGACGCTCCGGCCTCCCCGCTGTTAGTGTCCGCCCTCTCCCCCGCAGCTATCTGCCAGGTGCGACCTACCCGCAAAACAATACCCCCAGGGACAACAGATCATTCTCAAAATGAACGGAGTTCAGCGCGTGCTTTTAATCCCCCGCCTCCAGCGCCTTACCAGCCTTTCGCTGATCGTCGCCACCCTCGGCCTCGGCGCCTGCCACAGCACCAACACCCCCGACTTGCCGCCCGCCCCGGAGCTGGGTTCGGGCTATCGCACGGACATGAGCGTACGCCACGCCGAACGCCATATGGCGGCAGCGGCCAACCCGCTGGCAGCCGCCGCCGGGAGGGAGATATTGCGCCAGGGCGGCTCGGCGATCGATGCGGCCATCGCCATGCAAGCGGTGCTGACGCTGGTGGAGCCGCAGTCCTCGGGGATCGGCGGTGGCGCCTTTATCATGCTGTGGGATGGCAAGCAGGTACGGGCCTATGACGGCCGTGAAACCGCACCGGCCGGCGCCACGGCCGATATGCTGCTCAATGCCGACGGCACGCCGATGGCGTTTGCCCAGGCGCAGATTGGTGGTCGTTCGGTCGCCACCCCCGGTGTATTGCGCGCGCTGAAGATGGCCCACGAACACAGCGGCCGCCTGCCCTGGGCGCAATTGTTTGCACCGGCGATCCAGCTGTCCGAGCAAGGCTTTGCGATTTCGGCACGCCTGCACAGCCTGATCGCCGCCGACCGCTACATCAGCCAGTCACCGGACATGGCGGCGTACTTCCTCAACGCCGACGGCAGCCCGAAAGCCACCGGCACCCTGTTGAAAAACCCGGCGCTGGCCACGGTGTTCAAACGTATCGCCAAAGAAGGGCCCGATGCGCTGTACCACGGCCCGATCGCCGAGGAGATTGCCCGCAAGGTCCAGGGCCATCACAACACGGGCCGCCTTGCGCTGAACGACCTCAAGGGCTACCGCGCCAAGGAGCGCACGCCGCTGTGTACCGACTACAAGCGCTGGCAAGTGTGCGGCATGCCGCCCCCCTCTTCGGGCGGGGTGGCCATTGCGCAGATCCTCGGCACCTTGCAGGCCCTCGAAGCCCGTGACCCACGCTGGGCCCTGGCGCCGCTCAAGCCCGTGAAGACGACAACAGCCGCCGGCCTGGAACCGGCCCCCGAAGCGGTGCATATGATTGCCGAGGCCGACCGCCTGGCCTACGCCGACCGTGCGCAATACCTCGCCGACACGGACTTCGTACCGGTGCCGCTCGCGGGCCTGGTCGCCCCTGGCTACCTGGCCAGCCGTGCAGCATTGATTGGCGAACGCAGCATGGGTGTGGCCAGGCCCGGCCAACCGGCGGGCGTTCAGGTGGCCTACGCGCCGGATCGCTCGCCACTGCGTATTTCCACCTCGCAAGTGGTGGCCGTGGATGACCAGGGCGGCGCGGTGTCGATGACCACCACCATCGAAGCCGCGTTCGGTTCCCACGTGATGGTCCAGGGTTTCCTGTTGAACAACCAGATGACTGACTTTTCCTTTATCCCCGAGGAAAACGGCCAGCCGGTGGCCAACCGCATCGAGCCGGGCAAACGCCCGCGCTCGTCCATGGCGCCGACCCTGGTCTTCGACCGCCAAAGTGGCGAGCTACTGGCCACGATCGGCTCTCCCGGCGGCTCGCAGATCATCGAATACGTGAGCAAATCCCTGGTGGGCATGCTCGACTGGAACCTCGACCCGCAGGCCGCCATCAGCCTGCCCAACTTCGGCAGCCGCAATGGCGCGACCGAGCTGGAGCAAGGGCTGTTCAGCGAGCCGTTGAAGGCAGCGCTCAAGGCGCGAGGGCATACCTTGAGCGAGATCGACATGACCAGTGGCACCCAGGCCATCGTGCGAGTGCGCGATGCCCAGGGCAAGGCGACATGGAGTGGCGGCGCGGATCCACGGCGTGAGGGGGAAGCGTTGGGGGATTGACCCAGGGTTGTATCGCCTTTACAGGCCTCATCGCCGGCCAGCCGGCGATGGCGGTTGAAGGTTAGCGGCTGATCTTCAAACCCTTGCGCGCCGTATGGCGCTCCAGCGCCAGTTCGATCAGGCGGCTGACCAGTTCGCTGTAGCTCATCCCCGCCGCCTGCCACAACTTGGGGTACATGCTGATGCGGGTGAAACCGGGCAGTGAGTTGACCTCGTTGATCAGCACTTCACCGTCCTCGCACAGAAACACATCGACCCGTGCCAACCCGGCGCAGCCCAGCACTTCAAAGGCCTGCACGGCCAGGGCACGGATGCGTTCGCTGGCCTCGACGCTGATATCGGCCGGCACCAGCACTTGCGCGGCCTGGTCGTCGATGTACTTGCTGTCGTAGGAATAGAAGCCGTCACGTACCACGATCTCGCCACAACCGCTGGCAATGGGGCGTTCGTTGCCCAGCACCGCACATTCGATTTCGCGGCCTTTGACGGCCGATTCCACCAGCACTTTTTCATCGAAACCCAGGGCCAGTTCAATGGCGGCCAGGTACTGGGCTGCGTCAGCCACTTTGCTCACGCCCACTGAGGAGCCTTGGTTGGCCGGCTTGACGAACAGTGGTAAACCGAGCTTTTGCCGGGCCTGGTCGAAGGTTGTGCGTGCCGCGTTGCCGCGATTAAGGGTGATAAAGGGCGCCACGGCGATACCGGCATCGCGCAGCAGGCGCTTGCTGATGTCCTTGTCCATGCACACCGCCGAACCCAGCACGTCGGCCCCCACAAACGGCAGATCGGCCATGCGCAGCAACCCTTGCAGGCAACCGTCTTCACCCAGGGTGCCGTGGACAATGGGGAAGATCACATCAACGTGTTCCAGCAGGCCCTGGCCCGAAGTTTCCACCAGTTGCTGGCTGGCCTTGCCCGGCACCACCGCCAGCTCGCGGTTGGATTGGTTGAGGGCGATCAGCGCCGGGTTTTCCTGGTTGAGCAGGAAGTTGGAGGTGTCATTGAGGTGCCAGTGGCCGGCCTTGTCGATGCCGATCAGCACCGGCTCGAAGCGCGTGCGGTCGAGGGCGTCGACGATGTTGCGCGCCGACTGCAAAGACACTTCATGCTCGGCCGAACGCCCACCAAAAATAATACCTACCCGCAACTTGCTCATAACCTGCCTCACATTGGAAATGTAGGGCTTATTACCACGAGCGCTCAGCAATTTGCCACCGTTGCAGCCGCGCACAATCGTACAAGACCCTGGCAGACAGCCGCCCCAGACTCAGTTAACGTAACTCCATCCGACCTTTTTTGAAAAACATCCCATGGGCAAACCCACTGCAAACATCGACTGGCTGCACCGGGCACCCCATGCCAGTGGCCTGGAGCGGATCGAGGCGTATTTTTCCGGGTTCGGCTTCGACCCTCATCGCCACGATACCTACGCCATCGGCCACACCCTGCTCGGCGTGCAGAGTTTTCATTATCGCGGCAGCCAGACCCACAGCCTGCCGGGCACCACCATGGTGATCCACCCCGACGAAGTGCACGATGGCTGGGCCGGTAGCGACGAGGGTTTCAAGTACCGGATGATTTATGTGGAGCCGGCGCTGATCCAGCAGATTCTCGGCGGCAAGCCCTTGCCTTTTATCCACAACGGGCTGTCCAACGACCCGTGGCTGCACCGGGCCTGCCAGGCCTTTGTGCAGCAGCTCGATTGCCCGCTGGACCCAATGCAGGAACAGGATGCGTTGTTCGACCTGGCCCATGCCCTGAACAATGCGTCGGGCATCAGCGTCAGCCGCAAGACCTTCGATTACCAGGCCGCCGAGCGCGCCCGGGAATTTATCCACAGCGCCTTGGGGCGCAGCATCACCCTGGACGAAATGGCCGCGCACTGTGGGCGGGATCGCTGGGCCTTGTCCCGGGACTTTCGCCTGCTGTTCGGCACCAGCCCCTATCGCTATCTGACCATGCGCCGCCTGGACCTGGTACGCAACCTGCTGGGCCAGGGCCAGTCACTGGTGGACGCGGCGCTGATCGCCGGCTTTACCGACCAGAGCCACATGACCCGGCAGTTTCGCAGCACCTTCGGCATCCCGCCGTCGCGGTGGGTGAAGATGCTCGGCCGATAGCCAATAAAAACTGGAGATTTCCAGGGATGAACCTGACATTGACGCCTCCCCAGTGGGATGACGTGAACGAGCTGCTGGCATTCGAGCTGGCCAATCGGGCCTTTTTTGAACGCTGGGTCAATGCCCGGCCCGAGGCGTACTACAGCGTCGCCGGGGTACAGCGCGCCATCGACAGCGCACTGCTGGACGCCAGTGCAGACCGCGCCTATCAGTACCTGATTCGTGAAAACGGTGTGTTGGTGGGGCGCATCAACTTTACTCAGGTGCGCCGCCGCTACTATCACTCGGCATCCCTGGGCTATCGCATGGGGGCCCAGTTCACCGGGCGCGGCCTGGCCCGACAAGCAGTGGCACTGGGGCTGGAGAAAGCCTTTGGCGAACACGCCCTCAAGCGCATCGAGGCCACCGTACGCCCGGAAAACCCGGGCTCGCTGCGGGTCTTGCAGCGCAGCGGGTTCACCCAATATGGGCATTCACGCAAGGCATTCCTGCTGGATGGGCAGTGGTTCGACCTGTTGCTGTTCGAGGTGCATGCCCCCTGAGGCTTACGTCGACAGTTGGTTGGCAAACTGCCCGACCGCGCTGACCACTTTTTGCGCGCCGTCCTGGATCTCGACGATCACCGTGCCCGCCTCTGCCGCCAGGGACAAACCCTGCTCGGCCTGCAGCCGGCCGTCGCTCATCAGCGCCACGGCATCGCGGGCCATGTCCTGGTTCTGGCGCACCACGCCAACGATTTCTTCAGTGGCTTTGCTGGTACGCGACGCCAACTGCCGCACTTCATCGGCTACGACGGCAAACCCCCGGCCTTGTTCACCGGCACGGGCCGCTTCAATGGCGGCGTTGAGCGCCAGCAGGTTGGTCTGTTCGGCAATCCCGCTGATGGTCTTGACGATACTGCCAATCACCTGGGACTGGGCATTAAGGGCCTCGATGCCCTCGCCGGCCTGCTCCATGTGCCTGGCCAACTCGCGCATGACCTCCACCGCCTGGGTCACCACGGCGGTGCCGCGCTGGGCGCTGTTGTCGGTGTGCAATGAGGTGCTGTAGGCAATATTGGCGGCATCGGCCACGGCGCGCTCCCGGTTGACCTGATCGGTGATCACCGTGGCGAACTTGACCACTTTGTACAGCCGCTCGTTGGCGTCCATCACCGGGTTATAGGACGCCTCCAGCCAGACCTCATGCCCATGGGCGTCGATGCGCTTGAAGCGCCCGGCCACATATTCACCACTGTTCAAGCGTTTCCAGAAGTCCTGGTACTCGGGGCTGTTGGATTCGTGCGGATCGCAGAAGATACGGTGGTGCTTGCCCTGGATCTGCGCCAGGCTGTAGCCCATGCTTTGCAGGAAGCGGTCGTTGGCCGCCAGGACGTTGCCATTGAGGTCAAACTCGATCACCGCCGTAGAGCGCACCAGGGCCGCAATCAGGTTTTCATGCTCGCGGGAAGCCTCGATGGTGCGGGTCAGGTCGCTGGAGTACACCGAAAACCGCTTGATACGCCCATCCGCGCCACGCACGGGCTGCACGATGGAGCGCAACCACGCCTCCTTGCCGTTGCCACGCAGCAGGCGCACAGTGCCAGCAAAATGCTCGCCACGGCTCAGGGCATTGTTAAAGCGGAGCTGGAACGTGTCGCGCTTGACATGCTCCGGTACAAAACCATGAATGATATGCCCCACTAAGTCACTGGATTTGTAGACCATTTCATCCAGGAAGGGCTGGTTGACCCACTCAACCCGGCCCTCGGGATCCAGGCTCAAGGCCAGCATCTCCCGTTCCAGGCTCTCTCTGACCTGCTGCATGCTCGACAGTTCTTCACGGAGAGCGGCCAGCTCCTGCTTCATGCGGGTATTGAACATAGGAACACCAGAGGGCAGAGAATAGTGAGTGTTAGTGTAGCCATCGGCGCCCTTAGCGTTTTCTAAAGAGTGCTTGAGCCCACAACTCAACTATATTTTGCCCCCGCCTCAGCTCCCGTTGTTACGGCACAGCCCCATAACCTGGTACTCAAGGGTCTTGATCAGGCCACTGGAATCTTCATAGGTCATGCGCGAAGGCACCACCTTACAGGCCCGGATCGGCGGCGTGACGCTGACCACCTTGGCGATATCCAGTTTCATGCCATACCGGTAGGCCTGCACTTGCGGTGCCGGTTTGCCCTGCTTGGCGGCGTAGCGGCTCATGGCTTGCTGGTTCTGTTGCATCAATTGAGCAATCTCGCGATCCCCTCCGGCTTCAGCCATCGCCCCCAGGGAAAGAGAAAAAACCACCGCGCCCAAGGCCAGTGCTAAACGTTTCATAAAGTCTCCTCGTCTGATTTCAAATCGCTGGAAGTTCAGAGCGAGAGTAACTAACGCACCCTGTCAGAAGGTTCACGTACAAATTACGTATCCGTAATATTCCATCTAACTGGCAAAATTGTAATGTTTGCGACACCTCTCCGTTATCTTGCGTTTGCAACTATGACGCGGGCGCCCGGCATCCGGGGGCAGCCCTCCAATAAGAACGCCACAGGCGACTAAAAAGCTCATAGCTGCCAACACCGAGGAGCGATACATGCGCACTAACCGTACACTTTCCCTTTCCATCATGGCGGCACTGATCGGCGCAACACCGCTGGCCAGCACGGCCGCTGAAGATAAGCCTGAAGGTTTTATCGAAGGCAGTACGTTGAACGTACTGGCGCGCAATTTTTACTTCAACCGCGATGACCGCAAAGGCCAGTCCAGCCCGACCGGCAATGGCTACTCAGAGGCGTGGGCCCAGGGCCTGATCGGCAAGTTCGAGTCTGGTTTCACCCAGGGCACGGTGGGGTTTGGCCTGGATGCCTTTGCGATGTACGGCCTCAAGCTCGACTCCGGCACCGGGCGCAGCGGCGGCAAGGGCTCGTTCGGCATGTTGCCGGTGGACAGCGACAATCGCCCCGAAGACAACTACAGCAAACTCGGCGGCGCAGTGAAAATGCGCCTGATGGATACCGTCGTCAGGGTCGGCGATGTCTTCCCGCAAACCCCGGTGGTGTACTACGGTGACTCACGCCTGCTGCCGGAAAGTTTCCGTGGCGTTACCGTGGAAAACACCAGCGTGCAAGGCCTGAGCCTGCAAGGCGGACGCTTGCACTCCATGAGCCAGCCAACCGAAAGCGGCATGCGTGAGGGCTTCGCGACATTTTATGCCGGTAATGTGAACTCGCCCTGGATCGGTTACTTCGGCGGCGACTATCAACTCAACCCGCACGTAAGCCTCAGCCTCTACAGCAGCCGCTTGAAGGACGCCTGGGACCAGTATTACTTCGGTACGGCCGTCAATTATCCGCTGACCGAAGAGGTGTCGGTGTTTGGCGGCTTCAATTACTACAACGCCCAGGACGAGGGCAAAAAGCTGCTGGGTGAGCTCAATAACAACATCTGGAGCGCCAAACTCGGGGTGAAGGTCGGCGCCCACCGCCTGGCCCTGTCGCACCAGCGCAACAACGGCGACAATGACTTCGACTACCTGCGCCAGTCGGACTCGATCTTCCTCGACAACTCGATCCAGTACAGCGACTTCAACTCGCCGAAGGAGCGCTCGTGGGCACTGCGCTATGACCTGGACATGCAACCCTTCGGCATTCCCGGCCTGTCGTTCATGACCCGTTACGGCAAAGGCACCAATGCCGACTACAGCAACGCGAACGCGGTGTATATGCGCCGTGATGCCGCTGGCGATCCACTCACTGACCAGCGGCGCTGGGAGCGCGATATCGAGGCCAAATATGTGTTTCAGGGCGGCACCTTGAAAGACCTGTCCCTGCGGATTCGCCAGGCAACGGTGCGCTCAAGTGCCTTTGAGTCGGACCTTGAAGAGTTCCGGCTGATCATGGAATATCCGTTGGCCATTCTCTGATAAACCACAACGGCAAGTGATTACATTCACTTGCCGTTAACCAGCACTTCTTCACAATTGGCAACCTGTCAGAACTGTAATATACCCCTCACGTTCTCGTTAAGTTGCACTTCATATACTGCCTGCATTGACTGGCCGAAGAGATTTCCCCAACTAACGGCACAGGTCTTTTCTGGAGAAAGTTCATGAAGCCCATGCACATTTTATTGATCGGTCTGCTCAGTGGAGCATCCAGCGTTGCACTGGCTGACGACGGCGGCGAGCGCTCCCGTCAGTGGCTGGCTGAATTCCGCCAGCAACAGCAACAGATCCACAGCACCGAGGCCGTGGCCCAGCAAACCCCAGCCCCCTCGGACACTCCGGCTCCAAAAGCCATCTGAGCGGCGCACCCCGAGCAACATTCATCTCTTGAAGCTTTTTTTGTTGAGCTCCTTTGGAAAGAGATGAATTTTTAGCGCCCCTGACGGGCGCTTTTTTTTGCCCGCTCGATGGAATCGCCCCCTCCCCCGCGACCAATCGTCGCACCCGTACCCAGATAACCCGATTGTGCGGGGATGCACCTTGACCCTGAAGTAGCTTCAAGGCTCAGAATTTTCCTACATCCCGGACTACAGCCCTTATTCCGCGTAGCTCCAGTTACCCATCCGCTTATCAGTAAGAGGTCTATCTGCATGCGTATTCTTGTGGTTGAGGACGAGCCAAAAACTGCCGACTACTTACACCAAGGCTTGAGTGAGAGTGGTTATGTCGTCGATCGTGCCGCCAGTGGCATTGATGGCCTGCACCTGGCCGGGCAACACCATTACGAATTGGTGATCCTTGATGTCAACCTGCCGGGCAAGGACGGCTGGCAAGTGCTGGAGCAACTGCGCCGGGACAGCACCTTGCGGGTGATGATGCTCACCGCCCGCGGCCGCCTGGCCGACAAGATCAAGGGCCTGGACATGGGCGCCGATGATTACCTGGTCAAACCTTTCGAGTTTCCCGAGCTGCTGGCCAGGGTGCGCACGTTGATGCGGCGCAGCGAACCGATCGCGTTGCCGGAGATATTCCGGGTTTCGGATCTGGAGCTGGACCCGCGCCGCCATCGTGCGTACCGGGGCACACGGCGCATTGACCTGACCACCAAGGAGTTCGCGCTGTTGCAGGTGCTGATGCGCCAGAGTGGTGAAGTGTTGACACGCACGCAGATCATTTCCCTGGTCTGGGACATGAACTTCGACTGCGACACCAATGTGGTGGAAGTCTCGATCAGCCGGCTGCGGGCCAAGGTCGATGACCAGAGCGAGGTCAAGTTGATCCATACCATTCGTGGCGTGGGGTATGTACTGGAAGCACGCCAATGAGGTCTGGCAGTTTATCCATGCGCCTGGGGCTCACCGTCAGCCTGATGGGCGCAGGCCTGGTGCTGTTGCTGGCGACCCTGGCGTACCTGGCCCTCACCCATGAGCTGGAAAACCTCGCGCGCAAAGGCCTGGAGAGCAAGATGGAACAAATCGAGCACAGCCTGCAGCAGGACCTCAACACCCGCGACATCAGCGCCCGGCCCCATTCGCTGCTGGACCTGGTGATGGGCCACGATAACTTTTACCTGACCATCATCAGTGCCGCCCCCGCCAACACCGTGCTGCTGAGTGTCGGCGCCAAGCCCCAGGAGCCCTTGCTGCTCGACTTTGCCGCCAAGCAAACCCTGGGTTTTCTCAACTGGACCGATGGGCGCGGCAACCAGATCCTCAGCGCGTCGAGCCTGATGCGCCTGCGCACCGGGGAAAACGTGCAGGTGTTGTTGTCCCTGAATCGCTCCGATGATCAGGCGCTGCTCAGTGCCTACCTGCGCTCCACCGTGATCGCCCTGCCGCTGCTGCTGATCCTTATTGGCATGGGCGCCTGGTGGCTGGTGCAGCGCGGGCTGGCCCCGTTGCAGCAATTTAGCCGCGTTGCCGGCAAAGTCACCACCCAGGACCTGACCCATCGCCTGAAGGTCGATAACCTGCCTCGGGAACTCAGCGAACTGGCCCAGGGCATCAACGTGATGCTGGACCGGCTGGATGCCGGCGTGCAGCAGTTGTCGCAATTTTCCGATGACCTGGCCCACGAACTGCGCGCTCCCCTGACCAACCTGATGGGCAAGGCCCAGGTAACCCTGTCCCGCGCCCGTGCGCCGCACGAGTACAAACTGGCACTGGAATCCAGTACCGAAGAACTGGACCGCCTGACGCGGATCGTCGCCGACATGCTGTTTCTCGCTCAGGTCAGCCACCCCGCGGCGCGGGCGTCGTTTACCACCGTGAACCTGCGGGATGAAGCGCTGCGGGTCATGGAGCTGTTTGCCTTGAGCGCCGAAGACAAAGGGTTGAGCCTGAACCTGACCGGCGACGCTTGGGTCAAGGGGGATCGGCTGATGATTCAACGGGCCATTTCCAACCTGCTGTCCAACGCGATCCGCCACAGCCCCCAGGGTTCCGGCATTTCCTTACAAGTCCAGAGCCACGACCAGCGCGTCTCGCTGACCGTGAACAACCCGGGCCCGGGGATTGAAGCGCAACACCTGCCCCACCTGTTCGAGCGTTTCTACCGCGCCGACAACAGCCGCGCCCGCACCGAAGGCGGCACCGGGCTGGGGCTGGCGATCGTACGTTCGATCATGAGCCTGCACCAGGGCCTGGCCGAGGTCAGTAGCGTGCCGGACGGCATTACCGTGTTCCGCTTGGTATTTCCCGTCCTGCCCACAAACCCCGTAGTCACTGCCGAACGTTAGCGAGGCGCCGCCCGGCGGCGCAGCCTCGCTGGAGTTCGGCAGCAGCTACGCTACCGGCTCCTCATCGCGCCGATGGGCCCACTGGTAAAGCGCAGGCAGTACCAGCAGCGTCAGCAACGTCGAAGAGATAATCCCGCCAATCACCACTGTCGCCAGCGGCCGTTGCACTTCGGCACCGGTGCCAGTGGCCAGGGCCATGGGGATAAACCCGAGGGATGCCACCAGCGCGGTCATCAACACCGGACGCAAGCGGGTCAGCGCCCCTTCATTGATCGCCACCGACAACGAACGCCCTTCCTCACGCAGGTTGCGGATAAACGCGATCATCACCAGGCCGTTGAGCACGGCCACCCCCGACAGCGCAATAAACCCCACCCCAGCGGAAATCGACAGCGGAATATCCCGCAGCCACAGCGCCATGATCCCACCGGTCAGGGCGAAGGGAATCCCGGTGAACACCAGCAACCCGTCCTTGAGGTTGTTGAACATCATAAACAGCAGGCCGAATACCAGCAGCAACGCCACCGGCACCACCACCCGCAAGCGCTCGGACGCTTCCTTGAGTTGCTCGAACTGCCCGCCCCAGGTGGTCCAGTAGCCGGCAGGCACTTTCACTTGTGCGGTGATCGCGGTTTGCGCCTCCTCGACAAAGGAGCCGATATCACGCCCACGCACGTTGGCGCTGACAATCACCAGGCGCTTGCCGTTTTCGCGGCTGATCTGGTTCGGCCCAAGCACCAGGTCCAGGCTTGCGACTTCCGACAAGGCAATAAAGCCCAGTTGCCCCGTGGTGTTGTTGGCCAGCGCCGGGATCGGCACCAATAGCCGCGACAACCCCTCGATATCGGTACGCAGCGTGTCGGACAAACGCACCACCATGTCAAAGCGCCGGTCACCTTCGTACATCGTGCCCGCCTGGCGCCCACCCACGGCCACGGCAATGGTGTCTTGGACATCGCCGACATTCAGGCCAAAGCGCGCGGCTTTGTCACGGTCGATATTGATGGTCAGCACCGGCAGGCCGGAGGTCTGTTCCACCTTCACTTCAGAGGCGCCGCTGAGCTTCTTCAAGGTCTCGGCAATCTCCCCGGCGGTTTTGTTCAGCACCGCCATATCATCGCCAAACACCTTCACCGCCACGTCACTGCGCACCCCGGAAATCAACTCGTTGAAACGCAGTTGGATCGGCTGCGACAACTCGTACTGGCTCCCCGGCACAATCGCACTGGCCCGCTGGATCTCGGCGATCAATTGTTCGCGGGATTTCTTCGGATCCGGCCACTGGTCCTTGGGCTTGAGCATCAGGTAGCTGTCGGAAATATTCGGCGGCATCGGGTCGGAGGCGATTTCCGCCGTACCGGTACGGGCAAATACGCGCTGGATTTCCGGCACCTGGGCCAGCAAGGTTTTTTCCAACTGCTCCTGCATCTGCACCGACTGCGTCAGGCTGGTGCCCGGTACACGCATGGCTTGCTGGGCAAAGTCACCTTCGCTGAGGCTGGGGATAAATTCACTGCCCATGCGGCTGGCCACTGCGCCAGACACCACGATGGTCAACAGCGCCATGCCAAAGGCCAATGAACGGTGAGCCATCACCCAATCCAGCACCGGCGCATAGCCCCGGCGTGCGGTACGCATCACCCAGTTTTCTTCTTCCTTGACCTTGCCGGTGACGAACAGCGCAATGGCCGCCGGCACAAAGGTCACCGACAGAATCATCGCGCCCAGCAACGCCACCACCACGGTGAAGGCCATGGGGTGGAACATTTTCCCGGCCACCCCGGTAAGGGCGAAGATCGGCAGGTACACCACCATGATGATCAACTGCCCGAAGATCAGCGCGCGGCGCGCCTCCTTGGCGGCGGCAAACACTTCGTGCAGGCGTTCGCTGCGGGTCAGCAGGCGGCCGTGGCGGTGCTGCGCATGGGCCAGGCGGCGGATGGAGTTCTCCACGATCACCACCGCGCCATCGACGATGATCCCGAAGTCCAGCGCGCCCAGGCTCATCAGGTTGGCACTGACTTTGTTGGTGAACATCCCGGTAAAGGTGAACAGCATGGCCAGCGGAATCACCATCGCGGTGATCAACGCGGCGCGGATATTGCCCAGGAACAGGAACAGAATCACGATGACCAGCAGCGCACCTTCAAAGAGGTTTTTCTTCACGGTGGCAATGGCTTTTTCCACCAGGTTGGTGCGGTCGTAGACCGTCACCGCCACCACGCCTTCGGGCAGTGAGCGGTTGATCTCTTCGAGTTTTTTCGCCACCGCCTGGGACACGGTGCGGCTGTTTTCGCCGATCAACATAAAGACGGTGCCGAGTACCACTTCGCGACCATTTTCGGTGGCCGCGCCCGTGCGCAACTCGCGGCCGATATCGACCTGGGCCACATTGCGCACGCGGATCGGCGTGCCATCTACCGTGTTGATCACGATATTGGCGATGTCGTCGATGGACGCCACCTGCCCCGGCGCGCGGATCAGCAACTGCTCGCCGCTGCGCTCGATATAACCGGCGCCGACGTTGGCGTTGTTACGCTCCAGCGCGGTGACCAGATCGGTTAACGTCAGGTTATAGGCGGCCAGGCGCTTGGGGTCCGGGGCAATCTGGTATTCCTTGGCAAAGCCGCCAATGGTATTGATCTCGGCCACGCCGGGCACGTTGCGCAGTTGCGGCTTGATGATCCAGTCCTGAATCACCCGCAGGTCGGTGGGGGTATAGGCCGAGCCGTCCTCCTTGCGCGCACCGTCTTCGGCCTCCACGGTCCACAGGAAAATTTCCCCCAGCCCGGTGGAAACCGGCCCCATCATCGTCTCGATCCCGTCAGGCAATTGCTCGCGGGCGACCTGCAAGCGTTCGTTGACCAGCTGCCGGGCGAAGAACAGGTCGGTGCCGTCCTTGAAGATCACCGTGACCTGGGACAATCCCGAACGCGATAACGAGCGGGTCTGCTGGAGACCCGGCAGGCCGGCCATCGCGGTTTCGATGGGAAAGGTGATGCGCTGCTCGGTTTCCAGCGGGGAAAAACCCGGCGCCGCCGAGTTGATCTGCACCTGGACGTTGGTGATGTCCGGCACTGCGTCGATGGGCAGTTTCTGATAGCTGGCGATGCCGACACCGGCCATCAACAGCACCGCCAGCAGCACGATGATGCGCTGCTCGATGGCAAATTGAATTAGACGCTCAAACATGGGAAATCACTCGCAGGATCAATGGGCGTGCTCGGCCGAAGCCTTGCCCAGCTCGGACTTGAGGACGAAACTGCCGACGGTCGCCACCTGTGCCCCGGCCTCCAGGCCCTGGCGCACTTCAACAAAGCCGTTTTCACTCACCCCAAGCTCCACATGGCGGGTCATGAAACCTTCGGCGGTGCGCACAAAGACCGACGGCTTGTCTTCCACGGTCTGGATCGCCGCCGCCGGTACGGTGACCGCCGCCGCATAGGTGTCCGTCGAGACCTGGACCGCCACGAACAAGCCGGGGCGCCATGAATCGTCAGGGTTGGGCACGGTGACGCGCACCGTGGCCGTGCGCGTCTGCTCACCCAGCAAGTTGCCGACATAGGCCACGGTGCCCATCACGTCGGTGCCCATTTCCGTGGAGCTGACCTTCACCGGCTTGCCGACCTGGACCTTGTTCAAATCCTTGGGGAACACGCCGAAGGTGACCCACACCTGGGACAGGTCCGACAGGGTGAACGCGGCGCTGGTCTCACTCACCACCTCGCCGACGCCCAGGTGTTTTTCCACCACCACCCCGGCAAACGGCGCACGCAGCTCATAACGATTGCCGCCAGCCAACACGGCGCTGCCACTCAGGGCGTTCATTTTTTGCCGCGCGTTGTTCAGGGCAATCTCGGCTTCTTGCAGGGTCTGGCGGGCCAGCAGGTAATCCTGTTCAGCGGAGATTTTGTCCTGCCATAACTGACGCTCGCGCTGGAAGGTAGTGCGCGCCAGTTCGACCCGGCGTTCGCTGGCCGCCAACTCGCTGCGCTGGTCAGAGATCTGCTGGCTGGCGATCACCGCCAGCAACTCGCCCTGCTTCACTTTCTGCCCCAGGTTGACCTTCACCGACTCCACCACGCCCGCAGCACGGGGCACGATATGGGAGGTGCGGTCTTCGTCGAATCGCACTTCGCCCGGCAGTGACAGCAACGTGCTGATTTGCCGGGGTTGGGCCAGGGCCAGTTGAATGCCAGCGGCCTGGATCTGTTGGTCGTTAAGCACCAGCGCGCCCTCTTCCTCTTCGCCTTCCTCTTTGGGCGCCTCGGCGGCGGCCACGGTGGGCTGGGGCGCGACGCTGGTGGCCGGCCAAAACGCCACCACCCCGAGGGCCACGGCTACCGCAACGGCCAGAGCCATGCCTTGTTTTTTGTTCATGGGTCACTCCTGATAGATCAAATGCGGGCGAGGTCGCCGTAAATCCGTTCGATGCGCACCCAGGCGTCGGTGGCCTGGGCGAGTGCGGCGAGGTATTGGGTGCGGGCGGCGATCAAGGTGCGCTGGGCGTCGAGTACGTCGAGGAAGTTGAACTTGCCCATCTCGAAGCCACGGGTGGCACTGTCCACCGCACTTTGGGCGGCAGGCAGGATCACTTGGTTGAAGGCGCTTACTTCACTGTTGGCCGTTGCCCACAGGTCCAGGGCCTGGCGGGTTTCGGTGCGCAGGCGCAGTTCAGTGGCGTTGCGCAGGTCCCGGGCCTGATCGGCGCGGCGGCTGGCGGCCAGGACATTGCCCTGGTTGCGGTTGAACAGCGGGATCGGCATCGACACACCGACCAGGTTCACCCGTTCGCGGACACTGGCGTCGTACTGGCTGCCGATGGACACGTCGAGGTCGGGAATGCGCTGGGCTTTTTCCAGGCCCAGGCCGGCTTCCCGTTGCCGGATTTGCAGTTCAGCCAGACGCAATTCGGCAGTATTTCCCAGGCGCGCCAGCAATTGGTTGGTGGACGGCAGCGCCGGAATGCTGGCGGCACCGGCCTCGACGCGCTGGAAGTCGATATTGGCGCTACCGGTGATCGCCGCCAGCCGGCGGTAGGCCTCGGTCACTCCGATCTCGGCGCGGCTGCGCTCCAGGCGGATTTCCGAAACTTGCACCTGGGCGCGGGTGGCTTCGACCGGCGACGACTTACCCGCCCTGACCCGGCCATCGGCAACCACCAGGCCGCGTTCGGCCAATGCCATCGAGCGTTGGGCCAGTTCCAGGCGTTCCTGGGCCCGCAGTGCACCATAAAAGCCATCGATGACCTCGGCGCGCAGCAGGTTGCGGCGCTGCTCCAGTTCCTGGGCTGCCGCATCCTGTGCCCGTGAGGCCAGATCGATCCGCGCCCCGCGCTTGCCGCCCAGTTCCAGGGTCTGGGTCAACTTGATCGTCGTGGTGCGGGTGCGGCGGCGGGTGTCTTCGGCATCCCAGGACGCCACCGGGTTGGGAATCAGCCCGGCCTGCTGCCGACCGCCCTGGGCGATGTCGATTTCCCATTGCGCCGCGGCCAGGTCCGGGTTGCCGGCAAACGCACTTTGCAGGGCTGATTCGAGGGTCAGGGTCTGGGCGCTCGCCATTTGGGCTATCGCCAATACCCCCACAACGGAGCACACAATTGTTCTTAAAAACGTTGGCATAACAAGCGTTCCACACCCATGAGTTGGCGGATAGATCCAAGCAGGGGCAATGTAACTTTCGCGACTTATCAGAGGGGTGGCCAGAACATTACAAATCCGTTAGCAAAGGCTCTGGTCCGGGGTTTTGCTTTAACCTTCGCGGCGACATGCAGATAATTTCCCTGGCACCGAGGCACGCTCGACATGCGAATCCTGGTTATCGAAGATGAACTGAAAACGGCCGATTACTTGCAGCAGGGCCTGAGCGAAAGCGGCTATGTGGTCGATTGCGCGGCCAGCGGCGCCGACGGTGTGCACCTGGCGCGGCAACACGCCTACGACCTGGTGCTGCTGGATGTGAACCTGCCGATCATGGACGGTTGGGATGTGCTGCAAAGGATCCGCCAGACCAGTAACACCCGCATCATGATGCTGACCGCCCAGGGGCGCCTGGCCGATAAAATCAAAGGCCTGGAGCTGGGCGCCGACGACTACCTGGTCAAGCCTTTCGAGTTTCCCGAACTGCTGGCCAGGGTCCGCACCCTGATGCGGCGCAGCGTCGAGACCGCCGTGCCGGATGTGTTGCGGGTGGCCGACCTGGAACTGGACCAGGGCCGCCACCGGGCCTTTCGCGGCAGCCAGCGGATTGACCTGACCACCAAGGAGTTCGCCCTGCTGCACCTGCTGATGCGCCAGAGCGGTGTGGTGCTGTCGCGCACACAAATCATCTCGTTTGTGTGGGACATGAACTTCGATTGCGACACCAATGTGGTCGAGGTCTCGATCCGCCGCCTGCGCGCGAAGATCGACGACCCGTTCGAGCGCAAGTTGATCCACACCTTGCGCGGGGTGGGCTACGTGTTGGAAGACCGCGAATAGCGGTCAGTGCGCAATCGGCTCCTGATGAAAACCCTCGCCCTCGATCTGGATAGTGACGTGGGAAATATCGAATTGTTCATGCAGTAATTCGGTCACCTGGGCGAGGATCTGTTGTTCAGTACCCAGTGCCAGGTCCACCACCAGATGGCTGCTCAGCACGTTTTTGCCACTGGTCAGAGCCCAGATATGCAAGTCATGCACCTCCTTGACCCCAGGCACCGCGCAAATGCCCTGCTCTATCGCGTCGATATCGAGGCCATCCGGCACGCCTTGCAGCAGCACGTTCATGCTGGCCTTGAGCAGTGTCCAGGTTCTGGGCACCACCCAAAACCCAATCGCCGCCGCCACCACCGAGTCGACCCAGCCCCAGCCGGTAAACATGATCACCACTGCCGCAATGATCACGCCGACGGAACCGAGCATGTCGCTCCAGACCTCCAGGTAGGCGCCCTTGACGTTCAGGCTCTCGCCACTGGCCGCGCTGAGCAGGCGCATGGAAATCAGGTTGACGATCAGGCCCAGTACGGCAATCACCAGCATGCCGGTGGACTGGATTTCGGCCGGCGCCCGCAAACGCTGGTAAGCCTCATAGAGGATGTAGAACGCCACCACGAACAGCAGCAACGCATTGAACGCGGCCGCGAGGATTTCGAAACGGGCGTAGCCAAATGTGCGTTTACGGTCGGCGGCGCGCTTGGCGACCTGGATCGCCACCAGGGAAATGGCCAGCGCCAGGGTATCGGTCATCATATGGGCGGCGTCGGACAGCAATGCCAGGCTGCCGGTGACAAAGGCGCCGATCACTTCGGCAATCATGAAACTGCCGGTCAGCCCCAAGGCTAACCATAATTTACGCTCGTGGCCGGCGCGTACGGTGGCGTGGCTGTGTCCTGCGCTCATAGAGTGTCCTCGTGGGGGAATGTGCGCTGATCATAGAGCGATAAAGGGAAACTTTTGGTATGAATTACATAATTGTCATGTGACTGCCATTAAGCCGTATGGCAGAAGGCGACCACATCCCCTGTAGGAGAATGCGGCGGCGTCAAAAAACAGGGCGCCGACCAAACCGCAACGCACTGGCCACACCCACCGCCCCCATCACCCCGCAATACATCACGCAGATCCATGGGCTGGTGGGCATCAGCGCGATCAGTATCAACGGCGTAGTACTGGCCCACAGCGCGTAGGCAATGTTGTAGGTGAAAGAAATCCCCGACACACGCACCGGCGCCGGGAACAGGCTGACCATCACCGACGGCACCGCGCCCACCACCCCGCAACTCAACCCCGCCACAGCATAGGCCACGCCCAGCCACACGCCACCCGCGATCAGGCTGGCGTAGAGCACGGCGATGCCGACGGGTAACAGCAGGCTGTAGACCAGCACCGCGCGCCAGGCGCCGATGCGGTCCACCAACAGGCCGGCGAGTACGCAACCGATATTCAGGAACACGATGCCCAATGCGCTCAGGGCAAAGGTGTGGCTGGGGCTCATGCCAAAGGTTTTCTGCATCATGGTCGGCGTGATCACCACCAGCACCACCACTGCCGAGGTGAGCACACAGGTCAGCAACATGGCCGGCAGCAACGCTTGGCGGTGGTCGCGCAACACCGTGCGCAGCGGCAGTTCGGCATCAGTCTGGCGGCGCGCCTGCATGGCCAGGAACACCGGGGTTTCGCTCAGCCAACGGCGCAGCCACACGCCAATCACGCCAAATACACCGCCCAACAGAAACGGGAAGCGCCAGGCGTAATCAAGGATTTGTTCAGCGGTGAACAGCTGCGCCAGCAAGGTCGCGGTCAAGGCCCCCAGCAGGTAACCGAAGGTCAGCCCGGCCTGCAGGAACCCCAGGGCATAACCGCGATGATTGGCCGGCGCGTGCTCGGCGACAAAGACCCAGGCGCTGGGCACTTCACCACCCACCGCGGCGCCCTGCAGGACGCGCAGCGCCAGCAGGATCAGGGGTGCGAAATAGCCGATTTGCGCGTAGGTCGGCATGATCCCGATCAGCAGGCAGGGCAAGGCCATCATCAGGATGCTCAGGCTGAACACGCGCTTGCGCCCCAGGTGATCGGCAAAGTGCGCCATCAGGATCCCGCCCAGTGGCCGCGCCAGGTAGCCGGTGACGAAAATCCCGAAACTTTGCAGCAGGCGCAGCCATTCGGGCATTTGCGGGGGGAAGAACAGCTGGCTTAGGGTCAGGGCAAAAAATACAAAGATGATGAAATCGTAGATTTCCAGGGCACCGCCCAGGGCGGCCAGGCCCAGGGTCTTGTAGTCGGAGCGGGAAAAACGCTGCGCCTGTGGATAAGCGGTGGCAGTCATGGAGAAGCTCGGCAGACAGACAAAATGGCGTGCAGGTTATGAGCTGGGCCGGATCCTGGCAATGCCGTGGATATATTCGTTTTACTCATTGATCCATGAAAATAACAACCTTCCCAAATAAATAACCTTGGGCCAAGATGCGGCGATACCTTGCACAGCCCCTGGCGCTTACATAATAACGACAAGAGGTACTCCCACGTGGCCGATCCTATCGAAGACAGCCGCTATGCCCGCTTTGCCCTGCGTTGCTCGAACTTTGCCGAGCGCTGGTTTCCCGACTCCTGGGTGTTTGCCGCCCTGGCCGTGATCATTGTCAGCGTGGCGACCCTGGGTATGGGCGCCGCCCCCACCGATGCGGCCAAGGCCTTTGGCGATGGCTTCTGGAGCCTGATCCCGTTCACCATGCAGATGGCCTTCGTGGTGATTGGCGGCTATGTGGTGGCCAGTTCGCCGCCCGCCGTGAAGTTGATTGATCGCCTGGCGCGCATCCCAAAAAACGGCCGCTCCGCCGTGGCGTGGGTGGCGCTGATCTCGATGGTCGCGTCGCTGCTCAACTGGGGCCTGTCCCTGGTGTTCGGCGGGTTGCTGGTGCGGGCGCTGGCACGGCGCACGGATTTGCGCATGGATTATCGCGCCGCCGGCGCGGCGGCCTATCTGGGCCTGGGCGCCGTGTGGGCGCTGGGGTTGTCGTCATCGGCCGCGCAATTGCAGGCCAACCCGGCCAGCTTGCCGCCGTCGATCCTGGCAATCACCGGGACTATTCCCTTCACCGACACGATCTTTCTGTGGCAATCGGGCGTGCTGTTGCTGGCGTTGATCGTGGTGTCGCTGCTCATCGCCTACGTCACCGCACCAGGCCCCAACTCGGCCCGTGACGCCAAGGCCTGTGGCGTGGACCCGGCGTTCAACCTGCCCAAGCTGCAACCGCCCAGCCGTCCGGGGGAATGGCTGGAGCACAGCCCGTTGCTGACCCTCTTGCTCGCGCTGTTGGCCGCCGGTTGGCTGTTCCACGAGTTTTCGACCAAGCCGGCGATCAGTGCGATCTCGGGGCTCAACACCTATAACTTTTTGTTCCTGATGCTCGGCGCCCTGCTGCACTGGCGCCCGCGCAGTTTCCTCGACGCCGTGGCGCGCGCGGTGCCCACCACCACCGGGGTGTTGATCCAGTTCCCGCTGTACGGCTCCATCGCGGCGCTGATCACTGTGGTCAAGGGCGGCGACGGCCAGACCCTGGCCCACCATATCTCGACCTTCTTCACCTCCATCGCCTCCCACGACACCTACGCCCTGCTGATGGGTGTGTACTCGGCGGTACTGGGGTTCTTTATCCCGTCGGGCGGTGGCAAGTGGATCATCGAGGCGCCCTATGTGATGCAGGTGGCCAATGACCTGCAATATCACCTGGGCTGGGCCGTGCAGATCTACAACGCCGCCGAGGCCCTGCCGAACCTGATCAACCCGTTTTACATGCTGCCGTTACTCGGCGTGCTGGGGCTCAAGGCGCGGGACTTGATCGGGTTTTCGTTTGTGCAGTTGCTGGTGCACACGCCCCTGGTGCTGTTCCTGCTTTGGGCGCTGGGAACGACGCTGAAGTACATGCCGCCGGTGATGCCTTAATCTTTGGACGTTGCACCCGTTGTTGTGGCGGGTGCAGCCAGGTCGACATTGAGCGCCTTTTTTCCCTCTGAATATTTCAAGGAAGGAACCCAACACGACTGAAAAACCACCTATATGGTGTCTTTTAGTAGCACCGGACAATCTTCAACTTAACTAAGAGACCGCCACTAAATTATTTAGAGCTATAACTGGAGCCCCCATGAATATCACGCCTACAACTACTATGCCGGCCTCGCAAAACAGTGCTGAGACGGGCAACACCCAAGAAGCCAGCCAACAGCAAAATCCCCAGCTAAAAAAATTCAAACAGTTCAGACCGGCTTTCGGCCAACCGGCGGGAAGAATAGTCTTTGCAGAGTCAAACCCTAACAAAGATCTTTTCAAGCCTGTTGTAAATTTTAAAGGCTAATTTCTATTATATAAATCTAAAAACATTAATTTTTTATAGAGGCTGTGAAAGTCATCAAGCACTCTGGCTTCGCAGCCTACATTTAAAACTTACAAGTTTTGCAACTAACTCATGGCTAATTGCAACCTCATGGACAACGCAAAGCAATGCGTTGCATTTCACGATATATGAGAGGCGGCCCCCCTACAAAAAAACCGCATTTCTCGACGCATTTTCCCAGTCAGCCGCTACTGTGTGAGGGTAGGCATTCATCCCGCGCAGACGGGCTTTAGCTGACAAGGAAACACACATGTTTAAACTGACCAGGCTGTCCTTCACCTTTGTCGCACTCACTTTGAGCGCGGTCGTACACGCCGACGTCGAGCTCGACCTGGGCACCCCGCAACGGGTCACGCAACTGTTCGCCTACCCCAACAATTGCAGTGTGATCTGCTTTCGGCCGCTGACCCTGGAGCAAACCGTCGAGCATTATCTGACTCAGAGCCTGCAGCGCGATGGCTACAGCCGCGCCCGGGTCAGTGTGAAGACCCAGCAGGATCGGGTCCGCGCCCACTTTACCGGCGTGCCCGACGGTTATGGCCAGCCCCTGGCCGCGTTGCTGGACACCGCCGACCTGGCCTACGAGGGCGCCAGCCGGCTCAACCGCGATGGCAAGTGGCAATTTAGCTGGTACCTGTTCCTGCCGCTGGGCATGGCCCTGGAAAACCGCAAGAGCATCGAGTTGATGCATTTCCCACCGGATTACTCCCTGACCCATTATCAGGACTACTTGGAGTCGGCCACCACCGACCGTTGGGCCACGCTATTGACCGCCAACGGGATACCGGCAACCCAGACCCCGGAATACCAGACCATCATCGATATTGCACCGATTGCCGCGCCCTCCTCGGCCGGCAAGGACCTGGAAGGGGTCTACGGCTACTTCAGCGAATACCAGACCCGGATTGTCCGGGAACTGAGCCGGCACCCCACGGGCTCATTGCCCATGGTCGCCTTCGGCGCGCCGGTGCGCAGTTGGATCCAGCAACAGTACGGGCAAACCCTCGGGGTACTGGGCCTGGCGCAGATCAGCCCGGCCGAAGGCCGCAATGTCGCGGTACTGGGGGCCAATCACCCCAGTTACATCTGGTACGCCGCCGACCCGGCCAGCTACAACGGCGACGAACAGAAGGCCGACGAGGCCGGCTTGAAGGTCATGGGCCAGGACTTGAGCGCCGCCTGCTGGCAGGCGGGAATGGGCCAGAAGCCCGCCAGCGACCCCAATGTGTTGCTCAAGGGCTGCATGAATACCTGGCAGGTAACGCGCAAGGAGCAGACCTGCGAACTGTTCTACACCTCGGTGCGCGAGCTATCGGCCGAACAGGCCAAGGAAAAATGCACCACCGCCTCGATCAAGGCCCAGCTCAAGCGCCTGAAAAGCCCCGCCCCAGAGGCCTCTGTCGCAGCGCCCGTACTGTAGCCCGCTCACTTATCAGCATTGGCTTACGCCAAAAAACGCCGATATCGACTGTCAGATTTGACAGTAGCTATCGGCGTTTTTTTGCGTAAATCTTGGATCCTGTCCATTTGCTGCAAGACTGGCAGTTCTCTCGACACCAGGAGGTCGATGCAGCCCGACAAGGAGCGCTATGAAAACCCAGCTCATGGAAGAGGTGCCTGCTGCTGCGAATAACGGCCTTTATCCCTTCGCAGCACTGCTGGCCAAAAAGGGTTACCCCTCGTCCCGACACTTCGAGGTGGTGCGCACCCGCAACGGGCGCGGAACCGGGATTAAAGCCAAAGTCGCCTTCGACAGCCGGATACGCATCGCCAAGATTTCCGGGTACGCCCTGGGCGAGCGACGCCTGCACACGCTGCAGATGTCGTCGCGCATCCACTTGTACGACCCCTGGTTCAGCGGTCTGCTCCTGCATTCGTGCGACCCGAACGTGTTCCTCGACATCAGCGAGCTGGAGCTGTGGTCAATCCAGGCTATCCGCCCCGGCACACTGCTGACCATGGATTACGCCACCACCGAGGATGTGCTGTTCAGGCAGTTCCCGTGCCGCTGCGGGGCCGGGAACTGCCGGGGCTGGATCACCGGTATGAAAGAGCCGTTGAACGCCGAGGGCCAACAGTTTATGGAACAGTGGCGCCAGCGCAAACGCTGTTAAATGGCCTCTATCGGGCGCAGGCGGTATTGCGGCGGCAACTGCTCGAACCCGGTGATGGTGGCGTTGAGGCTTTTCCAGCGACCGTCCTTGATCCCGTAGATGCAACCATGGATCGACAGGCTCTGCCCGCGGTGCCAGGCGTTCTGCACAATGCTGGTGTGACCAACATTGGCCACTTGCTGGATGACATTGAGCTCACACAGGCGATCAACGCGTTCTTCTTCGGTGGGCAACTGGGCCAGCACTTCGCGGTTCTCGTAGTACAGGTCGCGGATCGAACGCAGCCAACCGTCGATCAGGCCGAACTGGCGGTCCTGCATCGAGGCACGCACGCCGCCGCAGCCATAGTGGCCGGTGACCAGGATATGCTTGACCTTGAGCACATCCACCGCGTACTGGATCACCGACAGGCAGTTGAGGTCGGTGTGCAGCACCACATTGGCCACATTGCGGTGCACAAACAGGTCGCCGGGCAACATGCCGACGATCTCGTTGGCCGGCACCCGGGCGTCCGAACAGCCGATCCACAGGTATTCCGGGGTCTGCTGGCGGGCGAGCTTGGCGAAGAATTCGGGATCTTCCTGTTTGATCGCATCCGCCCAGCGTTCGTTGTTATCAAGCAGGTCTTGTAGTTCGTTCATCAGATCAGCCTCAGGAATCATGCGCAGGTATGACAGACGACCACCCATCGAGGTCACGCTCGGGGGTAGATAGACACACTATAACCCCGACAGCATGAGCAATTACGACGCCAAAGAGGCTAACAGCCCGTTCCCACACAAGCCCTTTCTACAGGGAATACCGTTTCAGTCGACCAGGGTGCAGGCCATGACCACTGCATCTTCGCGACCTCCGACAGCAGGGTAGTAATCGCGGCGACGGCCGATTTCATTGAAGCCGTAGCGCTCATACAGGCGAAATGCCCCGGTATTGCTGTCGCGCACTTCCAGGAAACATTCCCGCGCATTGGCAGCATAGGCCCGGGACATCAGATGCTCCAGCAGGGCCAGGCCCAGGCCACGCCCCTGGTTTTCCGGTTTGACGGTGATATTCAGCAAATGCGCTTCATCGAGGATGATCTGCACCACCCCGTGGCCCACCTGCTGCTCGCCCTCGAACATCAACCAGATCTGGTACTTGCCCAGCCCGTCGAGAAAGATGCCACGGGTCCAGGGGTGGCTGAACGCCGCGTATTCGATTTTCAGCACGGCGTCGAGGTCAGCCTCGGTCATCGGGCGGAAGGATAAAGCCTCACTCATCGGTTGTTTTCCAGCGCGCCATCAGCCGGCGCATGGCTTGCCAGACATCAGCCTTACGCTGTGGCTCTTCCATTAATAGTTCCAGGCCCGGCAAGGCCCAGACCGAGCCCAGGCCTTCGACCTGCAGTTCGCGGTACCAGGCCTGGGCGTCGGCTTCGCCGGCAAACCGCACGGCCGGCAGGCCGATCAGCCACAGGCACACGCAGGGCTCGTCTTCCAGGCGGGCCGCGACAAAGCCCTGCACGAAGTCACGCGCGGCGTCCGGGCCCTGGTCCATATTGCCGCGCACCAGCAGCGGCCAGCGCACAGGCTCGCCAACGATCTGCGGGCTGTCGGGCAGGCCGGCGGCGCGCAGCATGTCCTTGAGCAGCAGGTAGGCCGGGTCACGCGCCTGGAAACGCTCGCCGGTGGGCAACTCCACCAGCAACAGGCAACGCCCGGCCCGCAACAACTGCAGGGCAAAACGCGGTGGCGGCACGACCGGGGCCTTGGCCACCGGGGCCGGGGCATCGTCGGCCACGGCAACGGGCTTGGGCGTGCTCGACGGGCGTGGCACTTCGATCTTGACCCGCTCCGACGGCCGCACAGGCACCTCGGCCACGGGCTTGACCAGCGCCACCGGCACCGCCGCTTCCTCGCCCGAGGCGTCGAACGGCTCGAACGGCTCCAGCGCTTGCAGCAGTTCGGGCCGCGACGGGGCGGCAAAGGGCAATTCGGTGCGCGGCAGCCAGTTGACCACCTGCATGGCGGTCAAGTAAGCGCGACGTCGGGACTCGATAAGCAAGGCTCGGCCACTTGTGGATAACTAAAGAGCGCAGATTCTACCGCCCTTCGACGATGATCGCCCACCGTTGATGATTTTCTCTGCATTGCTGACCGCCCATCGCGAACGCGCCCTGACCGGCTGTGGATAAATCCCGCGCCTGATGCAGTACAATCGCTGCTTTTAATTCGCCAACCAGCCGGCCATTCCGATGATCGAACCCAAGCGCGTCTTGCGCGCCCTCGCCGAACACTGGGCCCTGCTTGAGCCACTGTGCGAACACTTCGACCAAGGCACCCTGAGCCTTGGCGAGTTGCGCGCGCAACTGGCCGCCCAACAACTGGACAGCACACCACAGGACATCACCAGCCTGCTGGACGTGTGGATTCGCCTGGATATCCTGGTGCCTGTGGCCAAGAGCCCGAACCGTTTCGAGCTCAATGCACAGATCCATGACTTCCTGGCCTATCTTCGCAAGGAGCACCGGCTAGGCCTGTGCCTGGAAATCGAAGCCTACCTGCGCCACCTCGAGCGCCTGGCCGGTTATATCCAGGACGCCTTCGACATCCGCGACGGCCATGACCTGGCCCGTCAACTGCGGCTGTTGGACATGCGCGTGCGCGACGTGCTGAAAAAACTCGCCAATGATGAACAAGCCCTCGCCGCCGTGGCCGACCGCGCCAAGACCAGCGACCGGCAGATCCCGTTGCGCCAGCGTTATGCCGAGGTCCTGGCGACCTGGGACGAGTATGTCGAGCCGATGATCCAACTGGTGAACGCCGACGGTGCCTTCGAGCAAGGCGTGCGCAAGGTAGAGAACGTGCTGTTGCGTATGCTCACCGAGCAGCAGCGCCTGGGCCACCTGGTGGACGACGATATGTTGCTGCGCACCCACGCGCGCATCCTCGAAATGCAGACCAGCGCCCAACTGACCTTGCGCCATGCCCGGGAACTGCTGCTACCGCTGCGCGAAGAAGCGCGCCGGCACAATGCCGTGACCCGTGGCGCGGCGCTGGCCCTGTCGGCGATCCGCCGCAAGGGCCTGGACGCGGTGCCGCAAGCGGCGATGCCGATGTTCACCCGGCCACAAAGTACCTTCCTGGGCAGTGCCAGCCAGGTGGAAGCCTATGTGTATGCCCTGGCCAACTTCGAGCCCAAGCCGGCGCGGTTCCCCAAGGCCCACAAATCCCACAAGGGCCAAGCCCAGCGTGCGCCGCGTACGGTCAAGGAGATGCTGGAGCGCTGCGCAGACGCACTGCCGATGCCCGACCTGATGACCTGGTTGCTGGAACAGGAACCGGACGGGGCCACCGACGAGTTGCTGTACTGGTTCTCGCGCCTGTCGCGGGAGAAGCGTTTCAAGCGCGAGCGCCTGGAACGCCGGGATTACCACACTCACGAGCACCAGGTCAGCCTGCGCTCATTCGCCCTGCTCCCGGCCAGCACCGACGTGGCCGAGAATTCTGCGAGCACCCCTTATGCATCTTGATCTATCCGAACTGTCCCAGCTGGCGCCGATCTTTCGCGAGCTGTTCAAGGGCTACCACGTCAGCCGCCGCGACCCGGAGCTGTACGCGCAATTGTCGAACTTCCAGGACCAGTACCGCACGCTGTTCAAGGCCCTGGGCTTTGAACTGGTGTGCGACACCCGTGGCTTCTACTACTTCGTGCCGGACACCGCCGTGGCCGCCGCGCAGGTCAACAAGACCGCGCAGCGCCTGGCGCTGTTCACCTTCATCATCGTCGAGCACCTGGCCGACCAGGGCCGCGACCCGATTGCCGTGCTCGACGGTGGCAGCCTGGGCCGCGATGAACTGCCCTCCCTGCTGGAGAAGTACCGTGACCTGTTTATCCAGGCCGAAGTGCAGACCGTCGAGGAGCTGGAAGAGAAAATCATGCGCCGCATGACCCAGCTTGGCTTTGCCGGTGAAGACAACGGTATTTACCGCTTCCTGCCGCCGATGCACCGTTTCCTCGACGTGTGCCTGTCGGTCCAGGCCGATCGCGACCTGGCGGCCAGCGTGCACAGTGTGCTGCCGTTGCCGGCGCCGGTGATCATCGACGAAGACAGCGATGAAAAACTGCTGCAGACCGATGACCCGCTGGACCTTAGTGACTTTGCCGACGAAAGCGAAGAAGACGCTCTGGCCCGTGCCATTGCCGAAGAACAGGAGACCGATGCATGAGCAAGGAACGCTACGGCATTCGCCGCTTCGCCCTTTTGAACACTGCGGGCTACAGCCTGGGCCTGTTCCCGCTGGAAGAACCGCTGTCGGTGTATGGCGCGAACAACCTCGGTAAATCGGCTTCGATCAACGCCTTGCAGTTCCCGATCCTGGCGCGCATGTCAGACATGAGTTTCGGCAAGTACACCCTGGAACAGTCGCGGCGTTTCTACTTTGCCACCGACACCAGCTACATCCTCGTCGAAGTCTCGCTGCCCCACGGCCCCCATGTGATTGGCGTGGTCGGCCGCGGCCCGGGCGGTGGTTTCGGCCACCAGTTCTTTGCCTACGCCGGCAAGCTGGACCTGGCCCACTACCAGAAAAACGACACCTGCCTGCGCCAGAAAGAGCTGTTCACCAACCTTGAGCGCGAGGGCCTCAAAGCCTATGAACTCAAGCCCGATGAGCTGCGACGCTTGCTGGTCGGTGGCCATACCTCGATCCCGCTGGACCTGACCCTGATTCCGCTGCGCTCCACCAGCGAGCAGAGTCTGAAGACCTTCCGCGCCCTGTTTATCAACCTGCTGCACATGCGCGAGATCACTGCGGCCAAGCTCAAGCAGCTGTTCCTCGATGCGTTCGAGCACAGCCTGCGCTCGGGCAGTGTGGATTACATTGCGGCGTGTGAAGAAGCGTTCCGCGATGTACGACGCATGGAGCAGGACTACAACTCCCTGGTAGCCGCCGGCCCCCTGGTGGAAGCGCTGTCCAATGGCGTGAAACAGCGGGAAATCCTGCGCGGCAAGCTGCATCGCCTGTCGCCCTTGCTCGATTCGCTGCTGGGCACCTGGTCGGACTACGCCAGTGCGCGCAAGGAAGAGCTGACCATCCAGGCCGAACACTACCGCAACGAGCAGGACGCGCTGCAGAACGATCAGCGCGGCGGCACCCAGGAGCTGATGCGCCTGGAGCGGGAAATCAGCGGCATCCAGCGCTGGCTGGGCGAGCTGTCGGTGCTCAAGCATCGCTTTGCCCTGGTCGATGACGTCAAGGTTCTGGAGCAGCAACTGCTGGCAGCCAAGGATGCCCACGATGAACTGGCCGGCGCCCTGGCGCAGTCGCGGCAGTTCAGCGCCGAGGATCTGGATGAGCGCTTGCGCGACCTGGAAAAACGCCTGAAGTCGGTCAAGCAGCAACTCGATCACGCCGACAACAACAGTTACGCCAAACTGCGGGAAGAATTCTCACAGCAGGACGTCGAGCGTCTGATGCGTCTGTTCAACAGTTCGCTGTTCAGCCTGCCGCTGGGCGAGCACGGCATCACCCTGGATGAAGACGGCCAGTGGGTCAAATCCCTGGAGCTGATCCTCGATGGTTTCACCGGCGAGCGCTTTGAAGTGCCGGGGCTGTCCATCGACATCTCGCACATCGAGCCGCCGGCCTTGCAGGCCCTGGCGGACCGCGCGGCATTGCGTGACCAGAAGGAGCGCCTGGAAAAAGAACTCAAGCAACTCAAGACCCAGCAGGCCGTGGCCTCGGACCGCGCGGCGAGCAAGACCCAGACCGAAGCGCTGTACCAGCAGGTGCTGGACGCACAGAAAGCCCTGGAAGATTACCGCCGCGCCCAGACCCTGAGTGCCGAGGAAGGCGAGAAGCTGGAAAACCTGGCGCAGATGGAAGCGGCCCAGGACGAGTTGAAGCGCTCCAGCGATGCGTTTACCGAACGCGTGCAGCAACTGTCGGCCAAGCTGCAGCTGGTCGGCCGGCAGATCGGCGATATGGAAGCCAAGCAGCGCACCCTGGATGACGCCCTGCGCCGTCGCCAGCTGTTGCCGGCCGACTTGCCGTTCGGTACGCCGTTCATGGACCCGGTCGACGATTCCATGGACAACCTGCTGCCGCTGCTCAATGACTATCAGGACAGCTGGCAGGGCTTGCAGCGCGCTGATGGGCAGATCGACGCGCTGTACGCCCAGGTGCGCCTCAAGGGCGTGGCCAAGTTCGACAGTGAAGACGATATGGAGCGCCGCCTGCACCTATTGATCAACGCGTATGCGCACCGCACCGACGAAGCCCTGACCCTGGGCAAGGCGCGCCGTGCGGCGGTGACGGATATCGCGCGGACCCTGCGCAATATCCGCAGCGACTACGACAGCCTTGAGCACCAGTTGGCCCTGTTCAACCGCGAGATCAACAAGCGCCAGGTATCCAACCTGCAGAGCTTTCGTATCGTGTTGGCGCCGAACAAGGAAGCGCTCAAGCATATCGACCAGATCATTCACAGTGCCGGCCAGTATGAGGAAGGCGAAACCCTCTCGGTGTTCGACCTCAGCCAGAGCGCCGAGCAGGACAACAAGAACGAAGAGGCCAAGGAGTACCTGGCGCGCCTGGTCGCCGCCAACCATAACCAGTTGGGGCTCAAGGACCTGTTTGAACTGGCGTTCGAGATCACCAAGGTCAATGGCCAGCCAATCATTCACACCGACATCGATGGCGCCGCGTCCAACGGCACCACCATGACGATCAAGGCGCTGACCAACATGTACTTGTTGCTGCACTTGATGGACCGCGACCAGGCCGGTCGCGTGCGCCTGCCGTACTACCTCGACGAGGCGGCGGACATCGATGAGAAGAACCAGGCCGCCTTGCTGGAAACCAGCCTGCAACTGGGCTTTGTGCCGATCCTGGCCAGTGTGAAGCCGCAGGTCTCGGCCCAGGTGGCGATCGACCTGGAAGGCGGCAGCGGGCCGAACGGGATCTACATCGATGAGGCGGACTGGAAGTACATTCGCCGGCATGATGCGGTGAAGGCGACGGTCAATGTGCAGGCGGATGAACCGGAGTTGGATGAGGTCTGACCTGCGCTGTTGAAATACAAAAAGGCCGCGATCCTATGGACCGCGGCCTTTTTTGTGGGCTGGGGTTATGCGGTGTTGGTCGGGGCCTATTTACCCAGTGGGATCTTAGGCGCCCAGATCAGCCATTCGTCTTCAAACTTGTCGAACAACGGGAAGGTCTGCTCGGGCAGTGCCGGGTTGCCCATACGCTCGCCCTCCGGTGTCGCAAAAGCGATGCCGCCCTGGACCAGGGTCTCCAGGGACTCGGTGCGCACTGTCGCGCCCTTGAACAGGCCAAAGTCCAGGCCAAAGCCGCTGCTGTTCCAGAAGCGGCTGCCACCACGAACCAGCGGCGCGTACTTGGGCTCGATCAGCACATGGATCAGCACGCGGTCGGCCGTCTTGCCCAACTCGTAACCGGTGACTTTGCCGACCGTGACTTCACGGTAGGTGACCGGTACGCCGACTTTCAACGAACCACGGCGGGCGGCGCTGAGTACCAGGCTCAAGCCGGCCTCCTGCACATTCGCCTCGGGCGGTTGGGCCAGGGCCACGAAGTTCTTTTGCGCACCGGTGCTTTTCACCGCCGGCAGGACTTCGATGTACTGGCCGGTGACCAGGGTTTCCAGGTTAGCGGTTTTCATCAAGCCCAGCTCTGGCTTGACCACCCAGAACTGGCTGCCGGTCCGGGCGATCCGCTCAGGGACTTCGGTGATGCGTGCACTGAGCATCACCGATTGCATGTCGGCGCTCAGGTCGACACTTTCGATCTTGCCCACCTCCAGGCCCTTGAAACGAATCGGCGTGCCGGTACTCAGGCCATCCGCACGATCGACCTTGATCGTCACCACGGTGCCGCGCTGGGTGGAGGCTTCGTGATCAGCAAACAGGCGGAAACGCGGGATGCGGTTGCGCAGCGGCACGTTTGGCTCTGGGGTTTCAAAGGCGATCCCCCCGGCCATCAGGCTTTGCAGAGATTCGCTTTTGACCTGGATACCGCCGGTGAGCCCACCGGTCAGGGTAATGCCACTGGCATTCCAGAAGCGCGTCGAACCGTTGACCAGACCTTCGTACTCCTTCTCGATATGCACGCCAATCACCAGTTGTTTGCGCTTGCGCGAGAACTGGTAGCTCTGCACCGAGCCGACCTTGACCTGTTTGTAGAGGATCGGGCTGCCGACTTCCAGGGAACCGAGGTTTTCTGTGAGCAGGACCAAGTGCAGGCCCGGGGAGCGCAGGTCCAGCGGTGGCGCCTTGGGCCGGGCGACAAACTCACGCTGGGGGCTGGTGCCTTTGTCGCCGGGGCGGATGGCAATGTAGTTGCCCTTGACCAGGGCTTCCAGGCCGGTGATGCCGGCCAGGGAAATGGACGGCTTGACCACCCAGAACTGCGTGCCTTCCACCAGGTAATCTTCGGCCAATGGGTCGAGGGTCAAGTCGGCGCTGGCGCTGGACAGATCAGAGTCCACCTTGAGGGCCTTGAGGCTGCCGACCTGGATGCCTTTGTACATCACGGGCGTACGACCGGCCTGCAGGCCCTCGAAGTCACTGAGCTTGACCTTGATGCGGATACCCGCGGCGGCGGCATCGAAGTCTTCGTATAGGCGAAACGGCAGGCTTGGGTCGGTGGGCGGGCTGTCCTTGCGATTTTCCGGCGTGGCGAAGGCGATACCACCGGAGACGATGCTGGCCAGGGATTCGCTGCGCACTTTGACCCCGGACAGGTTGGCATCGATGCTGATGCCGCTGGCATTCCAGAAACGCGTATGTTTGCGCACCAGGTTGGCGTAGGTCGGCTCGATGTAGACTTTTATTTCGACCGTGTTCTGATCGGCGGACAGCAGGTAGCTTTTGACCTGGCCAACCTGGATCTGCTTGTAGAACACCGGGCTGCCACGGTCGAGCGAGCCGAGGCGCTCGGCCTTGACGGTCAGGTGCAGGCCGGGCTTGATATCGGATAATGGCGGTTCTTCGGAGAGTGCCTTGAATTTGCGCGTGGGCTCGCCGTCGCCGGGGCTGGCCGCGATGTAGTTGCCCGAGACCAGGGTTTCCAGGCCGGTAATCCCGGCCAGGCTGACGCTTGGCTTGACCAGCCAGAAGCGTGTATTGGCCTTGAGGTATTGCTCGACATCCTTGTTCATCTCGATGGTGGCAATCACCCCGCGATTACTGCCCTCGTCATCCAGGGCCAGAGTCTTGACCTTGCCCACCGGCATGCCTTTGTAGACCACTTCAGTCTTGTTGACCTGGATGCCTTCCCCACTTTCAAAGCGAACCTGGATCTCGATGCCCGTCTGGGTGTAGGCGCGCCATCCGAGCCAGCCGCCGATCACCAGGGCGATCAACGGCAGTACCCAAATGGCCGACCAGTTTGAAGCAGGGCGGGTTTTAGCCTTTGGCAAATCAGTCATGGTCGTCGTCCGACTCCGTGTTATCCCAAATCAGTCGGGGATCGAAAGTTACTGCAGCAAGCATCGTCAAGATCACCACACTGGCGAACGCCACGGCACCGAGATTGGCCTCGATACTGGCAAGTCGCCCAAAGTTTACGACCGCCACTAGAATGGCGATCACGAAGATATCCAGCATGGACCAGCGACCGATGAACTCGATAAAGCGGTACATGATAATGCGTTGTCGGGCAGAAAGTGGCTGGTGACGTTGCACCGAGAATAGCAACAGGGCGATGCCCACCAGTTTGAAGGTCGGCACCAGGATACTGGCGACAAATACCACGGCGGCAATCGGGAACATGCCGTGCTGCACCAGTTCAATCACGCCGGCCATGATGGTGCTGGGAGCGCCCTGCCCCAGGGAGTTGACCGTCATGATAGGCAACAGGTTAGCTGGGATATACAAAATCGCCGCAGTGATCAACAAAGCCCAGGTGCGCATCAGGCTGTTCGGACGGCGGGCGTGGACCAGTGCACCGCAACGGGTGCAGGTTTGCTCGTCGGTGTCCGGGGCCTGCCTGTTCAGTTCGTGGCATTCGGTACAAATCAGAATGCCAGCATCAATCGCCCGCATGTTCGTCCTCCCCGGACAAGGCTTGCCAGATCTGATGGGGTGACATGACCACCTCCAGCAGCACCTGGACCATTAGCAGGCTGACAAAACAGGCCAGTCCCAGGCCTACGCTGAGGGCGGCCATGTCGGCCAACTTGACGATCGCCACCAGCACGCCCATCAGGTAGACCTCAAGCATCCCCCAATCGCGCAGATGGTGATAAATGCGGTATAGCAACAGGCCGTAGCTGCGGCCTATGTTCCAGCGAATACTGAGCAGCACCGCCAGCTGGCACAGCAGCTTGAGCAACGGGATGCCCATGCTGCACAGGAACACCACCGCTGCGACACCTTGCATGCCGGTATTGAACAGGGCGACTACACCGCTCCAGACCGTGTCTTCAGAAGACTGCCCGAGTAGATTGAGCTGCATGATGGGTAGAAAGTTCGCCGGGACGTACAACAATAACGCGGCGATCACCAAGGCCAGGCTGCGTTCGACGACATTGTAGCGGTGGGCGTACATCTCATAACCACAGCGTGGGCACAGGGCCTTTTCACCGTGGGCAAGCTCTGGCCTGCGCATCAGCAAGTCGCACTCATGGCAGGCAACCAGGTCCTCCAACGGTAGGTCGGACACCTGGGTGGTATCAACCGGGTCGGACATATAGGGCTCTAAGTCTAAAAGGATCAGGTGTCTATTCTAGTGTTCTGGTTCAGAAATAACTGTGCAAATTTGTCGGCATCAACCGATGGCGATCTGCCAAAACCTTTTCAACCGCCCAAAACAAAACCCCAACTGCTTTCGCAATTGGGGTTTCGGAATTTAATCTTGACGATGACCTACTCTCACATGGGGAAACCCCACACTACCATCGGCGATGCATCGTTTCACTA
>NZ_MNPU01000032.1 GCF_001983165.1 Pseudomonas gessardii | reverse complement strand
CACTTCATGTTACCTGCCAGGCGTCAACGAAGTTACCCCAGGGTGGTCAAGCCCAGGCCGGTCAAATACCCCAAAAAGAAAGCGGGAGGGCTTAACTGACTGGCATTAGGGCAAGCCCGCTCCCACATTTGGATGTGTGCATGTCCAGAGATCAGTAGACATCCCGCCGTTTGTGGGCTTTCAGGCTTCTTGATTTGAAATACGATTAAACCTGTGGGAGCGGGCTTGCCCGCGATTGCGGTGGATCAGCCAGCCTATGGGTTACAGACAGACCGCCATCGCGGGCAAGCCCGCTCCCACACAAGCCCGCTCCCACATTTTGATGGGTGTAGGTCAGTAGACATCCCGGCGGTAGCGGCCCTGTTCGATAAGGCGTTGCACCGCCTCGCTGCCCAGGACATCCACCAACACCTGATCCACACCGGCCGCCATGCCCTGCAAACTCCCGCAGACATAAATCGCCGCGCCCTCGGCCAGCCATTTACGCAGTACATCGGCAGACTCGCGCAGGCGGTCCTGGACGTAGATTTTCTCTTGTTGATCCCGCGAAAACGCCAGGTCCAGCAACGCCAGGTCGCCACTGGCCAGCCAGCCTTGCAGCTCATCCCGGCAGTGATAGTCATGGGCGATGTTGCGCTCGCCGAACAGCAACCAGTTACGCTGCTGGCCGTCGGCGATGCGCGCCTTGAGCAGGCTGCGCAAGCCGGCCAGGCCCGTGCCGTTGCCCAGCAGGATCATTGGCACCGGGTCTGTCGGCAGGTGGAAGCCGCTGTTGCGCCGCACCCGCAGGCTGATCGCCGTGCCCAGTGGCGCGTGCTCGGTCAGCCAGCCCGAACCCAGGCCCAGGCTGCCGTCGGCATGGCGTTCCTGGCGCACGATCAGCTCCAGCACGCCATCGCTGGCAATCGAGGCGATGGAGTATTCGCGCATGCCCATCGGCACCAGCGCCTCCACCAGGGCCTGGGCGTGCAGGCCGACCAGATGGGCGCGATTGTCCGGCAACTGGCGGCTGGCAAGCACCTGTTCCAGGGGCCGTGCCAAGCCATCGATCAGCACTTCGTCCGTGCCGGCAATGCCCAACCCGGCGAGGAAATGTTCGACGGCCCACGGGCAATGGCGTGGCAGGATTTCCACCAGGTCGCCGGCCAGCCAGTCGCGCGGTGCCGGCGGGGTGAGGCCCAGCAGGTAGACCCCCGAACCGCTGCTGCCAGGGTTGAGCAGAGTGCGCTGGCCCAGGGTCCAGCTTTCATAGGGGGCACTGGCCCAGGCGGCCGGTGCATGGCCGGTGAGCTGGCCCAGTTGTTGTTGCCAGTGCCGCAGGGCCTCCTGGTCGCCGCTGTCGACTTCGACCGGGGCGAACAAGGCGCTGCCGCCCTGGCGGGTCAGCCAGAAGTGCAGGCGCCGGGCAAAGCCGCAGAAGTGCGGGTATTGACGATCGCCCAGGGCCAGTACCGAGTAGTTCAGGCCCTGGAGGGCAAGGTCGCGCCCCAGTACGCGGCGTTCAAAGCCGCGTGCGCTGTCCGGTGCTTCGCCATCGCCGAAGGTGCTGACCACAAACAGTGCATGTTCCGACTGGCGCAAGTCGTCTTCGCTGACGCTGCCCAGGGGCTGCACCTTCACCGGCACCCCGGCGGCCTGCAACTGGCCGGCGGTCTGCCAGGCCAGTTGCTCGGCAAAGCCGCTCTGGCTGGCGAAACCGATCAGCCAGGCCGGTGCATCGCTGTGGTTGTCGCCCAGGCCTTTACGGGCATCGCGCACCTGGCGTTTTTTGCGGCGGCGGTCCAGGTACAGCAACCAGCCGGTAATAAAGAACAGCGGCATGCACAGCGCAGTGACGGTAAGAATGATCCGCCCCACCAGGCCGAAATAACTGCCGACATGCAGCGCATAGAGGCTGGTCAGTAGCTGCGCCTTGAGGCTTTTGTCGCCATAGCGCTCGACGCTTTTGACCACGCCGGTGGCCGGGTCGAGGTTGATCTGGTTCAGGGCGCGGTCATGGGGCGAGCTCTGCAACAGGTAGTAGACCGTGGCCGGTTGCCCGGCGACGGCTGGCATACGGATGTTGTAGGCACTCAGGCCCGGGCCGGCGGTGCTGTAGATGCTGCTCCAGATCGCCTCGTAATTGGCGATGGGCGCCGGGCCCGCCGGCGCCGGACCGCGATTGCGCACCCGCTCGTTCTGCGGGGCATCGGACAGCAACCGGGTCAGGCCCTTGTTGTACCACTCGTAGGACCATGACAAACCGGTGAGTGCGGCCAACAGGTAAAACAGCAGGCACCAGGTGCCGAACACCGAGTGCAGGTCCCAGTTGAAACTGCGGCCTTTCTTGCGCCAGTCCAGGGTCAGCCAGGCGCGCCAGCTCGCCACCTGGCGCGGCCAGCGCAGGTACAGGCCAGAGAGGCAGAAGAAAATCAGGATCAGCGTACAGGCACCGGTGATTTGCCGACCGATGTCACCCATGGCGAGGAAGCGGTGCAGTTGCAGCATCAGGCCGAAAAAGTCCTGGCCGACGGCATCGCCCAGGTAGTCGCCGGTGTACGGGTCGAAGTAGCGCATCTGCCCCCGGCGCTCGCCCGGTGGCGGGGTGAAGAACACGCGGGCAGCGTTGCCGCTTTCGCTTTCCACCCACAGCATGGCCACGGCCTTGCCTTCGGTGGCTTCGAGTTTGCGCACCAGTTCAGCGGGCGGCAGCACCCCGGCGGGTTGTTTTTGCACGGTCAGTACCGTGGGGTTGAGCGCCCGCAGGATTTCATCCTGGAACGAGTACGCGGCCCCGGTAATCCCCATCAATGCCAACACCAGCCCGGCGCTAATGCCGAAAAACCAGTGCAACTGGAACAGGGTTTTCTTCAACACGTCGGACGGCCTCGCTGAGCTGGATATGATTTTTACGGCGGGCATTATGCCGTGGGTGGTCGAGAAACTTTCTTTTTTACAGACGAAAGCCCCGGGCAGCCAATGCGCGGGGCTTTTGCATGAAACGTCTAGCGCCTTAGAAGTGGAAGCTGGTGGTCAACAGGGCGGTACGACCGGCGGCCTGGTTGGCGAAGTGCGCGCCGTAGGCCTTGTCGTAGTAGGTCTTGTCGGTCAGGTTCTGCACGTTCAATTGCAGGTCGACATTCTTGGTCAGCTTGTAGCTGGCCATGGCGTCGTAGCGGGTGTAGGACGGCACGTAGACGGTGTTGGCGGCATCGCCATAGACGTCATCGACATAGAATGCACCGCCGCCGACGGTCAGCTTCGAGGTGATGTCGTAGGTGGTCCACAGGCTGAAGGAATGCTTCGGCGTGTTGGGCATTTCGTTGCCCTTGTTGGAGCCGGCAGTCACCACGCCCTGGCGGTTGCCGTTTTTGCCGGGGTCCACCAGCTCGCTTTTCAGGTAGCTGTAGCCGGCGAATACCTGCCATTGCTCGGTGAGTTTGCCGCTGGCGGAAAGCTCCAGGCCATCGACCCGGGATTCACCGGCGTTTTCATAGGTGTTGGAGTTCACCAGAATGCGCGCGTTTTTCTTCTCGGTGCGGAACACGGCAGCGGTCAGGGACAGGCGGTCGTGGAACAGATCCCACTTGGTGCCCAGCTCGTAGTTGACGGTTTCTTCCGGCTTCAGGTCGCTGGTGTTGATGCCGGTTGGGATGGCGTTGGAGTCGACACCCTCACCCACCAGGCCGCCAGCAGGCGAGGCCGAAGTGGCATAGGAGGTGTAGATGCTGCCGTTTTCCATCGGCTTCCAGACCAGGCCGGCCTGCCAGTTGAAGAACTGGCTGTCATCCTTGAGCTTGGTGCGGCCAGTGGTTGCGTTGGTGTTGGCCTCGGTGTCGAAGGTGTCATAGCGCAGGCCGACGTTCAGCAGCCATTGCGGATCGAGTTCGATGGTGTCGAATACATAGGCGGCGCGACTGGTGGCCTTGGTGTTGGTGCCCATGTAGTTGCGGGCGACGCTGCCGGTCCAGGCGTCGTCCGGGTTCGGGTTGCCCAGCGAGGTGCATTGGCCGCCGCTGTTGCCGACCTTGCCAGGTGTGCAGCCGCCGGTAGGGTTGCCGTTAGGGCTGACGGTATAACCACTGACACGGGTTTCTTCACCGGTAAATTCCAGGCCGGTGGAGTAGCTGTGCTTGAAGCCCAGGGCCTGGAAGCTGCCAAACAGATCGGTCTGGTTGGTGGTGGTCGTGGTGGTCGACACGCGGCTGTTGGCGCGGCGCCAGACGGTGCCGAACTGGTTGACGTTGAGCTTGCTGTCGTCCGGCTGAGTGAGGACGTAATCCTGGCCGGTGCTGCCATGACGCAGGGTGTTCTTGATCGTCATGTTGTCGTTCAGGTCGTGCTCGATGGAGAACGTACTGATATCGGCGCGGGTCTTGCGGAAGTCGCGATCTTTCAGGCCATAGAAATTATTGCTGTCGCCGCCATCGGTCGGCTTGTCGTGACCGTGGGCGGTGGCTGCGGCGGAGCTATAGCCATAAGGAATGCCCGAATCCGGCAGGTCATTGCTTTCCATATGGTAGTAGCTGAGGTTGACGCGGGTCGGGGTGCCCAGGCCAAAGGTCAGCGACGGTGCCACGCCCCAACGGTCGTAATTGACTGCGTCACGGCCGGCCACGTTCTGTTCGTGGCTCATCAGGTTCAGGCGGAACGCGGCGCTGTCGAGGAACTGGCGGTTGACGTCGAGGGCATAGCGCCGGGTCTGGTCGGAGCCGTAGGTAAAGCCGCCGTTGAGGAAGTCCCGCGCTTGTGGGGTCTTGCTCACCAGGTTGAGGCTGCCACCGGCCGAGCCACGGCCACCGAACGAGGAGTTGGGGCCCTTGCTGACTTCGATGGACTCGATATCGAAAATTTCCCGGCTCTGGCCGCCGGTATCACGCACGCCGTCCAGGTAGGTGTCGCCTTGGGCATCGAAGCCACGGATAAACGGACGGTCGCCCTGGGGGTTGCCACCTTCACCGGCGCCAAAGGTAATCCCCGGTACGGTGCGCAAGGCGTCTTGCAGCGAGGTGGCGGCGGTGTCCTTGAGCACCTGCGCTGGCACTACGGTGACGGAACGTGGGGTGTCGACCAGGGGCGCGGTGTATTTCTGCGAAGAGGCTTTTTCAGTCTGGTAGGAAGTCGCGTCCTGTTCCTGGCCGGTGATGCTGGTGGCGCCCAGGGAGATACTGTTGCGCTCGCCTTTGTGTTCGGTCTCTTCGGCCGCTTGCGCCAGATGGGCAACGGAGCTGGCGCTGATGGCCATGCCAATGGCCGAGGCCAGCAAGCGCGGTGAACTGTTTGGTGTTTTTGTAATGTGGCGCGACATGAAATTCCCTACCCCAAGGATGTTAGGGCGCGAAATATATTGTAAACAATTATGCATAGCAATTGAGATACATTGCTATTCGCATTCAATTTACAAAATTTACACTTCAGGGGTTACGGTTTTTGCCGGCTCATACGTCTGCCCGTCGGATCAGGGTTTTACAGCGTCAATAGTAATCAATACCATTGGCGCCCCTCTGCCCTCAGGTAACGCCCCATGCTGCTGCATATTCCCGGCCTGTTCTCCCGCGAAGAAGTCCTGCGCATCCGCGAGGCCCTGGAGCAGGCAGACTGGGCCGACGGCAAGATCACCGCCGGGCACCAGTCGGCCAAGGCCAAGCACAACCTGCAATTGCCCGAAGGCCATCCACTGGCCAAGGAAATCGGCGCGGCCATGCTCGAGCGCCTGTGGCAAAACCCGCAATTCATGTCGGCGGCCCTGCCGCATAAAGTCTTCCCGCCCTTGCTCAACTGCTACACCGCCGGTGGCAGCTTCGACTTTCATATCGATAACGCCGTGCGCCAGCCCAAGGGCAGCCACGAGCGGGTACGCACTGACCTGTCCTCTACGCTGTTTTTCAGCGACCCGGATGAATACGACGGCGGCGAACTGGAGATCCAGGACACCTTCGGTCTGCAGCGGGTCAAGTTGCCGGCCGGTGACATGGTGTTGTACCCAGGCTCCAGCCTGCACAAGGTCAACGCCGTGACCCGGGGCGCGCGCTATGCCGCGTTTTTCTGGACCCAAAGCCTGGTGCGCGAAGACAGCCAGCGCACCTTGCTGTTTGAAATGGACGGCGCGATCCAGCAATTGACCCGCGATGTGCCGGACCACCCGGCGCTGATCCAGCTCACCGGCACTTATCACAACCTGTTGCGCCGCTGGGTCGAGGTCTGAGCATGGCTTTTCACTTGCGCCGCGAAGAACGCCTCGACGGCGAACAACTGCGGGCCATGCTCGACGAATCACCGGCCCGCGCGGCCCAGGCGATCCTGATGGCGGCGAAGGAGGGCGTGCTCGATGCCCAGGCGCTACTGGGGCAAATTCTCCTGGAAGGGCGCGGGATCGAGCGCGATGCAGCACTGGCCCTGCGCTGGTTCCAGATTGCGGCACAGGGCGGCCACCGGATGGCCCGCAATATGGTGGGGCGCTGCCTGGAACATGGCTGGGGCTGCGCCGCCAATGAGCGGGCCGCCGCCGGGGAATACCGCCAGGCCGCAGAGGCCGGGTTGGATTGGGGGTTGTACAACTACGCGAACCTGCTGGCTACCGGGCGCGGGGTGGAGCCAGACCCGCAGCAGGCACTGGCCTGTTATCGCCAGGCTGCCGAACTGGGGCATGCCAAGTCGATGAACCTGTTGGGGCGGTACCTGGAAGAAGGGCAATTCTGCGCGCAAGACCTGCCCGCAGCGCTTGAGTGGTATCGCCGCTCGGCCGAAGGTGGGGATTTTCGCGGGCAGTTCAGTTATGCCGCCGTGCTGGCGGATCAAGGCCAGGTCGAGGCGGCCCTGGAGTGGCTGCACCGGGCGCTGGAAGGCGGGAATCTGAAGTTTTTGCAGGTGGCGCACAAAGCGCTGGCGGCGGCGAATGATCCGCAGATTCGCGCCATGGCTGCTGCCTACCAACAACGCGCAGAAGAGTTGTAGGAGCCGGCAAGCCGGCTCCTACGGGGTCAGACGTAGAAGGATTTCAGCGGTGGGAAACCGTTGAATTCAACGGCGCTGTAGCTGGTGGTGTACGCACCGGTGGACAGCCAGTACAGGCGGTCGCCAATGGCCAGGTTCAGCGGCAGGCCGTACTTGTAGTTTTCGTACATGATATCGGCGCTGTCGCAGGTAGGACCGGCGATCACCACTTCTTCCATCTCGCCCTTTTTCTCGGTCCAGATCGGGAACTTGATGGCTTCGTCCATGGTTTCGATCAGGCCGGAGAACTTGCCCACATCCGTGTACACCCAACGCTCGACGGCGGTGCGCGATTTACGGGCCACCAACACCACTTCACTGACCAGGATCCCGGCGTTGGCGATCAACGAACGGCCCGGCTCCAGGATGATTTCCGGCAGCTCGTCACCGAAGTCTTCCTTGAGGAAGCGGATGATTTCCTCGGCGTAGGTTTCCAGGCTGTTGGTGCGGGTGATGTAGTTGGCCGGGAAGCCACCGCCCATGTTGATCAGCTTGAGGTGGATGCCGTCTTCTTCTTTCAGGCGCTCGAAGATCACCTTGACCTTGGCGATGGCGGCGTCCCACACGCTGATATCACGCTGCTGCGAACCGACGTGGAACGAGATGCCGTACGGCACCAGGCCCAGGTCGCGGGCGAGGATCAGCAGGTCCATGGCCATGTCGGTCTGGCAGCCGAATTTGCGCGACAAAGGCCAGTCTGCGGTGGTCGAGCCTTCGGTGAGGATACGCACATAGACTTTCGAGCCCGGCGCGGCCTTGGCGATGTTGCGCAGGTCGGCTTCGGAGTCGGTGGAGAACAGGCGCACGCCCTTCTCGTAGAAGTAGCGGATGTCCTTGGATTTCTTGATGGTGTTGCCGTAGCTGATACGGTCGGCGCTGACGCCGCGGTCCATGACCTTGTCCAGCTCGTAGATCGAGGCGATGTCGAAGCTCGAACCCTTGTCTTTCAACAGGTCGATGATCTCGACAGCCGGGTTGGCCTTGACGGCGTAGTACACCTTGGCGAACTCGAAACCGGCGCGCAGGTCATCGTAGGCCTGGCTGATCATCGCGGTGTCGATCACCACGAATGGGGTTTCTTGCTTGTCGGCGAACGCCTTCATTTTGTCAAAGGTGGCGCGCGCGAAATAGTCTTCGACGTTGATCGACATGCTGGGAACTCCTAAGGGCAAACTAAATTGATCAATGGGTGCAAATGAACGTCCTCCGTATCCCCACTTTGGTTCGCCTACTTCCCAAGGCATGTCGCCGAAAGCAAAAAGGCCATGGGGTAAGCTGCCCTTGGCCTTGCTGTCTCGTCGTCAGTACTTGAGCCGGATGGATCGTTTCCAGCATGGACGTTCGGCGCGAACTTTAGGGCGTGAGGGGCTTGAGATCAACTAAAAATGTCGCGTTTTTACACGCGTTCGTCGCCAGGCGCAGTGCAGCTACTTATGTAACCGACCGGTGTGACGGATTGATGATCGTTCCCACGCTCCGCGTGGGAACGCATCCAGTGACGCTCTGCGTCACCCTGAGCTTGACGCAGAGCGTCCCCGGCGGCATTCCCACGCGGAGCGTGGGAACGATCAGGGTCAGGCCTGCGCGGTTTCGGCTGGCGACACGATACTGGTCTTGCCCCCACGGGACTTACCAGAGCTCAGGTACTCGGCAATCGACTCCTGGGTCACTTCACCCAAAAACACCCGCTCGGCATCCATCACCGGCAGCCACGAGCGGTTGAACTCGTACATGCGTGACAACAGGATGCGCAAGTGCTCGTCAAACGCCGCCGTGGCGTTGAACTCGCGCAGGTATTGGGCGCAGGTACCCGTCTGACGATGCAGGTCGCGACGGCGTACATACCCCAGCGCCTTGTTCTCGGCGCAGGTGACCACCACATAGCGCCGGTCATGCTCGTCCATCAGCTCCAGGGCATCGGCCACCGGGGTTTGCGGGCTGACCGACGGGGCGTTGTCCGCCGCGTCTTCGGCCTTGACCAGCAGCAGGCGCTTGAGGGTGCTGTCCTGGCCGACAAAGTTGCTGACAAACTCGTCGGCAGGATGGGCCAGCAGGGTGTCCGGGTGGTCGATCTGCAACAGCTTGCCGGCGCGGAAGATGGCAATTTTGTCGCCCAGCTTGATCGCCTCGTCGATGTCATGGCTGACCATGATCACCGTCTTGTTCAGCGCGCGTTGCATCTCGAAGAACTCGTTCTGGATCATCTCGCGGTTGATCGGGTCGACCGCGCCGAACGGTTCATCCATCAACAGCAGCGGCGCATCGGCCGCCAGGGCGCGGATCACGCCGATCCGCTGTTGCTGGCCACCGGACAATTCACGGGGGTAGCGGTGCAGATACTGCTTGGGTTCGAGCTTGATCATGCTCATCAACTCGCGGGCGCGGTCATGGCACTTCTGCTTGTCCCAGCCCAGCAGCTTGGGCACTACCACGATGTTTTCCTCGATGGTCATGTTGGGGAACAGGCCGATCTGCTGGATCACGTAGCCGATGTTGCGGCGCAGGGTCACTTCATCGAGGTCGGTGGTGTCTTCGCCGTTGATCAGGATCTTGCCCGAGGTGGGCTTGATCAGGCGGTTGATCATCTTCAGCGTGGTGCTCTTGCCGCAGCCCGAGGGGCCGAGGAATACGCAAATCTCGCCTTCATTGACAGTCAGGCTCACGTCGTTAACGGCGGTGACAGTCTTGCCGTTGCTTTGGAAGGTCTTGGACAGGTTTTGAAGTTCGATCATTTGAGCAATCCTTTTGGAGTCAGCGAGCGTTGCAGCCATTGCAGAAGCAGGTCGGCGCAGATGGCCAGGAGACTGACCAGTACGGCGCCAACAATCAGCATCGACATGTCGCTGCGGCTGATGGAAGCCAGAATAAGTACACCCAGACCACCGGCACCGATGGTGGCGGCAATGGTCATCACCCCGATATTCATCACCACGGCGGTGCGCACCCCGGCGAGGATCACCGGTACGGCGATGGGCAGCTCGACCATGCGCAGGCGCTGGCCGAAGGTCATGCCGATGCCTTTGGCGGCTTCGCGGATGCCCGGCTCGACGCCGGTCAGGGCCAGGTAGGTGTTACGCATGATCGGCAGCAGGGAGTAGAGGAACACCGCGGTGATGGCCGGCATCGGCCCCAGGCCCTGGCCGAACTTGGAGTAGAACGGCAGCAGCAGGCCGAATAGGGCAATCGACGGCACGGTCAGCAGCACGGTGGCGCTGGCCTGCAACGGGCCGGCCAAGGTCGGGAAGCGGGTCATCAGCACGCCCAGGGGCACGCCGACGACAATCGCGAGGATCACGGCGATCCCGACCAGGGTGATGTGCTGCCAGGTCAGGTGCAGGACTTGGGCCCAATCAAGATGGGAAAAGGCGTTTAAAAATTCCATGTCTTCTCCTCTTTTAGTTGAGTGGGTGCTGGCGCAGGAAATCAGCGGCAACGGCCGATGGGCTTTCATGGTCGACGTCGACCCGCGCGTTCAGCTGGCGCATGGTCTCATCGTCGAACAGCGCCGCCAGGGGCTTGAGGTCGGCGGCCAATTGCGGGTGGGCATCCAGATAAACCTGGCGTACCACCGGGGCTGCGGTGTAGTCCGGGAAGTAGTGCAAGTCATCTTCCAGCAGCTTCAACTTGAACGCGTTGAGGCGGCCATCGGTGGTGTACACCAGGCCGGCAAACACCTGGCCATTGCGCAGGGCGGTGTAGACCAGGCCGGCGTCCATCTGCCGGGAGTTCTTGCGGGTGAGGTTCATGCCGTACAGCTTGACCATGCCGGCCATACCGTCGGAACGGTTGGCGAACTCGGTGTCCAGGGCCACCAGGCGGTTCTCACGGGTCGGCTCGGCCAGCGCCTGGGTCAGGTCGCTGATGGTGTTGATCTGCGGATACTCCTTGGCCACGTTTTCCGGCAGGGACAGGGCGTAGGTGTTGCTGAATTTCGACGGCGAGAGCCAGACCAGGCCTTTTTTCGCGTCGAGTTCTTTAACCCTGGCGTAGGACTGTTCGCTGTCGAGCTTTTCGTCCACATGGTTGTAGGCCACCAGGGATACACCGGTGTATTCCCAGATCAGGTCCAGTTGCCCGCTTTCCTGGGCACTGCGCGCCAGGTTGCTGCCCAGGCCGCCGGTCACGCGGGTGTCGTAGCCCTTGGTACGCAGGTACTGGGAGGTGATTTCGGCGAGCAGGGTCTGTTCGGTGAAGACCCGGGCGCCGATGCGGATCACCGGTTTTTCAGCGGCTTGCGCAATGCCGGCAAACAGCAGGACGCAGCTCAGTAGCAAAGTCAGTTTTTTCATGTCGATTCCTTTACCCAGCCTTAAGACGCACGCAACCCGCGTTCCAGCCAGAGGCGGCTGGCCATGGTCACCAGGCCGTCAAGCAGCAACGCCAGCAGCGCGGTACACGCGGCCCCGAGCAGCAATTGCGGCTGGTTGTTCAGGGCGATGCCGGGGAAGATCAGGCTGCCCAGGCTGTTGGCGCCAATCAGGAACGCCAGCGGTGCGGTGCCGACGTTGATCGCCAGGGCCACACGCACGCCACCGATGATGATCGGCACGGCGTTGGGCAACTCGACGCGAAACAGCACCTGGCGCGGGGTCATGCCGATGCCGACGGCGGCTTCCTTGAGCGAGCCTTGAACGTTTTTCAGGCCTTCATAGGTATTGCGCACGATAGGCAGCAAGGAGGCGAGGAACAGGGCGAAGATCGCCGGGCCACTGCCGATGCCGAGGACGCCGAGGGCGATGGCCAGTACGGCCAGGGGAGGGACGGTGTTGCCGATGTTGAAGATCTGCATGAAACGTTCTGCGTGCTCGACCCTGTTCGGTCGGCTGAGCAGGATACCGGCGGGGATCCCTACGATCAGGGCAGCCAGCATGGAGACAAGTACAAGAATCAGGTGAGCTTGCAGGTAAAACAACAAATCGTCGCGGTACAGTTCGATCGTGTTGATGCCGATCCAGTGGACCAGCAGGGCCAGGAGCGCGACGACAACCGCGCCTCCTATCAGCCCTTTGCCATAGCGAATAGCCACAGGCGGACTCCTTTATTTCAGTCGGCGAGCACATTCTCGTGTGGCATTGCCATTCCTGGCTGCCAATAAATGTGGTCGCGAAAAGCAGCTCGCCAATGCCGGCAAAACGGCATGAGGTCGAGCCATGAGCGCAGCCTCGTCAGGCTAACTTGCTGATTTTTCAGCCCCTGTTACGAGTGCGGTAGCAGGGGAGTGGACGTCTCTACCTTTTAAAAGGTTCCATACTTGGCAGCATTTAGCCACCCCCCATCGGGTGAGCGGTGGTTCGGGAGCCTTGGTTTACGCTATACTCGCCGCCCTTTTTTGACTCACCTGCCAGGCGATTTCCCATGACCCACCAGGCCGCCGAAGTCGCGAAACGCCGCACTTTCGCCATTATTTCCCACCCCGATGCCGGTAAAACCACCATCACCGAAAAGCTCCTGCTGATGGGCAAGGCGATCGCGGTGGCCGGCACGGTGAAATCCCGCAAGTCTGATCGCCATGCCACCTCCGACTGGATGGAGATGGAGAAGCAACGGGGTATTTCCATTACCACGTCGGTCATGCAGTTCCCCTATCGCGAACACATGGTCAACCTGCTCGACACCCCAGGCCACGAAGACTTCTCCGAAGACACCTACCGCACCCTGACCGCAGTGGACTCGGCCTTGATGGTCCTCGACGGTGGTAAGGGCGTCGAGCCACGGACCATTGCGCTGATGGACGTGTGCCGCCTGCGTGACACGCCGATTGTCAGCTTTATCAACAAACTCGACCGCGACATCCGCGACCCGATCGAACTGCTCGATGAAATCGAAGCGGTCCTGAAGATCAAGGCCGCGCCGATCACCTGGCCGATTGGCTGCTACCGCGACTTCAAGGGCGTGTACCACCTGGCCGACGACTACATCATTGTCTACACCGCCGGCCATGGGCATGAACGCACCGATGTGAAAATCATCGAGAAACTCGACTCCGATGAAGCCCGCGCCCACTTGGGCGACGAGTACGACCGCTTCGTCGACCAACTGGAACTGGTGCAGGGCGCCTGCCACGAATTCAACCAGCAGGAGTTCCTCGACGGCCAACTGACCCCGGTGTTCTTCGGGACGGCCCTGGGCAACTTCGGCGTCGATCACGTACTGGATGCGGTGGTCAACTGGGCACCGAAACCACTGGCGCGGGTTGCCAACGAGCGTACCGTGGAGCCGGTTGAAGAGAAATTCAGCGGCTTCGTGTTCAAGATCCAGGCGAACATGGACCCCAAGCACCGCGACCGTATCGCCTTTATGCGCATTTGCTCCGGCAAATACGAAAAAGGCATGAAGATGCGCCACGTCCGCACCGGCAAGGACGTGCGCATCGGTGACGCCCTGACGTTCTTCTCCTCGGAGCGTGAGCAACTGGAAGAAGCGTTTGCCGGCGACATCATCGGTTTGCACAACCACGGCACCATCCAGATCGGCGACACCTTCACCGAAGGCGAAGCCCTGAGCTTTACCGGTATCCCGCACTTCGCCCCGGAACTGTTCCGCCGTGTGCGCCTGCGCGACCCGCTCAAATCCAAGCAACTGCGCCAAGGCTTGCAGCAGTTGGCGGAAGAGGGCGCCACCCAGGTGTTCTTCCCCGAGCGCAGCAACGACATCATCCTCGGCGCCGTGGGTGTGCTGCAGTTCGATGTGGTGGCCAGCCGCTTGAAAGAGGAATACAAGGTCGAATGCTCCTACGAGCCAATCACCGTGTACTCCGCGCGCTGGATTGATTGCAGTGACAAGAAGAAGCTCGAAGAGTTTTCCAACAAGGCCGTGGAAAACCTCGCCATCGACGGCGGCGGTCACCTGACCTACCTGGCGCCGACGCGGGTCAACCTGGCGCTGATGGAAGAGCGCTGGCCGGATGTGAAGTTCCGGGCGACCCGTGAGCATCACTGATAGAGAGATGACTGGGTGCTTTTTGTCGGAGCGCCGTCCATAGCTCCAGCCCTCGAACCCCCACAGGTTAATTATCTGTGGGGGTTCGGCGTTTCAGGTATTCAAAAAGTTTCTGGCGCTTACTGTCAGAGTTGACAGTAGACGCTCTAAGGCAATCCTTCTATTTTTTTAGGGGGAGGGGCAACCCTCTAAAAATAAACCCTGATGGGAGGACAGTATCATGTCGGATAAGTCGAGGCTGGGCGTCGGCCAGTTGATATTTACTGATGACGGTAAGTCATTTGAAGCAGGCGGCGGTGATCTGTACAACGGCGGTAGTTATAACCTTTTAGTTGGAGGTGCCGGTTCTGGAAGTGAGGGAGGTAGTATTCAGCTGTGGTTCTATGATGTGCCAGAGTTTTGGCATTTTAATCTTCCTCTAAATAGCCTTTGGAAAGCCGAGTACATTCCAAGGGCTGATCCTGGTCGAAAATATACAGCCATTGCTGGAATGATCAGTGGTGTTGTCAGCACCACTAATGCGCTGGCAATCGTGTCTTTCAAGTTTACTGCTAGAAATTCACAAACGCTTATTACGCATGAAATAGAAGGGTTTTGGCATTGTAATGGCTTTAGCAATTTGCCTGCGGAGTCTATCGATAGTTGAATTTTGTTGTCAGGTACTTTGTTGGATGTATTGCATAAGTTGCAGTTTGCGATTGGAGTTAATGGCGGTGGATGTTTTTTGTTGTGGTGCAGGGATAACCTCGAAAAAAAGGCTCCATCAGCTATGCCTGACGGAGCCGGAGGGGGTGTTGGGCGAGAGTCAGAACGAAGCCGTCACCGACGCAAAATAAGCCCGACCCGGTTCGTTATAAGTCTGGGCACCGGCATCGTCAGCATTGCCTTTGCGGTACAGGCGCTTGTCCAGCAGGTTTTCGATGCCCACGCGCACGCTCAGGTTCTTGTTGAACTCGTAGCCGCTGCTCAAGCCCATCAAGCCGTACGGGTCCACATCCTGCTGGGCGCTGCGATCATAGCGGTTGGCGCTGCGGGAGTTGAGGGTCGGCGCCTCCTGCTTGCCGTAGTAGGTGCCGCTGACCTGGAACGACAGCTTGTCGGTGGCCTGCCAGTCCAGGGTGGTGTTGACCGTGTACTTGGGAATGACACTCAGCGGTTCGCCGGTGTCCTTGTCCTTGGAGTCGATCATGTAGGTCAGGTTGGTGTTCCAGTCCAGATCGTCGCGCAGGGTCATGAACAGGTTGCCCTCGACCCCCTGCACCAGTGCCGCCCCGCTGTTTTCCCACTCCAGCACACGGCGCCCGCCGTCCAGGCGGTAGGCGGCGGTGTTGCTGGCGTTGATTTTGTTCTTGTAGTCATTACGAAAGTACGTCGCGCTGGTGCGCCAGGTGCCTTTGTCATAGGCCAGGCCGATTTCCTTGTTGACGCTGATTTCCGGTTTCAGGTCCGGGTTACCCACCAGGTAGCAGCCGCCGGAGTTCGCTTCGCTGGCGTTGCAACCGTTGCCGCGGCTGTACAGCAAGTAGTTGGGGTTGGACTGGTACAGGTTGGGCGTCTTGTAGGCGCGGGCAATCCCGCCCTTGAGGCTCAGCTCATCGGTCAGTTGGTGCGAGGCGTTGAGGCTCGGGCTCCAGTTGCCGCCGTACTCTTCATGATCGTCGTAGCGCAGGCCGGGGGTGATGATGGTCTTGCTGCCGACTTCGATGTTGTCCTCGGCGAACAGCGCATAGCTGGAGGCCGTGGTCTTGGTGCTGCTGCGGCTCATCCCCGGAATGCTCGGTACGCCACCTGTGCCAGGGTCGTAGCTTTGTGGGCGCAGCGACCCCGGGTCGTTCATCGACTCGTAGAGGTATTCGCTGCCCAGGGTCAGCACCTGCTCGGTGCCGAAACTCAGGGGCAGGTTGACCTCGGCCGTGGCCCGGGTGTTGCGCAGCCGCGATTCGAAACGGCCAGCGGTGGCGGAGGGCGCGCCCTCGCCGGAACCCGCCAGGCCTTCGTTGAGGCGTGCGTTGCGGGTCAGGTCGTGGCTCAGCGATGCCAGGGTCGAGCCCCAGTCGAACTCGCCACGGTGGGTGGCGGAGAAACTGCTGCGCTGGATCACGCTGGTTTCCTTGCCGACCAGGCTGTTCACGAATACACCGCCGCCGTTGAGCATGGTGTCGCCGGCGAAGATATTGCCCTGACGGCTGTAGCTGGCTTCCAGGTCCAGGGTTTGCTCGGGGGTGAATTGCCAGCTGAGCAGGCCGTTGACGTCCTTGTTGCGCACACCTTCGCGGCCCGCTACCAGGGAGTCGGCGCTGGCCTGCTCGGCCTGGTTGATGGTGGAGTCGTCGGCATCGGTCTTGTTCAGGCCGCCGTAGACGCGGAAGGCCAAGGTGTCGCTCAAGGGGCCGCTGAGGTTGAAGTTGGTGCGCTTGCTCATGCCCTCGGCATCGTCTTCGGGCAGCGACACGTAGGTGGTCAGCGAGCCGTGCAACTGGTCGGTGGGGCGCTTGGTGATGATGTTGATCACCCCGCCCATGGCCCCGGAGCCGTAGCGCGCAGCCGCCGGGCCACGCAGGATTTCAATGCGTTCGACTTCTTCGGCCGGCACCCAGTTGGTTTCGCCACGGGTATCGCGGTCGCCGCTCCAGCCGTAACGCACGGCGTTGCGCGAGGTCGAGGGCTTGCCATCGATCAGGATCAGGGTGTTTTCCGGGCCCATGCCGCGCAGGTCGATCTGGCGGTTGTTGCCTCGGCTGCCGCTGGAACTGTTGCCGCTCAGGTTGACGCCCGGCTCACGGCGGATGATGTCCGACAGGTCGTTGGTGGGGGGGCGCTTCTTGATGTCTTCGGCGGTGATGATCGACACGCCGGGGGCTTGCTTGAGCTCTTCGGCGGCGGTGCCGAGGATGCGCGTTTCACTCAGCTCCAGGGCTTGGGAGGTGCCATCGACGGGCAGGTCGGTTGCCTCTATCGGCACTTTGCCGCGTTCTCTTTCCTGGGTGTCCGCCAGCAGCGTGGGCGATGAGAGGGCGGCGATAAACGCCAGGGAGAAATGGCTGAGCCTGAATCGAGGTGACATGTCCGCAGAATCCTTTAGGGAAGGTGGCAACTGAGCGAGATGCACCAGAATTGCCTTCCAGCAGGATTCGGCGCGCTCTGTGCGCCGGAATGCTAGTCATTATCAAATACAAGTAAATGTCATTTACAACTTTTACACTTGGGTAAAAACAAAAAAGCCCCTCCCGCCAGACTGATGCGCAATCTGGCGGGAGAGGCTGTACAACGCTGTATCGCCCTGTGTGCGGGCTTGTGTGGGAGCGGGCTTGCCCGCGATGCAGGCACCTCGTGCTGTCAGTTAAACCGCGGTGATGCTATCGCGGGCAAGCCCGATCCCACACAAACCTGCTCCACAGGGTGGGGTCAGGCGACGAACTGCTCCGCGTGATGGCAAGCCACCTGGCGCTTGTCCAGTTCGCGCAACAACGGCTCTTCACTGCTGCAGCGCTCGGTCGCATACGGGCAGCGCTTGTGGAAGGCGCAGCCGGAGGGTGGGTTCAGCGGGTTGGGCAGCTCGCCGACGATCTTGATCTTCGGCTTGTTCGGGTCCGGGTGGATGGTCGGGGTGGCCGACAGCAGCGCCTGGGTGTACGGGTGCAGGGGGCGGGCGTAGATGTCTTCCTTGGGGCCCACTTCCACCGGGCGGCCGAGGTACATCACCATCACGTCATCCGCGACGTGTTGCACCACCGCCAGGTTGTGGGAAATAAACACATAGGCGGTGTTGTACTGCTGCTGCAAATCCATGAACAGGTTGAGCACCTGGGCCTGGATCGACACGTCCAGCGCCGAGGTCGGTTCATCCGCCACCAGCACCTTGGGTTGCAGCATCATGGCCCGGGCCAGGGCGATGCGCTGGCGCTGGCCCCCGGAGAACATGTGCGGGTAGCGCTGGTAATGCTCAGGGCGCAGGCCCACCTGTTTCATCATCGCCTGCACTTTTTCACGGCGTTCGGCGGCGGACAGGTTGGTGTTGATCAACAGCGGCTCGCCCAGTTGATCACCGACTTTCTGCCGGGGGTTCAACGAGGCATAGGGGCTCTGGAACACCATCTGCACGTCTTTGCGCAGTTGCTTGCGCTGGGCCTTGTCGGCGCCGGCGACTTCCTGGCCGGCGATTTTCAACGAGCCGGACGACGGCTCTTCAATCAGCGTCAGCGCGCGGGCCAGGGTGGACTTGCCACAACCCGACTCACCCACCACGGCCAGGGTCTTGCCGGCTTCCAGCTCGAACGACACGCCATTGAGGGCGCGCACCGTGGCGTGGCCCTTGAACAGGCCACGGGACACTTCGTAGTGACGGGTCAGGTCGCGGGCAGTAAGAACGACGGCCATTACGCCACCTCCTGGTTCAAGGGGTAGAAGCAGCGCACAAGGCTGTGGGCTTGCGGGTCCAGGGTCGGACGGGTCTGGCGGCAGCTGTCCTGCACATACGGGCAGCGTGGCGACAACAGGCAGCCTTGCGGGCGGTCATAACGGCCGGGGACGATGCCCGGCAAGGTCGACAGACGCGCCGCGCCCATGCTGTGTTCCGGGATCGCCGCCAGCAACGCTTCGCTGTACGGGTGGGCCGGTACGTCGAACAGGCCGGGCACCTGGCCGACTTCCACGGCTTGGCCGGCGTACATCACGCACACGCGCTGGGCGGTTTCCGCGACGACTGCGAGGTCGTGGGTGATCAGCACCAGGCCCATGTTCTGTTCTTTTTGCAGAGCCAGCAGCAGTTCCATGATCTGCGCCTGGATGGTCACGTCCAGGGCGGTGGTCGGCTCGTCGGCGATCAGCAGTTTCGGCTCGCCGGCAATCGCCATGGCAATTGCCACACGCTGGCTCATACCGCCGGACAGTTGGTGCGGGTAGGCATCCATGCGGCTGGCGGCGCCAGGGATCTCGACCTTTTCCAGCAGTTCGATGGCCCGCTTGCGCGCTTGTTTGCCGGACATTTTCAGGTGCAGGCGCAGCACTTCTTCAATCTGGAAACCCACGGTGTAGCTGGGGTTCAGCGCGGTCATCGGGTCCTGGAACACCATCGCCAGGTCTTTGCCGACGATCTGCCGGCGTTGACGGTTGCTCAGCTTGAGCATGTCTTTGCCGTCGAAGGTCAAGGCGTCGGCGGTGACGATGCCGGGATGCTCGATCAGGCCCATCAGCGCCATCATGGTCACGGATTTACCCGAACCCGACTCGCCAACGATGGCCAGTACTTCGCCTTTGTCCACGGCCAGATCGAGGCCATCGACCACCGGCACAGCGGTTTTGTCGCCGAAGCGCACATTGAGATTCTTGATTTCTAGCAGTGACATGGGAATCTCCTCACGCGGCATTCTTGAGTTTCGGGTCCAGCGCATCGCGCAGTCCGTCGCCCATCAGGTTGATTGCCAGCACGCTGAGCAAAATGGTCAAGCCAGGCAGGCTTACAACCCACCAGGCGCGTTCGATGTAGTCACGGGCCGAAGCCAGCATGGTGCCCCACTCAGGCGTCGGCGGTTGCACGCCAAGGCCGAGGAAGCCCAGGGCGGCGGCATCGAGAATCGCCGAGGAGAAGCTCAAGGTGGCCTGCACGATCAACGGCGCCATGCAGTTGGGCAGCACGGTGACGAACATCAGGCGCGGCAGGCCGGCCCCGGCCAGGCGCGCGGCCGTCACGTAGTCACGGTTGAGCTCGCCCATCACCGCTGCGCGGGTCAGGCGCACATAGGAGGGCAGCGACACAATGGCAATCGCGATCACGGTGTTGATCAGGCCAGGGCCGAGGATGGCGACAATCGCCACGGCCAGCAGCAGCGAGGGCAGGGCCAGCATGATGTCCATCAGACGCATGATGGTCGGGCCGAGCAGGCGCGGGAAGAACCCGGCGAACAGGCCCAGCAGGATCCCCGGGATCAGCGACATCACCACCGACGACAAACCGATCAGCAATGACAGGCGCGAGCCCTGGATCAGGCGCGACAGCAAGTCACGGCCCAGTTCGTCGGTGCCCAGCAAAAACTGCATCTGCCCGCCTTCGAGCCACGACGGCGGGGTCAGCAGGAAGTCGCGGTATTGCTCGCTGGGGTTATGGGGGGCCACCCAGGGGGCGAAGATCGCGCAGAACACGATCAGCAGCATAAACAGCAGGCCGGCAACCGCGCCCTTGTTCTTGGAGAAGGCTTGCCAGAATTCTTTGTACGGCGACGGGTACAGCAGGCTCTGATCGACTGCTGACACGGGAGTTGGTGTGGTCATGGTCATGATCTCAGCGCTGGTGACGGATGCGTGGGTTGGCGAAGCCGTAGAGGATATCCACCACGAAGTTCACCAGGATCACCAGGCAGGCGATCAGCAGGATGCCGTTTTGCACCACCGGGTAGTCCCGTGCGCCAATGGCTTCGATCAGCCATTTGCCGATGCCGGGCCAGGAGAAGATGGTTTCGGTCAAGACCGCACCGGCCAGCAGGGTGCCGACTTGCAGGCCGACCACCGTCAGCACCGGGATCAGCGCGTTACGCAGGCCATGCACGAACACCACGCGCGCCGGCGACAGGCCCTTGGCCTTGGCGGTGCGGATGTAGTCTTCGCGCAGCACTTCCAGCATCGAGGAACGGGTCATCCGCGCAATCACCGCCAGCGGGATGGTGCCCAGTACGATGGCCGGCAGGATCAGGTGGTGCAGGGCGTCCCAGAATGCGTCCGGCTCGTCGGCCAGCAGGGTGTCGATCAGCATGAAGCCGGTGCGCGGCTCGATGTCGTAGAGCAGGTCGATACGCCCGGAAACCGGGGTCCAGCCCAGGCTGACCGAGAAGAACATGATCAGGATCAGGCCCCACCAGAAGATCGGCATCGAATATCCCGCCAGGGAGATGCCCATCACCCCATGGTCGAACAGGGATCCTCGTTTCAAGGCCGCGATCACCCCGGCCAATAGCCCGAGGATGCCGGCGAACAACAGGGCGGCCATGGACAGTTCCAGGGTCGCGGGGAACAGGGCGCTGAACTCGGTCCAAACGCTGGTGCGGGTACGCAGGGATTCGCCGAGGTCGCCCTGGGCGAGCTTGCCGATGTAGTCCAGGTATTGCGCATACAAGGGTTTGTTCAAGCCAAGGCGTTCCATTGCCTGGGCGTGCATCTCGGGGTCAACCCGCCTCTCGCCCATCATGACTTCTACGGGGTCGCCAGGGATCATGCGAATCAACGCAAAAGTCAGCAACGTGATGCCGAAAAACGTTGGGATCAATAACCCCAATCGGCGGGCAATAAAACTAAACATCGTGGTCTCTACCTCAATCAGCCGGTTAGGCAGGCCCGGCTCCGTCAACCTCGACGGGGCCGGGCGTCTTTTTTACTTCACCTGGGTGGTGGCGAAGTTATTGTTGGTCAGGGGGCTTTGGGTATATCCCTCGACGTTCTTACGCATGGCGGTGAACATTTTCGGGTAAGCCATGGGGATCCACGGTTGCTCCTTGTCGAAAACGGCCAGCGCCTGTTCATAGAGTGCAGCGCGTTCAGCGGGTTCAGCCACGGCGCGGGCCTTGTCGATCAAACCCTGAAATTCTTCGTTACACCAGCGGGCGTAGTTTTCGCCGTTTTTGGCCGCATCGCAACTCAGGTTGGGCGTGAGGAAGTTGTCTGGGTCGCCGTTATCCCCGGCCCAGCCGGCGGAGACCATGTCGTGCTCGCCAGCCTTGGCGCGCTTGAGCATTTCGCCCCATTCCATGACCTTGATATTGACCTTCAGGCCGATCTGCGCCAGGTCCGCCTGCATGCGCTGGGCGCCAAGCATCGGGTTGGGGTTGGTCGGGCCGCCGCCGTTGCGGGTGAACAGGCTGAACTCGGTGCCTTGCGGTACGCCGGCTTCCTTGAGCAGGGCGCGGGCCTTGTCCAGGTCGCGGGCCGGGTTTTTCAGCTGGTCGTTGAAGCCCAGCAGGGTCGGCGGGTACGGGCCGGTGGCATCGACGGCATTGCCTTTGCCGTACAGGGATTCGTTATAGCCTTGTTTGTCGAACGCGATGTTGATCGCGTGGCGCACCCGCGCGTCGCTCATGTACTTGTGGGTGGTGTTCAGGGCGGTGTAGGCGGTGGTCATCGCCGCCAGTTCCGCGACCTTCAGGTTTGGATCGGCCTTGATACTCGGCAGGTCGTCAGGTTTTGGATACAGCGCGATCTGGCACTCATTGGCCTTGAGCTTTTGCAGGCGCACGTTGTTATCCACCGCGATGGCCAGGATCAGCGGGTCGGCGGGCGGCTTGCCACGGAAGTACTCCGGGTTGGCCTTGAAGCGCACCTGGGCGTCCTTCTGGTAGCGGGTAAAAATAAACGGGCCGGTGCCGATCGGCTTGCTGTTGAGCTCGCCGGTCTTGTTGGCGGCCAGCAACTTGTCGGCGTATTCGGCGGAGTGAATGGCGGTGAACGGCATGGCGACATCGGCCAGGAACGGTGCTTCGGGGCGAGTCAGGGTGAAGACCACGGTGTGGTCATCGGTCTTCTCGACGCTTTTGAGCAGTTCCTTGAAACCCATGCTTTCAAAATAGGGGAAGCCGGTGGTGGACTTGTTGTGCCATGGGTGTTTCGGGTCCAGTTGACGCTGGAAGCTCCAGAGCACGTCGTCGGCATTCAGGTTGCGCGTGGGCTTGAAGTAGTCGGTGGTGTGGAACTTCACGTCATCGCGCAGGTGGAAGGTATAGGTCAGGCCGTCTTCACTGATGTCCCACGATTTGGCGAGTGAGGGTTGGATTTCGGTAGTGCCGGGCTTGAAGTCCACCAGGCGGTTGAACATGGTTTCGGCGGCGGCATCGGCGGTGACAGCCGTGACGTACACGACCGGGTCGAAGCCTTCCGGGCTGGCTTCGGTGCAGACCACCAGCGGCTTGGCCGAAATGCCCAGGGCCACACTCAACAGTGCAGCGGTCATGGCGGCTTGTAACGGGAGCATTTTCATTGAAGAGCCCTCTGCAATCGATTCAACCACACAAAGGTAGACGGCAGGCTCGTCCTGAGCCTGCCGTCTACCGGGCGCTAATTAAAGGATGTTGAACGGGATGGTGGTAACCAGGCGGAATTCTTTGACGCTGCCGTCAGATTGGAATTCGCTGCCACGGTGCTCGACGTAGGTCGCACGGATAGCCGTGGCCTTGAGCGGACCACTCTGGATCGCGTAACCGGCGCCTACACCGTATTCCTGGTGTTTCTCGCCGTCTTGAACTTCGATGCCGGTGTAGGCGTAGGCGCCATTGCGGTTACCCTTGTAGTGAGTACCGTCAATGCCCCAGCCGCGTGCCGAGTAGATGTTGAACTTCAGGCCCGGCACGCCGTATTCGGCCATGTTGATGCCGTAGGCGATCTGGAAGGACTTCTCGTTCGGGCCGTTGAAGTCCGACGTCAGGGAGTTGGCCAGGTAGATGCCGTTGGTTTCGTGCAGGTAGTCGAAGTACTCGTTACCGTTAACTTCCTGGTAGGAGAACGTCAGGCTGTGAGCCTGGTGAGCCAGGCCCAGCGACAGCGAGTAAGTATCGTTGTCGATTTCGCCCATCAACTTTTTGCCTTCGTCGACGGTCTTGTAGTAGTTCAGGCCGGTCGTCAGGGACAGGACCTGGCTATCACCCAGCTCGTGGGTTGCGCCGAAGTAGTACTGGTTCCAGAAGTCCTTGACGTTGGCGCCGAAGAAGCTGGTTTTCAGGCTTTTGAGCGGCTGGTAGTTGGCGCCCAGGGTGTAGACCTTGTCGGTTGTCGCGCTGCGTGCACCCTGCTGGCTGTACTCGCTACGGAATTTCGACAGGCTCTGTTCGGAACGTGGGGAAACGCGGTCAAACACGCCACCCTGGAACGACAGGTTGCTGAATTCTTCGCTGTTGAAGCTCACACCCTGGAAGCTGGAGGGCAGGGCACGGTTGCCGATGGTGTCGACAATCGGCGTGCTGAAGTTCTGGCGACCGGCAGTCAAAGTGGTGTTGGACACACGGAACTGCATGTTGGCCAGGCCCAGTTTGCTCCACTGGTCCACGGCGTCGCCGTTGGAGTGAGCCAGCGTACGGTTTGAACCACCCTTGATATCGCGTCGGCTGCGGTCCAGGGCCACGACATTGTAGAGCGCAACTTCGGTCTTGACCCCTACGGTGCCTTGGGTGAACCCCGAGCTGGCGTTGAGGATGGTGCCCTGTACCCAGTTGGTACGGTTACGGTCGGTCAGGGTCTGGCCATGCTTCTGGTATTTCCACGCGCCACCCCGGTACAGGCTTTCGTGGGAGTACCAGTTACGCGTCTGGCCGCCCAGGCTGAAGTCTTCGACAAAGCCCTTGGCTTCGCTTTGGGCGCTGGTGCCGGCCAGTGTGGTTGGAACGAAGTCCTGGCTTACGGATTCCGCATAGGCGGTAGCCGTGATGCTGCTGATGGCCATGGCCAGTAGCACTTTGCTGCTTAGTTTCATGGGTGGAGCTCCTTTGGTTCTCTTTTTTTAATACCGGCCTTATTAGGTGAGCCGGTTATTGGGTGTGTAACTCTTCAAGCCTTTGCAAACGTTTGCTGTAGGAGATTTCGCGAATTACAGCTACACGTTTGCGGCAGAGCCAACTTCGCTCTGCGCATCCGGTTATTTTCTTATGGGGTGACGCTGACGCCCGAGAACACGTTGCGGCCGAAGGGGCTCACTTTGAAACCTTCGACCTTGGTGCTTAACGGCTGGTTGACCGTCGAGTGGGCGACAGGCGTGATCGGCACCTGCTGTTTGAGCAGTTGCTGCGCCTGTTTGTACAGAACAGTCCGTTGTTCACGGTCGGTGACGACCTTGGCTTGCTTGATCAGCTTGTCGTACGCCGGGTCACACCACATCGAGTAGTTGTTCCCGCCGATGGCGTCGCAGCTGTAGAGGGTGCCCAGCCAGTTGTCCGGGTCGCCGTTGTCGCCGGTCCAGCCAATCAGGCTGATATCGTGTTCGCCGTTCTTGGTGCGCTTGATGTACTCGCCCCATTCATAGCTGACGATCTTGACCTTGAGGCCGATCTTGGCCCAGTCGTTTTGCAGCATCTCGGCCATCAGCTTGGCGTTGGGGTTGTACGGGCGCTGGACGGGCATGGCCCACAGCGTGACCTCGGTGCCCTCCTTGACGCCGGCGGCCTTGAGCAGTTCCTTGGCTTTTTCCGGGTTGTAGGCGGCGTCCTTGATGCTGTCGTCATAAGACCACTGGGTCGGCGGCATGCCGTTGACCGCCAGTTGCCCCGCGCCCTGGTACACGGCATTGAGAATGCTCTGCTTGTTCACCGCCATGTCCAGGGCCTGGCGCACTTCGAGTTGGTCGAAGGGCTTGTGCCGCACGTTGTAGGAGATGTAGCCGAGGTTAAAGCCGGGTTTGGTCAGCAGTTGCAGGTTCGGGTCGGCCTTGAGGGCCTCGACATCGGCGGGGCGTGGATGCAGGGTGACCTGGCATTCATTGGCCTTGAGCTTCTGCACCCGCACTGAGGCGTCGGTGTTGATGGCGAAGATCAGTTGGTCGAGCTTGACCTTGCCCGGGTCCCAGTAGTGTTTGTTGCCGGCGAAACGGATCTGCGAATCCTTCTGGTAACGCTGGAACACAAACGGCCCGGTGCCAATCGGCTTCTGGTTGATATCACTGGGCTTACCGGCCTTGAGCAGTTGCTCGGCGTACTCGGCCGAGAGGATCGCGGCAAAGCTCATGGCGATGTTCTGGATAAACGCGGCGTCGACCGTGTTCAGGGTCATCACCACGGTGTGCGGGTCGGTTTTCTCGACCTTGGCGATGTTCTTGTTCAGGCTCATCCCGTTGAAGTACGGAAACTCGGTGGGGTAGGCCTTGCGAAACGGGTGGTCGGGATCAAGCATGCGGTTGAAGGTAAACAGCACGTCATCGGCATTGAAGTCCCGTGTCGGCTTGAATTCCTTGTTGCTGTGGAATTTCACCCCTTGGCGCAGGTGGAAGGTATAGGTCAGGCCGTCTGGTGAAATGTCCCACTGGGTCGCCAGCGCTGGTATGACGCCGGTTTCGCCCTTTTCAAACTCAACCAGGCGGTTGTAAATCGGCTCGGCCGCATCGTTGTCGGTGGCGGTGGTGTATTGCGCGGTATCGAACCCGGCCGGGCTGCCTTCAGAGCAGAACACCAGGCTTTTCTTCTCGGCTGCCTGGCCCATCGAAGCGACGGCCAACAGGCTGGTGCCGAATATCGCGGATAGAACGGTGGTATGGCGCATGACGGTCCCCAATCCATGTTTATCGTTTTCGTCAGTGAACAATCGCCATGCCTTACCTGGCATGGAGAAAGCACTGCTCCCATCCACAGCAAATGCCGTATCGGAACTGAGCGTTTGCCTACCTCGACGTTAGGGAACGAGGGCAGGGCGGTAAATGCGCAGAACCGGACAGACCTTGTAGGTATCGGACGGAACCTGCGCAGTTAGCTGCTGTAGGACGGCAGCCCGTGCGGGGGTAGTTCGATTCCTAGGATCTGGGCGGATGCAATAACGGCGACGTTATGAAACGTCGCCGCCAGAGATCACTACTTGCTGACGCTCACCCCGTAGAAGGAATTCAAGCCAAATGGGCTGATCTTGAAGTCCTGTACGTTGTTGCGCATGGGTTGGTACACCGTCGAGTGCGCGATAGGTGTCATGGGGACTGCATCTTTGAGGACGTGTTGCGCCTGTTTGTACAGTTCGGTGCGCTTGGCGACGTCCGAGGTGGCCTTGGCTTCTTTCACGATGCCGTCGAATTTCTTGTCACACCATTTGGAGAAGTTGTTGCCGGCCAGGGAGTCGCAGCCGAACAGCACGTTCAGCCAGTTGTCCGGGTCACCATTGTCACCGCTCCAGCCGATGATCATGGCCTGGTTCTCGCCGCCCTTGGAGCGCTTGATGTACTCGCCCCACTCGTAGCTGACGATGTTGACCTTCAAGCCGATCTGCTTCCAGTCGTTCTGCAGCATCTCGGCCATCAGCTTGGCGTTGGGGTTATACGGACGCTGGACGGGCATGGCCCACAAGGTGATTTCGGTGCCTTCCTTGACGCCGGCTTCCTTGAGCAGTGCCTTGGCCTTGGTCACGTCGTGCGGGACATCCTTGATGGTGTCGTCATAGGACCACTGGGTCGGCGGCATGGCGTTGACCGCCAGTTGGCCTGCGCCCTGGTACACCGAGTCGATGATCTGCTGCTTGTTGACCGACATGTCCAGGGCCTGGCGTACGCGCAGGTCGGCCAATGGGTTGGCGGCCGTCTGGCCCTTGAGCACCGGCATGACGTTGTAGGCGATATAGCCCAGGTTGAAACCGGCCTGGTGCGGCAGTTTCAGGGTCTTGTCCTCGCCCAGGGCCTTGAGGTCGGCCGGACGCGGGAAGAGGGTGACCTGGCATTCGTTCTTCTTGAGCTTTTGTACACGTACCGACGGGTCGGTGGTGATGGCGAAGATCAGGTTGTCGATCTTCACGTCTTCAGGCTTCCAGTAATCCTTGTTGCCGGTGAAGCGGATGTTGGAGTCTTTCTGGTAGCTCTTGAAGACGAACGGACCAGTGCCGACCGGCTTCTGGTTGATGTCCTGGGGCTTGCCGTCCTTCAACAGTTGGGCTGCGTATTCAGCCGACTGTAGCGAGGCGAAGCTCATGGCCAGGTTCTGGATAAACGCGGCGTCCACGGTGCCAAGGGTGAACTTGACGGTGTGGTCGTCGATTTTCTCGATGTTCTTGATGTTGGTGTCCATCCCCATGTCCGTGAAATACGGGAACTCGGTGGGGTAGGCCTTACGGAACGGATCGTCTTTATTGATCATCCGGTTGAAGGTGAAGAGCACGTCGTCGGCGTTGAATTCACGAGTCGGCTTGAAGTACGGCGTGGTGTGGAATTTGACCCCTTCGCGCAGGTGGAAGGTGTAGGTCAGGCCATCTTCGGAAACATCCCACTTGGTGGCCAGGCCAGGAATCACGGCGGTGCCGCCGCGCTCGAACTGGCTGAGCCGGTTGAACATGGTTTCGGCCGAAGCATCGAAGTCTGTTCCGGTGGTGTACTGGCCTGGGTCGAAACCCGCCGGGCTCCCTTCGGAGCAGAACACCAGATTAGTCGCCGCCTGGGCGAAAGGTGCAGCGGCCATTAAACCGGCGCTGACTAAAAACGGAATGACTGCGTGTTTAAGCATGTTGGCCTCATGATTTGTTGTCATTTTTGGAATTGAGGGCGACCTCGTGAGTCGGCCTGCGGATACTTATGCAGGCCCCATACCCATTGCAAGACGTTGAGAGGCTACAACCGCCAAAGAGTGGTACGAACGTACAGGAATGTCGCATTCATATAATTTTCGACACGAAACTGTATTTTTGAGGGCTTTTTTCGGTGCGTGGAGTGCACCGAATAAGCCCGAACGAGGTGTCTGGCGCACCCGGTTGGGGCATGATTGTTACTTATTCAGACTTACGCCGTAGAACGGTGTCAGGCCAAACGGGCTGATCTTGAAGTCCTGGACTTCCTTGCGCAGCGGCTGGAAAACCGTCGAGTTTGCAATAGGCGTTATAGGTACTTGATCCTTAAGTATTTTTTGCGCCTGCTGATACCACTTGATGCGTTCGTCACGGTCACTGCTGAGCTTGGCCTTCTGCACCAGTTGGTCGTACTGCGGGTTACACCATTTTGCATAGTTGCTGCCCTTGACCGCGGCACAACTGTAGAGCACGCCCAGCCAGTTATCCGGGTCGCCGTTGTCGCCGGTCCAGCCGTAGATCATCACATCGTGCTCGCCGTTTTTTGCGCGCTTGATGTATTCGCCCCACTCATAGCTGACGATATTGGCAGTGATCCCGACTTTGGCCCAATCCTGCTGGATCATCTGCGCCGACATTCGCGCGTTGGGATTGGAGGCGCGCTGCACAGTCATCGCCCACAGATTGATGGTGGTACCTGGTGCAACCCCTGCTTCTTTTAGTAGCGCCCGGGCCTTGGCAGGGTCGTGCGGTGCGTCCTTGATGCTGGGGTCATAAGACCACTGGGCCGGCGGCAGTGCGTTCTGCGCCAATTGCCCGGCACTTTGGTACACCGCCTGGATAATCGCCGGCTTATCGATGGCCATGTCCAGGGCCTGGCGCACCTTGAGCTGGTCCAGCGGCGGATGGGTCACGTTGTAGGCCAGAAAGCCCAGGTTGAAGCCTGCCTGCTGCAGCACACGCAGGTTTGGATCCTGCTTCATCACCTCGATATCCGAGGGGCGCGGGTAGCCGCTGACCTGGCATTCGCCGGCCTTGAGCTTTTGCAGGCGCGACGCGGCGTCCGGGGTGATCGCAAACACCAGGCTGTCGAGTTTCACATCCTCAGGCTTCCAATAGTCTTTATTGGCGACGTAGCGAATCTGCGAGTCCTTCTGGTAGCGCTTGAACACAAACGGCCCGGTGCCGATCGGTTTCTGGTTGATATCGGCGGCCTTGCCGTCTTTAAGCAACTGCGCCGCGTACTCGGCCGATTGCACGGACGCAAAGCTCATGGCCAGGTTCTGTACGAAAGCGGCATCGACGTTATTGAGGTTGAAGCGCACGCTGTGCTCGTCGAGCTTTTCCACGCTTTTGATCGTGGTGTTCAGGCCCATATCGGTGAAGTACGGCGACTCGGACGGGTAGGCCTGGCGGAATGGATGGTTGGCGTCCAGCAGGCGCTGGAAAGTGAACAGCACATCGTCGGCATTGAAGTCGCGGGTCGGGGTGAAGTACTCGGTGCTGTGGAACTTGACCCCGTCGCGCAGGTGAAAGGTGTAGGCCAGGCCGTCCTTGGACACCTCCCAACGGGTCGCCAGGCCCGGCTCGACTTCGGTCCCGCCGCGCTTGAACTGGGTCAGGCGGTTGAACACGGTTTCGGCCGAGGCATCAAAATCGGTGCCGCTGGTGTACTGGCTCGGATCGAACCCGGCGGGGCTGGCTTCGGAGCAGTAGACCAGGGTGCTTGCCGCCTGGGCCGTGGGCATGCACGCCAGCAGGCTGGCAGCGAGAAGGAGCGGCTTGAAGACAGTTCTATCCATGGTGACCCCTGAGATGGCAGGTAAACAACGGCCAAAAAAAACGGCGGTCACCGAGGTTACCGCCGTTGTGGGTCATCAGGTAAGGCTTATGGCATCTGTACTTCAATCACGCCATCGGCGCTCATGCTGACCTGGCTGGTGCCGGCTTCGACTTCAGGTGTCGGCGCCGAATCCATTGCCGCCGCCTTCATCATCATGCCGCCATTTCGCGCGTACGGCATTGGGTAGCCGTTGGTGTTGAAGTTCAGGTTGACGATCTTGTAGCCCTTGCCGCCGAGTGCATCGGTGGCCAGTTGGGCGCGGGCCTTGAACGCGGCGACCGCATCCTTGAGCAGGGCATCTTCGCTGGCCTTGCGGGTTGGGTCGGCAATGGCGAAGTCCATATTGTCCATTTTCAGGGTGTTGAGCAGCTCGCCGGTGAGCTTGGACAGCGCCGGGAAGTCCGCGCTTTCCAGGCGCAGTTCGGCGCGCTCGCGCCAGCCGGTGATCTTCTGGTTCTTGTTGTCGTAGATCGGGTAGCTGTTGCGGCTGCCCTGGCGCAGGGTCACGCCTTTTACTTCGCGAGCCTCGCCCAACGCCTTGTTCATGATGGTCGTGACTTCGGCGGCGAGCTTAGCCGGGTCGGTGTTTTGCGACTCGGTGTAGAGAGTGACGATCATCTTGTCACGGGCCACTTCCTGGCTGACTTCGGCCCGCAGGGAAATCTGGTTGTAGTGCAGTTGATCGGCGGCCAGCGCAGGCAGGCTGGCAACGCTGAGGGCAATAACGACGGCACTGCGAGTGAAACGTGACATGGAAGCTCCTTGAGGGTGATCGTATTCGGTAAGACTGTAGACGGGCGATTCGGGTTCGGCGGGTTACAAAATCTCTACATCTGGGTAGGATGCCGACGAACGGTCAACATCGCCCGCCCCGTCATAAAGCCATGACCTGCGTCAAAGGGCCACAGACGCGCTGCCTGTACCGTCGCTTCGTTTATACTTGCTGCGATCCGCCTGGAGCGCTCATCAGGAGAGCTCATGCTCGCCCCCGTAAAACTGACTTCCGCCACTCGCCAGAACCTCTGGCGCCTGACGTTTATCCGCACCCTGGTGCTGGCCGCACAGGCCGGTTCCGTCGGGCTCGCCTACTGGTTTGAACTGCTGCCGCTGCCTTGGCTGCAACTGTGGGTGACCCTGGCCTTTTCCACGGTGCTGTGTGTGTTCACGGCCATCCGCCTGCGCACCACCTGGCCGGTGACCGAGTTGGAGTACGCCCTGCAACTGGCCTGCGACCTGTTTATCCACAGTGTGTTGCTGTATTTCTCCGGGGGCTCCACCAACCCCTTCGTCTCCTATTACTTGGTACCGCTGACCATCGCCGCCGTGACCTTGCCATGGCGCTATTCGGTGATCCTGTCGGGTATCGCCCTGGCGCTGTACACCTTGTTGCTGGCGCAGTTCTACCCCCTGGAAACCTTCCCGATCGCCCGGGAAAACCTGCAGATCTACGGCATGTGGCTGAGCTTCGCGCTGTCGGCGGCGGTGATCACCTTCTTCGCCGCGCGCATGGCTGAAGAGCTGCGGCGCCAGGAAGAGCTGCGCGCCATCCGCCGCGAAGAAGGCCTGCGCGACCAGCAACTGCTGGCCGTGGCCACCCAGGCCGCTGGCGCGGCCCATGAGTTGGGCACACCGTTGGCGACCATGAGCGTGCTGATCAAGGAAATGCGCCAGGACCATCACGATCCGGCGTTGCAAGACGACCTCGGTGTGTTGCAGGAACAGGTCAAGCAGTGCAAGCAGACCTTGCAACAACTGGTGCGCGCCGCTGAAGCCAACCGGCGCCTGGCGGTGGATATGCAAGACGTCACCCAGTGGCTGGACGAAGCCCTGAACCGCTGGCACTTGATGCGGCCCGAAGCCAGTTACCGTTTTCACCTGCTGGGGCAGGGCACAGTGCCACGTATGGCGCCACCGCCGGATCTGACCCAGGCGCTGCTGAACCTGTTGAACAATGCAGCTGACGCCTGCCCGGAAGGGTTGGAAGTGCAACTGGACTGGGATTGGGAAAACCTCACCATCAGCATTCGCGACCACGGCGCGGGTGTGCCGTTGGCCATTGCCGAGCAGATCGGCAAGCCATTCTTTACCACCAAGGGCAAGGGCTTCGGCCTGGGCCTGTTCTTGAGCAAGGCCAGCGTAACCCGCGCTGGCGGCTCGGTGAAACTTTACCCCCATGAGGAAGGCGGCACGCTCACCGAGCTGCGCCTGCCCCGTGCTGCACGAGGAGACATCGATGAGTGACGAGATCCAAGTCGAAGGCGAAGAACTGCCGCACCTGTTGCTGGTAGATGACGATGCCACCTTTACCCGCGTGATGGCGCGAGCCATGAGCCGTCGCGGGTTTCGCGTCAGCACCGCAGGTTCCGCCGAAGAAGGCCTGACCATCGCCCAGGCCGACCTGCCGGACTACGCGGCACTGGACCTGAAAATGGACGGGGACTCGGGCCTGGTGCTGTTGCCCAAGTTGCTGGAGCTGGACCCGGAAATGCGCGTGCTGATCCTCACCGGGTATTCCAGCATCGCCACCGCTGTCGAGGCGATCAAGCGCGGCGCCTGCAACTACCTGTGCAAGCCGGCCGACGCCGATGACGTGCTGGCCGCGCTGCTTTCCGAGCACGCCGACCTCGACACTCTGGTGCCGGAAAACCCGATGTCGGTGGACCGCCTGCAGTGGGAACACATCCAGCGCGTGTTGACTGAGCACGAAGGCAATATCTCGGCTACCGCCCGCGCCCTGGGCATGCACCGCCGGACCTTGCAGCGCAAGTTGCAGAAGCGCCCGGTACGTCGCTGAAGGTAGCACTCGGTCAATGTGGGAGCGGGCTTGCCCGCGATAGCGCAGTGTCAGTCAAGTAGCTATCAACTGACCCACCGTTATCGCAGGCAAGCCAGCTCCTACAATTGGTCTGTGCACATCCAATAAAAAAGCCCGGCTGATCATCAATCAGCCGGGCTTTTTGTAGGGCTTGAAAACGACTTACTTCTTCAAGCCGTAATGCTCATCCAGCATGCCGGGGGCGTTCGGCGTCTTTGGCGCGTAGTCCCGGGGTGGCTCCTGGTTTTCCCGGGGCGGGGTCAGGCGTTCTCGTGGGGCTTGCGTGGCATCGGAATGCAGCGCGGCCAGCAGACGCTGGCGGGTGATGTCATCCAGGGCCAGGCGGTTGGCGCCATCGGCGAGGTGATCCTGTACTTCCTGGTAGCTTTGGGTGAGTTTCTTGACCAGGGACGCGGTGCTGTTGAAGTGGGTAACAACCTCGTTCTGATAACTGTCAAAACGTTCCTGGATGTCATCCAACTGACGCTGCGTGCGGTTAGGCGCGGCATTCGGCAGCAGGCGAGCAACCAGGAATCCAATGGCGACACCGGCAACCAGGGCAAGAGTCGGCAACAACCAAACTAAGAGCGAGTGTTCCACGAGTCCTTCCTCTATAAACGGCTTTGCTTTACGTTAACGGCTCGGACCTGCGCTGTATACCGCGATTAAGCTCGCAATGATGCCATGCACAGACTTTTAGCTAGACGAGTCGACCCCTTGAGAGGTCACGGAGTTCATTCCTTGCTCATGCGTGAAACCCCTGTTTTGATCGATGGCCCGGTAGGCCAATTGGAAGCCTTGTACCTGGATCACCCCGAGCCACGTGGCCTGGCGCTGATCTGCCACCCCAACCCGGTGCAGGGTGGGACCATGCTCAATAAAGTCGTCTCGACCCTGCAACGCACCGCCCGTGATGCCGGTTTGATTACTTTGCGTTTCAATTACCGTGGCGTCGGTGCCAGCGCGGGTACCCACGATATGGCCACCGGTGAAGTGGACGATGCCGAAGCCGCCGCCAGTTGGCTGCGTGAAAAACACCCGGGCCTGCCCATCACGTTGCTGGGTTTCTCGTTCGGTGGATTTGTGGCCGCAAGCCTGGGCGGGCGCCTGGAGGCCAAGGGCGAAAAACTCGCGCATCTGTTCATGGTGGCGGCGGCGGTCATGCGTTTGCGGGATGAGGACGTGCTGCCACAGGACTGCCCGTTGACCCTTATCCAGCCGGAAACCGACGAAGTGGTCGACCCGCAGACCGTCTACGACTGGTCCGCGGCCCTCAAACGCCCCCATGAACTGCTGAAAGTGGCAGAATGTGGACACTTTTTTCATGGCAAGCTCACCGATCTCAAGGATCTGGTGCTGCCGCGCCTTTCAAATTGATAGCAGTCTGATAAGCGATTACCCATGACGACTCGTACCCGTATCCTCACCGGCATCACCACCACCGGCACCCCGCACCTGGGCAACTACGCGGGGGCCATCCGCCCGGCGATCCTCGCCAGCCAGGATGCCAATGCCGATTCGTTCTACTTCCTGGCCGACTACCATTCCCTGATCAAGTGCGATGACCCGCAGCGCATCCAGCGCTCGCGCATGGAAATCGCCGCGACCTGGCTGGCCGGTGGCCTGGATGTCGAGCGGGTGACTTTCTACCGCCAGTCCGACATCCCGCAAATTCCCGAGCTGACCTGGCTGCTGACCTGCGTTGCCGCCAAGGGTCTGCTCAACCGCGCCCACGCCTACAAGGCCTCGGTGGACAAGAACCTGGAAAACGGCGAAGACCCGGATGCCGGGATCAGCATGGGCCTGTACAGCTATCCGGTATTGATGGCGGCGGACATCCTGATGTTCAACGCCCACAAGGTGCCGGTCGGCCGCGACCAGATCCAGCACGTGGAAATGGCCCGGGATATCGGCCAGCGCTTCAACCACCTGTTCGGCAAGGGCAAAGAGTTCTTCACCATGCCCGAGGCGTTGATCGAAGAAAGCGTTGCCACCTTGCCGGGCCTGGATGGGCGCAAGATGTCGAAAAGCTACGACAACACCATCCCGTTGTTCACCACCGCCAAGGACATGAAGGACGCGATCTCGCGGATCGTCACCGACTCCCGCGCGCCGGGTGAGGCCAAGGATCCGGACAACTCGCACCTGTTCACTCTGTACCAGGCGTTCGCCACCCCTGAGCAGGAACAACAGCTGCGCAGCGAACTGCTCGATGGCCTGGGCTGGGGCGAGGCGAAGAACCGTCTGTTCCAACTGCTGGATGGCCAGTTGGGCGAAGCCCGCGAGCGTTACCATCAATTGATGGCGCGCCCTTCGGATATGGAAGACCTGCTGCTGGTCGGTGCCAATAAAGCCCGTGCCGTCGCCGCGCCATTCCTGCAAGAGCTGCGCGAAGCCGTGGGCCTGCGCTCGTTCGTCAACCCGCCCACCGAGGTGGCCAGCACCAAGAAGAAGGCCGTCAAGGCCGCGCGCTTTGTCAGCTTCCGTGAAGACGATGGCAGCTTCCGCTTCCGCCTGCTGGCGGCCGATGGCGAGCAACTGTTGCTGTCGCGCAACTTTGCCGACGGCAAGGCAGCGGGTGCTGTCACCAAGCAGTTGCAGTCCGGCCAGGCGCTGGATGTGCGCAGTGAAGCCCTGGGCTTCAGCGTGTGGCTTGAAGGCGCCTGTGTCGCCGACAGCCCGGCCTTTGCCGACAGTGCCGCGCGGGATGCGGCCATCGACGCTGTGCGCGTGGCATTGACGCCCATCGAGGACTGACCCGACCAAGGGTTGATTGCCATTATCCGGGGCCGTCGTTACAGTGACGGCCCGTTTTTGTTGCCTTGCTAACGAAATTATGACGCCCCTAGAACGATATCAAGCTGATCTGAAACGCCCCGACTTCTTTCATGATGCTGCCCAGGAAACGGCGGTGCGTCACTTGCAGCGCCTGTACGAAGACCTGGTCGCCGCCTCCCAGAGCAAGCCAGGGATGCTCAGCAAGCTGTTTGGCAAGAAAGACCAGGTGCCGGTCAAGGGCCTGTACTTCTGGGGCGGCGTGGGTCGCGGCAAGACCTACCTGGTCGATACCTTCTTTGAAGCGCTGCCGTTCAAGGAAAAGTCGCGCACGCACTTCCACCGCTTCATGAAGCGCGTGCACGAAGAGATGAAGACCCTGCACGGCGAGAAGAACCCGCTGACCATCATCGCCAAGCGCTTTTCCCAAGAGGCGCGGGTGATCTGTTTCGATGAGTTCTTCGTGTCCGATATCACCGACGCGATGATTCTCGGCACCCTGATGGAAGAGTTGTTCAAGAACGGCGTGACCCTGGTCGCCACCTCGAACATCGTGCCCGACGGCCTGTACAAGGACGGCCTGCAGCGTGCGCGTTTCCTGCCGGCCATTGCCCTGATCAAGCAGCACACCGATATTGTCAACGTCGACAGCGGCGTCGATTACCGCCTGCGCCACCTCGAACAGGCGGAGCTGTTCCACTTTCCCCTTGATGACGCGGCCCACGAAAGCCTGCGCAAGAGCTTCCGCGCGCTGACGCCGGAATGCACCCAGGCCGTGGAAAACGATAAGTTGATGATCGAAAATCGCCAGATCATGGCCCTGCGTACCTGTGACGACGTGGCCTGGTTCGACTTCCGCGAACTGTGCGACGGCCCGCGCAGCCAGAACGACTACATCGAACTGGGCAAGATCTTCCATGCCGTGATCCTCAGCGGTGTCGAGCAGATGAGTGTCACCACCGACGACATCGCCCGGCGCTTTATCAACATGGTCGATGAGTTCTATGACCGTAACGTCAAGCTGATCATCTCGGCCGAAGTCGAACTCAAGGACCTCTACACCGGGGGGCGCTTGAACTTCGAGTTCCAACGAACCCTGAGCCGCTTGCTGGAGATGCAGTCCCACGAGTTCCTGGCACGGGCGCATAAGCCCTAACAAAAAGGCCTGCTGTGATGCAGGCCTTTTTGTATGCGCTCCGGGCAGCAATGAAGATCAATTGTGGGAGCTGGCTTGCCTGCGATAGCGGTGTGTCAGCCAGCTCATCAGTGACTGACTTGCCGCCATCGCAGGCAAGCCAGCTCCCACAGTTGATTGTGTGTGGTTTTAGTTAGGCGGCCTGCTGGAACTGCTGGCGATACTGGTTCGGCGATAACTCCGTGTGCTGCCTGAACAGCCGCGCAAAGAAACTCGCATCGTCGTACCCCACCTCATAGCTGATGGTCTTGATGCTCTTGCGGCTGCCCGACAGCAAGCCCTTGGCCGTCTCGATCCGCAGCCGTTGCAGGTAATGCAGCGGCTTGTCGCCGGTCGCCGTCTGGAAGCGCCGCATAAAGTTGCGGATGCTCATCCCGTGTTCGCGGGCCACGTCTTCAAAGCGGAATTTGTCGGCGAAGTGCTCTTCGAGCCAATGCTGGATCTGCAGGATGATCACGTCCTGGTGCAGCTTCTGCCCACCAAAGCCGATGCGTCCCGGCGCGTAGCTGCGCTGCACTTCGTAGAGAATGTCGCGGGCCACGGCCTGGGCGATATTGGCGCCGCAGAAACGCTCGATCAGATAGATATAGAGGTCGCAGGCCGACGTGGTGCCGCCGGCGCAGTACAGGTTGTCGGCGTCGGTCAGGTGCTTGTCCTGGTTGAGCTGGACCTTGGGGAAGCGCTCGCTGAACGCATTGAAGAAGCGCCAGTACGTGGTCGCCTCCTTGCCATCGAGCAGGCCGGCTTCGGCGAGCCAGAACACCCCGGTGGCCTCGCCGCATAGCACCGCGCCACGCGCATGTTGCTCGCGCAGCCACGGCAGGATCTGCGGGTAGCGCTTGCTCAGGGCGTCGAAGTCATCCCAGAAGGCTGGCAACACGATGATGTCGGCGTTTTCCAGGCCGCCGTCCACCGGCATGATCACATCGCTGAAGCTGCAGACCGATTGCCCGTCGGGGCTCACCAGGCGGGTTTCAAAGGCCGGCGTGAGGCCCAGGCCTTGCTGTTTGCCGTAACGCAGGCTGGCGAGGTGGAAAAAATCCTTGGCTTGCATGAGGGTGGAGGCAAACACCCGATCAATGGCCAAAATGCTGACGCGCCGCAGGGGCGTGGAGACAAGGCTAGACATAATTTCGATTATTCTTATAGGGGAAAGTGGTCAACTAACGGCTGGATCGTCTTATTTTTTGTCGCATGTGTCCAGTGTCCTGTGACAGCCGTGCAGCTTAGGCTCTGTGATCTTGTTTTTGTCTGACCATCGACGCAGGTGCCCCATGATTCCCAGAACCTTGTTCAGCTCCGAGCACGAACTCTTCCGCCAGAGCGTGCGCACCTTCCTCGAAAAAGACGCGGTGCCGTTCCATGCGCAATGGGAAAAGCAGGGCCATATTGATCGTGCCCTGTGGAGCAAGGCGGGGGAGGCGGGGATGCTGTGCTCGCACCTGCCGGAAGAATACGGTGGCCTGGGTGCGGACTTTCTCTACAGCACCGTGGTGATCGAAGAGATCGGCCGCCTGGGCCTGACCGGGATCGGCTTCTCCCTGCATTCGGACATTGTTGCGCCGTATATCCTGCATTACGGCAGCGAGACGCTGAAGCACAAGTACCTGCCCAAGCTCGTTTCCGGGGAGATGGTCACGGCCATTGCCATGACCGAGCCGGGGGCCGGGTCGGACCTGCAAGGGGTCAAGACCACCGCCGTGCTGGATGGCGATGAGTACGTGATCAACGGCTCCAAGACTTTTATTACCAATGGTTTCCTGGCGGACCTGGTGATCGTGGTCGCCAAGACCGACCCCAAGGCCGGCGCCAAGGGCACCAGCCTGTTCCTAGTCGAGGCCGATACCCCGGGCTTTGACAAGGGCAAGCGCCTGGAGAAGGTGGGGATGAAAGCCCAGGACACCTCCGAGCTGTTCTTCCAGGACGTGCGGGTGCCCAAGGAGAACCTGCTGGGCCAGGCCGGGATGGGCTTTGCCTACCTGATGCAGGAGCTGCCCCAGGAGCGCCTGACCGTGGCGATTGGCGCCCTGGCCTCGGCCGAAGCGGCGTTGCAATGGACCCTGGACTACACCCGCGAGCGCAAAGCGTTTGGCAAGGCGATTGCCGACTTCCAGAACACCCGCTTCAAGCTGGCGGAGATTGCCACCGAGGTGCAGATCGGCCGGGTCTTTGTCGACAAGTGCCTGGAGCAGCACCTGCAAGGCAAGCTGGATGTGCCCACGGCGGCGATGGCCAAATACTGGACCACTGACCTGCAATGCAAGGTGCTCGACGAGTGTGTGCAGTTGCACGGCGGCTACGGCTATATGTGGGAATACCCAATCGCCCGGGCCTGGGCGGATGCGCGGGTGCAGCGCATTTATGCGGGGACCAATGAGATCATGAAGGAGATCATTGCGCGGGCGCTTTGAATCTCTGGTGCTTTTGAGGGCCCCATCGCGGGCAAGCCCGCTCCCACCTTTGATCTGTGAATACATTCAAATGTGGGAGCGGGCTTGCCCGCGATGGCGGCCTAAAGGTCAATCAAGGCGCAGGGTTCGGATGATCCTTCTGAATCGCCTCAATCCCCTCCAACACCTCTTTCGACAGCTTCAGCCCGGCACTGGCGATATTGCTGTCCAGCTGCGCAAGCGTCGTCGCCCCGATGATATTGCTGGTCACGAATGGCTGTTGCGTCACAAACGCCAGGGCCATCTGCGCCGGGTCCAGGCTGTGCTCGCGGGCCAGGGCCACATAGCGGCTGCACGCGGCTTCCGATTGTGGGTTGAAGTAGCGGCTGAAGCGGCTGTACAGGCTCAGGCGCCCCTTGGCCGGCCGTGCGCCGCCTTCGTACTTGCCGCTGAGCATGCCGAACGCCAGGGGTGAATAGGCCAGCAAGCCACACTGCTCACGGATGGCGATCTCTGCCAGGCCCACTTCAAAGCTGCGATTGAGCAGGTTGTAGGGGTTCTGGATCGACACCGCGCGGGTCCAGCCACGGGCCTCGGCCAGCGCCAGGAACTTCATGGTGCCCCACGGCGTTTCATTGGACAGGCCGATATGGCGGATCTTGCCGGCCTTGACCTGCTCGTCGAGGGCCTCGAGGGTTTCTTCCAGTGGCGTCAGGTCGGGCTCTTCCTGGTGCTTGTAGCTCAGTTGCCCGAAGAAGTTGGTGCTGCGCTCCGGCCAGTGCAACTGGTACAGGTCGATCCAGTCGGTCTGCAGGCGCTTGAGGCTGGCGTCCAGCGCGTCGACGATGTGCTTGCGGTTGTGCTTGAGCTGGCCGTCGCGGATATAGTCGATGGTGTTGCCGGGCCCGGCGATCTTGCTGGCGAGGATCCAGTCGGCGCGGTCGCCACGGCTCTTGAAGTAATTGCCGATGTAGCGCTCGGTGGTGGCGTAGGTATCGGCCTTGGGCGGCACCGGGTACATTTCTGCGGTATCGAGGAAGTTGATCCCTGCGCCTTTGGCCCGCTCAATCTGGGCGAAGGCCTCTGCCTCGGTGTTTTGCTCGCCCCAGGTCATGGTCCCGAGGCAGATCGCGCTCACGTTCAGATCGGTCCGGCCCAGCTTTCGATAATCCATCGGGTACTCCTTTGGGGAAAACAATCATAAAAGCAGGTTGAATTTTTTTTCGCAATCTGCATAATTGCCCACCTCTTTCTGCAGTGGAAGTGATGCGCCGCCTGCCGAAGAATCTTGCCGTTGAACGGACGCGCTGACCCGAGCCCCCGATAGCGTCTGTATCCGGCTGCCTTTGACTTGTCAAAGTACGCACTATTCAGTAAGATCCGCCGTCTAATTTACAGGGCGGCCCCTGAGGCTATTAAAGAATGACAACTTTTACTGCAAAACCGGAAACAGTTCAGCGCGACTGGTTTGTCGTCGACGCCGCTGGTCAGACCCTGGGTCGTCTGGCCACTGAAGTCGCCAGCCGTCTGCGTGGCAAGCACAAGCCTGAGTACACCCCTCACGTTGATACCGGTGACTACATCGTAATCATCAACGCCGAGCAGGTTCGTGTAACCGGCAACAAAGCAAGCGACAAAATGTACTACCGTCACTCCGGTTTCCCAGGCGGTATCAAGTCTTCGAACTTTGAAGGCCTGATTGCCAAGAAGCCTGAAGCCCCGATCGAGATCGCGGTTAAAGGTATGCTGCCGAAGGGCCCACTGGGTCGCGACATGTATCGCAAGCTGAAAGTCTATGCGGGCGCTGCTCACCCTCATGCTGCTCAGCAGCCCCAAGAACTGAAGTTTTAACGGAATAGTTCATTATGTCGGCGACTCAAAATTACGGCACTGGCCGTCGCAAAACCGCAACCGCACGCGTTTTCCTGCGTCCGGGCACTGGTAACATCTCGATCAACAACCGCACTCTGGACAACTTCTTCGGCCGCGAAACTGCCCGCATGGTAGTTCGTCAGCCGCTGGAACTGACCGAGACCGTTGAAAAGTTCGACATCTACGTCACCGTTATCGGTGGCGGTGTAAGTGGTCAGGCTGGCGCAATCCGCCACGGTATCACTCGCGCTCTGATGCAGTACGACGAAACCCTGCGCGGCGCTCTGCGCAAAGCTGGCTTCGTGACTCGTGATGCCCGTGAAGTTGAACGTAAGAAAGTCGGTCTGCGTAAAGCGCGTAAGCGTCCGCAGTACTCGAAGCGTTAATTCGCTTTACGTTCCACAAAAACGCCCAGCCTCCTCACGGAGCTGGGCGTTTTTTATGGTCCGTGTTTTATGTAGGTTTTTTCTGTGTGACAACTTGCCACATCCGTAGACCCCCTATACTACAAGGCTTGGAGGCTAGGCTGCGGGTAATTACCTTGTCAGAGGTGGGGCTTTTCATTACCATTCGGCAAAATTTTTATAAGTTCAGATTTAATACTTAGTAGACGCCTGATTTAACAGGCCAAAAAGCTGATGGGAGAGGACTGAATGAGCAATGACGGCGTGAATGCAGGCCGGCGTCGCTTCTTGGTAGCAGCCACATCCGTGGTGGGTGCTGCAGGAGCGGTGGGGGCTGCGGTCCCGTTCGTGGGGTCATGGTTTCCCAGTGCCAAGGCGAAAGCCGCAGGTGCACCGGTGAAGGTGAATGTCAGCAAGATCGAGCCAGGCCAGCAGATGATTGCTGAGTGGCGCGGCCAGCCAGTATTCATCGTTCGTCGTACCGAGGAAATCCTGGGGAATCTGAAGAAGATCGAGGGCCAGTTGTCTGACCCCGAGTCCAAGAATTCCGACCAGCCCGCCTACGCCCAAAACGAAGCGCGTTCGATCAAGCCAGAGATTCTGCTGCTGGTCGGTCTTTGCACCCACCTGGGCTGCTCGCCGACCTTCCGCCCGGAAGTCGCGCCAGTGGACTTGGGCAAGGACTGGGTTGGCGGCTATTTCTGCCCTTGCCACGGTTCCCACTACGACCTGGCCGGTCGCGTCTACAAGTCTCAGCCTGCCCCGTTGAACCTGCCGGTTCCGCCGCACAACTACGAATCTGACGACGTTATTGTCATTGGTGTCGATAAGGAGAGCGCGTAATGAGCAAGTTCATGGATTGGGTGGATGCGCGCTTCCCCGCCACCAAAATGTGGGAAGACCATCTCAGCAAGTATTACGCGCCGAAGAACTTCAACTTCTTCTATTTCTTTGGCTCCCTCGCATTGCTGGTTCTGGTCAACCAGATCGTTACCGGTGTCTGGCTGACCATGAGCTACACCCCGTCGGCGGAAGAAGCGTTTGCCTCCGTCGAATACATCATGCGCGACGTCGAGTACGGCTCGATCCTGCGCCTGCTGCACTCCACTGGCGCTTCGGCGTTCTTCATCGTGGTCTATCTGCACATGTTCCGTGGCTTGCTCTACGGCTCGTACCAGAAGCCGCGTGAGCTGGTGTGGGTGTTCGGCATGCTGATCTACCTGGCGCTGATGGCAGAGGCCTTCATGGGCTACCTGCTGCCGTGGGGCCAGATGTCGTACTGGGGGGCCCAGGTGATCATCTCACTGTTTGGCGCGATCCCGGTCATCGGCAACGACCTGACCCAGTGGATCCGTGGTGACTACCTGATTTCGGGCATCACCCTGAACCGCTTCTTTGCCTTGCATGTGGTGGCCTTGCCGATCGTGATTCTCGGCCTGGTGGTACTGCACATCCTGGCGCTGCACGAAGTGGGTTCAAACAACCCGGACGGCGTGGACATCAAGAAGCACAAGGACGAGAACGGCATTCCGCTGGACGGCATTCCATTCCACCCTTACTACACCGTGAAAGATATCGTCGGCGTGGTGGTGTTCCTGTTCGTCTTCTGCTCGATCGTGTTCTTCTTCCCGGAAATGGGTGGCTATTTCCTCGAAAAACCTAACTTCGAGCAGGCCAACGCGTTCAAGACCCCGGAACACATTGCCCCGGTCTGGTACTTCACGCCGTTCTACGCCATTTTGCGGGCGATCCCCGACAAGCTCATGGGCGTCATTGCCATGGGGGCAGCCATTGCCGTGCTGTTTGTGCTGCCGTGGCTCGATCGTAGCCCGGTCAAGTCCATGCGCTACAAGGGCTGGCTGAGCAAGATCTGGCTGTGGGTGTTCTGCATTTCGTTCGTGATCCTGGGCGTGCTGGGCGTACTGGCGCCGACCCCTGGCCGTACGTTGCTGTCGCAGGTCTGCACCTTCCTGTACTTCGCCTACTTCATTCTGATGCCGTTCTACACCCGGCTCGAGAAGACAAAACCGGTTCCGGAAAGGGTGACTGGCTGATGAAAAAATTATTCGCTGCATTGATTCTTGCTGCCCTGCCGGCCCTGTCCCTGGCGTCCGGTGCAGGCGCCGAGCTGGAAAAAGTCGACATTGACGTTTCTGACAAGGCTGCCATGCAAGACGGCGCCCGTACGTTCGCCAACTACTGCATGGGCTGCCACAGCGCCAAGTTCCAGCGTTACGAGCGCGTTGCCGATGACCTGGGCATCCCTCACGACCTGATGCTCAGCAACCTGGTGTTCACCGGTGCCAAGATTGGCGACCACATGAACATCGGCATGCAACCGGCCGATGCCAAGGCCTGGTTCGGGGCTGCACCGCCTGACCTGACCCTGGTGGCGCGCGTCCGTGGCACCGACTGGCTGTATGGCTACCTGAAGTCGTTCTACGAAGACCCTACGCGCCCCTGGGGCGTGAACAACAAGGTCTTCCCTAACGTGGGTATGCCTAACGTGCTGGTCGGCCTGCAAGGGCGCCAGGTGGTAGGCTGCAAACAGGTTCAAGTCGTTGAAAACGGCAAGAAGCAATACGACCCACTGACCGGCACGCCGTTGACCCATGAGGCCTGTGATCAACTGACCATCGTGCCCAAGAGCGGCGCGCTGAACGAGGAGCAGTTCGACGAGAAGGTCAAGAACCTGGTGACCTTCCTGGCGTACTCCGCCAACCCGGTCAAACTGGAACACCAGCGCATCGGCACCTATGTGTTGTTGTACCTGGCTTTCTTCTTCGTATTCGCTTATTTGCTCAAGCGTGAATACTGGAAGGATGTGCATTGATCCAACCTTAGGCAATTGCTGTTAATCTTGCGCGCCCAGCGACGTCTCTGAACGGGTAACGCTCTGGTTGATCCAGGTGTTACGAGAGATGCCCTCTGGGCGCGCTCGTTTTTGAGCTTTCGATAATTTCAACAAGCGAGGAGGACCGCCATGGGCGTGACCAACCGGTTGGCCTGTTACTCCGACCCCGCCGACCACTATTCCCACCGAGTACGCATCGTGCTCGCAGAGAAGGGTGTCAGCGCCGAGATCATCAGTGTGGAGGTGGGACGTCATCCACCGAAACTGATCGAAGTGAACCCTTACGGCAGCTTGCCCACCCTGGTCGATCGTGACCTGGCGTTGTGGGAGTCAACCGTGGTGATGGAATACCTGGATGAGCGTTACCCCCATCCACCTTTGCTGCCGGTGTATCCGGTGGCGCGTGCCAACAGCCGCCTGCTGATCCATCGGATCCAGCGCGACTGGTGTGGGCTGGTGGATCTGATTCTGGATACACGCAGCAAAGAAGCTGCCCGTGTGCAGGCGCGTAAGGAATTGCGCGAGAGCCTGACCGGCGTTTCTCCATTGTTCGCCGATAAACCTTTTTTCCTCAGCGAGGAACAAAGCCTGGTGGATTGCTGCCTATTACCCATACTCTGGCGTTTGCCGATTCTGGGCATTGAACTGCCGCGGCCTGCCAAGCCGCTGCTTGATTACATGGAGCGCCAGTTTGCGCGTGAGGCTTTCCAGGCAAGTCTGTCTGGCGTCGAACGCGATATGCGCTAAGGCTTAAGGAGCCGTTGATGAACTCCAGTCGACCTTACCTGGTCCGCGCGCTCTACGAGTGGATTGTGGACAACGATTGCACCCCGCACATGCTGGTCAATTCCGAGTTCCCTGCGGTGCAGGTGCCACAAGGTTTTGCCAGTGACGGGCAGATTGTCCTGAACGTTTCGCCCAGTGCCGTGCGTCAACTGCACATGGACAATGAAGCGGTCAGCTTTGAAGGGCGTTTTGGTGGGGTACCCCATACGCTCTATGTGCCCATCGGCGCGATCCTGGGCATTTATGCCCGGGAGAATGGCCAGGGCATGGTGTTTGATCTGGAGTCGTCCCTTGAAGACGACGAAGCGATCGACATTGAAGATGACCTGCCGCCACCTGATTCCGAGCCACCGCGCCCTAGCGGCCGGCCGAGCTTGAAAGTGGTGAAGTAACGGAACACAAGCCTACGGGTGAGTGTTGAAAGTGCCTCGGCCTTGGCCGGGGTATTTTTTTGCGCGATTTAAAGCACGGGAAAGGCCGGCAGAACGATGGTTGTACAACTGGCCCATGCTGACCTGCAGCATTACATAAGCCGCCTGAGCCGCGAGCACGAAGAGATTGATGAGGCGATTGCCTGCCAGGATTCAGAGGCGGCGCGGGCGGCGATGCGGCTGTATTTGACCAATAGCCGCGAGCGCTGGCGCCAGGCTCATGAAGAGGCGCAGGCGCAGCGGGGGTAAGCAGGGACCAGATTATTTAAATGGGGGGATATGGGGACGCTTCTGTATCAAAAGTAACAAGGTTGGCATCCGGGTCGTCGAAATTCCAAATCTTGCGCCGGACGATTACCAAGCCCGCGATAGGATCCACTATTTCGTCACCAATATTGGGAAGGCAGCTACAATCGCTCTCGAAATGACGCTTTTCCCCCTTCTTGTGGGCAATTCCAACTTTTACTTTGTTCGCCATAGTGCACCTCAATAAAAATTAAAAAGTTGTAGCGGGATTCCCGGCCTGCCAGCGCACCTGGATGCAGGCTCAGCTGGTTTCTGGGGATCAACTGCACGGTAGGAGGGGGGGCAAAAATGGGCTACTGTCAGAATTAACAGTAGCGACGAACGGTATGGAGTTCGTCGCGCCTGTTTTCCTGTTGTTTAGTTAGGGCTGCGGGGTGTTCGGCGTGTAGTCCTTAAGCAACAGATACGTACTCCACCCCCACCAATCATTGGTCCACTGCTTGTCATTCAGGTTGTTGACGTCCTTGCGCCGCAACACCTTGTCGCCCTCGGCCTTGAACAGCGGCGAAAAGTTATTTGCCGGATTGTTCGCCGCATTCAGGTCCGGCACATGCAGCGGTGCCTTGAACGTGGCCGGGGAGGGCGCGATACCGCTGGTATACGCCTCGAAAATCTCATCAGCCGAAGCCTGCACCGCACGTTTGACCTGGGTGCGGTTGGCGGCGTCGTTGCTATCGAAATAGCGCTTGTCGCCATAGGCATGCCATTGGTCGCCCAGGGCATTGCGTACATTGAGCCCGAACTTGCTGTCTTCATCATGCATAAAGCGACTGATCAACGACCCCAGTTCACCCGGTGTCACCACCGCGGCCAGTTGCTTGCGCGGCACGCGCAGGTGCCCGGCGGAAAACAGGTCGGTCAAGAAGTGATCAGCAAAGCTGTTCATGGCATAAGCCAGCTCCAGTTGCTGGCCACTGCCGCTTTGGTGAGCTACCACCGCTTGTTGCAGGGCGGCGGTATGCCCGGCCAGATAGGCAGACAGTGCCCATTCGCCAAAATGGTCGGCATTGTCGGCCGCCAGCTTCAGGTAGCGCCCCAACGGAACCATCGCGGAAACGACGCTACCGCCGCCGGTGATGCGGTTCCACTCTTCGGACAACGTATCTCCTAGGGCGTCATAGGCCTCATGAGGCTGCTTGCCCTCCTGGATGGCCTGCTTCACCGCGTTGATCTCCTTTTGCATCACCGCGAGGATTTTGCCCGCTTCCTCGCGCGACGCAGGCAAAGTTGCCAGCGAGTTGAAGGCGGCGGTGAAACGCTGCACGCGCTTGGCGGGTGATGCACCGTCACTGATGGGTTGGCCGGGAATCCCGTAGAAGTCACCGCCCAGGGAGATGATCTGGCCATAGGTCAGGGCCAGGCCGTTGGGCAGGTGAAGCTGGACTTGCGCGCCCGGAATAGAGGGTGCGCCCTGCACGAAACGCAGCTGGGTGTCATCGCCAATGGCGGTGTGCTCGCCGCCTTCAAAGCGCAGGGAGGGGAGGGGTTTACGGGTAATGACCGATTCAAGTTCTGACATGTTAGCTCCTTGCTATGTCGTAGGAATCTTCCTTGATAACTGTATGTATATACAGTTATTGAGAGAGTAGAGGAATAATTTCCTACGTCAAGGCGCTTGCTAAAAATGACCTCGAGATGCCTGCATTCGACCGCGTCTACCCTGTAGGAATACGGTCAAAATGTGGGAGCGGGCTTGCTCGCGAAAGCGCTCTCTCAGGCGGCGCTTGGCTGTATGGCTTATCATTAGCCACCTACCGACGCTCACCCAAGGTTCTCCCCGGCATGCTGGCAATCTTCCTGCAAACCCTGACCATCACCGCCCCGGTGTTTGCCATGCTGTTCCTGGGGGCCTTGCTCAAGCGCATCAACTGGATCAACGACAACTTTATCCACACTGCATCGGCCCTGGTGTTCAACGTCACCATGCCGGCGTTGCTGTTTCTGGGGATTCTGCACGCCGACCTGCATTCGGCGCTCAAGCCCGCCCTGCTGATCTATTTCTCTGTTGCGACGTTGGTCGGCTTTGCCCTGGCCTGGGGCTGGGCGATTTTCCGTTGCCCGCGTGAGGACCGGGGCATTTATGCCCAGGGTGCGTTTCGCGGTAACAACGGGGTGATTGGCCTGGCACTGGCGGCCAGTATGTACGGCGACTACGGGATTTCCCTTGGCGCGATCCTCGCCGCCCTGGTGATCCTGTTCTACAACACCTTGTCGACCATCGTGCTGGCGGTCTACAGCCCGGTGATCAAGTCCGATCCGTGGAGTATCTGCAAAAGCGTGCTGGCCAACCCATTGATCATCAGCGTGATTGCGGCCACGCCCTTCGCGTATTTCCAGATTGGCTTGCCTGGCTGGCTGGAAAAGTCCGGGCAATACCTGGCAGATACCACATTGCCATTGGCGTTGATCTGCATCGGCGGCACCTTGTCCATGGCTGCCCTGCGTAAAAGCGGCGACATTGCCCTGAGTGCCAGCCTGATGAAGATGATCTGGCTGCCCCTGTTGGCGACTGCCGGCGCGTGGCTGTACGGGTTCCGCGGGCCGGAATTGGGGATCCTGTTTTTGTATTTCGGCGCGCCGACGGCCGCTGCCAGTTTTGTCATGGCCCGTGCGGCCCAGGGCAACCATGAGTTGGCGGCGGCGATTATCGTGATCACCACACTGATGGCGGCGCTGACCACCAATATCGGGATTTTCGTGTTGCAGGCGGGTGGCTGGATCTGAAATCAGTAGTGTTCTTCAGGGCCAATCGCGGGCAAGCCCGCTCCCACATTTTTGAGCGGTGAACACCTTCAAGTGTGGGAGCGGGCTTGCCCGCGATAGCAATCTAACAGTCACTGCGGGGCCGGCTGATACGCCTCAATCACTTCCTGCGCCGCCCGAAACGCATCAATCGCCGCCGGCACGCCGGCATACACCGCGCAGTGCAGCAGCGCCTCGCGAATTTCTTCGACGGTACAGCCATTGTTCAGCGCGCCGCGTACATGGCCCTTGAGTTCCTGCGGGCACTTCAAGGCGGTCAAGGCCGCGAGGGTGATCAGGCTGCGGGTCTTCAGCGGTAGGCCTTCACGGTTCCACACCCCGCCCCAGGCATGTTCGTTGACGAAGTCCTGCAACGGCTGGGTGAATTCGGTGGCATTGCCCAAGGCGCGGTCGACAAATACATCACCCATGACCTGGCGACGCATTTGCACGCCGGATTTCGGTTGATCGGTCATTGCGATTCCCTCTTGTGGTGTTGGCGGCGCCAGGCTCGCAGCGAGGTGAGCAGCAGGAAAGCCACCAGCGCTGGCAGGACGTAATACAGCATCAGTTGTTCCAGCTTGTTGGCCAGCGGCATGCCGGTGGTGAAGGACACCACATGCAGCCCGTACGCCAGGTACAGTCCCAGCAGCAGCAAGCCTTCGGCGCGGGTGATGCGGTAGCCGGTGTAGAACACCGGCAGGCACAACGCGACAACCCCGAGCATTACCGGCAGGTCGAAATCCAGGGCGTTGGGCGACACCGACAAGGGCGACGGCGCCACCAGCGCGGTAAAGCCCAGTACCCCCAACAGGTTGAACAGGTTGCTGCCGATCACGTTGCCCACCGCAATTTCCCGTTCGCCGCGCAGGGCGGCAATCAGCGAGGTGGCGAGGCACGGCAGGGAGGTGCTGACGGCGACGATGGTCAGGCCGATCACCCGCTCGGACAGGCCCAGGTCGCTGGCCACCTCCACTGCGGCTCCCAGCACCAGATGCCCGGCGAGCACCAGCAGCACGAGCCCGCCGAGCATCCATAGCAAACTGCTTAACCAGGGCGCCTGCACGACCGTGGCCCGGGTGCGTGGGCGGCGTGAATGGCGGGTCTGGTACAGCAACAGGCCGAGGTAAGCGAGCAGGGCCGCGAGCAAGGTCAGGCCGTCAATGGGAGTCAGTTGTTCATCGCTGGCGAGAATAAACAGCAGCAGGCTGGCGCCGATCATCACCGGGATATCCAGGCGCACCAGTTGCCGCGACACGCGCAGGGGAATGATCAGCGCCGACAGGCCCAGGGTCACGAGGATATTGAAGATGCTGCTGCCGATCACGCTGCCCACGGCAATATCGGTATTGCCGGCCAGGGTGGCCTGCAGGCTGACGGCGATTTGCGGCGCGCTGCTGCCAAAGGCCACGATACTCAAGCCAATGATCAGCGGCCTGACCTTGAGGCTGGCGGCCAGGCGCACGGCGGCGCGTACCAGCACTTGGGCGCCGGCAATCAGCAGCAACAGGCCGCCGATCAGTTCAATCAGGCTGATGGGCGAAAGGGCGCTTAATCCGAAAATGGTCAGGGCTCCGTCAGTCAGTTGCTCAGGGCTTGCACGCGCACGCGCGCGGTTCCGCTGCGCAGCATACCCAACTGCTCGGCAGCCTTGCGTGAAAGATCGATCAGCCGGCCACGGGTATGCGGGCCGCGATCATTGATGCGCACCACCACGGATTTGTCATTGGCCAGGTTGGTGACCTGCACCCGCGTGCCGAATGGCAGGCGCCGGTGGGCGGCGGTCAGGGCGTGTTGGTTGAAGGGTTCACCGCTGGCGGTTTTCTTGCCGTGGTGCTTGGCGCCGTAGTAGGACGCGGTGCCGGTTTCGTCGTAGCCGTTGGGGTCGACCAGGCCACTGGCGCAGCCGGTGAGCAGGGAGAACAGGGCGCAGAGGCCGAGTAGACGCTTCATTTTCAAGGTGTCCCCATTACAAATGTGGGAGCGGGCTTGCTCGCGATAGCGGTGAATCAGTCGCCAAATACATTGACTGACACTCCGCCATCGCGAGCAAGCCCGCTCCCACATGGGGTCCGAGTCGCAAGTAAAATCCAGCTCGGACCATTCATTGCTATCAGCCTTCGAGCTTGCTCTTGAGCAATTCGTTGACCTGTTGCGGGTTGGCCTTGCCTTTGGAGGCCTTCATCGCCTGGCCCACAAAGAAGCCAAACATCTTGCCGCGCTTGGCTTCATCGGCTGCGCGGTACTGTTCGACCTGCTCGGCGTTGGCCGCCAGCATTTCATCGAGAACGGCCGAGATCGCGCCGCTGTCGGTGACTTGCTTGAGGCCGCGCTTCTCGATGATCTCGTCGGCGTTGCCTTCACCGCTGGCCATGGCCTCGAACACGGTCTTGGCGATTTTGCCGGAGATGGTGTTGTCCTTGATGCGCAGCAACATGCCGCCCAGTTGTTCGGCCGAGACCGGGGCTTCGTCGATTTCCAGGCCCTGTTTGTTCAACAGGCTGCCCAGTTCAACCATGACCCAGTTGGCCGCCAGCTTGGCGTCACCGGCGATGCTCACGACTTTCTCAAAGTAGTCGGCTTGCTCACGGCTCGACGCCAGGACGCTGGCGTCATATACCGACAGACCGAACTGCGCCTGGAAGCGCTCGCGTTTTTGCGGTGGCAATTCCGGCAGGGTCGCGCGCACGTCATTGAGGAACGAATCCTCGATGACCACCGGCAGCAGGTCCGGGTCGGGGAAGTAACGGTAGTCGTTGGCTTCCTCCTTGCTGCGCATGGCGCGGGTTTCGTCCTTGTTCGGGTCGTACAGGCGGGTCTGCTGGATCACCTTGCCGCCGTCTTCGATCAATTCGATCTGGCGCCGGACTTCGGTGTTGATCGCTTTCTCGATGAAGCGGAACGAGTTGACGTTCTTGATCTCGCAGCGGGTGCCGTACTCGACCTGGCCTTTTGGCCGTACCGACACGTTGCAATCGCAACGCAGGGAACCTTCGGCCATGTTGCCGTCGCAGATGCCCAGGTAGCGCACCAGCGCGTGGATGGTCTTGACGTAGGCCACGGCTTCCTTGGCGCTGCGCATATCCGGCTCGGACACGATCTCCAGCAGCGGCGTGCCGGCGCGGTTCAGGTCGATGCCGCTGGCGCCGTTGAATTCTTCATGCAGGCTCTTGCCGGCATCTTCTTCCAGGTGTGCGCGGGTCACGCCGACACGTTTGATCGTGCCGTCTTCCAGGGGGATATCCAGGTAGCCCTTGCCGACAATCGGCAACTCCATCTGGCTGATCTGGTAGCCCTTGGGCAGGTCCGGGTAGAAGTAGTTCTTGCGCGCAAACACGTTGTGCTGGCCGATCTGGGCGTCAATCGCCAGGCCGAACATCACCGCCATGCGCACCGCTTCCTGGTTCAGCACTGGCAATACGCCAGGCATGCCCAGATCGACCAGGCTGGCCTGGGTGTTGGGTTCTGCGCCGAACGTGGTGGCGCTACCGGAGAAAATCTTCGATTGGGTGGCGAGCTGGGTGTGAATCTCCAGCCCGATCACAACTTCCCATTGCATAGTGTTCTCCTCAGAAGCCGGTAGGGGTGCGAGTGTGCCAGTCAGTGTTCAACTGGTACTGGTGCGCCACATTGAGCAGGCGGCCTTCCTGGAAATACGGGGCGAGCAACTGCACGCCCACCGGCAGCCCGTCGACGAAACCGGCAGGCATGGACAAGCCCGGCAAGCCCGCGAGGTTGGCGGTGATGGTGTAGAGGTCTTCCAGGTACTCGGCGATCGGGTCGCCGGTCTTGGCGCCGATCTTCCAGGCCGGGTTCGGCGTGGTCGGGCCGAGGATCACGTCGACTTCATTAAAGGCGGCCATGAAGTCGTTCTTGATCAGGCGTCGGATCTTTTGCGCCTTGAGGTAGTACGCGTCGTAGTAACCAGCCGACAGGGCGTAGGCGCCGACCATGATGCGGCGCTGCACTTCCACGCCGAAACCTTCGCCACGGGAGCGTTTGTACAGGTCGGTGAGGTCTTTCGGGTCTTCGCAGCGATAGCCGAAACGCACGCCGTCGAAGCGCGACAGGTTCGACGAGGCTTCGGCCGGGGCGATCACGTAGTACGCAGGGATCGCGTGCTGGTTGTTCGGCAGGCTGATTTCCTTGATCACCGCGCCGAGCTTTTCCAGTTCCTTGACGCTGTTATGCACCAGCTCGGCGATACGCGGGTCGAGGCCGGCGCTGAAATACTCTTTCGGCACGCCGATGCGCAGGCCTTTGAGCGAGGTATTGAGGCTGGCGCTGTAGTCCGGCACCGGTTCGTCGATGCTGGTGGAGTCCTTGGCGTCGAAGCCGGCCATGCCTTGTAACAATATTGCGCAGTCTTCGGCGGTGCGGGCCAGGGGGCCGCCTTGGTCGAGGCTGGACGCGTAGGCAATCATGCCCCAGCGGGAAACACGCCCGTAGGTCGGTTTCAGGCCGGTGAGGTTGGTGAAGGCGGCGGGCTGGCGGATCGAGCCGCCGGTATCGGTGGCTGTAGCGGCCGGCAGCAGGCGGGCGGCCACGGCGGCAGCCGAGCCACCGGACGAACCGCCGGGCACATGCTCCAGGTTCCACGGGTTTTTCACCGCGCCGTAGTAGCTCGATTCGTTGGCCGAGCCCATGGCGAATTCGTCCATGTTGGTCTTGCCCAGGGTCACGGCCCCGGCTTCGGCCAGCTTGGCGACCACGGTGGCGTCGTAGGGCGCCTTGAAGTTGTCGAGCATCTTCGAGCCACAGCTGGTGCGGATGCCCTGGGTGCAGAACAGGTCCTTGTGACCGATTGGCGCACCCAGCAGCGCGCCGCTTTCACCGTTGGCGCGACGGGCGTCGGCGGCCTTGGCCTGGCTAAGGGCCAGCTCTTCGGTGAGGCTGATGAAGCTGTTGACCTTCGGGTCCAGCGCGGCGATACGCGCCAGCAGGGTCGTGGTCAGCTCTTCGGAAGAAAACTTTTTGTCGGCGAGACCGCGGGCGATCTCGGCCAGAGTCAATTGATGCATTGCAGGCTCTTTCCCTTTAGTCGATGACTTTCGGAACCAGGTACAGGCCGTTCTCGACCGCAGGTGCGATGGACTGGTAGGCCTCGCGGTTATTGCGTTCGGTCACGACGTCTGCGCGCAGGCGCTGGCTGGCTTCCAGTGGGTGGGCCAGGGGTTCGATGCCGTCGGTATTCACCGCTTGCATCTGGTCGACCAGCCCGAGAATGCTGTTCAGGGCTGCGGTGGTCTGTGGAAGATCGGCTTCATTGAGGCCCAGGCAGGCCAGATGAGCGATTTTTTCCACGTCGGAGCGTTCAAGCGCCATGGGATTCTCCAGTGGAAAACAGAACGGAAGCTATCCGTGTGTTAGATTGTCGGAACACTACCGCATTTCTACGGTCATAAGGCCGCGATTGTGGGGTTAGGTGCACAGAAAGTCGGTCAATTTAGCACATTGGCGCCTTGCCCAAAATCCCTGTCGTTGTTAGAGTTTGCCGCACTTTTTTACCCACGCGTTGCCTAGGGTCCCTTTCCCATGTTCAAGAAACTGCGTGGCATGTTTTCCAGCGATCTTTCCATCGACCTGGGCACTGCCAACACCCTTATTTACGTGCGCGAGCGCGGTATCGTCCTGAATGAGCCATCGGTTGTGGCCATTCGGACCCATGGTAATCAGAAAAGTGTCGTTGCCGTGGGCACCGAGGCCAAGCGCATGCTCGGCCGCACACCTGGCAACATTGCCGCCATTCGTCCGATGAAAGACGGCGTGATCGCCGACTTCAGCGTCTGCGAGAAGATGCTGCAGTACTTCATCAACAAAGTTCACGAAAACAGTTTCTTGCAGCCCAGCCCTCGTGTGCTGATCTGCGTACCATGCAAATCCACCCAGGTGGAGCGTCGTGCCATCCGTGAATCGGCCCTTGGCGCCGGTGCCCGCGAAGTGTTCCTGATCGAAGAGCCAATGGCGGCTGCCATCGGCGCCGGCCTGCCGGTTGAAGAGGCGCGCGGTTCGATGGTGGTGGATATCGGTGGTGGTACTACCGAGATCGCCCTGATTTCCCTCAATGGCGTGGTGTATGCCGAGTCCGTGCGTGTGGGCGGCGACCGCTTCGACGAAGCGATCATCACGTATGTGCGTCGTAACTACGGCAGCCTGATCGGCGAATCCACCGCCGAGCGCATCAAGCAGGAAATCGGCACCGCTTACCCGGGCGGCGAAGTGCGCGAAGTCGATGTTCGCGGTCGCAACCTGGCCGAAGGCGTGCCACGTGCCTTTACCCTGAACTCCAATGAAGTGCTGGAAGCTCTGCAAGAGTCCCTGGCCACCATCGTTCAGGCGGTCAAAAGCGCGCTGGAGCAGTCGCCGCCGGAACTGGCTTCCGATATCGCCGAGCGTGGCCTGGTGCTGACCGGTGGTGGTGCCTTGCTGCGCGACCTCGACAAGCTGCTGGCCCAGGAAACCGGTCTGCCGGTGATCGTTGCCGAAGACCCGCTGACCTGCGTTGCCCGCGGTGGTGGTCGTGCACTGGAAATGATGGATAAACACACCATGGACCTGCTCTCCAGCGAATAAGCTCGTTGGTTGCACCATGTTTCGCCAGGCAGGCAGCACTTTGCAGTGCTGCCTGTTGGCGTTTATCTTCTTCAATCTGCATCCAGGCCGGTTTGATGCCGTATGAATAAAGAGAATATCTGCCCGGGAGGAGCGGCCTATTAAACCGCTCTTCACTAAAGGCCCCTCATTGGGCGTGCGCTTGTTGGTGCTGGTCGTGCTATCGGTCGCGCTGATGGTGGTCGATGCCCGTTTCACACTGCTCAAGCCAGTGCGTAGCCAGATGTCGCTGGTCTTGATGCAGTCCTACTGGATCACCGACCTGCCGCAACGGCTATGGCAAGGTGTGGCCAGCCAGTTTGGCAGCCGTACCGAACTGGTGGCCGAGAACGAAAAACTCAAGACCGAAAACCTGCTGTTGCAGGGGCGCATGCAAAAGCTGGCGGCCCTGACCGAGCAGAACGTGCGGCTGCGCGAGTTGCTCAACTCGTCCGCGTTGGTCAACGAAAAGGTCGAAGTGGCCGAGTTGATCGGCATGGACCCCAACCCCTTCACCCATCGCATCATCATCAACAAGGGCGAGCGCGATGGTGTGGTCCTGGGCCAGCCGGTGCTCGATGCCCGTGGCCTGATGGGCCAGGTGGTGGAGTTGATGCCCTATACCTCCCGTGTGCTGCTACTGACCGACACCACCCACAGCATTCCGGTGCAGGTCAACCGCAATGGCCTGCGGGCGATTGCCAGTGGCACGGGCAACCCGGAGCGCCTGGAGCTGCGGCATGTGGCGGACACCGCCGACATCAAGGAAGGCGACCTGCTGGTCAGCTCCGGCCTCGGCCAGCGGTTCCCGGCGGGCTATCCGGTGGCGACGGTCAAGGAAGTGATCCACGATTCCGGCCAGCCGTTCGCGATTGTCCGCGCCGTGCCCACGGCCGCGCTGAACCGTAGCCGCTACCTGTTGCTGGTGTTCAGTGACACACGCACGCCGGAAGAACGTGCCAACGAAGCCGCCCAGGCCCAGGAAGCGCAGGAAAAACAAGACGGCGCCACCACGCCGATTATCCCGGCAACCGTACCCAAACCGGCGGCCCCGGTTGCACCCGCCGCGCCCACTACGGCAACACCTGCCAGACCGGTGGCCCAACCTGCTCGGCCAGTCAAGCCAGCGGCGACGGCTCCGGCGCCGGCAACCACTCGACAGGGGGCGCAATAATGGCCGGTACTCATTCGCGCAATGGCTGGATGGTCTGGTTGACCTTCGCCATCGGCATGCTGCTCAGCGTTTCGCCGATGCCGCAGTTCATGGAAATCCTGCGCCCGCTGTGGCTGGCCCTGCTGCTGGCCTTCTGGGCCCTGGCCTTGCCGCACAAGGTCGGGATGGTCACGGCCATGTGCCTGGGGCTGGCTGAAGACGTGATGTATGGCACGCTGCTTGGCCAGAACGCCTTGATTCTCACGCTGATTACCTTCCTGGTGCTGTCGTTGCAGCAACGCCTGCGCATGTTCCCGATGTGGCAGCAGTGCCTGGTGATCCTGGTGATCTTCGGCCTGGCCCAGTTGGTGCAACTGTGGCTCAGTGCCTTGACCGGTAACCGCCAACCCACCCTGGCGCTGGTTTTGCCGGCCCTGGTCAGCGCGCTGCTGTGGCCATGGATCAGCTTTGGCCTGCGTGGGTTACGTCGCCGCTATAAAATCAATTGAGTGGGGCGCGAGGTTCTACCTGGTTATCGAACCCACAGGGAGAGTCTGCAATGCATGCGCTTTATCTGGCCTCTGGCTCTCCTCGGCGGCGTGAACTGCTGACCCAGATCGGCGTGCCGTTCACCGTGGTCAACGCGGCTATCGATGAAACACCCCTGGACGACGAGTCGCCGGCGTCTTACGTCGAGCGCCTGGCCCGTGGCAAAGCCGCCGCAGGCCTGGCGACATTGGTCGATACCCGCAATGCCTGCGTGTTGGGCGCCGATACCGCCGTTATCCTCGATGGCCGGATCCTGGGCAAACCCGTGGACCAGGCCGATGCCCTGGCCATGCTGTTGGCCCTTTCTGATCGTGAACACGAAGTCCTCACCGCCATTGCCCTGCTCGATGGACAGCGCTGCGAAACGCGCCTGGTCAGCAGTCGCGTGCGTTTTCGCCAGGTTTCCACACACGAAGCAACGACTTACTGGCACAGCGGGGAACCCCGGGACAAGGCGGGCGGCTATGCTATCCAAGGGTTGGCGGCAGTATTTGTCGCCGGGCTCAATGGTAGCTACTCCGCAGTCGTTGGCCTGCCAGTCTGCGAAACAGCAGAACTGCTGGGCCATTTCGGCATACCCTGTTGGCAACACCTTTGCGTGCGCTGAACGCTTTATTCCAGCGCCACCTTTAAGCGATCGGCCACTATTGTGAAAACGCCTGAACGAGACCCAGCCATGAGTGAAGAGATTCTGATCAACATCACGCCGATGGAATCGCGCGTGGCGGTGGTAGAAAACGGTGTTTTGCAGGAAGTGCACGTCGAGCGCACCCAGAAGCGCGGGATTGTCGGCAATATCTACAAAGGCAAGGTCGTGCGGGTGCTACCGGGCATGCAGGCGGCCTTTGTCGATATCGGCCTGGACCGTGCCGCATTTATCCATGCCTCGGAAATCTCCCTGCGCGAAGGCCCGGCGGTCGAGAGCATCAGCGCCCTGGTGCATGAAGGGCAGGGCCTGGTGGTGCAAGTCACCAAGGACCCTATCGGTTCCAAGGGCGCGCGCCTGACCACGCAGTTGTCGATTCCTTCGCGTTACCTGGTGTATATGCCGCGCACCGCCCACGTTGGCATTTCCCTGAAGATCGAAGACGAAGGTGAGCGTGAGCGCCTGAAAAAAGTTGTCAGCGATTGCGTGGCGGCCGAGGGCATCAAGGAAGCGGGCGGCTTCATCCTGCGTACCGCCGCCGAGGGCGCCGGAGCCGATGAGATCCTTATGGACATCCGCTACCTGCGGCGCCTGTGGGACCAGATCGGTGCCCAGATCAAGACCGTCGGCGCGCCGAGCGTCATCTACGAAGACCTGGGCCTGGCCCTGCGCACCCTGCGCGACCTGGTCAGCCCGAAGATCGAGAAAATTCGTATCGATTCGCGGGAAACCTTCCAGCGCACCACGCAATTTGTCGCCGAACTGATGCCGGAAATCGCCGACCGCCTGGAACACTACCCCGGCGAGCGGCCGATTTTCGACTTGTACGGCGTCGAGGACGAAATCCAGAAGGCCCTGGAGCGCAAGGTGCCGCTCAAGTCCGGTGGCTACCTGGTGGTGGACCCGGCGGAAGCCATGAGCACCATTGACGTCAACACCGGCGCCTTCGTCGGCCATCGCAACCTTGAAGAAACCATCTTCAAGACCAACCTCGAAGCTGCCACTGCCATTGCCCGCCAGCTGCGCCTGCGCAACCTGGGCGGGATCATCATCATCGACTTTATCGACATGGAAGATGAAGAGCACCAGCGCCAGGTGTTGCGCACCCTTGAAAAGCAACTGGAGCGCGATCACGCCAAGACCAACATTATCGGGATCACCGAGTTGGGCCTGGTGCAGATGACCCGCAAGCGTACCCGCGAGAGCCTTGAGCAAGTGCTGTGCGAACCGTGCAGCAGTTGCCAGGGGCGCGGCAAGTTGAAGACCCCGGAAACGGTTTGCTACGAGATTTTCCGGGAAATCCTACGGGAGGCACGCGCTTACCAGGCCGAGGGTTATAGAGTCCTGGCCAACCAGAAGGTGGTGGACCGGTTGCTCGACGAAGAGTCGGGCAACGTTGCGGAATTGGAAGGTTTTATTGGCCGTACCATCCGTTTCCAGGTCGAAACCATGTATTCCCAGGAACAATACGACGTGGTGCTGCTCTGATTCGCATCCGTCCTGTTCAACGAGACCGCCAGACCTTGATCTGCCGTCCGACTATTACCTTGAGGGTCGCCTGACATGGAGCGTCTGCAACGCTTTTTTGCCGCACTGACCCGTTGGGGCCTTGGCCTGTGTGCATTGCTGCTGGTGCTGGCGGCGGTCTACGTCAGCCTGGGCCGTGAATTGACACCCTTGGTGGCGGAGTACCGTGCCGAAGTCGAGGCCAAGGCGCAGGCGGCGGTCGATATGCCCCTGAGCATTGGCAGCCTGGAAGGGCGCTGGAGCGGTTTTGCCCCGGTATTGCTCGCCCACGATGTGATGGTCGGCGAAGGCAGCAGTGCCTTGCGCCTGGACCAGGTACAAGTGGTGCCCGACGTCTGGGCCAGCCTGTTGGCGTGGGATGTGCGCATCGCCCACCTGGAAGTCAGCGGGTTGCAGCTCAGCGTCAAGGAAGACCAGGACGGCCGTTGGGCACTGCAAGGCCTGCCGGTGCAGGACGACCAGCCCCTGGACCCGGAGCAACTGCTCCAGCGCATGCAGGCGGTGGCGAAGGTCTCGCTGCTGGACAGCCAGGTCACCTTGCAGCCGTTTGAGCAAGCGCCGTTGACCTTGACCTACGTGGGCCTGAGCCTGCAAACCGGTGCCACTCGCCAGCGCCTGGATGCGCGCCTGACCCTGCCCGATGGGCAACCGCTGGCCCTCAGCCTGCGCACGCGGATCCGTGCCAGCCAGTGGCGCGACGGTGAAGTCCAGGCTTACCTGAGCCTGCCCCAGAGCAATTGGGCGCAATGGATTCCGGCGAAGTTGACCCAGGGCTGGAAACTCAGCGAGTTGAAAGCCGGTGGCGAGTTCTGGCTGACCTGGGCCAATGGCACGCTGCAAAGCGCCGCCGCGCGGCTCAACGCACCGCAAGCCAAGGTCCGTTATGCCCAGCGCAAACCCGTGAGCATCCAGAACCTGGGCCTGACGGCCTACCTGCAGCGCAATGACAGCGGCCTGAAGGTGGTCTTCGACTCGCTGGCTATGAACCTGGGCGACACCCGCTGGGAGTCGCACCTGCAGTTGCAGCAGACCCTGGCCAGCGACAAGGGCCAGGAAACCTGGAACCTGCAGGCCGACCGCCTGGACCTGACGCCGATCACCCCCTTGCTCAATGCCCTGGCGCCATTGCCGGAAGGTTTTGCCAAGGCTGTCGAAGCCTTGAAGGCCACGGGCGTGCTGCGCAATGTGCGGGTGGATTATCGTCCCGAGGAGACGGGCGACCAGCGCGTCAGCTTTGCCGCCAACCTCGACCGCGTGGGCTTTGATGCCTATTTCGGCGCGCCGGCGGCCCGCAATGTCTCCGGCAGCATCAGCGGCGACCTGGGCCAGGGTGAGCTGCGCATGGACAGCAAGGACTTCGCCTTGCACCTGGACCCGATTTTCGCCAAGCCCTGGCAGTACATCCAGGCCAACGCGCGCCTGACGTGGAAGCTGGATAAGCAAGGCTTCACACTGATTGCGCCCTATATCAAGGTGCTGGGGGAAGAGGGCAAGGTCGCGGCGGACTTCCTGATTCGCCTGCATTTCGATCATAGCCAGGAAGACTACATGGATCTGCGGGTCGGCATGGTCGACGGCGATGGACGCTTTACCGCCAAATACCTGCCGGCGGTGTTGAGCCCGGCCCTGGATGAATGGCTGCGCACGGCGATTCTCAAGGGCGCGGTCGATGAAGGGTTCTTCCAGTACCAGGGTTCGCTGAACCACGACGCCGTGACGGCGGCGCGCAATATCAGCCTGTTCTTCAAGGTGCACGACGCCGAGTTGGCGTTTCAGCCGGGCTGGCCCCATGTGAGCAAGGTGGCCGGTGAAGTGTTTGTCGAAGAAACCGGCGTGCGCATCCTGGCCAGCAAGGGGCAATTGCTCGACACCCGGGTCAAGGACATTTACGTCAACATTCCCCATGCGCCACCCGGCCAGGACAGCCATCTGTTGCTCACGGGCGGGTTTGCCGGCGGCCTGGGGGATGGTCTGAAGATCCTCCAGGAAGCGCCCATCGGCACGGCATCGACGTTTGCCGGCTGGAAAGGCGAGGGCGACCTGCAAGGCTCCCTGGACCTGGACATTCCCCTGGCCAAGGGCGCCGAGCCGAAAATCGTGGTGGACTTCAAGACCGACAAGGCCCGCCTGCAACTGGCCGAACCGACCCTGGACCTGAGCCAGCTCAAGGGCGAGTTCCGCTTCGACAGCGCCAAGGGCCTGAGTGGCCAGAACATCAGCGCCCAGGCCTTCGACCGGCCGATCACGGCGCAGATTGCCGCCGGTGGCAAACCGGGCAATCTCAGTACGCGGGTTACGGCCAAGGGCCAGGTGACGGTCAAGCGCCTTACCGACTGGCTGAAAGTCGGCCAGCCGCTGCCGGTGTCCGGGGATATCCCGTATCAACTGCAGCTTGACCTGGACGGTGCCGACAGCCAGTTGCGGGTCAGCTCCAACCTCAAGGGCGTGGCGGTGGATTTGCCGGCGCCGTTTGGCATGTCCGCCAGCCAGGGCCGTGACAGTGTATTGCGCATGACCTTGCAGGGCGCGGAGCGGCGCTACTGGTTTGATTACGGCGAGCTGGCGAACTTTACTTTTGCCGCTCCGGCGAACAACTTTGCCCAGGGTCGTGGCGAGCTGTTCCTCGGTGATGGCGATGCCTTGCTGCCCGGTGGCAAGGGCCTGCGGATTCGCGGGGTACTGTCGGAGCTGGATATCGATCCCTGGAAGAAGTTGGTCGACCGCTATGCCGGCAATGACCCAGGCGGCAATGCCAAACAACTGTTGAGCAGTGCCGACTTCAAGATCGGCAAGCTCACAGGGTTTGGTACCCAACTCGATCAGGTCACCCTGAAACTGGACCGCAAGCCCGCCGCCTGGGGCCTGCAGCTCGACAGCCAGCAAGCCAAGGGGGGGATTGGCCTGCCGGATGCCAAGGGCGCGCCTATCGCCATCAATCTGCAATACGTGAAGCTGCCGGCGGTCGATCCCACGGTCCAGGCCGACGAGAACGCGCCTGATCCCCTGGCAGATATCAACCCCAAGGACATTCCGGCGCTGGATATCGCCATTGACCAGTTGTTTCAGGGGCCTGACTTGATTGGCGCCTGGTCCCTGAAGGTGCGCCCGACCGCCAAGGGCATGGCCTTCAACAACCTCGACCTGGGCCTCAAGGGCATGCAGCTCAAGGGCGCCGGCGGCTGGGAAGGGGGGCCGGGTGCCAGCAGCAGTTGGTACAAGGGGCGCCTGGATGGCAAGAACATCGCCGATGTGCTCAAGGGCTGGGGGTTTGCGCCCACGGTCACCAGCCAGGATTTCCATCTGGATGTTGACGGGCGCTGGCCCGGTTCGCCTGCGTGGGTTGGGCCCAAGCGTTTTTCCGGCAGCCTGGATGCGTCGTTTCGCAAGGGGCAGTTTGTCGAGGTGGAGGGCGGTGCCCAGGCGTTGCGGGTGTTTGGCCTGCTGAACTTCAACTCGATTGGCCGGCGTTTGCGCCTGGACTTCTCGGACCTGCTGGGCAAGGGCCTGAGCTACGACCGGGTCAAGGGCCTGCTGGCCGCCAGCAATGGTGTGTTTGTGACCCGTGAGCCGATTGTTCTCACGGGGCCGTCGAGCAACCTGGAGCTTAACGGCACCCTGGACCTGGTGGCCGACCGGGTCGATGCCAAGTTGCTGGTGACCCTGCCGGTGACCAACAACCTGCCGATTGCCGCGTTGATCGTAGGCGCGCCGGCCATTGGTGGCGCATTGTTCCTGATCGACAAGCTGATCGGCGATCGGGTCTCGCGTTTTGCCAGCGTCCAGTACAAGGTGCAAGGGCCATGGAAAGATCCAAAAATCACCTTCGACAAGCCATTTGAAAAACCACAATAAGCCCCTGTGGAGTAGCATGGCCCCATGCTTTTTATGGAGTGTGGGCCCATGTCCTTTGCGGTAATCCAGATGGTCAGCCAGAGCGATATCCTGGCCAACCTGGCCCAGGCCCGGCGTTTGCTGGAACAGGCGGCGGCAGGGGGGGCGCAACTGGCGGTCCTGCCGGAAAATTTCGCTGCCATGGGGCGCCGCGACGTGGCCGCTATTGGCCGCGCCGAAGCGGTGGGCGAGGGTCCGATCCTGCCCTGGTTGAAACTGACCGCCCGTGACCTCAACTTATGGATAGTGGCCGGCACATTGCCGTTGCCTGCGTTGGAACAACCCGACGCCAAGTCCAACGCCTGCTCGTTGTTGATCGACGCGCAGGGGCAAATCGTGGCCCGCTACGACAAGCTGCATTTGTTCGATGTGGACGTGGCGGACGCACGCGGTCGTTATCGCGAATCCGACGACTATGCTTATGGCAACCAAGTGGTGGTGGCCGATACGCCGGTGGGGCGCCTGGGGCTGACGGTCTGTTATGACCTGCGCTTCCCGGAGCTGTACAGCGAGTTACGTGCGGCGGGCGCTGAATTGATTACCGCACCCTCGGCCTTTACGGCGGTAACCGGCGCGGCGCATTGGGATGTGCTGATCCGGGCCCGGGCCATCGAAACCCAGTGTTACCTGCTGGCGGCCGCCCAGGGTGGCGTGCACCCGGGGCCACGGGAAACCTATGGTCATGGGGCGATTGTCGACCCATGGGGGCGCGTACTGGCGCTACAGGATCAAGGTGAAGCGGTGTTGTTGGCCGAACGCGATAGCAGTGAACAAGCGTCGATACGGGCGCGCATGCCGGTGGCAGGCCACCGGCGCTTTTTCTCGCAGGGCGCACAGCGACCTGCTTCAGAACGATGAATTTAAGGCCGAACCTATGAGCGAGTTGTTGTCCTCAGTCAGTGAACACCTCCTGGCGCCCGGTGGCGTGACCATCGAAAGTCTGCAAACCGTGCTGGGCGACCTGGCCGGGCCGGGTATTGATGCCGCCGACCTGTATTTCCAGGGGCAGATTTCCGAGTCCTGGTCCCTGGAGGACGGGATCGTCAAGGACGGCAGCTTCAACCTTGACCAAGGGGTTGGCGTGCGTGCGCAGTCCGGTGAGAAGACCGGCTTTGCCTACAGCAATGCCATCACCCTGGAAGCCCTGGGCCTGGCCGCCCGCGCGGCGCGTTCGATTTCCCGTGCCGGGCAGAACGGCACCGTGCAGGCGTTCAGTACCCAGGACGTGACCCAGTTGTACGGCCCGGACAACCCGCTGGAAGTCATGAGCCGTGCCGAAAAGGTCGAGCTGCTCAAGCGCGTGGATGCCGCAACCCGTGCCCTCGATCCGCGTATCCAGCAGGTGAGCGTGAGCATGGCCGGTGTCTGGGAGCGCATCCTGGTGGCCTCCACCGATGGCAGCCTGGCGGCGGATGTGCGACCGCTGGTGCGCTTCAATGTCAGTGTGATTGTCGAGCAGAACGGCCGTCGCGAGCGCGGCGGCCATGGCGGCGGCGGGCGTACGGATTATCGCTATTTCCTCACCGAAGACCGCGCCATGGGCTATGCCCGCGAGGCGTTGCGCCAGGCGTTGGTCAACCTGGAAGCCATTCCGGCGCCGGCCGGTACGCTGCCGGTGGTGCTCGGGTCGGGCTGGTCCGGGGTCTTGCTGCATGAAGCGGTGGGGCATGGCCTGGAAGGCGACTTCAACCGCAAGGGCAGCTCCGCCTACAGCGGGCGCATGGGCGAAATGGTCGCCTCCAAACTCTGCACCATCGTCGATGACGGCACCTTGGCCGGTCGCCGTGGCTCCCTGAGCGTCGACGACGAAGGCACGCCCACCGAGTGCACCACGCTGATCGAAAACGGCGTGCTCAAGGGCTATATGCAAGACAAGCTCAACGCGCGCCTGATGGGCGTGGCGCGTACCGGCAACGGTCGTCGCGAGTCCTACGCGCATTTGCCGATGCCGCGGATGACCAATACCTACATGCTCGCGGGCGAAAGCGATCCGGCAGAGATCATTGCCTCGGTCAAACGTGGGATCTATTGCGCCAACCTGGGGGGCGGCCAGGTGGATATCACCAGCGGCAAGTTCGTGTTCTCCACCAGCGAAGCCTATTTGATCGAAGACGGCAAGATCACTGCGCCGGTCAAGGGCGCCACCCTGATTGGCAACGGCCCGGAAGCCATGAGCAAGGTGTCGATGGTCGGTAACGACCTGGCGCTGGACAGCGGTGTGGGGATGTGTGGCAAGGATGGGCAGTCGGTGCCGGTCGGTGTCGGCCAGCCAACCCTGAAAATTGATGCGATCACCGTGGGTGGCACGGGGTCGTAAGGCGTGGAGCTTCGGGTGGCGAAGACCGCCACCCGGGGAAGAGGATCAACGCAGGCCGCGTTGAGTCTCGTCCAGCTCACGGATGTACTTGAAGATTTTACGGCTGGTGGCCGGCGCCTTGTTCTGTGCCAGTTCGTGCTGGGCCTGACGGATCAGGGAGCGCAGTTGCTGGCGGTCGGCATCTGGATAGTCCAGGACGAACTTCTCCAATACAGCGTCGTCACCGCCGATCAGGCGGTCGCGCCAACGTTCCAGGTTATGGAAACGTTCGTTGTATTGGCGGGTGGAAGCATCGAGTTGGTCGAGCAAGGTCAGAATGGCGTCAGTGTCCTGGTCGCGCATCAGCTTGCCGATAAACATGATGTGCCGTTTACGCGCGATATTCGCGGTGTGCTTGGGTGCATCTGCCAGGGCCCGGCGCATTTCGTCGGTCAGTGGCAGTTTGGCAATCAAGTCCGGCTTGAGTGTTGTAAGGCGCTCGCCGAGATCAACCAGAGCATGCAGCTCGCGTTTGACCTGGGTTTTGCTTTTCTCCCCATCGAGGGAGTCGTCGTAAGAATCAACCATGGTGGCAGTCCGCAAAGAAACGCCGCCATGATAACCAGTCGGGGGCCGCTTGTCCGGCCCGGTCGCTCGATGGCCTTAACCGAAAGCAGAATTTGAGTGGAGAACACCATGAGTGCAGCCCAAAGCGTCGGTCCACAAGCGTTACCGGCACTGCAGGAACAAGTTGAACAGATCATCAATGAGGCCAAGCGCCAGGGCGCCAGTGCCTGTGAAGTGGCGGTGTCGCTGGAGCAGGGGCTGTCGACTTCGGTACGCCAGCGGGAAGTGGAAACCGTCGAGTTCAACCGCGACCAGGGGTTTGGTATCACCTTGTATGTGGGGCAACGCAAAGGCTCGGCCAGTACCTCGGCCAGCGGCCCGGAAGCCATTCGCGAAACCGTCGCCGCCGCCCTGGCGATTGCCAGGCATACCTCCGAAGACGAGGCCTCGGGTTTGGCGGATGCGGCCTTGATGGCGCGGGATCTGAAAGATTTCGACCTGTTTCACGCCTGGGATATCAGCCCCGAGCAGGCCATCGAAAAAGCCCTGGCCTGCGAAGCTGCGGCGTTTGATGCCGACAGCCGGATCAAGAATGCCGATGGCACCACCTTGAGTACCCACCAGGGTTGCCGTGTGTATGGCAACAGCCACGGGTTTATCGGCGGCTATGCATCAACGCGCCATAGCTTGAGCTGCGTGATGATCGCCGAGGGTGATGGCCAGATGCAGCGTGACTACTGGTATGACGTCAGTCGCCAGGGCGAGTTGTTGGCGGATCCGGCCAGCATCGGCCAACGCGCCGCGCAGCGGGCCGCGAGCCGTCTGGGCGCGCGCCCGGTGCCGACGTGCGAAGTGCCGGTGCTGTTTTCGGCGGAGTTGGCAGGTGGTCTGTTCAGCAGCTTCCTGGGGGCGATTTCCGGGGGCAACCTGTACCGCAAATCGTCGTTCCTTGAAGGTGCACTGGGCCAGAAGTTGTTTCCCGAGTGGTTGACCCTGGATGAGCGCCCGCACCTGATGCGCGCCATGGGCAGTTCGGCCTTTGATGGCGATGGCCTGGCGACCTACGCCAAGCCGTTTGTCGAGAAGGGCGAGTTGGTGTCCTACGTACTGGGCACCTACGCCGGGCGCAAGCTCGGTTTGCCGAGTACCGCCAACTCCGGTGGCGTCCACAACCTGTTCGTGACCCATGGCGATGAAGACCAGGCGGCGCTGTTGCGCCGTATGGGCCGTGGCTTGCTGGTGACCGAGTTGATGGGCCATGGCTTGAACATGGTCACCGGCGACTACTCCCGTGGTGCCGCAGGTTTCTGGGTGGAGCATGGCGAAATCCAGTTCGCTGTCCAGGAAGTGACCATCGCCGGCAATATGCGCGATATGTTCAAGCAGATCGTCGCCGTGGGTAACGATCTGGAACTGCGCAGCAATATCCGCACCGGCTCGGTGCTGATCGAGCGTATGACCATCGCCGGCAGCTAAGCCCCCCGCCGCCTGCACAACAGCGCCACCCCTTGGGGTGGCGTTTTTTTTGGTGCGCCAGGCATGGCGCGTTGCGCGCAAGCGCAACCAGCTTGGCTGTGGTGGCCACGCTGGTGACTGGGAGGTGAAAGTCCTCTACACACCCGGCAAGGGGAAGTGTTAGCCAGAGG
>NZ_MNPU01000031.1 GCF_001983165.1 Pseudomonas gessardii | reverse complement strand
CGGCGACAGAGACTTCAGACTAACAATGCAAACCTGCGTCGCTGCGCTCCGACTGCCCGGCCGGATGACCGTGGAATAGGTGGCCGGATGTTGGTGGACTGAGTGGCCGGATGGCGTGGAATGCCCAGCTGACTCCACCCACTTGGCAGTCTGTACTGGATCATGAATATGAGGCGTGGGACGAGGCGCCGTTTTGCATAGACACCGCCGTGGTTTCACCGACGCAAGCGGTCTCGATAATTACTCGCCAATAAGTGCCCAGTAAGTCGCTTGAAAGGTGCTCAGCGGACGCTGACACCTACAGGATTTCAACTATAAGATTGATGCAAAACGGTTCTGGAGAGGCCTATGGACTTTGCAACACTAGCGTTATTCCTGCCCGCATGCTTTGCGCTGAATATGGCGCCAGGGCCCAACAATCTGCTGTCCATCAGCAATGCAACGCGCTACGGATATCGCATCTCCTGCCTCGCAGGCGTCGGCCGTTTGTTGGCATTCGCAATCATGATCGCACTCGCTTCGGCAGGCCTGGCCGTCGTATTACAAACTTCAGAGCTCGTCTTCTACGGGATCAAGATAGTCGGCGCGGCGTACCTTTTTTATTTGGCGTATCAGCTGTGGAACGCCACACCACAAGCACAAGCCGAATCAGAAAACACCCGGGTGGGGTTGTGGGGGTTAGCAAGGCAGGAGTTCCTCGTCGCCGCCGGCAACCCCAAAGCCATTCTGATCTTTACCGCGTTCTTACCTCAATTCGTTGACCCAACGGTAGACGTTGGCTCCCAATTCACACTGCTCGGAGTGTTGTTCCTGGCATTGGAGTGGATTGCCATTGGCGTCTATGCATACATCGGACTGCACATGCGCCGCTGGTTTACACAGCCTCGTGGGAAGAAGATTTTTAATCGTTGCTGTGCCGGTTTATTATCCGCTGCGGCCTCGACCCTATTGATGGCGCGGCGTGCCTGATCATCATCAAAAAACAAAAATGGCACCGATTTATTGTCCGAGAGCAGGCCACTTTTCGATAAATAAATCCGATCTCCTTTATGTCCCATTGTGCATTGTCACCGTATTAACCTGGATGTGATCTTCAAGTCAGTCGACTGATTAAACTGCGCCGGTTACGCTGGCGTTTTTCGCATCAATGGAAGAGCGTATGACAAAGGTGTACCAGGGAAGCTGCCTATGCACAGCCGTCAGTTACGAGCTATCCGCCACGCCGAAAGCAGTGATTCATTGTCATTGCAGCCAGTGCCGCAAAGGTCATGGGGCAGCATTTGCTTCTTACGGCAGTGTTCCGCGTAGCGCGCTGCGCATAGTTGGTGGCTCCGTCCATATCAAAACTTATGCATCTTCAAAGACGGTAGTACGCGAGTTTTGCGCGCAGTGCGGGTCGGCATTGTTCTGGTCACGGTCTCAAGGCGAGTTTGCCAACTGGGTTTCAATAACACTGGGCACGCTTGATACACCCTTCTTGCCTCAAAAGCAGAAACACATCCATCTCGACTCCGCAGCCCACTGGTACATACCCTTCAACCCATGCCCTCAGGTCGACTGAAGGCTTTGGGTCGAAACGCTCCTGTCTTTGACACGTACTCCCCCCACAACACATCCAGTACCTGTTGCGTAGGCTGTTCGACGTCCCCGCCACGGTCGGCCAGCCTCATGCCTTGAGCAAACTCGGCTAGGCACCCTTACGTCGCTATAGTCGACTCTATTGGCGACCGTACTTCCAGGAGCTTTTCCAGTGTCAGACCTGCCGCCCCATTGCGCTTACACAAAACGCTTCAACGCCGTGCTCGCCTACATTGATGGCAATCTCGAAGGTGACCTGTCGGTGAAGACGTTGAGCCGTGTGGCAAACTTTTCGGCATTTCACTTCCACCGCCAATTCACCGCGTTCGTTGGCGTGCCGGTCTCACGTTATGTGCAACTGATGCGCCTACGCCGCGCGGCACATCGCCTGGCGGCCCTTACGGATCACTCGGTGCTGGACGCGGCACTCGATGCCGGCTTTGAAAGCCCCGAGGCATTTTGCAGGGCGTTCAAGCGGGCGATCGGCATGACACCGAGTGCATTTAGCAAGGAACCGAACTGGCAGGTCTGGAATACGGTCTTCGCAATCCCTCACTTTTCCAGGACTATCATCATGCAAGTAAGAATCGTGGATTTCCCCGAGGTCAAAGTAGCAGCGCTTGAGCACTGCGGCCCTCCCGGGCTCGTCAATGAGAGTGTGCGCAAGTTCATCGAATGGCGAATCCAGAGCGGTCAGTCGCCGCAGGCATCGAGTCGTACCTTCGGCATTCCCTATAACAACCCCGACACAACACCTCCCCAAGCATTCCGCTTCGCAATCTGCGGCGAGATTCATGAGGCGGTGGCGCCGAATGAGTTCGGCGTGCACGAGCTCGTCATTCCTGGCGGGCGCTGCGTTGTGGTGCGACACGCGGGGTCACCGGATCATATTGGCGAAACGATCTACCCGATTTACCGCGACTGGCTTCCTACCAGTGGAGAGGAACTGCGTGACCAGCCACTGTTTTTCAACTACCTGAGCACCTATCCCCAGACGCCGATGGATCAATGGCAAACGGATATTTATGTTCCGCTGCAATAGGGGGAGTAAGTAGTTTTTGGCCTTGAGTTGGCGGCAGTGAGAGAAATTGTGGCAGATTTATCAGAGATAAATAAATCTGCCCCTTTTCACTTAAAGTTATAGGTTCGACGCTGCCACTGCGGCGTCATCAATGAACGAGGCGACCTCAAAGGGTCTTGTCGCCAACGAAGCATGGCTGGTCGCTAAAGTAATCAGATTCTTTGGATTGAGCTTTGCTGACATTAATCTCTGATTTACGGGATCAATCATCCTGTCTTCGCTGGAAATCTGATACCACGATGGCTTTTTCTTCCATGCGGGGGCCGTAACTTTGTCACCGAAGGCACTAGCCAGTGGTGCTTTTTGGGTCACCGCCATGACCAAGGCCTCACTGTCTGATAGATCTTGGCAAAAGCTCTCATGGAACTTATCCGGTTTTACCCACAGATAACCGTCGCTATCAGGCTCAAGGTTGGCAGCTGCTTGAGGCAGGTTTCGCTGCGTAATTTCACCAGGACTCTCACCCGCATCAGGAGCGAATGCTGCAATATAAACGAGCCCGATCACGTTAGGCTGATCACCCGCTTCAGTAATAACAGCACCGCCGTACGAATGTCCCACAAGCAAAACTGGCCCCTTTTGTTGGGCAATCATCTTGCGAGTACGCTCAGCATCCTCGGCGAGGGAAGTCAGAGGCATTTCAACTGCATGTATGGACGTATAACCTTTGCGAGCCAGTTCAACAATTACCTTACTCCAATGTGCTGCACCGCCCCAAAAGCCGTGTACCAGCAAAATCGTAGGTTTATCACTCATTGCTCGACCCCTCTACCTGTCAGTAAAAACATCCGCATAACGGAAGCGCATAGAATGGCGTGATACGCCATCAATCAACGCCAGAGGCACTCTGGATCGGTTTAGCAGCCCAAATCAGCCGCTGACCTTCGCTATACTCTCTTGGCCGGAGGATTATTATGGCGAGAGGAAACTATTTACCATGACTAAAACGCCAAAGAACGTGCTAAAACGCCATGACTCCGTACCTTTCAAAAAGGACATTAGAGACCCGGCTGCCGATGTCTTTTTTGATATATTCAGCAAAGCTGAAATGTGCAGTGAACTGCTTCCTGAGCGACAATATAAAACCGATGAAAAACAGATATTTAATGGAGAAATCGCTTATTTTCACATAGTCCATCACGGAGTTTTTCTGCTTTATCCTCATGATACCAAGGAGCCGATCTCCCTCTCCCCGGGGGACATAATTTTCGCCCCAAGTGGCATCAGTCACTGCATCCAGTTTCAAGGCGTTTCATCGGAGAACGCTGAACACGCTTGTCCAGAACCTACTAAAAAAATCACGAGTGGACTTTTCAAGTTTGATAGCGTAGGTGGCCAAGCGTTGATGTTGGGCCTACCAAAATTTTTGCATGTATCAAGCAGACCAAGTATTGAACCTGACACGCTTGGATCAAAAGAGTGGTTGGCGCTGACGGTCGCAGCGATGCAAAAAGAGATGGCGCTCCCGTCAATAGGGAGTGCGATTATGTTGTCTAGGATCATTGACCTGATGTTTATTTGGGCAATCCGAAATTGGCTTTTCACCGCTCCTGCCGAGATCACGGGCTGGATTGCGGCATTACGCGATTCAATGGTCGGCCACGCCCTTGCATTACTGCACTCAGAGCCTGGAGCAGATTGGACTGTAGAAAAACTCGCTCTTGAGGTCGGCCAATCGCGATCAAATTTTGCAAATAAATTTGGCCGGATGGTTGGAGACTCACCGATGCGATACTTGACTCGCTGGAGAATGCAGCTCGCAGGAAAACGCCTCAGGTCTTCAAACCAACGAGTATCAAAAATAGCGGAAGATCTGGGCTATGACTCTGATGTAGCTTTTAGTCGAGCCTTTCGCCGGGAGCTAGGACTGACACCAACTGAGTATCGCCTGAAATATACTGTGTGATATTTCAGTAGGATCATATTAAACCGCCCTGTACGAATCCTCAGCAGTGCCCCTTAATCCTCAGACAGTAGCTGCCACCAGTCCTTCGCCTGCAAGCAGACTGTAACCGCCCACCCTGCCCCCCTCTCCTGAGAGGCCGACAGTAGACGGTTTTCCAAGCGTCGGTCTGCGCCCAAATCCACCCAACTGGCTCGCTAGTCAAACTGAATAAGACGGTTGAGACAGTGCGAGTGCCAAACATCTCGCGCAATTTCATAGCCTGGACGGTGTCAGGCAGTGCCAAATCACCCGTCAAGCGGTGCCAAATCCGACGCGCGCTTACACAAAGGATGTCTCAAGACGAGCACTACCACGCATCAAATTTTGGGTAATTGCGGAAACGATGCCAAATCGCAGGCATTAAAAAACCCCGTAGACCATTGATCTACGGGGCTTTAAGAGTGGAGGCCGAGGTCGGAATCGAACCGGCGTAGGCGGATTTGCAATCCGCTGCATAACCATTTTGCTACTCGGCCTCAAACGATCAATGCCAAAACCACTGACATTCACCGCCTATAAACTTGAGTGGGCTATGTAAGCTTGCCTCTACTCTATCTCATTGAAAACATTGAAGTTTTTTATACCTCAGTGCGTTCGATGGCGGCAATTATGTACTGATTTGCCGAGGCTGGCAAGCCCTTGATTTCAAAAAATATTCTTCTATGAAGCAGAACAGGGGCGGCTGGCCCCTGCCCTGTCTGCGCTTAGTAGCCCAGTGACAGCCCGGTATTGCGCCGTGGGTCGTTGGCGCCATAGAAGCGGTTGTTACCCACCGGCTTGCCGTCCAGGGACGGGGCGCCGACGAGGATGGCGGCCAGGTGGTTGGCGTCTTGGGGGCCGGCGAATTTGTGGCCCCAGCTTTCGAGGATTTTCTGGGTGTCGGGGCTCAGGGCGAAGGTTTCGAGGTTGGTGCTGTCGGGCATCCACTGTTGGTGGAAGCGCGGGGCGTTGACGGCTTCCTGGATGTTCATCTTGTAGTCGATGACGTTGAGGATGGTCAGCAAGGTGGCGGTGATGATGCGGCTGCCGCCCGGTGTGCCGATGACCATCACCGCCTTGCCATCTTTGGTGACGATGGTCGGGCTCATGGACGACAGGGGCGCCTTGCCGGGGGCGATGGCGTTGGCTTCGCCCTGGACCAGGCCGTACATGTTGGGCACGCCGACCTTGACGGTGAAGTCGTCCATTTCGTCGTTGAGGATGACCCCGGTCTTGCTGGCCATGACGCCAGCACCGAACCAGTCGTTGAGGGTGTAGGTCACCGACACCGCGTTACCCCATTTGTCGACGATGGAGTAATGGGTGGTGTTGCTGCCTTCATGGGGCGCAACGCCGGGCTTGATGGCCATGGAGTCACCGGCTTTTTGCGGGTCGATGGCGGCACGCAGTTTGGCCGCGTAGTCCTTGTCCAGCAGGTGGGCTACCGGGTTCTTTACAAAATCCGGGTCGCCCAGATAGCTGTTGCGGTCCACGTAGGCGTGGCGCATGGCTTCGATCTGGTAATGGGTGCCCTGGGCCGAGCCGTAGCCCAGTTCGGCCATGGGGTAGCCTTCGAGGATGTTCATGATTTGGCAGATCACCAGGCCGCCCGAGCTGGGTGGTGGCGCCGAGACTACGTGGTAGCCGCGGTAGTCGCACTCGATGGGGGCCAGTTCGCGGGTCTGGTAGTTATCCAGGTCGGCCTGGGCGATGATGCCCTTGCCGGCCTGGCTGGAGTCGACGATGGCCTTGGCCACCCAGCCTTTGTAGAAGCCATCGGTGCCCTTGGCGGAAATTTCCCGCAGGGTACGCGCCAGGTCTTTTTGCACCAGCTTCTGCCCGACCTGCAGTGGCTCACCCTTATTGAGGAAGATGCCGCGCAGGTCCTGGTCTTTTTTGAACTCTTCGGTGGCGCTGTGCAGCATGTCGATATCGCCCTGGTCGAGGGCAAAGCCATCTTCCGCGAGCTTGATCGCCGGCGCGATTACTTGGGCGCGCTTGAGGGTGCCGTATTTGCTCAAGGCCAGCTCCATGCCGGAGACGGTGCCGGGTACGCCGACCGCCAGGTGGCCTTTGGCGCTGAGGCCGGGGACGACATTGCCGTCTTTATCCAGGTACATATCGGCGGTGGCCGCCAACGGGGCTTTTTCGCGGAAGTCGAGGAAGGTCTTGCGCCCGTCCGCCAGTTGCACGGTCATGAATCCACCGCCGCCGAGGTTGCCCGCTGCCGGGTAGACCACCGCCAGGGCGTAACCCACGGCCACGGCCGCATCCACAGCATTGCCGCCGGCCTTCAACACATCGACGCCCACATGGGTCGCCAAATGCTGGGCCGTCACCACCATGCCGTTTTCACCGGCCACCGGGGCTTGGGAGGCCGCCTGCACACCGCTGAATGTGAGGACCAGGGCCGTCGCGATCAAGGTTCGGGTAAAGGGTTGGTAGTTCATCCGTGGATACTCTGTTTATTGGAAGCGTTAAACGTAGCCTCTTTCGCACACCAACCCCAGCCAAGTGGCGCTTTTCAGACAGAGCGTGTCGGTGACGGAATGCTATATTCGCCCCGCCCTCCTCCTTGCCCTGAGATACACCGATGCCCACGGTCGCCGACCCCATCCACGCGCTGTACCACAAGATCACCTGGAAGCTGATTCCCTTCCTGTGTTTCTGCTACCTGGCGGCCTACCTGGACCGCATCAACATCGGTTTTGCCAAGCTGCAGATGCAAGACCAGCTGCAGTTCAGCGAAACCGCGTTCGGCCTGGGCGCCGGCCTGTTTTTTGTCGGCTATATCCTGTTTGAAGTGCCCAGCAACCTGATCCTGGAGCGCGTCGGCGCGCGGATCTGGATTGCGCGCATCATGATCACCTGGGGCCTGCTCTCGGCCTGCACGCTGCTGGTCACCTCCACCACCCAGTTCTATGTGCTGCGGTTTTTGCTCGGCGTCGCCGAAGCCGGGTTCCTGCCGGGAGTGCTGTATTACCTGACCACCTGGTTCCCCACCCATCGCCGCGGGCGGGTGATTGCGCTGTTTATGATCGGCCTGCCGCTGTCCAGTGTGATTGGCGGGCCGTTGTCCGGCTGGATCATGGGCCACTTCGACCAAATGGGCGGCCTGCGTGGCTGGCAATGGCTGTTCCTGCTTGAAGCACTGCCCAGCGTGCTGTTGGGGGTGCTGGCGCTCTGGGCGTTGCCCGATACCTACCACCAGGCCAAATGGTTGTCTGGCGCCGAAAAGACCTTGCTGCAACAGCAGTTGCACGCCGATGACAGCCAGGCCGGCCACAGCCCACGGCGCTTTCGCGATGGGTTCTTCAACCTCAAGGTGTGGATGCTCGGCGGGATCGACTTTTCGATCCTGCTCAGTGCCTACGCCATGGGCTTCTGGATGCCGACCCTGATTCGCAACGCGGGGATCAGCGACACCTTCCAGATCGGTCTGCTCACCGCCCTGCCCAGTGTGGCGGCGCTGGCCGGCATGCTGCTGATCGGCGCCAGTTCCGACAAATACCGCGAGCGCCGCTGGCACATTATCGTGCCGTTCCTGGTGGGCGCCGTGGCCATGGCCAGCAGTACCTTCTTCACCCATAACGTGGTCGCCACCGTGGCCCTGTTTGCCGTGGCGTCGGCGGCGATCCTCGGCGCAGTGCCGGTGTTTTTCAGCCTGCCGGCGACCTTCCTCACCGGCACCGCAGCAGCCACCGGCTTTGCCCTGGCCTGCTCCCTGGCAAATATCGCCGGGCTGGTCAGCAACTCGTTGATGGGCCTGGCCATCGACATCACCGGTAGCAGCGCCGGGGCCATGTGGTTCTTTGCCGCCAGCCTGGTGCTCAGTTGTTTGCTGGTGATTGCGTTGCCGGCGAAGTTGGTCAACCGATAGGCTGTGGGGGCAGCCTCAATGACCGCTATGGGCCATGCCACTGGGCTGCTGCAACAGCGCCAGGTCTATCTCCTCGAAACGCAGCACCCGCCCGCCGGTATCGGCCGCGACTTTCTGCGCCACCGCCTGCTCGGCAAACGAGGCCAGCACCACGCCCATGGCGCCCTTGAGCCCGGTGCCGAGCACGTAGTACGCGGTCCTGGCATCGATCAGATGGGCATCGTCCGGGGTCTCCCAGTGGCTGCGCCCCATGTCATGCACATACAGTTTTGACGGGGCATGATGGTTTTCCGGCTGCAACCACCAGCCGAGCATTTCTGCGGTCGAGCAGAATTTCTTCGCCGCGCCCTGCTCCACCACCTCACCCTTGGGCCCTGGGAATTCGCTGATCACCATGCCGCACACATGGCACTCATCCGCCGGATGGAACGCCACCGGCCCATCACCCACCCCCGCCGCTACCGGTTTGTCACACCCCATCAGCAGCAGGCTCAACAGCAACACCCATCCCATTTTCATGCTTATTTGCTCCACCGATAAAAAAATCATGCCGCGCGCCGCCCAAACAGCCAATAGGCCCAGGCCAGCGGCCCGACGACCCACGCCACCAGGCACAACCACAACGCCGCCCCCGGAAGCGCCAGGTCCCCACCCAGGGCCATCACGCCGACCGATGCGGGGCCGGCATCGAAGCCCGACAGGTTGATCAGGCGGTACACATCCGCCGGGTTGAACAGCAGCAGCCAGGGCAACAGCGTCGGGCTGAACTGGCCTTCGCTGAGCACCAGCAGCGCCAACAACGCCAGGTCAAAGACCAGGACAAAAAAGAACCACACCCCCAGGGCCAACCCAGCCGCCGTGGACTTTTCCGCCGAGACGCTGCTCAACACATACGCCATCCCCAAAAAGCCCCAGCCGAGCAAGGTCGAGGTCAGCATGAAGCGGCCAAATGCCCAGAGCAGCAGGCTGAACTCGACGTCATCCACCAGCAGCGCGATGGCGAGCATGGCGCAGCCGAATCCGATAAAGGTCGCCAGCGCCAGGATCAGCCCATGCCCGACAAACTTGCCGAGCAGGATCTGCCCGCGCCCCAGGGGATAGGTGAGCAACAGCAGCAAGGTGCCGCTTTCGTCCTCGCCGACAATCGCGTCATAGGCCAGCAACAGCGCAATCAATGGCATCAGGAAGGTCGCCAGGCTGGCCAGGCTGGCGATGGTTGCCGGGATCGAGGTAAAGCCCAGTTGCCCGGACGCCGCCGCACCGAGCCACCCAATACCGATGGCCAGCACCGCGAACAACAGGCTGATGGCCAATAACCAACGGTTGCGCAGGCCATCGCTGAATTCTTTGCGGGCCATGTTCCAGATCGGCGTCATTGGGCACGCTCCACCGGGCTATCCATGTAATGGCGGTACAGGTCTTCCAGGGACGGCACGACGATTTCCACATCGCTGGGGCTGTCCTGGTCCAGCAACTGGCGCAGCAGGTCCAGCTTGTTGCCATTGAACGCCGCCACTTGCAGCCCTTGCGCGCCCCAGCGCTGGGTCACGTGGCCGGCCTCGCTCCAGCGTTTTTGCAAGAGCGCCGCGCGTTGCAGGCCGCTGCTGCGGATCAGGGTCGGCAGCCCGGCTTCTTCGCGCAAGGCGGCCAGGGTGCCGAGGGCCAGCAGGCGGCCCTGGGTGAGGATTGCGGCACGGTTGATATGGGCCTCCACGCCCGGCAGCACATGGGAGCAGAGGATGATGCTGGTGCCCTGCCCGCGCAGGCGGTCGAGCAGGCGATACAGGTCCTGGGTGGCAATCGGGTCGAGGCCCACGGTGGGCTCGTCGAGCAGCAGCAGGCGCGGCTCGCCCAGCAGGGCCTGGGCCAGGCCGAGGCGCTGGCGCATGCCCTTGGAATAGGTCTTGACCCGCCGCCGCGCCGCCGCTGTCAGGCCGACGTCTTCCAGCAACGTCAAGACCTGGCTCATCGGCGCGCCCTTGAGCCGGGCAAAATGCTGCAAGGTCTCCAGGCCGCTGAGTTGCGGGTAGAACGTGACGTTTTCCGGCAGATAGCCGAGCATCCGGCGCACCTGGGGATCACTGGGCGCGCGGCCAAACACCCGTACCTGGCCGCTGCTTGCCTGCAATAAACCGAGGATCAGTTTCATGCTGGTGGTCTTGCCCGCGCCGTTATGGCCGAACAGCCCCAGCACCTCCCCGGGCGCCAGGCTCAGGCTCAAGTCATGCAGCACAGTGGCGGGCCCATAACGCTGGGTCACGCCTTCGATTTCGACGACAGGCATCATGCGGGCTCCTTGAGCAGGGAAAGCGTGGGGTCTTTCATCAGCGGATGACTGTCCATCACCCCCGGCGACTTGATCACCGGAAACGCCCGCTGCACCCAGCGCAACAACTCGATGCCGGGGCTGTTCATCAGCAGGCGCACCTGGGGGTACAGCCACAGCAGGCGGTCGACGTTATCGTTGGGCTCGTAGGCCACATCCCCCAGGCCATCGTTATTGCGGTCCCAGCCCAGGTAATCGCTCCAGTAATTGCCGCGGCCATCTGCCGACCATTCCTGCAAGCGGGTGGCCACGTACTTGACCTGGCGCTGGTTGCCGACAAAGGCATTGTTGGCAAGCCGGTTGTCTTCGGAGCCTGCCGTAAGGTGAATACCCACCGCACTGCGGCCGAAGTGGTTGTGTTCAATGCTGTTGAACAGCGAGTTGTAGATAAACAGTGCCTTGCCTTCGGCACCGGTGATCATGGTGTCGCCGGTGGTGCCGTCGCGCACATCGTTGACCACGTTGTCGCGCAGGGTGGAATAGGTGATGTAGTTCATCAGGATCCCGTAGTTCTGATCCTCCTCGGAGCGATTGCCGATCACTGTCAGCTTGCGGCTTTGCATCAGCGCATAGCCGGTGCGGGTGCGGCGGGTGATGTTGCCAAGTACCTGGTTGTCATTGGCGAACATGTAGTGGATGCCGTAGCGCAGGTCTTCCAGGGTGTTGCCTTGCAGCAGGTTGCCATTGGAGGTGTCGATGTAGATGCCATCGCGGGCATCGCGCACCTGGTTGCCGATCACCCGCGCCCCCTTGACTGCGTACAGGTGGATGCCATTGCCCCGGTCCTGGGAGCGCATGGCCGGGTCGCCCTGGATCTGGTTGTCGATCACGCTTACATCCGCCGTGCCATCGACCCACACGCCAAAACCCTGGCCGCGCAAGCGGTTGTTCTTGACCAGGGCACCGTGGGCCTTGGGCTGGATGAAGATGGCCGCGTTCATCGCGGTAAGGTCATGGCCCCAGTCGAGGAAGGTACAGCCCTCGACGGTGACGTCGGGCGCGTTGATCAACAGGCTGTTGCCCTGGCCCTGGCTATGGATCACCGCACCGGGTTCGCAGGTCAGTTGCAGGGGTTGGTCGATGCTGTAGGAACCCTGGTAGTCGCCGGCGGGCAGGCGCCAGTGCTGCGGGCCTGCGGCGACCAACGGCAAGTCGGTGATGGGCACTACAGCGGCACTGGCGGTGGCCGAAAATAGCAGCCACACACACCCGGTCAATAACGTGCGGGGTCGAGCCACGGAGTATTCCTTTTTGATCAAAACAGATCCCATGTGGGAGCTGGCTTGCCTGCGATAGCGGTGTGTCAGGCAACCGACCGTTTTCTGATGCACCGCTATCGCAGGCAAGCCAGCTCCTACATTTATTGGGTGCTCGCCGTTAAGTGCGCTCCACCAACATCCGCCCCACCATCTCCATATGCAGCGCATGGCAGAACCAGCTGCAGTAGTACCAATGCAGCCCCGGTTTGTCGGCGATAAAGGTGATGGAAGAGGTCTGCTGCGGGCTGATTTCCATGCTCACGCCATGGTTGGTCATGACAAAGCCGTGGGTCACGTCCTCGATCTGGTCGATGTTGGTGATGGTCACCGTGACCTCATCGCCATGCTTGACGGTGAACTCCGTCAGGCCATAGGTCGGTGCCATGGACGTCATGTACACCCGCACTTTCTTGCCGTCGCGGATCACCTTGTTATCGGTCTCCAGCTTGATCCCGTCCTTGGCCGCAATGGCCACGGTTTCGGCGAAGAACGGGTCGTTGCGCTCCCAGATTTTCTTGGTCTTGATCTGGTCGCGCCGCGCCATCACGCAGTCGTGGGGTTCGGCGAAGGTCGGGCCGTCGTGGACCAGTTTCATTTCATCGCCCGAGATGTCGATCAACTGGTCGTTTTCCGGGTGCAGGGGGCCGGTGGGCAGGAAGCGGTCCTTGGAGAACTTGCTCAGGACCATCAGCCATTGGCCGTCGGCATCCCGGGTTTCGGTGAGCGAGGCGTGGTTGTGGCCGGGTTGGTAATGCACATCGAGCTTCTGCTTGATGTAGTTGACCTTCTCGCCACCGTAGGCGCGGATGGCTTCGGCGATGTTCCACTTGACCACCTGGCTGTCGATAAACAGCGTGGTGTAGGCAAAACCCCGGCCATCGTAGGTGGTGTGCAACGGGCCCAGGCCCAGCTCCGGCTCGCCGACCACCACGCCGCGCGGGTCTTTGATCTTGTCGCTGAACAGGTCGTCGAGCTTGTCGATGGCAATGATGGTGCAGGTCGGCGACAGCTTGCCGTTGGCGATAAAGTACTTGCCGTCCGGCGAGGTGTTGCAGCCATGGGGGTTCTTCGGCACCGGGATATAGCGGGTGAATTCGCTGTCCTTGCCGTCGTCGCCCTTGCGCCCGTCCACCACCGGCACCTTGACGCCGTCGAGGTTGATGAACTTGCCGGCCTTGATCGCCGCCTCGATGCGCGGGATGTTGAACACCACCACCCAGTCGCGCTCGTTGCGCATCATGCCGCCCAGGTCGGAGGCCTTCTCCGAGTTGTAGCAGGTGGCCGCCGCGTATTTGCCGGTGTAGTCCATGTCGGCGTTGTCGAGGTTGCCGTCGACGATGACCTGGAAGGCCATTTCCATCTTCTCGGCGTCGATGGCGTTAAACAGGGTGAAACTGTTTTTGTCTTGCAGGTCGAAGGTGTGGCCGTCATTGGGGTGCGGGATGATGAACTCGGCGTTGCAGAACACATACTTGGTATACGGCACCTTTTGCAGGCGCAGGCCGTGGATCGCCTGGGCATTGGGCACGGTGACGATCTTGTCGCACTTCATGATATCCAGGCGGATCCGCGCCACGCGGGTGTTGGCCTTGTCGTTGATAAACAGGTATTTGCCGTCATAGCGGCCATCGGTGGTGGACAAGTGCGGGTGATGGCAATCGCCGTTCTGGTACTTGGCGCCCTCCCCCAGGATGCGCTTGCTCTCGTTGGTCAGGCCCCAGCCGGTGGCGGAATCGACGTTGAACACCGGGATACGCATCAACTCACGCATCGACGGCACACCCAGCACCCGCACCTCACCCTGGTGGCCGCCGCTCCAGAACCCGTAGTACTGGTCCAGCTCACCTGGGCCCACATGGATCTTCGACTTCGCCTCCTTGGCCGCTGCCGCAAAGGACTCGCGGGTAAACACCGTACCGCCGATGGCCGAGGCCCCTGCCAGCACCGCGCCGGTGACGGCGCCAGTGCCCAGGAAGCCACGCCGGCTCATGCCTTCAGGTTCCGGGGTGGCCCCGGGCTTTTTCGCTTCGCTGTCGTTCATGATGTGCTCCAGATGGGAAAAGTGAGTGCCCAAGGCCGTCATTCAGGCACCGCCACCTGCACCACCGGGATCAATTGCCCAGGGGTGGGTGCGGCCTTGTTGCGTTTCTTGCGCTGGTTGATCAGGGGCGGGCATTTGTGGTCGTTGTGCCAGGTCATCTGGCAATCGAGGCAGTAGTGGCATTCATTGGCGTTGATATGGCCGTCGGGGTGGATCGCCTGGATCTCGCATTCCTTGGCGCACAACTGGCACGGATCGCCACACTCTTTGCGCCGTTTGAGCCAGTCGAACAGCCTGAACTTGCTCGGGATTGCCAGCGCCGCGCCCAGCGGGCAGAGGTAGCGGCAGTAGACTTTGCGCGTGAACAGGTTGATCACCAGCAGTGCCACCGCGTACAGCACGAACCACCACTGGCGGTCGAAATGCAGGGTGATGGCGGTCTTGAACGGCTCCACTTCGGCAAACCGCTCGGCAGTGGCCATCGACTCCAGGGACAAGCCAAACAGCCCCAGCAGGATCAAATACTTGATCGCCCACAGCCGCTCATGCACGGCAAACGGCAGCTCGAACTGGCGCACCTTGAGCGTGCGCGCCGCCTCGTTGAGCAACTCCTGCAACGCCCCGAACGGGCACAGCCAGCCACAGAACACACCCCGGCCCCACAGCAGGATGCTGGCGGCGGTGAATACCCAGAGCATGAAGATCAGCGGGTCGGTGAGGAACAACTCCCAGCGGAACTGCTGGAACAGCGCATGCACAAAGGTCAGCACATTGACCACCGACAACTGCCCCAGGGCGTACCAGCCGATAAACACCACGGTAAACAGCAGGTAGCCACGGCGTACCCAATGCAACAGGCGCGGGCGCCGGGCCAGGCTGTCCTGCAAAAACAGAATCACCGTCAACAGCACCAGGGCGGCGCCCAGCACCAGGACCTGCCACTGTTTCTGGTACCAGATCGTCAGCCACATCGGCCGGTTGGCTTCGTCGATGGCGGCCTGTTCGGCAGCAGTCGGCAACGGGCGTTCCAGGTACGCCTCGGGCATCTGGTACGGCAATTCAAAACTGGTAAAGGTGCCGCTGACCGGGCCGGTCTGGCGCCGCACCAGCAGCTCCAGGGTCCACGCCGAGCCAGGGTCGAACCCGGCCTGGGGGCGCACGATAAACACCGACATTTCATCAAATTCGGGCATGCCCTCGGCGAACACGTCGTACAGGCGCTGGTGGTCCATATCGCGGAAGCTGATGACATTGCCAAACTGACGCAACTGCACCCGATCAAAAATCCCGCCGCGCACATAGCCCGAGCCCTTGAACGAAAAAATCCCGCGTCCCAGCACCGCGATGGCCTGCTCGCCGGGCTTGAGGCCCTGCATCAGCACGCGGTATTGCGCCTCGCCCAACAGGTTGCGGCCGATGGTCGGCGCGTTGAGATCGGCCACATACAAGTCGATAAACGTCTCGTCGACCTGCCCCGCCCCCGCCACGTCCACGCCTTCGGCCTCGGTGCCCTTGAAGGCTGCATCCACCTGGCCGCGTGTCAGGTGTAGGCGGCGCACCGCGCCATTGCCGGTCAATTGCGCCCAGTTGGCGGGCTCGAACAGGTCAGCGCGTACCAGGGCGACTTTCTGCGCGGTGCTGGCCTTGTCCTCAACCAGCTTGAGCGACACCGCCACTTCGTGGGCGGCACGCATGATCACCTCATTGACCACCATCGCCGTGACCGTGGCACCGGCCACCGCATCCACGGTCACCGCCTGGCTGTCACTGGAATGCCCCACCACCACCCGCTGCTTGACGTTGATCCCGCTGTAGCGGGCGGTGAAGTCATGCAGCTTGGCCTCAGGAATACCGATCAGCAGGATCGGCTCGTGGTGCTCCAGCACATAGGCATCACGGATCACCCCGGCCGGGTCGAGAATCACCTGGGTGTTGATCGGTTTGCCGGAGTACGCCGGGATGTCCACCACGTCCAGGCTCTGGAACACATAGCCGATGACCGCGCCTTTGGCCGACAGCGTGCGCACCTTGAACGGGCCTTGGGCGGCGGAAATGGCGTCGGCCTGCGGGAAAATCTTGTCGATGCGCTGCTGTTCAATCGCGCCGTAGGACTTGGCCTGGGCCGGGCCGGCCAGGCTGAACAGCAGCACCAGGACAACCAGCCAGGTAACGGGACTTGCAGCCAGGGTAGCGAGGGTCGAGGGCTTGGGGCGGTTCATGGGCTCACTGACTTCAACGGCCGGAATATGAAGTCGATGGTAGGTGGCAGGTGGCCAGTGAGCCCTTGATTGAAATCAAGTCTGGAGGCGGTGCGGCGTTTGGGCGCTGGGCTACATGCCCAACCACTGCGGCAGCGCCAGTGAGATAAACGGCACGTACGTCACCAGCACCAGGAACGCCAGCAGGATCATCAGCCAGGGCATCGCCGCGCGGATGGTCTGGCCCAGGGTCAGGCCGGTCACCGCCGAGGTCACGAACAGGTTCAAGCCAACGGGCGGATGCACCAGGCCGATCTCCATGTTCACCACCATCACAATCCCCAGGTGAATCGGGTCGATGCCCAGCTTCATCGCAATCGGAAAGAAGATCGGCGCCAGGATCAGCACAATGGCCGAGGGCTCCATGAAGCTGCCGGCAATCAACAGCACCACGTTGACCATCAGCAAGAAGCCGATCGGCGTCAGCCCTTCGGAGATGACCCAGGCCGTGATTTCCTGCGGGATCTGTTCGGTGGTCAGCACATGGGCAAACAGCATGGCGTTGGCGATGATGAACATCAGCATGATCGACAGGCGCCCGGACTCCAGCAGCACCTTGGGGCAATCCCTCAGGCGCATGTCCTTGTACACAAACAGTGCGACAAACGCCGAGTACACCGCCGCCACCGCTGCGGCCTCAGTGGGGGTGAACATGCCGCTGTAGATACCGCCAAGGATGATCACCAGCAGCAACAGGCCCCAGAACGCGCGGCGCGCACAGCCCAGCCACTGGGCAAAGGTCGCCCGGGGTTGTGCTGGCAGCTTTTTGATCCGCGCCACGATATAGATCGCGATCATCAGCATCAGGCCCAGCAGCAAGCCGGGGATCACCCCGGCCATAAACAGCTTGCCGACCGAGGTTTCTGTCGCCGCCGAGTACACCACCATCACGATGGAAGGCGGAATCAGGATGCCCAGGGTCCCGGCATTGCAGATGATCCCCGCGCCGAACGCCTTGGGGTAACCGGAGCGCACCATGCCGGCCACGGCAATCGAGCCCACCGCCGCCACCGTCGCCGGCGATGAACCGGACAGCGCGGCGAACAGCATGCACGCCAGCACCGCCGCAATCGCCAGGCCGCCACGGATATGGCCGACACAGGCGTTGGCAAAATCGATCAAGCGTTGCGCCACGCCGCCAGTGGTCATGAACGCCCCCGACAGCAGGAAGAACGGAATCGCCAGGAAGGTGTAGGCATCGCTGGTTTCAAACAATTTGATCGCCAGGGAACTCAACGAATCCTGGCTGAACATCAGGATCGACATCGCCCCCGACAAGCCCAGGGAAATGGCGATGGGCACGCCGAGGAACATCAACACCAACAGCAGCAAAAACAGACAGAGAACGGCCATCAGTCACGCTCCTTATGGCTGCCGGCCAACTTGCTGGCTTCACCGGCTTCGTCGGCCAGCCCCAACCCGACCTGGCGGTGGGTAAACAGGCGGTAGAAAATTTCCAGGTAGCGGATCAACACCAGGGCAAAGCCGATCGGCACGATCAGCGCGATATGCCCCACTTCCAGGCCGAAATGGTCGAGGTCCTCGGCCCCGATCCCGGCCACCAGCACGGCACTCACCCACTTGTAGCTGGCCACCATGAACAGCCCGGCATAGGCCAGGCAGCACAGGCAGGCGAGCATCCCCAGCAGGCGCTGGACCCGGCGTGGCGTCAGGCGCACCAGGGCATCCACCCCCAGGTGGCCGGCGGTGCGCACGCCATAGGAAATACCGAAGAAAATCAGCCAGCCGAACATCGCCTTGGTCAGCGCGACGCTCCAGGTCATGTCCTGGGCCCAGGTCATGGTGCCGTCGCCCAGGGCGTTGAAAAAACCGCTGCTCCAGGCCCACTTGTCGGCCAGGGCAAAAAACAGGGTGTAGATGTTGTTGAGCATGACGTAGACAAACGTCACCAGGGTCATGGCGGCCAGCAGGAAGGCGATAAAACCCTCCTCCAGGTGCTCCCAGACGCGCCTTAGGGATTGCATGGCAAAACCTCGCTTACAGGGAAAGGGGTCGCAACATGTGGGAGCGGGCTTGCCCGCGATGGGGCATCAACGGCCTCTCGGCGGGCTCAGACGCCGCCATCGCGGGCAAGCCCGCTCCCACATTGGGTCGGGGTCGCGCAGGCGATCAGTGGTTGGACGCGTCCGCGGCCTTGATCAGGTCAGCGCCAATCGGCCCCTCGAACTTCTGCCACACCGGGCGCATGGCTTCGCGCCAGAGCTGGCGTTGCTCGGGGGTCAATTCGATGATTTCGCTGGTCTTGGCGTCGATGATCTTCTGCTTGGCCGACTGGTTCAGCGCTTCGGCCTGCTTGTTCACCTCGACAGTGACCTCGCCCATGATCTGCTCCAGGGCGCTGCGCATCTCCGGTGCCAGGCCGTTCCAGAACTTGGCGTTGGTGATCACCATGTAGTCGATCAGGCCGTGGTTGGACTCGGTGAAGTACTTCTGCACCTCGTTGACCTTCTGGCTTTCATAGTTCGACCAAGTGTTTTCGGTGCCGTTGACCGTGCCAGTCTGCAAGCCCTGGTAGACCTCGGCAAAACTCATCTTGCGTGGGTTGGCGCGGATCGCCTTGAACTGCTCCTCCAGCACGCTGGAGGCCTGTACGCGGAACTTCAGGCCACGGGCGTCCTTGGGTTCATGCAGGGCCTTGTTGGCCGACAGTTGCTTGAGGCCGTTGTGCCAATAGGCCAGGCCGAGGATGTTCTTGTCTTGCATCGACGTCAGCAGTTGCTTGCCCTCGGCCGCCTGGAAACGGTCGACGGCAGCCAGGTCGTTGAACAAAAACGGCAGGTCGTAGATCTGCACCTGCTTGGTGTATTGCTCGAACTTGGCCAGGGACGGCGCCAGCATCTGCACATCGCCCAGCAGCAGCGCTTCCATTTCCTTGCCGTCACCGAACAGCGACGAGTTGGGGTACACCTCGACCTTGACCTTGCCCGCCAGGCGCTCTTCGGCAAGTTTCTTGAACAGCAGCGCGCCCTGGCCTTTGGGGGTGTTTTCCGCTACCACATGGGCGAACTTGATGACGATCGGATCGGCCGCCTGGGCCAGGCCTGCGGCAAACAACGTGGCGGCGCACAACAGCGCCCGAGAAAGCTTGAGCATGGGTATCACCTTTTTATTGTTGTAGTGGTGTCAGGCAAGGTGCCTGATGTGAGGCGTGTAGTGAATTTGAAATTTTTAAACCCTGCGTTCGGCCAAGCCGAACACCAACCTGGGGAGCAATGCCTATCCCGTATGGGAGTTGTGTGCTGCCAGCAGCCTTTGGGCCCGCAGCAACACCGGCGCATCCACCATCTGCCCATCAATCTGGTAGGCCCCTGCCCCATGGGCACCGGCCTCCACCACCCGTTGGGCCCAGGCCAGGTCCGCCGCACTCGGCGCCAGGGCCTCATGGATCACCGGCACCTGCTTGGGATGGATACACAGGGCCCCGGCAAAGCCCATTTCATAGGCATGTCGGATCGAGCGGCGCAGGCCCTCGGGGTCGTCGATGGCCGGGTGTACACCGTCCAGCGGTGCCACCAGGCCGGCGGCGCGCGAATGCACGATCAGCGCCAGGCGCGCCTGATCCAGGGCAAAGTTCGCCGTCGCCGAGGGGCTGCTCAGGTTCAGGTCCAGCGCCAGGTCCAGGCCACCGAACGACAGGCGCTCGACCTGCGGCGCATGGGCGATTTCAGCCACCGCCAGCAAACCTCGCGCACTTTCGATAATCGGCCATATGCGTTTGCCGGCGGCGGCCACCACGGCCACCTGGGCGGCGCTCTCCACCTTCGGCAGCAGCACCCCGGCCACATTGCCGTGGGCTTTGCAAAACGCCACATCGGCACCGTGCTCAGCGTGTTCCGGGGCATTGATGCGTACCCACACGCAGGCCTCGGGGTTGGCCGTTAAAAACCCGCCGAGGTTGTCCCGGGCCTGGCGCTTGAGGGGTTCTTCCACCGCGTCTTCAAAATCCACGATCACCGCATCGGCACCACTGGCCAGCGCTTTGGCAAAGCGCTCGGGGCGGCTGCCCGGCACGAACAAGGCAGAACGAATCAACGACATCACTGCACTCCTGATTAGATAACGCCGCGTACCCGCAGGCTGTCGATGGCTTCACCCGAGTAGCCAAGCGCTTGGAGAATCCCCTGGCTGTGCTGCCCCAGCCCCGGTACGCCATCCATCCGCGGGGTAAACGCGGCATTGCGCGCCGGTGGCAATAGCGCCGGCAGCGGCCCCGCCGGGCTGTCGACTTCACGCCAGCTGTCGCGGGCCTTGAGTTGCGGGTGGTCCCACACCCCTTGCATATCGTTGACCCGCGCACTGGCGATCTGCGCGTGTTCCAGGCGCTGGATCACGGCTGCGGCGTCCAGTTGGGCAAAGCTGTCGACAATGATCTGGCGCAGCCCTTCGCGGTTGGCCGAACGCTTGAAGTTGGCCGAGAAGCGCTCATCCGTCGCCAGCGCAGGGGTGAGCAGTACCTTGTCGCAGAACGCCGCCCATTCGCGTTCGTTCTGCAAACCGAGCATCACCGTGCCGCCATCGCCGGTGGGGAACGGCCCGTAGGGGTAGATCGTCGAATGCGCCGCGCCGGCCCGTGGTGGCTGCGGGGCGCCGTCGAAGGCGTAGTACATCGGGTAGCCCATCCACTCCACCAGGCTTTCCAGCATGCTCACGTCAATGCGGCTGCCTTTGCCTGTCTTGCCGCGCAGCAGCAGTGCCGACAGGATGCCGCTGTAGGCGTACATGCCGGCGGAGATATCCGCGATGGAGCAACCGGCCTTGGCCATCTGCTCTTCACCCGGGCCACCGGTCACCGAAAGAAAACCGCCCTCGCTCTGGATCAGCAAGTCATAGGCTTTCTTTTTCTCGTAGGGCCCGCCTTCGCCGTAGCCGGAAATATCGCAGACAATCAGCCGTGGAAAACGCGCCTGCAGCGCCTCGAACGACAGCCCCATCCGCGCTGCGGCACCGGGTGCCAGGTTCTGCACCAGCACGTCGGCCTCGGCCAGCAAGGTGTCGAGGATCGCGCCGGCCTCCGCCTGCTTGAGGTCCAGGGTCAGGCTTTCCTTGGAGCGGTTGGTCCACACAAAATGCGAGGCCAGGCCGCGCACGCGCTCGTCGTAGCCACGGGCGAAATCACCGCTGCCCGGGCGTTCGATCTTGATCACCCGCGCCCCCAGGTCAGCCAGTTGGCGGGTACAGAACGGTGCAGCAATCGCGTGTTCCAGGCTGACCACGGTAATGCCGTCCAGCGGTCGTTGATTAGCAGTCATGACAATTCCTCAAAGCCAATGGGCCATGGATGCGGCGTTGCGCAGGTTCCAGGCTTTTTCGATCAAGGCGCGGGCCTGGGCCGGCGTGCGGGCGCCGCTGAACTGACAGAGGCGCTGAAACTTGTCCGCCAACTGCACTCGGTCCAGGGTGTTGCCCGGGTCGCCCTTGGGCTCGTCAATCGCACCATGCAACGTGCGGCCATCGACGCAGGTCACGGTGACGCGGCCCAGCCAGCGCTGCGGATAGGCGTCGTCGACTGCGCGGTCGAAGGTCATGCTGACCTTGTCGCGGAACGCAGCGACGGCGGGATCGCTCAGGGCCCACTGATGAAACTCGGCAAGCCCGGCCTTGCCGTGCACAGCAATCAGGCCGAGCACGGTGCCCATGGAGAACTTGGCCTGGTGCACGGTGGCCGGTACGGTCACGCGGCCGAGCACATCAATAGCGCCTTGGTACACGCGGGTCTCGACCCTGGCGATATCCGCAGCGGCCAGGCCTTCGCGCTGCATCAAGTCCAGCAACGCATCGGCGGCCGGGTGGGTATGGCGGCACGAAGCGTGGAACTTGAACGAGGTTTCCAGCAGCGCCCAGCGGCTACCGAGGCCCGCGGACAATTTGCCCGGCTTGGCGTCAGTGGACATACCCGCCGCCAAACCCTGCTCGCCTTCGAGGATATTGCGCGCACCGCTCAGGCCATCCGCCGTCAGGTACGCGGCCAGCAAGCCGTCCGCTGCGGCCTTGGCGGTGTGCAACTGCTTGGAATCAGCCGCATCGCGCAGGAACTCCCAGAGCCCGGCAGCCTGGGTGCCGGCGCTGCCGAGCAGGTTGATAAATTGCTCCTCGTTAAAGTCCAGCAACTTGCCAACCGCCACCGCCGCCGCCAGGGTGCCGACCGTGGCCGTGGTGTGGAAGATACGGTAGTGGGAACGGCCCATGAATTCGCCGATGCGAATCCCGGCCTCATACCCGGCCACCGCGGCCAACAGCAACTCGCGGCCGGACTTGCCGAGGTCTTGCGCGGCGGCCAGGGCGGCGGGAAACACCACGGTCGCCGGGTGCAGCACCGAGCTGTTATGCAGGTCATCCTGCTCCACCAGGTGCGACGAGGCGGCGTTGACCAGCGCGGCAAAATACGCGCTGCTGCTGGCGCCGTTGACGATTATCTGCGCAGGCCCGGTGGCTGGGCCCATTTTTTGCGCATAGCGCTCGAACAAGGGAATCGGGTGCGAGCCTTGGCTGGCCAGCGCCGAGGCCAGCCAATCCAGATACAGCTCTTCGGTACGCGCCAGCACCGCGTCGGGCAATTGCGCGTCATGCAATTCGGCGAGGAACCGACACAAGGCTTGGGTATGACTCATGCGCAGGCCCTCAGAAGCTGCGTGGCAGTTCGAGCAGATGCTCGGCCACATACGACAGGATCAGGTTGGTGGAGATCGGCGCCACTTGGTACAGGCGCGTCTCGCGGAATTTGCGCTCCACGTCGTACTCGCAGGCAAACCCAAAGCCGCCATGGGTTTGCAGGCAGGCGTTGGCCGCTTCCCAGGACGCCTTGGCCGCCAGGTACTTGGCCATATTGGCGCTGGCCCCGGCATTGGCGCCGCGGTCGTACTCCTCGCAGGCACGCCAGCGCATCAGGTCCGCCGCTTCGATTTCGATATGGGCCTCGGCAATCGGGAACTGCACGCCCTGGTTCTGCCCGATGGGCCGGCCAAACACCACGCGCTCGCGAGCATAGGCGCTGGCCTTTTCGATAAACCAGCGACCGTCGCCGATGCATTCGGCGGCGATCAGCGTGCGTTCGGCGTTGAGGCCGTCGAGGATGTATTTGAAGCCCTTGCCCTCCTCGCCAATCAGGCTGTCGAGGGGCAGCTCAAGGTTATCGAAGAACAACTCGTTGGTCTCGTGGTTGACCATATTGGCGATGGGCTGCACGGTCAGGCCGTTGCCGATGGCCACGCGCAGGTCCACCAAAAAGATCGACATGCCTTCGGACTTTTTCTTCACCTCGGCCAGCGGCGTGGTACGCGCCAGCAGGATCATCAAGTCAGAATGCTGCACCCGCGAGATCCACACCTTTTGCCCGTTGATCACGTACTTGTCGCCGCGCCGAATCGCGGTGGTCTTGATCTTGGTGGTGTCGGTGCCGGTGGTGGGCTCGGTGACGCCCATGGACTGCAGGCGCAATTCGCCGCTGGCCAACTTGGGCAGGTAGAAGCGCTTTTGCGCCGCGCTGCCATGGCGCAACAGGGTGAACATGTTGTACATCTGCCCGTGGACGGTGCCGGAGTTGCCGCCGCAGCGGTTGACCTCCTCGAGGATCACCGAGGCTTCGGCCAGGCCCAGGCCGGAGCCGCCGTACTCCTCGGGGATCATCGCCGACAGCCAGCCGGCTTTCGTCAGGGCCTTGACGAAAGCCTCGGGGAAGCCCTTTTCTTCATCGATTCTGCGCCAGTACGCGGCATCGAATTCGGCGCACAAGGCGCGCACGCCCTCGCGGATGGCGTTGAGTGCTTCGTGGTCATTGGGGGTCATTAACGGCTCTCCGCCTGTTGTTCTTGGATTATTCAAAATGCACTTCAGCCTGCTGCGTCAGGCCAGCAGCGTTACCGGCCCACAGCTGGGCGACACCGGCCGCCGTCACTCGCCCGCCCACCTCAAACGCCTGTGGCGCAATCAACGGGCGCACGCCGCGATAGGCAAAACGGCGCAAGGTGGCGTCGGGGTGTGCCCGGCAAAAGGCGCGCAGGCTCAAGGTGGCGATCAGCGGCCCATGTACCACCAGCCCTGCATAGCCTTCGGTGCCGGTCACGTAGGGGTAGTCGTAGTGAATGCGGTGGCCGTTGAAGGTCACCGCGCTGTAGCGAAACAGCAGGGTTGGCGTGGGGTCGATCGCCTCACACCAGTCGCCCCGGGCCAGAGCCTCGCCGCTGCCAGCCTTGGGCGGCGTGGGCTCGCGGTAGACGATGTCCTGTTCCTCACGGATGGCCAGGCGGCCATCCTGGGCGTAGTCGTGGCGCACGGTGACAAATAGCAGCGAACCGCTGCGCCCGGTCTTTTCCTCGACCTGGGTGATGGTCGACACGCGGGTGGCCGCCTCACCGGCACGCAAGGACTGCAGGAACTCGATACGCCCACCGGCCCACATGCGGTTGCGGTTATCGGCCGGCGGCAGGAACCCGCCACGGGCCGGGTGGCCGTCGGCGCCCAGGGCGCTTTCCGCCAGCGGGTCCTGGAAAAAGCACCACTGCCATAGCGGCGGTAGAGCCGCACCGTCGTCCGGCACGGCCTCGCCGAAGGTGGCGGCGATGCGTTTGAGCAGGTTGCGGCTCAGGTGGTCGTGGGCGGTTTCGCTTCGGCCAATCCAATCAGTGGCGCTCATCGGGGGCAGGTCCTCGGGCAGTGAGTGTCTGCCCCGGATCATGCAAGCGCCTGGCCGTTCTGAGAATTTGCATTTCAATAAACCAGCGTTCGGTTATGCTGAACGCCGCTGTCTTTACCCGGGAGCCTTGCATGCACTTCGACCTGGCCGATCTGCGCCTGTTTATCCATATCGCCGAATCCCCCAGCCTGACCCAGGGCGCCAAGCGCGCGTTTCTCTCGCCGGCGGCCGCCAGTGCACGGATCAAGGCCCTGGAGGGCCAGCTGGATACGCGCCTGCTGTACCGCGACAGCCGTGGCGTGGAAATCACCCCGGCCGGGGAACGACTGCTGCATCACGCCCGGCTGATCATGCGCCAGGTCGATTACCTGAAAAGCGAATTCACCCAATATGGCGCCGACTCCGCCGGGCATATCCGCATCTTTGCCAATACCACCGCAGTCACCGAGTTTCTCCCGGAAATCCTCGCTGGTTTCCTCTCCCAGCGCCCCGGCGTGACGGTCGACCTGCAGGAGCGCCTGTCCCGTGACATCGTGCGCGGGGTGCTCGACGGCACCAGTGACATGGGCATCATCGCCGGCCCCGTGCAGGCGCCGGGCTTGCAGGTCTTGCACTTCAGCACCGACCACCTGGTGCTGACAGTGCCGGCGGGCCATCCCCTGGCCAACCAGCCCTCGGTGACCCTGGAGCAGACCCTGGCCTACCAGCATATCGGCCTGCACGAAGGCAGCACCTTGCTCAGTTTCTTGCGTGAACACGTCGAGCGCCTGGGCAAACAACTGTCCCTGCGTATCCAGATGTCGAGTTTTGAAGCCATCTGCCGGATGGTCGAAGCCGGGGTGGGTATCGGCATCATCCCCGAGTCCGCCGCCGTGCGGCACAGTCGGACCATGCAACTGGTGACCATCAAGCTCGATGAACCCTGGGCGGTGCGCGAGCGCAGCATCCTGGTACGCGAACTGGATGCCCTGCCGGGGGCGATCCGCGCACTGATTGCGACGCTGAGGCCACCGGCTTAACAGTCTTTGACAGTTTCCTGACAAAGCTGTCAAAGACCCCTGCCTACGCCGTCCCTAGGATTCAAGCCTTTCCTGGAACGACGAAGGCCATCATGCGTTCAAAAACGATCTACCTCGCTGCCACTTCTGTGTGCCTGCTCACCGGCACCCAACTGTCAGCCGCCACGGATTGGCAATACAGCCTGCACGCCGGGGCGGCCAGCCTGCCGCGCTACAGCGGCAGCAATGAGCGGATGACCGCGCCCGTGCTCGGCGCAAACATTATCAGCCCGTGGGGGATTTTTCTCGATACCGACACGGGGTTGGGCTGGGGTTATGAGGATGACACCCTCAGTTTCAGTGCCTATGTCGGTGCCAGCGACGGGCGCAAGGACCGCAAGAAAAGCGGCCACCAGGGCTCCGATCGACTCAAGGGCATGGGCACTATAAAGTCCCGGCCGCAGTTTGGGATCAGTGCCAGCTATACCCTGGGCGCGGCAATCCTGGGCGCGACCCTGGAACATGCTCTGGAAGAAGATGACAAGAAAGACAGCGGCAAGGCCTTTACCTCATTGGAGCTGAGCATCGGCACCCACCTGTATGACGGCGAGTACGGCACCGTGGACGCCAGCCTCAACAGCCGCTTTGGCGACCGCAACTATGTGCAGACCTGGTATGGGGTGACCCCTGGCCAGGCCGCGCGCAGCCGCTTTCGCGCGTATGACGCCAAGGGTGGGATGGTCAGCCGCGGCTTGAGCCTCGATTGGAGCGTGCCGTTGGGCGAGCACACAACGTTCTCGACCTTGCTGGATGTGCAATATTTGTCGGGGGATGCGGGTAAAAGCCCGATTGTCGAGCGCCGGGTGCAAACCTCGGTGATGGGCGTGTTGAACTACACCTTCTGATTGGATAACCCAATCAAAAATGTGGGAGTGGGCTTGCTCCCACATTTTTTGCTCTTCACAGGTTTTGAGAAGATCAGTCGGCATAAGCCCAGGTCATGCGGAACGACGCCCCGCCCCACTGCGAATCCAACACCTGCACCTGCCCGCCATGCCATTGGCTGACCCGCTGTACCAACGCCAGGCCCAGGCCAAAGCCACCGGTGCGGCGGTCGCGGCTGGCGTCCAGGCGCATAAAGGGTTGGAAGATTTTCTCCCGGCCTTCCTCGGGCACGCCGGGGCCGTCATCGCAGACGCGTACCTCATAACCACTGCCGAACTTGACCAACGACACCTCCACCCGCTGCTCGGCGTAACGAATGGCATTGCGCAGCAGGTTGATCACCGCGCGCGCCATAAACCGTGGTTCGATCTGGATAAAATCGACTTCACAGGTGCGCAGCGACAACTGCACGCCTTCGGCCTCGGCTTCCAGGGCCACGCTGCCGATCACACTGTCGAGCCAGCTTTGCGCCTCGATACTCTCGCGGGTGACCTGTGTCGCGCCACGCTCAAGGCTGGCGTAGGTCAGCAGTTCGGACACCATTTCCTCCAGCTCGCCAAGGTCGGCGTACATGTCGCCGATCAACGCGCGGCTCTGGCGTGGGTCTGCTTCCTGCTTGAGCTGGTCGAGTTCAAACGACAGGCGCGCAATGGGCGTACGCAATTCATGGGACACCGCATTGGTCAGCTCGCGCTGGTTGGCAATCAGGTGCTCGATGCGCTCGGCCATCTGGTTAAAGTGCCCGGCCAACTCGCGCACGCTTGAGCGGCGCGGCAACAGGATGCGCGAGCCCAGGTCATTGTCACCGAAGCGCTGGGCCGCCAGGCGGATATGCTCCAGGTCGCGCCAGTGCGGACGCACCCAGAAATACAGGACGATGGCCAGGCACAGGCCCAACAGGATATAGGCCCACAGGTACAGCCAGCGCGGCTCCTCCGGCAGCTTGACCTGGAGCAGTTGCGCGCCACCGTCGATTTCGGTGATGAACTCCATGAAATCGCCGCGTACCACCAACTTGCCGTCAGCCAGCAATTGTTGCTCGCGGGGGTCGAGGCCCGCCGTATTGCGCTCAATAAAGCCCAGGCGCAAGCCATAGTGCTGTTGCAGCTCGGCCAGGCGCGCCTCGCGGGCCGCGCCAGCCGGCAACGGGCGCAACTGCTCCACCAGGCCATAGGCCGGGCCGCGCATGGCTTCGCGGTTGTAGGTTTCGTTGGCTTCGGGCAGCAATTCATCGAAGGTGTAGTTCACCAGCCAGATCGCCCCGGCCAGGCCCAGGGCCAGGATGATGTACAGACGCAGGAACAGGCGCAGCATCGGGCTAGACCTCCCAGGCAAACGGGTTGAACAGGTAGCCCTTGCCCCAGATGGTCTTGATGCACACCGGTTCACGGGGGTTGTCGTTGAGTTTGTTGCGCAGCTTGCTGATATACACATCGACACTGCGGTTGAGCCCATCGAAGGCGATCCCGCGCATGCGGTTGAGGATATCGTCGCGCGACAGGATCTTGCCCGCGCTGCTGGCCAGCAACCACAGCAGCTCGAACTCCATGGTGGTCAGGTCGATCTGCTCGTCACCCAGGCTCACCCCCCGGCAACTGCGGTCAATCGCCAGCCGACCGAACGCCAGGGCGCCACGTACGGTCGGCTCCGGCACCTGGCGCCGCTGCAAGGCGCGCAGGCGCGCCAGCAACACCGGCGGCTTGATCGGTTTGATCACATAGTCATCGGCACCGGACTCCAGGCCGAGGATATGGTCCAGGTCATCTTCCTTGGCGGTGAGGATCACGATGGGGGTGTCGGACACATTACGGATCTCGCGGCACACATGCAGACCGCTCTGGCCAGGCAGCATCAGGTCAAGGACGACGATCTTGGGCTTGAAGGCAAGGAAGGCGGCCAGCGCCTGGTCACCGCGATACACGGTCGACACCTCAAAACCGTGCTGGGACAGGAAATGGGCGATCAACCCTGCCAGCTTCTCATCGTCCTCAACGAGCAATACCTTGCCAAGACCCAAGTTTTCCATAATTTCTCAGTGTGTAGAGGCGGATTCAAGAGCGGGTATTATAGATGGCATAGGGGCCGAAAAGTTAATACACACGGCGAAAATCTACTTTTCTCGAAGCATTCAAAAAACTTCATAATTTTAAAAGTTTTTAACATTTCGCTCATATTTTTTAACCCGGCAAATCGCTACATGCTCAAGCCGCGCGACAACTCAATGCAGACTTTTCTGACAGGATTCACTCACGGCAACTTGGGAAATTTCACCACTAACATTTATTTGTCTCGCAATCTATATTTTCACCCCGCAATGACAGATAAAAAACATCTCTACTATTTGATAGCCCAGCAATACCAATAAAACCACCCATGCGCTTTCGGTGAAAGCCAATGCGCGAACAAACTTTAAACTTCATACCAAAGGAATTAATATCATGCGACACTGCACACCCACCGCTCACAACCAAACTGCTCTCCTCTACACCCTCACTAACAAGCCACTCACTTAATGCAAACATTCGCTATATAGCACCATTTTTTATTTTTTACATGCTTTTGAAGACGGATAGCCGTTTATGCCCTTATATCACGACGTCATCAAAAAGAATGCCATCAACTATCCGGACAAGTGTGCTATTGCCCTGGATGCGGTCCACTACAGCTATGAGGAGCTTCACGCTCGGACACTAAAAATTGCCCATGTTCTGATGGCTAACGGCGTTCAACCGGGCGATCGGGTAGCACTGTATTCACCTATTTGCATCGACCTGATCGCTGCCTACCTGGCAGTACTGCATGTGGGTGCGATTACAGCCGCAACACACCCGACTTATAGTCGCGAAAAACTGGTGTATCAACTCAAGCACACAGGTGCCAGGGTTCTGATCACCCATCCTTTCGAGGCGCTGGAAACGCTGTGCCTGGAAACCGATTTAACACGCATCATACTTATCGGTAACGAAGAGACGCAGCACCCGAAGGTCATCTCTCTTGACCTAGCAGTATCAGCGCTACAAACCCTAGACACGACGCTTCCCGAGCTGCAGGACGACACTTGCGTCACGTCGATCTTCTATACTTCCGGCTCGACATTCAACCCAAAGGGTGTGGTCGTCAACCATCGCATCATGGTCGCAGCGACAACGAGTGTTACGACCTACCTGAACAACACGCCAGACGACGTGATCCTCAGCTATTCCACGTTGGCGTCCGACTACGGCGTGTACAACATCTTGATGCCGCTGTATTTCGGTGGGACTTCAGTGATTGAAAGCCGACAGCCGCAGGTTGCGGAGGACGTGCTGGAGGTGGCAAAGCGCGAAAGGGTGACTGGCATACATATCTTTCCTCCTATATTTTTCCTGCTGGCCAATATGAAAGAGTATTGGCAACGACAGTTGCCTGCGCTGCGCTATATTTCCAGCAGTGGCCAGCCCCTGTATTCCCGCCATATAAAGCGCATTCGTGCTGCCCTGCCGGATATTTCGATTTACTCTAATTACGGAATGACTGAATGTAAACGTGTCAGCTACTTGCCACCTGAAGACATTGATGAACACCCTACTTCAGTTGGCAAACCTTTGCCGGGAGTGAAGGCATTTATTATCAGTGATCAGGGTGAACTGGTTTTACAACCAAACATTATCGGCGAACTGTGGGTGACCAGCGATTACTTGATGCTGGAATATTGGAAAATGCCGGAAGCAACTAGCGCCGCGATTAAAAATCATGTTTTCGGCGAAGAAAAACTTTATCGTACCGGTGACCTATTCAAAATGGATGAGCGAGGATTCCTCTATTACATAGCGCGTAAAGACGATGTCTTCGCGCGCAATATATGGAATGTCAATCCACGCGAAATAGAGCAGTGCCTGGCCTCGCACCCAGCTGTCGCCCAAGTGGTTGTGGTGCCAGTAGCCGATGAGTCTGCCGGTTTTTTACCGAAGGCGTGTGTAGTGCTGGAACGTGGCTACGACTCAAGTTGCGAAGCTGCGTTGCATGAACACTGCAAACAGCTCATGGACTGGCATATGGTCCCCGCGCAATGGGCATTCATGGATAGATTGCCCCAGACCGACTCAGGCAAAACCTCTGGCAAAGACGTAGCTGAGATCAAGGAGCGATAAAATGAACCCTCTGAACAATTTCACACTCGATGCAGAATTACAAAACAGCCCAATGTTAAAACTGGCCGAGCATTTTCACAGTCTGGCCACTGGCGCGGCGCAGGTTCCCTCCCGCTCACTGACCAGTCATATACGCGATACCATCGTTGACTCAGCTGTCATCACCTACCACGATCTATTAGTCGCAAACGCAGGTCCGCTGTTTTCGCATTTCCTGGCTAGCGTCCCTTACATTCTTGAGGAAATGGCTCGAATCGGCGTAGCACTGACAAGGCTTTCCCACGCACGCCGTACAACTTCAGAGCAACGCTTCAGTTTTTTTGAGATCGATGCCTTCGACGGTAGCAATGGCCGCGCACTGGCGGCACATTCCCAAGGGCTGATTCAGACACTGACCTGCTCGCCTAATCGCGCCAACCAGATCGCCTTTGACCGATTTGCCAACCCTGAACATTCGCTGTTCTTTCCACACTCTTTCTTCAAGGTCACCTCCTCGTTGTTCAACTCGACGCCCTATCAACGATTTGTCGAGGGGTTTGATTATCTCTACGAGACCGCTGCATTCCAGTTTTACACCCAGGACCGCGATTTGCAGTTACAACATATCAAGCCGTTGCTTAAACCAGGTGGCCTGGCGTTCTTTCTGGAAAAACTCAATCACGCCGACCATCAGGAATTCCTGCGCCGAGAAGCGCTGAAGGATGAAGGCTTCAAAGCGCGCTATTTCACCGCCGAGGAAATCGAGTGGAAACGCAAACAAATGCTGGAGCAAATGGAAAACGGGCAAGTACTCATGAATGTTTTGGTTGCAGCCCTCCAGCGACAGTTCAAGTACGTAGTGCTGTTATGGAATAGCACCAATTTCTGCGAATTCGTCGCATCAGACGATCACGCCCATATCGAGCACTTCATCGAACTGCTAGGCCCGGTAAACCAACCCAGCAGCTTTTGCTTTGAACAGGTGGCACTTGGTAAACATTCGGAAAAGGAAGTACCTAATGCCTGATGCCTATCTATCAAGGTGGCGCGAGCGGGCCGCCCTTGCGGATAAAAACCGTAGATTGAGTGATGAAACATTGGGTGAGTTGCGCTCAAGCGGCTTGTTGGACTTGGTGTGCCCACGTCGAGCCCAACCAGGCGTGCCGGGCTGGCCAGCGCTGGTGAGATCATCAAGAACTGCCGCCAGAGCTTGTGCATCGACAGGCTGGTTGATCAGCTTGGTGGGCGGGCATGCCGCTATCGCTGCGCGGCTGAACCCATCGGTTGAAGCGAAGCTCTACGATGACGGTACGCCCCAGCTGTTTGCATCCGCATCAGTGGGGCCAGGCTGTAAATTGTCGTTTGAGCCTGAAGGTATGCGTGTCAGTGGTCGCTGGCGTTTCAGCTCCGGCATCGAACATGCAACGTGGTTGATCCTCAATGCCCAGTGCCCCAACCATCCCACGGCAGACGCCAGCACTCGTTTCCTGGTTGTAGTCTCGAAAAAAGAGATTGCTGTCCTCGACTCTTGGGACTCCATGGGCATGCGTGCCACGGGCTCTCATGACGTAATGACACCCGGGTTACTGGTGCCTCATCACGAGGTTTTCCCACTGCACGAAGTGTTCGGCCCACGACCAACGGGAACCGCGAGTGATTACCTGTACAGCGTCCCCATCATGCCCTTCATCACGACCTCGATCATAGGCCCACTGCTGGGCTGTGCTGAGGGCGCCTATGAACTCCACCTCCAGGCACTTGCGCGGCAAACTACACCCCCGTCAGTCATGGCCCTTGAACGCGTGGCCCACAGTGGGGCGCAGTTGACAGCGGCGAGTGCGCTTTTTGATTCACTGCTCAATCGTTTACATGATTCAGGCCTGACACGTCGTGCACTCACCGCCCCCCAACTGTCAGCCCTCAAACGTGATCGCAGCTATCTCGCTCGCCAATGTGTCGAAGCGGTGCGACGGCTGGTAGAACACAGCGGCGCCTCGTTGATGGCCAGTGACAATCCACTGCATCGTCACTGGCGGGACCTGCAAACGATGGCGGCTCACCGTGACGTGCACTGGGACTCGGCGATGCTGGCCAGCGCTACGTCAGAACTCCATTGCTCCCTTTAGCCCCAAGGAGAAGACAAATGTTTATTCGCAATAAGAGCGAGATCGAGAACACTGGCCACTTTGTTGAATGGGGTGCGGGAACCAGCCACCGCCTGCTGACGGAAAAAGACGGAATGGGCTATACCATTTGCCATACCGTTGTACGTGCAGGCACTGAGTCACTGCTGCACTACCGCAACCATCTGGAAGCCTGCTATTGCATTGCGGGTGAAGGAGAGGTCGAAGATATGGACGGCAATATCTACCAGATCCGCCCTGGAGACATCTACGTCCTTGACCAGCATGACCGACATTATCTGCGCGGGGGCCGGCACGAAGACTTGGTATTGGTAAGCGTGTTCAATCCACCGCTCAAGGGAGATGAACGCCATAACCTCAGTGACACCTCTGGTTCAAGCTATTGATCGGCTTCTGGTTGCCCCTTTGATTCACCGAAACGAGAGCACCATGCGCAAGGATTACCTGGCTTTTTTTGTCTCGCTGTTCCTGTCACGGCTGGCAGACCAGATTCTGCTGTTCATTGTGCCGTTGATCGTGTTCCAGACCACCAACAGCGTAGCGTGGGCCGGGATGGCGTTCTTCATCGAGTCTCTGCCGCGATACCTGGCGTTCCCGGTATGCGGGGCATTGTGCGACAAGTTTTCGCCCGTGCGCATTCTGCATATCAGCCAAGTCTACCGAGCACTGGCGTGTTTGGTGGCTGTATCGCTGCACGGGATGTTCGACGGCATTTATTGGTTGGTGATCCTGTCTGCGCTGTGCGGGGTACTGACTACCCAGGGCATCATGGCGAGGGAAGTCGTCATGCCGCATATTTTCAAGCATTACACCTACGCCAAGACCCTCTCCTACTCGCAAATCGCCGACCAGAGCGGCCTGGTGCTGGGGCCACTGGTGGCCGCGCTGATGTTGGAGGTGTGGGCCTGGCATTGGGTGGTGCTGGGAATTGCCGGGCTGTTTGTGCTGGCAGACCTGGCAATGCTGATCTGGCAGCGCAATACCACAGTGAATCTCGAAAGCCACGCACAACACCGGGGTATCTGGCTGCAACCGATGCGCACCGCGCTCGGACATATCCGCAACCTGGCGGAGCTCAAGCGCGTTATTGCCCTGGCGGTCGGCGTGAATTTGATCATTGGCGTGACGCTGGCCACCTCCGCCGCTATGGTGACCGGCCTTTACGCGGCCGGCAAAGATGCCTACGCGCTGCTGCAGGCTGCCAGCGCGGTGGTGACCATCGGCATTCTGTTTTACCTGGCGCGCTCGACCCTACCGTTGAAGGTCCTGGGCGGGCTGTCGTATTCGATGATTGGGGTTGGGGCATTGATAATGGCGATCAGTCCCAACCTTTGGCTGTACACCCTGGGCTTTCTGCTGGTCACCGGCTTCGACAAGATGTTCAACGTGTATATGCGCAGCATCCGTCAGCGGGTAATTCCCGTGCAAGATTTCGGCAAGACGGTGGGCGTGATCACCTTGTTCAACAACCTCGCGCAGCCATTGGCGGGCCTGGCAATTGCCGTGCTGGCGGCACCTTTTGGCACGCAAACGGTGATCCTGCTGCTAGCCGGCATCACCGCGCTGATCGGCGTGGCAGTGGCCTCAGGCCGGCACGCCACTATGAAAGCGAAACTCGATATCCGGTGATTCGATCAGTTCCTGCTCGGCGGCGCGGACCCGCTCGATGACCTGGGCCACATCCTTGGCCTCGCCATATTGATAGGCCAGCTTCAGATAGCCCTGGAAGTGCCGCGCCTCGCTTTTGAGCAGGCCAAAGTAGAACTTGCCGAGTTCTTCGTCCAAATGCGGCACCAGTGCCTCGAAACGCTCGCAACTGCGCGCTTCGATAAAGGCTCCGACCACCAGGGTGTCCACCAGCTTGACCGGCTCGTGGCTGCGCACCACCTTGCGCAAGCCCGAGGCATAGCGGCTGGCGTGCAACTGGCGCAGTTCGATCTTGCGCTTTTTCATCAGGCGCATGACTTGCTCGTGGTGCACCAGCTCTTCACGGGCCAGGCGCGACATCATGTTGATCAGGTCGACATGGGCGTGGTACTTGGCAATCAGGCTCAAGGCGGTGCTGGCGGCCTTGAATTCGCAATTCTTGTGGTCGATCAGCAGGGTTTCCTGGTCGGCCAGGGCGGCCTGGACCCAGGCGTCGGGGGTGCGGCAACCGAGGAATTCATGGATTTCGGGCAGGTTCATCGGGCTCACGGGCAAAGGATCACAAAAGGCCGCCGATTATACCGACCCCGCCGCAGACCACCAGTCACGGGGCTTGATGTGTATCAACATGACGTACGGCGGGCAGCAACTATAGTTGTCCGAAGCCTTGCCCTTCCCCCCCTTGGAGATCCCACTCATGAACGATATTGGCAAAATCCTGGTGATCATCGAACCCGATCACTCGGAAAGCCTGGCCCTCAAGCGCGCCAAGCTGATCGCCGGGGTGACCGGCGCGCATCTGCATTTGCTGGTATGCGATAGAAAACATGAGCATTCGGCGTTATTGGCCTTACTCAAAGAACAATTGTTGGTCGATGGCTACAAGGTCACCACCGAACAGGCCTGGAACAGCAGCCTGCAGGACACCATCATCGCGACGCAGCAGGCCGAAGGCTGCAAGCTGGTGATCAAGCAGCACGCCCCCGACAGCCCGCTGAAAAAGGCCCTGCTGACGCCGGCCGACTGGAAACTCTTGCGTTGGTGCCCGGCTGCGGTGCTGTTGGTCAAGACCGCAACCCCATGGACCAATGGGGTGATCCTGGCGGCTATCGATGTGGGCAGCCTCGATAACGAGCATAAAGCCCTGCACGCCGCCATTGTCGATCATGGTTTTGACATTGCCAGCCTGGCCAAGGGCCAACTGCATGTGATCAGCGCCCATCCCTCGCCCATGCTGTCGGCAGCCGATCCGGTGTTCCAGCTCAAGGAAACCATCGAGGCCCGCTATCGCGAACAGTGCAAGGCGTTCCAAGCCGAATTCGACATTGACGACAGCCGCCTGCATATCGAAGAAGGCCCGGCGGATGTGCTGCTCCCTCATATGGCCCATAAACTGCGGGCAGCCGTCACGATCATTGGCACCGTGGCGCGCACCGGGATTTCCGGGGCCTTGATTGGCAATACAGCGGAAGTGGTGCTGGATGCGCTGGAGAGTGATGTGCTGGTGCTCAAGCCCCAGAGCATCATCGATCACCTGGAGGAACTGGCCAGTCAGGAATAACGCAGATCAGAAATGTGGGGCTTGTCTGCGATGGCGGCGGGTCAGTAACCGGTGGGCTGACTGGCCCACCGCCATCGCGAGCAAGCCCGCTCCCACAGGGGATCTCGGTAGTGCAGGATAGTTTGGCCACACCACAGAACAAATGTGGGAGCTGGCTTGCTCGCGATGGCGGCGGGTCAGTAACCGGTGGGCTGACTGGCCCACCGCCATCGCGGGCAAGCCCGCTCCCACAGGGGATCTCGGCAGTACCGGATAGTTTGGCCACACCACAGAACAAATGTGGGAGCTGGCTTGCCTGCGATGGCGACGGGTCAGTAACCGGTGTGCTGACTGGCCCACCGCCATCGCGAGCAAGCCCGCTCCCACAGGGATCTCGGCAGTGCCGGATAGTTTGGCCACACCACAGAACAAATGTGGGAGCTGGCTTGCCTGCGATGGCGACGGGTCAGTAACTGATGTGCTGACTGGCCCACCGCCATCGCGGGCAAGCCCGCTCCCACAGGGGATCTCGGTAGTGCAGGATAGTTTGGCCACCCCCCATTTTGATCGGTGTCTTCAGCCAGAAAGTGCATCCTTGAGGAAGCCTGGCGCGATATAGCGCTGGTAATGGGCCTCAGAGAGGATAAAAAACTCCCGATCAATGGCATCGCGCAACGCCGGCAGGTTCCACTCGCGAAACTCCGGCATCAGCACCATGCCATAGGCTTCTAGGTTGTTGATCACCCGCGCGCCCCGGGCGATCAACTGGTAGGCCCAGCAGTATTCAGACTGGTGCGGCACAAAGCGAATTTTACGCTGCTCCAGCTGCCAGCGCAGGCGTTTGGGGTCGAACACCTCCAGTTTACCCGCCATGACCTGCACCAGCAGTTGCTCAAGCCGCAGCCATACCGCGCGTTTTTCTTCCTCGCCATAGCCGTTCCACTGGATCACTTCGTGGTGGAAACGCTTGCAGCCGCGACACACGAGATCGCCGTAAACCGTGGAGCACAGGCCGATGCAGGGGGTCTTGATGGTTTGGTTGGACATGGGTGGCAATGCACAAATCAGCGAAACAGTAGCCCATGTTAGCCCTTTGTCTAAGGTTCATCACCCTGCAAACTTGCTGCGGCAACTTACCTTTAGAATTTTTTTGCCGTAGAATCATCCGGCCTTGTAAGGCGCCAAATAATCCGTTGGAAGCTGTTTTCAAAGCGTCACGAGCACAGTCGTTCCTTCAGAACGGTGTTGGCGCTGGTTATTTACCCTCCAAATAACCAGCACCAACCCTCATCAGCTCCGTTCTGCAGGCGTAAAACTTTGAAAGCAGCTTCTGTGAGAAATGCCGGCAGCACTGGCTCTACGGCCCAAAAAGCCCCCGAGCGCATGTGTGCCGTGCATGTCTGGATGAGCGTCCCGTGGGACCACTGATGAGGGTAATAACTGTGCTTGAAGCCTACCGCAAACATATCGAAGAGCGTGCAGCCCTGGGTATCGTTCCCCAGCCGCTAAACGCCGAACAAACCGCAGGCCTGGTCGAGCTGCTGAAAAATCCCCCGGCTGGCGAAGAAGAGTTCCTCGTTGACCTGATCACCAACCGCATTCCACCAGGCGTTGACGAAGCCGCTTACGTCAAGGCCGGTTTCCTGTCTGCCCTGGCCAAGGGCGAAGTCTCTTCCCCCCTGATCGACAAAAAACGCGCTGTTGAACTGCTCGGCACCATGCAAGGCGGCTACAACATCGTGACCCTGGTCGAACTGCTGGACGACGCCGAACTGGCCGCCGTTGCAGCTTCCCAGCTCAAGCACACCCTGCTGATGTTCGATGCGTTCCACGACGTCGCGGAAAAAGCCAAGAACGGCAACCCGCACGCCAAGGAAGTGATCCAGTCCTGGGCCGACGGCGAGTGGTTCAAGAACCGCCCGACCCTGGCCGACAAAATCAGCCTGCGCGTGTTCAAGGTCACCGGCGAAACCAACACCGACGACCTGTCCCCTGCTCCCGATGCCTGGTCCCGTCCTGACATCCCGCTGCACGCCCTGGCCATGCTGAAAATGGCCCGTGAAGGCATCGTGCCGGACGAGCAAGGCAAGACCGGCCCGATGAAGCAGATCGAAGAAATGCGCGGCCAGGGCTTCCCGATCGCCTACGTCGGTGACGTGGTCGGTACCGGTTCGTCCCGTAAGTCGGCGACCAACTCGGTGCTGTGGTTCTTCGGCGACGACGTCCCGTACGTGCCTAACAAGCGCGCTGGTGGCTTCTGCTTCGGCAGCAAGATCGCTCCCATCTTCTACAACACCATGGAAGATGCCGGCGCACTGCCAATCGAATTCGACGTGACCAACATGCACATGGGCGACGTGATCGACCTGTACCCGCATGCTGGCAAAGTCTGCAAGCACGGCACCGATGAAGTCCTGACCACCTTCGAAATGAAGACCCCGGTCCTGTTGGACGAAGTCCGTGCCGGCGGCCGTATCCCGCTGATCATCGGCCGTGGCCTGACCGAGAAGGCGCGCACCGAGCTGGGTCTTGGCCCTACCGACCTGTTCAAGCTGCCTGAAGCCCCTGTCGACACCGGCAAGGGTTTCACCCTGGCCCAGAAAATGGTCGGCAAGGCCTGCGGCCTGCCAGAAGGCAAAGGCGTTCGTCCAGGTACCTACTGCGAACCGAAGATGACCACCGTCGGTTCCCAGGACACCACCGGTCCCATGACCCGTGATGAACTCAAAGACCTGGCGTGCCTGGGCTTCTCCACCGATCTGGTGATGCAGTCCTTCTGCCACACCGCGGCCTATCCAAAGCCGATCGACGTGACCACCCACCACACCCTGCCTGACTTCATCATGACCCGTGGTGGCGTATCCCTGCGTCCGGGCGACGGCATCATCCACAGCTGGCTGAACCGCATGCTGCTGCCGGACACCGTGGGTACCGGTGGTGACTCCCACACCCGTTTCCCGATGGGCATCTCGTTCCCGGCCGGTTCTGGCCTGGTCGCGTTCGCCGCAGCCACTGGCGTAATGCCACTGGACATGCCGGAATCGATCCTGGTGCGTTTCAAAGGCAAAATGAAGCCTGGCATCACCCTGCGTGACCTGGTGCATGCCATTCCTTACTACGCGATCCAGTCCGGCCTGCTGACCGTTGAGAAGAAAGGCAAGAAAAACGCCTTCTCTGGCCGCATCCTGGAAATCGAAGGCCTGAACGACCTGACCCTGGAGCAGGCTTTCGAGCTGTCCGACGCCTCGGCCGAACGTTCGGCTGCCGGTTGCACCATCAAGCTGTCCAAAGACTCCGTCACCGAGTACTTGAACTCCAACATCACCCTGCTGCGCTGGATGATCGGCGAAGGCTACGGCGATGCGCGCACCCTGGAACGCCGTGCCCAAGCGATGGAAGCCTGGGTTGCCAACCCAGAGCTGATGGAAGCCGATGCCGACGCCGAATACGCCGAAGTCATCGAGATCGACCTGGCTGAAATCAACGAGCCTATCCTCTGCGCACCAAACGACCCGGACGACGCCCGGCTGCTGTCCAGCGTGGCTGGCGAGAAGATCGACGAAGTGTTTATCGGTTCGTGCATGACCAACATCGGTCACTTCCGTGCGGCCGGCAAGTTGCTGGAACAGGTCAAGGGTCAGCTGCCAACCCGTCTGTGGCTGTCGCCGCCGACCAAGATGGACGCTCACCAACTGACCGAAGAAGGCTACTACGGCATCTACGGCAAGGCTGGCGCGCGCATGGAAATGCCGGGCTGCTCGCTGTGCATGGGTAACCAGGCACGGGTTGAGCCGAACTCCACCGTGGTGTCGACGTCGACTCGTAACTTCCCGAACCGCCTGGGTGACGGTGCGAACGTCTACCTGGCCTCGGCCGAGCTGGCGGCAGTGGCCTCTACCCTGGGTCGCCTGCCGACCGTCGAAGAGTACATGGGCTACGCGGCGAAACTGGACACCATGGCCAGTGACGTCTACCGCTACCTGAACTTCGACCAGATCGCCGAGTTCCGCAAAATCGCTGCAAGCGCCAACATTCCGGTGGTTCAAGCCTAAGGTTTGCTGATGTAAAAAACGCCGTGTATCGCAAGATACGCGGCGTTTTTTTATGCCTGGAGAAATGTGGGACCTGTTGTGGCCTCATCGCGGGCAAGCCCGCTCCCACAAGGGGCTCAGCGAGGTAGGAAATTTTGGACACACCACAAAACAAATGTGGGAGCTGGCTTGCCTGCGATAGCGGTGGATCAGTCGACAGCTTAATTGACTGACCCACCTATATCACGGGCAAGCCCTAATGCCAGTCAGTTAAGCCTTTTTGTAGGAGCGAGCTTGCTCGCGAAGAACTTGAGAGCGCCGCGTTTACCTAGCAAACACGCGTTATCGTTGACGTCCTTCGCGAGCAAGCTCGCTCCTACAGAAAGCAGAATCCGCTTAACTGACTGGCATTAGGGCAAGCCCGCTCCCACACAAGCCCACCTTTTAGAGCCGTACAACCTCGGGGGCTTACGCCGCCAGGGAGTACACCAACGCGGTAATCGCCACCAAACCTACCGCCGTGACAAACACATTGGACATCTGCCCACGGTACTTGGCCATGGCCGGCACCTTGCGGATCGCGTACATCGGCATCAGGAACAGGATCGACGCAATGATCGGCCCACCCAGGGTCTCGATCATCCCTAGGATGCTCGGGTTCAGCGTGGCGACGATCCAGCACACCACCAGCATGAAGCCTGCGGTCATGCGGTCCAGTGCCTTGGCGCCCGGGCGGCGGCCGCTCTTGACGATCAAGCCCTTGAGGCCTTCGCTGGCGCCGATGTAGTGGCCCAGGAACGACTTGGCAATGGCCACGAAGGCAATCAACGGCGCGGCAAAGGCGATGGTCGGGTTGTCGAAGTGGTTGGCCAGGTAGGACAGGATCGACAGGTTCTGCGCCTTGGCTTCGGCCAGTTGCGCCGGTGACAGGGTCAGTACGCAGCTGAACACGAAGAACATCACCATCACCACCATCAGCAGATGGGCCCGGCACAGGATCTGCGAGCTGCGCTCTTCGGCATGGCCGCCGTACTGGCGTTTCTGGTCAACGGCAAAGGCCGAGATGATCGGCGAGTGGTTGAACGAGAACACCATCACCGGAATCGCCAGCCACAGCGTATGCAGCAGTGCCGATGGCGCGGGGACGCTGCTGGCGGTACTGAGGATGCCGCCGTTCCAGTGCGGCACCAGGTACACCGCCAGAAACAGCAAGGCGACAATAAACGGATAGACCATCAGGCTCATGGCCTTGACGATCACCTGCTCGCCGCAACGCACCACGGCCAGCAGGCCCAGGATCAGGACCAAGGACAAGAGTGCCCGCGGCGGTGGCTCGATATGCAGTTGGTGTGACATGAAACTGCCCACCGTGTTGGTCAGCGCCACGCTGTAGATCAGCAGGATCGGGAAGATTGCAAAGAAGTACAGCAACGTGATCAAGGCCCCGGCCTTGATGCCAAAGTGCTCTTCAACCACCTCGGTGATGTCCGAGCCTGCACGGCCCGACAACACAAAGCGGGTCAGGCCACGGTGCGCGTAGTAGGTCATCGGGAATGCCAGCAGCGCAAGGATCAGCAACGGCCAGAAGCCGCCAAGGCCTGCGTTGATGGGCAGAAACAAAGTACCGGCGCCAATCGCCGTGCCGAACAGGCCAAGCATCCAGGTCGTGTCCTGGCGGCTCCAGCCCGTGAGGGTTACAGGTGTCGTTGCGTAGCGTTCATCGACGCTATTGGCCTGATCATTCATCCGCTCGGATCTCCGCTTTCATACGACCGCAACGAGTCAGAAAAACCTGACAGGCAGCGCCACGACCGTAACAAGGGCGCGATTGTCCAAGATTCGCTTGAATAAGCAAAGACTTAGCTGAGCAATGGTTGTACGGAGCAGATAAATCTGATTGACGACAAATTGTTTGAGTCGGGAACGTTACGCCAGCGACGCCCACTCAGTGGAGGCGGTACAACAACCCTTGGAGACTCAAGCATGACGACTACAGAGCTGAACCTGTCCAATGCCGGCCAGTTGGTCGATATCATCACCGACCACATTGCCGATCAAATAGCAGCACAAAACAAGCCCAAACCACCACAGACGGAGACCTTCTCGTTTAACGGCATTGAATATGCTGCCGCGCCCAAGCCTCGCAACACCATGATCCCCACGCCGCGAATCGGCTAAGGGTTTACAATCTACCCAGGGCACGGATCTATTGCGCTATAGATTCGTCGCCCTCTGCCCATGCCTTAAAGGCCAATCAGCCAACAATCGAAACTCAAACAAGAGGTTTATAAATCTTTAAACCACGTAAGCTAATTCGCTTTAATTGTAGGAATCAACCTACACCCTCCAAAAACCTCATACTCAACATTAAAATTATCTTTTAACTTATTACCACTGGATTTGTTACAAACATATACCCAGGTATTGATAGCGCTTCTCATCAGACCTATATTTCCCCCGCTGCCCATGCAGGCAACAACAAGAACAAAAACCAATAAAATTCCATACCGGAGTTATTTGATGCGTAAATACAATGCTGTTTTTGCAGGCCTGTTTCTCGCGGGATTGCTCAGCCCGCTTACCAGCCAGGCACAATGGGCAACGTCCGATATCCGCGCATTGGCCTCCTCCCCTCAGTGGTTGACCACCAAGGTCTATATCGAGGGCGCCCCCCACGTAGACGTCAAGGACAAGTACCCGGGGGTGGTGGGCATCTCCATGTGGGACCCGGAGCGCAATCGCTATGAGTTCTTCTATGCCGACACGGGGCTGTCAAAGTATGAGCATGGCGGCGGCGGTTATTTCCTGGTCACGGGCGACCGGAAAAACCATATCCTGGTGCCCGACAAAGGCCCGATCAGAAGCGTGGTGCGCCGACTGGAGGTCTTGAACAACGAAGAGTTCACCTACTCGCGGGAGGTTCCTCGCGACATGCTCGAAACCAATGAAACCGTGCGTATCTATGTTGTTCACGCGCCTTACAAAGGGCCGATCAAAACCTCCACTTCCCACTAACTTTTATTAACACCCCATACAACATTCATAAAACCAACAAAAAGACGCCCGCCTATGAAAACCCAACTCAAGTCTTTACTGATATCTACCGTATGGTTATCCGCCCTTATTTCGAGCGGTGCCGGTGCACAGCCGATAGCCAAGGAACCTGTTGCCACTCCCGACAACGCAGTCATGCTGACCGTATTTCTAAAACATGATCAGTCCCGCCCATTAAGCGAACTAAGGGCACAACTTGCCAAACAGGAATTCTATAAAGTATTTCCACCGGCAGGGGTAGAGGTTGTCAGTTGGAACATCACCATGGGTATCGGACAAGTCATCGTCCTGCGCCTGCCTGCCTCTCGCCTGTCAGCGGTCAACCTGGCCTTGGAAAACACCGCATGGGGAACCTACAGGACCGAGTTTTTCCCGACCTATGATTTCAAGGAAATCGCCCAGGCAGAACAGAACAAGGTGCGACAGGCCCAATAACGCCCGCGTCGATGCCCAGCGTCTTCAGCCTGCGCAGACGCTGGCATCCCCCACGCCAAGGCCTTCCGTCCGGGGAGGATCTTTCACCCGCAGGCATTTCGCACGCCAGAAAATGCCGCATAATCCAGGTATCAAACCCCACAACAAGAGCCGCCCCATGCCCGCCACTGTTCTGGTCCTGGTTGAAACCATCAATGACTACCTGCCGATCATCGAAAGCAATGGCTTTCATGTAATCCTGGCCCCAACGCCCGCCGAGCGCAGCCAGGCTATCAAGACCCATGGCGCGCGGATCCAGGCCGTGCTGACCCGTGGCCCGTTGGGCTTGTACGCCGAAGAGATCGCCGCTCTGCCCTTGCTGGAAATCATCTGCGTGATCGGCGCGGGCTATGAGCAGGTCGACCTGCAGGCCGCCAGCAATCGTGGGATCGTGGTGACCAACGGTGCCGGGGTCAATGCGCCGTCGGTGGCGGATCACGCCATGGCGCTGCTGCTGTCGATGGTGCGTGACATTCCCCAGGCCGATGCCGCGGTTCGACGCAGCGAATGGCCCAAGGTCATGCGCCCGTCCCTGTCCGGCAAACACCTGGGCATCCTCGGCCTGGGCGCGGTCGGCCTGGCGATCGCCAAGCGCGCGGCGCTGGGGTTTGACATGCAAGTCAGCTACCACAGCCGCCAACCCCGTAGCGATGTGGACTACACCTACTGCGCCACCCCGGTGGAGCTGGCCCGCACCTCGGATTTCCTGGTCATTGCCACCCCCGGCGGCCCTGGCACCCGCCACCTGATCGACCGCCAGGCCCTGGATGCCCTGGGCCCCAACGGTTTTTTGGTGAACATCGCCCGTGGCAGCGTGATCGTTACCGCCGACCTGATCAGTGCCCTCGAACAACGGCGCATTGGCGGGGCGGCGCTGGATGTGTTCGATGATGAGCCCAACGTGCCCGACGCCCTCAAGCGGCTCTGCAACACCGTACTCACCCCCCATGTGGCCGGGCTGTCACCGGAAGCGGCCCACGACACCGTGCAACGGGTGGCGGACAACCTGCTCGCCTACTTCGCCGGGCGCCCGGTACTCACACCGGTCGCCTTGCCTGCGCCCGAAAAATGACCGATCAGGCACGCTGATTGTCGTCCAACACGCTAGCCTATTAAGCCGTCACAGCCTTGTGGCGGGTTGGCTGTGCGCATTAGATTAGCCAATAGTCCAAGGCCTCAAGAATAAGCAGAAGGGATAAGCATGGCGCTCAATGACCAATCCACCCAGATCCGCCCCGGCGAAGAACTGGATGCCAGCCTCATCGACCCCTACCTCAAGGCCCATATCCCTGGCCTGAGTGGCAGCGCCAAAATCAGCCAGTTCCCGGGCGGCGCCTCCAACCTGACCTACCTGCTGGAATACCCCGAACAGGAATTCGTCCTGCGCCGCCCGCCCTTTGGCCACAAGGCCAAGTCGGCCCATGACATGGGCCGGGAATTTCGCATCCTCAACCAGCTCAAGGATGGCTTCCCCTACTGCCCCAAGGCCTACGTGCACTGCACCGACGAATCGGTGATCGGCGCCGAGTTCTATGTGATGGAGCGGGTCAAGGGCATCATCCTGCGCTCGGACCTGCCGCCGGAGCTGGGCCTGGACGCCACGCGCACCGCAGCCTTGTGCAAGAGCTTTATCGACAAGTTCGTCGAGCTGCACCAGGTGGACTACACCGCCTGCGGCCTGGCCGACCTGGGCAAGCCCGAAGGCTACGTGGCGCGGCAGATCCGCGGCTGGAGCGATCGCTACGAAAAAGCCCTGACCCCCGACGCCCCGAAATGGGCAGCCGTGCGCGCCTGGCTCAACGACAAGATGCCCGCCGACCACCCCACGTCCAGCATCGTGCACAACGACTATCGCTTCGACAATGTGATCCTCGACCCCGACAACCCGATGCAAATCATCGGCGTGCTGGATTGGGAACTGACCACCCTGGGCGACCCGCTGATGGACCTGGGCAACAGCCTCGCCTACTGGATCGAAGCCGCCGACCCCGCGCCCATGCAACTGATGCGCCGCCAGCCGAGCAATGCCCCCGGCATGCTCACCCGCCGTCAGTTTGTCGACTATTACGCCGAGCGCTCAGGCATCCAGATCGACAATTTCGACTTCTATTACACCTACGGCCTGTTCCGCCTGGCCGGTATCGTGCAGCAGATCTACTACCGCTTCTACCATGGCCAGACCCAGGACAAACGCTTCGCGCAGTTCATTCACATGAACGCGCTGCTGGAGCAGATGAGCCTGAAGGTCATCCACCAATCCACGCTCTGACCCGACAAGGAACCACCATGTCCAAGACCCACCTGTTCGACCTCGACGGCAAGATCGCTTTTGTCTCCGGCGCCAGCCGTGGCATTGGTGAAGCCATTGCCAAGCTGCTGGCCCAGCAAGGCGCCCATGTGATTGTCTCGAGCCGCAAGATCGACGGCTGCCAGCCTGTGGCCGACGCGATCATCGCCGCTGGCGGCAAGGCCACGGCCATTGCCTGCCATATCGGCGAGATGGCGCAGATCAATGAGGTGTTTGCCGGCATTCGCCAGCAGTTCGGGCGCCTGGACATCCTGGTCAACAACGCCGCCACCAACCCACAGTTCTGCAACGTACTGGACACCGACCTCGGCGCCTTCCAGAAAACCGTCGACGTGAACATCCGCGGCTACTTCTTCATGTCGGTGGAAGCCGGCAAGCTGATGCGGGAAAACGGCGGCGGCAGCATCATCAACGTAGCCTCGATCAACGGCATTTCTCCAGGGCACTTCCAGGGCATCTACTCGGTGACCAAGGCCGCCGTGATCAATATGACCAAGGTGTTTGCCAAGGAATGCGCGCCGTTCGGCATCCGCTGCAACGCCCTGCTGCCGGGCCTGACCGACACCAAGTTCGCCTCGGCGCTGGTGAAGAACGAATCGATCCTGAACATGGCCCTGGCCCAAATCCCCCTCAAGCGCGTAGCCGACCCCAGCGAAATGGCCGGCGCAGTGCTGTACCTGGCCAGCAATGCCTCAACCTATACCACCGGCGTTTCGCTGAATGTGGACGGTGGTTTCCTCTCCTGACCCCACCTCACTGTGGGAGCGGGTCAGTTGATGGCTTTTTGACTGATACACCGCTATCGCGAGCAAGCCCGCTCCCACAGCCTTTACATGCGAGTAACCTTGGCAGGATTGACCGCCACGGGACGAAACATGGAACTGCACATCGTCATCCAGGGCCGCAAGGACCTGGCCGAACAGCTTTACCAGCAACTGCGCGACGCCATTGACTCAGGGCGCCTGGCCGCCGGCGCGCAATTACCCCCCAGCCGCTTGCTGGCCGAGCAACTGGGCGTGTCGCGCAAGACTGTATCCGACACCTACACCACCCTGACCTATGAAGGCCTGCTGATCGGCAAGATCGGCCGCGGGACGTTCGTCAATACTCATGTGCCGCGCACCAAGGGCCTGCAAAGTGCGGCCGACCTGGCCTGCGCCGCCAACCTCGCCAAGTGGCAGGCACTGCCCTCGCCCATGCGCCATCCAACGCGGGACAGCCTCTTGCGTTGCGAATTCATCGGCGGCGCCACCACCCGTAGCCTGTTCCCCCAGGACGAATGGCGACGCTGTACCCAGGACGCCCTGCGCCGCATCGCCCGCAACAGTGGGTTCTATGGCCAGCCCGAAGGGCTGCCGGCCTTGCGCCATGGGATTGCCGGGCACATCGCGTTTTCCCGTGGGGTCAACTGCCGGGATGACGACATTGTGGTGTGCAACGGCGCACAACAGGCCCTGGACCTGATCGCCCGCGTGGTACTGGAACCCGGCAGCATCGTGGCCATGGAAGACCCCGGCTACGCCCCCGCACGCTTGATGTTTGAAGCCATGGGCGCCACGGTGGCCGGCGTGCCGCTGGACGACCAGGGGATTCAGGTCGCGTTGATTCCCGAGGGCACACGGCTGATCTACGTCACCCCCTCCCACCAGTTCCCCCTGGGCATCCCGATGAGCCTGCCGCGTCGCGTCGCCCTGCTGGAACGTGCACTGGCGCTGGGCGCGATTGTGATCGAGGACGACTACGACAGTGAGTTCCGCTATGAAGGCCGCCCCACCGATGCCCTGCAAAGCATGGACACCCGGGGCATCGTCGCCTATGTCGGGACCTTCTCCAAGACCCTGCTGCCCGAGCTGCGCCTGGGCTATGCGGTGCTACCCCCGGCCATCCGCGGGGCAGTGCTCAAGGCCAAGCAATTGAGCGACCAGCACACCTCGACACTGCCGCAATGGGCCCTGGCCAAGTTCATCAGCGAAGGCTACCTGCTCAAGCATATCCGGCGCTGTCACGCCGTCTACACCATCCGCCGCGAGCGCATCCTCAGCCGCCTGACCGGCGACCTGTCGCCCTGGTTCGAGGCCGTGCCCAGCGTGGCCGGGTTCCACCTGGCGGCGCTGTGCAAAGTGCCCGTGAATATCCCCTTGCTGATCGAACGGGCGCGCCAGGTGGAAGTCGGGCTGTATCCACTGGATGTGTTTTTCCATGAGGCGCCGGTGCGCAGTGGCCTGATCATCGGCTTCGGCGCCATCGAAACCCTGGATATCGACCCGTCCCTGGACAAGGTGCGCGATATTCTGCAGCAGATGGGCTGAGGAAGCGTTCAGGGGCGCTTGAAGTGACGCCGCAGGTCCTCAATTTGCGGCCGACAGAGGCAACCTTCAAGATGGTCATTGACCATCCCCATCGCCTGCATGAACGCATACATCGTCGTCGGCCCGACAAAGGTCCAACCGCGCTTTTTCAAGGCCTTGGACAGGCGCACCGAGGCCGGCGATGTCGGGTTACCCGTCCAATAGGCCAGATCCACCACGGCCGGACGCTCGCCGGCCGCCGGCTCGAACGCCCACAGCCACGCCGCCAGCGAGCCGTGTTCATCCACCAGCTCACAGGCCCGGCGCGCATTGTTGATGGTCGAGACGATTTTCGCCCGATTGCGCACAATCTCCGGGTCGGCCATCAAGCGCTGGATATCCTCCTCGGTGTACTGCGCCACCCGGCGAAAATCAAAGCCGGCAAACGCCCGGCGAAAGTGCTCGCGCTTACGCAGGATGGTGATCCACGCCAGACCGGCCTGGAAGCCCTCCAGGCAGATCTTCTCGTACAGCGCACGATCATCGGCAACCGGCACGCCCCACTCGTGATCGTGGTAATCGGGGTACTCGGCAGCAGCCGTACGCCATGTACAACGGGTCAGCCCCGCTTCATCGGTTGTCAGTCCTGGCTTATCCATGCATCACCTCAGCGGCCAAGCCGGGGATGATAAGCGAAAAATTTTACAAGCCGCCAACCGCTCAAGCATCACGCTTACCGAGCAACTGGTAAGACCGGAAGGCATAAACACCCCCGCAGCCCCTTGTAGTTTGCAAAAACACAAGCGTAGACTGACCACGCACTGGACTTACCGGTAAGACCACAACAATTAAGCCCTGGACCCACCAGGGCACCGAATAGAGATCCTCCCCATGCTCAGATGGTGCTCGCGTTCGATTTTCCTGCAAGTCGTCATAGGTCTGATGCTCGGCATCGCTTGCGGCTTGGCCCTTCCCGAATTCTCCTCACAGCTCAAACCCCTGGGTGACGGCTTTATCAAGCTGATCAAGATGCTGATCGGCCTGATCGTGTTCTGCGTGGTGGTCAGCGGCATTTCCGGTGCCGGCGACCTAAAGAAAGTCGGGCGCATCGGCCTCAAGTCGGTGATCTACTTTGAAATCCTCACCACCATCGCCCTGGTCCTCGGGCTGGTGCTGGCCTTCAGTACCGGGATCGGCAGCGGCGCCAATATCCACCTGGAGCAGCTGTCTTCCGCCGGCCTCAATGAACTGGCGGATCGCGGCCAGCATATCAAGGGCACCAGCCAGTTCCTGATGGACCTGATCCCCAACTCGGTGATCGGCGCGTTTGCCGACAACAACGTGTTGCAGGTGCTGCTGTTCTCGGTGCTGTTTGGCAGCGCGCTGAACCTGGTGGGGGAAGCGGCCTCGGGCATTTCGCGACTGATCAACGAACTGAGCCATGTGATCTTCCGCATCATGGGCATGATCGTGCGCCTGGCACCCATCGGGGTCTTCGGCGCCATCGCGTTTACCACCAGCACCTACGGCCTGGATTCGCTGCAGCACCTGGGCAGCCTGGTGGGCTTGTTCTACCTGACCTGCATGGCCTTCGTCGCGCTGATCCTGGGCACGGTGATGCGCCTGTCGGGCCTGCGCATGCTGCCTTTGCTCAAATACCTGCGTGAAGAGCTGCTGATCGTGATGGGCACCGCCTCGTCCGATGCGGTGTTGCCACAGATCATGCGTAAACTGGAACACCTGGGCATCGGCAGTTCCACCGTCGGCCTGGTGATCCCCACCGGCTACTCGTTCAACCTCGATGGTTTCTCGATCTACCTGACCCTGGCCATTGTGTTTATCGCCAACGCTACCGGTACGCCGTTGTCGATGACCGACCTGTTGACCATCCTGCTGGTGTCGCTGATCACCTCCAAGGGCGCCCACGGCATACCGGGCTCGGCCCTGGTGATTCTGGCCGCCACCCTGACCGCCATCCCCGCCATCCCGGTGGTGGGCCTGGTGCTGGTGCTGGCGGTGGACTGGTTCATGGGGATTGGCCGCGCGATGACCAACCTGATCGGCAACTGCGTCGCCACCGTGGCCATTGCCCGCTGGGAAAAGGACATTGATATCGAGCGGGCCAACAAGGTGCTCGACGGGCAGCAAGGGTATGCGTTCCAGGCCAAGAAGCCGGTGTTGCCGGCGCACCAGGAGTTCTGAGCAGCAACACAAATAGAATGTGGGAGTGGGCTTGCTCCCACATTTAAGCATCGCCAGTTTCAATAAAGTAAGGAGTCCACGGCGTGATCAGCACCTCAACCGTCGTCAATTCAGTCGTAGAAAAACTGCGCGCCGCCCTGGCCCGAGGTCAATGGCGGCGTGGCGAAATGCTGCCCGGCCAGCGCGAACTGGCGGAACAACTGGGCATCAGCCGCCCCAGCCTGCGTGAAGCGGTGATCGTCCTGGAAACCCTCGGCCTGGTGCGCTCGATGCCCGGCAAAGGCGTGGTCGTGCTGGAGACCCACGTCAACGAACCCCAGGCCCATGACGCCGTGGCCGATGCCAGCCTCGCCGATATCCTGCAACTGCGCTACACCCTGGAGCCGTTTATCGTCGGCCTGGTGGCCCAGTCCATCACCAGCAAAGAGATCGGCCAACTGCGCCTGACCCTGATGGACATGCGCGAAGCCCTGGAGGCCCACGACAGTGAGGCGGGGATGAACGCCTACATCGCCTTCCACGAAGAACTGTTCGCCCTGACCTCCAACCCGATCTTCCAGAACGTGGTGCAGCAGACCAGCAATGCCCTCAAGCAAAGCGCCCAGGTGTTGCGCAACTCCCCCGAACACCTGGCCGAGCGCCTGCAGGAAAACGAAGCCGTGGTGCGCGCGATCCGCAATAAGAACAGCGCCCTGGCCAGCGCCGAAATGCGCCGCCATATCCTCAACGAAGGCCAGCGCATGGGCACGGCCCTGAACATTCCCGACGACCATCTCGGCAACTGACCCTGGAGACCGGCCATGAGCGCTCACGCCCTGCAACGCCCTATCGTTGTCACCGCCCCGCCCGCCATGCGCCTGGTGCCCGGCAAGCGGCCGTCGGTGGACGACCTTTACCCACGGCTGTTCGATGCCATCCTCGAACAACGCATCGTGCCCACCAGCCGCTTTACCGAAGAAGGCCTGGCCCAAGCGTTTGGCGTCAGCCGCAGTGTGCTGCGCCGGGTCCTGGCGCGCCTGGCCGAGCAGCAGGTGATCATCCTGCGCCCCAACCTGCGCGCCCAGGTGGCGGCACCGGATGCCGAGCAGGTGCAACATATCCTGGAGGCGCGGCGCTTGATGGAAGTGAGCGTGGTGCAATTGGCGTGCGTACAGGCCACCCCCGGGCAGGTGCGGCGTTTGCGTGAGCTGCTGGCCCGCCAGCGGGCGAGCGTCGAGCAGGGCCAGCAAGGTGCGGCCATTCGCCTATGTGGCGAGTTTCATCTGTTGCTGGCGACCCTTGCGGGCAACCGGCCATTGGCGCAGTTTCTCAATAGCCTGGTGCCGTTGACCTCGCTGGTCATTGCCCGACAAGGGGCGTTCACCGGCGCCTGGCTTGAGCAGGCAGAGATTGTCGAAGCGGTGGAGCGACGGGATGCGGGTACGGCAGCATGCTTGATGACCCGGCATCTGGATCATCTGCAAGCAAAACTCGCGTAAGCCCATAGAGATTAAAATGTGGGAGCTGGCTTGCCTGCGATGGCGCAGGGTCAGCCGCCAGAAACAGTGACGGGACTGCCGCTATCGCGAGCAAGCCCGCTCCCACAGGGGATCTCACTGGGGCAGAGAATTTTGGCCCCACCACAGATCAAATGTGGGAGCTGGCTTGCCTGCGATGGCGCTGGGTCAGCCGCCAGCAACAGTGACTGGACTGCCGCTATCGCGGGCAAGCCAGCTCCCACAGGGGATCTCACTGGGGCAGAGAATTTTGGCCCCACCACAGATCAAATGTGGGAGCTGGCTTGCCTGCGATGGCGGTGGGTCAGCCGCCAGAAATGTTGGCTGGGCTGGCGCTATCGCGGGCAAGCCCGCTCCCACAGGGATCTCACTGGGGCAGAGAATTTTGGCCCCACCACAGATCAAATGTGGGAGCTGGCTTGCCTGCGATAGCGGTGGGTCAGCCGCCAGCAACAATGACTGGGCTGGCGCTATCGCGAGCAAGCCCGCTCCCACAGGGGACCTCACTGGGGCAGAGAATTTTGGCCCCACCACAGTGGGCGGCCGGCGCAGCAAATTTTGCATACGCCCCACCTTGTTCCGAACCCACAAAAAAGCCCCGTCTCTCGCGAGACGGGGCTTTGTTTTAACGCGCTAGCCGCCGATTACAGCACCACTTGCCCGCTCATAGCCAGGTCCAGCAGTTCACGGTTGGCCACCGCGTACATGGCGTAGTCCGTACCCACCGCGGCACGGATTTCTACCATCATCGCGCGCCAGCGCTCGACCATGCTCGCATTCTGCTCAAGCCACAGGGCCACGCGGGCTTCCATGTCTTCTGGCGCATCGGCCATTTGCAGAACCTTGATGGTGATCGCCCGTTGCTGCCAGTCCACGTCATCGCGGAAGGCTTCGCGGGCCTGGGCCTGCCAGTTGTTGCCCACCGGCAGATCGCTGATCTGCTGCAGGTACCACGGCAAGTCCAGGGCGCTGCCCACGGCGAAGTAGGCCTTGGCCACATCCGCAGCGCTCTGCCCGGTCACGTCGGCGGCCTCGATGATCGGCAGCAAGGTGTACAGGTGGGTGGTGCCGGCAACCATGCGCGCCAGCAACTCCGGCACACCGGCTTCGACATAGGCCTGGTAGCGGTTCTGCCAGCCTTCGCGGGTCGGGCCTTCCAGCAGTTCGTCGAGCTTGAGGCCCAACGCCGCCAGGTGCGGACCGAAGTGCGCGACGTCACGGGCAGCATCCTGCTCGTTGCGACGGCTGCGCAGGAACCAGCGGGTAGCCCGACGGCCCAGGCGCATCAGCTCGTCCATCAGCGCCAGTTGCACCTCAGCCGAGACCTGGTGATCCAGGGCTTCGATCTGACGGAACCAGTGCGGGAGATGGAAGATGTCGCGCACGATCACATAGGCGCCCGCCACGTTCGCCGGGCTCATGCCCGTCGACTCTTTGAGGCGTTGCACGAAGGTGATGCCCATGTGGTTGACCAGGTCGTTGGCGATCTGGGTGCTGACGATCTCGCGCTTGAGGCGGTGGCGACGCATGGCCTCGGAGAACTTGGCTACCAGGCTCGGTGGGAACGCGGTCTCCATGTCACGGGTCAGGTAGTCGTCATCCGGCACCAGGGACTTGAGCAAGGCTTCCTTGAGGTCGATCTTGCTGTAGGAGATCAGCACCGACAGTTCCGGGCGGGTCAGGCCCTTGCCGGTCGCGGCGCGCTCGACGAGATGCTCCTCGGTCGGCAGGTACTCAATGGCGCGGTCCAGCTTGCCACGGCCTTCCAGGTCGCTCATCAGGCGCTTGTACTCGGCCGCACGCTCGTAGGCTTTGCGCGCGGCCAGGGACAGGGCCTGGGTCTGCTTGTAGTTGTTGCCCAACACCAGGCTGCCGACTTCGTCGGTCATGCTCGCCAGCAACTGGTTGCGCTGCTTGTCGGTCATGTCGCCGGCCTGCACCACTTCGTTGAGCAGGATCTTGATGTTCACTTCGTGGTCGGAACAGTCCACGCCACCGGCGTTGTCGATAAAGTCGGTGTTGGAACCGCCGCCATTGAGGCCGAATTCCACACGACCCAGCTGGGTCATGCCCAGGTTACCGCCCTCGCCCACGACTTTGCAGCGCAACTCGTTGCCGTTGACGCGCAGCGCGTCGTTGGCCTTGTCGCCCACATCGGCGTGGCTTTCGGTGCTGGCCTTGACGTAGGTGCCAATACCGCCGTTCCACAACAGGTCCACCGGCGCCTTGAGCAAGGCGTTGAGCAGCTCGGTCGGGGTCAGCTTGTCGGCCTGGATGTCGAAGCGCTCTTTCATCTGTGGCGAGATGGCAATGCTTTTGGCGCTGCGCGAGAAGATACCGCCGCCTTCGGACATGATGCTGGTGTCGTAGTCCGACCAGGCCGAACGCGGCAGCTCGAACATGCGCTTGCGCTCGATAAAGCTGGTGGCCGGGTTCGGGTTGGGATCGATAAAGATATGCAGGTGGTTGAAGGCCGCAACCAGTTGCAGCTTGTCGGACATGAGCAAGCCGTTGCCGAACACGTCGCCGGCCATGTCGCCGACGCCGACCACGGTGATGCTGTCTTGCTGCACGTTGATGCCGCGTTCACGGAAGTGACGCTGCACCCCGACCCACGCGCCCTTGGCGGTGATGCCCATCTTCTTGTGGTCGTAACCGGCCGAACCACCGGAGGCAAACGCATCGCCCAGCCAGAAGCCGTAGTCGATGGCGATGCCGTTGGCGATATCGGAGAAGGTCGCGGTGCCTTTGTCGGCCGCCACGACCAGGTACGGGTCATCGTTGTCGTGGCGCACCACGTTCAACGGTGGCACCAGGGCGCCGTCCTTCAGGTTGTCGGTAATGTCCAACAGGCCGGAAATGAAGATGCGGTAGCAGGCAATGCCCTCGGCCGCGATCTCGTCCCGGCTGCCACCCAATGGCAGGCGACGCGGCAGGAAGCCGCCCTTGGCGCCCACCGGCACGATCACCGAGTTCTTCACTTGCTGGGCTTTTACCAGGCCCAGCACTTCGGTGCGGAAGTCTTCTTCACGGTCAGACCAGCGCAGGCCGCCGCGCGCGACGTTGCCAAAGCGCAGATGCACGCCTTCGACCCGCGGCGAGTAGACGAAGATTTCAAACTTCGGCACGGGCTTGGGCAATTCTGGAATGGCGTGGGGGTTGAACTTGAAGCTGAAGTACGACTTGTGCTGGCCGTTGGCATCGGCCTGGTAGAAGTTGGTGCGCAGGGTGGCCTTGATCAGGTCCAGGTAGCGCCGCAGGATCCGGTCTTCGTTAAGCACCTGCACATCGTCCAGGGCCGTGAGGATCGCTTGCTCCAGGCGTTGCTGCTTGTCTTCCAGGTCGTCGCTGGTGAGCTTGCGCGCCAGGTAGAAGCGGGTCTTGAACAACCGGGTCAACTCGCGGGCGATGTCGGTGTGGTTGTTCAGGGTGCTGGCGATATACCCCAGGTCGAAGCCCAGGCGGATCTGCTTGAGGTAACGGGCGTAGGCCCGCAGCAGCGCCACGTCACGCCATGGCAGGCCGGCGGTCAGCACCAGGCGGTTGAAGGCATCGTTCTCGGCATCGCCGTTGACGATATGCACAAACGCGTCCTGCAGGGTGTCGTTGAGCTGCTGGATATCGAGGTTCAGGCCTTCGGCGGCGGTGAACGCAAAGTCGTGGATCCAGAACTCTCGGCCATTGGCGTGGCGCAGGCGATACGGGAACTCACCGAGCACGCGCAGGCCAAGGTTTTCCAGGATCGGCAGCACATCCGACAGCGCCAGCGGGGTGTCGGCGTGATACAGCTTGCAGTGCAATTCCTGCTGGCCGGTCACATGGCCCAAAGGCTGGTAGAAGCTCATCACCAGCGGCTTGGCTTCGGTGAGGTTGAGCAGGTGCTGCATGTCGACCACCGCCGAATGCGCGGCGAAGCGCTCGCGGTAGCCGGCGGGGAAGCCTTTGGGGAAGTCCGCCAGCACATTGGTGCCGTGGGCTTCGCCGAAGCTCTCGACCACCAGGCTCGCGTAGTCGTCCTGCCAGCTGCGGCAGGCCTGGATCACTTCCCTTTCCAGCAGCAGCGGGTCGATGTCCAGGCGGTTCTTCGGGTCAACCCGCAGAATCAGCTGCACACGGGCCAGCACGGATTCGGAGAAGAAGGTCCAGAACTCGCAGTCCGAGGCCTTCAGGCGATCCATCAGCACTTGCTGGATCTTCTGGCGCACTTCGGTGGAGTAGATATCGCGCGGTACGTAGGCCAGGCAGTAGCAGAAGCGGCCGTACGGGTCCTTGCGCAGGAATACGCGGATCTTGTTGCGTTCCTGGATCTGCACGATCGACATCACGGTGCTGAACAGTTCGTCCACCGGGGTCTGGAACAGGTCATCGCGGGGCAGCACTTCCACCACCTGGGCCAGTTCCTTGCCCAGGTGCGCCTTGGCCTGGAAGCCCGAGCGGCGCTCGATTTCCGCGACCTTGCGGCGGATATAAGGAATCACCCGCACGCTTTCGCCGTACACCGAGGAGGTGTAGAGGCCCATGAAGCGGCATTCCTTGATGACCTTGCCGTGCTCATCGATCTGGCGGATCGATACGTAGTCCGGGTAAGCCGGACGGTGCACACGGCTTGGGTGCGCGGCCTTGGCGAACGACAAGACCGTCGGCTCGCGCAGGTAGGCCACGGCGTAGTCTTCGATGCGCAGGTCTTCAGCGGTGAGGCCGGCGCGCAGCAGCTTGGTCAGGCCGAGGAAGGAATTGGCGTCATATTCCAGATGACCGCCGTCCTGCTCGTCACGCACCACAAACTCTTCGTAGCCGAGGAAGGTGAAGTGGTTGCCCACCAACCATTCCAGGAAGCTCTTGATCTCGGCCTTTTCTTCGCCTTCGATGGCAAACGGGCTGCTGTCGATACCGGCCAGCAGTTCCTGGACCTTGGCTTTCATCGGCTCGAAATCCGCCACGGCCACGCGCACTTCGCCCAGGACCTGCTCCAATTCCTTGCTCAGCACATTGAGCTCGGCGGCGTTGGCGCAGCGGTCGATTTCCAGGTACATCAGCGATTCTTGCAGGACGTCTTCGCCCTGGGTGCCTTTAGGCAGGATTTCCAGCAACTCGCCCTTCTTGCCACGACGCACGCTGAGTACGGTGGTTTGCAGGGTATGGATGCTGTAACCGCGACGGTTCAGCTCGGTGCGCACCGAATCCACGAGGAACGGCAAGTCATGGTGCAAGACTTCGACCGCAGTGTGGGTCGATTGCCAGCCGTGGCGTTCGTAATCGGGGTTGTAGACCCGCACTTGCGGCTGGGTGTGATCAAAGCGCTCAAGCAGGCGCCAGGCAGACAGGGAGCAACCGGCCAGGTCGGACATGCGACGCTGGGTCAGCTCGTCCAGGGAAATGATGCCGAAGAATTGTTCAGCGAACAGCGCCACTTGTGGCAGTGCCTGTTCACTGATGTGCTGCGCCAGTGCCGCTTGCAGTTGATGCTGGAAGTCGGCTTTGCTGGCTGCGGTGAAGAACGCCATCTGTGGTACTCCGCTTGGGCTTGTTATTGATGGAAGCGTCGCGTGTTGTCCCCTGATGGGGAGGCCGTCATGTCTGTTCGCAGGTGCTGATGATAAGCACCATAGACGAATCAGGGTGACAGGTGGGTGAAGCTGGACAAGACCCTGAGGTCACATTCGACGTCCACTGGATGCACCACCGGCGGATGACGACACGACGGGCAGGCCAGAGTCACGTAAAAGGTACACCCGTTGCGCAGCTTAACGAGTGCGGCGAGCAGGCTGCTTACTGCACTGCGACATATTCGGTCAACACCCGGCAATGGGCGGTTGCACCAAGAGCAACCCATCCCGCCAGTCAAGGGGTGGCTAGCGATTGAAAGTGGGCGGCCATGCAGGCACGGCGAGAGTGCTGACAGGTAAATATTCATACACTCGTACAATCTAATTCCCAGCTCCACGCAGGAACCGTATTTCAAAATTCAGTCACTTAGTGTGCGTAGGCAGTCATGCCCATAAAGGCCCTATTACCACTCAACGAGGCTCAATTGAACGTACACTCTTCCGCCCTTAACGTCCCACCCGGTGGGAACCGTGGCTCTTTCTTCCAGCCCACTGCACGATCAAGTTCGGACAATGCCCCCGTTGCCTCCACGCCGCACTTTCCGGTGCCCTATTTCAAAGCGCCCCTATCCAGCAACAAGGCCGTCGAACAACTCATCAGCCAGTACAAGCAGCCCAAGACGGCAGATGAAATTACATCCATGGAAGTAAAGCGTCAGATAAAGGAAAAGTTCGGTAAAGATATTGACCCCGATAACACCTACTTAGTGAGCATTCAGTATGATCACCGCACCAATACCCCACCTTACAGCGGGGTCATTGTTCAAAAAATATCCCTGACTCAGGCAGCGAGGCTCAACCAGCAGGAAGAGCCTGACTTCCACGGGGCGATACGTTCAAAAGAGGACGGCCCTTTTGAAATAAGGAAAAGTTCAAAACATACAGATAAGCCTGACGCCTTTGGTAGGTTCCCGCGCCCAAATGAGACGGGGTTCACCAGCCACTTTCAAGGGATTTACACGGAGCCGCAGCAGGGGTCTGCGAATACCTATGATGCGAGCAACAGAGTCGATATCCCGGCAACTGAGTTCAAACAGATGGTATGGGATAACAGTTATAAATCCCCTTATGACCAGTACCTTAACAATTACTGGAACGGCAACTCCCGCCATGCCTACTCCGAAGCGGCGAGAGGTGCGTTTTTGAAAGCGTCACACGTTCAACACCATGACAAGTCTCTTACCGAAAACGATCGCCAGATTGCCATGGGTGTCACGGGCATGCCGGCCGACAAAAGTTACCTATCCCTTAATCAAAATGACCTGACACAGCCCTACAAGGCTGACCCGAATCTGGAAACCAAATTCCTCACGTTCAAAGGTTTCCCCATGCGCGCTTTTTACACCCAGGATAAGACCACGGGCCGGGTCTTGTTGTATCTACCTGGCCAGGCGTCTCCGTTGAAAGGCTTCGACTCCAAGAAAGAAATGAATAAATGGCTGGCCGAGCAAATGAAAGATCCGCAATTCGTCGAGAGTTTCAAACTTTACTTCCGCCCCGAAGACCTCGGTAATGAATTCCTGTCTAAAGGCATTGATGCACTCGTAGACAACACCCGCAATGTACTTAACGGTGACCTTCCTGCCTCCACGCAAGAAAAGCTCGGTTATTTTGACGAGGGTGGCCTATTCAATGGCCAGGTTGTCCAGGGAGGTCCATTCGAGGAACTCCAGCATCGCACCGAGGTAGACCTGAAAAGCGCCACTCGTTTTCAATTCGTCCTCAATCGCGACGTCAACGCAAAGACTGCGTTCAAGTACTTGAACTGGGCAAAATATGGGCTACTTCTTTTAGCCCCACTCGGAATCGCTTTCCCGCCGCTGGGCATTGCCCTGACGGCCACAAGCACAGCGGTGGGCACCGCGCAACTCGGCATTGGCATAGACAGCTATATCCACAGGCGCCCTGGGGCAGACAAGCTCATTGGCGAAGGTTCCGTGAAAACCCTTCTTCCTGTGTTCACCAGTGGTTTGGGGAATGCCTTTAAACCGTTAAGCAGCGCAATCAGTGCCTGGGCCTCCAAAACCTGATGCCCGCTTGATACAAAAGCCGACACAAAGCCCGATGCAATGGCAGAATCAAGGCCTGCCGGCCTTGAAGCCGCCTTTCCAGACAGGACTCTACATGCAACTGACCACCACCCACCTGCTCGCCACCCCCTGCGACGACGAAGAAGACAACATGGCCATGCTCTGCTGCCACGGTACCCATGGCGAGATGTTCATGCTGTCGCGTTATCCAGATGAGGACGAGGTTGAACTGACCTGGGACTACGAGCCTTCGACCCTGGAAGGCTTGAAGATCACCCTGAGCGCGACCACCCTCCTGGTGGAAATCGGTGCGGCGGACAAGGACGCATTGGGCGGCAGCGACCACCTGCAGATCAATCACGGTACCGCTGAGGCGGACCTGGCCGAGGTAGAAGAAACCCTGCAGAACATTCTCAAGGGCACTGGCACTTACATCCGCACGCCTTGATGGGCACCTGCTAAATCGCCATCGCGGCGATGCGGCGACCCGACAAGCCCGCCCCCACCTGTGGGAGGCCGGGCTTGTCGGGTCGCCGCATCGCCGCGATGAGACCCTTATAAACGCCAAAAACCTCAGACCTTTCCTACAGATCGCAAAAAAATACCCCCTGGTTCATTAGTCGCCAGCCCCTCCAATGCATTAAAGTAGGCCCCCCAGGCCTTGGCATTTTTCCCAATCCCCAGGCTCATCTTTCCAGGAACCGTCCTTGATGGAACATCGTGAAGCGCTGCTCGCGCTGCGAACCTTTCTTTCTACGCAGATTCTCGGCCAGGAAAAACTCATCGAGCGTTTGCTCATTGCCCTGCTCGCCGACGGCCATATGCTGGTAGAGGGCGCTCCCGGCCTGGCCAAGACCAAGGCCATCAAGGAGCTTGCCGAAGGGATCGAAGCACAGTTCCATCGTATCCAGTTCACCCCCGACCTGTTGCCCGCCGACATCACCGGCACCGAGATCTATCGTCCGGAAACCGGCAGTTTCGTGTTCCAGCAAGGGCCGATCTTCCACAACCTGGTGCTGGCGGACGAGATCAATCGTGCTCCGGCCAAGGTCCAGTCGGCCCTGCTCGAAGCCATGGCCGAGCGCCAGGTCAGCGTCGGGCGCAGCACCTACGAGCTGTCGCCGCTGTTTTTGGTAATGGCCACGCAGAACCCCATCGAGCAGGAAGGCACCTATCCCCTGCCCGAAGCCCAGCTCGACCGCTTCCTGATGCACGTCAAGATCGGCTTCCCCGATGCCGCCGTGGAGCGGCGCATCCTGCAACAGGCCCGTGGCGAAGCGCTGAATGGCGAGACAAAGCCCGAGCGGCGGGTCAGCCAGCAGGCGATTTTCGCCGCGCGCAAGGAAATCCTCGGCCTGTACATGGCCGACGCCGTGGAGGAATACCTGGTACAACTGGTCATGGCCACGCGCACCCCGGCCAAGTTCGACGCGGAAATGGCCGAGTGGATTGCCTATGGCGCCAGCCCCCGAGGCTCGATTGCCCTTGACCGCTGCGCCCGCGCCCACGCCTGGCTGGCCGGGCGTGACTTTGTCAGCCCGGAAGATATCCAGGCGGTGCTGTTCGATGTACTGCGCCACCGCATCATTCTGTCGTTCGAGGCCGAAGCGGCCGGCATCGACCAGGACCGCGTGGTGCAGCGTATTCTCGACGTCGTAGCCGTCGCTTGATCTCCATGAATGCCGGCGACGGGATCCATGTCAGCCTCAGCGAATTGATCGAGATGCGCCATCGCGTGCGCGAAGTACAGCTGTTTTCCACGCCCAGCCAGCGCAGCCCGTTGATCGGCCTGCACCACTCCAAACTGCGCGGGCGCGGTGTGGACTTCGATCAGGTGCGGGTGTACCAGGCCGGCGACGATGTGCGCACCATCGACTGGCGCGTCACCGCCCGCACCCAGGAGCCCCACACCAAGCTGTTCCACGAAGAGCGCGAACGGCCGATCTTTATCATGGTGGAGCAAAGCTGCCGGCTGTTTTTCGGCTCCGGGCTGATGTTCAAGTCGGTCCTCGCCGCCCAGGCCGCCAGCCTCATCGGCTGGGCCGCGCTGGGCCACAACGACCGGGTCGGCGGCCTGGTGTTCGGCGATAACGAGCACTACGAAATCAAGCCCCGGCGCAGCAAGCAAAGCCTGCTGCAACTGCTCAACCGCCTGGTACGGGTCAACCAGAGCCTCAACACCGAGAGCCGCCCCGAAGCCGACGCCCTGGGCATGGCCCTGCGCCGTGGTCGCGAAGTGCTGCGCCCCGGCAGCCTGGTGATTGTGATTTGTGACGAGCGCGCCCTGACCGAGGGCGCCGAGCAGCAACTGAGCCTGTTGTCGCGCCATTGCGACCTGTTGCTGCTGCCGGTCTCAGACCCGCTGGACCACGCACTGCCCGCCGCCGGGCTGCTGCGTTTCGCCGAGCGCGGCGCGCAATTGGAAATCGACACCTTGAACTTCGAGCTGCGCCAGGCCTACAAGGCCCAGGCCGAAGCACGCATCGCCCGCTGGGAATTGCTCGCGCAAAAACTGCGGGTACTGCTGATGCCATTGAGCACCCAGAGCGAAATGGTCGAGCAACTGCGCGAATACCTCAACCCGCAACGCCCGGTGAAAAAGCCATGAGCAGCCTGGACCAGTTGCAACCGCTGATCGCCCCACCGGCCATTGGTTTCTGGCCGCCGGCGCCGGGCTGGTGGCTGTTGCTGGCGCTGATCCCCCTGGCGGGCTGGGGCTTGTGGCGGCTGCGGCGCTTCCTGCCGAGCAAACGCCCCCTGGCCCGGGCCGAACAGCCCCTGGACCCGCTGCGTATTGCCGCCCTCGCGGAACTGGCGCTGATGCCCAAGCCCTACGACGGCGCACCGGCCGGCGCCTGGCTGCAGCAGCTCAACGGCCTGCTCAAGCGCCTGTGCCGCAACGACTACCCCTACAGCCAGAGCCACACCCTCAACGGGCGCAAATGGCTGGCCTTTCTCGACAACCGCTGCCCCGCCGCCGGCCTCACGCGCTGGATGGTCCTCGTCGAGGGCGCCTACAAACCCGAATGCAAGCTCGACGACAAGGCCATCGCCGGCCTGACGCAAGCGGTCGACACCTGGATTCGCAAACATGTTTGAGTTCGCCTGGCCGTGGGTCTTTGCCCTGCTGCCCCTGCCCTGGCTGATGCGGCTGATCCTGCCGGTGGCCGACAGCGGCGAGCCGGCCTTGAAAGTCAGCTTTCTGGGCGACCTCGAAGGGCTGGCCCGGCGCCGCGCGCGCATCAACCTGCCGGGCTGGCGCCAACAAGCGCCGTTCGTGGTGCTGTGGTTGTTGCTGCTGACCGCCGCCGCCCGCCCGGAATGGCTTGGCGAACCGTTGCCGATTGCCGCCAGCGGCCGCGACCTGTTGGTGGCGGTGGACGTGTCCGGCTCCATGGACTTCCCCGATATGCAATGGCAGGACGAAGACGTCAGCCGCCTGAACCTGGTCAAGCACCTGCTTGGCGACTTTCTCGAAAGCCGCGAGGGCGACCGTGTTGGCCTGATCCTGTTTGGCAGCCAGGCCTACCTGCAGGCACCGCTGACCTTCGACCGGCGCACCGTGCGCACTTGGCTGGATGAGGCACGCATCGGCATCGCCGGGAAAAACACCGCGATTGGCGACGCCATTGGCCTGGCCCTCAAGCGCCTGCGGCAACGCCCGGCACAAAGCCGGGTGCTGATCCTGGTCACCGACGGGGCCAACAATGGCGGCGAAATCGACCCATTGACCGCCGCCCGCCTGGCCGCCGAAGAAGGCGTGAAAATCTACCCCATCGGCATTGGCGCCAGCCCCGAACAGACCGGCAGCCTGGGCATGCTCGGCCTCAACCCCAGCCTGGACCTCGACGAGCCGGCGCTCAAGGCCATCGCCCAGACCACCGGCGGGCAGTATTTCCGCGCCCATGACGGCGCCGAGTTGCAAGCGATCAAACAAACCCTCGACCAGCTGGAGCCGGTGGCGCAACAACCAACCCAGGCCCGCCCGACCCAGGCGCTGTATAGCGGGCCGCTGGCCCTGGCGCTGTTTCTCAGCCTGCTGCTGGTGATCCAGGAACGCTGGCCGGACAACGCCCTGCAACGGCTGCTCAATAAACTCTCGACCAAGGGCCATTTCCTGCAACAGCACCCGCAATGGCGGCAACGCCTTAAACGCCTGCGCTTGCGGAGGCGTCGATGATCGCTTTATGGCCGCACTGGTTCCGCCCCTGGTGGCTGTTGCTGCTGCCCGTCCTCGGCTGGTTGCTGTGGCAACTGTGGCATCGGCAAAAACGCGCCGGGCGCTGGCAGATGATCCTGCCGCCGGCCTTCCACGCCGCCCTGCTCAGTGGCGGCAATGGCCGGGAAAGCAAGTCGCCATGGCTGTTGCTGGGCCTGGCCTGGCTGCTGGCGGTGCTGGCCTTGCTCGGCCCCGGCTGGCAACGGGTCGAACAGATCAGCCAGAAGCCCGCCGACCCGCTGGTGGTGCTGCTGGAGCTGACGCCGGAGATGCTTGCCACCGACAGCCCGCCCAACCGCCTGGAGCAGGCGCGGCGCAAGCTGGTGGATCTGCTGCAGGCGCGCAGCGATGCGCAGACCGCCATCGTCGTGTATGCCGGCAGCGCCCACACGCTGGTGCCGCTGTCCGACGACCTGGCCACCAGCCGCAACCTGCTGGAAGCCCTGCGCCCGTCGATCATGCCCGAGGCCGGCCATCGTGCCGACCTGGCAGTGGAAAAAGCCCTGGGCCTGCTCAAGCACGGCGGCCTGGGCCAGGGTCGCCTGTTGTTGATTGGCTCGTCGCTGTCCAAGCAGGAACGCCAGGGCATTCGCCTGCTGCTGCAAGGCCAGGCGCCGAGCCTGTCGATCCTCGGCATCGGCAGCCGTGAAGGCACGCCAGTGACCCAGGAAAGTGGCGAGTTCCTCAAGGACGAACAAGGCGCGATCCTGATCCCGCGCCTGGACAGCCCGACGCTCAAGGCCTTTGCCAGCGAAATGGGTGGCCGCTATCGCCAGGCCCGCCTGGACGACAAGGACCTGCGCGGCCTGGGCCTGCTGGACGGCCCGCAAAACCTGCGCGACGACGGTCAGCGCCTGCAACTGGACACCTGGGCCGACCAGGGTTACTGGCTATTGCTGCCCTTGCTGCTGCTTGCCGCCTGCGCCGGGCGCCGTGGCTGGCTGTTCTGCCTGCCGTTGCTGCTCCTGGCCGCGCCGCAGCCGAGCTACGCGTTCAGCTTTGACGACCTGTGGCTGCGCCCCGATCAACAGGGCCAGTACCTGCTCAAGCACAAACGCCCGGCCGAAGCCGCCGAACACTTTGAAAACCCGCAATGGCAGGGTGTCGCCCTGTACGAGGCGGGCAACTATGCGGAGGCGGCCCGACGTTTTGCCGAAGGCAGTGATGCCTATTCCCACTACAATCGTGGCAATGCCCTGGCCCGCACCGGTGAGCTGGAAGCCGCGATAGACGCCTATGAGCAAGCCCTGGAAGCCCAGCCGGACTTGCAGCCCGCCCTGAAAAACAAAGCCCTTGTCGAGAGCCTGCTGCTGGAAGAACCGGAACCTGAGCCGCCCGCACCGGAAAAAAACGAGGATGACGAATCCACCCAACCCGGCCAAACTGCACAACCGGGCGACAGCGGCCAGCAGGCCAACGGCGGCGAGCAATCGCCCCAGGGCGCGGGCCAGGCAGGCACGGCTGACACACAAACCGGCACCCCGCCCGTTGCCGGCAACAACGAAGTACCCGGCAGCGAACTGGGCGACGAACAAACCACGACGCCGCCCTTGCGCCCCACCGAGAGCAACCTCGACGAGGAGCACCGCCAGGCCCTGGAACAGTGGCTGCGACAGATCCCGGACAACCCCGGCGAGTTGTTGCGACGCAAATTCTGGTACGAACAGCAACAACATCAGGACAAGACTCGATGAGCCGCTGCACCCCCTTTGTCTTATTGCTAGCGCTGTGGGCCGGTCACGCCCAGGCGGCCGACCTGGCCGCCAGTATCGACCGCAGCCGCGTCAATTCCGGGGAAACGGTGGAGCTGACAATCGAGTCCAACGACGTCACCCAGTTCGGCAAGCCGGACCTAGCGCCCCTGGACCCGCTGTTCGACGTGCGTGGCACCCGCCAGATCAACCAACTCACCACCCTTGACGGCAGCAACCACGCCACCACTCGCTGGATCATCACCTTGCAGCCCAAGACCACCGGCACCGTGGTGATCCCGCCGCTGCAACTGGGCGAACTCAAGACCCAGGCGATCAGCCTGCAAGTGGACGAAACCCTGGGCCAGGACAGTGATAATCAACTGGAACCGGTATTCATCGAAGCCAGCCTCGATGAGGGCAGCGTCTATGTGCAGGCCCAGGCCCTGCTGACGGTGCGCATCTACCACTCGGTGGCGCTGTATGACGACAGCAGCCTGACGCCGTTGCAGTTGTCTGACGCGCGGGTCGAGCAGGTGGGCGATTCGCGCACCTATGAAAAAGTCATCAACGGCGTGCGCCACGGCGTGATCGAAATGCGCTATGGGATCTACCCGCAACACAGCGGGCAACTGCTGATCCCGGCGCAAATATTCAGTGCCACCCAAGTCGAACCGCGCCCGGCCCAGGGCACCACGCCCCAGGCACCCAGGCCCGGCAAGCTGTTGCATGTCAATTCCACCGAAATCCCCCTGACGGTCAAGCCCAAGCCGGCCCTGTACCCCGCAGACGCCCCCTGGCTGCCGGCGCGCAGCCTGAGCCTGGGTGAAAGCTGGAACCCGGAACCTACGAACGTGCAGGTCGGCGACTCCCTGACCCGCATCCTCACCCTCAAGGCCGAAGGCTTGGCCAGTGCCCAGTTACCGGCGCTGCCGAGCACCGAAATCGCCGGCCTGCGGCGTTACCCCGACCAGCCGGTGTTGAGCAACCAGAGCAGCGAGCGCGGGGTGATCGGCAGCCGCGAAGACCGCGAGGCCCTGGTGCCCAACCGCGCCGGCGCCCTGGAGCTGCCGGCGGTGGAGGTGGTGTGGTGGAACACCCATGAAGACCATCTGGAACGCACCAGCCTGCCGGCCCGCACCCTGCAAGTGGCGGTCAACCCGAGCCTGGTGGTCGACACCCCGGCCACCCCCACCGTAATCACCGCACCGGACGATGGCCGCCTGTGGATCTGGCAACTTACCAGCCTGCTCCTCGCCGGCACCACCCTGCTCGGCTTCGGCCTGTGGTGGCGGGCCCGCTCCCGCCCGGCAATCCAGCGCGCCGCACAAACCGGGCCCAGCCCCCGCACCTTGCTCGACGACCTCAAGCGTGCGAGCCAGGCCAATGACCCCCAGGCCACACGCCAGGCGCTGGATGCCTGGGCACGCCAACAACCGGAAACCCTGGCGGACATGGCGGCGCGGTTTGTGCCCTTGTCCGATGCCCTGGATGGGCTGAACGGCGCGCTCTACAGCGAAACCGGCCAGTATTGGCAGGGTGAGGAGCTGTGGCGGGCGATCAAGGCCATTCCCATGGCCGAGCGCGAACAGGCGCCGGTGGCCGACAGCACCAGCTTGCCGCCGCTGTATCCCAAGTAACTGCCCATGCTGTAGCGACATTGGGCTCGGCGCAGGCATATTCGTTGGGGCATGCGTGGACTGCTGTGGGAGCTGGCTTGTTGGTGATGGCGGGGTTGTGTACATATCCGTTGCTGCGGTCACGGCGGCTATTGGTTCCGCCCTTACGGCGGCTCACTTTGGAAGAGCGCCAAAGTAAGCAAAGCGCTCTTGCCCCACCACTCGGCACCTCGCCTAGGCTCGGTGTGCCCGTCATCCGACATTGATTTGGGGGGCCGCCGCGATGGGCCATCCATGGCCCAGCGCGGCTAACCCGGCGTCCTGCCGGGTTACCCCCCAAATCAAAATCGGATGACGGCCAGCGTGGTTTAACGGGGCGCCTCAGATCAAAAGCAAAGCGAGGCGGCCTGACAGCCGACCTGATCGTCGAGGCGTACACATATACCTGTGGGAGCTGGCTTGTCGGGTCGCCGCATCGCTGCGATGGCGGTGTATCAGTCGATAAATGTATTGGCTGATGAACCGCCATCGCAGGCAAGCCAGCTCCCACAGGGGGGAATGCAGCTTCGCGCCCCGTCTTTGCTGTTGCTGTTGCTCTGTTTTTGATCTGGCTTTTGATCTTGATCTCAGGCGCCCCGTTAAACCACGATGGCCGCAGGCAGGTATTGCGCAGTGGGTACCCCGGCATGGATGCCGGGGTAGCCGCGACACGGCCAGGGATGGCCGATCGCGGCGGGCCCACGGAGCAATGCCTGACTGCGGGCATGCCGAGCCTAGGCGAGGCACCGAGTGGTGGGGCAAGAG
>NZ_MNPU01000030.1 GCF_001983165.1 Pseudomonas gessardii | reverse complement strand
TCAAGAACCATGCTTGCAGCACGTTGCTTGAACTCGCGGGTGTAGGTCTTTCGCTCTTGCATGGAACCTCCTGATTGGGCGAATCATATCGCCCTTAAGAGGTGTCCGGGAGCATTAGGCCAGTTCAAACCGGCCCCTACAGGGGGATGGGGATCAGAAGTCGCCCTTGAGGCTCACCGTGAAATTACGCGGTTCACCGTAGAAGTTACCCCAGGATGCGATGCCTTCGCTGGCGGCGTATTGGGTGTCTTGCAGGTTGCGGCTGTGTTGGCGATGTCCCTGTATGAACCCCGGTTCTGCTGGCTGACCACTGCCCGGCCGCGTGCGTATAGGCTGGTATCAGTGGCTGGGGTAGGACTAATCTACGGTTTTCCCTGGCGGATGAGTTGAGCATGATCGATCTCGCAACCCTGGCGGTTTTCTCTGGTTCCGTGCTGCTGTTGCTGCTGTCGCCCGGGCCGAACATGGCCTTTGTCATCAGTCATGGGGTGAGCTATGGCTGGCGTGGCGGGGTGGCGGCCGGCCTGGGGATCGGGGTGGCGGACCTGCTGTTGACCGCATTGACCGCCACCGGCGTCACGGCCCTGGTGGCCAGCTGGCCGCCGGCCTTTGACCTGATCCGTTATGCCGGCGTGGTCTACCTGCTGTGGCTGGCGTTCAAGACCCTGCAGAAAAAGCCATCCCTGGACACCGCCCAGGTTGAGCGGGTACGTCTGGGCGGGGTGTTTATGCGCGCCATGCTCAACAGCCTGCTCAACCCCAAGGCGCTGCTGTTTTTCATGGTATTCCTGCCGCAGTTCGTCAAACCCGAGGCCGGTCCCATTGCCTTGCAATTGGTGCAACTGGGCCTGGTCCTGACCTTGATTGCCGGGGTGTTTCACGCGGTGCTGGGGATTTTTGGCGGGGCGATCAGCCGGTATTTTGCCGGCAGTAAAAGAACCGCCGGCTTGCAGAAATGGGGGTTGGCCACGGTGCTGACAGTCTTGGCCGTGCGCCTGGCGGTGATGCCGCGCACCTTGTAGACGGCAGGCGCATCTCCTTGTGGGAGCGGGCTTGCCCTAATGCCAGTCAGTTAAGCCTTTTTGTAGGAGCGAGCTTGCTCGCGAAGAACTTGAGAGCGCCGCGTTTACCTAGCAAACACGCGTTATCGTTGACGTCCTTCGCGAGCAAGCTCGCTCCTACAGAAAGCAGAATCCGCTTAACTGACTGGCATTAGGGCTTGCCCGCTCCCACAGGGGAAAATAGTTCGGCCTTCAGCCCAGCCGCGCCGCCGCCCGCGCGGTAATTTCGCCCCGGGTCTTGCGTGATTCAGTCGTGCGCTTATTGGCCTCGTCCAGCACAGACCGTGGTGCGGTGTCCGGCCGGCCGGCATTGAAGGGCGGGGCCGGCGCATATTCCAGCTGCAACTGCACCAACTGCGCCGCTGCTTCGCTGTACAACTCGGCGGCCAGGGTCAGGGCAAAGTCGATCCCTGCCGTGATGCCGCCGCCGGTAAATAGATTGCCATCTTGCACCACACGTTCCTGTACCGGGATCGCGCCAAGGGTGGCCAGCATGTCGTGATAGGCCCAGTGCGTGGTGGCCCGCCGCCCGCGCAGCAAGCCCGCCGCGCCCAGCACCAGCGCGCCGGTGCACACCGACGTCACATAACCTGCAGTCCGGGACTGCGCCCGCAGAAAGTCCAGGGTCGGCTCATCCTCCATCAACGGCCCAACCCCCGAGCCGCCCGGCACGCAGATCACATCCAGGGTCGGGCAGTCGTCGTAGGTGATGGTCGGCGCCAGCACCAACCCGCTGCTGGAGGTGATCGGCGCCAGGTCTTTACAGATCAGGTGCAGCGCCACATCCGGCAAGGACGCCAGCACGTCGTAAGGGCCGGTGAGGTCCAGTTGCTGGATGCCGGGGAACAACACAAAGCCGATCTGCAGGGTCATGGTCAAACTCCAGGAAAGGGATGGACGGCTTCACTCTAGTGGCCTAGGCTTTGGCGTATACGCCATTGAGCCCACGAATCGCGCCAATCATGCCGAAAATCATCCATGTACTGGCCTTTGCCAATGTGCAAGTGCTCGACGTCACCGGGCCCTTGCAAGTGTTTGCCTCGGCCAACGACCTGGCGCGCCAGCAAGGCTTGCCGCTGCCCTATGCGGTCAACGTGATTGCCGCCCAGGCCGAGCCGGTGATGACCTCTGCTGGCCTGGCCCTGGTGGCCGAGCCATTGCCTGGCGCCGAGACGCCCTGCGACACCCTGGTGATCGCCGGCGGCTGGGGCGTGTATGGGGCGGCCGAGGACCCGCAACTGGTGGCGTGGGTGCGGCAGAAAGCCACGCAGTCGCGGCGCATGGCCTCGGTGTGCACCGGCGCCTTCCTGCTGGCCGCCAGTGGCCTGTTGGACGGCTGCCGTGTCGCCACCCACTGGACGCGCTGCGAGGAACTGGCGCGCAAATACCCCAGGTTGCAGGTCGAGGCCAACCCGATTTTTATCCAGCAGGGCTCGCTCTGGACCTCGGCGGGGGTCACGGCCGGTATCGATTTGTGCCTGGCCCTGGTGGAAGAGGACCTGGGCCGCGCAGTGGCCCTGGACGTGGCGCGGCACCTGGTGGTGTTTCTCAAGCGCCCCGGTGGGCAGGCGCAGTTCAGCGTTACCCTGTCCCTGCAAAAGGGCGGCAGCCGTTTCAGCGAATTGCACGCCTGGATTGCCGAACACTTGCACCTGGACTTGAACATCGCGACCCTGGCGGCTGCGTGCGGCATGAGTGAGCGCAGCTTTGTGCGTCACTACCGCGCCGACACCGGCCAGACCCCGGCACGGGCGGTGGAACTGATCCGCGTGGAAACCGCACGCCGGCAACTGGCCGACAGCGCCGTGGCAATCAAACGCATCGCCGCGCAATGTGGCTTTGGCAGCGAAGAAACCATGCGCCGCAGTTTTATCCGCGCCTTGTCGATCACCCCACAGCTTTACCGCGAGCGGTTTTCGGCGCCGGCCTGAGTCTGTTCCAGCAATTCAAACAGGGCGTCCAGCGTGGCCTGCGGTGCTTCCTGGGGAATATTGTGGCCGACCCCGGCGAGTACCCGGCGCCGATAAAACCCGCTGAAATTGCCCACGTCGTCATCCACCTCGGGCGCCGGGCCGACCCCGTCGTCGGCGCCGCACAGCGAAATGCTTGGCACCGAAATCGGCGGCGGCTGCACCAGCGCCTGTTCAATCCCTTCCAGTGCCGGATCACCCTCGGCATACATAAAGCGATGGCGATAGGAGTGGATCACCACCTCGACAAAATCCGGGTTATCAAATGAGGGTGCCGTTTGCGGGTAAAGGCTTGGCCCCTCGGCCCAGGAGGGTGACCAGAGTGACCACAACAGTTCACACAACTCGCGGCGGTTAGCGGTCAGGCCATCGACGCCCCGTTGGGTGTGGAAGTAGAACTGGTACCACAACCGATGCTCGGTGACCGGCGCGCGTGGCTGGATGGACTGGGCAATATCTTGAATGTTGTAGCCATCGCCCGTGACCAGGCAGCGCACACGTTCGGGCCAAAGCGCCGCGACAATGCACGCGGCGCGCCCACCCCAGTCATACCCGGCGAGGGCGGCCTGCTCGATGGACAGGGCGTCCATGAAATCCAGCAGGTCCTTGGCCAGCGCTGCCTGTTGGCCGGAGCGCGGCACCTGGGCGTGGGCAAAACGGGTCGGGCCATAGCCGCGCAGGTAAGGCACCAGCACGCGGTAGCCAGCCTCGGCCAGCACCGGCGCAATGGCATCGTAGCTGCGGGGGTCATAGGGAAAACCATGCAGCAGGATCACCACCTCACCCCCGGCCGGGCCATGGGCTTCGTAGGCGATGTCGAGCATGGGCGTGCGGATAGACAGCAGCGCGATCGAGGGGCTCATCGGGACTCCTTTCGGGTCACAGCAGTGAGCCTGGACTTTAGCGCGAAACCGCTATGTGTTCACGGGCCCAGCGCGGGTTCTTGAATAGAGGAGGGACAGCTCCCACAAGGGTTTTGCTGCGCTGCTCGATTCTTAAGGCTGCCACACGTTTTTCTGCCCACTCAACTTGCGATCCAGAAACGTCGCCGCGCTGATCAACGCCAAATGGCTCAAGGCCTGCGGGGTGTTGCCCAGGTGCCGTGCCTGGCTGTCGAATTCCTCGGCATATAACCCCAGCGGGTTGGCATAGCGCAACAGTTGCTCGAACTCCAGATGGGCCTTTTCCACTTGCCCCGCGCGCGCCAGGCATTCGACATACCAGAATGAACAGGCGGTAAACGCACCTTCGGTGCCTTGCAAGCCGTCGATCTGGCTGTCGTCATTGCGGTAGCGGTACACCATGCCGTCGCGCACCAGGCTTTTCTGGATCGCCTCAAGGGTCGACAACCAGCGCGGGTCGGTGGCCGCGACGAAGCGCACCAGCGGCATCAACAGCATCGAGCCGTCCAGGGCTGTGCTGCCGATATGCTGCACGAAATGCCCGCGTTCCTCGTTCCAGAAGTGGCTCCAGATGTCTTCATAAATCGCCTGGCGGGTCTGGTCCCAGCGGGCGAAGGGCGCCGGCAATGAGCGTTTGGAGGCCAGGCGGATGGCGCGGTCGAGCGCCACCCAGCACATCAGCCGCGAGTGCAGGAAGTGATGCTGTTCGCCGCGCATTTCCCAGATGCCGACGTCTTTCTGGTTCCAGGTCTCGCACACCTGGTCCACCACTTCCCGGGTGTGTTTCCAGCCCTCATGGGAGATGGCCTCGCCGTACTTGTTGACCAGGTACACCGCGTCCATCAGTTCGCCAAAAATGTCCAGTTGCACCTGGTCAACGGCCCCGTTGCCAATGCGCACCGGCTGCGCGCCGCCGTGGCCGCGAAGGTGAGGCAACTCGGTTTCTGGCAACTGTTGGCGGCCGTCGATGCCATACAGGATGTTGATTTTCATCGGCCGCCCCTGGCAGTCGCTGACGCGCCCGCGCAGCCAGCGCATGTAGTCATTGGCTTCCTGGACAAAACCCAGGCGCATAAAGGCGTAGACGGTGAATGAGGCGTCGCGGATCCAGGTGTAGCGGTAGTCCCAGTTGCGTTCGCCGCCGGGGGCTTCCGGCAGGCCGAAGGTGGCCGCTGCGAGAATCGCGCCGTGTTTGCGCGAGGTCAGCAGTTTCAGGGCCAGGGCCGAGCGATTGACCATTTCGCGCCAGCGCCCGCGGTAGTTGGACTGGGCCAGCCAGCCCCGCCAGAAGGCCAGGGTGCGCTGCAGGCACAGGTCGGTGCCGCGGCTGTCGACGCGTACATCGTCGAGGGCGCCGAGAACAAATTCGGCGCCCTGGTCCTGGTCCAGGGTAAAGCAGGCGACGGCGGCATCGTCCTCGATCTGCACGGGCAGGCTGCTGGCCAGGCGCAGGCCGGGCAGGCCCGGGGCTTTAAAGCACACGTCGGTGTTATCCGCCGTGGCCCGGGTGGGGGCCCGGGCATAGTCATGGCGTACCGCGCAGCGCATATGCACGGTGGCCTTGCCGCTGATCACCCGCACCCAGCGGATCAGCAGGGGCAGGTCATCGACGTCATCGCTGATGCTCAGCAGGTCGGTGATTTCCACCACCGCCTCATCGCTCAGCCAGCGGGTTTGCAGGACGTTGGTGTCCGGCAGGTAGATCTGTTCCCGGCGCGCCCCGGGTAGGTCCGGGGTGAGCTGGAAGATCCCGGAGGCGGGGGCGTCCAGGAGCGAGCAGAAGATCGACGGGCTGTCGAATTCCGGCCAGCAGAAAAAGTCGATGCTGCCCTGGTCGTTGATCAGCGCCGCACTGCGCATGTCGCCGATGATGCCGTGGGCATCGATGGCACTTTGAGGTTCGTTGTTCAGATCGCGCATTGTCCACCCAACTTTTCTTCCAGGAGTCCCTTGAGCTGACTGACGGCGTGCAGCACAAGTTCAGCGGCTTGTCTGGAATGCGACGATGGCTGTCTATATCTATCGTTTTCGCCATGGGGCTTTTGGTTAGAATCTCCGGCTTAACGACGTGAGACGCTGCCCATGACAACTGCGCACCGGCCTTGGCTTGAGGCTTATGCTGACAATTACCGTAACGATGAAGTGGTGCATCCCCATTGTCATACCCAGGCGCAATTGATTCACGGTGTCTCCGGGGTGATGGTGGTCAGCACGGCCCAGGGCAGTTGGCTGGTGCCGTCCGGGCATGCGTTGTGGGTACCTGCCGGCACGCCCCACGAGATCCGCATGGCCGGCGAGGTGCATATGCGCACCTTGTTCCTGCTGCCCGAGGTGGAGCCGAGCCTGGGCCGGACCTGCCAGGTGATCGAGGTCTCGGCGTTGCTGCGCGAGCTGATCGTGGCGGCTACGCTGATTGCCGGCGAAGTCAACAGCCCGCGCTTGCAGGCCATGGTGGAGGTGATCCGCATGGAGCTGCTGGCCGCGCCGGTGGTGGCCATGCATGTGCCGGTGCCCGGCGAAGCACGGCTGGCCAAATTGTGTACCCGGTTTATCGGCAACCCGGCCGATGACAGCAGCCTGGAATCCTGGGCCGACACCCTGAATATGAGCGCGCGCACCCTGAGCCGGATCTTCCAGCGGGAACTGGGCATGAGCTTTGGCGAGTGGCGTAAACGCGCACGCCTGGCCTTGAGCCTGAAGTTGCTGGCCCAGGGCGCCTCGATCCTGGAAGTGGCGCTGGAACATGGTTACCAGAGCCCGAGTGCGTTCAGCGCAATGTTCCGGCGCTCGCTGGGTTATCCGCCGAGTCATTTCCGCCCCCGGGCCTGATGTTGCTTCATGTAACCCAATTGTCCATTTGGCGACGATACATGGCCTTGGCGCGGGCGAATCCGCCAGGGCGCGTGCCTACTCTGCAAAGCTCATTCTTCAGCGAGCTTTGTGATGCCCAGCCTTGTCGTTCATCCCCCCACTAGCAATCGATCCCCGGTAGCCCTGGCCCTGCTTCTGCTGGGCACGCTGGCCGGATGCAGTGGCCTGCCCGACGAGCCAGCAGCGCAGTTGACAGCCCAGGCGACGCCGCCTTTGTCCAGCGGGCCGGCGACCCAGGCGTTGCCCGCGCGCTGGTGGCAGCTTTACCGTGACCCGCAATTGGATCTGTTGGTCGAGCAGGCCTTGAGCCACAACCAAGACCTTGAGGCCGCCGCCGCCCATGTCGACGCGTTATTGGCGCGCCTGGAGCAGGTTGAGGGCGAACGCCAGCCCTCGACCCGCCTGGCCTACAGCGTAGGCTACGGCCGCAGCCGGGATGACCAGACCCTGGCCCAGGCCAGCGGGGAGCAGGCCGATGCCGAGTGGAGCCACGCCCCCGGGTTCTCCCTGAGCTACACCCTGGACCTGTGGGGTGAGATGCGTTACCGCCTGGCCGCCGCCCGCGCGGATGCGCAGGCGGCGCGGGCGCTGGAGGATGAATGGCGGGTGACGGTGGCCGCGCAGACCACACGGGCCTATGGCCAGGCCTGTGTCTATGCGTTCAGCCGCCAGGTGCAGCGCCATTCGGTGCAGGTGCTGGAGCGCAGTGTCGACGTCACTCGCCGGCTGCAGAAGGCCGGCGCGGCGACAGCGCTGGACCTGGCGCGCCTCAATGGCCTGCTGGAAGAAACCCGTGCGCCGCTGCCCCTGTTGGCTGCCCGCCATCAGGCGGCGCTGTATGAACTGGCGGTGCTCAGTGGCCTGCCGCCGTTGGCGGTGGCCCGGCACACCTGTGCCCAGCGCCCGCAATTGCAGGCGCCGCTGCCCGTGGGGGATGGCTGGGCGCTGGTGCAGCGGCGTGCCGATATCCGGCGTGCCGAGCGCCAGCTGCAATCGGCCACGCTGGCCATCGGCATCGCCCGCGCCGCACTGTATCCACGGGTGACGTTCGGTGCCGCGCTGGCGTCTTCCGCAAGCAGCCTGGGCAAGCTGGGGGACAGTGAGGCGCTGGTGTATTCCGTGGGGCCGTTGCTGTCCTGGCGCTTTCCCCAGCGCGGCGTGGCCCGGGCCCAAGTGGGGCAGCGCCGGGCCCAGGCGCGGGAGGCCCAGGCGCGTTTTGACGGCACGGTCCTCAGCGCCTTGAAACAGGTCGAGCAAGCCCTGGTGCTGTACCAGGCCGAACAGCAGCGCCGCCAGGCTCTGCAAGCCGCGTTGGACCACAGCCAGCAGGCGTTCGAGCTGGCCACCCGCAGTTATCGGGCCGGTGCCCTCGATGCCCTGCACCTGCTGGACAGCGAGCGCAGCCTGGTCACCCTGCAGGCCACCCTGGCCCGGGCCGACCTGCGCTTGATCAACCGTCAGATCGACCTGTTCCAGGCGCTCGGTGGCGGCTGGCAACGCGACGATCAACCTCAACCCTTACCCCTTGCTGCCCTTGGAGCCAAGCCATGAACCAGGCTGTTGAACCCGCGACCCTGCGATCCACCTCCGGCTTGATGGCGCGCCATCGCCGCGTACTGCTGACGGGCGCATCGCTGGTGACGTTGTTGGGGGTGGGGTTGTTTGCCGGGTATTGGTGGCAGGTGGGGCGCTTCCTTGAAGAAACCGACGATGCCTATGTACGCGCCGATTGGGTGGCGGTCAGCCCGCGTATTGCCGGCTACGTGGCCCAGGTCCTGGTGGAGGACAACCAGCCGGTCAAGGCCGGGGATGTCCTGGTGCGTCTGGATGACCGCGACTTTATCGAGCAGTTGCGCAGCACCCAGGCCCGGTTGCTGCAGGCCCGGGCGGCGGCGACGGCCCGTCAGTCGAGCCTGCATACCCTCGATGCACGTCTCGATGAGCAGCAGCAACGCATCGCCCAGGCCGAGGCGGCCTTGCATAGCAGCGAGGCCGAGGCCCAGCGCGCGCGCCTGGACTTTCTGCGCTACCGCGATCTGGTGGACCAGCAGATTGCTACCCGTGAGCGCCTGGAAACCGCCAGCGCCGGCCAGGCCAAGGCCCTGGCCGCCGTGACCCAGGCCCGTGCCCAAGTGGCCCGGCAGCAGGCCCAGTGCCAGGTGTTGCAGGCGCGCCGCCAACAGGCCCAGGCGCGGATTGCCGAATCCCAGGCCCGGGTGGGCGAGGCCCAGGCCAACCTGGCCCTGGCCCAGAATGCCTTGAATGACACGGCGATCCGCGCGCCGTTCGACGGGGTCGTGGGCCAGCGCAAGGTGCGTCGCCAGCAATATGTGATGCCAGGCCTGCCATTGCTGGCCGTGGTGCCGGTGGAGCAGGCCTATGTGATTGCCAACTACAAGGAAACCCAGTTGCAGCACATGGCTCCGGGGCAATCGGTGGATATTGCGGTGGACAGTTTTGCCGGCCAGCGCTGGCGCGGCGAGGTGGAAAGTATCGCCCCCGGTTCCGGCGCGGTATTCGCCTTGTTGCCGCCGGACAACGCCACCGGCAACTTCACCAAGATCGTCCAGCGTTTCCCGGTGAAAATCCGCCTGGTCGAGGACGAGGCCAATGCGCCCGCCATCTTGCCGGGGATGTCGGTGATTGCCACGGTGGACACCCGCCCGGCCAGCCAGCAGGACCGGGCCCATGGTGGTTGATGCGCGCCCCGCGACCGTCTCGTTTCGCGCCTGGGTCGCGGTGATCGGTGGCTTGTTCGGGTGCTTCATGGCCGGCATGAACGTGCATGTCACCAGCGCCGCGCTGCCGGAAATCGAAGGCGCCCTGGGGGCCACGTTCGAGGAGGGCTCGTGGATTTCCACGGCTTACCTGGTGGCCGAAATCATCATGATCCCGCTGACGGCGTGGCTGGTGCAGGTGTTCTCGTTGCGGTGGGTGATGCTGTGGGGCTCCGGGGTATTTCTGGTGGCCTCGGTGGCGTGTTCGATGGCGCCGAACCTGCCGGTGATGATCATCATCCGGGTCATCCAGGGCGCGGCGGGGGCGGTGCTGATCCCGTTGTCGTTCCAGTTGATCATCACCGAACTGCCCGCCAGCAAGATCCCCCTGGGCATGGCCCTGTTCAGCCTGGCCAACAGTGTGGCCCAGGCGGCGGGGCCGTCCATGGGCGGCTGGTTGACCGATGTCTATTCGTGGCGCTGGATCTTCTACCTGCAACTGTTCCCCGGCGTTGCCCTGTTGGCGGCCGTGGCCTGGTCCATCGAGCGTCAGCCGATGAACCTGGGGTTGTTGCGCCAGGGCGACTGGCTGGGCATCGCCTGCATGGTGCTGGGGCTGGGGGCCTTGCAGATCGTGCTGGAGGAGGGCGGGCGCAAGGACTGGTTCGGCTCGGCCTTTATTGTGTGGATGAGCCTGGCGGCGGCGCTGGGCCTGGTGGTTTTTGTCGGCCGGCAAGTGTGGGGCAGCAAACGCTTTATCAACCTGCGGCTGCTGGCGCACTACAACTTTGGCGTGGCCAGCGTGGCGATGTTTATCTTCGGCGCCAGCACCTATGGCCTGGTGTTCCTGGTGCCTAACTACCTGTCACAGATGCAGAGCTATAACGCTAGCGAAATTGGCCTCAGCCTGATCGCCTATGGCTTGGTGCAACTGGTGCTGGCACCGTTCCTGCCACACCTGATGAAGTGGCTGAGCGCCAAGATCCTGGTGGCATCGGGTTTCGCGATCATGGCCCTGGGCTGCTGGATGGGCGCGCATTTGTCGGCAGACAGCGCCAGTAACGTGATCATCCCGTCGATCGTGGTGCGGGGCATTGGCCAGCCGCTGATCATGGTGGCGCTGTCGGTGCTGGCGGTGCATGGGCTGGCCAAGGCCGAGTCCGGTTCGGCCTCGGCGGTGTTCTCGATGTTGCGCAACCTGGGCGGCGCGGTGGGCACGGCCTTGCTGGCGCAACTGGTGGTGGTGCGCGAGCAGGTGCATTCGGCGCGTATCGGTGAGTCGCTGAGCATCTTTGAACCGGCCTTGCAGCAACGCTTGCCGGGCGGCGGCCTGCTGCAGGAGCAATGGCCGGATCAGCAGCAAGTGCTGGGCTTGCTCGACCAGGGGGTGCGGCAGCAGGCCTTCTTGATGGCTTACAGCGATGCGTTCTACCTGGCGTGTGTGGCGTTGACGTTATGTGCGGTGGCGGCGTTGTTGCTTCGTCGTACCTGATGGCTGTCGCGGGCTGTCAGCGCTGGGGTTTCAAACCCCGCAGCAGCAACTCCAGCCCTTGCAGCGCTTGCTCCAGGCATTCATCCGGGCGTTCGGCATGGGCAATCCATTGCGCTGTATCCACCAGGCTGCCATTGATCAAACGGGCCAGCGCCAGGCTGGGAGCCTGTTCAATCAACCCGGCGTGCATCAACCCCTCCAGCAGCCCGCGCAATGATTGGATGCATTGCTGCTGGGCTGCGGTATTTTCGCCAAGTACCGCCGGTGCATCTTGCAGCACGATGCGCTGGATCTCGGGGTCCTGGGCCATACGCAGATAGGCGCGACAGCGTTCGCAAAAACCATTCCAGGGGTTGGCGGCCTGGGCGCTGATCTGCTGTAGACGCTCGTCCATTTCGTTGTCGAGTTGCGCAACCACCGCAGCCAATAGCCCTTTTTTATCGCCAAAGTGATGGTACAGCGCCCCACGCGTAAGGCCGGCGCGGGCGGTGAAATCATCCATCGAGGTATTGGCAAAGCCTTGGCTGGCAAAGGCCTGGCGGGCACTGGCCAGCAGGCGGGCGCGGGTTTGTTCGATCATCTCGGCGCGGGCTCGGCTCATGGGAAAACGCTCGCTATCGGCGGGTGAGTGGTTGACATACGCTGCGTATGTTACTCATTATTTGTCACATACGCAGCGTATATCTTTTCCCCGGATGGCATTGAATGGCACGCTCCAGGGTTCCCAGCAAGAGGTCACGCACCATGGCAAACCCCTACGCCGAGTTGTTCCAGGCGCCAGGTTCCAGGGCTTTTGTATCGGCCGGCATGCTCGCCCGCATGCCGATTTCCATGACCGGTATCGGCTTGATCACCATGTTGTCCCAACTGCGCGGCGGCTATGGGTTGGCGGGCGCGGTGGCGGCGACGTTTGCCCTGGCCACGGCCTTTTGCGCGCCGCAGGTTTCACGGCTGGTAGACCGTTACGGCCAGGGCCGTGTCTTGCCGGTGGCGGCCATGATCGGTGGTACTGCGCTGTTGTTGCTGTTGCTGTGCACCCGTTTGCAGGCGCCGGACTGGACCCTGTTTATCTTTGCCGCCCTGGCCGGTTGCATGCCCAATATGTCGGCCATGGTGCGGGCGCGCTGGACCGCGATCTACCGTGGCCAGCCCCGGCTGCAAACGGCCTTTGCCCTGGAATCGGTGCTCGACGAGGTGTGCTTTATCCTCGGCCCGCCGCTGTCGGTGGGGTTGTGCGTGCTGCTGTTTCCCGAAGCCGGGCCCCTGGCGGCGGCGATTTTGCTGGCAGTCGGCGTGACCAGCTTCGTCCTGCAAAAACAGACCGAGCCTGCGATCCATGCGCATCATGGCCCTCAGGGGCGCTGGTTGATCGCCTCCCCCAAAGTGTTGGTGCTGATGCTGCTGTTAATGGCCATGGGCACCATCGTCGGTGTGGTGGATGTGGTCAGCGTGGCGTTTGCCGAGCATCAGGGCCAACCGGCGGCCGCCAGTATTGTGCTGTCGGTGTATGCCATTGGCTCGTGCCTGGCCGGGTTGGCCTTCGGAGCCCTGCGCTTGACGATGCCATTGCACCGCCAGTTCCTGTTCTGCGGCCTGGCCACGGCCCTCACCACCCTGCCGTTGCTGTGGGTGGGGGATATTCTCGGGCTGGCGCTGGCGATCTTCGTTTCCGGGCTGTTCTTTGCCCCCACACTGATTGTGTCCATGGCCCTGGTGGAAAAAGTCGTGCCGGCCAGCCGCCTGACCGAAGGCATGACGTGGTTGATCACCGGCCTGAGCATTGGCGTGGCACTGGGGGCGGCGAGTACTGGCTGGATGATCGACCGCTTCGGTGCACCCAGCGGGTTCTGGGTGGCGCTGGTGGCGGGGGCGGTGGTGCTGGTGTCGGCGCTGCTGGGCGTGCGCTGCCTGGGTCCGGGGATGGACCGTCAACCTTGCACGGGGTGATGCATGAGGGGAAACCCGGGCAGGCAAGGTGCCTGCCCGGGGGGCGCGCTTAGAAGTTGGTGCGCATGGTGAACATCATATTGCGCGGGTTGCCGTAGTAGCTGTTGCTCTCGATGGTGCCCGTCTGGGAGTAATACGTGCGGTCAAAGATGTTTTCGATATTGACCGACAGATTGACGTTCTTGTTTACGTCGTAGCCAATGCGTGCGTTGTAGATGGCATAGCCACCTGTCTCATTCTTGATCCCTTTGCCGACGTTGCCCCCCACATGGCGGCCATAAACACCACTTTGGATGGTGCTGCCTGCGCCGATCTGCCACTTCGAGTACTCACCTTGCAACTGATAGTTGGCCCAGGTGCGCAGCATATGTTCGGGCATGGAGGTCTGGAATGTGGTGCCTTCCAGGTCCGGGTTGTTCGGGTTATTGACGTACTCGCTGGTGTTGTAGGTGTAGCCAGCGGTCAGGTCCAGGCCAGGCATGACCCTGCCTGTGATCTCGGCTTCAAAGCCTTGGGAGCGCACTTTGCCGCCTGCCACATAGCAATTGCAGGTGGTTGGCTGGTTCGGATCGCGCTGGGCGAGCCCGGTGTAGGTGGTGCGGAAGATGGCGAAGTTGGTGTTCAGCGTACCGTCGTAGAACTCGCCCTTGAGGCCCAGTTCGTAGGTATCCCCCGAGCGCGGTGTCAGGGCACTGCCGTCAACGGTTTCGACGTTGAGTTGCGGGGTGAAGATCTCCGCGTAGCTGACATACGTCGACCAGTTGGGGTTCAGCGCATAGACCAGGCCATAGAACGGCACCACCTTGGCGTTGGTCTGCATGTCGCTCTTGGTGTGCCGGCCGTTCGTTTCGTTGAGCTGGTCCTGCTTGTAATCGAACCAGCTGGCACGTGCGCCGACGATCACGTCCAGCGGCTCGAACACATTGACCCGCAGGGAGCCGTACAGGCCTTGCTGGTCGAGGGTCGAGGTGGTGGTGCGGTACTTTTTGGTCCGCGCATATTTGGGGGGGGTGAAATTCAGGATATCCGGGATGAAGTCGTAGGCCCTGTTGTAGTCGGTGACTTCGTAACGTGCGGCAACCCGTTTGCTGTGGGAGAGGTTGGCACCCAGGATCACTTCGCTGCGCCGGCCCAGCATGTCGAAGTTGCCGTTGACGAACAGATCGGTATTGTACTGGTAGTTGTTTTCGCCACGGCCCTCGGCCCAGTTGTAGGCGCCGGAATTGTCGATCGGGTCGATCTGGCCGCCGGTGTTGCTGTACAGGGCATCCAGGTTGAAACGGGTGTAGTTGGTGGCCAGGGTGGCTTTCCAGTCTTCATTGAGCTGGTGTTTGGCTTCAAAGAAATACTGGGTCGACTCGACGTCGTTATAGTCCGATGGCGAACTGAGGTTGGTCGAGCGTTTGAAGTCGATCTTCGAGCCGTCCTTGTAGCCCGGCAGGCCCCAGTCCATGGTCGAGCGGTTATCGGCATTCTGATAAGTGAAGCCGGCACTGAGCAAGGTATCCGGGTTGAGGTCGAACTCCAGGACGCCGTAGGTCGATGCCCGTTTGCTCTTGCCACCGTCATAGAAATAACTACGCGTGTTGTAGGAGGTCGCCAGACGACCGCGCAGGGTTTTTTCTTCGTTGAGGGCACCCTGAACATCGACTTCCTGGCGATAGTTGTCCCACGTCCCGGCCTGGGTCACGGTGCTCAGCTTGAAGTCGCCGCTGGCGCGCTTGCGCACCAGGTTGATCGCACCGCCTGGGGAACCGGCACCCTGGAACAGTCCGGCCGAGCCCTTGAGGACTTCCACGCGCTCATAGGAGATCAGGTCTGACCAGTTCAGCGAGGTGATGCCGGTGCTGGTGCCGGCCGGGATCGGAATGCCATTGATCTGGAAATTGTCGATCTCAAAGCCACGGGCATACGGTTGGTTGTCGCCGTTGAGGGCACCGTAGGTGACCACCCCTGGCACGAGGCCGTAGACGTCGTTGAGGGTGGTGATGTTTTGATCCTTGATCCGTTGGGCCGTCAGCACCGTAACGGTTTGCGGGATCTCTTTGAGGCTGCGTTCGCTCTTGCCGATGGTCACCGCGCCGGTGGTGTAGGAGCGGGTGTTTTCAGTGTTGACGCCCAGGCCGGCTTGCCCGACGACACTGGTTGCAGCCAGTTCCAGGGCATCCCCGGATTTGCGGCTGATGCTCGCGGCATTGCCCTGGAAGCTGTAATTGACGCCGGTCTCTTGCAACAGCTTCGCCAGCCCCTCCTGTGCACTGAACGTACCGTTGAGGCGTGTGCTGTGTAAGCCCTGAATATCATTCGGGCTGTACAGCACTTGCACGCCCGACTGCTGGCCGAAGGCTTGCAGGGCATTGGCCAGTGGCTGTTCCGGGATATTGAAGTTCACCGCCTGCTCCTGCGCATGTGCCACCAGAGGCAGCGCCATGGCCATGGCCAGGCTCAGGGTGGTGAGGGAGAAGTGCTTGCTCAGGGCGTGAGACATCGCAACGGCTTTGACATAAGGGTTGAGTTGTCGGAGAGCGGGCCTTGTCATTTGTTTTACCTGGTCTGTAAGAGGCAGAAAGTTATTTTTTAGTTGTGGGGTGAAGCAAATCGTCAGTCGTACACAGGTTCTGTCAGGCGGGTTGCGCCTGAGTCATCACCCGGCCGCTCTCCATGCGCACCAGTTGGTCGGCGATATCGAAATAACGGTCGTCGTGGGAGATCACGATGATCGTCTTGCCCAGGCGCTTGAGGTCCGGCAGCAGTTCGGTGTAGAAAATCCGGCGGAAGGTCGGGTCCTGATCAGCCGCCCATTCGTCGAACACCAGAACCGGACGCTCTTCCATCCAGGCGTTGACCAGCGCCAAGCGTTTGCGCTGGCCGGTGGAAAGATCGGTGGTGGTGAAGTTGCCGTCGCGCACGCTGACCTTGTGCGCGATTTCCAGGCGTTCCAGGTAACGGTTGGCGTCGTCCGGGATGTGTTGGTCGCCTTGGACAATGTCATCGAACAGGTAATAGTCGGCAAAAATCGTGGTGAACAGTTGCCGGTAGTCATCGCGGTTGGTCGCGTCAATCGCGGCGCCATTGAGGTTGATCTCCCCCTGTTGCGGGGCATACAGCCCCAGCAGCAACTTGATCAGGGTGGTTTTGCCACAGCCATTCTCGCCGACGATAAAGGTGATATCGCCCTGGTTGATCTTCAGGTTCACCGGGCCCAGCCGGAAGGGCGCGCTGCCTTCGACGGCCGGGAAGGTGTAGCTGACATTGTGCAGTTCCAGGGTCTGCACGGGCGTGGCCGGTGCGCCCGTGTCGCTGAGCAGCAAGTGCGGTTCGGGTGAGGAGAACTGCTCGCCCAGTTCGGCGATACGCCGGAAGGCGATCTGTGCACGGCTGATGATGGGCAAGGTGCCGATCAGGTGTTCCAGCGGGCCTTTCATGTACAGCAGCACCAGGACAAAGCCGCTCATCACCGTCTTATCGGCGCTTGGCCATTGCGATTGCAGGGTCAAGGCCAGGCCGATGACCACGAAGAACAGCATCGAGCCGAAGCTCTTGGCGATGATAAAGGTGTTGATCGAGCTGATCTGGGTGTCGCGAATGGCGTCGGCGGTACGCTGGATGCCCAGGGTGAACATGCGCTGGCGGCGGGGACGATGAATGCGCAGTTCCTTGGCCCCTTCGGCAATCGCGTTGTAATGCTTCTGCAGTTCGTCTTCGGCTTCGCGTGCGGCGATGAAGCCCTTGATACCGCGGGCCCGGGCAATCGACTGGACCACACTGCCGATGCCGATCGCCACCAGGATCATCAGGAACATCGGCCACGACAACATCGCCAGGTAACCCAGGCAACCGAGGATCACCGTCAGGGAAATCGCCAGTGGGGCGAAGGCAAAGGCAAAGTCGCTGATGGTGTCGACGTCATGGGTCAGTACCGGAATCAGGCGGTGCGTGCGATAGCGCTCAATCTGCTCGATGGGGGTCGACAAGACCTTTTCTCCCAGCTCTTTACGCAACCGGGCAATGATGTGCTGGCCTACATAATTGGTACCGATGTCCGAGAGGATTGAACTGGCCAGGGCCAGCAGGCATAGGCCGGCGAACACGGCGATGACGGTCTGGGTCAGGCCTTCTGGGGCGTGCAGGGCATTGTTGATAGTGGCCAGCAACACGGTCACGCTCAGGCCCCCGATCATGCCGAGCACGATGGAGACACAGACGATCAGGCGGAAGGGCTTGAGCAGGGCGAGCAATTCTTTGATTGCCCCGCGTGTTGGCTTGTTCATGGAAGTTTCCTGCCAGGAGAAGAAAAAAGGGCCGCTAATAACCAAAACGAATGGCCTGGCGGTTTATTTAAAGGACCGCAACGGGTTGCGGTCCGGTGGCAGGATCAAAGGTCGCGTTCTACGCGAAAGCCCAGCCAGTCGCCGCTCTCGTTGGGGTACATGTTGTTGCGGTTGCCGGAGCGCGAGAAGACGGGGGCTTCGAGGTAGTCATTGCCACGGATGCTTTGCAGCTCACAGCTTTTCTCGACCCAGGCACTGCCGTCAGCCGGGGCGCCGACGTAGTTGGGGTGATAGCAATCGGCAACCCATTCGGAGACGTTGCCGTGCATGTTGTAAACACCAAAGGCATTGGGGGTAAAGGCCTTGGCCGGGTTTGTGTAGGTATAGCCATCGGTCGGGCCGTAGGTGTTGGCGTGCTTGGAGATCTGATACTGCGTGCCTTCATCGAAGGGGAACGGGAACGGGCCTGGGTTACCACCACGGGCGGCGTACTCGCGTACGGCTTCGCTGACCAGGCGGTACTGCTTGCCGGTCTTGTTCGACAGCCAGGCAATATAAGCCTGGGCTTCGGCCAGGTTCATGCACACAGCCGGTTGTTGTGATTGCTGGGGGTAGCTCGGCTTGCCGTTGGTGCAGCGGCGACCGGGGCGTACATCGAAGTCATTGAGGCGGGCGCCGGTTTCACTCTGGTAGGCCTTGAACTCACCGGCCAGTACCTGGAAACGGCTGATGGCAAAGGGTTTGGCAAAGGTCACTGGGTGCTGCGGGCTTTCGTCAGGCTCGTGGCCGATTTCATCGTCCGGGGTGCCCATGGTGAAGGTGCCGGCCGGCAACACAACCATTTCCGGGCAGTCCTTGCAGTCCTTGAAGACCTTGCCTGGCTGCTGCGCGGTGGTGGCGGCTGCGGCCAGGCCTGGCAGCAAACAGAGGGCGGTGGCCAGGGCCGCCAGGGTCTTGAGGGGGCGCGTCGAAGGGGTGGGCGTGCAAGTCATCAGTCGTCTCCATAGGAAAAATCGGCACTCAAGGGCGGCCTCAGAGTTTTTTGCCAAGCAGGGTCATAAAGCGATCGACTTCGGCCTCGGTATTGAGCAATCCCGGGGCGGTGCGGATCACCGGACCGGCGTCGCGGTGCACCGCGTCGCTGACCACACGGTTTTCCATGAGGTAGGCCGCCACTTTGTCACTGCTTTGGTCCTTGACCCGGAAGAAGGTGAAACCAGCCGAAAGCTCGGGGCTGGTGGGGGTCACCAGTTCGATCTGCGAATGGGCCAGCAGGCGCTCCTTCAGATAACGGTTGAGCCCGTGGATACGGGCCTGCACGTCGGCTTTGCCCAGTTGCAGGTGCAGCTTGAACGCCTCGCTCAAGGCCCAGCGATGTTCAAAGGCGTGGTAGCCGCCCGGTGACATGGTGGTGGCAAAGTTGGTGTCTTCGGAGAAGGTCGGCACCGTCGGGGTGACGTCCTTGAGCACTTCGGAGCGGGCGCAGATGATCCCGGTGCCCCGTGGTCCGAACATCCATTTGTGGGTGCCGGCGATAAAGAAGTCGCAGTGCATCTGTGGGAAGCTGAGGTCTTCCACGCCAAAGCCGTGTACACCATCGACCACATAGAGGATGCGGTCTTGCTCGTCGCGGTTGCGGTTGAGTGCCTCCACCAGCTTGCCGATTTCGCCGATGGGCAGTTTCACGCCGCTGCCCGATTGCACCCAGGTCATGCCCAGGACCCGGGTATTGGGGCGGATATTACGGTTGATGGCGCTGAGCACTTCATCCACCGAAACCCGATGGGCGTCCTTGAACAGCTTGATCTTGCGGACTTGGGTGCCTTGCTTCTTGACCCGGTAGTCGAGGGTGAATTCGGTGGAGTAATGCTCGTGGACCGTGGTCAGAATCTCTTGATCCGGGCGCACATGAATGCCGCCGTAGATCATCGCCAGGCCTTCGGTGGTGCTGCCGGTCAAGGCAATCTGCCCCGGTTTGGCTTGCAGGTAACGGCCAGCCCAGTCACGGACCTCGGCTTCGCGTTTCCAGGTTTCCTGCAAGTCCCAGTCCATGGCCAGGCCGGGGTTGCGGTCGATCTGCGCGCGGTACCGCTCGATCGCATCGCGGACGGGCTTGGGGTGGGAGGTGACCAGGAAATTGGAGAAGTGGATGTAGTCAGGGTCCTGGGTGAACAACTGGCGCAGTTGCGCCCATTTTTCCTCGGGCACGGGGGGTGAAGCGTTCGCCAATGCGTGCCGGTTCAGGACGGCTGCGCCCAGGGGCAGGCCTGCGGCGAGTATCCCGGCCTGTTTGAGAAACGTACGGCGATCAGTCATAGGTAGGTTCACTTGTCGGCAAAAGGCAAAGGCAATCAGCGGTCGGCCACCGGTGTGGCGGCTTTTTGCACCTGGTCCCAGACCCGCAGGAAGTTGCCGCCCCACAGTTTGGCGATGTCCGCCTCGGAGTAGCCGCGGGTAATCAGCTCGGCGGTCACGTTACGAATCTCGCTGACATTGTTCCAACCTTGCACACCGCCCCCTTCGTTGAAGTCAGAGGCAATGCCAACATGGTCGATGCCGATCTTGCGCACGGTGTAGTCGATGGCGTCGCCGTAGTCTTTGAGGCTGGCCTTGGGCTCTTCTTCAAGGATCGAATACAGGCCGCTGGCGTATTGGCCAAACTTCTGTTCAGGCCAGGCGGAGATAATCGGGTCGCCCGGCATCAGCGCCATGGCCAGGTTCGGCAGCGGCGGCAGGTCGAAACGCGCGCGCAGGCGATTGAGCTTGTCCTGGGTGGGCTGGGTCAGTGGGCGCAGGTATTGGGAGAACCCGACGACCTGGACCACGCCGCCGCTGTTCTTGATCAGTTGCATCTCTTTATCGGTAAGGTTGCGCGGGATATCCACCGAGGCGCGAGGCGCCGAGTGCGAGGCCACCATCGGCGTGCGGCTCAGTTGCGCGACCTGTTCCAGGGCCTGGGTCGACATCTGCGAAACGTCGATGATCACCCCCAGGTCATTGAGGCGATGCACGGCCTGTTGGCCGATGTCCGACAGGCCATTGAGGGCGTCGGGGGAGTCGTTGAAAAAGGGCAGCGGGCGCGAGGAGTCGGCCCAGCTGTTATTGCCGATGTAGCTGAAGCCGAACATGCGCATGCCGCGTGCGGCCCACATGTCCAACAGGTTGAGGTCGTTACCCAGTGGGTAGGCATTGAGCATGCTGATAAAAATCGCGAACTTGCCTTCGCCATGCAGGCGTCGGAAGTCGTCTGGGGTGTAGGCAATGGCCACTTGATTGGGAAAGTCGCGGACCATCCCGGAAATGATTTTGTAGCGCACCTCCTGCTGGTTGCGTGCTTCTTCGACAAACCCGGCGGTGGGGCGATGGGGGGCATTGTCGCCGTTCCACATCTCGGGCCAGCCGAAGATCGTCAGGGCGGCCCCGGACAGGCGCCCACGGTTGGCCTTGACCAGATCGAACTGGCCGTCGCCGTCTTTGTCGGCTTCATGATTGTGGGTGCCGAAATTCAGCGGCAGCGAGATGTGACTGTCGAAGGACAGCAAGCGATCCTGCATTTCATTGGCTTGCTTGATCACCTCCAGCGGGTAGCCGGCGTTGCCCTTGAACCAATGGTCCCAGGCCAGAAAACCGGCCCCGGCGCCAATGGCCAAGGCCAGCGGCAGGCCGATGTAAAGAGCCTTTCTCGAACGTGGTTTTGTCATTGCCATCTCAGTTGGTTCGCCGTCGAAGTGCAGGCGCAAGGGCCTTTGCTATCTGGGAAGAACGAGCGATGGAAAGGGAAATTTAGGCCGCACGCCCGTGGCGGTAAATTTCCTGTGGCAACAAACGTTCTAGCTTGGATAAAGCCTGCTCCATGGCTGATTCCGGCCGGGCAAACCAGGCGGGACAATACAGGTAGGAACATGACGATTTCTCGACGAGGGTTCATCGCAGGCCTGGCGCTGACGGGCGCCGCAGTGCCCGCAGCCTTTTATGCCCATCGCGAGTTGACGCGTGAAGAATTCCCGGTCACGCCGGAAGAAGCGACGGTTGACCTCGCCGATACGGCCGGCCAGCGCCTGGCCGATTCCCTGCGAGGTGTCTGGAGCCTGCGCTTGGAAGGGCGTGATGGCGGGCTCCACGGTCTGCCACGTGAGGGGCTGGAGTTGTTTTTGGATATTGCTCCGCGCGGGCGCGGCTTGCGTGGCTACCTGGATACTGGCGAACAACTGCGTGCCGATGCTGAGCCGCGTTATCAGGTGATGGGGGACTTGGTGCCGGGCGAGGGGGCTGAGCTGTATTGGCGCCTGATCGACCGTGAGTCGCCGGGTGGTGCGCCGGTGTATGAACTCAAAATGATGCTGGATGAAGTCTGGGCGGATTTCGGCAATGCCGGCAGCGGCACCCTCAGCGGGCAAATCCTGCGCCTGGACCGGCCTTTGGCGCTCCCCGAGCTGGACAGCCGTTTTGTTGCCACCAAACACCTGTTTCCCGAGGCCCGGGAGCGTATTGGCTTGAATCAGACCTTGCTGGCCTGGCTGATCGCGCCTGAGCATCGCCTGTTCCACCAGCTGTGGCACGCCTCTCGCGATCAGTGGCACAAGCTCGCCGAAGACAAGCGCGACGCCTTGCGCGGGATTGGCTGGCAGCCCGGGCCACGGGATCAGGAGCGCGATGCCCGCGGCCCGCGCAAAGACCGCAACGGCTCGGGGATCGACTTCTTTTTCATGCATCGGCACATGCTGGGTACGGCGCGCTCGATGCAGGATTTGCCGTCCTGGTCGCGTTTCCCCGCGCCGCAGCCGGAGCTTGAGCGTGATCGCCAGGGGTTTGCCCGTTACTTCGACAACCACGATGGCTTTGCCCTGCCGCCCACCTGGCTGGCCAGCGGTGACAGCGATTACACGCAATGGGTCAGCGATATCAAGGCCAGCGAGACCTACCACAGCAATTTCCAGGTCTGGGAGTCGCAGTATCGCGATCCGCGCTATCTGGCCAAGCTCACCCTGGGGCAGTTTGGTTCGGAAGTTGAGTTGGGCCTGCATGATTGGCTGCACATGCGTTGGGCCTCGGTGCCACGGGACCCATCCAATGGCGCCCCGGTGCCATTTGCCCGCGACCCGGCAGACTTCGCCGGGCGTTGGTATGGGGCGCAGAATGACTTTCTCGGCGATCCGTTTTCCTCCCATGTGAACCCGGTGTTCTGGTATTTCCATGGCTGGATCGACGACCGTATCGAGGACTGGTTTCGGGCGCACGAGCGTTTTCATCCCGGTACCGTCAGCCGCCTTGAAGTCAATGGCGTGCCTTGGTTCGCGCCTGGGCGCTGGGTGGAGGTGGCGGATCCCTGGCTGGGCCCGGTGACCCACGGTTGCAGTACCACGCCGGGGTTGCAGATGGGTCGGTCGGTGGAGATGGATCCAGAGACCATGAAGCTGGCGCTGCGCATCACGTTTAGTGCGGATGACGAGCAGCTCACCCAGTTGTTTCGCAAGGTGCCCCGGCGCCCCTGGTATGCGCGGCATTTGAAGGTTGCAAAGGCGCCAGGGGGCTGATGTGGGGGCGGGTGTTACCCGCCGCGCCCGGAGTTGACCCAGAAATTCACCGACAGCGAGGTGGAGACTGACTCCACCTGATGGAACCAGCCTTCGGGCAGGAACGTCACCTCGCGGCCGCCGCTCCACGGTATTCAGGGGTGGCAGGCAGGCTGGAATTCGTTCGCTCAAGCGCGGCGGCGTTGGGTAGCGCTTGTTCTTGTCGACCCATATTGCCGCTGATCTTCAGGCGCCGGCATTGGCGAACAGCTGGGTCAGAATGCTCTGCAAATCCACGGCGATCCCTCTTGTATTGGCGATGGGCCTGAGCAAGGGAACGAGCGCTGTTGCATAAAATTTATACGTGATGTTGCAGGCACGCTGGCGTGCCCCTAATTTGCCCAGGTCTTCATCCGTTCCTTTTACACGTAATGGATTGAGGTAAACGTGGTGACCAAGCTGACACTGCTGTGCTTGCCGTACTCCGGCGCCAGCGCCATGGTCTACAGTCGGTGGCGGCGTAAACTGCCGCAATGGCTGCACGTGCAGCCGGTAGAACTGCCGGGCCGTGGCGCGCGTTTTGATGAGCCCCTGCAAACTGACATGCATGCCCTGGCGCGCCAATTGGCGACGGAGCACAAGCCGGCGCTTGAAGCCCCTTATGCGCTGTTCGGGCATAGCTTGGGGGCCTTGCTGGCGTGTGAAATGGCCCATGCGTTTCGCGCCCTGGGCTGCCCGGAACCCGTGGCGCTGTTCGCTTCCGGCACGGCCGCGCCGACCCTGCGCAGCGACTACGACCGTGACTTTGCCGAGCCCAAGACCGACGAGCAACTGATTGATCAGTTGCGTACGTTCCAGGGCACCAGTGAAGCCGTGCTGGCGGACAAGGAACTGATGAGCCTGACCTTGCCGGTACTGCGTGCCGACTTCTTGCTGTGCGGCCGCTTCCGTCCCCGGGAGCGGCCACGGCTCAAGTGCCCGGTCCATGTGCTGGGCGGCAAGGAAGACAAGGCCACCACCGAGCAACTGATCGGCTGGAGCCAGGAGACGGGCGGCAGCTTCTCGGTGGACATGATGACCGGTGGCCACTTCTTCATTCATGAGCATGAGGCGCGGGTGCTGCGGGTCATCAAGGAACACTTGGAGGGGCATCATCGCCGCTATACCCAGATGAGCGCGCTCGCTCGCTAGAACCGCGCCTGCTGGCGCCATTGATTGTTTACAGGAGGCCCGTGATGGGTGTTGCCTTGGGATTTTCCGTTGGTCCGTTACGGGCAGGGCAGGGGCGCTTGCCGCTGCTGGTCGAAGCCACTGAGCCGGACACCAGCCTGCTGGCGGTGTTTGAAGAACTCAGTGCCTTGGTGGATGAGCACTTGCTGCGCGACGGCGGGATTCTGTTTCGCGGGTTTACCCTGGCGGGGGCCGAGCAGTTTCGCGAGTTTGCCGCCAGCTTTGGTCACCCGCTGTTGAGCTACGAGTTTGGCTCGACCCCGCGCAGCAGTGTCACGCAAGGGGTGTACACCTCGACCGAGTATCCGGCGCACCAGCGTATCCCGCTGCACAATGAGCAGGCCTACTCCCGTGACTGGCCCATGCGAATTTGGTTCTACAGCATGATCGCCGCCCAGTCGGGAGGCGAGACGCCGATTGCCGATAGCCGTGAAGTCTACAAGCGCATCCCGGCGTATATTCGCGAGCGTTTCGTCAGCAAGGGCCTGATGTATGTCCGCAACTTCGGCAACGGCCTGGATGTGGCCTGGGAGCAGGTCTTCAATACCGAAGACCGAGCCGTCGCCGAGGCGTACTGCAAGGCACACGCCATTACCTGCGAATGGAAGGACGACGGCGAGCTGCGTACCCGCCAGATCTGCCAGGCGGTGGCCCGCCATCCGCGCACGGGGGAAATGGTCTGGTTCAACCAGGCGCACCTGTTCCATATCTCCAACTTGCAGCCGGAGGTGCGCGAGTCACTGTTGGACATCGTCGATGAGGAGGATCTGCCGCGCAACGTCTATTACGGCGACGGCACGCCCATCGAAGACGAGGTGCTCAACCAGATCCGTGCGGTGCTCGACGATTGCATGATCAGTTTCCCCTGGCAGTCGGGCGATGTGCTGATGCTCGACAACATGCTGGCGGCTCACGCGCGTGCGCCCTTCGAGGGCCCGCGCAAGGTGATCGTGGCCATGGCCGAAGGCTTTTCTGCCGACCAGCTGTGAAGTTTTAAGCACTGAAGTGAACCCCTGCGGCAGATTCCAGGGTTGAGGCATTCCACTCGACCCTGGTGTCTGCCGCGCCTGTATTTACCTGCTTTTTCAAAGGCCTCGATGCGCGTGGGCCTTACTCCCGGCTGCGTCGGCAGCTAAAAGATAGTTGTTCTCAAGTCGCTAATTTTCCTCGGTTGCATTCGTTTTATAGGGACGACGTGCCTTTGTGCTTCCTGCCTATTGAACCGGATGCTAAGAAATGAATGCTGAAGACTCCTTGAAACTCGCTCGCCGGTTTATCGGGCTGCCCCTGGAAAAACGCCGGCTGTTCCTTGCGGCCTTGCAAAAGGAAGGGGTGGATTTTGCGCAGTTTCCGATCCCGGCAGGGGTCGAGGTCGAGGATCGCCAGGCGTTGTCCTACGCACAGCGCCGGATGTGGTTCCTCTGGCAACTTGACCCGCAAAGCGGCGCCTATAACCTGCCCAGCGCCGTGCGGCTCAAGGGCAGCCTGGACGAGGCGGCGCTGGAGCAGGCCTTTGCCAGTCTGGTGGCGCGCCATGAAGCCTTGCGCACGGTCTTTCGCCAGTTGCCCGACGAGAGCCTGCAACAAGTGCCCGCCAGTGCCCCACTGATTGTCGAGCGCGAGGACTTCAGCATCCTCCCCGAGGACGAGCGTGAGCGTCGGGTCCGCAGCGAAGCCCAGCAACAGTCGATGCAGCCATTCGACCTGGCCACCGGCCCCTTGCTGCGAGTCAAGCTGATCAAGCTCGATGCCCAGCAGCACGTGCTGTTGTTGACCTTGCACCACATCGTTTCCGATGGCTGGTCGATGAGTATCATCATCGACGAGTTCGTGCGTTTCTATGAGGCGCACCGGCGTGGCGAGGCGCTGAGCCTCGAACCGCTGCCGATCCAGTATGCCGACTATGCCCTGTGGCAGCGGCGCTGGATGGAAGCCGGCGAGCAGGAGCGCCAATTGGCGTATTGGCAGGAGCAACTGGGCGATGAGCATCCGGTGCTTGAGTTGCCGACTGATTTCCCGCGCCCGGCGGTGGCCAGCCATCAAGGCAGCCGTTATGAGTTTGACCTGCCGCCGGCCCTGGCCGATGAACTGCGGCAGTTCGCGCGCCAGCAGAATGTGTCGTTGTTTACCGTGCTACTGGCCGCCTTCAATGTCCTCTTGTACCGCTACACCGGCCAGACCGACTTGCGCATCGGTGTGCCGATCGCCAACCGTAACCGGCTGGAGGTCGAAGGCCTGATCGGTTTATTCGTCAACACCCAGGTGATCCGTGCGCGGTTTGATGAGCAGACGCAGGTGACGGACCTGTTGCACGACCTCAAGGAACTGGCCAATGCCGCGCAGGCCCATCAGGACCTGCCATTCGAGCGCCTGGTGGATGCCCTCAAGCTGGAGCGGAGCCTGAGCCACACCCCGTTGTTCCAGGTGATGTACAACCATCAGCCGCAAGTGGCTGACATCGAGACGTTGCAGCTGGATTGCAGGCTAAGCGTGAGCCGGCTTGAATGGGATAGCCGCACCACCCAGTTCGACCTGACCCTGGATACCTATGAGAAAGGCGGCACGCTCAAGGCTGCCCTGACCTTTGCCAGTGACCTGTTCGTTGCGGCGACTATCGAGCGCATGGCGGGACATTGGCTCAAGCTGCTCAGCGAGATTGTCGCCGACAGCACGCGCCGGGTCAGTGAGCTGCCAATACTCGATGCCGCCCAGGTGCAGACCCAGGTCCTGGACTGGAACCGTACCGCGGCGCAGTTCCCGGCACAGCGCGGTGTGCATCAGTTGTTCGAGGAACAGGTGCAGCACAATCCACAGGCGATTGCCCTGTTGTTCGATCAGCAAGTCCTGACGTATCAGCAACTCAATCAGCGCGCCAACCGCCTGGCGCACAAGCTGCGCGAGTCGGCACCGGCTGGCGCCGAGTTGCTGGTGGGCGTGGCCACCGAGCGCTCGGTGGAAATGGTTGTGGCACTGCTGGCGGTGCTCAAGGCGGGTGGGGCCTACGTGCCGCTCGACCCGGAATATCCCAGCGAACGCCTGCGCTACATGATCGAAGACAGTGGTGTGGGCTTGCTGTTGACCCAGAGCCACCTGCTGGGCCGCCTGCCGTTGGGCGAGACAGTCCAGGCCTTATGCCTGGATCAGGACGGCGACTGGCTGGAAGGCTACAGCGACGCCAACCCGGCACTGCCCTGCCTGCCGGAACAACTGGCCTACATGATCTATACCTCGGGCTCCACCGGGCGGCCCAAGGGGGCGGGCAACCGTCACACGGCACTGACCAACCGCCTGTGGTGGATGCAGCGCGCCTACACGCTGGATGCCCGCGACACGGTACTGCAAAAGACCCCGTTCAGTTTCGACGTCTCGGTCTGGGAGTTCTTCTGGCCGCTGATGGTCGGTGCGCGGTTGGCCGTGGCGCTACCGGGCGAGCACCAGGAGCCGGCACGCCTGATCGAGACCATCGGGCGTTACCAGATCACCACCTTGCACTTCGTGCCGTCGATGTTACAGGCCTTTATCCATGAGGCCGGGGTCGAGGCCTGTAGCAGTCTCAAGCGCATCATCTGCAGCGGTGAAGCCTTGCCGGTGGATGCCCAGCAGCAGGTCTTTCGCAAATTACCGGGCGCCGGCCTGTTCAACCTCTATGGCCCGACGGAAGCGGCCATCGACGTGACGCACTGGCGCTGTGTCGACGAGCGCCGGGCCAGCGTGCCTATCGGTGTGCCGATCGACAACCTGCGCACCCAGATCCTCGGTTCCGGCCTGGGCCTGCTGCCGGTTGGCGCGGGTGGCGAGCTGTACCTGGGCGGGGTTGGCCTGGCCCGTGGTTATCACCAGCGGCCAGGGCTGACCGCCGAGCGCTTTGTGCCCGACCCGTTCACCCCCGGCGAGCGCTTGTACCGCACCGGCGACCTGGCGCGCTATCGGGTCGATGGGGTTATCGAATACCTCGGGCGTCTCGACCACCAGGTCAAGCTGCGTGGCCTGCGTATCGAACTGGGCGAAATCGAAGCCAGCCTGTGCGACCACGAACTGGTGCGTGAAGCAGTGGTGCTGGCCCAGGACGGCAAGCAACTGGTGGCTTATCTGGTGTTGGCCGGCGAGCAACCGCCGGCCGACTGGCGCGAACAGCTCAAGGCCAGCCTGCTGCAAGGCCTGCCGGAATATATGGTGCCGCAACACCTGCTGGAACTGGCGGCGCTGCCGTTGATGCCCAACGGCAAACTTGACCGCAAATCCCTGCCGCGCGCCGAGGCCAGCGTGCAGGCCCAATACATTGCCCCGGTCAGCGAGACCGAGAAAGCCCTGGCAGCGATCTGGCGTGATGTATTGCGGGTGGAGCAGGTCGGTCTGGAAGACAACTTCTTCGAGTTGGGCGGCGACTCCATCGTCTCCATCCAGGTGGTCGGGCGTGCCCGTCAAGCCGGGATCACCTTCAGCCCGCGGGACTTGTTCCAGCACCAGACCGTGCGCAGCCTGGCACAGGTCTGCCAGGCCAATGTGGCCGTGACTATTGATCAAGGCCCGGTCAGCGGCGAGGCGCCGCTGACCCCGGTGCAACAGTGGTTCTTCGAGCTGCCGATGGCCCGGCGCGCGCACTGGAACCAATCGCTGTTGCTCACCCCACGGGAAACCCTCGACCTGGCCGAGGTGGACGCTGCGGTACTGCGCCTGATCGAACAGCACGATGCCCTGCGCCTGCGCTTCGAGGCCAGCGCCCAGGGCTGGACCCAGGTTTATGCCGCGATGCCGGATGCGTCGCCAGTGTGGCAACGCCAGGCGGCGAGCGCTGAAGAACTCGACGCCCTTTGCGATGAGGCCCAGCGTAGCCTGGACCTGGCGCAAGGCCCGTTGTTGCGGGTGTTGTTGGTGAAGATGGCCGACGGCAGTCAGCGGCTGTTGCTGGCCATCCATCACCTGGTGGTGGACGGGGTATCCTGGCGCGTATTGCTCGAAGACCTGCAAAGCCTGTTGAGCCAGGCCCGGGCCGGCGCGCCCCTGGTACTGCCGGCGAAAACCAGTGCCTACAAGGCCTGGGCCGAACAGCTGCAAGACTACGCCCGGCGCCCGGCCCTGGCCCGGGAGCTGGACTATTGGCAGGCGGCGCTGGCCGATGCGCCGGTGGATTTGCCCTGCGATCACTCCCAGGGCGGGCTGGGCAGTGCCCTCGGGCAACAGGTCAGCGTGACCTTCGATGGCCAATTGACGCGCCAACTCTTGCAAGAAGCGCCGGCGGCCTACCGGACCCAGGTCAATGACCTGTTGTTGACCGCACTGGCCCGCGTCATTGCCCGCTGGAGCGGTGAACAATCGGTGTTGATCCAGCTTGAGGGTCACGGTCGCGAGGAACTGTTTGAAGCGGTCGACCTGAGCCGGACCCTGGGCTGGTTCACCAGCCTGTTCCCGGTGAAGTTGACCCCGGCACAGGACCTGCCCGCATCGATCAAGGCGGTCAAGGAGCAACTGCGCGCCATCCCCGGCAAAGGTCTGGGGTTCGGGGTGCTGCGCTATCTGGGCGAGCCGCAGGTCCAGGCGGCCCTGGCGCAGTTGCCGGCTCCACGCATCACCTTCAACTACCTGGGGCAGTTCGACGGTCAATTCGACGACGGCGCGCTGTTCGTGCCGTCTACCGAAAAATCCGGCCGGGCTCAGGACGAGCACGCCCCGCTGGCCAACTGGTTGAGCATCGAAGGCCAGGTGTATGGCGGTGAACTTTCATTGCAGTGGACCTTCAGCCGCGAGGTGCACGAACGCGCGACCATCGAACGGCTGGCCGAAGACTATCGCCAGGAGTTGACCGCGCTGATCGGTCATTGCCTGCACGCGCAAGCCGGTGGTGCCACACCGTCGGACTTCCCGCTGGCCAGCCTGACTCAAGAGCGTCTGGACGCGCTGGAGACCCCGCTGGGGCAGATCGAAGACATTTACCCGTTATCGCCGATGCAAGAGGGGTTGTTGCTGCACACCTTGCTCGAGCCCCATTCGGGGATTTACTTCATGCAGGATCGCTACTGCATCGACAGTGACATCGACCTGCCGCGTTTCCGTAGCGCCTGGCAGCAAGTCATCCAGCGGCACGATGCCTTGCGGGCCTCATTCAACCTCGACCGCCAGGGTGAAATGCTACAGATCATTCACCGCCACGCGCCGCTGCGCCTCGACTACCTGGACTGGAGCGAGGTGCCGGCCGAGCAGCACGAAGCCGATTTGCAGGGGTTGCTGGAGAACGAGCGCCAGCAAGGCTTCAACTTGCTGGAGCAGCCCCCTTTCAGCCTGCGCCTGATCCGTCGCGGGCCCCAGCAATACTGGTTCATCCTCAGCAACCACCACATCTTGATCGATGCCTGGTGCCGGTCGTTGCTGCTGCAAGACTTCTTCACCCTTTACCAGGGCAAGCCGCTGCCGCAACCGGCGGCGCGCTACCGCGACTTTATTGCCTGGCTGCAAGCGCAGGGCGAGGAGGCGGCAATCAGCGCCTGGCGCGAAGAGTTGCAAGGCTTCGAGCAACCGACCGGGCTGCCTTACGACCGGCCGCTACAGCGCCAGGGTGGCCAGTCGCAGATCGGTGACCGTTACCTGAACCTGGAACGCAGTGAAGGTCGCGCGTTGCGTGAGCTGGCCCAGCATTATCAATTGACCGTCAATACCTTCACCCAGGCGGCCTGGGCCTTGGTCATGCACCGCTACAGCGGTGAGTCGGATGTGCTGTTCGGTGTGACGGTGGCGGGTCGACCGATCAGCCGTCCCGAGATGCAGGACACGGTCGGCCTGTTCATCAACAGTATCCCGCTGCGGGTGCGCATGCCGCAGACCGGTAGCGTCAAGCAATGGCTGCAAGCGTTGTTCGAGCACAACCTGGCCTTGCGTGAGCACGAGCATCTGCCGCTGGTGAAAATCCAGGCGTGCAGCCACATCGACAGCAGCCAGCAGTTATTCGACAGCCTGTTTGTGTTCGAGAACGCGCCGCTGGAGAGCACGGTGGTCAGCGGCGCCCAGGCGCTCAGCGCGGTTGCCGACAGCGCTCGGACCCACACCAACTACCCGCTGACGGTGGTGGTCTACCCGGGCGACGAGCTGGGGCTGCACCTGTCCTACGACCAGCGTTTCTTTGATGAAGCAACCATTGATCGCCTGCTGGACGATATGAAACGTGTGCTGGGGGCGCTGGTCAGCGGTTTCCATGGCCAGTTCTCGTCCCTGGCGCTGCTGTCCGAGGCGGACCGCTACCAGTTGGTGGAAGCGTGCAACCAGACCGAGCGCCGTTACCCGCTGGAGCAGGGTTATGTGCGCCTGTTCGAGGCCAGTGTGGCGCAGTATGGCGAGCGCACGGCGGCGTCGTGCCTGGACCGGCACTGGAGCTACAACGAACTCAACCGCCAGGCCAACCGTGCCGGGCATGGGCTGATTGCCGCGGGCGTACAGGTTGATCAGCCGGTGGCGTTGCTGGCTGAACGTGATCTGTCGTTGCTGGGCATGATCATCGGCAGTTTCAAGGCCGGGGCCGGTTACCTGCCACTCGACCCGCATTTGCCCGATGAGCGCCTGCTGCGTCTGCTGGCGCTGAGCCGCACGCCGGTGCTGCTGTGCAGCGCCGCCTGCGCCGAGCGTGCCCGCAGCCTGTTGGCCGGCCTCGACGCGGACGACGCGCCACGGCTGCTGGTCTGGGAAGACCTCCAGCAGGGTGAGGTTGCCCAGGGCAACCCGCAGCTCTACGTCGGCGCCCGTCACTTGGCGTATGCCATCTATACCTCCGGTTCCACCGGCACGCCCAAGGGGGTGCTGGTCGAGCAGGGCGGCATGCTCAACAACCAGTTGAGCAAACTGCCGTACCTGGAACTGGGGGAAACGGACGTGATCGCCCAGACGGCGTCGCAGAGTTTTGATATTTCGGTATGGCAGTTCCTCACCGCCGCGCTGTGCGGGGCGCGCGTGGATATCGTGCCGAACGATATCGCCCAGGAGCCGGCAGCCTTGCTGGCCCATGTGCGCAAGGTGGGCATCACGATCCTGGAAAGCGTGCCGTCACTGATTCAGGGCTTGCTCGATGAGCCGGTCATGGTTTTTGAACACCTGCGCTTTATGCTGCCGACCGGTGAAGCGATGCCGCCGGAACTGGCGCGCCGCTGGCTGCAACGCTACCCGGCGATTGGCCTGGTCAACGCTTACGGTCCGGCTGAATGTTCGGACGACGTGGCCTTGTACCGTGTGGAAATGGCTGCGACCCAGGGTACTTGCCTGCCCATCGGCAGCCCGACCGACAACAACCGCCTGTACCTGCTCGACGCCCAGTTGCAACCGGTGCCGGTGGGCGCCGTGGGTGAGCTGTGGGTCGCCGGTGTCGGGGTGGGCCGGGGTTACCTGAGCGACCCAGCGCGTACGGCCACGGCCTACCTGCCGGACCCGTTTGCCCTGGAGGCCGGTGGCCGGCTGTACCGCACCGGCGACCTCGGTCGTCGGCGTAACGATGGCCTGCTCGAATACGTGGGGCGCGTCGATCAGCAGGTCAAGGTGCGTGGTTTTCGGATCGAGTTGGGCGAAATCAGTGCGCACCTGCTGGAGTTGGAGGCGGTGCGCGATGCGGCGGTCGATGTCTTCGCGAGCGGCACCGGCAAGGCCTTGGTGGGCTACGTGGTGCCGGCGTCGGCCGACCTTGCCCAGGATGCATTGCGTGACAGCCTGCGCGACAGCTTGCGCCAGCGCCTGCCCGATTACATGGTGCCGTTGCAGTGGGTGTTCCTTGAGGCGCTGCCGCTGACCCCGAACGGTAAACTGGATCGCAGAGCACTGCCTGCGCCGGATGCCAGCCCGTTGCAACAATCCTTCGTGGCCCCGCGCAGCGAGCTGGAACAGCGCGTCGCGCAGATCTGGCAGGACGTGCTCAAACGCGAGCGTGTCGGCCTCAATGACAACTTCTTTGAATTGGGCGGCCATTCGTTGTTGGCGACCCAGGTGGTTTCCCGGGTGCGCCATGCACTGAATATCGACCTGGCGCTGCGTACGCTGTTTGAGCACAGCACCTTGCACGCCTTTGTCCAGGCCCTGGGCCAGAGCCGTGCCGGTGACGAGCCGGCGCTGGTGGCGGTGGATCGTCAGCAGCCGCTCTTGCTGTCCTATGCCCAGGAGCGGCAGTGGTTCCTCTGGCAACTGGAACCGCACAGTGCTGCCTATAACATCCCGCTGGCCTTGCGCCTGCATGGCAGCCTGGATGTGGCAGCCCTGGCCCGCAGCTTCAATACGCTGATCGAGCGCCATGAAAGCCTGCGTACGCGCTTTACCCAGGACCAGCAGGCGCTGCAAATCATTGATGCCCCACTGGCATTGGCGCTGGTGGCAGAACCTTTGGCCAGTGACGCGCTGATCGCCGCTGCGGTGCAAGCCGAAGCCCAGGCACCGTTCGATTTGCAGCGCGGGCCGTTGTTGCGGGTGAAATTGCTGCAACTGGCGACGGACGATCATGTGTTGCTGCTGACGCAGCACCACATCATTTCTGATGGCTGGTCGATGCAGGTCTTGGTCGAAGAGTTGATTGCCCTGTACGGCGCCTATAGCCAGGGCCAGGGTCTGGAACTGCCAGCCCAGCCGATCCAGTACGCCGACTATGCGCAATGGCAGCGCCAGTGGATGGAGGCCGGTGAGCTGCAACGGCAACTGGCTTACTGGAGCAACCAGTTGGGCGGTGAGCAACCGGTCCTGGAACTGCCGACGGACCGGCCGCGTCCGGCGGTACAGGACACGCGTGGCGCGCGCCTGGAAATCCCGCTGGATGCGGCGCTGAGCGCCGGCCTGCGACAACTGGCACAGCGCGAAGGCGCGACGCTGTTTATGCTGCTGCTGGCGTCGTTCCAGGCCTTGCTGCATCGCTACAGCGGGCAAAGCGATATTCGTGTCGGCGTGCCGGTGGCCAACCGGCAGCGGGTCGATATCGAGCGCTTGATCGGCTTCTTCGTCAATACCCAGGTGCTCAAGGCCGAGGTGGATGGCCAGGGCGCGTTCATCGACCTGTTGCACCAGGTCAAGCACACGGCGCTGCAAGCCCAGGCCCACCAGGACCTGCCGTTCGAGCAACTGGTCCAGGCGCTGCAGCCCGAGCGCAGCTTGAGTCATAGCCCGTTGTTCCAAGTGATGTACAACCACCAGAGTGCGGGCAAGCAAAGCATCGATGTCGACTTGCCTGGGTTGCGGGTCGAAGGCCTGGCCTGGGACAAGCCGACCGCGCAGTTCGACCTGACGCTGGAAACCTACGAATCCCGCGACAGCCTCAGTGCTTCGCTGGTGTATGCCAGCGAGCTGTTCGACGCCAGCACCATCGAGCGCCTGGCGCAACACTGGCAGCGCCTGTTGCAGGCCGTGGTGGCTGACCCGACGCAGCGCATTGCCCAATTGCCGTTGCTGGCCGCCGCAGACGAGCGGGTGATCCTCGAAGACTGGAACCGCAGCGCCGTGGCCTACCCGGCCGGGCAGTGTATCCAGCAGTTGATCGAGGAACAGGCGGCGCGTACCCCGCAAGCGCTGGCGCTGGTATTTGCCGAGCAAGCACTGAGCTACGCCGAACTCAATGCCCGGGCCAACCAGTGGGCACACCGCTTGATGGCGCTAGGCGTCGGCCCGGATGTGCTGGTGGGCGTGGCGCTCGAGCGTTCGCTGGACATGGTCATCGGCCTGCTGGCGGTGCTCAAGGCCGGTGGCGCCTATGTGCCGCTGGACCCGGATTACCCGCAGGATCGCCTGGCCTACATGATCGAAGACAGCGGCCTCACACTGCTGTTGAGCCAGGCCCATTTGGCCTTGCCGATCCCGGCTGATGTGCAGGCGTTGGACCTGGGCCAGGCCCTGGACGGCTACAGCACGGCGAACCCGCAGGTCGCGCTGGACCCGGAAAACCTCGCCTATGCGATCTACACCTCCGGCTCCACCGGCAAACCCAAGGGCGTGATGGTGCGCCATGGTGCGCTGACCAACTTCATTGTCAGTATGGCCGCTGCACCGGGGATCGTTGCGCAGGATCGCCTGCTGTCGCTGACCACGTTCTCCTTCGATATCTTCGGCCTGGAGTTGTACGCGCCGTTGATGGTCGGCGCGCGGGTGGTGCTGGCCAGCCAGGACACCCAGCGCGATCCCGAATTGATCCTGCAACAGGTGCAAGAGCAGGGCATCACGCTGCTGCAAGCCACGCCCTCGACCTGGCGCATGTTGCTGGAAAGCCCCAACGCGGGGGCCCTGGCGGGCCGGCGCTTGCTGTGTGGCGGTGAAGCGCTGGCCGATGAATTGGCGCAGCGTATGACGGCCCTGGGGGCCGAGACCTGGAACCTGTATGGCCCGACCGAGACCACCATCTGGTCGGCCTTGCAGCTGTTGACGGGCGAACACAGCCAGCCATACCTGGGTAAGCCGATCCACAACACCTCGCTGTATATCCTCGGTGAAGACCTGTCGGCCAACCCGGTGGGAGTGGCCGGCGAGCTGCTGATCGGTGGCGATGGCCTGGCGCGCGGTTACTTCGAGCGCCCGGCGCTGACTGCCGAGCGTTTCCTGCCCAACCCCTATGGCGAACCGGGCGGGCGCTTCTATCGCACCGGCGACCTGGCGCGCTACCGGGCGGATGGGGTGATCGACTACATCAGCCGGATCGACCATCAGGTGAAGATCCGTGGGTTCCGCATCGAGCTGGGGGAAATCGAAGCGCGTCTGCTGGAGCACAGCGAGGTGCGCGAAGCCGTGGTGGTGGCCCAGGACGGTGCGCACGGCGCGGTGCTGGTCAGCTACCTGGTGGCACCAGACGCTGCACAAGACAGCTTGCGCGAAGCGCTGAAACACCGCCTGCAGCAACAATTGCCGGACTATATGGTGCCGCAGCACTGGCTGTTCATGGCGCGCCTGCCGCTGACGCCCAACGGCAAGCTGGACCGCAAGGCCCTGCCCAAGCCGGACGCCAGCCAGGTGCAAAAGCACTATGTGGCGCCGAGCACCGAACGCCAGCGCCAAGTGGCGCAGATCTGGCAGGCAGTACTCAAGCTGGAGCAAGTGGGGCTGACGGATAACTTCTTTGAACTGGGCGGGCACTCGTTGCTGGCCACCCAGGTCATGTCGCGGGTGCGGCAGTTGCTGGGCGTAGAAGTCCCGCTGCGTACCTTGTTTGAACACAGCACCTTGCAGGCCTTTGTCCAGGCCCTGGGCGAGGAACAGGCAAGTGCGGCGCCGCCGTTGTTGCCTGTGGCCCGGGACCAGGGGTTGCGCCTGTCCTATGCCCAGGAGCGGCAGTGGTTCCTCTGGCAGCTGGAGCCGCAGAGTGTCGCCTACAACCTGCCCCTGGCCTTGCGCCTGCAAGGGCAGTTGGACGTGATGGCACTGGAACGCAGCTTCAATAGCCTGATCGCCCGTCATGAAATCCTGCGTACGGGGTTTGCGCAGCATGACCTGCAGGTGGTGCCGGTGATTCATGCCCAGGCCGACCTGCAACTGGAGGCGCAGGCGCTGGACCACGAGGCCGGGCTCGAGGCTGCGGTGGATGCCGAGGCGCATCGCCCGTTCGACCTCAAACACGATGCCCTGCTGCGGGTAAAACTGCTGCGCCTGGGGGCTGAGGAGCATGTCCTGATCCTCACCCAGCACCACATCGTGTCCGATGCCTGGTCGATGCAGGTGATGGTTGACGAACTGATTGCAACCTATGCCGCCTACAGCCAGGGGCACACGCCGAGCCTGCCGGCACTGGCGTTGCAGTACCTCGACTATGCGCAATGGCAACGGCAGTGGATGGAAGGCGGCGAGCAAGCCCGGCAACTGGCCTACTGGACCGACACCCTGGGCGGCGAGCAGCCGGTATTGGCCCTGCCCACCGACCACCCACGGCCGAGTGTGCAGAGCTTTGTCGGCGCCAGCCAAGAGGTGACATTGCCGGCCAGCCTGCTGCACTCACTCAAGGCCCTGGCCCAGCGTGAGCAGGTCACGCTGTTTATGCTGCTGCTGGCTTCGTTCCAGGCCTTGTTGCACCGTTACAGCGGGCAAAACGATATTCGGGTCGGCGTGCCCATCGCCAACCGTAACCGGGTGGAGATCGAGCGTCTGATCGGCTTTTTCGTCAATACCCAGGTGCTCAAGGCCGAGGTGGATGGGCAGGGCAGCTTCAGCGACTTGCTCGCTCAGGTCAAACAGACCGCGCTGCAGGCCCAGGCCCATCAGGACCTGCCGTTCGAGCAACTGGTGCACGCGTTGCAGCCCGAGCGCAGCCTGAGCCACAGCCCGCTGTTCCAGGTGATGTACAACCACCTCGACGAAGGCCGCAAAGGGCTCGATATTGCCTTGCCGGGCCTGAGCCTGTGCGGCCTTGAAGCCCGAGGCCGCACGACGCAGTTCGACCTGAGCCTGGAAACCTACGAATCCCACGGGCAGTTGGTCGCGACCCTGACCTATGCGGTCGATCTGTTTACAGCGCAAAGCATGGCGCAATTGCTCGGCCACTGGCAGAACCTGCTGCACGCCATTGTCGCCGAGCCGACGCAGCGGGTGGCGGCATTGCCGCTGCTGGCTGGGGCCCAGGCTCAACAAGTGCTGCTGGACTGGAACCAGACCCAGGCCGAGTACCCGCTGCACCTGGGGGTCCACCAGTTGATCGAGGCCCAGGCCGAGCGCACGCCAGAGGCCATCGCCCTGGTGTTCGGCGACACGCAACTGAGCTATGCCCAGCTTGATGCCCGGGCCAATCAATGGGCCCGGCGCCTCAGCGGCCTGGGGGTGGGCACCGATGTGCTGGTCGGCGTGGCCGCGCAGCGCTCGCTGGAAATGGTCATCGGTTTGCTCGCCGTGCTCAAGGCCGGCGGCGCTTATGTCCCGCTCGACCCCGAGTATCCGCAGGAACGTCTGGGCTACATGATGCAGGACAGCGGGATCGGCCTGTTGTTGACCCAGGCGCACCTGCGTGAGCAGCTTCCGGTTCCCCAAGGGCTGCAAGTGCTTGACCTCGATGAGTCGGTGGCAACCTTCAGTACCGAACGGCTCCAGCGCGAACTGGACCCGCAAAGCCTGGCGTATGTGATCTACACCTCAGGCTCCACCGGGCAACCCAAAGGCGCCGGCAACCGGCACGCCGCGCTGACCAACCGCCTGTGCTGGATGCAGGAGGCCTATCCACTGGATGCCACGGACGCGGTGTTGCAGAAAACCCCGTTCAGCTTTGATGTGTCGGTCTGGGAGTTCTTCTGGCCGCTGATGACCGGTGCGCGCCTGGTGGTTGCCGAACCTGGGGCCCATCGTGACCCGGGCGCCCTGGTCGAGCTGATCAACCAGCACGCCGTGACCACGCTGCACTTTGTGCCCTCGATGCTCCAGGCCTTCTTGCTGGACGCCCGCGCGGCCAGTTGCACAGGCTTGCGCCAGGTGATCTGCAGCGGTGAAGCGTTGCCGGTGGAGGCTCAGCAGCAGGTGTTCAAACAACTGCCGCAGACCCGTTTGTACAACCTGTATGGCCCAACCGAAGCGGCCATTGACGTGACGCATTGGCACTGTGTCGATGAAGGGCGCGACAGCGTGCCGATCGGTCAGCCGATCGCCAACGTGGGCACCTATATCCTCGGCCCGGATCTGGAGCCGTTGCCCGTGGGTGTGGCCGGAGAGTTGCACCTGGGGGGTGAAGGCCTGGCCCGTGGTTACCACCGTCGGCCGGCGCTGACCGCCGAGCGTTTTGTGCCGAACCCGTATGGCGCCGGGCGTCTGTACCGTACCGGTGACCTGGCACGGCATCGGGCCAGCGGGGTGATCGAGTACCTCGGGCGTATCGACCATCAAGTGAAGATCCGCGGCCTGCGTATCGAGCTGGGGGAAATCGAAGCGCGCCTGATGGAGCAACCGTCGGTGGTCGAGGCGGTCGTGATCGCGCAGGACGGGCCGACCGGCAAACGCCTGGTGGCCTACGTGGTGCCAGGCGATGGGCAACTGCTGCACAGCAGCGAGCAGGATCAGGCCCGGTTTGGCGCAACGCTGGGCGCAAGCCTGTCGCGCCACCTGCCGGACTATATGGTGCCGGGGCAGTGGATCGTCCTCGCGCGCATGCCGTTGAGCCCCAACGGCAAGCTGGAGCGCAAGGCCTTGCCCAAGGCCGATCCGGTGTTGGCGCAGCAGGTTTACCAGGCGCCGGAAACCGAACTCGAACAACAGATCGCCGCGATCTGGCAGGACATCCTGCACATCGAGCGCATTGGCCTGGGTGACAACTTCTTTGACCTGGGAGGGCATTCATTGCTTGCGACACAGGCGATCTCGCGCATCAACTCACAACTGGGCATCGACATTGCGCTGCGCCTGATCTTTGAAACGCCGACCCTTGCCGAGTTCGCCCAGGCGGTGCTCGAAAGCCGTTCGGCCCTGAGCGAAGAAGGGCTGTCGGATATTGAAAAAATGATGGACCTGATGGAGGAGGCTTGAAATGGATAAGACTACCGCAGAGCGTATTGCCAAGCGTTTCATCGGCCTGGGTCTGGAGCAGCGGCGCCAGATCCTGGCGAAGATGAACGAGGCCAACAACAGCTTCAAGCTGTTGCCGATTGTCGCCAGTCGCCATGACGTGCCCCGCATTCCTTTGTCTTTTGCCCAGCAACGCCTGCTGTTTCTCTGGCAGATGGAGCCGCAGAGCCCGTTCTACAACGTGCCGCGTGCCGTGCGCCTCAAGGGGGAGTTGAACGAAACCAGCCTGCGCCAGGCCTTCGATGCGTTGGTGCAGCGCCATGAAGTGCTGCGCACCCGTTTCGTCTCGCAAGACGGTGCCTTCTATCAGCATATTGACGAGCACGCGCCGGTGCATCTGCAGTGCATCGACGTGCCTGCAGCGGCCCTGGACGCGGCAGAAGCCGGGCTCAAGGCCCTGGTCGCCGAGGAACTGGCGCAGCCCTTCGATCTGATCAATGGCCCGTTGCTGCGGGTCAAACTCTACCGTCTCGGCGCCCAGGAGCATGTGCTGGTGGTGACGGTGCATCACATCGTTTCCGATGGCTGGTCGAGCCAGTTGATGGTCGAGGAATTTGTCCACCTGTATGACGCGATCGCGCACCAGCGTGAGCCCCGGTTGCCAGTCTTGCCGATCCAGTACGCGGACTTTGCCCTGTGGCAACGCAGCTGGATGGAGGCCGGTGAAAGCGAGCGCCAGTTGCAGTACTGGACGCAGACGCTGGGCGACGAGCAGCCGTTGCTGGCGTTGCCGTTGGACCGCGAGCGTCCACCGCAGCCCAGTTATCGCGGCGCGGCGTTCACCGCCGATTGCTCCAGGGCCTTGTCCCAGGCCCTGAAAACCCTGGGCAGCGAGCGCGGTTACACGTTGTTCATGCTGGTGCTGGCGGGGTTCTCGGTGGTCTTGGCCCGCCAGAGCGGGCAGTGCGATATCCGTCTGGGCGCGCCGAACGCCGGGCGCAATCGCAGTGAAACCGAAGGCCTGATCGGTTTCTTTATCAACACCCAGGTCTTGCGGGTCGAGGTCGATGAGCAGCAGAGTTTCGAGCAGTTGCTGGCACAGGTCAAAGAGGTCGTATTCGGGGCCCAGGCGCATCAGGACTTGCCCTTCGAGCAGTTGGTGGATGCCCTGGCGCCTGAGCGTAACCTGAGCCACAACCCGTTGTTCCAGGTGAAGATCAACCAGAACCTGGCGGGTAGCGGCCTGAGCCACAATGGCCAGGGCAGTTTTTCCGCGCTGGGCATTGAGCCCTTCGAGATCGCGGAACATGACGCGCGTTTCGACCTGGCATTGGACTTCACCGACACTGAACACGGCATCCAGATCAGCTTCAGCTACGCGACCGACCTGTTCGAGCGCGGCACTGTCGAGGCCATGGCCGAGGCGTTGCAGGCCGTATTGCAGGCGATGGTCGCGGCGCCTGCCGCGCCGATTCATCAACGGCCTGGCGTGGCCGGGGTGGTGGGCGAAGAGGTCACGCAGGCTTTCGCGCACCCGCATTTCCTGGCGTTGTGGCAAGCCAACGGGCCGACCCGTGGCGATGCCGCCGCCGTGCGCTGCGAGCAGGCACTCATCAGTTTTGCCGAACTGGAGCAGCAGTCCAACCGCCTGGCCCGGCACTTGCGCGAGCAAGGGTTGCGCAGCGGCGAGGTCGTGGCCCTGGCCCTGGAGCGCAGCGCCGCCTGGACCGTGGGCCTGCTGGCGATACTCAAGGCCGGTGGCGTGTACCTGCCGCTGGATGTGCAACAACCGGCCGAGCGCTTGCAACAGGTGCTCAGTGGCAGTGGCGCGGCCTGGCTATTGCGCCCGGCGGGCGATAACCGTATCGAGTGCCAGTGTGCGGTGGTTGACTATGAGCCGGCGCGGTTTGCTGCGTACAGCGCCGCCCCGCTGGACCTGCAAGTGGCCCCGGAGCAACCGGCCTACTTGATCTTCACCTCGGGTTCCACCGGGCAGCCCAAGGGGGTGCTGGTCAGCCATCAGGCCTTGGGTAACTACGTACAAGCGATTTTGCAGCAGTTGCGCCTGCCGAGCGATGCCAGCCTGGCGATGATTTCCACCCTGGCGGCGGACCTGGGGCACACCATGCTGTTTGCTGCGCTGGCCAGCGGGCGCCTGTTGCACCTGGTGCCGCAGGCTTATGCGTTCGACCCGGACCGTTTCGCCCGTTACATGCGCGAGCATCGGGTCGGCGCGCTGAAAGTCGTGCCCAGCCATTTGCATAGCCTGTTGCAGGCCGGCAACCCGGCCGATGTGCTGCCGGCCCATGTGTTGGTGCTGGGGGGCGAGACGTGCCCGTGGTCCTTGGTGCACCAGGTGGCGCAACTGGCGCCGGATTGCCGGATCATCAACCATTACGGGCCGACCGAAACCACGGTCGGCGTACTGACCCACGAGGTGACGGGCGAGCGACCCGCGACCTTGAGCGTGCCCGTCGGCCAACCCCTGGCCAATACCCGCGCGCGCCTGCTGGACGCCTACCTCAACCCGGTCGCCGCGCGAGTGGCGGGGGAGTTGTACCTGGGCGGTGCCGGTGTGGCGCAAGGTTATCTGAACCAGCCAGGCTTGACCGCCGAACGTTTTGTGCCTGATCCACAAGGGGGGCAGGGCGAGCGGGTGTACCGCACCGGCGACCGTGCGCGCCGTGTCGATGGCGCGCTGGAGTTTCTCGGGCGTGGCGACGACCAGGTGAAAATCCGTGGCTACCGGGTCGAGCCTGGCGAAGTCCAGCAGGTTCTGCGGCAGTTGGACAGCGTACAAGATGCGGCCGTGCTGGCGTTGCCGATGGACAGCGATGCCGGGCGTATGCAACTGGTTGCCTACTGCGTACTGGCGCCAACGGCCAGCACCGATGCCGAACAACTGACCCGCGAGCTGCAGGGGCGGCTGCCCGACTACATGGTGCCGGCGCGGATCATGTTGCTCGAACGCTTGCCGCTGACGGCCAACGGCAAGCTGGATCGTCGGGCCCTGCCGGTCCCGGATGCACAGGCCCAAGCCTATGTGGCCCCCGGCAATGAGCTGGAGCAGGCGTTGGCCGAAGTCTGGGCCCAGGTGCTCAAGGTCGAGCAGGTCGGCACGGGCGACAACTTTTTCGAACTGGGCGGTGACTCGATCCTCAGCCTGCAAATCATTGCCCGGGCCAAGCGTCGCGGGATCAAGCTGACCCCCAAGCAGTTGTTTGAAAAACAGACCATTGCCCAGTTGGCGCAAGTGGCCAAATGGGTCGAGATCAAGGCCCCTGCGGCGCCGGCCAGCACCCGACAGATCAGTGGCGCCCAGGCGATGCTGCCGATCCAGGCACGTTTCTTTGCCCTGGATATTCCCCAGCGTCATCACTGGAACCAGTCGATCCTGCTGCACCCCCAGGCCCGCCTGGATGGGGCCGCGTTGAACCTGGCCTTGCAGGCGTTATATGCCCAGCACGATGCGCTGCGCCTGGCCTTCACGCAACAGGGCGAGCAATGGCGCGCCGACTATCAGGCGCACATACCCGGCGAGTTGCTGTGGACCCCCGCGGCCCTGGCGACAGTGGATGAGGTCCAGGCCCTGGCCGATCAGGCCCAGCGCAGCTTGAGCCTGGAGCAGGGCGTGTTGCTGCGTGCCGTCTTGATGGAGTTGCCCCAGGGGCAGCAACGCCTGCAACTGGTGATTCATCACACCGTAGTCGACGGCGTGTCCTGGCGGGTGTTGCTGGAAGATCTGCAAAGCGCCTACACCCAGGCGGCGCGCGGGGAGCCGGTCAAACTGGCAGGCAAGGGGGCTTCGCTGCAAGCCTGGGGCGAGCGTGTGCAGGGCTATGCCCAGAGTGATGCACTTAAGGCCCAGTTGGGTTATTGGCAGGATTGCTTGCAGGGCAGCGTGTTGGATCTGCCTCGCGACAACCCGGACGGCGGATTGAGCCTGTCCCAGGCCGCTGTGGTATCGACCCGCCTGGATCAGGCCTTGACGCATCAGCTGTTGAAAGTCGCGCCAGCGGCCTACCGGACCCAGGTCAATGACCTGTTGCTGACCGCACTGGCCCGCGTGCTGTGCCGCTGGAGCCAACAGTCTGCGGTGGCGATCCAGCTGGAGGGGCATGGCCGTGAAGCCTTGTTCGATGAGCTGGACATCTCCCGGACCATGGGCTGGTTCACCAGCCTGTTCCCGGTGAAGCTGACCCCGGCTGCCGATCTCGACACGTCGATCAAGCACGTCAAGGAGCAACTGCGTCAGTTGCCGAACAAAGGCATCGGCTACGGCTTGCTGCGTTACTGTGGCGATGCGGCCAGCCAGGCGGCGTTGGCCGACCTCGGCGAGCCACGGATTACCTTTAACTACCTGGGCCAGTTCGACGGGGACTTTGCCGCAGGCCAGGGCGCGCTGTTCCTGCCGGCGCCTGAAGCCGACGGTGCCGCACGCAGCGAACTGGGGGAACTGAGCAACTGGCTGAGCATCAACGGTCAGGTGTACGGCGCCGAGCTGGAACTGAGCTGGACCTTCAGCACGGGCATGTATCACCACCACACGGTGCAGGCGTTGGCCGACGATTACGCCGCTGAGCTGGCGGCGCTGATCGAGCATTGCAGTAACGAACAGCACAGTGGTGTGACGCCGTCGGACTTCAACCTGGTGAATGTCACCCAGGCGCAGCTGGAGCGGCTGCCCGTCACGCCACGGGACATCGCCGATCTGTATCCGCTGTCGCCTATGCAGCAGGGGATTGTGTTCCACAACCTGCACGAGCCGGATGGCCCGGCCTACACCAACCAGTTGCGGGTCGATGTGCAGCAATTGGATGCCGAGCGTTTCCGCGCGGCCTGGCAGCAGACCCTGGACGCCCACGATATTCTGCGCACCGCGTTTGTCTGGCCGCAGGACATGAATGCGCCGCTGCAGATCGTGTTGGGCAGCGTGCCCATGCCACTGGTGATTCATGACTGGCAGGGCCGGGCGAACCTTGAACAGGCCCTCGATCAGTTGGCCCGTGAGGATTTGGACACTGGTTTTCAGCTTGATCGTGCGCCGTTGCTGCGGGTAATCCTGGTACGTACCGGCGCCAGCACTTATCACCTGATCTACACCAGCCATCACATCCTGATGGACGGCTGGAGCACTTCGCAGCTGTTTGGCGAGGTGTTGCAACGCTACGCCGGGCAGGCGCCTGCCGCAGCGCAGGGGCGCTATCGCGACTACATCGAGTGGTTGAGCCAGCGGGATGCCCAGGCCAGCCAGGGGTTCTGGCGCCAGGCCTTGGAGCACTTGCAGGAGCCGACCCGCCTGGCTGACGCCGTGGGCCCGCAACAGGTGCTGGGCAGTGGTTATGCGGACCATGAGCATCGGTTCAGCGCCGAGCTGACGGCGCAGTTGAACGCGTTTGCCCGCGCGCAAAAAATCACCCTCAACACCCTGATGCAGGCTGCCTGGCTCTTGTTGTTGCAGCGCTACACCGGCCACGCCACGGTGACCTTCGGTGCCACTGTGGCCGGGCGCCCGATGGACTTGCCAGGGGTCGAGCAGCAGATCGGCCTGTTTATCAACACCTTGCCGGTGGTGGCCACGCCGTCGCCGCAACAGACGGTGGCGCAGTGGGTTCAGCAGGTGCAGGACCTTAACCTGGCCTTGCGCGAGCACGAACACACGCCGCTGTATGACATTCAACGCTGGGCCGGGCTGGGGGCGGGCCCGTTGTTTGACAGTCTCCTGGTGTTCGAGAACTACCCGATGTCCGAGGCCTTGCAGCAAGGGCAGGGGAGTGGCCTGGTGTTCTCGCCGATTCGCCGCCAGGAGCAAACCAACTACCCGCTGACCCTGGTGGCCGTGGCAGGCGGCGAGCTGACCCTGGGTTGCAGTTTTGACCAGGCCTGTTTCGACGTGGCGAGTGTCCAGCGTCTGGCCGAGCAACTGGAACATCTGATGAGCCAGTTCATGGCTGACGCCGGCCAACCACTCGGCGCCCTGGAGTTGTTGCGTGCAGACCCGCGTCAGGCCGCATTGGCCTGGGGGCGTGCGCCGAGTCGCGCACTGACCACCGCGAGTGTGGTCGCGCAGATCGAAGCCCAGGTACGGCGTGAGCCGCAGGCGCCGGCGTTGGTGTTTGGCGAAGAGCAACTGGATTACGCCACCCTCGATGCCCGGGCCAATCAGTTGGCGCACAAGCTGCGGGCGCTGGGCGTTGGCCCGGAAGTGCGAGTGGGCGTGTGCCTGCGCCGCACCCCGCAGATGGTCATTGGCCTGCTGGCGATCCTCAAGGCGGGCGGTGCTTATGTGCCGCTGGACCCGGAGTACCCACAGGAGCGCTTGCTGCATATGCTCGACGATAGCCAGGCAAGCGTGCTGCTGAGCGAAGCGCCATTGCTCGAGGTGCTGCCCGCCGAACTGCAAGCCCAGGTGCTGCTGGTCGAGCCGGGCCCGCAATGGCTGCATGACTGGCCGCAGACCTGCCCGGCGCCGCTGACCTGCGCGGCTAACCTGGCGTATGTGATTTACACCTCTGGCTCCACCGGCAAACCCAAGGGCGTGGCCATCACCCATGGCAACGTCGCGGCATTGGTCCAGTGGTCGCTGGCGACCTATCCGCGTGAAGCCCTGCAAGGGGTGCTGGCCTCGACGTCGATCTGCTTCGACCTGTCGGTGTGGGAGATCTTCGTCACCCTGGCCGGCGGCGGTTTCATGGTGCTTGCGGACAACGCCCTGGCCTTGCCCGAGTTGCCGGCGCGCGCGCGCGTACGCCTGATCAATACCGTGCCCTCGGCGATTGCCGCCTTGCAGCGGGCCGGGCAGATCCCGCCCTCGGTGCAGACCATCAACCTGGCGGGCGAGCCGCTCCGGCAGGCGCTGGTCGACAGCTTGTACGCCAGCACGGCGGTGGAGCGTGTCTACGATTTGTACGGCCCCTCGGAAGACACGACCTATTCGACCTTCACCCTGCGTGTGCCGGGCGGGCGGGCGAATATCGGGCGGCCACTGGAAAACACCACGGCCTACTTGCTCGATTCGCAGTTGCAGGTGCTGCCGGCGGGTGTCGCGGCCGAGTTGTACCTGGCGGGCGCCGGGGTTACCCGTGGTTACCTGATGCGCCCAGGGTTGACCGCAGAGCGGTATGTGCCGGATCCCTTCTCCACTGGCGGTGAGCGGCTGTACCGCAGCGGCGATCTGGTACGCCAGGGCGCCGAGGGTGATATCGAGTACATCGGGCGGGCCGACCATCAGGTGAAAGTCCGCGGTTTCCGTATCGAACTGAGCGAGATCGAAGCCCGCCTGCTGGCGCATCCCACCGTGTGCGAGGCGGTCGTACTGACGCAGGAGGGTGCTGGCGGCAACCAGTTGCTGGCCTATGTCGTGGCTGAGCCGGCTGCCGGCGCGCAGCCCGGCCTGGTGGACAGCCTGCGCCGCCATCTGGCGGCCAGCCTGCCGGCGTATATGGTGCCCAGTCATCTGCACCTGATCGACGCGTTGCCATTGACGCCCAATGGCAAGCTTGACCGCAACGTCCTGCTGGCCCTGGGCGGCAACCCACGGCTATTGGAATACGCCGCGCCGCGCACTGACGTGCAACGGGAGGTGGCGACTATCTGGCAGCAAGTGCTGGAAGTCGAACAGGTCGGCTTGAACGATAGTTTCTTCCAGCTCGGCGGCCATTCGTTATTGGCGACCCTGGTGGTTACGCGGATCAGCGAGCGCTTGGGTGACCAGGTGCCGCTCAAGGAGTTGTTTGCCGCAGACACCCTGGAACAGTTCTGTGACCGCATCGAAGCCCTGCGCGCCGATTTGTCGCCGGTTCAGGATCAATTGGCTAAATCTCTGGAGGCCCTCAAACGTCTATCTCTCGATGATCTTGAAAAACTGATTTCTTGAGTGAGGACAACGCGTGCAAGAGCTAATCGAGTCGGTAGGAAAACTTTCGGCCAAACAAAGAAAGGCACTGGCCGTTCTGCTCAAGCAGAAAGGCCTGAACCTTTTTACGATTGCCCCGGTTTTCCAGCGCGCGGCCGAAGAACCGCTGTTGCTGTCCTATGCCCAGCAACGGCAATGGTTCCTCTGGCAGTGGGCGCCGCAGAGCACGGCTTATAACATCCCCACGGCCCTGCGACTCAAGGGGCGACTGGATACTGCTGCGTTGCAACGCAGCATCGAGGCCCTGGTCGACCGACACGAAAGCCTGCGCAGCGTGTTCACTCAACAAGATGATCAACCCTTGCAAGTGATCCTGCCCCCAGGGCCTTTTGCATTGGCTATCGATGAACTGCACCTGCCGCAGGGCGAGTCCCTGGAGGCTCACTTGCAGGCATTCGTTGCCGAGGAAACCGGCAAACTCTTTGATTTGCAGGCAGGTCCGCTGATACGCGCGCGTTTGTTGCGTCTGGCTGCGGATGACCATGTGCTGGTGATGACCTTGCATCACATCGTCTCCGACGGCTGGTCGATGCAGGTCATGGTCGAGGAGCTGGTGCAGTTTTATACAGGCTTCAGCCAGGGCCAGGCCGTCCAGCTGCCGGAGTTGACGATCCAGTATCCCGACTACGCGCAATGGCAGCGCCAGTGGATGGAGGCTGGCGAGCAAGAGCGGCAACTGGCCTATTGGCAAGACAAACTTGGCGGTGAACAACCGGTGCTGGAACTGCCGACCGATTTTCCACGGCCGGCGTTGCAGAGTTTTGCCGGGGCCAGCTGTGGCCTGATTCTGGATGCGGCGCTCGCCGAAGGCCTCAAGGCCCTGGCCAAGCGGGAAAACACCACGCTGTTTGTGCTGTTGCTGGCGTCATTCCAGGCGCTGTTGCACCGTTACACTGGTCAGGAAGACATTCGCGTTGGTGTGCCTGTGGCCAATCGGGGGCGCGCTGAAATCGAGCGTTTGATCGGCTTTTTCGTCAATACCCAGGTGCTCAAGGCGGATATCGATGGCCAGGGCTCCTTCATCGAGTTGCTGCGCCAGGTGCGCCAGACCGCCCAGGATGCCCAGGCCCACCAGGACCTGCCGTTCGAGCAACTGGTGGAGGCGTTGCAGCCCGGGCGCAGCCTGAGCCACAGCCCATTGTTCCAGGTGATGTTCAATCACCAGGCCGAAAGCCGCAACGCTGCGCAAACCGGCCTGGGCGAACTGAGCATTGAGCGCCTGGAATGGCAAAGCCAGACGGCCCAGTTCGACCTGGTGCTCAACACGGTCGAACATGCCCATGGCATCGAAGCGGTGCTCAAGTACGCCACGGATCTGTTCGACGCCAGCACCATCGAGCGCCTGGCACAACACTGGCAGCGCCTGTTGCAGGCCGTGGTGGCTGATCCGACGCAGCGCATTGCCCAATTGCCGTTGCTGGCCGCCGCAGACGAGCGGGTGATCCTCGAAGACTGGAACCGCAGCGCCGTGGCCTACCCGGCCGGGCAGTGCATCCAGCAGTTGATCGAGGAACAGGCGGCGCGTACCCCCGAGGCGCTGGCGCTGGTGTTTGCCGAGCAAGCACTGAGCTACGCCGAACTCAACGCCCGGGCCAACCAGTGGGCACACCGCCTGATGGAGCTAGGTGTTGGCCCGGATGTGCTGGTGGGCGTGGCGCTCGAGCGTTCGCTGGACATGGTTATCGGCCTGCTGGCGGTGCTCAAGGCCGGTGGCGCCTATGTGCCGCTGGACCCGGATTACCCGCAGGATCGCCTGACCTACATGATCGAAGACAGCGGCCTCAAGCTGCTGCTGAGCCAGGCCCACCTGGCCTTGCCGATCCCGGCTGATGTGCAGGCGTTGGACCTGGGCCAGGCCCTGGACGGCTACAGCACGGCGAACCCGCAGGTCGCATTGGACCCGGAAAACCTCGCCTATGCGATCTACACCTCCGGCTCCACCGGCAAGCCCAAGGGCGTGATGGTGCGCCATGGCGCGCTGACCAACTTCATTGTCAGCATGGCCGCTGCACCGGGGATCGCTGCGCAGGATCGCCTGCTGTCGCTGACCACGTTCTCTTTCGATATCTTCGGCCTGGAGCTGTACGCGCCATTGATGGTCGGCGCGCGGGTGGTACTGGCCAGCCAGGACACCCAGCGCGATCCCGAATTGATCCTGCAGCAGGTGCAAGAGCAGGGCATCACGCTGCTGCAAGCCACGCCCTCGACCTGGCGCATGTTGCTGGAAAGCCCCAACGCGGGCGTCCTGGCGGGCCGGCGCTTGCTGTGCGGCGGCGAGGCGCTGGCCGATGAGTTGGCGCAGCGCATGACGGCCCTGGGGGCCGAGACCTGGAACCTGTATGGCCCGACCGAAACCACCATCTGGTCGGCCTTGCAGCCGTTGACGGGCGAACACAGCCAGCCATTCCTGGGCAAGGCGATCAATAACACCTCGCTGTACATCCTCGGTGAAGACCTGTCGGCCAACCCGGTGGGGGTGGCCGGCGAGCTGCTGATCGGTGGCGATGGCTTGGCGCGCGGCTACTTCGAGCGCCCGGGGCTGACCGCTGAGCGTTTCCTGCCCAACCCGTATGGTGAGCCGGGCGGGCGCTTCTATCGCACCGGCGATCTGGCGCGCTACCGGGCGGATGGGGTGATCGACTACATCAGCCGGATCGACCATCAGGTGAAGATCCGTGGGTTCCGCATCGAGTTGGGAGAGATCGAAGCGCGTCTGCTGGAGCACACCGAGGTGCGCGAAGCCGTGGTGGTGGCCCAGGACGGTGCGCACGGTCCGGTGCTGGTCAGTTACCTGGTGGCGCCTGAGGCGGCACAAGACAGCTTGCGTGAAGCGCTGAAACACCGCCTGCAGCAACAACTGCCGGACTATATGGTGCCGCAGCACTGGCTGTTCATGGAGCGCCTGCCGCTGACGCCCAACGGCAAGCTGGACCGCAAGGCCCTGCCCAAGCCGGACGCCAGCCAGGTGCAAAAGCACTATGTGGCGCCGAGCACCGAACGCCAGCGGCAAGTGGCGCAGATCTGGCAGGACGTGCTCAAGCTGGCGCAGGTGGGGCTGACGGATAACTTCTTTGAACTGGGCGGGCACTCGTTGCTGGCCACCCAGGTCATGTCGCGGGTGCGGCAGTTGCTGGGCGTGGAAGTCCCGCTGCGTACCTTGTTTGAACACAGCACCTTGCAGGCCTTTGTCCAGGCCCTGGAGCCAGAAGCGTCGAGTGTGCAGGCCCCGGCGTTGACCCGGGTCGTGCGCGATCAAGCGTTGCCGCTGTCCTATGCCCAGGAGCGCCAATGGTTCCTCTGGCAGTTGGACCCGGACAGCGCCGCCTACCATATTCCGACGGCGTTACGCCTGCGCGGCGTACTGGATGTGGCTGCTTTGCAGCGCAGTTTCAACGCGCTGCTGGCGCGTCATGAGAGCCTGCGCACGCAGTTTATCGAGGCCGATGGGCGCACCGTGCAGGTGATTCAGCCCGAGATGACACTGACCCTCGCCGTCGAACCCTTCGGCCCCACAGACGATTTCGATAGCCGGCTCAAGGCCCGGGTCGATGAGGAAATCAGCCAGCTGTTCAATCTGCAACAAGGCCCGTTGCTGCGGGCCAGGCTGCTGCAATTGGCCAGCGATGACTACGTGCTGATCGTGACCCAGCACCATATCGTCTCCGACCGCTGGTCGATGAAAGTGACCGTGGATGAGTTGATTGAACGCTATGCCGGGTACAGCCAGGGCCGGGACGTGCAACTGCCGGCCTTGCCGATCCAGTACGCCGACTATGCACTGTGGCAGCGCCAGTGGATGGACAGCGGCGAGCGCGAGCGTCAACTGGCCTACTGGCTGGAGCAACTGGCCGGTGAGCAGCCCGTGCTGGAGTTGCCGACCGATCACCCGCGCCCGGCCCAGCAGAGCTACCGTGGCGCGCAAATTCATATCCCGTTGCGCCCAGGGTTGGGCATGGCGTTGAAGCAGTTGGCCCAGCGCGAGCAGGTCACGCTGTTCATGCTGCTGCTGGCTTCGTTCCAGGCCTTGTTACATCGCTACAGCGGGCAAAACGACATTCGGGTCGGGGTGCCCATCGCCAACCGTAACCGGCTGGAGACCGAGGGCCTGATTGGCTTCTTCGTCAATACCCAGGTGCTCAAGGCGCAGTTCAGCGAAGGCCTGTCGTTTCGCGACTTGCTCGGCCAGGTACGCCGCACCGCACTGGCCGGCCAGGCCTGGCAGGACCTGCCGTTCGAGCAGTTGGTCGACCGCTTGCAACCCGAGCGCAGCCTGAGCCATAACCCGTTGTTCCAGGTGCTGTTCAACCATCAGAGCCAGGACCCTCAGGTCCAGCACAGCACTCAACTGGGCGCGCTGCAGGTCGAAGGTTTGAGCTGGGAGAGCACCACTGCGCAATTTGACCTGACCTTGAACACCTTTGAATCCGAAGACGGGGTGTCGGCGTCACTGATCTATGCCACTGATCTGTTCGAGGCCGCGACCATAGAGCGCCTGGCCTTGCACTGGCAAACCCTGCTGGAGGGGATTGTCAGCCATCCGCAGCAGTCGGTGGCCGAGCTGGCGCTACTCAGCGCCCACGAGGTGCAACTGATCAGCCACGACTGGAATGCCAACGCTTCGCCCTTTGCCGATCAGCCCGGTATCCAGCATCTGATCGAAGCGCGCGCGGCGCAACAACCGGAGGCCCTGGCCCTGGTGTCGGGCGAGCACACCCTCAGTTACGCCCAGCTCAATGCGCGGGCCAACCAGTTGGCACACCGTCTGATCGAGTTGGGGATTGCCGCGGAAGTCCGGGTGGGTGTGGCGATGCCGCGCTCCAGCGAGTTGGTGATTGCCTTGTTGGCGGTCTTGAAGGCCGGTGGCGCCTATGTGCCGCTGGACCCGGATTACCCGCAGGAACGTGTGGCCTACATGCTTGAAGACAGCCAGGCCAAGGTGTTGTTGACCCAGGCCGGCTTGCTGGCACAACTACCCCAGGGGGACGCCCAGGTACTGCTGGTGGAGGCCGGTGGCCATGAATTTGCCGGGTATCCTGAGCACAACCCGGGGCCGCGTGGGCACTCGTCGAACCTGGCCTATGTGATTTACACCTCCGGCTCCACGGGCAAACCCAAGGGCGTGGCGATTGCCCACCGTAACGTGCTGGCGCTGATCCACTGGTCGCAGCAGGTGTACCGCCAGGCTGACCTGCAAGGTGTCCTGGCCTCGACGTCGGTGTGTTTCGACCTGTCGGTCTGGGAAATTTTCGTCACCCTGGCCAGTGGCGGCTCACTCATCATGGCGCGCAACGCCCTGGAGCTGCCTGACCTGGCGGCCCGCGATCAAGTGCGCCTGATCAACACCGTGCCGTCGGCGATTGCCGCCCTGCAGCGGGCCGGGCAGATTCCCGCGAGTGTGCGCATCATCAACCTGGCCGGCGAACCGCTGAAGCAGGCGCTGGTAGACGTCCTCTACGCGCAGCCCACGGTGGCGCACGTCTATGACTTGTATGGCCCATCGGAAGACACCACCTATTCGACCTGGACCCGGCGCGGCCGCGGGGCGTCGGCCAATATTGGCCGGCCCCTGGCCAACACCGCCAGCTACTTGCTGGACCGCCAGTTGCAAAGCGTACCGGTGGGCGTCGCGGCCGAGCTGTACCTGGCGGGCGAAGGCATTACCCGTGGCTACCTGTTCCGCCCCGGCCTGACTGCCGAGCGCTATGTGCCCAACCCGTTCTCGACCACGGGCGAGCGTCTGTACCGTACCGGCGACCTGACCCGTTACCGCGCCGATGGCGTGCTCGAATACGTTGGGCGCATCGACCATCAGGTCAAGGTGCGTGGCTTCCGTATCGAATTGGGGGAAATCGAGGCGCGGTTGCTGGCCCTTGAGTCGGTGCGCGAAGGCGTGGTGTTGGCGATCGACGGGGCCAGCGGCCAGCAGCTGGTGGCCTATCTGGTGGCATCGGTCAGTGCCAGCGCAGGGCCGGCCGCCCTGGGCGAGGCGATCAAGGCACAACTCAAGGAGCACTTGCCGGAGTACATGGTGCCGGCGCATGTGGTGTTCCTCGACCAGTTGCCGCTGACCCCCAATGGCAAGCTCGACCGCAAGGCTTTGCCGGCCCCGGACCTGACCCAGAACCTGCGGGCCTATCTCGCCCCGGGCAATGCCCTGGAGCGCCAGCTGGTGGCGATCTGGCAGGACATCCTCAAGCTGGAACAGGTCGGGGTCACCGATAACTTCTTTACCCTGGGTGGCGACTCGATCATCTCGATCCAGGTGGTCAGCCGGGCGCGTCAGGCGGGCATTCGCTTTACCCCTAAAGATTTGTTCCAGCAACAAACCGTGCAGCGCCTGGCGAGGGTGGCCGAGGTCGGCGAACCGGACGTACTCGGTGAGCAAGGCCCGATAAGCGGGAGCAGCGCCCTGTTGCCGGTGCAGCAGTGGTTCTTTGAACAGGCCATTGCCGAGCCTCAGCGCTGGAACCAATCGGTGTTGCTCAAGCCGTTGAACCCTTTGGACCCGCAACGCCTTGAGCAGGCCTTGCAGGCGCTGATCAGTCATCACGACGGATTGCGCCTGAGCTTTGATCCGCAGGCCCTGACGGCCCGCTATCGCTCCCTGGCGCAACAGCAGCAGATGCCCGCGCCGCTCTGGCACAGAACGGTGGCCGACCTGGACGAGCTGGAACGGCTTGCCGACCAGGCCCAGGGCAGTCTCGACCTGGAGCAGGGGCCACTCCTGCGCGCCGTGCTCTTTGAGTTGCCCAATGCCCAACAGCGCCTGTTACTGGTGGTGCATCACTTGGTGGTGGACGGCGTGTCCTGGCGCATTCTGCTGGAGGACCTGCAAGGTGCCTACAAGCAGCTGTTGGCTGAGCAAGCGGTGCTGTTCAGCCCCAAGACGGTGTCATTCAAACGCTGGGTCGAGCACGTGCAGGCCTATAGCCAGAGCGCCGCTTTACGGCAACAGTTGCCCTACTGGCAGGCCCAGGGGCTGGCCGATGCCGTGCAACTGCCTTGCGACAACCCGCAAGGCTCACTGCAAAACTGTCACGCCCAGACGGTCTACACGCGCCTGGACTCAACCCTGACCCGCCAGTTGTTGCAAGACACGGCCGCAGCCTATCGGACCCAGATCAACGACTTGCTGTTGGCCGCGTTGGCGCGGGTGGTCTGCCGCTGGACCGGGCAGGGCTCAACGTTGATCCAGCTTGAGGGCCATGGTCGTGAGGAGTTGTCCGAGCCGTTGGACCTGACTCGCACCCTGGGCTGGTTCACCAGTATGTTCCCGGTCAAGCTGACGCCCGCCGACGCGATTGCCGACTCGATCAAACAGATCAAGGAGCAACTGCGTGCGGTACCGGACCGCGGGATCGGCTTTGGCCTGTTGCGTTACCTGGGCGACGAGCCGACGCGCCAGGCCCTGAGTCAACAGGCAGTGCCGCGCATTACCTTCAACTACCTGGGGCAGTTCGACGGCAGTTTCGATGCCGAGGACGCTGGGCTGTTTGTCCCGGCCATTGAAGCCAAAGGCGCCGAGCACAGCCCGCTGGCGTCATTGGGCAACTGGTTGTCGCTCAATGGCCAAGTGTATGGCGGTGAGCTGAGCCTGGGTTGGACCTTCAGTGAGCAGATGTTCAGTGAACCGGTGATCCAGCGCCTGGCCGATGAATACGCCCGTGAGCTTAAGCAACTGATCGAGCATTGTTGCCAGCCGCAGCATCGTGGGCTGACACCGTCGGACTTCCCGCTGGCGAACCTGAGCCAGCAGCAACTGGACGCGTTGCCGGTCAGCGCCGATGCGATGGAGGATGTGTACGCGTTGTCGCCGATGCAGCGCGGCATGTTGTTCCATGCCTTGTATGAACCACAGGGCGGCAGCTACACCAACCAGGTCCGGCTGGATGTCGAGGGCCTCGATCCGCAGCGTTTCAAGGCGGCCTGGCAAGCCACGATGGATGCCCGCGATGTGTTGCGCACCAGCTTTGTCTGGCAGGGCAGCCTGGAGCAACCGGTGCAGGTGGTTCACCCACACGTCAGCGTGCCGTTCACGGTAGTGGACTGGCAAGGGCGTGCCGACCTCGAAGCCGCACTGGATGCCCGGGCCTTGGCCGAGCTGGCGCAGGGCTTTGATTTGTCGCAGGCGCCGCTGTTGCGCCTGGTGCTGGTACGCGTCGATGCACAGCGTTATCACTTGATCTATACCAACCACCATATCCTTATGGACGGCTGGAGTGCCTCGCAGTTGATGGGGGAGGTGCTGCAGCGCTACAGCGGTGAAGCGCTGGCGTTGAATGCCGGCCGCTATCGTGACTACATTCAGTGGCTGCAACGCCAGGATGCCGAGGCCAGCGAGCGATTCTGGAAAGAGCAACTGCTGGCGCTCAATGAGCCGACCCACCTGGCCCGTGCGATCGCATACGCGCCGGTTGCCGGTGTGCAGACGCTCTATGGCGAGCAACGCCAAGTCTTGGACGAGCCCACCACCCAGCGTCTGCGCAGCCTGGCCCAGGCTCACAAAGTCACCCTTAACACCTTGGTCCAGGCGGCCTGGCTGTTGCTGCTCAAGCGTTATACCGGGCAAGCGAGCGTGGCGTTCGGGGCCACCGTGTCCGGGCGCCCAGCGGACCTCAAGGGCGTCGAGCAACAGATCGGGCTGTTCATCAACACGCTGCCGGTGATTGCCAGCCCACAACCGGAACAAAGCCTGGAAAGCTGGTTGCACAGTGTGCAGCAGTTGAACCTGCGCCTGCGTGAGTACGAATACACGCCGCTGTTCGACATTCAGCGCTGGGCAGGGCAAGACGGTGGTGACCTGTTCGACAGCCTGTTGGTGTTCGAGAACTACCCGGTGTCTGCGGTGCTGGAGCAGGAAGCGCCGCAGGAACTGGTGTTCAAGAACGTCAGTTATTTCGAGCGGACCAACTACCCGTTGACCGTGATGATTGGCGTCGGTCAGACCCTGGCGTTCAACTTCAGTTACCAGTGTGCGCATTTCGCGGCTTCGAGCATTGCTCAGGTGAGCGAACAACTGCTGGCGGTGCTTGAGCAGATGCTTGAGGTGGCAGCGGACAGTCCGCTGGGCGAGCTCAAGCTGTTCGCGGCCAGCCAGCAGCAAATGCTGCATGACTGGAACCGCAGCGCCGTGGCCTACCCGGCCGGGCAGTGCATCCAGCAGTTGATCGAGGAACAGGCCGCGCGTACCCCCGAGGCCCTGGCGCTGGTATTTGCCGAGCAAGCACTGAGCTACGCCGAACTCAACGCCCGGGCCAACCAGTGGGCACACCGCCTGATGGAGCTAGGTGTTGGCCCGGATGTGCTGGTGGGCGTGGCGCTCGAGCGTTCGCTGGACATGGTTATCGGCCTGCTGGCGGTGCTCAAGGCTGGTGGTGCCTATGTGCCGCTGGACCCGGACTACCCGCAGGATCGCTTGACCTACATGATCGAAGACAGCGGCCTCACGCTGCTGCTGAGCCAGGCCCATTTGGCCTTGCCGACCCCGGCCCATGTGCAGGCGTTGGACCTGGGCCAGGCCCTGGACGGCTACAGCACGGCGAACCCGCAGGTCGCATTGGACCCGGAAAACCTCGCCTATGCGATCTACACCTCCGGTTCCACCGGCAAACCCAAGGGCGTGATGGTGCGCCATGGTGCGCTGACCAACTTCATTGTCAGCATGGTCGCCGCGCCGGGGATCGCTGCGCAGGATCGCCTGCTGTCGCTGACCACGTTCTCTTTCGACATCTTCGGCCTGGAGCTGTACGCGCCATTGATGGTCGGCGCGCGGGTGGTACTGGCCAGCCAGGACACCCAGCGCGATCCCGAATTGATCCTGCAACAGGTGCAAGGGCAGGGCATCACGCTGCTGCAAGCCACGCCCTCGACCTGGCGCATGTTGCTGGAAAGCCCCAACGCGGGGGCCCTGGCGGGCCGGCGCTTGCTGTGCGGCGGCGAGGCGCTGGCCGATGAACTGGCGCAGCGCATGACGGCCCTGGGGGCCGAGACCTGGAACCTGTATGGCCCGACCGAGACCACCATCTGGTCGGCCTTGCAGCCGTTGACGGGCGAACACAGCCAGCCATTCCTGGGCAAGGCGATCAATAACACCTCGCTGTATATCCTCGGTGAAGACCTGTCGGCCAACCCGGTGGGAGTGGCCGGCGAGTTGCTGATCGGTGGCGATGGCCTGGCGCGCGGCTACTTCGAGCGCCCGGCGCTGACTGCCGAGCGCTTCCTGCCCAACCCCTATGGCGAACCGGGCGGGCGTTTCTACCGCACCGGCGACCTGGCGCGCTACCGCGCAGACGGGGTGATCGACTACATCAGTCGGATCGACCATCAGGTGAAAATCCGTGGGTTCCGTATCGAGCTGGGGGAAATCGAGGCGCGTCTGCTGGAGCAAACCAGCGTCGTCGAGGCCGTGGTGGTGGCTGTTCCCGGACCCACCGGGCCGCGCCTGGTCGGTTATGTGGTGCCTCAGGACCGCTGGCTGCTGGCGGCCGAGCAGCCGCGCCAGGCGGATTTCGTCAGCCAGCTGAGCGAGCAATTGAGCACCAACCTGGCCGATTACATGGTGCCGTCTGCCCTGGTATTGCTTGAGCGCATGCCGTTGACTCCCAACGGCAAGCTGGACCGCAAGGCCCTGCCGGTGCCGGACCAGGCATTGGCCCAACCGGCGTTTGTCGCGCCCGGCAGCGAGGTCGAACGTCTGCTGGCCGAGATCTGGCAAGGTGTGCTGGGGGTTCGTCAGGTCGGGGTGAGCGATAACTTCTTTGCCCTGGGGGGCGACTCCATCAGCTCGATCCAGGTGGTCAGCCGTGCCCGTCAGGCGGGCCTTGAGCTGAGCCCAAGGGATATTTTCCAGCACCGTAGTATCGAGGCCCTGGCCCGGCATATCCGCTGGGCTGTACCGGCGATTGCGGCTGACAGCACCTTTAGCGAACAACCGTTGCATGGGCTCAGCGATGAACAGTTGCAGGGTCTTGGGTTGCCTCTGGAGCGTATCGAACAGCTGTATCCCTTGTCGCCCATGCAGCAGGGTATGTTGTTCCTCGGGCTGAATGCGCCGGATGCCGAGCTCTACATCAACCAGTTGAGCATTCCGGTGCAGGGCCTGGATGTCGAGCGCTTCAAACGCGCCTGGGGCGCGGCTTGCGAGCGGCATGCCATTTTGCGCACCGGCTTTGTCTGGCAAGGCCTGGAGCAGCCGTTGCAATTTGTCATGGCGCGTCTTGAGCTGCCATTGGTCGAGTTGGACCTGCAAGGCGCCAACGATTTGCCCCAACGCCTGGAGCAGTTGGCCCGCGATGAGCGTGAGCGGGGCTTCGATCTGGAGCGCCCGCCGTTGCAGCGCATTGTCCTGGCACGGCTGGGGCCCGACAGCTACCAGATGGTCTGGACCTATCACCACTTACTGATCGACGGCTGGAGCGTGTCGCAACTGCTGGGAGAGATCCTGCAGCACTACTCGGGCGCAGCGTTGCCGGAGCCTGTGGCCTATCGCAATTACATCGCCTGGCTGCGCCAGCAAGACCCACAGGCCAGCCAGGCGTTCTGGAGCCAGCAGTTGGCACGCCTGGACGCACCGACCTACCTGGCCAATGCGTTTGCGACCGGGCAACGCGGCGACGGCCATCATGCGTTGTACAGCCGCCTGGGCGGGGCCGCGACCGAACGCTTGAAAGGTTTTGCGCAAGCCCAGCACGTCACGCTCAATACCCTGGTGCAAGCGGCCTGGCTGATCTTGCTCAGTCGCTACAGCGGCCAGAGTAGCGTGGCGTTCGGCGCCACGGTTGCCGGGCGTCCGGCTGAACTGGCCGATTCCGAACGCATGCTGGGGTTGTTCATCAACACCCTGCCGGTGATTCAAGTGATCGATCCTGCGCGCCCATTGGGTGACTGGCTACGCGAGATCCAGGATTACAACCTGCAACTGCGCGAACGCGAGTACACGCCGCTGTCCGATGTACAACGCTGGGCCGGGCGCAGTGGCCAGGCCTTGTTCGACAGCATTATCGTGTTTGAAAACCACCCGGTCGACCAAGCTCTCAATGCGGTCGAGGATCCACGCCTGCGCTTTGGCGAGACCGGCAGCTACGGGCGCACTGACATTCCGATGGACCTGATGGTGACGCTCGAAGACGGCCTGGTCATCGAGTACATGTACTTGCAGGCGCATTTCGACGAAGCCTCGGTGCAGAGCATTCGCCGCAACATGGAAGGGCTGCTGGAACAACTGGCGAGCAATGCGCATCAGCTGTTGGGCACTCTCGGTCTGCCTGAGGCACTGACTGGCGAGGCGCCGCCGGTGGAGGCCGGATTTGATGGCCTGTATGTGCACCAGCGTATTGCCCGGCATGCCGCCCGTGCGCCGCAGCAACCTGCCGTGTTGTTTGGCGAGACCGTGTGCGGCTATGCCGAACTGGACGCCGCCGCCAACCGCCTGGCGCACCTGTTGGTCGCCGAAGGCGTGGGGCCGGAGGTGCGAGTGGGGGTGGCCATGCCACGCGGCGAATCGCTGATCGTGGCCTTGCTCGCGGTCTTCAAGGCCGGTGGCGCCTATGTGCCGCTGGACACCGGCTACCCCAAGGAGCGTCTGGCCTACCTGATGGAAGACTCCGGGATTGCCTTGCTGCTGACCGACACCGCGTTGCGCCAGACGCTGCCGGTATTGGCCCATGTGCGGGTGCTGGAACTCGATCGACTGGACCTCGCCGACCGGCCCGCGACAGACCCGCAAGTGCCGCTGCACGCGCAAAACCTGGCCTACGTGATCTACACCTCGGGGTCTACCGGCCTGCCCAAAGGCGTGGCAGTGGCCCATGGTCCGCTGGCCATGCATTGCCGGGCGATTGGCGAGCGCTACAGCATGGGGCCTGAAGACTGCGAATTGCTGTTTATGTCCTTTGCCTTCGACGGTGCCCATGAGCGCTGGCTGACCACGCTGACGCACGGCGGGCGCCTGTTGATTCGCGATGACAACCTATGGACGCCGGAACAGACCTTTGCGGCCTTGCACCAGCATCGCGTGAGCGTCGCGGCGTTCCCGCCGGTGTACCTGCAACAGTTGGCCGAGCATGCCGAGCGTGAAGGCAACCCGCCGGCGGTGCGTATCTATTGCTTTGGCGGGGATGCGGTGCCGCAGGCCAGCCTGGCCCTGGCACAGCGGGCCTTGCAACCGCAGTTCATCATCAACGGCTACGGCCCGACCGAAACCGTGGTCACGCCGCTGATCTGGAAGGCGGGGCCCGACGACACCTGCGGGGCGGCTTATGCGCCCATTGGCAGCAAGGTCGGTGCGCGCAGCACCTATGTCCTGGACAGCGACCTGAACCCCTTGCCCAAAGGCGCCGCGGGTGAGTTGTACCTGGGGGGCTACGGCATGGCCCGGGGTTACCTGGACCGTGCGGGGCTGACGGCCGAACGTTTTGTAGTGGACCCGTTCAGCCTCGACGGTGGGCGCTTGTACCGTACCGGTGACTTGGTGCGCGAACGCCAGGATGGGGTCTTCGATTATCTGGGCCGTATCGACAACCAGGTGAAGATCCGTGGGTTCCGTATAGAACTGGGCGAAATCGAATCGCGCCTCAAGGGCTGTGCCGGGGTGCGGGACGCCGTCGTCGTCGCCCGTGAAGGTGGCAGCGGCAAGCAACTGGTCGGCTATGTGGTGCCCCAGGACATGCAGGGCGACCGCAACTGGTGCGAGCACCTGCGCGAACAACTGCGGGGCGAGTTGCCGGACTACATGGTGCCGGCGCACATGATGGTGCTGGCGCGTATGCCGCTGACCCCCAATGGCAAGCTCGACCGCAAAGGCCTGCCAGACCCCGATATCAACCAGCAGCAACGCGGCTATGTCGCGCCGCGCACCGAGCTGGAGACAGCCCTGGCGCAGATCTGGCAGAACGTACTCAAAGTCGAGCAGGTCGGCCTGACGGACAACTTCTTCGAGCTGGGTGGCGACTCGATCCTCAGCCTGCAAGTGGTGGCCAAGGCGCGTGCGCTGAAGGTGCATGGCTTCAGTCTGAAACTGCGCGACCTGATGCAGAAACCGACGATTGCTGAACTGACCGGCAGCGCTGAGGCGCCGGCGCCTGAGGCGAAACCGACGTCGATGCTGACGATGAATCAGGCGGGGACGCAACTGGCCCCCTTGTTCTGTGTACACGCCGGCTTTGGCACGGTATTCGACTACGAGCCCGTGGCGCGGCTGTTGGCCGGGCGCCGCTCGGTGCAGGCGATTCAGTGCCGCATGCTGCTTGACGCCCACTGGCAGGAGCAGTCGCTGGAGCACATGGCCGTGGCTTACGTCGCTGACTTGCGCACACGGCAACCCGAGGGGCCTTACCATTTGCTGGGCTGGTCCCTGGGCGGCACGCTGGCCATATTGATGGCGGCGGAGCTGGAGCGCCAGGGCCAGCAGGTCGAGTTCCTTGGCCTGATGGACAGTTTCGTTCCGGGCACCGAGCCCGGTGCGCAGAGGGATGAGGGGCTGGAGGATCTGCACGCGTTTATCCAGGTGATGATGCCTGGCGTGCAGGCGACCCTGCCGCTGACCCTGGATGAAAGCCCGGCGGGCTTGCGTCAACTGTTCGCCGGCTTACTCGCGCAGCAGACGGTCGCCGTAGGCTCGCTGTCCCAGGTGTTGGGGGCGGATGAGCTGGGGCATATCTTCAGCGTGGCTCGGCGTCTCAAGCATTTGTCCCAGGCATTGGTCCGGTGCCCGCCGATCCAGGCGACGCCTCATTGTTGGTGGGCCGCAGGCCATGAAGCGGCGGCCCAGGCATTGAGCCTGCAAATAGGCCAGGACGCTGGCGGTCCGAGCTTGCCTTGCGGGCATTTTGAAGTGCCTCGCAATCCGCGTTTCCTTGAGAGCCTGGATCAGGCCCTTACCCGGTTGCTGAACCCCATCAGCGCTTGAACCTGAACCTGGCCGGGCGCATCGCCTGGCCAGTATGGAGTTGTTTCATGTCGTTAAACCCTGATATTGCTGCCTTCCTTGAATTGGTCGGTGCCGGTCGTGACAGCGGCAAGCGCACGGCTATGCATCAGTTGAGCCCACAAGCCGCCCGTGAACAGTTTGATCAATCCTCCCAGTTGATGATGGCTGACTGCGAGGAGTTGCCACGGGTTGAAAACCTGTCGATAACGGTGCGTGACGGCAGCCACCTGCACGCGCGCCTGTACAGCGCTGCGCTGCCTGGCGCCAGCAGGGGGGCGGTGTTGTATTTCCATGGGGGCGGTTATGTGGTCGGCAGCCTCGACTCACACGATGCGCTGTGTCGCGCGCTGGCGGCGCGGGCCGGTTGCGTGGTGATTGCCGTGGGTTATCGACTGGCCCCGGAGTGGGTGTTTCCCACGGCGGTCCACGATGCCCAGGACGCCTGGCACTGGCTGTTGCAGGAAGCTGAGGCTCTGGGTATCGATCCGACGCGCCTGGCCGTGGCCGGTGACAGTGTCGGCGCCAGCCTGGCCACGGTGTTGTGCAATCAGTTGGCGGTTGACCCGCGCCAGGCTCAGCCGTGTTTGCAGGTGTTGATCTACCCGGTGACCGATGCCAGCCGCCCGACCGCTTCGCTGCAGCGTTATGGCTCGGGTTATCTTTTGGAAAAGGACACGCTGAGCTGGTTCTATGAGCATTACGCTGGCGAGCCCAGTGACCGCCTGGATCCGCGCTTTTCACCGCTGTTGGCGCAGATTGCGCCGAACGTGGCGCCGGTGTTGCTGGCGGTGGCCGAGTGCGATCCGCTGCATGACGAAGGGGTGGCCTATGCCGCTCACTTGCAAGCGGCGGGCGTGGCGGTGGATATGAAGCTTTATGCGGGCATGACCCATGATTTTATGCGGATGGGGGCGATTGTCGACGAGGCTGAAGAGGCGCTGGAGTGGATCGCCGACGCATTGCGGGTAGCGTTCGCGCGCCACTGACCGCCCGGCTCAAGCGTAGGCGCCGGCAAGCCGGCGCCTACTGTGCCTGCCAGCCTCCGCCCAGGGCCTTGTACAGCGCCACACTGGCCTCCAGCCGCGCCTGGCGCAGTTGCACGTTCAGGTCCTGGGCGGCATAGAGCGTGCGTTGGGTTTCCAGTACCGTCAGCAAGTCTTCCGCGCCGGCCTCATAGCGGCTCTGAGCGAGGCGGAAGGCGGTCTGCGCCTGGCTCAACTCCTCACGCTGCCACTGGCGTTGTTCGTCGAGCTGGCGAATGCTGTTCAGGGCCTTTTCCACATCGGCAAAGCCATTGATGATCGCCCCGCGATAGGTGTGCAGCAATTCTTCCTGGCGTGCCGTAGCCCTGTCGCGTTCGGCGCCGAGGCGACCGTTGTTGAAGATCGGCGCGACCAGCCCGCCCGTAAGGCTGTAGAGCGGGTTGCGCAGCATATCGGCCGCGCGATTGGCGCCGGAGCTGAGATTGGCGGTCAGGGTGACCGTGGGCAGCATGGCGGCGCGGGCGACGATGATGTCGGCCTGGGCCGCTGCCAGTTGTGCTTCGGCGCTAGCGATGTCTGGGCGGCGGCTGAGCAGATCGCTGGGCACTCCGGCAGCAATGCTGGGCCAGCGCAGTTGGTCAAAGGATTGATCGGTAAATTGCAGGGCCTGTACCGGTTGGCCGAGCAGGGCTGCCAGGCTGATCCGGGCGGCTTCGGTGCGTTGGCGCACTTGTGGTAGCTGGCGTTGCTGCGCGGCGACCAGGCTCTTTTGCTGCGCCAGTTCCAACGGGGTGGCAGAGCCGGCGTCATGGCGGGTCTGCACCAGTTTGAGGACACTTTGCGCATTGGCCAGGTTCAGCTCGGCGATACGTTGTTGTTCATGCAGTGCCAGCAGTTGGGTGTAGGTCGTGGCCACGCTGCTGAGCAGGGTCAACTCCACCGTGGCGCGGTCGAATTCGCTGGCGCGCACGGCCAGTTGCGCGCTGTCGCGTGCAGCACGCTTGCCGCCCCAGAAGTCGATTTCGTAGGTGGCGGTGAGGTTCGTACTGAAGTAGTCCACCGCGTCGTTGTTGCTGCTTTGCAGTTGATTGTTGCCCGTGCCCCGCAGCTGTTTCTGCCGGTTGGCGCTGAGCCCGCCCGTGAGTGCGGGCAGCAAGGGCGCGCCGGCGACCACTGCGCTGGCCTGGGCCTGGCGTACCCGGGCCATGGCGCTGGCCAGGTCATGGCTGGTGCTGCGGGCCTGTTCGATCAGTTGGTTGAGCGGTGGGCTGGCAAATGCCGTCCACCATTGCCGGTTGACGTGCACAAGGGCGGCGTCGCTCGCGGTGTTCCAGGCGGCAGGTGCTTGCAGGCCGCTGTCCGGGCGCGGCGCCGGGCTGCTGCACGCGGCCAGCAGCAGGCTGGCGGCGATAAGGGTCAACTGCGCTTTCATAGGGCGATCATTCACTGGTAAGGGCCGTGACCGGGTCGAGCCGGGCTGCTTTGCGGGCCGGCATAAAGCCGAAGATGACACCGGTGACCAGTGCACAGGCGAAGGCTCCAAGGGCGGCGGGCAGCGAAAAGGCGACCGCCACGCTGCTGAGGATCAATGCGCCGCCGACCAGCAGGGCCAGGCCGATCCCGGCCACCCCGCCGACCACCGTGAGCATCACGGCTTCGGTGAGGAACTGGCGCAGGATGTCCCGTTGCCGGGCGCCGGTGGCCATGCGGATGCCGATTTCCCGGGTCCTCTCGCGCACGGTCATGAGCATGATATTCATCACCCCGATGCCGCCCACCAGCAGCGAGATGGCGGCAATCGAGCCGAGCATCAGCGACAGGGTGTTCTGGGTGCGGGCCTCGGCCTGGATCATCGCGGCGTTGTTGGTCAGTTCAAAATCCCGCTTGCCGTTGTGCAGGCGCAGCAGCAACTGGTCGATGGCTTTTTCGGCCTCATGGACCTTGCGCGCATCGGCGGCGGCAATCACCACGTATTCAGGGTTATAGCTGCCGAACAGGCGGATACTCGCGGCGGAGTAGGGGATGGCGACACGGTCGTCGCTGTCCTTGTCGCCGGAGCTGGCGCCTTTTTCGGCGAGTACGCCGATCACCTGGAACGGCACGTTTTCGATCAGGATGTATTGGCCGATGGGGCTCGGCAGGTCCTTGAACAGCTTGTCACGCACCCGTTTGCCAATCACCGCGACGGTGGCGGCGGCGCGCTCGTCCGCTTCGGTGAAGTAGCTGCCCTCGACCACCGGCCAGTTGAAGATCGCCGGAAAGTTGGTGTCATTGCCGCCCACGTAAGCCATATGGTCCACATTGCCAAAACGCACCCCGGCTTCCGCGCCATTGACCGGCATGATGCGCTTGACCTGGGGCAGGGCGGCCATGGCCGCGACGTCGCTCATGGTGATAATCCCGGGCGGCGTACGCGGGTTGGGGGCCGAGCCGCTGACATAGAGGATATTGGAGCCAAAGGCGCCCATCTGCGCCATGACCTGGCGCTTGCTGCCTTCGCCCACGGCCAGCATCACCACCACCGAGGCCACGCCGATAATGATCCCCAGCAGGGTCAGGGCGGTGCGGAAACGGTTGATCCACATCACCCGCCAGGCCGCCTGCACCGCGTCCAGCAATTCGGCTTTCCAGGCGCCGTTGTGTTCGGCGCCATCGGCCAGGCGCTGGCGCAAGTCCACCGCCTGCAACGCCTTGGGGTTGGGCGCGGCGGTGGATAAGGCGCAGGCATTGGGCGTGTCGCTGATGATCAGGCCGTCGCGGATCTCGATGATGCGCTTGGCCCTGGCCGCCACTTCGCGGTCGTGGGTGATCAGGATCACCACATGGCCCTGGCTGGCCAGTTCATCGAGCAGGCTCATGACCTCGGCGCCGCTGTGGCTGTCGAGCGCGCCGGTGGGTTCGTCGGCGAGGATGATATGGCCGCCGTTCATCAGGGCGCGGGCAATCGACACCCGTTGCTGCTGGCCGCCGGACAGTTGGTGCGGGCGGTTTTCGGTACGCCCGGCCAACCCCAGGCGGGTCAGCAGGGCGGCGGCGCGGGCGTGGCGTTCAGCGGCGGGCGTACCGGCATAAATCGCCGGCATCTCGACGTTTTCCTGGGCCGAGCCGGACGGGATCAGGTGATAGCCCTGGAATACAAAGCCAAAGGCCTCGCGGCGCAGCCAGGCCAGCTCATCGGTGTCCAGTTGGGCGACGTTTTCCCCGGCGAACAGGTATTGGCCGACGGTGGGCCGGTCGAGGCAACCGAGGATATTCATCAAGGTGGACTTGCCGGAACCGGACGCGCCGACAATCGCCACGAACTCCCCGGCATGGATCGACAGGTCGATCCCGCGCAGCACATCGACCTGGGGTGCATCGCCGCCGCCATAGGATTTGCGGATGTCGCGCAGTTCGATCAGTGGCGTCAACATTCAACCTCCGCTGCTGTCGGCGGGGCCGATCAGCAGGTGGTCGCCTTCATTGAGGCCGTCAAGGACCTGGATGCGCAGGCGATCGCTGATGCCCACCCGTACTTCGCGGTCTTCGATACGTCCATCCTTGGCCACCACCCGCGCCAGTTGGGTGTCGGGGCGGGTGCTGCCTTGCAGGGCCGCGACCGGCGCGGTCAGCACATTGGTGGCTTGGCTGGCGACGAAGAACACCTGGGCGGTCATTTCTGCCATCAGCGCATTGTCGGCGTTATCCACATCCAGCAGCACGGTGTAGAGCACTACGCGGCCGCTGCCGCTCTTGTTTGAGCTGCTGGGGCTGCCGCCGCCCTGGCTGGTTTCGTTGAGGGGCTTGGGCGGCACCGGGAGGATCTGGCGCACAGTGCTGGTCCAGCGCCGGTTGCCGCCGCTCAGGGTGGTGAAATAGGCCTGCATGCCCGGTTTGACATGGCCGATATCGGCCTCCGAGACTTCCGCCCAGACGGTCATCGGCGACAGGTTGGCAATGCGCAAAATCAGCGGCGTCTGTTGCTGGCTGTTGAGGGTCTGGCCTTCGCGGGCATCCACGGCCACCACCGTGCCGGAGATCGGCGCATAGATGCGGGTATAGCCCAGTTCGGCCTGGTCCACCCGCAGCGTGGCCTGGGCCTGGCTGATCTGGGCCTTGAACATATTGATGCGCGCCTGGGTGGCGTCCAGTTCGGCCTGGGCGGTCTGCACGTCTTCATCGCGGGTGGCGCCGCCGGCGGCCAGGCGTTGCTGGCGCTGGTATTTCTGCTGGGCCAGGCGGTGTTGCGCGTGCTGTTCCTGCAGTTGCGCCTGCAGATTGGCGATGGAGTAACGGGTGGCGTCGAGCTTGGCTTGTTGGGTGGCAGGGTCGATCTCTACCAGCAGGTCGCCTTCCTTGACCTGGGCGCCGGCCTCGACGTGAATCTTGCGGATCTGCCCGGAGGCCTGCGCGCCGACATCGACGTAACGCCGCGGTTGCAGGGTGCCCAGGGCCGTCACGCTGCTCTCGATATCGCCCCGGTGCACTTGCAGCGTGGCAAATTTATCCCGGCCGGGCGGGATCAGTTGCCAGGCGGCAAAGGCCGCCACGGGGATCAGGCAAAGTGCTGCCAGCAGAGCGCGCCGGGTGTGTCGAGGACGGTTCATGCACGGGTTCCAGCCAGGAAAGTTCGGACCGCGGCTCAATCGCCCAGACGGAGGCAGCGACAGGCGCGGGAAGCTGTCAGGTAAACGAGGGATTTGCCCTGAAATTTAAGTGATTACATGCGCCGTTACAGCTACGTGAACGGCAAATCACTAATGGCAAGTGCAGGCTGTCTTAAAATTTTTATAAGAATCACTATAAATTAAATAGTGGCTAAATGCCATAATTGTGTGCTTGGGCGGTTGCGTCTGTGTCCAGCTAGCGCTGTAGCACCATTTCCTGCAGCTGTATTTAGAGGGTTGGGACTTCGTAGCCCAACATATGCACCCATTCGTACACCCATGGGCACTGCATGAGTGCCCGCTGGATGTCACGAAAAATGAGCGGAGAACTGCTCAGACCGTCGTAATGGGGCTCTTCGCATTTAAGGGTGTAGCTGATTTCTAAACCCTCCTGACTTCAGCAAGCACCTGGCTATGTAATTGGTTAAATTTCTAAAGCCCAAGGCGGTACCTCGTAAGTGCTCAAGTCGCCCGTTG
>NZ_MNPU01000002.1 GCF_001983165.1 Pseudomonas gessardii | reverse complement strand
TGGCTAACACTTCCCCTTGCCGGGTGTGTAGAGGACTTTCACCTCCCAGTCACCAGCGTGGCCACCACAGCCAAGCTGGTTGCGCTTGCGCGCAACGCGCCATGCCTGGCGCACCAAAAAAAGGGCGCCTGGGGCGCCCTTTATAGAGGTAATGAAAAACTTAAAAACATGAACTCAATGTTGCAGGACCGGTTTCTGCGCCCCATTGATCGGAATGCGCTTGGCCTTTGCCTCTTCCGGCACAACCCGCAACAGGTCGATACTCAGCAAGCCATTACTCAGGTCGGCAGCCTTGATTTCAATATGGTCCGCCAAGCGGAACGACAATTTGAAGGCGCGCTGGGCAATGCCCTGGTGCAGATACGTGACGCTTTCAGCCTGGGTGTCGCGCTTGCCGCCACTGACGGTCAAGACGCCTTTCTCCACCTGCAACTCCAGATCGTCTTCGTGGAAACCGGCGGCCGCGATGACAATGCGGTATTGGTCTTCGCCATGTTTCTCGACGTTGTAGGGTGGGTAGCTGCTGCCCGGCTCATTGCGCAATGCGGTTTCAAACAGGTCGTTGAAACGATCGAAACCCACGGAAGAGCGGAACAGCGGCGCCAGGGAAAATGCGGTACTCATGGTCAAATCTCCTGAAATATCAGCAAGGTTCTTTATCTCCACGACCCGAATTCGGCATCGTGTAATCCCTAGATAAGGACCGCCACTTACATTTCAAGAGAGGCCGTAAGAAAATTTTCAAGCCCCTTGGGGGTGGGGCATACCGAGTAAACGGCTGACCTGCTGAAGGTCGGTTTCCCGGCGCAATGCGGTAAACAACTCCACCGCTTGCGGATAATTTCGCGTCAGCATGGCCAGCCACTGCTTCAGGCGGCCCGGTGCCTGGCGCTCAGTCAATTGCGCTACAGACTGCGTCCAGAACGCCTGGAGCATGGGCTGCATAGCCTCCCAGGTCATCTCTACCACGTCTTCGCCAACCCGCGCAGCAGCAATTTGCCGAGCCAGGTCGGGACGTGCGACCAGTCCGCGACCGAGCATGATGTCTTCGACACCGCTGATCTCCCGGCAACGGCGCCAGTCTTCGACGCTCCAGATATCGCCATTGGCAAATACCGGCACCTTGACCACGTCCTGCACACGCGGGATCCACTCCCAGTGCGCCGGCGGCTTGTAGCCATCAGCCTTGGTCCGCGCATGCACCACAATGTGCGCCGCACCGCCTTCGGCCAGGGCCGTGGCGCACACTAGCGCGCCGTCCGGGCTGTCGAAGCCCAGGCGCATCTTGGCGGTCACCGGGATATGCGCCGGCACGGCACGGCGTACGTGCTCGACGATCTGGTTGAGCAGTTCCGGCTCCTTGAGCAGCACCGCGCCCCCACGGGACTTGTTGACGGTCTTGGCCGGGCAGCCGAAGTTCAGGTCGATCACTTCAGAACCCAGTTCACAGGCCAGCGCGGCGTTTTCCGCCAGGCACACGGGGTCGGAACCCAGCAACTGCACGCGCAACGGCACGCCCGCAGCGGTCTTGGCGCCGTGCAGCAGTTCAGGGGCAAGCTTGTGGAAATAGGCCGGGGTCAGCAGGCGGTCGTTGACCCGGATAAATTCGGTCACGCACCAATCGATACCGCCGACCTGGGTCAGCACGTCCCGCAGGATGTTGTCGACCAACCCCTCCATGGGCGCCAAAGCAATTTGCATGGAAAACACTCAACAAAAATCGTGGCGCAGTTTACTGGGTTTCCCACAGTAACCGTTAACTCCCTTGTCAGATGTGCAGCGCCACGCCATAGCCCTCGATAAACTCCGCCGGCATGCGCTTGGGCTTGCCGCTGGAGAGTTCGATACAGACAAAGGTGGTTTGCGCACGCAACAAGGTGGTGCCATCACTGGGGCGCATCAGTTGGAAGCGCCGGGTCATTTTCAGGCGCTGGTCCCAATCGACAATCCAGGTCGCCAGTTGCAGCTCATCGCCTTCGTAGCCGGCGGCCAGGTAATCGATTTCATGACGCACCACCGCCATCGCCCGATCCAGGCGGCGGTATTCGGTGAGGTCCAGGCCCAGGCGCTGGGAGTGGCGCCAGGCGCAGCGCTCCAGCCAGGATACGTAGACGGCATTATTGGCATGCCCCAGGCCGTCGATGTCCTCAGGGGCCACCTGCAGATCGATGATAAACGGCTTTGCCAAGTCCCAGCCCATGCCCAGCTCCCGGTCGATGAATGTCGGCGGGGAGCAGTGTAACCCATCGTTGGGCTCAAGCGGTTTGCCGCGCCGGCTCACGACAGCCGGCCAGCAGCGCCAGCACGCCTTCGACCACTCGCGGGTCCGCCAGGACCCTCTGGTGCCCGCCCTGCTCCAGGCGCAACAGGCGGCTGTCGAACCAGGCCTCGTGGATCATCTGCGAGGCTTTGACCGGGACGAAGGTGTCGTCTTCGGCATGCACGATCAGCCCCGGGATATTCATTTGATAACGGGCCACATCCAGGTGCTTGAGCGGAATGCCGAGGGAGTACTCGACCTCCCGGATAAACGCCGCCCGCGCCCGCTCCGGCATGCCGACCACCCCGGCAAAGCCGCGCAATACATCGAGCAAGCGTGAAGGAGCAGCAATGCTCACCAACGCCTTGGTACGCAGGCCCAACTGGATAGCCAGCATCGCACTGGCGCCTCCCATGGAGTGGCCGACCACCGCGTGCAGCGGCGGCAACTCAGCGGCAGCCTCCAGCATCGCCCGGGCAAACAGCACCACATGGGCTTCACGGCCCGGCGAGCGACCATGGGCCGGGCCGTCGAGGGCAATCACCGAATAGCCGGCGCCCACCAAGGCGTCGATCAAGCTGGCGAACTGGGTCGGGCGCCCTTCCCAGCCGTGCATCATCAACACCGCCGGGCCCTGGCCCCAGCGCAGGGCCGAGAGGCCAAAACGCAAGGTGATGCGCTCGGCCTGCGCCAGCAGCGGCAACTCCCAATCACGGGGCGGCAGGTCCCGTGGCGTCATGAAGGCGCGACGCATCTGGTTGGCGATGGTCTGCGGCGCCAGCCTGCCCACGGTGCCGTTGACACGGCGAATCCAGCTCAAGGTGCTCATCCACTCACTCCCCAGGCTCACAAGCCTTGTTCAACGCACCGCCGACTTGGAGGCGCGCAATACACGGTCCGACAATTCTCCCGGCCCCAAGGCCCGGGCCAATGCCAGGCCGCCAATCATCAAGGCCATGTCGGCCAGGGCCTTGTCGGTGTCTTCCGGGCTGGCGGCCAGTTGTGCGGCCATCAGCTCGACATGCTGGTTCAGTACATTGCGAAACTCATCCGGCAGGCGGTTCATCTCGCCGACCGTGGCCGGGATCGGGCAGGCCTGGGCAGTAGAATCGCGGTGCTTGCGCGACAGGTAGAACGCCGCCGCCAGGGTTCGACGCTCTTCGCCTGTCAGGCTGGAGTCCATGTCGTCGATAGACGCCCGGCGCCGCGCCAATAGCCGCTCGAACGCCTCCAGCATCAAGGCGTCCTTGCTTTCAAAGTGGGCGTAGAACCCCCCCACGGTCAGCCCCGCCGCCCCCATGACGTCACCCACGCTCGGCTCGACCGGGCCATGCTGGATCAGCGCGGAGCTGGCGGCCTGCAGAATACGTTCACGGGTTTGCGCTTTTTTATCGCTCATGATGGCCTCCAAATATTACACTCGAAATATTATACGCATAATAATTTTTGGCAAGCGCTGAATTCGACCGCTGGTCAGAAGAAGTTTTTGGAAGAGGGAGGGAGAAAACCCAAACGCCAGACAAACAAAAGGGCCATTCAATAATTGAATGACCCTTAAAAATCCCGCAGAGCGGGTAATCGTGGCGTCCCCTAGGGGACTCGAACCCCTGTTACCGCCGTGAAAGGGCGGTGTCCTAGGCCACTAGACGAAGGGGACACAAACCTTCTATACACATGACCAGGCTGAGACTGATCGATTCAAGGACGGTGTGGCCAGAACCTTGAACCTGTAAATTGGTGGAGCTAAACGGGATCGAACCGTTGACCTCTTGCATGCCATGCAAGCGCTCTCCCAGCTGAGCTATAGCCCCGGATTTTTCGCCTCGCGGCGCAGCAGACCTTGCGAGCTGCTTGTTGAAACTGGCGTCCCCTAGGGGACTCGAACCCCTGTTACCGCCGTGAAAGGGCGGTGTCCTAGGCCACTAGACGAAGGGGACAAAACCTTCTGTACAACATGATCAAGCTGGGCCTGATCGATTCAAGGACGGTGTGGCCAGAACCTTGAACCTGTAAATTGGTGGAGCTAAACGGGATCGAACCGTTGACCTCTTGCATGCCATGCAAGCGCTCTCCCAGCTGAGCTATAGCCCCTCATCGGTGAGGACGGGGCGAATCTTAATGGCGCTTTGAAGGGCTGTCAAATTTATTTTCAACAATTTTCAAAATTTTTTGCCGGGATAACAATCACTTACCATCAAAACCCCGGAAAACCGGGGTTTTGACCTTGGCAACGCTTAACTAGGCGATAGCACCCAGCAGCTTTTCCCATTCCTTGTTTTCTTTCTTCGACACACCGCCCAGCAAATCAAGGGCTTGGCGCAGACGGAAACGGGTCAGGTCAGGGCCGAGGATTTCCATCGCATCGAGTACCGACACCGAACTGGCTTGCCCGGTAATGGCGGCAAACATCAGCGGCATCGCATCGCGCAGTTTCAACTCCAGGGACTCAACCACCGCCTGGATCGTCGCAGTGATGGCATCCTTCTCCCACTGGCGCAGGCTTTCGAGCTTCCACAGGATCAGCTGCATCAACTGGCGAACCTGATCGCCCGAGAGCTTCTTGGACTCGAACAGCTTAGGATCCGGGCTCACCCCACCGGCAAAGAAGAAGCTGGCCAGCGGCGCGACCTGGCTGAAGGTTTCCACCCTGCCCTGCACCAACGGGGCGATCTTCATCATGTACTCGGGGTTCAACGCCCACTGCTGCACGCGGCTGGCGAATTCTTCCACCGGCAGGTCCCGCAGCCATTGGCCATTGAGCCACGACAACTTCTCGATATCGAAGATCGGCCCGCCCAGGGAGACGCGGGACAAATCGAAGTGATCGACCATTTCCTGCAGCGAGAACTTCTCGCGCTCGTCCGGCATCGACCAGCCCATGCGGCCCAGGTAGTTGAGCATCGCCTCGGGCATAAAGCCCATGCGCTCGTAGAAGGTCACCGAGGTCGGGTTCTTGCGCTTGGACAGCTTGCTCTTGTCCGGGTTACGCAGCAGCGGCATGTAACACAGCTGCGGCTGTTCCCAGCCGAAGTATTCATAGAGCAGGATCAATTTAGGGGCCGACGGCAGCCATTCTTCGCCACGCAGCACATGGGTGATGCCCATCAGGTGGTCATCGACCACGTTGGCCAGGAAGTACGTCGGCAGGCCATCGGTCTTCATCAGCACTTGCATGTCCATGCGATCCCAGGGGATCTCCACGTCGCCACGCAGCATGTCGGGCACCACGCACACGCCTTCGCTCGGCACCTTCATGCGGATCACATGCGGCTCGCCGGCGGCCAGGCGCTGGGCCACTTCTTCTTTCGACAGCAGCAGCGCACGGCCATCGTAGCGCGGGGTTTCGCCACGGGCCTGTTGCTCGGCGCGCATCTGGTCCAGTTCCTCGCTGGTGCAGAAGCACGGGAAGGCGTGGCCCATATCGACCAGTTGCTGGGTGTACTGCTTGTAGATGTCGCTGCGCTCGCTCTGGCGATACGGGCCGTGCGGGCCACCGACATCCGGGCCTTCGGCCCAGGTAATGCCCAGCCAGCGCAGGGCATCGAAAATCTGCTGTTCCGACTCACGGGTCGAACGCACCTGGTCTGTGTCTTCGATCCGCAGGATGAATTCACCGCCGTGCTGCTTGGCAAAGCAGTAGTTGAACAAGGCGATGTAGGCAGTACCGACGTGGGGATCCCCAGTAGGCGATGGCGCGATGCGCGTGCGGACGGTGGTCATGGCGAGTCTCGAATGGGCAATAAAGCTGAAAATAAAACAAGGGGCGAATGGTAACAGCCCCAAGCCCCCCGGCTCCAGCATGGGCCGATCAATACCTGCGGCGCTCGCTCTTTGGACGCAGAGCGTCCTGGGCGGCGTTACCACGCAGAGCGTGGGAACGATCGCCCGGCCCGTAAAAATTCAGACCGTCAGCAACCGCTCACGCAACTTGCCAATCTCATCGCGCATCTGCGCCGCCGCTTCAAACTCCAGGTCCCGCGCCAGTTGGTACATCTTCTCTTCCAGTTGGCGGATACGCTTGGTGATTTCGCTGGGCGAGCGCAGTTCGTTTTCGTACTTGGCATTTTCCTCGGCGGCCTTGGCCATGCCTTTGCGCTTCTTACTGCGCGAACCGGGCACGGTGGCGCCTTCCATAATGTCGGCCACGTCCTTGAACACGCCCTTGGGGGTGATGCCATTGGCCAGGTTGAAGGCAATCTGCTTGTCGCGGCGGCGCTCGGTCTCGCCGATGGCCCGTTCCATGGAACCGGTGATGCGGTCGGCATACAGGATCGCGCGGCCATTGAGGTTACGTGCCGCCCGGCCGATGGTCTGGATCAAGGAGCGCTCGGAGCGCAGGAAACCTTCCTTGTCCGCGTCCAGGATCGCCACCAGCGACACCTCGGGCATGTCCAGGCCTTCGCGCAGCAGGTTGATGCCCACCAGCACATCGAACGTGCCCAAGCGCAGGTCGCGGATGATCTCCACGCGCTCCACGGTGTCGATGTCCGAGTGCAGGTAACGCACGCGCACGCCGTGGTCGGCCAGGTAGTCGGTGAGGTCTTCGGACATGCGCTTGGTCAGCGTGGTAACCAGCACCCGCTCTTCCAGGGCCACGCGCTTGGTGATTTCCGACAGCAGGTCATCGACCTGGGTCAGGGCCGGGCGGATCTCGATTTGCGGGTCGACCAGGCCGGTGGGGCGCACCAATTGCTCGATCACCCGGCCAGCATGCTCGGCCTCATAGTTGCCCGGCGTGGCGGACACAAAGATGGTCTGCGGGCTGATGCTTTCCCACTCGTCAAAACGCATCGGCCGGTTATCCAGCGCCGAGGGCAGGCGGAAGCCGTACTCCACCAGGGTTTCCTTGCGCGAGCGGTCGCCTTTATACATGGCGCCGACTTGCGGCACGCTGACGTGGGATTCGTCGATCACCAGCAATGCATCTGCCGGCAGGTAGTCGTAGAGGGTCGGCGGCGGCGCACCGGACTCACGGCCCGACAGGTAGCGCGAGTAGTTTTCGATGCCGTTGCAGTAGCCCAGCTCCAGGATCATCTCCAGGTCAAAACGCGTGCGCTGCTCCAGGCGCTGGGCTTCCACCAGCTTATTGTTGGCGCGCAGGTATTCGAGGCGCTCGGCCAGCTCGGCCTTGATCCCTTCCATGGCATCCAAAAGGGTTTCACGGGGCGTCACATAGTGGCTTTTGGGGTAGAAGGTAAAACGTGGCAGTTTGCGGATCACCTCGCCGGTCAACGGGTCGAAGGCCGACAGGCTCTCGACCTCATCGTCGAACAACTCGATACGGATCGCTTCCAGGTCCGACTCGGCCGGGTAGATATCAATCACATCGCCACGCACCCGGAAGGTGGCGCGGGCAAAGTCCATGTCATTGCGGGTGTATTGCAGGTCCGCCAGGCGCCGCAGCAAGGCGCGCTGGTCGAGTTTGTCGCCGCGATCGACGTGCAGCACCATCTTCAAATAGGTTTCCGGGCTGCCCAGGCCGTAGATGCACGAGACCGTGGTGACGATGATTGCGTCCTTGCGCTCCAGCAGCGCCTTGGTCGCCGACAGACGCATCTGCTCGATATGGTCGTTGATCGACGCATCCTTCTCGATAAAGGTATCGGAGGACGGCACATAAGCTTCCGGCTGGTAGTAGTCGTAGTAGGAAACGAAGTACTCCACCGCGTTGTTCGGGAAAAACGCCTTGAACTCACCGTACAACTGCGCAGCCAGGGTCTTGTTCGGCGCCAGCACCAGGGTCGGGCGATTCACCTGGGCGATGACGTTGGCAATGCTGAAGGTCTTGCCAGAGCCGGTCACCCCGAGCAATGTCTGGTGGGCCAGGCCGGCTTCGATGCCTTCGACCATCAGGCGGATGGCCTCGGGCTGGTCGCCGGCCGGTTCAAAGCGGGTGACTAGTTGGAAATCCGACATAACGTACCTCTTGAAGTCACCCCAGACTGTAAACCCGTCGGGGACGAAAAAGACCACGGCCCGCTCAATTCCAGAGCAGGCCGTAGGAAAAAACCATGATAACTGTAGAAGTGGAGACGAATGTGACGGGTTTCAAGGTAATCGCCCTACATGCCGCTGGCCGTCAATATTGCAATAAGACTAACGGTCGATAAATAAACCGAAAAACTTGGCCGAAAAGCCGTTTCGGCTGTCGCCGCGAGCGGTGTTGGCCTCTATACTAGCTCCCCGTTTGTGCACCGCTCTAGTGCATTCGGCTGGAGCGCGACACGTCCCTCCATTCCCCCATAGAGCTGCCGCAAAAATGAGCCTGTTCTCCGCTGTCGAAATGGCACCACGCGATCCTATCCTGGGCCTCAACGAAGCATTCAACGCCGATACCCGTACCACCAAGGTCAACCTTGGCGTAGGCGTTTACTGCAACGAGGAGGGGAAGATTCCACTCCTGCGTGCCGTTGCCGAAGCGGAAGCCATTCGCGTGGCGCAACACGCCGCCCGTGGCTACCTGCCGATCGATGGCATTGCCGCCTACGACCTGGCCGTACAGAAGCTGCTGTTTGGCGCCGAGTCGCCATTGCTGAGCGCTGGCCGCGTGATCACCGCCCAGGCTGTTGGCGGCACCGGCGCGCTGAAAATCGGTGCCGACTTCCTCAAGCAGTTGCTGCCCAATGCCGTGGTCGCCATCAGCGACCCGAGCTGGGAAAACCACCAGGCGCTGTTTGAAAAAGCCGGCTTCCCGGTGCAGACCTATCGTTACTACGATGCCGCCACCCACGATGTAAACCGCGCCGGCCTGCTGGAAGACCTCAACGCCCTGCCCGCCCAGTCCATCGTGGTGCTGCACGCCTGCTGCCACAACCCGACCGGCGTCGACCTGAGCCCGGCCGACTGGAAAGACGTACTGGAGGTGGTCAAGGCCAAGAACCTGGTGCCGTTCCTCGACATGGCCTACCAGGGCTTTGGCGACGGTATCGACGAAGATGCCGCCGCCGTGCGCCTGTTCGCCGAGTCGGGCCTGACCTTCTTTGTGTCCAGCTCGTTCTCCAAATCGTTCTCGCTGTACGGCGAGCGTGTGGGCGCCCTGTCGATCGTCAGCGAATCGAAAGAAGAAAGCGCGCGCATCCTGTCCCAGGTCAAGCGCGTGATCCGCACCAACTACTCCAACCCGCCGACCCATGGCGCAGCGATTGTCGCGGCGGTGCTCAACAGCCCGCAACTGCGCGCCCAGTGGGAAGCCGAACTGGCCGAAATGCGCCTGCGCATCCGCGGCATGCGCGAGCAGATGGTCAGCGAACTGGCCAAGGCCGCGCCAGGCCACGACTTCAGCTTCGTCGGTCGCCAGCGTGGGATGTTCTCCTACTCCGGCCTGACCGTAGAGCAGGTCACCCGCCTGCGCAACGAGTTCGGTATCTACGCCCTCGACACCGGCCGCATCTGCGTGGCGGCGTTGAACCAGGCGAACATCGGTGCCGTGACCAAGGCGATTGTGCAGGTGCTGTAAGCCTGAGCGCGGGGTACGAAGGGGGAAGCCAATGGCTTCCCCTTTCTATTTGCGGCGCCCACCCCCTAGACTGGACACCGATTGCCCCTTTGCTGTGAGAGCCCTATGAGAAACGACGACCTGGACCTGCGTGCCGACCGCGACGAACTGGACCACTTCACCCCGCGCACGCCCCCAGCCAAACGGCAAAAAAGCCTGGTGCTGCAAGTCGCCCTGGGCGTCTTCCTCGGTGGCCTGGCCCTGTGGCTGGTGCAGCTGGGCGCCACGGCGCTGATGGCGAAACTGGCGATGGGCACCCTGCAGTTTGGTGGCTAGCTTGCCGGCTCCTGCAGGGGAATGCGTTCCTCCAGCAGTTGCACAAAGCTGTCCAGACTCTGCGACACCGTACCCCGGCGCCAGATCAGCCAGGTGTTCAGCAAACGGAACTCATCTGCCAACGGCCACACACTCACCGTGGTAAACCCCGGCATGCTCTCCAGCATACTGCGTGGCATCAGCGCCAACCCTGCGCCGGCACTGACGCAGGCGAGCATGCCGTGGTACGACTCCATCTCGAAAATCTTCCCCGGCACCGCGTCGTCCTGGGAAAACCAGCGCTCAAAGTGGTGCCGATATGAGCAATTGGAACGAAAGGTATAGATGCTCGCCCCGTTCACATCCTGGCCACGGGTGATCGGCGCATGGTGCAGCGGTGCAATCACCACCATCTCTTCTTCAAACACCGCCACGCCTTCCAGGGTCGGATGCAAGACCGGGCCATCGACAAACGCCGCTGCCAGCCGGCCCGATAGCACGCCTTCGATCATGGTCCCCGAGGGCCCGGTGGTCAGGTCCAGTTCGACCTTGGCGTGTTTCTGGTTGTAGGCCGCCAGCAATGCCGGGATACGCACGGCGGCAGTGCTTTCCAGCGAGCCCAGGGCAAAAGGCCCCTGGGGCTCCTCCCCCGCCACGGTGGCGCGGGCCTCTTGCACCAGGTCGAGAATGCGCCGCGCATAGCCGAGGAAATTCCAGCCAGCAGGCGACAGGCGCAGTCGACTTTTCTCACGGATAAACAGTTCGACGCCCAAGTCCTGCTCCAACTGCTTGATGCGCGTGGTCAAGTTCGACGGCACCCGATGAATCAACTGCGCGGCGGCGCTGATGCTGCCTTGCTCGGCCACGGCCTTGAAAATTTCCAGTTGCACCAGATCCAAGTCATTCTCCAATCGTGAACGTATTACTTAATATTATTCAGTTCCCGGAAAAGGTACAGCGTCGTACGCTGGTATCCTTCCCAAATACTGCGCAGGACGGTGCCATGAACGCCATTACTCACCAGACCCATGCCTTGTCGATCAACCCCGCCACTGGCGAAACCGTCGGCCGCTACCCGTACCAATCCGCCGCGCAACTGGACGCCGCCCTCACCCGCGCCAGCACCGCCTTCCGCCACGGCCGCAACACGCCTGTGGCACAACGCGCGGCATTACTCCTGGCCCTGGCCGGCGCCCTGCGTGAACAGGCCGAAGCGATGGCGCAAATGATCACCCTGGAAATCGGCAAACCCATCGCCCAGGCCCGTGGCGAAATCGAGAAATGCGCCCTGCTGGCCGAATGGTACGCCGCCCACGGCCCGGCCATGCTCGCCCCGGAGCCGACCCTGGTGGACAACGGCAGCGCCCGGATCGAATACCGCCCACTGGGCCCGATCCTCGCCGTCATGCCGTGGAACTTCCCCGTATGGCAAGTGCTGCGCGGCGCCATACCGACCCTGCTCAGTGGCAACACCTACGTGCTCAAGCACGCACCCAACGTGATGGGCAGCGCCTACCTGATGCAACAGGCTTTCCACAAAGCCGGCTTTGCCGAAGGCCTGTTTGAAGTGATCAACGTCACCCCGGACGGCGTGTCCAAGGCCATCGCCGACCCACGCATCGCCGCCGTGACCCTGACCGGCAGCGTGCGCGCCGGCATCGCCATCGGCGCGCAAGCCGGCGCCGCGCTGAAAAAGTGTGTGTTGGAACTGGGCGGCTCCGACCCCTTTATTGTGCTCAACGACGCCGACCTCGACGCCGCCGTACAAGCCGCGGTGATCGGCCGCTTCCAGAACTGCGGCCAGGTCTGCGCCGCCGCCAAGCGCCTGATCATCGAGCAAGGCGTGGTCGAAGCCTTCACCGCCAAGTTCCTTGAAGCCAGCCGCCAACTGGTGATGGGCGACCCGACATCAAGCGACACCTATATCGGCCCCATGGCCCGCTTCGACCTGCGCGACGAGCTGCACGCACAAGTCCAGGCGACCCTGGCCGAAGGCGCCACCCTACTGCTGGGCGGCCATCCCGTCGAAGGACAGGGCAACTATTACGCGCCCACCGTCCTGGCCAATGTCACCGACCAGATGACCGCGTTCAAACAGGAACTGTTCGGCCCCGTGGCCTCGATCATCAGCGCCCGCGACGCCGAGCATGCCGTGGCCCTGGCCAACGACAGCGAGTTCGGCCTCACCGCCAGCATTTTCACCACTGACGCAGCCAAGGCACGGGAGATCGCCAACCAACTGGAAACCGGCGGGATCTTTATCAACGCCTATAGCGTGTCCGACCCTCGGGTAGCGTTTGGCGGGGTGAAAAAGAGTGGGTTTGGCCGCGAATTGTCACATTTCGGCGTGCGGGAATTCTGCAATGCGCAGACGGTATGGGTAGATCGGCGGTAGGCCGATCGTCAAGATTCCTCGTGGCCCGCTTGCGGGTTCGGGATATGATCAGGCCGTTATATGAACCGGACTCCCCTGAACCATGCCCGTTGACCTGCAAGCGCTTTATCCCAAACTGATCCACCTGATGCTGGATACGGTTTTCGTGGTCGACAGGGACAACCAGATTGCATTTGTCAGCGACGCCTGCGAGGCGCTGCTCGGCTACCGTGCCGACGAACTGACCGGGAACCTGATCACCGACTATATGCACCCCGAAGACCTGGCGGCCACCCGGGCCTCGATTATCCGGGTGATGAACGGCCAGCCCCACGTGGATTTTCGCAACCGCTATTTGCGCAAGGATGGCAGCGTCGTGCATATCCTGTGGGCGGCGTTCTGGTCTGCGGATGTGGGCGCCAGGATCGGCGTGGCGCGGGACATCACGGCCCTCACCCAGGCCGAGGAAGAACTGCGCTTCCTCGCCCATCACGACCCACTGACGGCCCTGACCAACCGCTCGCTGTTCAATGATCGCCTGGACTCGGCCTTGCGCAACGCACGCCGGCAAAAGAGCACGCTGGCCTTGCTGTTCCTGGATATCAATGACTTCAAGGGCATCAACGATGTGCACGGGCATGTCGCGGGCGACCGCGTGCTGTGCACCATTGCCCGACGCCTGGAAGCCTGCGTGCGCGGAACCGACACCGTGGCGCGGATGGGCGGGGATGAATTCACCGTGCTGTTGACGGACCTCCAGTCAGACGACACGGTGAGCGAAAAGGTGCAGCAGATTCTCGCCATCATGGCCGAGCCCCTGGGCCCCGAGTTTGGCCCGGTGAAAATGCCGTCGTGCAGTATCGGCGTGGCCCGGTACCCGGCCGACGGGGAAGATGCCGATACCCTGCTCAGCCATGCCGATGACGATATGTACCGGGTGAAGAAACTCCAGCGCGCGGCAGGGTGAAGAGGCCGCTACACCCCTCCCTCAAACAGCCACACAACCTTGCTCCGTTGCCTACGGTCACGTCAGAATCCGCCGGCTTGTGTGCTTGGGTAGACGTGCTTAAGGTTGCGCGGTCATCGACATTTAGGTGATCGGGTTTAGTAGCCTGAGGGGCGCCGGCCTTGGTTTGGATTCCCCCGGTCGACCAACCTGCGCGCAGCTGCACCCTTTTGTTTAGTAGCTCAAGGATGGCGGCCACCCTCAGGAATTCAAACATGTACAAGGTCAAACCAGGCTCAACCCTGTTCAGCGTCGCTCCCGACGCCAGCAACGAAACCCTGATCACCAACAGCTACGAGACCTTCACCTCAGTCAGCACCTTGCTGCTCGTCCTGTCCGACGACCTGAACGGCAAACACCGGGACATCGCCCTGGCTATCTACCAACTGAGCGAACTGGGCGTCCTGCTCACGGCCAAGCTCCTCGACCGCGAAACGCCCTGCCTCGGCTAGCCCTGCAACTCACCTGCCCGATGACTCGCCGCGTCGTCATACGCGACATACAACGACTCGGCGACCTGGCTTTTGATGGCTTTGCTGGCCTCCAGCCCCAACACAAACCCTTCGGCCTTGCCGCCAGCGCGGTTCAGGTCTTCAAGGGTGCTGGCGCCGGTGATCGCGTCCAGCAACTTGGCCGCGTGCGGGCCAACCCCCTTGGGCAGGCTGATCTGGTCGATGCTCATTGCGACACCTCGGACGAGGCTGGGGATGGGGTATTGCGGGTTAACAAGGTCATGTGCGGTACCTAAGAGAGCTTGGGGCCGATAGCGCGTGTAACCACTGCCGGGATGGCATGGTAGACCGGGATGGGTGAAAAGGGTTGATTTCGCCCCATAAACGATCAGGATCCCCTGCCATAGGATTGCTCACCTTGCATAGCATCGTCAGGTCAATGGAGCCTCGGTCGACATGGAAAACACGCTAAACAAACGAATCGTTGTCATTGGTGCCGGCATCGTGGGAGCGTCCCTGGCCTATCACCTGGCGGAGAAAGGCGCGAAGGTCAGCCTGGTCGAGGCTCAAGAGATAGCCTCTGGAGTGACCGCCACTTCATTCGCCTGGATCAACGCCAACCACCCAGGCCCCGACCCCATTGCACCATTACGCAGTGCGGCGATAACCGAATACCACCGACTCGAAACCCAGTTGCCTGGGCTGCAGATACGCTGGACGGGCGCCTTGTCTTACAGTGGGTTGTTACCGGCCCCGACAGGCCGGGTGTCACGCTCACAGATTCTTGACCTAGAACCCAACCTCAAGCACCCCCCTCAATATGCAACGTACGTGGCCGAAGAAGGCGCGCTGGACGCGGTGGCCGCCACCCATGTGTTGATCGCCGGCGCCCGGGCGCATGGGGCCACGGTGCTCACTCAGACCCCCGTACTCGGTTTTACAACCGAGGTTGGGCAGGTGACGGGAGTCAAGACCCCCAAGGGCATCATCAAGGCCGATCTCGTTGTACTGGCCGCCGGGACAGGCACCGTGAAACTGGCAGACATGCTGCAACTCTCCCTGCCCATAACCGCCTCTCCCTCCATCTTCATCCGCTACAAGCCACAACCCCAGCTTGTGCATACCCTTATCTCCAGCCCTGACATGGAAGTGCGCCAAAGCGCGGATGGCACGCTACTGGCGGCAGAGGATTACCTGGACGACGCCCTGGAAAACCAGCCAGGAGCGATAGCGCTGCGAACGGCCAAGGCCATCCACAATGAACTCAAGGGGGTGGTTGCGCTTGAGCCGCAATTGGCCTGTGTCGGGCTCAGGCCAATACCTGCCGATGGCATCCCCATCATTGGTTACCTGCCCAAGGTGCGGGGCGTTTATGTTTGCGCGATGCACCCCGGGGTCGCACTGGCTGCGGTCGTGGGCCGGCTGGCCAGTGAGGAGATGATTGACGGGAAGGAATCAGATGCGCTTGGGGCCTGTCGTCCAGATCGTTTTTTCCAAGAGTAGGAAATTCTGCGCCATCACCTAGGGCAAGGCAGCCCGCTTGAAAACCGGTTCGCTGTACAGGACTCGAACCCCATCCGGGCCGCTTTCAAGCAACCGGCGCTCGCTGTCGGCGACCAGGAGTTCAACGCTGTAACCGGCACCCGCCAGGCAGCGCGCAATTTCCTGCACGGCCTCATGCGCCCACGGGGTGGCGGATTCAAAATGCCCTAACAGCCTGTCGCTGCTATTAATCATGAGTCGGTATCTATTCATTGTGTTCTCTCAACATTATTCGGCGCGAAGGCGCATAGGGTGATACACGCTATACCGGACGGCAAGCCTCCAACCAGCGCGTGATTACCCGGCAAGCCGCGCTGGCCAGGTCGGGCTGCGTCGCATGCGCCTGGGCGCGCAGGGTGCGCGGATCGATGCCGGCTTGTTGCAGCTCGCTGGCGTGGCCCACCAGCCAGCTTTCTATCCGTGAAGGATCGGCCTCCAGATGAAACTGCAAGCCCAGCACGTGCTGGCCAAGGGCGAAGGCCTGGTTTTTACCGATGGCCGTGGAGGCCAGGTGGTCGGCACCACGGGGTATATCGAACTGATCGCCATGCCAGTGCAAGACAGCCACACGGTCCAGCGCAGCCAGGGGCGAGGCGTGTCCGGCGGCGGTCAGGGCAAGGGGGGCAAAACCGATTTCCTTTTGGCCCAGGGGGTAGACACTGGCACCCAGGACGCGGGCGATCAATTGGGCTCCCAGGCAGATGCCCAGTAGCGGTCGGTTGCTGGCCAGGCGTCGGCGCAGCAGCTCCTGTTCAATGGTTAAAAAGGGGTACAGCGCGTCATCGTAAGCGCCGATGGGGCCACCCAGAACCACCAGCAGCTCCGGGCTTTCCACATCCAGTTCAGCGAGGTTATCCAGGGTGGCATCGACATACTGCACCTGATAATCCAGTTCGTGCAGCAGCGGTTCCAGCGTCCCCAGGTCCTCAAAGTGCAGATGGCGAATGGCAAGGGCGGTTTTCATGGTGGGCCTCTCGATCAATCCAGTGATATGTAAAACACGGTTCAGACCGCGCAGTGACTTCCCGCCAGCTCGATACGGCCAAAACTGGCATGGGGCTCAAGCGCCGTGATCGCCAGCAGTTGGTCGAGACGTAGTTCGACCGGCTCGTCATCGCGGTGCAGCACCAAAAATTCTTCCTTGCTCGCCGCAGTCCGCGTCGTCAGCGCCCTGGCTGCGAAGGTACGCCCATCGACGGTTTCGATCAGCAGGCGGTAACGATACAGGCAAGCGATCTCCAGGTAGTCGTGCAAATCGCAGTGCAGGGGCTGATACGCGTTCATGGCGTGTCTCCTAGCAACCTTCCAGGGGAATGATGTAGTAGCCCTGCCCTGTGACGGCTGCAGCGATTTCGGGGTGGGCCGGCTCACTGTGGCAGAACTGGCACCGGCTCTGTTCGATATCGGCATCTTGCACGCCGCGCGTGGCCATCCAGTCGCGGGCGTACTGGGTCGCGCGGGCCTGATCGGTGCCTTCAATCAGCACATCGAAATGCAGGTAACGGCCCTCGCGGGTACGCACATGGGTGTCGAATACATTGACTCTCATCACTTTTCCTCCTTCAGGTAGCCCGCTACGCCTTACTTCAGGTCGTCGATGGACGCACCGAAATTCAGATGCAGCACTTGGTCATCGTGAACAAACGCGGGGACCGACTTGACCCCGGCCAGTTCGGCTTCAGCAATGCGCTGGGGTTGTTCGCCAAGGTGGACAACCTCGACCTTGAGAGCCGGATCCAGCAGGTTGAGCAGGGTCTGCTCGGCGGAAATACACACGGAGCAGCCGGCGTGGTAGAAGCGTGCGGTGGACATGTTGAGTCTCCTTCGTTGATTTGGTGTCGGATCGACACCTAGCGCCAGATTACCCTCGCCTCGCCATTTGTCAATATAGTATTTAATCGATACTATGTATCGACAGGAGTGACTTATGTCCGACACAACCCTTTTCGATCTGCTTGAAAGACTCGCCAGCCTCAGCCGCATCTGGTTCCGCCAGCATCCGCTGCTGGCCGAGTTGCAACCCATCCAGTTGAGTGCACTGATGTACCTGGCGCGCTGCAACCGCTACTCCAATACGCCGTTGGGCGTGACCGACTACCTGGGCCTGACCAAGGGCACGGTGTCGCAGTCGCTCAAGGCGCTGGAGGCCAAGGGGCTGATCGTCAAAACCCAGGATGCGCGCGACAAGCGCAGCGTGCATCTGCAGTTGACCGACACGGCGCGCAGCCTGCTGGACGCTTTGTTGCCGCCGGACTTCCTCGCCGCCGGTGAAGCGCGCATGGGCGCACGCGGCGCGCAACTGGAGGCGCTGTTGGGCGAGTTACTGCGTGAAGTGCAGCGCAGCGCGGATGTGCCCAGTTTCGGCCTGTGCCGCACCTGTCGCTTCCACCAGCAGGCCGGGGACCTGCCGTTCTGCGGCCTGACCCAGGAGCCTCTGGCGCCAAGCGACGCCGCGCTGATCTGTCGTGAACATCAAACCCCGGAGGTCCCTGCATGAGCTTGCCCACTATTCGCCTCGACACCCTGCTTACCGGTCCCGCACAGCCATTCACCCGCCCGGGCTCGCAGAGCGCCATCGACAAACAGCCGCGACACGGCCAACTCAAGCTCTCCACCCTCGGCCTCAGCGGCGACGAACAGGGTGACCTGCGTATCCATGGCGGGGTGGAAAAAGCCATTCACCACTACCCACTCGAACACTACGCCCTTTGGGTCGACGAGTTGGGCGCCCATCCATTGCTCGCGCAGCCAGGGGCGTTTGGCGAGAACTTCAGCACCACCGGCTGGAGCGAGCATGATGTCTGCCTGGGCGATCGTATCCAGGTCGGGACAGCACTGCTTGAGGTGTCCCAGGGGCGTATGCCGTGCTGGAAGCTCAGTGACCGCTTCGCCGTCCCCCAACTGGCCCTGCGCGTGCAGCAGTCGGGCCGCACGGGCTGGTACTACCGGGTGCTGGAGGAAGGCCTGGTGAGTGCGGGCGACAACCTGCAAATGGTCGAGCGGCCATTTGCCGACTGGTCACTGGCACGTTTGTCCGCCGTGCTGTTCGACAAACGGGTGGAGCCCGAACTGCTGCGCGAATGCCTGGCCCTGCCGTTGGTGCCCTCGTGGCGGCGTACGCTGGAGCGGCGGCTGGAGAAAGGCCTGATCGAGGACTGGGCGCCCCGCCTGCAGGGCTGAACCGCATAGGGCTCTGCTATAACTGGGGCTTGGAGGTTGACGACGTCGCGTCGCCGGGTGCTTCGCCAGCCAGCCGGCGCCTACAGAAGCATTCGACCAGGGTGTTGAACTGATATCATCCAGGCATTAACGCGCTGAGTAGAAAGCATGAACCGTCGTAAGAAACTCAATCAGATATTGAAAGCCAACGCCAAAAAGGCCAATGCCAAACTGGCCCCCAAAAGCAAAGACAAGTACATCAGCAAGGCCGACCGCTTGAAGCTGGAGAGCGACCCCGCCCAGGACACGCCGATTGCCCCTGACACGCCAAGCTGAATCAGGGCACTCTACGCCGGCGCAGCAGTCTGTTCCCAGACACCCCACTCTCGCCTGGCGGAACTTCCCATGATGATTGTTCACCCCCTCAACAACTCACGCTCGCAGCGCATTCTCTGGCTGCTCGAAGAACTCGGCCCGCCCCAGGCGCATGATTTTCAGTCCAGACGAAACCTGGCCGTGTTTCCGCTCAGTGCCCGGCTGCCTTCGCTCAACATGTCTGCGGCTTGATTCACCGCGCGGGCCCCGTCCAGCAGCCGCCCAGCCGCCTGGTCCACCTGCTGGATATTGCCGCTCACCTCATCCGCCGTCGCCGCCTGTTCCTCCACCGCCGCCGCGATTTGCGCCAGGGTATCCGTCACGTGCTGCACCGCGCTGGCAATTTCTCCCAGGCGGCTGCCCAGCCCCGTCACGGACTCTGCATCGCTCAGCGCCTGTTCACAGGCGGCGCCCATCAGGCTGACGGCCTGGCTCACGGTGCTGCGCAAGCTCTCCACGGTGCCGGCGATTTGTGCGGTGGACGCCTGGGTCCGTTGCGACAGGCTGCGCACTTCATCGGCGACAACGGCAAACCCTCGGCCTTGTTCGCCGGCACGGGCCGCTTCAATGGCGGCATTGAGCGCCAACAGGTTGGTCTGTTCGGCAATGTCGCGGATGGTGTCAACCACCGACTGGATTTGCTGGCCCTGCTCGCTGACCTGGCCCAAGGCATTGGCGGTCTCGGTCAGGCGCTGGTTGAGCTGTTGGATGCTGGCGGTCGTGCGCAGACTGTCGCGGCTGCTGTCCTCGGCGATAGAACGGGTCTGCTGAGCGCTGTCTGATGCTTGTTCGCAGCTTTTGGCCACGCCCAGGGAAGTGGCGGCCAGTTGGGTGGCCGCTGCGGCGATCTGGCTGATTTGGTGTTGCTGGTCTTCCACTTCGGTAAGGGTGCTGCCCGATTGTGTGTTAAGGGTTTGCACGGCAGCCCCCAGTTGCTGGGTTTCGTGGTTGACGCCCAGCAGGCTGGTGCGTAGCTGCCTTACCGCAACATTGAGCGCGGTGCTGATCGCCGCCAGTTCGTCGCGCCCGTGCACCGCCACCTCGACGCACAGGTTGCCATCGCGCAAGGACTCGGCCAGGGTGGTGATGCCACTGGCGCTACGGCGGATAGAAGCCTGCAGGCAGATAAACAGGTACAACGCCGCCAGGACCAGCAGGCTGAAGGTCACCCCCACAGGGATCACTTGCGCCAGTGCGCTGTCGCGGTAATCACTCAGGCGCGCATGCAGGGCGTTGAGCGACTGCTTGCGCAATGCGCTCAAGCTGCCCAGCATGTCGTCGACACTGCTGTCAAAAGCGCCGGTGTCGAGTGTGATCGTGTCCCCAGACACGCCGTCGTCCAGGGACTTGAGCTGGTTATCCAAGCGCTGCACGCTCTCGTCATATTGCGTGCTCCAGCTGGCCAGCCCAGGGTACGGGCGGGTTTTGAGCGAGGTCGCAGCCTTGATCAACGAGTCTCGCGCATCGCCTACACGCCCGCGCAGATCGCGCATCTGCAAGCGACCTTGCAAGGTGAACTGCCCGGCGGCGATGGACGACTGACCGATACTGGCCATGCGGCCGATACGCTCAATCAATTCGGGCAACTGCTGGGTGGAGATCTGCATCAGCAGGTAGGTTTCCAGCCAGGGGTCGAGGATCAGGCCGGTGTCCAGGGTGATCTGCTCGCGCAAGGCCTGCATCGCCGTCAACGCAGCGGTGAAGCGATCGTAACCGTCCGGCCACCAGCCCACAGTGCGCAGGGATGAGGTGTCCAGGCCCTTGACTGAGGCCTGCAATGTGTCGAAGCGCGCCTGGGTGTCGGCGCTGGCGTTGTGCTCCTTGAGCGTTGCGCCCAGGGTTTGCAGGTTTTGCACCATACCCGGGGTCAAGGCATCGACTGCGGCCATCGCCGCCTGCGCGGCGGGCGTGGGTTGCGGCTGGGTATCCAGCGCCTTCCAGCGTGCCGCCAGATTGCGCTGCGCGATCAGTTGAGCATCCAGGGCATCGAGCACCAGCAGTTGGTGCACACCGGATTGCTCACTGGCGATCACATCAAGCTGAGCACTGTAGTCCTGCTCGACCATCCACAGGCTGCCGGCCAAGGGCAGCATGATCAGGATCAGCAAGATCTGGAACTTGCGCGCAAAACCGAAACGCCCAAGCAGGCGGATACCTGGCGACAAAACACTGTGCATGTCCGATGACCCCTTCCTTGTGAATAACCGATGCTTTCAAGCCTTGAAATGGCATTGCAACACACATTATCGGCTGGCATGGCCCGGGCACATTCAGCCAGGCAACATGACTCTCTCCAAGGGTATACCAGATGGCACAAAACGCACGCCCAGTGAAGATCAAAGATCTACGCCAGTAACTCAGTGATCCAGTGCACCTCCTGCGCCAGCTCCTGCACCTTCTGTTCGGGCAGAGCTTGTCGCGCCCGGGCCAATTGATCCAGGGTGCGTTGCTTGTAGCGCAGCAGGCGTTGCCACTTGGCCAGGAACGCCGGGCTGCGGGCCTGCATCTGTAACGGGCCGAAATACAGTTGCTCGGCGCTGTAGCTCACCGGCCCGCTGCGCTCGGCAACGATAATTTCGTAATCGAAACGGTTTTCCCGCAGCAGTTCCTCGCAGAGGATGCGATAGCCGTTGTCCATCAGCCACAGGCGCAGCGGTTGTTCGCCGCCGTTGGGTTGCAGGATCAGGCGCTCCCGGCCGCTGAGGTACGCCTTGCCGCGTTCGAGGATGTCACGCAAGGTCTCGCCGCCCATGCCGCAGATGCTCACCGCGTCGATCCGGTCGGCCGGCTCGATGGCCGCCAGGCCGTTGGCCAGGCGCACCTGGATGTGCAATTGCTGGCCGTTGTCGCACACGGTGCGCTGGGCGGCTCGGAATGGCGTCAACGCCACCTCGCCGGCCACCGCCGCGACAATCGCGCCACGGTTCATCAGCGCCACCGGCAGGTAAGCGTGATCCGAGCCGATATCGGCCAGGCGCGCGCCGGCCGGCACCTGCGCTGCCACGCGTTCCAGGCGCACGGACAAGGTGTTTTGGTTCAACGGTTGTTCCTTTTCACGGCACTTTTGCCCTCAGTGCGGGCGCGCATGATGCGCGGTACGCCCGACAGGGTAAAGCGCCGCCGCTAAACCCAGCGCAGGTTAAGCACCACAAACCCCAGCAGCATCCAGACCACCAGCAGCAGATGGGTCAACTGCAGGCCCTCCTGGCGTATCCAGTAGCCAAACCACAGCCCTGCCAGCAGCATCAGCATGACGAACCCCAGGGCGGCACTCAAGGCGAGGTTCAACCAGGGCCGGGCCGCCTCCAGGCCAGTGCCCCATAGCAAGGCGTAGCAGCCAATCCACACCGTCAGCACCGCCCCCGCCTGCAGCAGGATAATCAGGGCCAACGCCAGGCGATGGAGGGTGGCCGACTGGACAGCGCGCACCAGCAACGGCGTGCCGATCGGCGGATGCTCACGCAGCGGCGCCATTGACATCGTGGCCCCCACCGCGCCTGCCGAGCCGGCAAACGCGTGCAGGTTGTTGATCAGGGCAAGGCTCAGCCACAGGCCGAAGCCCAGGATGAGCACCGTTTGGAAAATCAGCAGCGAGGTAGGGAGATCCATGGTTCAGTCCTTATTGAGTGGGCAAGTGCTTGGCGCTGAGCGCCACAGCCGTCGGCGCCCGCCAGGCGAGCGCCTTGTACAGGTCCACGGCATTGCCATAGGACGCGGCCTGCGCCTGGGCAATGGCCTGGCGCAGGCTGAGCAGCTCGCGCAGGTTTTGTTGCACCGATAAATAGCTGCCAGAGCCCGCGCCATAACGGCGCTGGGCGATATCCAGCGCCGCCTCGGCATGCCGCGCCGATTGCACCAGGCCGAGCAGATAGCGCTGATGCTCGGCCAGCTGGGTGATGGCGCCCTCCACTTCTTCCACAGCCACCAGCAGCACCTGTTCAAAATGCGCGGTCTCCCGCTGCGACAGCGCCTGGGCACCCCGCAGCCGCGCCCGCACCGTGCCCAGGTTGAGTGCCGGCCAGGTCAGGCCCGGAGTCAGCTCGAATGCCCGGGACGCACTGCCCAGGTCATCGTCGCGCAAGGCAAAGAAGCCGATAAACCCGCCCAGGTTGAAGCGTGGGTACAGGTCGGCGGTGGCCGCGCCCACATCCTCCACGCGCGCCGCCAGCCGCCGCTCGGCCTGCACCACATCCGGTCGATTGCGGATCAACTGGTCGACATCCCCCAACGGCAATTGCCGCGCCAGTGGCCCCGGCGCCAGGGCGTCGAGTTCGACGCCAACACTGCCCGGCCGCTGCCCCGACAACACCTGCAACCGGTACAGGCTGCGTTGCAGCTGGCTCTGCAGCGGCGCAATCGCCGCCTGGGCACGCAACGTATTGCCCCGGGCACTCTCCAGCTCTTCAGGCAAGCCGCTGCCGGCCTGGTATTGCGCGTCGGTCAGGCCCACGGTCTCTTGCCAACTGCGCACCGCGTCTTGCGCCAGCCGCAGTTGCTCGCGCTGCCCCTGCGCCGCGAAATAGGCGTGGGCCACTTGCGCGGCAATGCTCAGTTGCACCTGTTCGAGGTCGGCCTGGGAAGCCTCGGCACGGGATTGCGCGGCACGGTTCAAGTGGTCGAGACGGCCAAACAAGTCCAGCTCCCATTGCAAGTCCAGGCCGGCACGCCAGGACTCGGACAAGCTGCGGCTGGGCCGCGCGCCCGTCACCGCCTGTTGTTCCAGGCTGCGTTGGTACGCCACCGTACTGGTAACTATCGGCAAGCGCTGCAACGCTTGCTCGTCGACCGACGCACGGGCCAGCAGCAGGCTCGCACGCGCCTGGCGCACATCGTGGTTATGGGCCACGGCGGCGTCGATCAAGCGCGCCAACTGGGCGTCGTCGAAAAAGCTCCACCAGGCGGCTACCGGCTGCACGGCACGCCCGGCAAAAGCCTCGGCCTGCGGGCTGGCCAACTGAATCGGCGCGATCTCGGGCGCGTGGTAGTGCGGCCCCACTGAGCAGGCGCCCAGGCTCGCCAGCACGCCCATCAACAGCGGGTAAGGGATAAACGTCTTCATGGGCGCACCTCGACATGCCCTGGCACCAGGTTCTGCTCGGCCTCGGCCAATTGCTGCTGGCGCAGGCCCTGCACCCGATGGTCACGGGCCAGCCAGGCATAGACAGTGGGAAGGACAAACAGCGTAAACAGCGTGCCGACCAGCATCCCGCAGACGATTACCACGCCCAGGCCAAAGCGGCTCTTGGCCCCGGCACCGTCGGCGAACAGCAGCGGCAGCACGCCAAAGGTCATCGCCGCCGTGGTCATCAGCACCGGCCGCAGACGGATCTGCGCGGCGCGGATAATGGCGCTGACGCGATCAAGGTTCTCGCGCACCTGGATCTCATTGGCGAACTCCACCATCAAGATCCCGTGTTTGCTGATCAAGCCAATCAAGGTCACGAGCCCGATCTGCGTGTAGATATTCAGCGTGGCCCAGCCCAGCGCCAGGGGGATCAGCGCCCCGCAAATGGACAAGGGCACGGTGACCAGGATGATCAACGGATCGACCAGGCTCTCGTACTGCGCCGCGAGCACCAGATAGATCACCACCAGGGCGGCGAGAAACGCCAACACCAGGGCACTGCCCTCCTGCACGTATTGGCGTGACTCGGACTGCCAGTCATGGCTGAATCCCGGCGGCAGTTCGCCGGCCAGTTGCGCCAGCAGGGCCACCGCCTGCCCCTGGGACACACCCGGCGCCGGAATGGCCTGCAAGGTACTGGCGTTCTGCTGGTCGAACTGCAACAAGCGGTTCGGCGCCACCGTGATATCCAGGCGCACCAGCGCCGACAGCGGGATCAACTGGCCGCCCTCGGTACGCACATACTGGCGGGCCAGGGCCTGTGGGGTCAGGCGCTGTTCCTCGGTGCCTTGTGCAATCACATCATAAGAGCGCCCATACAGCGCAAAACGGTTGATGTACTGCTCGCCCACCAGCACCGCCAGGGAATCGCCGATATCGCGCATGCCAATCCCCAGGCTCGCCGCCTTGGCCCGATCGACGGTGACTTTGACCACCGGGTTGTTGTAGTCCAGGTCGCTGTCGACCACGGCAAACAGGCCGCTGTCACGGGCACGCTGCTTGAGGGTTTCCATGGTCTGGTACAGCACCGGGTAGTCCTGGGCGCTGCGCAACACCATCTGCACCGGTAGGCCACCGCTGGAGCCGGGCAACGCCGCCACCTGGAAGGCAAAAATGCTGCTGCCCTCGACCTCGCCCACGGCCTGCTGCAACTGCGCCTGGACCTGCTCGGCCGAGCGCTCACGGGCCTGCCAGGCGCTGAGGTTGATCCCGCCAAAGCTGGCCGCCGGCCCGTCGGTGCCATTGATGATCCAGGTGTCGGTGGTTTCCGGCAGGCTCTCCATGACCCGGTTGAGCTTGCCCGCAAAGCGTTCCGCGTAATCGAGGTTGGCGTATTGCGGTGACTTGATGGCGGTGAGTATCGCCGCCTGGTCCTCGGGCGGCGCCAGTTCGCGCTGCGGCAGGCTGTACAGCCACGGCAGGCTCAGGCACACCAGCACGGCAATACCGCCGCTGATCCAGCGCCGCGCCAGGGAGTGGCCCAACACCCGGCCATAAGCGGCGGCCAACCCGCCAAACACCTGTTCGGCCAACTTGGCCATGCGCCCTTCTTGTTGCCCCGGCTTGAGCAGCAGCGAGCTCATCACCGGCGACAGGGTCAAGGCGACTACGCCCGAGACAATCACCGCTCCCGCCAGGGTCAGGGCAAATTCGCGGAACAGCGTGCCGGTCAGCCCGCCGATCAGGCCGATGGGCGCATACACCGCCGCCAGCGTCAGGGTCATGGCAATCACCGGCCCGGCGATCTCGCGGGCGCCGACCAACGCGGCGGCCACCGGCGTCAGGCCTTCTTCGATATGCCGGTGGACGTTTTCCACCACCACAATCGCGTCGTCCACCACCAGGCCGATAGCCAACACCATCGCCAGCAGGGTCAGCAGGTTGAGGCTGAAACCAAAAAGCAGCATCAAGGCCGCCGCGCCGAGCATCGATAGCGGAATCGCCAGCACCGGAATCGCCACGCTGCGCAGCGAGCCCAGGCACAGCCAGATCACCAGCACCACAATCAGCATGGCCTCCAGCAAGGTGTGCATCACCTCTTCGATGGAGGCCTCGATAAACCGCGCCGTCTCATAGGCCAGGGCCACGTTGACCCCAGGCGGCAGGGTTTGCTGGATCTGCGGCAGCAGTTGGCGAATGCCATCGACGATCACCAGGGGATTGCCCGACGGCGTGGGGAACAGCCCCAGGTGCACAGCCGGGCGGCCATTCATGGTGGCGCTGGTCTGGGTCGCCGCCGCGCCCAGCTCCACGGTGCCCACATCGCGCAGGCGCACCAGGGCCGTGCCGTCGTTGCGGATCACCAGGTCACGGAAGGCCTCGACGCTGGTCAGGTCGGTGTCGATATGGATATCGGCCAGCACGAATTGGCCACGGATCTGCCCCGGCGTGGCCTGGTAGTTATTGCTGCGCACCGCTTGCGCCACGTCGGCGGCGGTCACCCCGCGCCCGGCCATGCGATCACTGTCCAGCCACAGGCGCATCGCCAGGTGCTGCCCGCCGAAGGTCTGCACCTTGGCCACCCCGTCGATCCCGGAAAACTGCGGCTCGACCACCCGCGACAGGTAGTCGCTGAGCTCGGGGATCGACAGCGTGTCACTGGCAAACCCCACGTAGGCCACGGCGGTGGAGTCGCCGGCCGACAGCTCGACCACCGGGTCGTAGGCATCATCGGGCAAGCGGTAACGCACCTGGTTGACCTTGGCCATGGTCTCGGCCAGCGCCTGGGTCGAGTCACGGTTGAGGGTCATGCGCAGGGTGATCACACTACGCCCCTGCACCGACGACGACGCCAGGTAGTCGATGCCCTCCACCGACGACACGGCCTGGGTGATCGGTTGGGTGACGAAGCCTTGCATCAATTCGGCCGAGGCGCCGGGGTACTCGGTGCTGACGGTGATGGTCGAGCTTTCCAGCAGCGGGTACTGGCGCACCGGCAACTGGCCGAGGGCAAACAGGCCGGCGAGGACGATCAGGCTGCTGACCACCAGGGCCAGCACCGGGCGCCGTACAAAACGGTCGGTGAAGCTCATGAGGCGGGTTTCCCTTCAACGTCCAGGGTGTTTTGCCCGGCGGCTTCGACGGGCATGCCGTCGCTGAGCTTGAGCTGCCCGGAGACCACCACCTGCTCGCCCAGCGCCAGGCCCGAGGTGATTTCCACCTGGCCCTGCCAGCGCTCCCCGGTCGTCACCTGGGCGCGGCGCACACTCAAGGCGCCGGCCGGATCGGCGCTGGCGATAAACACGGTCTGCCCGTAGGCGGTATAGGTGATGGCGGTTTCCGGCACCACCAGCACCGTGGGCGATTGCACCGCCGACAGGCGCACGCTGGCATACATGCCGGCCTGCAACTGCCCGCCCGGGTTGGCCAGGGTGGCTTGCACCCGCACCGAGCGCGACGGGCCGATCAGCGGGTCGATGGCGTTGATCTGCGCCGAGAACTGCCGGCCGGGCAAGGCATCCACCGTGAGCGCGGCAGCCTGGCCGATGCTCAAGCCTGGGGCCGACTGTTCACTCAAGGCGAAATTCACGTGCAGGCGCTGGGCATCCACCAGGCTGGCGATGGCTTCGCCGGTCTGCAGGTACTGGCCTTGATGCACACGACGGATACCCATCTGCCCGGCGAACGGTGCGCGGATGGCTTTTTGTGCAATCCGCGCATCAACCTGTTGCAGCTCGCCCTTGGCCATGTCCAGGGCGGCGGTGGCGTTGTCCAGTTGCTCCTGGGTCGCGACATTCACGGCCTCAAGCTTTTGAATACGCAGGAACAAGGTCTGCGCATTGCGCAGTTGGGCGTGCAGGCGCAAACGGTCGGCCTGTTCTGGGGCGTCATTGAGCTGCACCAGCAACTGCCCGGCCTTGACCGCCTGGCCGGACTCGAAGGCGATCCGCGTGATACGCCCTGCGGTTTCCGCCGCCACCTGCACCTGGTTGGCCGCCTCCAGCTCCCCTGCGGCAAAGGCCTGGCGGGGCGCCTCGCCCTGCCCGACCCTGGCCAGCGCCACCTTGGCCACTGGCCACGCCGCCGCTGCCTGGGTTGAGGGTTGATTGCCCAACCACATGATGACCAGGGCCAGCACACTGACCCCTGCCACGCCCCCGCCCACTCGCATCCTTCTGCCCATGCCCTGCTCCGCTCATCCGTAGTGTGTGCGCTGCCCCCCGATGGAAAGCGGTTGCAGCCAAGATCGGGCAGGACTATAAAACCTCAACTTAACTTGAGGGCAACACCCATGGCAGCAGAAAAGAACCCGGACGGTGTGCGCTCCCTCACCATCGGCGAGGTGGCCAGGCGCAGCGGCGTACCGATCTCCACCCTGCACTTCTATGAGTCCAAGGGCTTGATCGCCAGCACGCGCAACGCCGGCAACCAACGGCGCTTCCCGTCGCTGGTGCTGCGCAGCATCGCGATTATCAAGGTGGCGCAACGCACCGGCATCCCCCTGGAAGAGATCAAGCGCGCCATGGGCCGCTATCCGCCGAACAGCAAACTGACAGCCGCGCAATGGGGCGAGATGTCTTCGGCCTGGCGCGACAACCTCAACGAACGCATCCGCACCCTGGAAGCCCTGCGCGACAGCCTGGACAACTGCATTGGCTGCGGCTGCCTGTCGCTCAACGACTGCCCCTTGCGCAACCCGGGCGACAGCCTGGGCCAGGAAGGCCCGGGGCCGAGGATCCTCGAACGCGCCGCCAACGGATCGGAAATGCAAGCCTCCAAACCCTGAAAATCAAGGTGGGAGCTGTCGAGCCCCGGCGAGGCTGCGATGGCGGCGGCCTTGCTGGGAGGGATGTTGGCTGACCCGCCGCTATCGCAGGCAAGCCAGCTCCCACATTGGTTCTTCAGGGCATTGGGCAGCGTATGCATCCTGCGGTGGCGGCTGAAATGCAAGCCTCCAAACCCTGAAAATCAAGGTGGGAGCTGTCGAGCCCCGGCGAGGCTGCGATGGCGGCGGCCTTGCTGGGAGGGATGCTGGCTGACCCGCCGCTATCGCAGGCAAGCCAGCTCCCACATTGGTTCTTCAGGGCATTGGGCAGCGCATGCATCCTGCGGTGGCGGCTGAAATGCAATCCTCCAACCCCCGAAAATCAAGGTGGGAGCTGTCTCGCCCGGCGAGGCTGCGATGGCGGCGGCCTTGCTGGGAGGGATGTTGGCTGACCCGCCGCTATCGCAGGCAAGCCAGCTCCCACATTGGTTCTTCAGTGCATTGGGCACCGCATGCATCCTGCGGTGGCGGCTGAAATGCAATCCTCCAACCCCCGAAAATCAAGGTGGGAGCTGTCGAGCCCCGGCGAGGCTGCGATGGCGGCGGCATGGCTGGGAGGGATGCTGGCTGACCCGCCGCTATCGCAGGCAAGCCACACACATTTGATCTTCATTGCCTTGGCAGGTCGGTGTTGACTACGCCGATGACACTTTTGAAGTAAGCCCCCCCGGGCGCTTTCCCGATAATCGAGGGCTTACTGACGAAATGCCGAGGCCCCGCCATGACGCGCGCATCCACCGAACAGGTCCCGCCGCAAACCCTGAGAAAAGTCATTGTCGCCGCCGGTATCGGCAATTTTGTCGAGTGGTTCGACTTCGCTGTGTATGGCTTTCTCGCCACCACCATCGCCCAGCAGTTTTTCCCCAGTGGCGATGCCAGTGCGGCGTTGCTCAAGACCTTCGCGGTGTTTGCCGTGGCCTTTGCCTTTCGGCCCCTGGGCGGGATTTTCTTTGGCATGCTGGGCGATCGCATCGGCCGCAAACGCACCCTGGCGATGACGATTTTGCTGATGGCCGGGGCCACGACCCTGATCGGCCTGCTACCCACGTATGCGGCAATTGGCGTCACGGCGCCGATCCTGCTGTCGCTGATCCGCTGCGCCCAGGGCTTTTCCGCCGGCGGTGAATACGCCGGGGCCTGTGCCTACCTGATGGAGCACGCGCCCAGTGATAAACGGGCGTGGTACGGCAGCTTTATCCCGGTGTCGACCTTTGCTGCCTTCGCCTCGGCGGCGGTGGTGGCCTATGCGCTGGAGGCCTCGCTGTCGGCCGAGGCCATGGGCAGTTGGGGCTGGCGCCTGCCGTTCCTGATCGCCGCACCGCTGGGCCTGGTGGGCCTGTACCTGCGCTGGCGGCTGGATGAAACCCCGGCGTTCCAGGCGGTGAAACAGGAACACGCGGTGTCCCACTCGCCACTCAAGGAAACCCTGCGCAACCATGGCGCGGCGATCTGCTGCCTGGGCGCCTTTGTGTCGCTGACGGCGCTGTCGTTTTATATGTTCACCACCTACTTTGCCACGTACCTGCAAGTGGCCGGTGGCCTGAGCCGGGCGACGGCGTTGCTGGTGTCGCTGATTGCGCTGATCTTCGCCGCGGCGATCTGTCCGCTGGCCGGCTGGTATAGCGACCGCGTCGGGCGGCGTGTCACGGTGATGAGCGCTTGCGGGCTGTTGATGGCCGTGGTGTACCCGTCGTTCCTGATGGCCAGTTCCGGCTCGTTCGCGGCCTCCGTGGTCGGCGTGATGCTGCTGGCGGTGGGGGCGGTGTTGTGCGGCGTGGTCACGGCGGCGCTGCTCTCGGAAACCTTCCCGACCCGCACGCGCTATACCGCCTCGGCGATCACCTACAACATGGCCTACACGATCTTCGGCGGCACCGCGCCGCTGGTGGCGACGTGGTTGATCAGCACCACCGCCAGCAACCTGTCACCGGCGTTTTACCTGATGGCCGTAGCCCTGCTCGCACTGGCCGGTGGCCTGGCCTTGCCGGAGACCTCGCGCATTTCCCTGCACGACGCCTGACACCCGGCGAACCTTTCTTGCACAAACACCGTCCGAGCTAGGGCACTGATGTTTTTCGCCCGCTCGGAGGTTTGTGTTTGAAAGCTGCCATCGTCAAAAAATACCGCCTGATTATCAAGACCATGGGTTATGTCGGCTGGGCGCTGTTCTGGCTGTTGCTCTGGGATATTGCGGTCACCGTGGACTTCATGCTGTTCCTCAACGCCAAGATCAACCTGCCACTGATGCCCCTGACGCTGCTCGGTTCGGCACTGGTGGTGCTGATCAGTTTTCGTAACACCAGTGCCTACAACCGCTGGTGGGAAGCGCGCACGCTATGGGGCGCGATGGTCAATAATTCGCGCAGCTTTGCACGGCAGGTGCTGACATTGCTCGATGACCCCGACAGCGAAATCAACCCCATCAAATCCACCCTGCTGCGCCGCCACGTGGCCTATGTGAATTGCCTGGCGGCGCACCTGCGGGGTGAGCCGTGCCCGGAGGAAGTGCGGGCGTTCATTCCTGGGGATGAGTTTGCGCGCAACGGCGCCACCAACAATTTTGCCAACGACATCCTCACCGGCTCCGCCGCCCTGCTGGCCCGCGAGTACAAGGCCGGGCGCCTGGACAGCATTCGCCTGGCGCGCCTGGAATCAACCATGGTCGACCTGTCCAACAGCCAGGGCGGCATGGAACGCATCGCCAATACGCCACTGCCCTACCCGTATGTGTATTTTCCACGACTGTTTATTTCGCTGTTCTGCCTGATTGTACCAGTGGGGCTGGTGGAGTCCCTGGGCTGGTTCACCCCGCTGGCCTCGACGGTGGTGGGGTTTATGCTGCTGGCCATCGAACGCATCGGCACCGACCTGCAAAGCCCGTTCCGCTCCAGCGAACACCAGATCCAGACCGAAGCCATCTGCGAAACCATCGAGAAAAACCTGCAGTCGATGCAGCGTGATTCGTTGGGGGATGTTTGCAGGAGCCATTAAAAAGCCTGCATTCTTCCAGCGCCTCTATAATAAAGCGTCGCGTTAAACATTTTGTTTGGCGTGATGTTGCGCAACCACGCAGTATCAGGCCCGGGGGCTGCCTGGCGCCTGAGCTTTGAATAACCCATCGCAAGACTTAAAAAAATGATCAGACCCCTTGACCCCACAGACCTCGATTGCGTCCTGCAGATCTGGCTGGATGCCTCGCTCATCGCCCACGACTTTATCGACGCCGCCTTCTGGCAGTCGCAGGTCGAGAACATGCGCAACCTGTACATTCCTGCATCCCAGACCTTTGTTATCGAGCGTCAATCGAGGGTGGTGGGGTTTTACTCGCTGCTCGACCAGCAGATGGCCGCGCTGTTTGTTGCCCCCGACTGCCAGGGCCAGGGCCTCGGTAAACAGCTGCTGGCCCACGCCAGGAGGCAACGGCCCGTACTGACCCTGGCGGTTTATAAAAACAATAGCGCCAGTTACCAGTTCTACCTGTCACAAGGGTTTGTGGTCACCCATGAGGAGATCGATGAACACAGCGGCCAGGCGCAATACTCGATGAGCAGCGTCGCCAGCGCGCCTCAGTAATCCATCCTCACCTCAGCGGGCGCCTTGCCGGGGCCACACGCTAAACCCAAGGCTGATATTGCGCGGCGTTCCCCGCTAGTCGCGCGGCTTGCGCCCGTTCGGACAGCGGTATGCCAGGTGGCAGCAACGACAGCACATAAGCCATCCGCGACGCACTCCCCAGGTTCACGATCAATGTGAACGGCGAATCGGCAAATTCAAACACCAGGTTGAAGGTGCCATAAGCACTGCGCATATCCACTCGCGACACATCGCCCAACGGTCGTTGCTTCTGACGTAAAACCCGGTAAATCACCTGCTGCCCCTCAAGACGGAACACCGGGTTGAGGCTGTTGCTGGCCAAGGCCACCCAAGGCAGCCTGCGCAACCCGATAAAGGTGGCCAATACCGCAATCGCCTTGCCATCAAGGCCCGTGCCAGGGGCATAGGCGGGAGCGACCGACTTGGGTTTGCGCAGCTTCTTGAACAACCAGTACATGAACCAAAACGACAGGCCCTGGGCAATGACCACCATCGCGCCGAAGGCTAACTCCATCCAACTGATATCCATGTGCTTTCCTTGGCGGGTTGCCGGTGAGCGATCCAGCTTGGCAGGTAGCATCAGGCACTAAATTGCGCGCAAAAAAAAGCCTGCATCGCTGCAGGCTTTTTTCTATCTGGCTCCACGACCTGGACTCGAACCAGGGACCCAATGATTAACAGTCATTTGCTCTACCAACTGAGCTATCGCGGAATGCGGCGTATCTTACTGATTGAAAAGGACAAGTCAAATATTTAATGGGTTTTTACCTGCGACTTTTCAGGAGCCCTGAAAAATCCGGGGCGATTCAACTCTCAGCAGCCTTACTCAACCTACAAAAATGCAGGAACCGTCCGACTGGAACCTCAATGCGCTTAAGCCGACTATTCCACCGATAGCGCTCTCGCCGATCGAGTGCCCCCTCACAGTGACGGAGCCTACTGCCCGGTGGGGTTCTACGTCGCTTGCCTGCTGCTGGAGACACGATGAAAATATCGCTTGCCCTATATGACGCACTGACCTCCATCAGCGTGCCAAATAAAACAGCCAAAGCCGCCGTAAATGCTTGGGAGGACGATGTGAAACATTTCGCGTCAAAAGCCGACTTAGAACGCACCGAATCCCACCTCAAGGATTCGATCGCGGCATTACGCACCGACCTGAGCGCCCTGATCAAAGACCAAGGCGTTGCAATCAGAGAACAAGGTGTAGAATTCCGCGCGCTGATGGAAAGTCAGGCGAGCCAGTTTCAAGGGGCCATTTCAAAGCTGGAATCGGGCATGACCCTGCTGCGCTGGCAATTCTGGCTGTTGGTTATCTGCTTCGGGTTTCCTATCATCAAAAACCTTTACGAGATTTACGGGAGTGTCATTTCCTCCTGACTCATGGCTTTACCTTTCCAGCACTCGACACGGACTTTCTCGTGCAGCCTTATCGACAGGGAGTCGACCCGTGAAAAAACTGCATGACCATCCCTTTTTCAAGCCACGTCGCCCCACTGCACCGCTGACACCGGAAAAACCCAAGCTCTCCTCCGGCACTGTCCTCTCCCTGGCAGCCATGGTGATCTCCATCGCCGCCGCGTCGATTTCCTTCTGGCAACTGGACCTGATGCGCGAGCACAACCGGCTGTCCGTCAGGCCCTACCTGATGATCACACCGTATCTGGCGGGCGGAAAAAGCGGCCTGTACCTGTCCAATGAAGGGATTGGCCCGGGCATCATCACCGCGTTCAACATTCGCGTCGGCGACGAACAGTTCGATGGGCTGGGGGACAGTCGCTGGCCCGCCGTGCTGGAAAAGGCACGGTTGAATCCAGAATGCTTCGCCAAAGGTTGGCCCACCCAGGGCGCGGCCGTCAGCCCGGGTAATGACATCGTGATTCTGGAACCGACTAAAAGCACACAGTTCGGCCCCTTGTGCCTGCTGCAAATGAGTCTGTTCCTGCAAAGGAATGACGTCTTTGTAGAGATGCACTATGAATCACTCTACAAAGAGCCCTTCATCCTTTCCGCCCCCTTGGGCATCAATGAAGCCATGGATATGGGCGCGCTGGGCAAAATACTTCAGTAGTCAGCCAACGCGCGTCCATCACGGCAACTGCTCAATCACCCCACGACTCTTCAATTGCCCCAACTGCTCACCACTCAACCCCAACCGCCCCACCAACACTTCATCCGTATGCTGCCCCAACATCGGCGCCGGCCGTACGTACTCCACCGGAGTGCCAGACATCTTGATCGGGCTACCGACCATGGCGAAGTCGGGGTTTTGCGGATGGGGGATCTTCACCATCAGTCCACGGGCAATCACCTGCGGCTCTTCCAAAGATTGCGCGATATTGTTGATCGCGCCCACCGGGACTTTCGCGGCATGGATGCAACTGACCCACTCATCTGCCGTGCGGCCAAGGAAGTGCGCCGACAGCAACTCGACGATTTCGGCCCGATGGGCCACGCGGTCGGCATTGCGCCGAAAGCGTGGGTCATCCGGCAGGTGCGGCAGGCCAATGCTCTGGCATAAGGCGATGAATTGGCTGTCGTTGCCGCAGGCGATGATGAAGTCGCGGTCGGCGGCGCGAAACACCTGGTACGGCACGATATTGGCATGGGCATTGCCAAAGCGCTGGGGCACGTTGCCGGAGGCCAGGTAGTTCATGCTCTGGTTGGCCAGGGTCGCGACTTGCACATCCAGCAGGGCCATATCGATATGCTGGCCAACGCCGGTGCGTTCGCGGCTGAGCAGCGCGGCCTGGATCGCCACCGTGGAATACAGCCCGGTCATCAGGTCGGAAAAGGCCACGCCGACTTTTTGTGGACCGCCGCCCGGTAAGTCATCGCGTTCGCCGGTGATGCTCATCAGGCCGCCAATGCCCTGGATGATGAAGTCATAGCCAGGCTCTTCGGCACGCGGGCCGGTCTGACCAAAGCCGGTGATGGAGCAATACACCAGGCGCGGGTTGAGCGCGGCCAGGGTCGTGTAGTCCAGGCCGTAGCGCGCCAGGGAGCCGGCCTTGTAGTTCTCGATCAACACGTCGGAGCTGGCCGCCAGCGCCCGCACCAGTTCCTGGCCTTCGGCACTGGCCAGGTCGATGGCCACCGACAGCTTGCCACGGTTGGTGGACTGGTAATACGACGCCTGCCCGGACGCCTCGCCGGTGCCGGTCTTCATCCACGGCGGCCCCCAGCCACGGGTGTCGTCGCCACTGTGCGGGCGCTCGATCTTGATCACTTCCGCGCCCAGGTCGGCCAACACCTGGCCACACCAGGGACCGGCCAAGACCCGGCTCAAATCCAGTACACGCAAACCTGTTAATGCACCCATTGTTTTTATTCCTGAAGGTCTGTATCGCCGACTGTGGGCTATAGATAACCCTGCTACTTATTTTGCAGTGCGAAATTATATTCCGTATTTTCAAAAAATAATAAGTATCTACATTAAGAATGTAAACGCAAGAACGTATAGATCCAACAGAAATAAACATAAGCAATTGTTTATAAACGAATAAATATAAAGACACAGTAAAAATCCAAAAAATTCAATTGTTTCGCACAGCGGAATATGGTTTTGTTTTGTTGATTTTACAAAAGAAGGATGTCTACCATGCGCCGTCGAAGCCTGGACCCGAACACACCAGAGACACCAGCAGGCAGCACTGCCTTTGAACACCTGCTGGTAGATCCGATGAACACCGAAGAGGAGGAAGACAAGGACCGCCAGTTCATCACGTCACTGGCCCGTGGCCTGGAACTGCTGCGCTGCTTCACCCCCAGCGAAAGCGTGTTGAGTAACCAGGAACTGGCGCGCAAGACCGGCCTGCCCAAGCCGACGATTACCCGCATGACCCACACCCTGACCCGCTTGGGTTACCTCAAGCACATGCCGCAGTCGGGCCGATACCAGTTGGATGTGGGGGTGATGGCATTTGGTTACGCAATGCTTTCCAACCTGTCGGTGCGGGCCGTGGCCCACCCGCTGATGGAGACCATGGCCAAGTACGCCCAGGCCGCCGTCGCGATGGCCACCCGGGACCGCCTGGACATGGTGTACCTGGACGTGATCCAGGGCGAAGCGAACATGACCATGCGCCGCCAGGTCGGTACGCGCCTGCCGCTGCACTTGAGTTCGGCAGGCCGTGCCTGCCTGGCGGCGATGCCGGAGAACGAGCGCGAATTCATGCTTGAGCATATCCGCCAGCGGCATCTGGAGGATTGGCCGACGATTCGCAAAGGGCTGGAGCGTGCGTTCAGGGATTACACCGATTTCGGCTATTGCATGTCGATCGGTGAGTGGCACCGCGATGTCAACGCCATCGCCGTGCCCATGCTGCACACACAACATGGGCTGTTGACGTTCAACTGTGGCGGGCCGAGCTTTCACCTTTCCCGGGAAAAACTCGAAGACGACATAGGGCCGCGTCTCAAGCACATGGTCAACAACATCGAGGCCGCCGCCCGCTAGACAGATCGGTGCACGGCCCCGGCAGATCCAATACAACAGGCCCGCCGAACGGGCCGCCGAGGAATGTACATGATCCGAGACCCGCAAACGCTGCATCTGCTACTGGACTCCATCCACCAGTTCGTCAACGAAGTGCTGATCCCACGGGAAAACGAAGTCGCCGAGACCGATGAGATCCCTGCGGACATCGTCCGGCAATTCCAGGACATGGGCCTGTTCGGCCTGACCCTGCCCGAAGCCTATGGCGGCCTGGGCGTGACCATGGAAGAAGAAGTCAGCATTGCTTTCGAGCTGGGGCGCACCTCGCCGGCCTTCCGCTCCTACTTCGGCACCAACAATGGCATCGGTTCCATCGGCATCCTGCTGGACGGCACCGAGGCACAGAAACAGCATTACCTGCCCAAGCTGGCCAGCGGCGAGTTGCTCAGCTCGTTCTGCCTGACCGAACCGGACGCCGGCTCCGACGCTGCCTCGCTGAAGACCACCGCCCTGCGCGATGGCGAGCATTACCTGATCAATGGCACCAAGCGCTTTATCACCAATGCGCCCCATGCCGGGATTTTCACGGTGATGGCCCGTACCAACCCGGAGATCAAGGGCTCGGGCGGGATCAGCGCGTTTATCGTCGAGCGCAATACCCCGGGGGTGTCCCTGGGCAAGCGCGACCACAAGATGGGCCAGAAAGGCGCCCATACCAGCGATGTGATTTTCGACAATGTGCGGGTGCCCGCCGGGCAACTGATCGGCGGCGTCGAAGGCGTGGGGTTCAAGACCGCGATGAAGGTGCTCGACAAGGGCCGCCTGCATATCGCTGCGGTCAGCGTCGGCGCCGCCGAGCGCATGCTCGACGATGCCCTGCACTACGCCATCGACCGCAAGCAATTCGGCCAGCCGATTGCCGAGTTCCAACTGATCCAGGCCATGCTTGCCGACAGCAAGGCAGAGATCTATGCGGCCCGCTGCATGGTGCTGGACGCCGCGCGCAAGCGTGACGAGGGCCTGGACATCAGCACCGAAGCCTCCTGCGCGAAGATGTTCGCCACGGAGATGTGCGGCCGCGTGGCTGACCGTTGCGTACAGATTCATGGTGGCGCGGGGTATGTGAGCGAGTATGCGATCGAGCGGTTTTACCGCGATGTGCGGCTGTTCCGGCTGTATGAGGGCACGACCCAGATCCAGCAGTTGGTGATTGCGCGCAACATGATTCGCGAGGCCAGGCACTAAAACCCACACAACCCTATGTGGGAACCGGGCTTGTGTGGGCTTGCTCGCGCAGGCGGTGGGTCAGTTAATAAATAGTTGACTGACACTGCGCTATCGCGAGCAAGCCCGCTCCCACAAGTAGATCGGCTTTGTTCATACAACATCTGCAACACCCATAACCCATGCCCTACAACTACAACAAGGTATCGCTATGGAAGTCGCCACATCGGCGGGTGCGTTGTCGCCCGCAAAAAACAACCTGTGGATCATTGTCTTCATCTTCTGCTTCCTCGGTCTTTTGATCGACGGCGCCGACTTGATGCTCCTGTCCTACAGCCTCAGCAGCCTGAAAGCCGAGTTCGGCCTGACCAGTGTCGAAGCCGGCAGCCTGGGCAGTTTCACCCTGGCCGGGATGGCGGTCGGCGGGATTTACGGGGGCTGGGCCTGTGATCGCTTCGGCCGGGTCAAGACCGTGGTGTGGAGCATCGTGCTGTTCTCGGTGGGTACCGCGATCCTCGGCCTGACCCACAGCTACTGGCAGTTCGCAGCCACCCGCTTCTTCGCCTCCCTCGGGTTGGGCGCATTGTATGTTGCCTGCAACACCCTGATGGCCGAATACGTACCGACCCGCTACCGCACCACCGTGCTCGGCACCCTGCAGGCCGGCTGGTCGGTGGGGTATATCGTCGCCACCTTGCTGGCCGGCTGGATCCTGCCGGACCACGGCTGGCGCTGGCTGTTCTATGTGGCGATCATCCCGGTGATCCTCGCCGTGCTGATGCAGCGCCTGGTGCCGGAACCCCAGGCCTGGCTCAACGCCCAGGCCGAGCGTGCGCGGGAAAAGGCCGCAGGCATCCAGCGCGTCTCGGCAAAAAAACCCGATGGCATGTTCAAGCTGATTTTCAGCGACCCCAAGGCCAGCCGCATGTTCCTGTTCTGGGCACTGACTGCAGGCTTCCTGCAGTTTGGCTACTACGGGGTGAATAACTGGATGCCGTCCTACCTGGAAGGCGAACTGGGGATGAACTTCAAGTCGATGACCAGCTACATGGTCGGCACCTACGCGGCGATGATTTTCGGCAAGATCCTCGCCGGCCTGGCGGCCGATCGCCTGGGCCGGCGCGTGGTGTTTGCCTTCGGCGCCCTGGGCACGGCGGTGTTCCTGCCGGTGATCGTGCTGTACCAGAGCCCGGAGAATATCCTCTGGCTGCTGATTGCCTTCGGTTTTCTGTACGGCATTCCCTACGGCGTGAATGCGACCTACATGACCGAGAGTTTCGAGGCCAAATTCCGCGGTTCGGCAGTGGGCGGTGCCTACAACATCGGGCGTATTGGCGCGGCGGTCGCGCCGGCGGCCATTGGCTTCCTGGCGTCCCATGGTTCGATTGGCGTGGGCTTTATGGTGATGGGCGCGGCGTACTTTATCTGCGGGGTGATCCCGGCGCTGTTTATCCGCGACAAGCAGTTTGACCCGCAGAAACAATAAGCCAGGCCCGAGTGGCCCCGGATTGCCGGCGCCACTTGGGGCATTGCCGCTTCGTCAGGAAAACCTAGCCGTTTTGCCAGTTACTTAAACGTTTTGTTCAAACTATCGTGTACCCGACCAATTTTTGATGGCAGGGCCGGAAATGGAATTCATCGAACAAAGCCACCAGGGCTACGCAACCTTTCGCGACTACCAGACCTGGTATCGCGTGACCGGCAACCTCGACAGCGGCAAGACCCCATTGGTCATCCTCCATGGCGGCCCCGGCGCTACCCACGACTACCTGGACGCCTTCAAGGACGTGGCTGCCAGTGGGCATGCGGTGATTCACTACGATCAACTGGGCAATGGCCAGTCCACCCACCTGCCCCACCAGCCCGCCGATTTCTGGACGGTTGAGCTGTTTCTCGCAGAGCTGGACAACCTGCTCGACCATCTGCACATCAGCGGGCATTACGCGCTCCTCGGGCATGCCTGGGGCGGCAGGCTCGGCAGTGAACACGCGATTCGCCAGCCCCAGGGCCTGCGCGCATTGATCGCCGCCAACCTGGCGGCCGGCTTCGATGACCAACCCTTGTGCCGGATCAACCCGTGGCCCGAAGAAGTGGCACGTACCTTCGCCCAGATGGCGGCCGACCCTACGGTTTACAACGCCCTGCACGGCCCGATCAGCATTGGCCGGCTGACGCAGATCCAAGTGCCAACCCTGATAATTTCCGGGCGGCATGACCAGGCCACACCGCTGGAATTCAAGGCATTCCTCGATGAAATCGCCGATGTACGCGCAGCGCTGTTTGAAGACTCCAGCCATATGCCCCATGTGGAGGAGCGCCAGCCGTGCATGGGCACGGTGGTGAAGTTTTTGGATGAGGTGTGCTCACCAACGGTCTTCTAAACACCACCAATCAAATGTAGGAGCGGGCAAGCCCGCTCCTACATTCAGTTTTTTGTGGTGTTTTGGCTACACCTCACTGGTTTCAGCCCGCCCCGCCACCGCCGCTTTCGGCAGTGTTGCATCCACCAGCGGAATCTCCTTGCCCTCGGCATCAAACAATTTGCCCTTGCTGAAGTAATCCCCGTCCCGCAGTGCCGCCACATCCTGGAAGCACAGGCTGCGCTCGGTACCGGCGACGAACACCGACTGCTGGTCCGAGTTGCCGGCGGTGAAGTGGTTGAACGCCAGGTTCAGCAGGATCGCCATGATCGCCGAGGAGCTGATCCCCGAGTGGAAGATGGTGGCGAACCAGCTAGGGAACTGATCGTAGAAGCTCGGCGCGGCGATGGGGATCATGCCGAAGCCAATGGAGGTGGCGACAATGATCAGGTTCATGTTGTTGCGGTAATCGACCTTGGACAGCGTACGGATGCCACTGGCCGCCACGGTGCCGAACAACACGATCCCGGCGCCGCCCAGCACCGAGGTCGGTACAGCGGCAATCACCCGGCCCATAAAGGGCAACAGGCCAAGGATCACCAGGAACAGGCCGCCCGTGGCCACCACATAACGACTCTTGACCCCGGTCACCGCCACCAGGCCGACGTTCTGGGCGAAGGCGCTTTGGGTGAACGAGCCAAAGATCGGCGCGAACATGCTCGACAGCATGTCGGCACGCAGGCCATTGCCCAGACGCTTGGAGTCAACCTTGGTGTCGATGATCTCGCCCACCGCGAGGATATCCGCCGAGGTTTCCACCAGGGTCACCATGACCACGATGCACATGGACAGGATCGCCGCCACATGGAACGTCGGCATGCCGAAGTGGAACGGCGCGGGGAAGCCGATCATCGGGCCCTGGGTCACGGTGGAGAAGTCCGCCATGCCCAAAAACACGGCGATCAGCGTGCCAAACACCATGGCCAGCAGGATCGACAGGCGCGAGATAGTGGCGCTGCCCACCTTGCTCAGCAACAGCACCAACACCAGGGTGATGGCCGCCAGGCCGATGTTGGGCATGCTGCCAAAATCGGCAGCGCGGCTGTTACCGCCCATGGCCCAACGGGCCGCGACCGGCATCAGCGTCAGGCCGATGGTGGTAATCACGATCCCGGTCACCAGGGGCGGGAAGAACTTGGTAATTCGCGAGAAGATCGGGGTGATCAGCAACCCGATCAGCGACGCGGCCATCACCGCGCCCAGGATCGCCGGCACACCGCCTGCGCCATCGCTGCCGACAATCGCCACCATGGTCGCCACACCGGCAAACGACACGCCCTGCACCAAGGGCAACTGACAGCCAAAAAACGGCAGGCCCAGGGTTTGCAACAGCGTGGCCAGGCCACCGGCAAACAACGACGCGGCGATCAACAGGCCAATATCCGCGGGGGATAACCCGGCCGCCTGGCCGACAATCAACGGCACGGCCACGATGCCGCCGTACATGGTCAGTACATGCTGCAGGCCGTAAGCCATGTTGGCAGCGACGCCAAGATTCTCATCTTCTGGCCGTTGCGGTGACGCCTTCGGGATAGTCATGGTGAGAGGTGCTCTGTTTTTGTTGTGCGCTCACTGTATGCAATAGAAAGATTGGATGTCCATAGAGTTGTATACAATCATTTGCACAAGATACCCGGCATCGACGTTACAAAAATCCATTCAGCCGCCCAGCCCCGAGGCTTGAAGGCGTGCCCACAAGGATCTGAAAAAAATGCTCAACCGCACGCTGCGCATCCACTCTGCGGCCATTTGCTACTTCGATATGGTCCGGCGCTGCCATTCGATCCGCGAAGCTGCGCGCCGGCTGAACGTGGCGTCGTCGGCGGTGAACCGGCAGATTCTCAAACTCGAAGATGAAGTCGGCGCGGCCCTGTTCGAGCGCTTGCCCGGCGGGCTGCGCCTGACCGCTGCCGGGGAAATCCTCACCCGCCATGTAACCCTGGTGCTACAGGATGTGGAACGGGTACGCGGCGAACTGGAAGGCCTAAACCAGGTACAGACCGGGCATGTGGAAATTGCCACGGTGGAAGGCGCGACGGTGGAGTTGCTGCCCGCCGTGCTCAAGCGCATGCGCCAGCGCTATCCGGCGGTGACGATCGGGGTGACCGTGCAGGGTTCACAATCGATTCCAGCCGCGGTGATCAACGGCCAGGCGGACCTGGGGCTGGCCTTTGCCCTGCCGCGCAGTGCGGAAACCACACAATTGTGTGTCGGGCATTTCCGTCTGGGTGCGTTAGTGGCACCGGGGCATCCCCTGGCCTCCCATGCCAGCGTCAGCTACACCCTGTGCGCTGAACACGGGGTGATCCAGGCCAACAGCGAGCTGTCGATCCATCACCTGATCGCCCCACTGCACAAGCGCTCGCCGGCTGCGCACAAGCCGTTGCTGCAAAGCAACTCCATGGAACTGGCGCGGCAGTTGGCGCGCCAGCAGTTGGGGGTGGCGTTCCAGACGCGCATCGGCATCGAGGCCGACTTGGCCAGGGGTGAGTTGCTGCATATCCCCTTGAGTGACCAGGGCGGGATGTTCAGCGACCTGGGGCTGTATGCGCGCAAGGGTCGGGATTTGCCTACGGCGGTGGAGTCGATGGCCCACCTGATCAGCGAAGAAATCGCTTTGCGCGAGCGCGAAGAATCCCCCTGTACCCCACGTATTTCCTGACCTTCAGGCCAACTTCCGTGCTGCCGATTCGGCAGCAGCCCAGTCGATATTCTGTTCTTTGAGCAGCGCGGCGGTTGTGTCGATACTGCGCCCGGCGGCCCCTGCATGGCTGCCATGAGCCAAACGCCAAAGGAACTAAAACAATGAAAAAGGCACTGCACGGCGCAACCGTTTTACTCACACTCCTCGGCGGCGGGGAGGCTGTCGCGGTGGAATGGATGAACAACAGCGTAGGGTTTCGCTACGGGCAACAGTTCACCAATCCGAACAACCCCGACGACTTCAGCAAGCGCATCTACAGCTTCACCCACGCCAGCGGCTACCGGTACGGCAGCAACTTCCTCAACCTCGACGTCTTCCTGTCCGACAGCCACGACCCGCGCAAGGGCACCGATCACGGCGGCAGCGAGGTGTATGCGGTGTACCGGCACCAGCTGTATGCCTCACGGGTATTCGACAGGCCGCTGGGCACCGGGCTGATCAAGGATTACGCGCTGACCCTGGGCTTCGATGCCAACCGCAACAACAACCTGGCGTCGGCAAAAAAGCGCGCCCTGGTGCTCGGGCCGACCCTCAAGTTCAATACGGTCGGGGTGCTGGACCTGAGCCTGATGTACTACAAGGAAAACAACCATTCCGGCATCCCCGGCGCGAAGGATCCGAACCACACCTTCGACGACACCTACATGCTCAACCTGACCTGGATGCGCCCGTTCGAGCTCGGCAACCATGGCGCCAAGTTCCAGGGTTTTATCAACCATGTCGGTGACAAGGGCCATGACTACAACAGCCGCGACACCGCCGCAGAAACCCTGATGCGCACTGCGCTGATGGTTGCGGTACGGCCGGGCAAAAGCGTCAAGCCCAACCTGTACCTGGGGGTGGGCTACGAATACTGGCATAACAAGTTCGGTGTGGATGGCGGCCGTGGCAGCCGCACCTCGACGCCAACCGTGAATATGGAAGTGACGTTTTAAGCGGCCGCCAATTCCGACTCATCCGGCTTGGGCCGCGCCAGCCAATAGCCCAACATTGCCAGCGGCGCGGTCACCAGCATCACAATCACCGTGACCAGCAACGGCTGCTCCAGCAGCGACGACACCAACAGGCTGGCGACAAAGCACAAGCCCAGTTGCAGGGTGTTTTGCAGGGCGGCGGCCTTGCCGGAGTTTTCCGAAAACGGCATCAGCGCATTCGCCACCACAATCGGGTAGCTGGCGCCGTTGACCAGGGCCATCAGGCAGAACGGAATCAGCAAGGTGGTCAGCGTCGGCACCGTCAGGGTCGCCACCAGGTACAGCGCCACCATGCTGATGCAGTACGCCACCAGCAGCCAGGGCAACAGGAGTTTGCCCTGGAACCGTTGCAGCGCACTGCGGCAACTGTAGCCCCCCACCAGAAACGCCAGGGTCGGCAGCACATAACTCAGGCCAATATCATTGGGGCTGTAGCCCATGCCACCGAGAATAAACGGCGAGGCCGTGAGCCAGGCGAAGAAACTGGCGGAGCACGCAGCGAAGATCAGCACATTGCCGGTGAACACCCGCGACTTGAACAATTGCCCGTAGCCCAGCCGGGCCTTTTCACCGTCGGCGGCCAGGCGCTTGGGCATGGGTTTGAGAAACAGGGTCGGTAATAGCAGCAACAGCGAGACACCTAGCAATACGGCGAAGATCGCCTGCCAGCCCCAGTGATTCAGCACCACCGCGCCCAGCAGCGGCGCCAGCGCCGGTGACAGGGACATCAGCGGCATGATGCTGGCAAACACCCGGTGCGCCTTGTCCGCCGGGTACCGGTCAATCACCAGCGCCTGCCAACTGACAGCGGCACTGCACACCCCGATAGACTGTACAAAACGCAACGCCAGCAGTTGCGGCGCGGTCTCGACCCAGAACATTCCCAGGCAGCCGAGCACAAACAGGCTCAGGCCCGCCAGCAGGATCGGCTTGCGCCCCAGGCGGTCCGACAGCGGGCCCCAGAGCAGTTGCCCCACGGCAAACCCGGCGAGGAAGATGCTCAAACTGGCCCCCACCGCACCGGGGGAAATCTGCAGGTGTTCGCCCATGGCGCCGAACGCAGGCAGGTACATATCCATGGCCAGGTAGCCGAGCATGCTCAGCCCCGCCAGGTACCAGGTAAAACCAAAAGAGTTTTTCATTGAAGCCTTGTAAGTCCTGCCATCAAACAATTTGCTGACTGGCGCCTATTATGAAGCTGACAGTTACCCTGTGAAGCGATAATAATTGGAGACTATTATCAATATTTTTGAAGGCAACACCCATGTGGTCCGAATACTCCCTGGATGTGGTGGATGCCGTGGCCCGTCACGGCAGTTTCAGTGCAGCCGCCCAGGAACTGCACCGCGTGCCCTCGGCCATCAGCTACACCGTCCGGCAAATCGAAGAATGGTTGGCGGTGCCGTTGTTTGTCCGCCGCCACCGCGATGTGGAACTGACGCCTGCCGGGCGCCTGTTTATCGATGAAGCCCGGGGCGTGATGAAAACCATGCTCGGCACCCGCCGGCTGTGCCAGCAGGTAGCCAATGGCTGGAGCGGCCAGTTGAAAGTGGCGGTGGACTCCATCGTCAAGCAGCAGCGCTGCCGGCAACTGGTGCTGGACTTCTATCGCCACTTCCCCGACGTGGAGTTGTTGCTGGAGTACGAGGTGTACAACGGGGTGTGGGATGCCCTGGCGGACGAACGTACCGATATCGTGATCGGCGCCACCAGCGCGGTGCCGGTGGCCAGCCATTTCACGTTTCGCGACATGGGGCTGTTGAACTGGTCGGGCGTGGTCAGTGCCCGGCATCCCCTGGCGCAGGTAGCGGGCTTGATCAGTGACGAGCAACTGCGCCCGTTCGCGTCATTGTGCCTGACCGACACCTCGCGCAGCCTGCCCAAGCGCGACACCTGGACCCTGAATAACCAACGGCGGCTGGTCGTACCGAACTGGACCTCCGCCATTGACTGCCTGCGGGACGGCCTGTGTGTCGGCATGGTGCCTTCGCACCTGGCACAGCCGCTGATCGACAGCGGTGAGTTGGTGGTACTGCAACTGTCTCGCCCCTTCCCGGCCAGCCCATCCTGCATGGCCTGGGCGCAGAGCAAACTGTCGCCGGCCATGGCCTGGCTCCTGGACTACCTGGGGGACAGCCAGACGATGAACCAGGAATGGCTGAACGGGCCGGGGTCACAGTAGCCGAACGATGCCCCGCACAATCATCTCCACTTCCTTGCTGTCCAGGGTCAGGGGCGGCAGCAGGCGAATGACCTTGCCCCGCGTAACATTGAGCAACAAACCCTGCTCCCGTGCGGCCCGTTCCGCCAGGTCGCGCTGCGGCGTGGCCAGCTCAATGCCAATCATCAGGCCACGCCCGCGGATCGCCAGCACCTGCGGGTGCTCGCTCAACTCCACCCGCAGCCGCGCCAGCAGGCGCTCGCCCTGGCGTGCGGCGTTCTCCAGCAGGCCTTGTTCTTCAATGATGTCCAGCACCGTACAGCCCACACGGCACGCCAGCGGGTTACCGCCAAAGGTGCTGCCGTGGCTGCCGGGGGTGAACAGCTTGCCCACCGAGGCGCGGGCCAGGCAGGCGCCAATCGGAATACCGTTGCCCAGGCCCTTGGCCAGGGTCATGACGTCCGGGACGATTCCCTCCTGCTGGAAGGCAAACCAGGTGCCGGTCCGCCCGATGCCGGTCTGGATCTCATCGAGCATCAATAACCAACCGTGTTGGCTGCAGTGGGCACGCAAGGCTTTCAGATAACCCGGCGGCGCCAGTTGCACACCACTTTCGCCCTGGATCGGTTCCAGCAATATGGCCACGATCCGGGGCCCGAACTCACGGGTCACCGCGTCCAGTGCCGCCAGGTCGCCAAAGCCGACCTTGATGAAGTCCCCCGGCAAACGCTGGAACCCCAGGCGCACCGATGGCCCGTCACTGGCAGCCAGGGTGCCCAGGGTGCGGCCATGGAAGGCATTCTCCATGACCACCACCAGCGGCTGCTCGATGCCTTTTTTCCAGCCATGCAGGCGCGCCAGTTTCAACGCGGTTTCGTTGGCTTCGGCGCCGGAGTTGTTGAAGAACGCCTGGTCCAGGCCGCAGAGCTGGCTCAAGCGTTGGGCCAGGCGCTGCTGCCAGTCGATGCCGTACAAGTTGGAGGTATGCAACAGCAACCCGGCCTGCTCGCTGATCGCCGTCACCAGCCGTGGGTGGGAGTGACCGACATTGGTCACGGCAACCCCGGCCACGGCGTCGAGGTATTCACGGCCCTGCTGGTCCCACAGGCGGGTGCCAAGGCCACGGGTAAAGCTCAGGGCCAGGGGTTGATAGGTGGTCATCAGGCAAGCGGCGGTCATGGCATCGGGCTCCATCGGGGTCAGGGCCCTAGTATCGTTAGCCACTCAAGCTGGATAAACTGCGCAGATCTGCAATGACTTTTAATCAGGGCTTGATAATGGACCTGTTCCAGGCAATGACCGTCTACGTCAAGGTGGTGGAGACCGGCAGCATGACCGCAGCAGCCCAGGCCTGCGGCCTGTCGACCACCATGGTCGGCAACCACCTGCGGGCCCTGGAGCGGCGCCTCGGCGTCAGCTTGCTCAAGCGCACCACCCGCAAGCAAAGCCTGACCGAGTTCGGCGGCCTCTATTACCAGCGCTGCCTGGAAGTACTGGGCTTGGTGGCCAACTCCGAGCAACTGGCTGAACAGATCCACCGCGAGGCGCCACAAGGGCTACTGCGCATCACGGCCCCGCCCGCGTTCGGCGCCGAGCGCCTGGCACCGGCGCTCAGCGAATTCTCCCGGCGCTACCCGCAGATCCAGCTGTACGTGGTGCTGAGCAATCAAGCGATGGACCTGATCGACAGCGGCTTCGACGTGGCGCTCCGCCTCGGTGAGCTGCAACCTTCGAGCTTGATCGCCCGGCCCTTGCAGGACTACACCATGACCCTGTGCGCATCGCCGGATTACCTGGCCCGCCGGGGTACACCCCTGCACCCCATGGATTTGCAGAACCACGACTGCCTGGCATTCGCCTACCCCTCGACCGATGACTGGCGCAACGCCGACAAACTCTGGCGCCTGCAGGATGCCGAGGGTGAAATCGAAGTCGCCGTGTCCGGGCCCATGACCATCAACAGCTCCCAGGCCCTGCACCGTGCCGCCGTCGAAGGCATGGGCATCGTGATGCTGCCCGACGCCCTGGTCGGCACCGATCTGTTGGCGGGGCGCCTGGTGGCGCTCCTGCCAGGCTACCAGTCACCTTCGCGCCCGATGCACCTGCTATATGCGCAGGACCGCTATCGCCTGCCCAAGCTGCGGGCCTTCGTCGACTTCGCGCTCGAACAATGGGCGCGCTAGACACTCACCCCCAGGGCCTGGAGTTCACGGCGGGTCTGCTCGGGTGAGACGTGATGAATACCACGCCAGCCCAGGGCCGTGGCGGCCTTGGCGTTTTCGGCCACATCGTCGATAAACACCACTTCTTCGGGCTGGATATCCGGCAGCTGGGCGCGCACCTGGTCGAGGCTGGCGCGGTAGATCGCCGGGTCGGGCTTGATCAGCTTCACCTCGCCAGACACCACGATATTGCGAAAGTATTGGAGGAAGGGGTAGTTGGCACGGGCATAGGGGAAGGTTTCTGCGGACCAGTTGGTCAGGCCGAACAGCGGCACGTTGGCCTCATGCAAGTCTTCAAGAATCGCCACGCCGCCTGCGAGCGGGCCGCGCAGCATTTCATGCCAGCGCTCGTAGTAGGCCCGGATCAGGGCTTCATGTTGCGGGTGTGCGGCGATCAGGCTGTGGGTGGCTTCAGCCAGGGTGCGCCCAGCGTCCTGTTCGGTGTTCCAGGCCTGGGTGCAGATGTTGTCGAGGAACCACTGGCGTTCCTGGTCACCGGGAATCAGTTGGCGGTACAGATGGTGCGGGCTCCAATCAAACAGGACACCGCCGAAATCAAAAACTACTGCACGAATCGTCATGAAGATCCTCCGTTAGCCGAGTGTGGTCACTGGAACACCCAGCATGAAGCAAATGTGGGAGCTGTCGAGCCCCGGCGAGGCTGCGATAGCGACGGCACTGCAACATTATGTTGCCTGAACCACCACTATCGCAGCCTCGCCGGGGCTCGACAGCTCCCACAAGGGTTTCGTTTCGTTTGTTAGCGCTTAAGCCTGGACCAGGCCTTCGACCTTCACGGTCGGATTGACGTCAGCCTCGTAATCCACGCCAGCAATCTCGAAACCGAACAGGCGCAGGAACTCCGCCTTGTAGCCGGCAAAGTCGCTGATCTCGTTGACGTTGTCATCGGTGACCTGGTTCCACAATGCCGCCACGGCGTCCTGGACTTTTGGCTCCAGCTCAGCCAGGTCGGCGCGCAGGCGGCCATCGGCGTCGAGCTTCGGTTCGCTGCCGTACAGGCTGTCCTTGAACAGGCCGTAGACCTGCTCGATGCAACCTTCGTGGGTGCCCTGCTCTTTCATCACCTTGAACAGCAGCGACAGGTACAGCGGCATGATCGGGATTGCCGAGCTGGCCTGAGTGACCACGGCCTTGAGCACCGAGACCCGGGCATCGCCCTTGAGTGCCGCGAGGTTGTCGCGCAGGGTCAGGACTTTCTTGTCGAGGTCTTTCTTGGCCTCGCCGATGGAGCCGTTCCAGTAGATATCCTGGGTCAGTTTTTCGCCCAGGTAGGTGAAGGCGGTGGTCTTGGCGCCTTCGGCCAGCACGTCGGCATCACGCAGGGCGTCGATCCACAGCTGCCAGTCTTCGCCGCCCATCACTTTGACGGTGCCGTCGATTTCTTCCTGGGTGGCCGGTTCCAGGGTGGTATCCACGACCACACCCTTGTCGGTGTTGATCCCACGCAGGGTCACGGCCTTGCCGATCGGCTTGAGGGTGGAGTTGTGCACCACGCCCTGGGGGTCGGTACGGCGTGGCGCAGCCAGGCTGTAGACCACCAGGTCGATCTTGCCCAGGTCTTTCTTGATGGTTTCGATGGTCAGGCGCTTGATCTCGTCAGAGAACGCATCGCCATTGATGCTCTTGGCGTACAGGCCTTTTTGGGCGGCGAACTTGTGGAAGGCGGCGCTGTTGTACCAGCCGGCAGAGCTGAGCTTGCCTTCTTCGCCTTCTTTTTCAAAAAACACGCCAAGGGTGCCGGCGCCGCAACCAAAAGCGGCACTGATACGTGCAGCCAGGCCGTAACCGGTGGACGCACCGAGCACCAGGACTTTCTTCGGGCCGCCTTCGATGGCACCGTGTTCGGTCACGTAGTCGATCTGCTCTTTGACGTTTGCTTCGCAGCCAACAGGGTGGGCGGTCACACAGATAAAGCCACGAACCCGCGGTTTGATGATCATAAAATTTCTGCCTCTTCCAAGGTGCCGATGGCCAATGGTGGCCATTACGGCGTCAATCGTACTGGTCTATGACGTCCGAAAAACCGAAGCGTCACGATAGTCGCAATTCTTCTGTTCGCAAAATCCAATCCACACTGGCCAAAGGCGCTATATTTTTCCAACAAGGGCGCGAATTCAGCAAATTCTGCGGCATGATGAGCCAGGGCGGCGTTTGCGTCCTGCCTGTAGGGCGGGGAGAATGCCTGTCCTGTGCGACCGTATTCGGCGCTCGTCATCCTCATGCCACGGGCTGTTCATCGCCGGTGGCTGCGCTTTCAGGGAATAAGAATGCCTCAACGCCAAGTCATCAATGCCTCCGTCAGCCCCAAGGGCAGTCTCGAAACGCTGTCGCAACGTGAAGTCCAGCAACTGAGCGAAGCCGGTTCCGGCAGCATCTATACGCTGTTTCGCCAGTGCGCCCTGGCTATCCTCAACACCGGCGCCCATATCGATAACGCCAAGACCATCCTCGACGCCTACAAGGACTTCGAGGTGCGCATCCATCAACAGGATCGTGGCGTACGCCTGGAGCTGCTGAACGCGCCGGCTGATGCGTTCGTGGATGGCGAAATGATCGCCAGCACCCGGGAAATGCTGTTCAGCGCCCTGCGCGACATCGTCTACACCGAAAACGAGCTCGACAGCCAACGCATTGACCTGAGCACCTCCCAGGGCATCACCGACTACGTATTCCACCTGCTGCGCAACGCGCGTACGCTGCGCCCCGGTGTCGAGCCGAAGATCGTGGTGTGCTGGGGTGGACACTCGATCAATACCGAAGAATACAAATACACCAAGAAAGTCGGGCACGAACTGGGCCTGCGCAGCCTCGACGTGTGCACCGGTTGCGGCCCAGGCGTGATGAAAGGCCCGATGAAGGGCGCGACCATTTCCCACGCCAAGCAACGCATCACCGGCGGGCGCTACCTGGGCCTCACCGAGCCTGGCATCATCGCCGCCGAGGCGCCGAACCCGATTGTCAACGAACTGGTGATCCTGCCGGATATCGAAAAACGCCTGGAAGCCTTTGTGCGTGTCGGCCACGGCATCATCATCTTCCCCGGCGGCGCCGGTACGGCCGAAGAGTTCCTGTACCTGCTGGGTATCCTGATGCACCCGGACAACCGTGATGTGCCCTTCCCGGTCATCCTCACCGGGCCAAAACAGGCGGCACCGTACCTGCAACAGCTGCATGCGTTTGTCGGCGCGACCCTGGGTGAGGCGGCCCAGGCCCACTACCAGATCATCATCGACGACCCTGCCGAAGTTGCCCGGCAGATGACTGCGGGCCTGAAGGCCGTCAAACAGTTCCGCCGCGAGCGCAACGACGCCTTCCACTTCAACTGGCTGCTGAAGATCGACGAAGGCTTCCAGCGCCCATTCGACCCGACCCACGCCAACATGGCCAGCCTGCAACTAAGCCACAGCCTGCCGCCCCATGAACTGGCGGCCAACCTGCGCCGGGCGTTCTCGGGGATTGTGGCGGGTAACGTCAAGGACAAGGGCATCCGCCTGATCGAACAGAACGGCCCATACGAAATCCACGGCGACCCGACCATCATGAAGCCGCTGGATGAGCTGTTGAAGGCGTTTGTGGAGCAACACCGGATGAAACTGCCCGGTGGCGCGGCGTATGTGCCGTGCTATCGCGTGGTGCAATAAGGCAAATGGCCAGGTCATAGGTTGTATTGCTTTAGGGCTGTCTGAGGGGTGTCGAAGGCATAAAAGCGGACTAGGGTTTTATCTATTCCGACCACCGACACCTGCAGAAGAGCGACCTATGGACCAACGGATCTTGTCCTCCATTATTCCTTACCCTAAGGTAAGGAATATCCCGCTGGAGATCTTCATTATGGCCACCGCCACACTCACCTCAAAAGGGCAAATCACCATCCCCGTTCAAGTCCGGGCCGCATTGGGCCTGGACACCGGAGACCGGGTGGAATTTGTCGAAATGGACGATGGCAAGTTCGCCATCATCGCCGCCAACCACAGCGTCCAGGACCTCAAGGGGCTGATCCGCAAGCCCGCCACGGCCGTCAGCATTGAACAGATGAACCAGGCAATCGCCGTGCAAGGAGCCAAAGCGGGATGATTGGCCTGGATACCAATGTGCTGGTGCGCTATGTCACTCAGGACGACCCGGTTCAATCGGCCAAGGCCACGCACCTGATCGAATCCCTGACCGTTACTGCGCCGGGTTTCGTCAGCCTGGTCTCGGTGGTGGAGTTGGTCTGGGTGTTGCAGAGCTGCTACCCATGCACCAAGACGCAAGTGGTGGCGGTTCTGGAAACCCTGCTGCGCACCCGTGAACTGATCATCGAACAGGCCGAACTTATCTGGCAGGCCGTGCGCCGATTCACCACGACCAAGGCGGACTTTGCCGACTGCCTGATCGAGCGCTGTGCCCACGCTGCCGGGTGCGAATACACGGCCACCTTTGATAACGACGCCGCGAAAGCCACCGGCATGCGCCGCCTGGGCTGAACCCTGGCGTTGCTGCAATGGACCGGCTTTGATAAAACCTGTGTTCCACCGCCCCTTGAGAGACCGCCCAACGTGCGCACGCTTCTGCTCGCTGCCCTGCTCCTGACCCCCACCCTCGCCCTGGCAGAAACCATTGCCTGGCCGGACCTCCCCGAGACCTGCTTCGTCAGTGGACGGTCTGCGACCAACGACGATGTCGACAATGGCTGTGCGGCGTTTCTGATCAATGTGAAAGGCAAGGCGGCAGGTACGCCGATCAAGATGGATATTCCCCAATACGCCCTGCATGTCGAAGCAGGTACCGGCAAGGAGACGCCGGTGATCATCATCCAGGCGGAACAGAACGGTGATATCAAGGCTGTGGGGTACAAAGAACTGGGTACGGAGCAATTGGGCGCGGCGTTGCTCAAGGAAGTGCGGCTTTTGGGAACGAAAAAGCCGAGCTGAACACCACCCTCCAAGCAAGCGGCGTGGGCATAATGCTCACGACGCACACGCCATCGCCTGTCTTTTCAAACGGACTAGAATCAACCCGGCCACCACCACGGCAATGCCCACATACGTCGAGGTGTAAATCACATCGCCAAACATGATTGCCGCCCAGACCAACGTCACAGGGGGCTCCAGGTAAACCAGTGCCGCGACATGGGTCGCAGTCATGACCCGTAACAACATCCAGAGGCTCAAATACGCGATAAACGTAGAAAACACCGTCAGCCAAACGATCGAGACCAGTACGGCGCAGTCCTGGGGAACGCTTAACGTATCGGTGTAGAGCACCGCCGCAGTGAAGCCCATCAAGGTCATCAGCGACTGGATAAACAGCGACAGGCTCAAGCTACTGCGCTGGGTCTGCTTAAGTGCTGAGCGGCGCTCATACAATGTCGCCATCGTCAGCCCCAAGGCCGAGACAAGCGGCAGTAAATACATGACCAGCCCGACCTCGGCACCACTATTGCGGTACTGCCCCGCGATCACAATCGACACCCCGCAAAAGCCCACCAGCAAACCCAGCCATTGCCACGCTCCGCTGCGCTCTGTGGTACTGCCCGACGACAGTGCGGCCGTCATCAGTGGCTGAAGCGCCGCAATGATTGCCGCAATCCCCGGCGGCAACCCATTTTGGATGGCCACGTAGACACAACTCAAATAAAGAAACTGCGACAAAAAACCGATCACCGCGTGGTGGCGAATTTGCGCCCAGGAAACCTTCAGCAGCGCACTATTCAAAAACAGCCCCAGGCACACCGAGACCAGCAAAAAACGCCAGAACAGTAAGTTGAACGCGCCTGCATCCTGAGCCCCCATCTTCGCCCCAATAAAACCGGAGCTCCAAGACAAGACAAACACCATCTGCAAGAGCAGTAACTTCAGCGTTCCCAGGGTCGCGCGCTTGGGCAGCCTCATTATTGCCCCCTGGGCATCGCCAGTTCGGCAAAGGTAATAGGCGCAATGCCCAGTCGACGGTATTGCTCCTCGGCAGGCAATGCCAGGTTTCGCCTCAGCTGGAACCATGGCCTGATCGTCCTCAACACACCGTCATCGGATGCCAGGTGCCAGAACTTGTTCACATCGACCGAACTGTAGGGACAATGAAATGAAAGTACCAACGACATGCGCCGACCGGCCGTGACAGGGCGCACGCCATGAAACACACGGCTGCCGTAAAGGTAGACCGCATCGCCACTGGCCCGGACAACGCTGGTACATAGGTGCCCGTCCAGGTTATTCAGATCAAAGCGCTCGTTCTGCCCTTCAAAAAACACAAACTCTCCACCTTCATACTCACCAGGGTCCGATAGCAAGATATTCAATACGAAACTGGTACCGTCGGTATGCCACATGCCAATCTGGGCTTTATCTTCAGGCGTCTGGCGCGGGTAGAAATAGTTGACCTGTGAACGCGCCCGTAAAAATGGATGGGGCACCAAAGGCACGCCTGCAATATGCGACACCGCCAACAAAAAGGCGCGACTGCCCATCATTTCCCGAATAAGGGTCGAGGACTCAGTGGCAGCACGGGTGCGATTGGAAATAATCCAGTCGCTGGTGGTAGAGCCCGCCTCCAACTGATAACAGGCACGACGCAATTGCGTGACGCCCTCTTCGGTAAATAACCCCGCCACCTGTGCCACGGCGGTGAGTTGCTCAACCGAGGCGACGGCCAACGGCGAGTTCACATAACCCAGTTCGGCAAGGCTTCGGTGATAGCCAAGTGCCGGAACACTGTTGTGTAAGTAGCTATCACTCCAATGCTTCAAGGTATCGAGCAATGCCCCAGGATGTTTGCATCGCCCCGATGCCGGAGACAGCGATGCCTGCAACGCCAGTTTCAGCCGTCCTGCTCCCTGCGCAAATACCGGAAGGTCACCGTCTCGTCTCATGGCTATCCACCTCTGTTATCGGTCAGTGCAATCGTGGTCCGGGCAATATTCGGACAGTTGATACATGACACTGCCATCTCCGCTGCAATACTCACCAATCACTCGGCAACTGCCGTACTCCTGGCGTACCCGGATAAATTGCTCGCGGGTGTATTTCAGGCAGACATTCGTCAAGAGATAGCCATCATCATGACCGTCGTGGACAGGCAGCAACGTTGCGGCGACACGGTAGCGATCATCGTGGTGCTCGATCTCGGAGATGACGACCCGATGGTTATCCGTTTTCTCCAACCCCAGTTTCAAACCGATCAGGTCGGAGAACCGAATCATGCACTCGTGGCTATAAAACCGATGGATGTGGGCATCATCCTCAACCGTGGACAATTGCATTTCTGACAAGACATACGTTCGCCTGCCACCCACCCGGCGGATGATCTGGCCAACGGTATCGGGCAACTCATTGCCCTCCTGGAAGCCCAGCATTGTAATCAGCGTTATATCCTGGCCGCGTTCAAGCTGGTGCCGGCGCAAGTCCCGGAAATCGGTGGCCAGATAGGAGAACCCCTGGGGCGTGGCCAGCATCGGCTCAACCGCGCGGCGCATGATGCCCTGGGAAGCACAGTTGATATCAACCGCGGTGTAATACTCAGGTTCAGCGCCACACTCCAGCAAATACCCCATCAGGGCGGATGTTTTCACCGGCTCCGGACCCAACTCGACGTAATGCAAGCTGCCCTGCCCCAGCAGGTCAACCAGATCATTGGCGACCGATTGCAGCAGTTCGCCCAGGGAACCCGACCCACAAGGCGCAGCGCATATGCCTTCGGCGCTTATCCCCTGGTTATTCAGGGCGGTCATCAGCGCTAATATTTCTTCGCTGACCTGCTGCGAAAGCGCCGTCCGATGCTCAGACAGGGTCGAGTATTTCTCAGCGTTTTCAATGGTCCAGATTCGCCCTCCGAGGTCATGATTATTCTGCAAAGACGCTACAACCAGCGTGTTGATATCCATATACGCTCCAACTCTTTTTATTCGATAGACAGGCACGCTCCTGTTTGACCAAAAGACTAAAGTGAGGTCATGATTTTGTATATTTGAATAATCTGCACCACTAATCCTCAAAAGAGGAATCATGAACAAGCAATTGAACATCGACCTCCTACGCACCTTTCATGCGGTTGCCCGCTTTCGACGGTTCAACGAAGCAGCCAACCATGTGCATCGCAGTGCGTCGACCGTCACCACGCAAATCCACAAGCTGGAAAACCTGGTGGGCCAAAGGTTATTCAGCCGCAACAACCAGGGCGTCGAACTGACGATGTATGGCAAGAAATTGCTGAGTGAAACCACGGAGTTTCTGAAAAGTCATGACCGCTTGCTCGCCTCACTCAGCCCACAACGCATGCAGGGCAAAATTCGCCTGGGCTTGCCTGACTCATACGCCCCAGCATTTATGCGCGACTTCCTACCGCTGCTGATTGCAGACAATCCACTGCTTGAGTTGGAGGTGGAGGCCAGGTCCAGTGGTGAGCTGTTCACGATGTTCAGTCGCGAACAAATTGACCTGGCGCTGGTTGTCAGCTCGCAGCCGCTGGAACAGGGCGAGCGTCTCGGCACGATCCAGCCTGTCTGGGTCGTTGCCGAGAACTTCCAGAGACCCGAGCAGGCGCCACTGCCCATCGCCGTGCAACTGACCGGCTGCCCATACCGGGCATCGGCCTTGCGGGCCCTGAAAGAACATGGGGTTTATTACCGAGTCCTGCTGGAGAGTGCCAGCTCGACGGCGGTGGAGGCGGCCATCATGTGTGGATTGGCGGTCGGGATGATCGAGGAAGAGCGCATGGGCGCCGGGCTGACCAGGCTCATCCCCGGCATACAGTTACCTGGGCTGCCGCCGCATCAGCTTTATCTACTGTCTGATAGCGCTAATCACCTGGCACTTCACTTACATGAGCAGATCAAAAAAGGTTTCAGCATTTGACTCCTATGAGCAGATCGAAAAGCCATAAACCAAAAACCCGCTGACCGTTACCGGTTCAGCGGGTTTTATGGGGCAACTCAATCCTGTCTCAGGACCTTGCCAACCGCTTACAGCGCAATGTCAGCCGCCGGCTTGCTCGGCTCAGCCGCAGGCTTGGCAGCCTCGGTCGCTGCTGGTGCAGCCATTGGTGGAATGGCTGGCGGAGGCGTCAGTTGCAGAACCTTGGCGGTGTAGGCCCACTCTTGCGCAACCCGCTCAGGGTTGCCGTTCAGCTTGGTGCCATAGCTCGGCACGATCTGCTTGAGCTTTTCCTGCCAGGCCGGGGTAGCGACCTTGTCCTTGAACACTTTTTCCAGCACGGTCAGCATGATCGGCGCTGCGGTGGACGCACCTGGCGATGCACCCAACAGGCCGGCGATGGTGTTATCGGCGGAGCTGACCACTTCGGTGCCGAGCTTCAGGACGCCGCCCAGCTCTTCGTCACGCTTGATGATCTGCACACGCTGGCCGGCCTGCCACAGGCGCCAGTCTTCTTTCTTGGCGTTCGGGAAGTACTCTTGCAGCGCCTTGAAGCGGTCGTCATCCGACTGCATCAGTTGGCCGGCCAGGTACTCGACCAGTGGGTATTCACGAATACCGACTTTGGTCATTGGCCAGATGTTGTGGGTGGTGGTGCTGGTCAGCAGGTCCAGGTACGAGCCTTCTTTGAGGAACTTGGTGGAGAAGGTCGCGAATGGGCCAAACAGGATCACGCGCTTGCCATCCAGCACGCGGGTGTCCAGGTGCGGCACCGACATCGGTGGCGCGCCAACCGACGCCTTGCCGTAAGCCTTGGCCAGGTGTTGCTCGGCAATCGTTGGGTTCTCGGTCACCAAAAACGAACCACCCACCGGGAAGCCTGCGTATTCCTTGGCTTCAGGAATACCCGATTTTTGCAGCAGATGCAGAGCACCGCCGCCCGCGCCGATGAACACGAACTTGGCGTCGGTCTCGGTCTTGGTGCCGTCTTTCAGGTTTTTGTAGCTCACACGCCACGAACCGTCGGCGTTCTTGGTGATGTCCTGCACTTCGCTCGACAGTTTCAGGTCGAACTTGGGGGTGGTCTGCAGGTGAGCGACGAACTGGCGGGTAATCTCGCCGAAGTTCACGTCAGTGCCGAGCGGCGACCAGGTGGCGGCGATTTTCTGGTTCGGGTCACGCCCTTCCATCATCAGCGGCACCCACTTCTTGATCTGTACCGGATCTTCGGAGTATTCCATGCCAGCAAACAACGGGCTCGCCTGTAGTGCGTCGTAACGCTTCTTCAGGAACTTGATGTTGTCATCGCCCCACACAAAGCTCATGTGCGGAGTGGAGTTGATGAACGAGCGCGGGTTCTTCAGAACGCCTTGCTGAACCTGCCACGACCAGAACTGGCGGGAAATCTGGAACGCTTCGTTGATCTCGACCGCTTTCGGGATCTCAACGGTGCCTTCCTTGTTTTCCGGGGTGTAGTTCAGCTCAGCCAGGGCCGAGTGACCGGTACCGGCATTATTCCAACCGTTGGAGCTTTCTTCGGCGACGCCGTCCAGGCGCTCGACCATCTCCATCGACCAATCCGGCTGCAGCTCGTTGAGCCATACACCCAGGGTCGCACTCATGATGCCGCCGCCGATCAATAGCACATCGACTTTCTTTGCCTCTTCCGCCTGGACGGAAGTGATCCCTATGGACAAAGCCAGCCCCAACAGAGCAGTGTTCACTTTTTTAAACATCGTAGCACCTATGATAAAACGCCTTCCGCCCTACCATCCTCGACCTTCCGGCAACCGTGGTACGCCAAACATCAGGCAATGTCCGGCTGGTTCCCGTACTCGCAAGCACTGCAGGGTGGGCACACAAGGCCGACGTATCGACCTCACTTTTATGTCCCTTCTGCGCTGACTTTTTATCATTATTGGCTTCAGCTACCTCGGCGACAGCTCTCTGCCGGTACGCATTCGGGAGTGCGTACCAGAGAAAGGATAGACCAAGATGGCGCGCAGAATATCATGCTCCGGCGGGATCGGGCGTCTGTTCTGGACTTGACGGTCGTCTTCGCGGCAGGTTCAGCGCCACCTGAGGAATAGGGCATCCTGTGACCCGGCGTTTGTAGTCCCGGCAGGATGGAGAAAAATGCTGAAAATCAGAAAAGTCGATGGGAATCATCGAGTTTTTACGGTTTTCCGCCCTGCCCAATTGTCGATAATCGCGCCTACCCAAAAGACAGGCGCACATCCAGATGACAGAGACAAAAAGCTATACGGCCACAGCAAAATGGCTGCACTGGGGCATGGCACTCATCTGGATTGCCGCCTGGCTGGTGGGGCTCGTGGCCGTTCATTGGCGCGACGAATTCAACCCGCAGCATCAACTCACCTTTTTACACAAGGCGATGGCGAGCACGCTGATATTCCTCATCGTCCTGCGCATCGCCTGGCGCCTGACCCATGCGGCACCGGCGATGCCAGACACCATGACACCGCTGGTCAAGCGTGCAGCCTTCATTGGCCACCTGTTGCTATACATCGTGGCGCTGGTCGGGCTGCCGATATCCGGCTGGTACTGGAGCTCGGTGGCTGACAAGCCCATCCTGGTGGCCGGCTTATTCCTACTGCCGCCGCTGGTGGAACCAGATAAAAGCCTCTATGACCTGGCAAAGGCGATTCATACCTACAGCGCGTGGCTATGCGGAGCTCTTGTGGGCGGGCATATGGTGGTAGCGCTGAAACATCACTTTATTGATAAGGATAAGGTCCTGGCGGGGATGCTGCCGGGGCGAGTCGACTGATGTGGGAAGGCTCTCGGTACCTGGCCTCAACGAGGCCACTCCGTTCCTGATAAACTGACTGCCCTTCGCCTTCCCCATCCAGATACTTCAATGTCCCTACAAATTGCATCAATGCCACTCTCCCGTCGGTTTTCGGTTGCGCCGATGATGGATTGGACCGACCATCATTGCAGATACTTCCTACGCCTCCTCTCCAAACACGCCCTGCTCTACACCGAAATGGTCACCACCGGCGCCATCCTCCACGGTGACCATGACCGCTTTCTGCGCCACAACGAAGCCGAGCACCCACTGGCGCTGCAACTGGGCGGCAGTGTTCCCGCCGATTTGGCCGCTTGTGCCCGCATGGCTCAGGATGCAGGCTACGACGAAGTAAACCTGAACGTCGGCTGCCCCAGCGACCGGGTGCAGAACAATATGATCGGCGCGTGCCTGATGGGCCACCCCGCTCTGGTGGCGGACTGTGTGAAGGCGATGCGTGATGCGGTGTCGATTCCGGTGACGGTGAAGCACCGTATCGGGATCAATGGCCGGGACAGTTATGCCCAGCTGTGTGATTTTGTCGGGCAGGTGAAGGACGCGGGTTGCACCAGTTTTACCGTGCATGCGCGGATTGCGATTCTGGAAGGGTTGTCGCCCAAGGAGAATCGGGACATTCCGCCGTTGCGTTATGACGTGGCGGCGCAGTTGAAGCGGGATTTTGCCGAGCTGGAGATTATTCTCAATGGCGGGATCAAGACGCTGGAGCAATGCGACGAGCATTTGCAGGTGTTTGATGGGGTGATGCTGGGGCGTGAGGCTTATCACAATCCGTATTTGCTGGCAGCCGTGGATCAGCGGCTGTTTGGCAGTACGGCGCCGGTGATCAGTCGGGCCGAAGCGTTGGCGCAGCTGCGGCCGTATATCGCCGAGCATCTGGCCACGGGCGGGGCGATGCATCACATTACCCGGCATGTGCTGGGGTTGGGCACCGGGTTTCCAGGGGCGCGCAGGTTTCGGCAGTTGTTGTCGGTGGATATTCACAAGGCCAGCGATCCGTTGGCTTTGCTGGATCAGGCCGGGGCGTTGCTGGAGGGCCGTTGACGGAGCAGGCCAGTCGATTTATTGGGCGACGGGTCCATCGCTATCGCGGGCAAGCCCACCTTTTGATCGCGGCGCAGGTGGAACCTGATGGCGATTTTGCCCTCCTATCTAGCAGCACGGCCGATCATTCAAACGGCTGTTTTCAGGTTGTTGCCCTCGCAAACGATCGAACGCATTTGCGCCCTTGAGCGGCTAGCAACCCTCGGGTAATGTCATCAGACCCATAGGACAGAGCACGCCCATGACTTCCAAGTTGGAACAACTCAAGCAATTCACCACTGTAGTTGCCGACACCGGCGATTTTGAAGCTATCGCCCGCGTCAAGCCGCAGGATGCCACCACTAACCCTTCCCTTTTGCTCAAGGCTGCGTCCATTCCGGGCTATGCCAAGCTGCTGGATGCCTGCGTGCAGGATTGCAACGGTGATGTAGGCCTGGCCAGTGACCGTTTTGCGGTGGCTGTGGGCCAGGAGATCCTGAAAGTGGTGCCAGGGCGTATCTCCACCGAGGTGGATGCGCGCCTGTCGTTCGACACTGACGCGGTACTCAAGCGTGCGCATCGCCTGATCGACCTGTACGAAAAAGCAGGTATTGGCCGCGACCGCGTGCTGATCAAGATCGCGTCCACTTGGGAAGGCATTCGTGCCGCCGAGCAGCTGGAAAAGGAAGGCATCCAGACCAACCTGACCCTGCTGTTCTCCTTCGCCCAAGCCGTGGCCTGTGCGGAAGCCGGGGTGTTCCTGATTTCACCGTTTGTCGGTCGTATCTACGACTGGTACAAAAAGGCCAATGGCAACGATTACACCGGTGCCGATGATCCTGGCGTGCAGTCGGTGACGCGCATCTACAACTACTACAAGGCCAATGGCTACAAGACCGTGGTGATGGGCGCAAGCTTCCGTAACCTGAGCCAGATCGAGGAACTGGCCGGTTGCGACCGCCTGACCATCAGCCCGGACTTGTTGGAGAAGCTGGCGGCCGACAATGGCAAGCTGGAGCGCAAGCTGGCGCCAGGCCAGGCCGGTGAGGCCCGTGTACACATGACAGAAGCGCAGTTCCGCTGGGAGTCCAACGAGGACGCGATGGCCACTGAGAAGCTGGCGGAAGGCATTCGTCAGTTTGCCCGGGACCAGGAGAAGCTGGAGGCGTTGTTGAGCGCCAAGCTGTAAAAAGCGGGCGCGGTAAAAAGGGCGGTATCCGTTAGGATGCCGCCCTTTTTTGTACCCGTTCAATATGCGGTGGTTGAGCTGGCGCTATCGCAGGCAAGCCAGCTCCCACATTTTGACCCTGCTCCAACAGTGAAGTCAGTGCCGCTCGAGGGCGTTGACCAGATCGTGGAAGGCTTCGCGGTTAGATTCGTTCAACCCCATCAGGATCTTGTGCGCCTCCAGCACCTTGAGCCGCACCACTTCCTCGGATTGGTCCTGGGAAGGCAAGTCGGTCAGGCATTCCGGGCAGGGGATCGGGCGGTCAACAATGTTGAACACTTGATCGAACCCCATCGACTGTAGGAGCCGGGTGATGTCTTCGTGGGTGGTGACGACGGTCGGCAGCAGTCCGACCTTCTGCCGAGACAGAATGGACAACTTGGCCAACAGCCCAAGGGTGGTGCTATCGATGCTGCGGGTTTCGGTCAGATCGATCACGATCGCCGAGAAGTTCAAGGCTGTGAAAATCCGCTCAATCGTTGCATCCAGCGCCGAACACAAGGTCAGGCGCACTTCACCGACAAACTTCAGGACAAAGGTCCCTTCTTGCTCGGCGAATTGGATTCTTCCGGTACTCATCAAAGATTCCTGCTCAACACCAATAGGGCGATATCATCCGGCATCTCCCCTAGCGTGGCCAATCCAAAAACCTGCCGCAAGCCATCCAGGCTGCCGCCCGCCGACCTGACCCGTTGGGGCAAGGCGGCTTCTTTCTCTTTGAGTGTAGGCTCTGGAAGAAGGTCCAGGATGCCATCGGACATCAGCGTCAGGCTGAAGGCCGGCGGCAGCTCCAGAATGTGGTCTTCATAGGTGGCTTCATTGAACAAGCCAACCGGCAAACCACGCCCTTCCAGATAACGCACACTGTCTGGAGTGTATAAAACCGGCAATGGCAGGTGACCGCCAATGCTGTAAGTCAAAAGACCGGTTTCTTCATCAATCACGCCGCCCACCATCGTTACGTGCTTGCCCAGCTTGCAGCTGATCAGGCCCCGGTTGATGTGGCCCAGCACTTGCGAGGGAGTGAACTCCGGCAAGGTGCCATTGCGCTTGGATTCAAACAACAGCCGTGTGGTCATGAACTTCAACAACACGGTCACGAAGGCAGAGGATGCGCCATGTCCCGAGACATCGGCCAGGTAGAACGCGACGCGGCGCTCATCCACGCGGAAATAATCGACAAAATCACCCGACAGGTACAGCGACGGGATGATCTGGTGGGCGAACTGGAACTCGTCGATGCTCCAGGGGCTGACCGGCAGCATGTTCATCTGCACCTGGCGACCGGCGTTCTGGTCTTCCTGGAGCAGGTTGAGGCTGGCTTCGAGCTCCCGGTTGGCGGTTTCGAGCTTTTCGCGGTAGCGCTGGTTTTCCAGGAGCAGGCGGGCACGATCCAGCGCTCGGCGCACCGAGTGCTCCAGGACGGCCAGGTCTTCCAGGGGCTTGATCAGGTAGTCGGCGGCGCCCAGGCGCAAGGCTTCCACAGCGTCGTTCATCACCCCGGCACCAGACACGACAATGACCGGCGTCTGCGGGGCAAGCTCGGTCACCTGGCGGATCAGCTCAAGGCCGCCCATCTGGGGCATGCGCAGGTCGCAGATCACCAGGTCGGGCTGGTCGCGCTCGAACACCTGGAGACCCTGAAGACCATTGCCGGCCTGCAGGACGCTGAAGCCACTGTCTTCCAAATAGGCCGCGAGGCTCGCGCGCACTACTTCGTCGTCATCGATTATCAGCAGCGTGGCACTGGTTTTTTGCATGTGGGCAAACGGCGCCAGAATTAGGTTGGCGTAGGCAGTCAGGCAATGGCCCGGCTCGCACTACTGGATTCGCTTTCTAGCCTCTCTGTCCTACAAAACATAAGCGCTTGGCTCACGCACAAAGGTAAAGCAGAGGTGCCCTTCTAAGGCGCAGACGGTACTCCCATCCGCCAGGGGTTTCAAGCTCATGCCGATGGTCGCCGAGCGTCTTTACATCGCAAATCACCGGGAGTTATAAGAACAGGCAAAACCACAACGCAATGGAAGGATGAAACCTATGAGCGCAAACGAACGTGACTATGCGGAAAAGCGCGATTTCATCCGCATGCGGGTGGATGCCGACGTGTCATTGATCCATGCCGGGCAAGAGATTGCCGGGGTCTGCGTGGACCTCTCCAGCTCTGGAATGCAGGTTCAGGCGAAGCAGTCGTTCAATGTGGGCGACCAACTGAAGGTGCGTATCGACTCAGAGCACGCCGCGCTCAAAGGTCTGGAGGCGGATACTGAGGTGGTATGGGCCCGCAAGGAAGGCGACGACCAACACCTGGGCCTGAAAATCCTCAAGATGTACTGAAATCAATGCACACAAAAAAGGCGGCCCCGAAGGCCGCCTTTTTCATTCAAGGCTTAACCTTAAAAGTCATCCACGACATTGCCGTCCTTGACCTTGAACTCACGGTTCTGCAGGTAGGCATTGCGGATAAAGGTGTACTTGTCGCCGTTGATCAGCTTTTCAGCCGACAGCAGGCTGGCGCGGGTATCGACAATATCGAGACCAAAAGCGCTGTTGCGCGTAGGAATGTCGTTCATGTAGCGGTACGGTTCGGTGTAGCTGTCGACATACTTGGACGGCGCATCACGCAGGGTGCTTGGGCCCAGCAGTGGCAGCATCACGTAAGGACCGCTGCCCACGCCCCAGTAGCCGAGGGTCTGGCCGAAGTCTTCATCACTGCGTTGCAGCCCCATTTTGGTGCCGACGTCGATAAAGCCGAGCACGCCAAACGTGGTATTGACCAGTAAGCGCGCAGTATCGACACCGGCCTGGTGGGGCTTGAGTTGCAGCACGTTGTTGGCCAGGTTGCCCACATCGCCGATGTTGCGGAAGAAGTTGTGGATACCGTCTTCGACAAATTGCGGGGTGATGAACTGGTAGCCCTGGGCCAATGGCTTGAGTGCGTAGGTATCAACGGTGTCGTTGAAGGTGAAGATCGGGCGGTTGATGCTTTCCCATGGGTCTTCTTCCGCCGCCTGGGCAACGAAAGGCACCAGCAAGACACTGGCACACATGGATAGTTGAGCAAGACACTGGCTCCAGCGCATAGCTTGAACTCCTTGAATGGTCTGTCATGGGCGCTATGCCCTGAATAAGGCCGTATTATATGACGGAAGTGTAAGATTAGGCAGCTTGATGGAATTGTCATTCAAAAAATGCACAAAATTCCTACAGTCACAACCCGATGTCATCTGCTTGTCATGGGCGTCCGATAGCGTCACAGCTATTTTCAGGGACGTCCCATGCCCCATCCCCAGATCGTTGCAGATAACGCCCCGCCCTTGACCGCCGTACTCTTTGGCCTCAGTGGTTGCCTGGTGGACTTTGGTTCCATGGCCCACGCCAGCACCGTCCCCGCAGGCGAAACCCTGGCCACCCCCGGCGCCCTGCAAATTCTGCAATGGCTCCACGATCAAGGCACCCCCAGCGCCTGGCTGGATGAGTTGCCCACCCGCGTCACCACGCCGCTGGCCGCCGCCCTGCCGGAGTGGGTTCAAGGCACCCGCCCGGCCACCCTGCCCTGGCCCGCCCCCCATGCCTGCTGGCAAGCCTTGATGGACCTGAATATCCAGCGCCTGGATGGCTGCGTGCTGGTCAGTGGTGAACCCCGATTACTGCAATCCGGGCTCAACGCCGGGCTCTGGACGATTGGCCTGGCGTCCTGTGGCTCACTGTGCGGGCTCTCCCCTGCCCAATGGCAAGCGCTGAGCGAACAAGCGCGCGAACACAAGCGCGCCAAGGCCACCGTCACGCTATATGGGCTTGGCGTGCACTCGGTGATCGATCACCTGGGCGAACTGGGCACCTGCCTGGCGGACATCCGCCTGCGCCGGCTCAAAGGCGAAAAGCCCTGATCAAGATCATGCACAGTCGCTGCCAGTGGATTAATCTACAGGTCATCCCGTAGACCTTTCTCGGCGTGCCGTGGTCTATGCCAGTGCCTATCGATAAAAGGAAGAACGCCATGCCTGCCCGCGAAAAACTGCAAGAACAGGTTTCCATCCTGCGCGAGCAATTGAATCAGGACCCGCCTCTGTCGCTGGAAAAACGCGAAGCGCTGGAAGCGTTGATTGCCAAGTTTGAAGTGCAACTGGAACTGGAACCTGCCACTCAGAACCCCAGCCTTGCCGACGGTGTAAACCTGGCTGTAGAACGCTTCGAGCTGGAGCATCCGGGCATAGCCGGGACATTGCGCAATATTGTGGTGACTCTGGGCAATATCGGGATCTAATCCGAATCCAGGACCCAAAAATGTGGGAGCGGGCTTGCTCGCGATAGCGCAGTGTCAGTCACCGAAGATATTGACTGAACCACCGCCATCGCGAGCAAGCCCGCTCCCACATTTGTATCGTATGAAGGCTACTGGCGAGCCAGGCGCAGGTTCTGGAACTGCACAGCCTCAGTGCTGCGATACGGGTTGATATCCAACCCACCCCGTCGCACATACCGCGCATAAACCGTCAACTTCTCAGGCTTGAGCAACCGCTGCAGGTCGAGAAAGATCCGCTCCACGCACTGTTCATGAAAGTCCGAGTGCTGACGAAAGCTCACCAGGTAGGCCAACAGGCTCGCATGATCCAGGGCCGCGCCGCGGTACTCTACCGCCACGCTGCCCCAATCCGGCTGGCTGGTCACCGGGCAGTTGGATTTGAGCAGATGGCTGTGCACGCTCTCTTCCACCACGCGGGAATCATCGCAGCGCAGCAGTTCCGGGCGCGGGTGCTCGTAGTTGCTGACACTGATCTGCAGGTCATCAATGCACACGCCCGGCAGGCTGACCACACCTTCACCTTCCACCTCGGCCAGGCTGCGGATACGCACGCCCACTGGCTTGCCGGCCGCTGCGCTCAAGTCGGCACGCAAGGTGGCCTCAAGGCTTGGCCCATCGGCAAACGGCGTCTGGTTCAACGAATTGAGGTAGAGCTTGAAGGATTTCGACTCGATGATGTTCGGCGAGTCGGCCGGGATGCTGAACTCACCGATGGCCACCACCGGCTTGCCGGACGGCAGCAGCCAGGACAGTTCAAAGCAGTTCCAGAAATCCACGCCCTTGTAAGGCAGCGTCTCGGCGCTCAGGCCCAGTTCGGCCCATTTGGCGGCGCGAGGGATGGGGAACAGCAATGAAGGGGTGTAGGTGGATATGTATTCACTGGACTTGCCCAGCGGCGAATGTTCGGCTGCGGGATGCATGGCGGAAACCTGGCTAAATAAACCCCGTCAGTCTACCAGCCTTTGCTCCCGCCTTTGAGCCTGAGGTTTACGGGTTGACGTTCAGCTTGCCAACCATCCCCGCCTGGTAATGCCCGGGGAGGTTGCAAGCGAACTCCAGGGCTCCGGTCTTACTGAAGGTCCAGGTCAATTCGGCGGTCTTGCCCGGCTCCACCAGCATGCTGTTGGGATCGTCATGTTTCATGCCGCCCATGTCACCATGGCCCATCGCCGCGTGATCCATCTGGCCCATGCCGGTGGTGGTCAACATGCCGCTGGCCTGCATCTTGAGCATTTCCTTCTGGTGATCGGCATGCATGGCCGCGTCACCCAGGTTGAATTCATGCAGCAACTGGCCCTTGTTGACCAGTACAAAGCGCACCGTCTCACCGGCTTTTACATCCAGCGATGTAGGGGCAAAGGAAATATCCTGCAGCAGCACTTCTACAGTACGCGTGGCCTTGCTCGCCGGCGCAGCCTCGCCAAAGGCAAAAGTGTGCGCGCCGTCGGCCAGCGCCGGGGCGCTCAGCGCCATCAGGCAACCCACCCACCACCAGGTTTTACGCAATAACATGTTCATTCTCCAAAGGTACGGGATCCGCTTGTGGGACACTCTAATAATGTGCCGCTGCCAGCCAGCTGACTGCTAGATTACAACTTTGTCAGATTGTCCCGGCCCTCCAAGGCACACGGTATAAAGCCAACCGTCACCCGCTGCCATGAGCTTGCCTATGAAACTGCTGATCGTCGAAGACCAACCCAAAACCGGCCAATACCTGCGCCAGGGCCTGGCCGAAGCCGGCTTCAACACCGAACTGGTGGCCGACGGCACCACCGGTCAGCACCTGGCGCTGACGGGCGACTATGACCTGCTGATCCTGGATGTGATGCTCCCGGGCCGCACCGGCTGGCAGATCCTGCAGGCAGTGCGCAGTGCCGGCCTGGAAATCCCGGTGCTGTTCCTGACCGCGCGGGATGCGGTCGAGGATCGGGTCCACGGCCTGGAGCTGGGGGCCGACGACTACCTGGTCAAGCCCTTCGCGTTCTCCGAGCTGCTGGCCCGGGTGCGCAGCCTGCTGCGCCGGGGCAGCAGCATCCCCCAGGACACCAGCCTACACCTGGCCGACCTGCGCCTGGACCTGATCCGTCGCCGTGTCGAGCGCGGCAATCAACGTATCGACCTCACCGCCAAGGAGTTCGCCCTGCTGGAAATGCTCCTGCGCCGCCAGGGCGAAGTGCTGCCCAAGTCGCTGATTGCCTCCCAGGTCTGGGATATGAACTTCGACAGCGACACCAATATCATCGAAGTGGCCATTCGCCGCCTGCGCTTGAAGATCGATGATAGCTTTCCCAACAAGCTGATCCACACCGTGCGCGGCATGGGCTATGTGCTGGAGGAGCGGTTCAGTTGATCAAGCGCCTCTCCCTGGCCAGCCGCCTGGCCCTGTTGTTTGCCGGCTGCACCGCCGTGGTCTCGCTGCTGGCGGGTGTGTTGTTCAGCCAGGCCAGCGAGAAGCACTTCATCGAGCTGGACCAGCAATTGCTCGACAGCAAGCTGATGGCCCTGCGCAGTGCCCTGCAAGGCGCCGACACCCCCGCGTTGTTTGCCCAACGCCAAGCCGCGCTGGTGGGCGAACTGAGCCATCAACCCGACCTGTCGGTGCGCATCAACGCCGCCGACGGCCAGCGCTGGTTTGACAGCTCCCCGCGCATCCCCGCCAACCTGCCCACCGCGCCCGGCCTACATAGCCTGCAAAGCGACGGCACCCGCTATCGGACGTACAACGCACCATTGAACCCCACCCAGAGCGGCTCGGCGCAGTTGATCCTGATACTGGACATCACCCATCACCAACACTTCCTGCAAAGCATGCAACACCTGATCTGGCTGACGGTCGGCCTGTCCGCCCTGGCCACTGCGCTCCTGGGCGCCTGGGCCGCGCGCAGTGCCCTGCGCCCTCTCAGGCGGATGACCGAAGTGGCTGCCGGCATCCGTGCCCACTCCCTGACCCAGCGCCTGCCCCAGGAACAGATGCCCGCCGAACTGGAGGAACTGACCCTGGCCTTCAACGCCATGTTCAGCCGCCTGGACGATGCATTCCAACGGCTTTCGGCGTTCTCCGCCGATATTGCCCACGAACTGCGCACACCGTTATCCAACCTCCTGACCCAGACCCAGGTGATCCTCACCCAGCCCCGGCCGCTGGAGGATTACCGCGAAGCGCTGCACAGCAACCTGGAAGAGCTGCAATGGATGGCCCAACTGGTCAATGACATGCTGTACCTGGCCAAGGCCGACCACGGGCTGCTCAACCCCAGGCGCGAACCCCTGGCCCTGGCCGACGAGGTGGATGCCTTGCTGGAGTTCTTCGCGCCGTTGGCCGAGGACGCCCAGGTCAACCTGCTGCGCGACGGCCGCGCCAGGACCGCCGGCGACCGCAGCATGCTGCGCCGGGCGTTTTCCAACCTGCTGGACAATGCCGTGCGCTTTACGCCGCCTGGCGGTGAAGTGCGGGTGAGGATCAGCGAAAACGCCCAGGGCGTGAAACTGAGCGTGGAAAATACCGGGACCGGGATTCCCCAGGGGTTGCTGCCCAAGCTGTTTGACCGGTTCTACCGCGCGGACCCGGCACGCCATGAAGGCAGCAGTGAGCATGCAGGGCTGGGGCTGGCGATTACCCAGTCGATTGTGCAGGCGCACGGGGGGAGGATTTTCTGTGAGTCACAGCCGGGGTGGACGCGGTTTGTGATTGAGTTGCCAAAAGGGGTTTGAGGCACGCTGGGCGGGCCTCATCGCGGGCAAGCCCGCTCCCACAGGTTGATTTGCGAACACAGTCAAATGTGGGAGCTGGCTTGCCTGCGATAGCGATCTGAAGACCTACGAATATCTCAGGGCATGCGCCGGCTCGATCTTCGCCGCCCGATACGCCGGGTAGATCGTCGCCAAAAAGCTCAACACAAACCCTGCACTGCAAATCAGCAACACATCGCCACCTTGCAGCTCCGACGGCAGATTGCTGACAAAATACACGTCCGAACTGAAGATATGCTGCCCGGTCACCCGCTCCATCCAGCCCACCAGCGCGCTGACGTTCAGCGCGGCAATCACCCCCAGCACGCCGCCAATCAGGGTGCCGACGATACCGATCACCGTGCCCTGGACCATGAAGATCGCCATGATCTGCCGTGGCGTGGCGCCGATGGTGCGCAGGATCGCGATGTCCGCGCCCTTGTCGTTCACCACCATGATCAGCGTGGCGATGATATTGAAGGCCGCGACGGCGACAATCATCAGCAGCAACAGGCCGATCATGGTCTTTTCCATCTTCATCGCGCTGAACAGGCTGCCCTGGGTGTGAGTCCAGTCATCGGCCTTGTAGGCCGCGCCCAGGCTGGCGGCAATGTCCGCCGAAACCTTGGGCGCCGCATACAGGTCCTTGACCGCCAGGCGCACGCTTTGCACCTGGTTGGGCTGCCAACGCAGCATTTGCGCGGCATCGGCAACATGGATCAAGGCCATCGAGCCATCCAGCTCGGCACCGACCTTGAACACCCCCACCACGTTCAAACGCTGCATACGCGGGGTAATGCCGCCGGGAGCCGTGCTGATTTCCGGGACGATCAAGGTCAGCTTATCCCCCACATTCAGGCGGAAACGGCGCGCGGTGATTTCCCCGATCACCACGCCGAACTCACCCGGCTGCAGGTCTGCCAGGTTCCCCTGGACGATATGCTGGGTGACGATGGACACCTTGCCTTCCTGGGCCGGGTCGATCCCGCTGATCTGGATCGGCTGCATCGAGCCCTTATAGGACAGCATGCCCTCCATCTCGGTGAACGGCACGGCGGCGGTCACTTCGGGATTTTTCAGGGCGGCGGCGGCCACGGGCTGCCAGTCGCTGATCGGGTTGACGCCGACGATGGTGGCGTGCGGCACCATGCCCAGAATGCGTGAACTCATTTCCCGCTGGAAACCGTTCATCACCGACAACACCACGATCATCGCCAGCACGCCCAGGGCGAGGCCGATCATCGAGGTCATCGAGATAAACGAGACAAAACGGTTACGGCGCTTGGCGCGGGTATAGCGCGTGCCGATAAAAATCGATAACGGTCTGAACATTCGCTTGCACCGCCTGAAAAAATAGAAAACCCAGGCACAGGCGCCCGGGCTTGAAACAGGTCAGATGGCGACCAAATGACCTTCCTGCAGGTGCAACACGCGGTCCATTTGCCGGGCCATGCTCATGTCATGGGTCACCACCAGGAACGCAGTGCGCATCTGGGTGCTCAGCTCCAGCATCAAGTCCTTGATACCCTGGGCGGTATGGGAGTCGAGGTTGCCGGTCGGCTCGTCGAGCATCACCAGGCCCGGGTTGTTGACCAGGGCACGGGCAATCGCCACACGCTGGCGCTCGCCGCCGGACAGCTCTGCCGGCTTGTGCTCCAGGCGATGGCCAAGGCCGACACGCTCCAGCAGGGCAGTGGCACGCTGGCGCGCCTCTGGGATCGCGGTCTTGCCGATCAAGAGCGGCATACATACGTTTTCCAGGGCGGTGAACTCTGGCAGCAAGTGGTGGAACTGGTACACAAAGCCCAGGGAGCGATTACGCAACTGGCCACGAGCCTTCTCGTTCAAGGCCGAGAGTTCTTCACCGGCCAGCCACACGCTGCCGTGGGACGGCGTATCAAGGCCGCCCAACAGGTTGAGCAAGGTACTTTTGCCGGAGCCGGAACTGCCGACGATCGCCACGCGCTCGCCGGGATGCAGTTCCAGTTGCAGGTTGGACAGCACCACCACCGATTCCGGGCCTTCCTCGTAGGATTTGCCCAGGTTGCGGCAGCTCAGGATTGCTTTTTCACTCATGCCCGATTCACTCATAACGTAAAGCCTGCGCCGGCTGGGTACGTGCCGCGCGCCAGGCTGGATACAGGGTGGCAAGGAAACTCAGGACCAACGCGGCGCCGCCGACCATCAGCACATCCTGGCTCTGCACCTGGGATGGCAAATAGTCGATGAAGTAGACGTCGGCGTTGAGAAACTTGTGGCCGATCAGGGTTTCGACGCCGGCGATGGCAGCACTGACGTTCAGCGCGGCAAAAATCCCCACCGCCGTACCGATCAAGGTGCCGACCACGCCAATCACCGTGCCCTGGACCATGAAGATCGCCATGATCTGCCCCGGCGTGGCGCCCAGGGTGCGCAGAATGGCGATATCGCCCTTCTTGTCGTTCACCACCATCACCAGGGTGGAGATGATGTTGAACGCGGCCACCGCGACAATCAGCAGCAGCAGCAGGCCGATCATGGCCTTTTCCATGCGGATCGCCTGGTACAGGTTGCCGTGGGTCCGGGTCCAGTCGCGGGCGTAATACTCGCTTTCCCCCAACTGCTGGGCAATTTCCCAGGCGCCGCGCGGTGCGTCGAACAAGTCGTTGAACTTCAGGCGCAGGCCCTGTACCTGGTCCGGCTTCCAGCGATGCAGGCGGGCCAGGTCGGTGAGGTTGGTCAGGCCGAGGAAGCCGTCGATCTCGCCGGCGCCGACATGAAAGATGCCGACCACGGTAAAGCGCTTCATGCGCGGGAACATGCCGGCCGGGGTCACCGTGACCTCCGGGGCGACGAAGGTCAGCTTGTCGCCAATACCCACGCCCAGCTTGGCCGCCGCGCGGTCGCCGATCACGATGCCGAAGCTGCCAGGCGAAAGGGCATCGAGCTGGCCCTGCTGCATGAACTGATCAATGATCGAGACTTTGCGCTCCTGCGCCGGGTCGATGGCGTTGAGCAGGACTTTCTGCACCTTGCCATCATTGGTCAGCAGGCCCTGCATCTGGGTAAACGGCGCGACGGCCAGCACCTTGGGGTTCTGCTTGACCTTGTCGGCCAGGCTTTGCCAGTCACCCAGGGGCTCGCCGGACTCGATGGTCGCATGGGGCACCATGCCCAGCACGCGGGTGCGCATCTCATGATCGAAGCCATTCATCACCGATAGCACCACGATCATCACGACAACGCCCAGGGCGAGTCCGATCATGGAGGTCAGGGAAATGAACGACACAAAATGATTGCGACGCTTTGCACGGGTATAACGCGTGCCGATAAATACGAAGAGAGGTCTGAACATGTCGGGGCTTGTTCGGAGGAAAAGAAGACGTCCCGGTGGCGGGGTCTGGTAAGCAGCTTTACACTCAGACCATTACCGTTACCTGGGGTTCGCCATGACGACATTAGATGAAGAAGATCGCCGCGAATACTACCGTATCGACGACATGATCGCACTCCAAATCAAAAGCCTGTCTGCCCCGCAAGCGGCGAGCAAGGAAGTGTTGCTGGATGATTCCCCACTGTTCAACCTGCTCAGTGAACTGCACCTGAGTGAATTCGAGTCCCAGCACCTGCTGCGCCAGCTCGGCGAGCGCGACCGCACCCTCGTCGCCTTCCTCAAGGTGCAGAACAAACGCATGGATCTGCTCAGCCAGGTCATGGCGCAAAGCCTGCTGGGCGAGATCGGCGCGCCGCAGCCAGTGATCATCTCCGAAGGCGGTATCGACTTCCAGCACCCCACGGCGCTCACGCCCGGCAGCCACCTGGCGGTCAAGCTGGTGCTGCTGCCCCAGGCGCTGGGCCTGTTGCTGCGGGCCAAGGTCACCCATTGCGATCCGAAGGGCGATGGGTTTGACGTGGGCACCGAATTTGAATCCATGACTGACGCCCAGCGCCAGCTGCTAGCGCGCTATATTTTGCAAAAACAGGCCCAGGAACGGCGCCTGGCCCGGGAACAAAGCGACGGCCAAGACACCTGATTTGATATTTATCCCGCCATACACCTGGCGCAAAGGAGCATCTGTGACCCTGATTTATGGCCATCGCGGCGCTAAAGGCGAAGCACCGGAAAACACCCTGACCAGCTTCCAGCAATGCCTCAAGCACGGCGTGCGCCGTTGCGAGCTGGACTTGCACCTGTCCATGGACGGCGAGCTGATGGTGATCCACGACCCGACCTTGAAGCGCACCGCCGACCGGCGCGGCAAGGTGGTGGAATACGTCGCCGCCGACCTGGTGAAAATGGACGCGCGCAAGGGCGGCCCGGGCTGGGTCAGCCCCTGCCCGATCCCGCGCCTGGAAGAACTGTTTGAACACTGCGACTTTGACCACTGGCAACTGGAAGTCAAGAGCGCCTCGCGCACCCGCGCCGCGACCACCGTGCTGGCGATCCGCGAAATGGCCCAGCGCTTTGGCCTGCTGGACAAGGTCACCGTGACCTCAAGCTCGCGGGAAGTGTTGAAAGCCGCCCTGGAGCTGACGCCGGACCTGTCCCGTGGACTGGTGGCCGAATACGCCTGGCTCGACCCACTGAAGGTCGCGCAGAACTATGGCTGTGGGTATTTGGCGTTGAACTGGACGCTGTGCACCCCCGAGCGACTGGAAAAAGCCCAGCGCCAGGGCTTGCACGTGTCCGTGTGGACCGTCAACGAACCTGCGCTGATGCGCAGGCTCGCCGACTTCGGCGTAGATAGCCTGATTACAGACTTTCCCGGTTTGGCCACTGCCACTCTCGGGAATTACTGAAATCGGTCTCCCCGGCCGGCTCAGGCCACCGGCCGGAGCCGCTCAAAAAAGCCGGTTGAGGCCGTCGTAGGCCGCTACCCGATAGGCTTCGGCCATGGTCGGGTAGTTGAACGTGGTGTTCACAAAGTACTTGAGGGTATTTTGCTCACCCGGCTGGCTCATGATCGCCTGGCCGATATGCACGATCTCCGAGGCTTGGTAGCCGAAGCAATGCACGCCGAGCACTTCCAGGGTCTCGCGGTGGAACAGGATCTTCAGCATGCCTTGCGGCTCGCCGGCGATCTGCGCACGCGCCATGCTCTTGAAAAACGCCTTGCCCACTTCGTAAGGCACCTTGGCCTTGGTCAGCTCGTGCTCGTTCTTGCCGATGGAGCTGATCTCGGGAATGGTGTAGATCCCGGTCGGCACATCGTTGACGTAGCGCCAGCTGCCGTTGTCGACAATGCTGCCGGCGGCCGAACGGCCCTGGTCGTGGGCGGCACTGGCCAGGCTCGGCCAACCGATCACATCGCCAGCGCCATAGATATTGGTGACGCAGGTGCGGTAGTTTTCATCCACCTCGATCTGGCCACGGCTGTTGACCTTGACCCCAATGTTTTCCATGCCCAGCTTGTCGGTGTTGCCGGTACGGCCGTTGCACCAGAGCAAGGCGTCGGCCTTGATCTTCTTGCCGGACTTGAGATGCAGGATCACACCGTTGTCCAGGCCTTCAACGCGGTCGTACTCCTCGTTGTGGCGCACGGTGATGTTGTTGTTGCTGAAGTGGTAGCTCAACGCCTGGGAGATTTCCGAGTCGAGAAAGCTCAACAACTGGTCGCGGTTGTCCACCAGCTCCACCAACACGCCCAGGCCGCTGAAGATCGAGGCGTATTCACAGCCGATCACGCCGGCGCCATAGATGATCAGTTTGCGCGGGGTGTGGCCCAGGCTGAGGATGGTGTCGCTATCGTAGATACGCGGGTGGTGGAAATCGATATCGGCCGGGCGATACGGGCGCGAGCCGGTGGCAATGATGATGTGCTTGGCCACCAGTTTCTCGACCACGCCATTGGCGCAGACCACTTCGACGGTTTGCTCGTCGGCGAAGCTGCCGGTGCCAAAGAACAGGTCGACACGGTTACGGGCGTAGTAGCCGGTACGCGAGGCGACCTGCTTGGAAATGACTTTCTCGGCGCTTTTCAGCACATCCGGGAACGAGAACCAGCGCGGCTCACCAATGGCCCGGAACATCGGGTTGGTGTTGAACTGCATGATCTGGCGCACCGAGTGACGCAAGGCCTTGGACGGGATGGTGCCCAGGTGGGTGCAGTTACCGCCGACCTGACGACGGCTATCGACCATCGCCACCTTGCGTCCTGCTTTGGCGGCATTCATCGCCGCACCTTCTCCAGCTGGGCCAGAACCCAGTACCACCACGTCGTAGTTGTAGACAGCCATGCGTACTCCTCAGAACAGGCCAGGGCGCACGGTTGGGCGCCTGGCTAAATCATGCCGCGGCCAGCGGTCATGAAGGATCAAATAGGCTCAGGTGTGTGAGCCGGGGCACAGTCTATATAAGGCTCAACGCCGCGCACATTAACCCTTGGTCGCGTCGTAGGCCAGTTTTGCCTTTACTACACAGTATTGATCACGGCTTGAGCGCCGTCAGTTGTTCGAACGCTTTGTTGCTGCGTGTGACGAAAGCATCCCCCTCACGCATCACAAAAAATGCCGCGATCTGGTGTTTTTCTGCATAGTCCCAGCCCTCGTCGGGCCCCAGCACCAAGAGCAACGTCGACAAGCCATCGGCCATCAGCGCCGAAGGCTCCAGCACCGTGACCGATGCCAGGTGATGGGTAATCGGTGCGCCGGTCCGGGCATCGAGGGTGTGGGAATAGCGGCGACCATCCTGCTGGAAATAATTGCGATAGTCACCTGAAGTAGACACGCCAAAGCCGTCCACCGCGATAATCCGCTCGGCTACCTGCTGGTCATCCCGCGGTTCTTCCAGGGCCACACGCCAGGGCGTACCGTCAGGTTTGCGCCCGGCAGCCTTGAGCTCGCCGGTCACTTCGACCAGGTAGCGGTGGATGCCCGACTGCCCAAGCCGCTCGGCAATCCGGTCCACCGTGTAGCCGGCGGCAATACTGTTGAAGTCCACTTGCACCGCCGCATCCTTGCACAACTGGTGACCGTCGATACGCAAGTGCTGATGGCCGACGTGCTGGCGCGCCAGGGCCAGCGTCATGGGATCCGGGACTTTTACCTGCCGCGCCTGGGGGCCGAAGCCCCACAGGTTGAGCAGTGGCTCGACGGTCAGGTCAAAAGCCCCGCCACTGGCCTGGGACAATTGTTCGCCGGTGCGCACCAACTGCAGGATCGACTCGGGCATCGGCTGGCAGCTGTTGGCCGGCAAGTCATTGAAGCGCTCGATATCGGAATCGCTGCGATAGGTCGACATCTGCCGGTCGACCTCGGCAAGCAGGCTCTCGACCTGCGGCTGCACCTCACTGGCTGCCGGCGTGCCGGGGGTGCGGACATATTTGATTGAATAAGTGCTGCCCATGGTCGGGCCGCCAAAAGCCTCCAGGGGCTCATCGCCGCCGCAGCCCGTCAAGATCGCCAACACAACGCCCACCATCGCGCATCGCAAACCACCCATAAGCCACACCAACCTTATCAATGCTGAAAACTTAATGAAGCCGCACTCAAGCATATTTCCGGGGCAGGCCATTATGCGGCATGTCGTCGCCTGACGCGGGTTGGCTCATGACAAATAGCCAGCTTACTAACGGTTTTTGTTGCTCACCCACACGGATACACATATGGTTACAAAACTCTTCGGCGCCCGCTCGCGCCCAGACCTTGCAGCAAGGATGAACGACGACCAGGGATTTCCAACAAGATAGCCAGTTGAGTAAATGACATGGCCAGCACCACGGGCAAAGGCAAGGCGATCTTTCGCGTTGTCAGCGGTAACTTCCTCGAAATGTTCGACTTCATGGTCTACGGCTTCTACGCCACGGCCATTGCCAAGACCTTCTTCCCTGCCGACAGCGCCTTTGCGTCCCTGATGTTGTCCCTGGCCACCTTCGGTGCCGGGTTCCTGATGCGCCCGCTGGGGGCGATCTTCCTCGGCGCCTACATCGACCGCCATGGCCGTAAAAAAGGCCTGGTGATCACCCTGGCCATGATGGCCGCCGGGACCGTGCTGATCGCCTGCGTGCCCGGCTATGCCACCCTCGGGGTGGCCGCACCGCTGATCGTGCTGTTTGGCCGGTTGCTGCAAGGCTTCTCGGCGGGTGTCGAACTGGGCGGGGTCTCGGTATACCTGGCGGAAATCGCCACGCCGGGGCGCAAGGGCTTTTTCGTCAGCTGGCAGTCCGCCAGCCAACAAGCTGCGGTGGTGTTCGCCGGCCTGCTGGGTGTGGGCTTGAACCACTGGCTGAGCCCCGAGGAAATGGGCGAATGGGGCTGGCGCGTGCCGTTCCTGATCGGCTGCCTGATCGTGCCGGTGATCTTCGTGATTCGCCGCTCCCTGGAGGAAACCCCGGAATTCCAGGCGCGCAAGCATCGCCCTACCCTGCAGGAAATCATCCGCTCCATTGGCCAGAACTTTGGCATCGTCCTGGCGGGCATGGCGCTGGTGGTGATGACCACCGTGTCGTTCTACCTGATCACCGCCTATACCCCGACCTTCGGCAAAGCCGAGTTGCACCTGTCGGACCTGGATGCGCTGTTGGTCACCGTGTGCGTAGGTATTTCCAATTTTATCTGGCTGCCGGTGATGGGCGCGGTGTCCGACAAGATCGGCCGTAAACCCTTGCTGCTCGGTGCGACGATCCTGGCGATTCTCACGGCATACCCGGCGTTGTCGTGGCTGGTGGTCAATCCGAGTTTCAGCCACCTGCTGATCGTGCTGTTGTGGCTGTCCTTCCTGTATGGCTCGTATAACGGCGCCATGGTGGTAGCCCTGACCGAAATCATGCCGGTGGAAGTCCGCACCACCGGTTTCTCCCTGGCCTACAGCCTGGCGACCGCAACCTTTGGCGGCTTTACCCCGGCGGCCTGCACCTACCTGATCCATGTGCTGGATAACAAGGCCGCGCCGGGGATCTGGCTCAGTGGGGCGGCGGTGCTGGGGTTGATTGCGACCTTGGTGCTGTTCAAGGGTAATCGGCATGAACTGCGCACTGCACAGGCTTCGGTAGTCGGTGGAGCCTGATAGATCGCTATCGCGGCGATGCGGCAGCCCGACAAGCCCACTCCCACATTTGAATGTATTCGCAAATCAAACTGTGGGAGCGGGCTTGCCCGCGATGAGGCCTTCAAACCCAACACAAAATCCCCAGACACAAAAAAGCCCCGAACCAGTCGGGGCTTTTTCATCTACCGCTAATGCTTAGCGCGGAAACGCAGGCGGGTTGACCCCAGCCATGTCTTCCATCACGCGCACTACCTGGCAGCTGTAACCGAACTCGTTGTCGTACCAGACGTACAGTACAACGCGGTTATCCTGGGTGATGGTCGCTTCAGCATCGACCACACCGGCGTGGCGCGAGCCAACGAAGTCGGTGGACACCACTTCCTGGGAGTTGACGAAGTCGATTTGCTTATGCAGATCGGAGTGCAGCGCCATGTAGCGCAGGTACTCGTTCATCTCTTCACGGGTAGCGGCTTTCTCAAGGTTGAGGTTGAGAATGGCCATCGACACGTTCGGCGTGGGTACACGGATCGCGTTACCGGTCAGCTTGCCGGCCAGCTCAGGCAGGGCCTTGGCAGCAGCGGTGGCCGCACCGGTCTCGGTGATCACCATGTTCAGCGCGGCGCTACGGCCACGGCGATCGCCCTTGTGGAAGTTGTCGATCAGGTTCTGGTCGTTGGTGTACGAGTGAACGGTTTCGACGTGGCCGTTGATGATGCCGAACTTGTCATTCACCGCCTTGAGCACCGGCACGATAGCGTTGGTGGTGCAGGAAGCGGCAGACACGATCTTGTCGTCAGCGGTGATTTCGTTGTGGTTGATGCCGTGAACGATGTTCTTCAGCTTGCCTTTACCAGGCGCAGTCAACACCACGCGGTCGATCCCCGGGCAGGCCAGGTGCTGGCCCAGACCGTCGGCATCGCGCCAGACGCCGGTGTTGTCCACCAGCAAGGCGTTCTGGATGCCGTACTGGGTGTAATCCACCTCGGTCGGGTTCTTCGCGTAGATCACCTGGATCAGGTTACCGTTGGCGGTGATGGTGTTGTTTTCTTCGTCGATGGTGATGGTGCCATTGAACGAACCGTGTACCGAGTCGCGGCGCAAGAGGCTGGCGCGCTTGGTCAGGTCATTCTCGGCGCCTTTGCGCACGACAATAGCCCGCAGGCGCAGGCCGTCGCCACCGCCGGTCTTTTCGATCAGGATGCGTGCCAGCAGGCGGCCGATACGACCGAAGCCGTACAGCACCACGTCGGTGCCTTTGCGGGATGCGGCGTTTTGCTGGCCAACCACGTCGGCCAGTTCTTCACGCACGAACTGCTCGGCGCTGCGGCCATTGCCTTGGGCGCGGAACTTGAACGCCAACTTGCCCAGGTCTACCGAGGCCGCGCCGAGCTTGAGCTCGCTCATGGCTTTAAGCAGAGGGAATGTTTCGTGGACGGAGAGTTCGCTATCGTCGGCAGAACGATGGCGAGCAAAGCGATGAGCCTTGAGAATCGCGATGACTGATTGGTTGATCAGGCTGCGGCCATAGATCGAGCTCACCACATTGTTATTGCGGTACAGCTGACCGATAAGCGGGATCATCGCTTCTGCGAGTGCTTCACGGTCGATCCATTCACCAAGACACTGGTCGGGCTTCTGAGTCACGGGAACCTTCCACATGTAGGGGCTGAAAAAAGGGGCTACATTATGCCGCCCGGCCGCCCCCTGAGCAATGCGCGTCACGCAACAAAAGCCCTTGCACATAATTTTTGCCGCGGCGCAGCCCAGTAAATACGCGGCTTCCAGCGCACCCCTTGGGGAAAGGCCCTGGCGACTTATCCGTAACCCTCCGAAACATATGTACATTTTTGCACTACATACCGAGTCAAAACCGCGCATTGTTTGTCTTAGCCACTACATTTCCTACAAACCGTATTAGGCACAGTCAGCAACTGACAGGCGGCACTCCAGGCCGTTACAATTACCGACTTTGTCGCAACGCTGGAGCTCAACCTTCCGTGCCCGTCCTGCGTCTACCGCTACTCCCTGCCGAGGCAGGTAAACAGCATTGGGGCAACCTGCCCGGTGCCGCCCTGAGCCTGGCCATTGCCGAGGCTGCCAGTGCAGCCAAGCGCTTTACCCTGCTATTGACCGCCGACAGCCAAAGCGCCGAGCGGCTGGAGCAGGAGCTGAGCTTCTTCGCCCCCGATTTGCCGGTGCTGCATTTCCCGGACTGGGAAACCCTGCCCTACGACTTGTTCTCGCCGCACCAGGACATCATCTCCCAGCGCATCGCCAGCCTGTACCGCTTGCCGGAACTGGCCCACGGCGTGCTGGTGGTGCCGATCACCACGGCCCTGCACCGCCTGGCGCCGACCAAGTTCCTGCTGGGCAGCAGCCTGGTGCTGGATATCGGCCAGAAGCTCGACGTGGAGCAAATGCGCACGCGCCTGGAAGCCAGCGGCTACCGCTGCGTTGATACGGTGTACGAGCATGGTGAGTTCGCCGTGCGCGGCGCGCTGATCGACCTGTTCCCGATGGGCAGCAAACTACCCTACCGCATCGACCTGTTCGATGACGAAATCGAGACCCTGCGCACCTTCGACCCGGAAAACCAGCGCTCCATCGACAAGGTGCAGTCGATCAAACTGCTGCCGGCCCGGGAGTTCCCCCTGCAAAAAGACGCGGTCACGCGCTTCAAGGCGCGCTTTCGCGAACGTTTTGACGTGGACTTCCGCCGCTGCCCGATCTTCCAGGACTTGAGCAGCGGGATCACCCCCGCCGGTATCGAGTACTACCTGCCACTGTTCTTCGACGAAACCTCGACCCTGTTCGACTACCTGCCCCAGGACACCCAGGTGTTCTCGTTGCCGGGCATCGAGCAGGCAGCGGAAAACTTCTGGAACGACGTACGCAACCGCTATGAAGAGCGCCGCGTCGATCCATCCCGGCCGTTATTGCCGCCTGCCGAGCTGTTCCTGCCGGTAGAAGACTGCTTCGCCCGCCTCAAGAACTGGCCGCGCGTGGTTGCCAGCCAGCAAGATGTGGAAGCCGGCGTCGGTCGCGAACGCTTCCCGGCCCAGACCCTGCCGAACCTGGCCATCGAGGCCAAGGCCAGCCAGCCGCTGCAAGCGTTGTCCGACTTCCTCGGCGACTTCCCCGGTCGCGTGCTGTTTACCGCCGAATCCGCCGGGCGCCGCGAAGTGCTGCTGGAGTTGCTGGAACGCCTGAAGCTGCGGCCAAAAACCGTCGACAGCTGGCCAGACTTCGTGGCTGGCAAGGATCGCCTGGCGATCACCATTGCCCCGCTCAACGAAGGCCTGCAACTGGATGATCCAGCCCTGGCGCTGATTGCCGAGAGCCCGCTGTTCGGCCAACGCGTGATGCAACGCAGGCGCCGGGAAAAACGCGCCGATGCCAACAACGACGCGGTGATCAAGAACCTCACCGAACTGCGCGAAGGCGCGCCGGTGGTGCATATCGACCACGGTGTGGGGCGCTACCTGGGCCTGCAGACCCTGGAGATCGACAACCAGGCCGCCGAATTCCTCACCATGGAATACGCCGAGGGCGCCAAGCTCTACGTGCCGGTGGCCAGCCTGCACCTGATCGCCCGCTACACCGGCAGCGACGACGCCCTGGCGCCGTTGCACCGCCTGGGCTCCGAGACCTGGCAGAAAGCCAAGCGCAAGGCCGCCGAACAGGTGCGCGACGTGGCCGCCGAACTGCTGGACATCTATGCCCGCCGCGCAGCCCGCGAAGGGTATGCGTTCGCCGACCCGAAGGCCGACTACGCCACCTTCAGCGCCGGCTTCGCCTTTGAAGAAACCCCGGACCAGCAAACCACCATCGACGCCGTGCGCGCCGATATGCTCGCGCCCAAGCCCATGGACCGCCTGGTGTGTGGCGATGTGGGCTTCGGCAAGACAGAAGTGGCGATGCGCGCCGCGTTTATCGCGGTGCATGGCGGCCGCCAGGTGGCAATCCTGGTGCCGACCACCCTGCTCGCCCAGCAGCACTACAACAGCTTTCGCGATCGCTTCGCCGATTGGCCGGTGACCGTGGAGGTAATGAGCCGCTTCAAGTCGGCCAAGGAAGTCAACGCAGCCGTCGCCGACTTGGCCGAAGGCAAGATCGATATCGTGATCGGTACGCACAAGCTGCTGTCGGACGATGTGAAGATCAAGAACCTGGGCCTGGTGATCATCGACGAAGAGCACCGCTTTGGCGTGCGCCAGAAGGAGCAACTCAAGGCCCTGCGTAGCGAGGTCGATATCCTGACCCTGACCGCCACGCCGATCCCGCGCACGCTGAACATGGCGGTGTCGGGCATGCGCGACCTGTCGATCATCGCCACGCCGCCGGCGCGACGCTTGTCGGTGCGCACCTTCGTCATGGAGCAGAACAAAAGCACGATCAAGGAAGCCCTGTTGCGCGAATTACTGCGCGGCGGCCAGGTCTACTACCTGCACAACGATGTGAAAACCATCGAGAAATGCGCCGCCGACCTCGCCGAACTGGTGCCGGAAGCGCGGATCGGCATCGGCCACGGGCAGATGCGCGAGCGCGAACTCGAACAGGTGATGAGCGACTTCTACCACAAGCGCTTCAACGTGCTGATCGCCTCGACCATCATCGAGACCGGCATCGACGTGCCGAGCGCCAACACCATTATCATCGAGCGCGCCGACAAGTTCGGCCTGGCGCAACTGCACCAGTTGCGTGGCCGGGTCGGCCGCAGTCACCACCAGGCCTATGCCTACCTGCTAACGCCACCGCGCCAGCAAATTACCGGCGATGCCGAAAAGCGCCTGGAAGCCATCGCCAACACCCAGGACCTGGGCGCGGGCTTTGTGCTGGCCACCAACGACCTGGAAATCCGTGGCGCCGGCGAACTGCTGGGCGACGGCCAGAGCGGGCAGATCCAGGCCGTGGGCTTTACCCTGTATATGGAGATGCTGGAGCGGGCGGTGAAGGCCATCCGCAAAGGCGAGCAACCGAACCTCGACCAACCCCTGGGCGGCGGCCCGGAAATCAACCTGCGCCTGCCGGCATTGATTCCCGAGGACTATCTGCCGGATGTGCATGCCCGGCTGATCCTGTACAAGCGCATCGCCTCGGCCACCGACGAAGAAGGCCTCAAGGACCTGCAAGTGGAGATGATCGACCGCTTCGGCCTGCTGCCGGAACCGACCAAGAACCTGGTGCGCCTGACCCTGCTCAAGTTGCAGGCCGAGCAATTGGGCATCAAGAAGGTCGATGCCGGCCCCCAGGGCGGGCGTATCGAGTTTGAAGCGCAGACGCCGGTGGACCCGTTGGTACTGATCAAGTTGATCCAGGGCCAGCCCAACCGTTACAAATTCGAAGGTGCCACGCTGTTCAAGTTCATGGTGCCGATGGAACGTGCCGAAGAACGCTTTAATACATTGGAGGCGTTGTTTGAGCGCCTTATCCCGAAATCTGCTTGAAGGACATCCCATGCGCCTGCTTCGTATCCTGAGCCTGTTGTGGGTAGTAGTCGCACCTTCGGCGTTTGCCGACAGCCTCTACCAGGTGGAAATGATCCTGATCCGCCAGAATGCGGAGCCGCCGGTCAACAGCCGGCCGGCCCCGGAAAACTGGGATGCCGGCCTACCCCGCCAGGGGGGCGAAAAAATCAGCCCGCCGCGCCTGAACAACATCGTCGACAAACTCCAGGCCAGCGGCGACTACACTGTGCTGCTGCACAAGGCCTGGGAACAGACCCTGGGCGAACAGCCGGTGAAGGTGAAAATCACCGACGGCCAGGAACAGTTCGGCCAGTACCCGATCCAGGGCACCCTGGAGCTGAAACTGGGGCGCTTCACCAGCATTGATGCGAGCTTCTGGCTCAACCAGTTCGACAACAACGGTAGCGTGATTGCCAGCGAACACCTGAGCCAGCCGGACGTGCGCACCAAGAACAACCAGCTCAACTACCTCGATGGCGGCCACCTGGCCTTGCTGATCAAGATCACCTCCCTCACCGCCAAGCCACCGAGCGCACCGCCGCCCGGCCTGGCAGACTGATCCAGCGCCATGTCCCTGCCGTCGCCGCTGACCAAGCCCCTGGCCCCTTCCTGGGCCAACCGTTTCAAGGAACAAAGCCTGGAGCGCGGCCGGCGCTACGCCCTGGAAAACCGCGTGCGGATTGTCGAGTCCGGCGACAGCACCATTATCGCAAGCTGCGAAGGCTCGGGCGGCAATGTGTATCGCCAGACCATCTCCCTGCGCGAATCAGCCAAGGGCGCCCTGATCCTGGTGGACAGCCGTTGCACCTGCCCGGTGCACACCAATTGCAAACATATCGCGGCGGTGCTGCTGCAAGTCCAGGAAACCCTGGCCTACCCGGCGGCGGCCAAGGATGCCGAGCTGCTGGAAAAGCTGCAGGCCGTGCTGGATAACCGCGTGGTCCTGCCGCAAGTGATGCTTGAGGATGTGCAGCCGATTCCCCGGCTGTGGCTGGCCAGTATCGAGTTCAGCGCCTTTGAGCCGCGCAACGGCAAGATGCAGCGCTATATCCAGCACCGGGCGGCGCTGTCGTTCAACTACCTGGGCAACTACGTCAGCGGCCAGAAAAACGCCGATATCATGGTGCGCCAGGAGACCCAGAGCCTGCGGATCAAGCGTCACCCCGAGGTCGAGCAAGGGTTTCGCGAGCAACTGCGCCTGATGGGCTTCAAGATCGCCACCCGCCAGAGCAAGGCCTTGCCGGAAAGCGCCGGCGAGCTATTTGAGATGGTCAATGACAGCGCCTGGCTGAACTTCACCCTCAATGCCTCACCGACCTTGCGTGCCGAGGGCTGGGAGTTGCAGATCGATGAGGATTTCGGCTTCGACCTGAGCCCGGTCGATGACTGGTACGCCAGCGTCGATGAAGTGCCGGAGCGCGATTGGTTCGACCTGGAGCTGGGGATTATCGTCAATGGCGAACGCCTGAGCCTGCTGCCGATCCTGTTGAACCTGATGCGCTCCCACACCGAAATCCTCAACCCGGAAAAGCTCGCGCGCCGCCGCGACGACGAACTGATCCTGGTGAACATCCCCGGCCTGCCCAATGGCGGCCACGGCCCGCTGCAAGTCGCCCTGCCCTATGGCCGGCTCAAACCGGTGCTGGCGACCCTCGGCGAGTTCTACCTGCAAGAGCCCGGCACCACCGTCTTGCGCCTGGCCAAGGCCGACGCCATTCGCCTCAACCCGCTGGAAGACCTGCCCCTGCAATGGGAAGGTGGCGAGCAGATCCGCAGCTTTGCCCAGCGCCTGCGCGACATCAAGGACTTCACCTGCACCGCCCCCGAAGGCCTGAACGCCACGTTGCGCCCCTACCAGCTCGAAGGCCTGAGCTGGATGCAGTCCCTGCGCCAACTGGAAGTGGGCGGGATTCTCGCGGACGACATGGGCCTGGGCAAAACCCTGCAGACCCTGGCGCATATTCTCAGCGAAAAAATCGCCGGGCGCCTGGACCGGCCATGCATGGTGGTGATGCCCACCAGCCTGATCCCCAACTGGCTCGACGAAGCCGCGCACTTCACCCCGCAGCTCAAGGTGCTGGCGCTGTACGGTGCCGGGCGCAAGAAGCACTTCGCCCAGTTGCACGATTACGACCTGCTGCTGACCACCTACGCCCTGCTGCCCAAAGACATCGAGCAACTGGCCGCGCAGCCGCTGCATGTTTTGATTCTCGACGAAGCCCAATACATCAAGAACCCCACCAGCAAGGCCGCCCAGGCCGCCCGCGAGCTGAATGCACGCCAGCGCCTGTGCCTGAGCGGCACGCCCCTGGAAAACCACCTGGGCGAGCTGTGGTCGTTGTTCCACTTCCTGCTGCCGGGCTGGCTGGGCGATGTAAAAAGCTTCAACCGTGATTACCGCGTGCCCATCGAAAAACGCGGCAGCGACGTGCGATTGCAACACCTCAACGGTCGGATCAAGCCGTTCCTGCTGCGCCGCACCAAGGAGCAGGTGGCGACTGAATTGCCGCCCAAGACTGAGATCATCCACTGGGTCGATCTCAACGAAGCCCAGCGCGATGTGTACGAAACCATGCGCCTGGCCATGGACAAAAAGGTGCGCGACGAGATCACCCGCAAGGGCGTGGCTCGTAGCCAGATCATCATTCTGGAAGCGCTGCTCAAGCTGCGCCAGGTCTGCTGCGACCTGCGCCTGGTCAACGATGCCACCCTGCCCACGCGCGGCAGCAGCTCCGGCAAGCTCGACAGCCTGATGGAGATGCTCGACGAACTGTTTGCCGAAGGACGCAGGATTTTGCTGTTCTCGCAGTTCACTTCGATGCTCAGCCTGATTGAAATCGAGCTGAAAAAACGCGGGGTCGCCTATGCCTTGCTGACCGGCCAGACCCGCGATCGGCGCGCGCCGGTCAGGGACTTCCAGAGCGGCAAGCTGCAAATCTTCCTGATCAGCCTCAAGGCCGGTGGCGTGGGGCTTAACCTGACCGAAGCCGACACCGTGATCCACTACGACCCCTGGTGGAACCCGGCCACGGAAAACCAGGCCACCGACCGTGCGTACCGCATTGGCCAGGAGAAGCCGGTGTTTGTGTACAAGATGATTGCCCGCGGCACCGTAGAAGAGAAAATCCAGGCCTTGCAGCAGGAAAAATCAGACCTGGCGGCGGGCGTACTGGAGGGTCGTACCACGGGCGACTGGAAGCTGGGCAACGAGGAGATCGAGGCGCTGTTTGCGCCACTGCCCAATAAGCAAGAGAAGCGTTGACCGTTAGGTCGCTATCGCAGGCAAGCGCCCACATTTTGCGCTGTGAATACATTCAAAATGTGGGAGCTGGCTTGCCTGCGATAGACGCGCCTCAGCCTTATTCGATCAACTGAGCATCGCGAAGCGCACCGAGCGCCGCCAGCCAACGCGGGTCCTGCTTATAGTCAGTCGACGCCATCGCCGGCCCACGCATCCGGGCAATGCGGGCCGACGGCGTGACCTTCATGCGCTGGGCGGCACTCAGGGCCAGCTCGGCGGCCGCGCGGTCATTGCACACCAGGCCCATGTCGCAGCCAGCACTTAAAGCAGCCTCGATCCGGCTCGCCGCGTCCCCCACCACATGGGCACCGGCCATGGACAGGTCATCACTGAAAATCACCCCGTCGAACTGCAGTTCGCCGCGCAGGATGTCCTGCAGCCAACGGCGCGAGAAGCCGGCCGGCTGGTTATCCACCTGCGGGTAAATGACATGGGCCGGCATGACGGCGGCCAAGTGCTTGCTCAGGCGCGCGAACGGCACCAGGTCATGAGCACGAATCTGTTCCAGGCTGCGCTCATCATTGGGAATGGCGACGTGGGAATCTGCCTCGGCCCAACCGTGACCCGGGAAGTGTTTGCCGGTGGCGGCCATGCCGGCGCTGTTCATGCCCCGGATAAAGGCGCCGGCCAACAGCGCGGCGCGCTCGGGATCGCCCTCGAACGAGCGTGTGCCCACCACTGCGCTGCGCTGGTAGTCGAGGTCCAGCACCGGGGCGAAGCTCAGGTCCAGGCCAACCGCCAGCACTTCCGTGGCCATGACCCAGCCGCACTGCTCGGCCAGGTATTCGGCATTGGCATTGTCCGCCAGCGCCCGCATGGCCGGCAGGCGGACAAACCCCTGGCGCAGGCGCTGGACCCGACCGCCTTCCTGGTCAACGGCCAGCAACAGGTCCGGGCGCACCGCACGAATGGCGGCGCTCAATTCCCGCACCTGGCGCGGATGCTCGATATTGCGCGCAAAAATGATCAGGCCACCCACTTCAGGCTGGCGCAACAAGTGGCGATCTTCAGCCGTCAGCCAGGTGCCGGCGACGTCCACCATCAAAGAGCCTTGCAGGGCAGCAGTCATAAATTTTCCTTGAATGACGCGCGCGCGCCACCACCTCGCCTGGTCGAGCCGGGCAAGGCGGTGGGGTGCGGGTAACGAGTTGAAATCGGCATGGGCGGCTAGCTTAGCGGATGCAAGCAGTTGCGCCCAGACGCCAGCGGTTAAACCTTGGCGGCCACGGGGACGGACTTGCTGCGCGGGCGCAGTTGGGCGGCCGCCATGGCCGCGTCGGTAACCCCGCTTTCCGCGCGCATGCCGGCCGCCAGGAACGGCACCATCAGGCGCATCACCTGCTCAATGGAGGTGTTGACGCCGAAATCGGTTTCGGCAATGGCGCGCAAGGCCTTGATCCCGGACATGCTGAACGCCGCGGCACCGAGCATGAAGTGCACGCGCCAGAACAATTCGATGGGGGGAATACGCGGGGCGGCTTCGTTGACCAGCAACATGTAGCGACGGAATACCTTGCCGTACATGTCTTCGAGGTAACGGCGCAAGTGGCCCTGGCTCTGACTGAAGGCCAGGCCCAAGAGGCGCATGAAAATCGACAGGTCGTTGCCGCTGCGCGGCTGTACCACCAGGGCTTGCTCGACGAGGATTTCCAGCAGGTCTTCCAGGCTCGGCTTGTTGTCGGGCTTGGCCTGGCGTCGCTCCAGCTCACGGTCGAGGCTAACGCAGAACGGCCCCAGAAAGCGTGAGAACACCGCCTGGATCAGGGCTTTTTTCGAGCCGAAATGATAGTTCACTGCCGCCAGGTTGACCCCGGCCTTGCTGGTGATCAGCCGCAATGAAGTTTCAGCAAATCCTTTTTCCGCGAACAACTGCTCGGCAGCATCGAGAATGCGTTCAACGGTTTCCGACTGGGCCATGGCTACTCCGCCTGACAAACACTTGTTTGAAACATACGTTTCACCTTGTGCAATGTCAAGCCTGCAGGTCCGTTTTCCGGCCGGGCAGTCACCCGATTCGCACCTATTTAATCACATCTTCAACAACCTGTAGGCAGCGCTGTCTCCAGGCTTTGCAAGGGCCGACAGATGACCGTCCGGCGGAGTCGGCAAAAACGATGATTGCCAAGCGCAGTTCACTGTATATAATCCCAGTCACTGTATAAAAAGACAGAGCGATCAACATGCTAAAACTGACGCCACGCCAAGCTGAGATTCTCGCTTTTATCAAGCGCTGCCTCGACGACAACGGCTATCCGCCGACCCGGGCAGAAATCGCCCTGGAGCTGGGGTTCAAATCCCCCAATGCTGCCGAAGAACACCTGAAGGCCCTTGCTCGCAAGGGCGCGATCGAAATGACCCCGGGTGCATCCCGTGGCATTCGTATTCCCGGCTTTGAAGCCAAGGCCGACGAATCGACGCTGCCGATCATTGGCCGGGTCGCTGCCGGTGCGCCGATTCTGGCACAACAGCACGTCGAGGAATCCTGCAATATCAACCCGACCTTCTTCCACCCTCGCGCCGACTACCTGTTGCGGGTCCATGGCATGAGCATGAAGGACGTGGGCATCTTCGACGGTGACCTGCTGGCCGTGCACACCACCCGCGAAGCGCGCAACGGCCAGATCGTCGTGGCCCGCATTGGCGACGAAGTGACGGTCAAGCGCTTCAAGCGCGAAGGCAGCAAAGTCTGGCTGCTGGCAGAAAACCCCGAGTTTTCGCCGATTGAAGTCAACCTGAAGGATCAGGACCTGGTGATCGAAGGCTTGAGTGTCGGCGTTATTCGCCGCTAACGGAGGCATCATGCAGTTCCCACACGCGCAACAACACACACAACTGCCGCTGTTTGAGGCCTTTTTGGCCCAGCCACTTGCCCCCCTCCTCAGCGAGGCGGTGGAGTCCCCATGGACCGCCCCCGCTGAACCTGAGGTATTCAGTGAATTGTCGTTGCGCGGCGCTGCCGGGAACTGCCTGAGCCTGCTGGCGCCGATCCTGCGCGAATTGAGCGAGGAGCAGGACGCCCGCTGGCTGACCCTGATCGCCCCACCCGCCAGCCTGACCCAGGCCTGGTTACGCGATGCGGGCCTGAACCGCGAGCGTATCCTGCTGTTGCAACCACGCGGCACCCAGAGCGCTCAGCAACTGACCTGCGAGGCATTGCGCCTGGGGCGTAGCCACACCGTCGTCAGTTGGCTGAACCCGCTGGGTGCTTCGGCCAAGCAGCAGTTGATCAGCGCAGCGCGCACGGGCGATGCACAAAGCTTGAATATTCGATTGGGATAAGCCCGAGACTGACGCGCAACGCGTTATCGGGAGCACTGCAGGTCGTCCGATTGCAGCCTGACGTCAGGTCAGTGCCTGCGATGGACACAAGGCTTCTACAGAACCAAGAAGCCGATTGAGTATTTGAATCTTAAAACGACAAACGGGCTCAGTGAAGAACCCGTGGACCGTCGTCTTTCTCTGGTTCGCCTTCAGCCAGACGCCCCGCCATCTGCACACCTACGCTCAACATGGCTTTTGCCACTTCCACGTGCTGGCCTTGCAGGAACGCCTTGGCGTCTTCGGAAAAGTCCAAAGTCACCAGAGAACCCTCGTCCTCAGCCCTGCGCAGCTCGATTCGGCCGTCGGGCAATTCAACAATTTCCAGAAAGGACGTTGGCATAAAAATCTGTTCTCCACGAAAGGCCGGCATTATATCAGTCATCAACGCGGCCTCGCTCAGGATCTGAACAGCTTTCTTTACGGCTTGATGAATGGTCTGTAGGCGTTGGCTTGCCAGCGATAGCGCTCTGGCAGTCAACTTGGCATTGCTTGATCAATTGTTATCATCGGCAAGCCGGCACCTACATTGTCCTGCCGATCAGCACTCGTTCAAGCCATCCCGAAAGCGGATCGCCAGCTTCTTCAGCTCCTGGCGCCAGCTCTCCAACTCAGCCCGGCTCAGCGGCTCCGGCCCTTCTTCTTCCAGGCTAACCGCAACGATCAACGGCTGGGTCACATCGCCCTTGGGCTTGTGCGGCACACGCGGCGGCTGGAACAGCGCCGAATGGGCAGCCAACAAGCGGGCCAGCCAACTGTCAGGGCTGCGGGCCATTTCCACCAGTTCGGCCAACTCGGGGATGGCCATAGACTCGAGCACCTCACGGGTCAGGATATCCTCGGCCCGAGGCGCATTCGCCTGGGGTAGGCGATAAAATCCGGCAATTTCATGGCACAACCCCAGCAAAGCCCCATATAGATGGAACAAGGCCGACTCTCGCCCCGCCTGGACCAGCGCAATAGCATTCATCTCCTTCCCTTCCTCGGCACGACCAAGGGCTTCCAGGGACAAACCCGCGAAGTAAATTTTCTGATTGGTACGGGTATAGAGTTCGTTGGCCATGACGGCAGTCTCCACAACGACATAAACGTGATGCTGGCTGAACAGTGTCACGGATGAGACAAGCCCACTGCAAGCGCAAAACAAAAGGCCGCCTGTGAAGGCGGCCTTTATTTCAATGCAGGAGCGGGATCAAGCGCCCTGGCGCTTGTCCTCCACCTTCCACTTGCCACCGTCGTAGAACGCCTTCCAGCCCGTAGGCTTGCCGTCCACCTCGGTCTGCACGTATTGCTCCTTGGTCTTGCGGCTGTAGCGGATCACCGCCGGACGACCGTCGGGATCCTTCTTCGGCGCTTCGCACAGGAAGTGGTACTTGGGATCGATCTCATCCTTGTGCGGCACGATTTCCAGCACCAGGGGCGCACGGGTCTCGCGGTTTTTCGGGAACTGGCTGGCGGCCAGGAACAGGCCCGAAGCGCCGTCACGCAGGATGTAGGTGTCGTTGACCTTCTCGCACTTGAGCTCGGGCATCTTCACCGGGTCCATCTTCGGCGGCGCCGCGTCACCACTTTTCAGCAGTTTGCGGGTGTTCTTGCAGGTTGGGTTGGTGCAACCGAAGAACTTGCCGAAACGGCCGGTCTTGAGTTGCATCTCGCTGCCACACTTGTCGCACTCCAGGCTTGGACCTTCGTAGCCCTTGATGCGGTAGGTGCCCTCTTCGATCTCGTAGCCGTTGCAATCCGGGTTGTTACCGCAGATGTGCAGCTTGTGCTTCTCGTCCAGCAGGTAGGCATCCATCGCCGTGCTGCAGATCGGGCAACGGTGCTTGCCACGCAGCACCAACGACTCGGATTCACCCTCGTCGTCGGCAGCAATTTCATCACCCGGTACCAGGTTGACCGTGGCCTTGCAGCGCTCTTTGGGCGGCAGGCTGTAGCCCGAGCAACCCAGGAACACCCCGGTAGACGCGGTGCGGATCTGCATCGGCCGCCCGCAGGTGGTGCACGGAATATCCGTCATCACCGGCTGGTTGGCGCGCATGCCGTTTTCCGGGCTCTCGGCGACTTCGAGTTTTTTCTTGAAGTCACCATAGAATTCGTCGAGTACGTTTTTCCAGTCGCGCTCGCCCTGGGCCACGTCATCGAGGTTCTCTTCCATGCCGGCGGTAAAGCCGTAGTCCATCAGGTTGGAGAAGCTCTCGGACAAACGTTCGGTAACGATATCGCCCATCTTTTCCGAATAGAAACGACGGTTATGCAGGGCCACGTAGCCACGGTCCTGAATGGTAGAGATGATCGCCGCGTAGGTCGAAGGACGACCGATCCCGCGCTTTTCCATCTCCTTGACCAGGCTGGCTTCCGAATAACGGGCCGGCGGTTTGGTGAAGTGCTGGCTCGGATCAAGCTTGATCAGCTTCATCACATCGCCCTGGGCCATATCCGGCAGCACGTCGTCATCGCCCGGCTTGGCGATTTGCGGCATTACGCGGGTGTAGCCGTCGAACTTGAGGATACGGCCCTTGGCACGCAGCTCGAAGTCCCCAGCTCCCACCGTGACGGTGGTGGACAGGTATTGCGCCGGCAGCATCTGGCAAGCCAGGAACTGGCGCCAGATCAGCTCGTAGAGGCGCTCAGCGTCACGTTCCATGCCCGTGAGCTTGCTTGGCTCGGTATTGGCATCGGAGGGGCGGATCGCTTCGTGAGCCTCTTGTGCGCCTTCCTTGCTGCTGTAGACGTTTGGCTTCTCCGGCAGGTACTTCTTGCCGAACTCGCTTTCAATATAGGTACGCGCCATCGCCACCGCGTCCACCGACAGGTTGGTGGAGTCGGTACGCATATACGTGATGTAGCCCGCTTCGTACAGACGCTGGGCCATCATCATCGTCTTCTTCACGCCAAAGCCCAGGCGGTTGCTCGCGGCCTGTTGCAGGGTGGACGTGATGAACGGCGCCGACGGCTTGCTGCTGGTGGGCTTGTCTTCGCGCTTGACGATGCTGTAGCTGGAAGCCTTGAGCTTGTCCAGCGCAGCCATGGCCTGGGCTTCGTTGAGCGGCTTGAAGGCCTCGCCTTTCTCGCGGGCCACGTCAAAGCGCACGGTAGCGCCCTTGGCGGTACCGAGGTCCGCGTGGACTTCCCAGTACTCTTCAGGGTTGAACGCACGAATCTCGCGCTCACGCTCCACCACCAGCTTGACCGCTACCGATTGCACACGGCCAGCGGACAGGCCACGGGCAATCTTGGCCCACAGCAATGGCGAGACCATGTAGCCGACGACGCGGTCGAGAAAGCGCCGCGCCTGCTGGGCATTGACGCGGTCAATGTCCAGTTCGCCCGGCTTGGAGAAGGCTTCCTGGATCGCCTTCTTGGTGATCTCGTTGAACACCACGCGTTTATAGCGGCTGTCATCCCCACCGATGGCTTCGCGCAGGTGCCAGGCAATGGCTTCCCCTTCGCGGTCCAAGTCCGTCGCCAGATAAATGGTGTCGGCATCCTTGGCGAGCCGGCGCAGCTCCTCGATCACCTTTTCCTTGCCCGGAAGGATTTCGTACTTGGCCTTCCAGCCATGATCCGGGTCCACACCCATGCGCGAGACCAGCTGCTTGCGCGCCTTCTCTTTAGGCGAGAGCACCGGACCTTCGCCCGCAGCCGCCTTGCCGCGCTTGGCAGCAGGCTCCTTGCTGGCGCTAGCCGAACCGCTGGTGGGCAGGTCTCGGATATGGCCGATACTCGACTTCACCACGTACTCGTTGCCCAAGTACTTGTTGATGGTCTTGGCCTTAGCCGGGGATTCCACAATGACCAGCGATTTGCCCATGGATCGGAAAATTCCTGAATTCGAGAAGAGAAAGGCGGTTGGCGCCTGACGCGGCAACGCTATATATAGTGGCAACACAGTGAGGTCAAGCGCGGCATTGCGCGCAACCTGCCGTTATTGCCCTGAAAAAAGACTGGGTTCGACCTGCACCAAAGCAAAGCGCGGGACCTGCTTGCCGTCAACTTCAACGGTCTCCAGGAACATGCTCAAGGGGCGTACCCAAAAGCCGTAATCGCCATACAACGCTTGGTAGAACACCACTTCTTCTTCGGTCTCGGAGTGCCGCGCCACATTAAAAACGCGGTACTCGGGACCTTTATAATGCCGGTAGAGCCCTGGTTCGACTTGCATGCTCTGGCCCTCTTACAAAATTTGTTAAAAAAAAATTAAAAATTCCAAAAAACAAAAACCGGGGCACTGGGCCCCGGCTTCCGTCAACCCAACGCTTAGACGCGTTCGAAGACGGTGGAAATGCCTTGGCCGAGACCAATGCACATGGTTGCAACCCCAAGGTTGCCGCCATTTTGCTTCATCACGTTAAGCAAAGTGCCGGAAATACGTGCACCGGAGCAACCGAATGGGTGGCCCAGGGCGATCGCACCGCCGTGCAGGTTAACCTTCTCGTTCATCTTGTCGAGCACTTTCAGATCTTTCAGCACGGGCAGGGCCTGTGCGGCGAAAGCTTCGTTGAGCTCGAAGAAGTCGATGTCGGAGATGCTCAGACCTGCGCGCTTCAAGGCTTTTTGTGTGGCCGGTACTGGACCATAGCCCATGATCGCCGGGTCCACACCCGCCACGGCCATGGAACGGATCACTGCCAGAGGCTGGATCCCCAGGTCCTGGGCACGCTGGGCCGACATCACGATCATGCACGAAGCACCATCGGTGATCTGCGACGACGTACCGGCTGTCACGGTGCCGCCCTTTGGATTGAACGCCGGCTTCAAGGCCGCCAGGCTTTCCAGGGTGGTGTCTGGACGAATGGTTTCGTCGTAGTCGAACAGTTTCAGGAAACCGTTCTCGTCGTAGCCGTTCATCGGGATGATTTCATCCTTGAACTTGCCTTCCACGGTGGCCTTGTGGGCCAGTTGGTGGGAACGCACGCCGAATGCATCCTGGGCTTCACGGGTGATGCCGTGCATCTTGCCGAGCATTTCCGCGGTCAGGCCCATCATGCCCGAGGCTTTTGCCGCGTACAGCGACATGTGCGGGTTGGGGTCGACGCCGTGCATCATGCTGACGTGGCCCATGTGCTCCACGCCGCCGACCACAAACACATCACCGTTGCCGGTCATGATCGCCTGGGCGGCTGTGTGCAGCGCGCTCATCGACGAGCCACACAGGCGGCTGACGGTCTGGCCGGCAGCAGTGTGCGGGATCTGCGTCATCAAGGAGGCCATGCGCGCGATGTTCCAGCCCTGCTCCAGGGTCTGGTTGACGCAGCCCCAGATCACGTCCTCGACTTCGTTCGGGTCGACCTTGACGTTGCGTTCCAGCAGTTTGCTGATCAGGTGCGCCGACATGTCTTCGGCACGGGTGTTGCGGTGCATGCCGCCCTTGGAGCGGCCCATCGGAGTACGACCGAAGTCGACAATCACGACGTCTCTTGGATTCAAGCTCATAAATATTCTCGCTCTAGTCGTTTGGGCGCTTAACCGAAGAAGCTCTGGCCGTTCTTGGCCATCTCGCGCAGCTTCGCGGTCGGGTGGTACAGCGGGCCCAGATCAGCGTACTGATCAGCCAGGGCAACGAACTCGGCCACACCGATCGAGTCGATGTAACGCAGCGCACCGCCACGGAATGGAGGGAAACCAATGCCGTACACCAGGCCCATATCGGCCTCGGCGGCGGTTTCGACGATGCCGTCTTCCAGGCAGCGCACGGTTTCCAGGCACAGGGCGATCATCATCCAGTTGATGATGTCCTCGTCGGACACTTCACGCTGCTCGTAGACGATGGGAGCCAGCACTTCGTGAACCGATGGGTCGGCAACTTTCTTCTGCTTGCCCTTCTTGTCGGTCTCGTAGGCGTAGAAGCCCTTGCCATTCTTCTGGCCCAGGCGCTTGGCTTCGTAGAGTGCATCGATGGCCGAGCGACGGTCGTCTTTCATGCGGTCCGGGAAGCCTTCAGCCATAACGTCGCGACCGTGGTGGCCGGTGTCGATACCGACCACGTCCATCAGGTACGCCGGGCCCATGGGCCAGCCGAATTTTTCCATGACCTTGTCGATCCGCACAAAGTCCACGCCAGCGCTGACCAGCTTGGCGAAACCGCCGAAGTACGGGAACAGCACGCGGTTGACCAAAAAGCCCGGGCAGTCGTTGACCACGATCGGGTTCTTGCCCATTTTCTTGGCGTAGGCAACGGTGGTGGCAACGGCCAGCTCGCTGGACTTCTCGCCACGGATCACTTCCACCAGCGGCATCATGTGCACCGGATTGAAGAAGTGCATGCCGACGAAATTTTCCGGGCGCTTGAGGGCCTTGGCCAGCAAGGTGATGGAAATGGTCGAGGTGTTGGACGCCAGGATCGTGTCTTCTTTGACCTGGGCCTCAACTTCAGCCAGTACCGCCTGCTTGACCTTCGGGTTCTCGACAACGGCTTCGACCACCAGGTCGACGTGGCCGAAATCACCGTAGGACAGCGTAGGACGAATGCCGTTAAGCACTTCAGCCATTTTCGCAGCGGTCATGCGGCCTTTATCAACGCGGCCTACCAGCAGCTTGGCGGCTTCGGCCAGGCCTTGCTCGATCCCGTGCTCATTGATGTCTTTCATCAGGATCGGCGTGCCTTTGGACGCCGACTGATAGGCAATACCGCCGCCCATGATCCCGGCGCCGAGGACGGCAGCCTGTTTCACGTCTTTAGCAATGGCGTCGTAGGCCTTGGCCTTTTTCTTCAGTTCCTGATCGTTCAGGAACAGGCCGATCAGGCTCTGTGCAGCCGAGGTCTTGGCCAGTTTGACGAAGCCGGCGGCTTCGATCTCCAGGGCCTTGTCGCGACCGAAGTTCGCGGCTTTCTGGATGGTCTTGATCGCTTCGACCGGGGCCGGGTAGTTAGGACCCGCTTGACCGGCGACAAAACCCTTGGCGGTTTCAAACGACATCATTTGTTCGATGGCGTTGAGCTTGAGTTTTTCCAGCTTCGGCTGACGCTTGGCCTTGTAGTCAAATTCGCCGCTGATGGCGCCCTTGATCAGGTTCAGTGCCGCTTCTGCGAGTTTTTCCGGGGCAACCACAGCATCCACGGCGCCCACTTTCAGCGCGTCTTCAGCACGGTTTTCCTTGCCAGCGGCAATCCACTCGATGGCGTTATCGGCACCGATGATGCGCGGCAGGCGCACAGTACCGCCGAAGCCCGGGTAGATGCCCAGCTTGACTTCCGGCAGGCCGATTTTCGCGCTGGAGGCCATGACGCGGAAGTCCGCGGCCAGGCACATTTCCAGACCGCCGCCCAGCGCGATGCCATTGATCGCGGCAACGGTCGGTACGTTGAGGTCTTCGAAATCGCTGAAAATCTTGTTGGCTTCGAGGTTGCCAGCCACAAGCTCGGCATCGGGCAGCTTGAAGTTGTCGACGAATTCGGTGATGTCGGCGCCGACGATAAACACGTCCTTGCCACTGGAGACGATCACACCCTTGATCGATGCATCAGCCTTGATGGTGTCTACGGCCTGACGCAGTTCGTTCAGGGTTAGACGGTTGAACTTGTTGACGGACTCACCCTTGAGGTCGAATTTCAATTCGACGATGCCACTTTCAAGAGCCTTAACCGTGATGGCTTTACCTTCGTAAATCATCAACTGATCTCCACGATATGGAAGCTGAACAGTACACATCGGACGCTGGCCCCTGGTCGGGCATTGATCATGTCGTCAATGCTCACGCCAACGCGCCAGGCACACCCGCCAATGCGATAGTCGGGATTATGTATGAGATGCCTTACAGACAAACACTCAATTCATACGCCCGTTTGATTTGGGTACGCCACCTTCAGTCAATTCCTGGCAATTGTCAATCGCCCGAAAGGGCCACCAAAACGCGACTTTTCAGTCATTTCAGAACCGCCAAGACGAATCAATGCGCAGGTATTCACAGAATCAATAATCGAAAAAGCCTGGAAAGTGCCTGTACAGCGACAGATATCCGGCTAGGCTAGCGGCACGTTTGAACGCCTGGGCGAATGCACGGCGCGATGGATTGCACAATTTACCGGCCTGCCTGGCCAACTCCAGCCCGATGATGATGTCGGGCTTTTTATTGCGGCGAGGTATCAGGCCAGGGCCTTGAGCAAGGTGTTGATGGCCTGTAAGTCACTGAATTCGCCCTTCTCGCCCCAATACAAGGCAATCATTTGCCCGTCGGCTTCGATTTTGTAGACGTTATCGGGCAGCGTTGCAAAATGCGGCAACAACTTCTCGTCAACGCAGATTTCCTGCCATTGATTGACCCACACACCCAGCTCCAACTGCCAGTAAACCCACAGCGCGGGTTTGCTGCCGCGCCGTGGCCGACAGTACTGCGCACAAGGGCTGGGCGGCTCCTGCTTGAGCCAGTGCGGCCATTCCTGGGGCGACAGCTGCATGGCCAGGCCGATGCGTCGCGCTTCCATGCGCAGGGCCATGCGCCCGCTCTGGTGGCGCGAGGGGCGCAGCCAGGCCAGGGGGCTCAAGACCACGAGAAGGATTGACACCACTATCCAGACCGTCATATGTGTACTCCCGAATTTCTAGATGAGCGGATTTGACCTGACTCAACCCCATCCGCTTGAAAGCAGCCATACTGAACTTATTGCAGTCCCCTGGAGGAACGCCTCATGACTTACGAACATATTCTGGTCGCCGTGGACCTGACCGAAGAGTGCGATCCGGTGATCAAGCGCGCCATGGCCGTTGCCGGCGATAGCGCCAAGCTATCCCTGGTGCATATCGTCGAACCCATGGCCATGGCCTTTGGCGGCGACGTACCGATGGACCTTTCGCAACTGCAACAGCAGCAGTTCGACCAGGCCAAGGAGCGCCTGGGGCGGCTGACCGATAAGTATCCCGCGTTGAAAGCAGAGCAAAACCACCTCAAATATGGCCAGCCGCGCCAGGAAATCCACGAACTGGCCAAGGAGCAACAGTGCGACCTGATCGTGGTGGGCAGCCATGGCCGTCACGGCCTGGCGTTGCTGCTGGGCTCCACTGCCAACGATGTACTGCACGGCGCACCGTGCGACGTACTGGCAGTGAAGCTGGTAAAAAGCTCGTAAGAACACTGCAAATCAAATGTAGGAGCTGGCTTGCCTGCGATAGCAGTCTGTCAGTTGATACATCTGGTGGCTGGCATACCGCTATCGCAGGCAAGCCAGCTCCTACCTATTGAAGTGCATTTCATATAAAAAAACCGGTGCTCGTAAGAGCGCCGGTTTTTTATTGCTGCGAAATCATTCAGGCATCCAGCTCGGCCCAACGCTCAACCAATACTTCCAGCTCCTGGTTCAGCTTCTCCAGGGACTCGATAACCTTGGCCGTTTCCGCCGCAGGACGCAGGTAGAAACCCGCGTCAGCCATTTCGGCCTCCACGGCAGCGATCTGCTGCTCCTTGGCGTCGATATCACCCGGCAAGGCTTCCAGCTCACGCTGCAACTTGTAGCTGAGCTTTTTCTTGGCCGCCGGCGCAGCGTCCTGAACAGGTTCGGCAGCGGCAGGTGCAACCACCGCAGAGTTCAAGTCGGCCTTGCCAGACTTGCTCTCGGTCACGCCCAGCAGGCGCGGCGAGCCGCCCTGGCGCAGCCAGTCCTGGTAACCACCGACGTATTCGCGCACTTTGCCCTCGCCTTCAAAGACCAGGGTGCTGGTGACCACGTTGTCGAGGAATGCCCGGTCGTGGCTGACCATCAGTACGGTGCCGTTGAAGGTCAACAGGACCTCTTCCAGCAGTTCGAGGGTTTCCACGTCGAGGTCGTTGGTCGGTTCGTCGAGCACCAGCAGGTTGGCCGGTTTGCTGAACAGCTTGGCCAGCAGCAGGCGCGCACGCTCACCGCCAGACAGGGCCTTGACCGGCGTGCGGGCACGTTGCGGGCTGAACAGGAAGTCGCCCAGGTAGCTCAGCACGTGGCGGCTCTGGCCGTCGATATCGATAAAGTCGCGGCCTTCGGCGACGTTGTCGATCACGGTCTTTTCCAGGTCCAACTGGTGGCGCAACTGGTCGAAGTAGGCCACGTCGATGCGCGTGCCCTCTTCCACGGTGCCGCTGGTCGGTTGCAGGCCGCTGAGCATCAGCTTGAGCAAGGTGGTCTTGCCGGTGCCGTTGGCGCCCAGCAGGCCGATGCGGTCGCCGCGCTGCAGGACCATGGAGAAGTCCTTGATCAGGAACGGGCCGTCCGGGTGATGGAAGCTGACGTTCTCCAGGACCATCACCTGCTTGCCCGACTTGTCGGCGGTATCGAGCTGGATATTGGCCTTGCCGGTGCGCTCGCGACGTTCGCTGCGCTCCACACGCAAGGCTTTCAGGGCGCGTACGCGGCCTTCGTTACGGGTGCGGCGGGCCTTGATGCCCTGGCGGATCCAGACTTCTTCCTGGGCCAGTTTCTTGTCGAACAGCGCGTTGGCGGTTTCTTCAGCGGCCAGGCTGGCTTCCTTGTGCACCAGGAAGCTGGCGTAGTCGCCATTCCAGTCGATCAGGCCGCCGCGATCCAGTTCGAGGATGCGCGTGGCGAGGTTCTGCAGGAAAGAACGGTCGTGCGTGATAAACAGCACGGCGCCCTGGAAGTCCTTGAGGGCTTCTTCCAGCCAGGCAATCGCGCCGATATCCAGGTGGTTGGTCGGTTCGTCGAGCAGCAGCAGGTCCGGTTCGGATACCAGGGCCTGGGCCAGCAGCACGCGGCGACGCCAGCCACCGGACAATTGGGCCAGGGTCTTGTCGGCCGGCAGTTGCAGGCGGCTCAGGGTGCTGTCGACCAGTTGCTGCAAGCGCCAGCCATCACGGGCTTCGAGGTCTTGCTGGACGTGCATCAGTTTGTCCAGGTCTTCCTCGGTGACGCAGTTCTGCGCCAGGTGATGGTATTGGGCAAGCAGTTCGCCCACGCCATCGAGGCCTTCGGCAACCACGTCGAACACGGTCCGTTCGTCGGCCACCGGCAATTCTTGCGGCAATTCGCCGATCTTCAGGCCCGGGGCGCGCCACACGGAGCCGTCATCGGGCTTCTGGTCGCCTTTTACCAGCTTCATCATGCTGGACTTGCCGGTGCCGTTGCGGCCGATGATGCACACCCGCTCACCACGGGCGATCTGCCAGGACACCTTGTCCAACAACGGCATAGCGCCGAAAGCAAGGGACACATCGCTGAATTTGAGCAGGGTCATACGCTTCTCCAAAAACTGGGCGCGCATTCTACCTGAGTTGGGGGGTGAAGCGGCCGGCATTTTCATGCCCGACACGTTCTGTAGGACATTTCTTGAGAACTTCAGCGAAGCGCCCTGCAAAGCTTTCACCGGCTGTAGGCAAAAGGCTAAGCTAGGAGCAATCAGTGTCGGCGGCGCCGGCACTAGTCCTGATTTCTTTGCACGGACGTCTCATGCGCAGTCGCCTTTTCAGCTTTTTATCTTGCCTGCTTCTTTCCTCCACTGCCGTTCAGACCGCCCAGGCCGTGGACCTGACCACCCAACGCCAATATTACGACCAGGCCAAGCGCGCCCTGGCCAAGGGTGACACCGGCCCCTATATGCAATACCGCCAGGCCCTGGCCGATTACCCGCTGACGCCGTACCTGGCCTACGACGAACTGACCGCCCGCCTGAAGACTGCGAGCAACCAGGAAATCGAACAGTTCCTGGCCAAGCATGGCGACCTGCCCCAGGCCAACTGGATGAAACTGCGCTGGTTGCGCTGGCTGGCCGAGCGTGGCGATTGGCAGACCTTTGAAAAGTACTACGACGCCAAGCTCAACTTCACCGAACTGGACTGCCTCCACGGCCAGTACCAACTGAGCCACAACCTCAAGGCCGAAGGCTACAAGACCGCCGAAGCCCTGTGGATGACCGGCAAATCCCAGCCGGCCGCCTGTGATGCCACCTTTGGCCAGTGGGCCGCCGCCGGGCAATTGACCGAACAGAAAATCTGGGACCGCGCCAAGCTGGCCGCCGAAGCCCGTAACTACCCGCTGGCCAACAGCCTGGTGAAAACCTTGCCGACCCTGGGCGCCCAGGGCCGCCTGATGGTGGACGTGGCGCAAAAACCCACCCTGCTCAGTGACCCATCGCGCTTCCTGCCGGCCACCGAAGCCATGGCCGACGCCGTCGGCCTGGGCCTGCGCCGCCTGGCGCGCCAGGACCCGGAACAAGCCATGGCCCTGCTGGATGGGTATGCCAGCAGCATGCACTTCTCGCGCGGCGAAAAAGTGTCCATCGCCCGGGAAATCGGCCTGACCCTGGCGCGCCGCTACGACCCCCGCGCCCTGGACGTGATGAGCAAATACGACCCGGAACTGCGTGACAACACCGTCTCCGAATGGCGCCTGCGCCTGTTGCTGCGCCTGGCCCGCTGGGAAGATGCCTACCAGTTGACCCGCAAGCTGCCCCAGGACCTGGCCACCACCAATCGCTGGCGCTACTGGCAGGCCCGCGCCCTGGAGCTGGCCGAGCCGAAGAACCCGCAAGCGCTGGTGCTGTACAAGGGCCTGGCACGGGAACGGGACTTCTATGGCTTCCTCGCGGCGGATCGCTCCCAGGCCCCGTATCAGTTGAATAACCAGCCTCTGGTCATGAGCCACGCCCTGGTCAACAAGGTGCGCAACACCCCGGGTGTGCGCCGCGCCCTGGAGTTTTATGCCCGTGGCCAGATCGTCGACGGCCGCCGTGAGTGGTATCACGTCAGCCGCCACTTCAACCGTGACGAAATGGTCGCCCAGGCCAAGCTCGCCTACGACATGAAGTGGTACTTCCCGGCGATCCGCACCATCAGCCAGGCCAAGTACTGGGACGACCTGGACATCCGCTTCCCCATGGCCCACCGCGATACGCTGGTGCGTGAAGCCAAGGTCCGTGGCCTGCATTCGAGCTGGGTGTTTGCTATCACCCGCCAGGAAAGCGCCTTTATGGATGACGCCCGTTCCGGCGTCGGTGCCAGCGGCCTGATGCAACTGATGCCCGCCACCGCCAAGGAAACCGCGCGTAAGTTCAGCATCCCGCTGGCGTCACCGCAGCAGGTGCTGGACCCGGACAAGAACATCCAGCTCGGCGCCGCCTACCTGAGCCAGGTGCACAGCCAGTTCAACGGCAACCGCGTGCTCGCCTCCGCCGCCTACAACGCCGGACCCGGCCGCGTACGCCAATGGCTGCGCGGCGCCGATCACCTGAGTTTCGACGTGTGGGTGGAAAGCATCCCGTTCGACGAAACCCGCCAGTATGTGCAGAACGTGCTGTCTTATTCGGTGATCTACGGGCAGAAGCTCAACTCGCCACAGCCGTTGGTGGATTGGCACGAGCGTTATTTTGATGATCAGTAAAAACAGCCGAAAGCTGCACACTTGAAGCTGCAAGTGCCCGCGTTGTGAGACGCGGGCATTTTTTTAGAGTTCGTCGTGGCCATCGTTGAATTGCAGGGCCGCCAGCCGCGCATACAGCGGGTTGCTGGCGATCAACTGCTGGTGGGTGCCCACTGCGACCAACTTCCCCTGATCCATCACCGCAATCCGGTCGGCGTTTTTTACCGTGGCCAGACGGTGGGCAATCACCAGGGTGGTACGCCCCTGCATCAATTGCGGCAAGGCCTGCTGGATCAGGTGCTCGCTCTGGGCGTCCAGGGCGCTGGTGGCCTCGTCCAGCAACAGGATGGGCGCGTCCACCAACAAGGCCCGGGCAATGGCCAGGCGTTGGCGCTGGCCGCCGGAAAGGCCCAGGCCGCCATCGCCCAGATGGGTCTGGTAACCGTCAGGCATTTGCAGGATGAAATCGTGGGCGTGGGCAATGCGCGCCGCGGCTTCGACCTGGGCAAAGGTAGCCTGCGGGTTGCCGTAGCGGATGTTGTCTTCGACGCTGCCAAAAAACAGCGCCGGGCTTTGGGACACCAAGGCAAAACAGCGGCGCAGGTCCAGCGGGTCGAGACGGGTAAGCGGCTGGCCTTCGAGCAGCACCTGCCCCTGTTGCGGGTCGTAGAAGCGTAGCAGCAAATCGAACAAGGTGGATTTGCCCGCTCCGGATGGCCCGACCAGGGCCAGGGTTTCGCCGGCCTTGACGCTCAGGTTCAGGCCTTCGATGGCATAACGGTCGGGACGCGATGGGTAGGAGAAATACAGGTCTTGCAGCTCCAGGCGGCCACTGACCCGCTGCGCCAACGTAATCACGCCCGTGGCCGGCGCCTGGATGTCATTGCTCGACTGCAACAGTTCGGCGATCCGCTCCGCCGCCCCGGCAGCCCGTTGCAACTCGCCGATCACCTCGCTCAAGGTGCCAAAGGCACTGCCGACGATCAGGCTGTAGAACACAAAGGCCGCCAGCTCGCCGCCGGAGATGCGCCCGGCGATCACGTCCATGCCGCCCACCCACAGCATCACGCCGACGGCCCCCAGTACCAGCACAATCACCAGGGTGATCAGCCAGGCGCGCTGGACGATGCGTTTGCGCGCCGTGGCGAACGCCTCCTCCACCGTCCGCGCGAAGCGTTGCTCATCCTGCACCTGATGGTTGTAGGCCTGCACGGTCTTGATCTGGCCCAGGGTCTCGGACACATAGCTGCCGACGTCGGCAATCCGGTCCTGGCTCTGGCGCGACAGACTGCGCACGCGGCGGCCGAAGACCAGGATCGGCGCCAGCACCAGCGGCAATGCCACCACCACAATACTGGTGAGCTTGGGGTTGGTGATAAACAGCAACACAATCCCGCCGATCACCATCAGCGCATTGCGCAGGAACAGCGACAGGGATGAGCCGATCACCGATTGCAGCAAGGTGGTGTCGGCGGTCAAGCGTGACTGGATTTCCGAGCTGCGGTTGTGCTCGTAGAACCCCGGATGCAGGTAGATCAGGTGATTGAACACCTGCCGGCGAATGTCCGCCACCACCCGCTCGCCGATCCACGACACCAGGTAGAAGCGCGTAAAGGTGCCCACCGCCAGGCCCAACACGAGGATCATAAACAGGCCGATGGACTGGTTGAGCAGGTGCGGCGATTGGGTCATGAAGCCCTGGTCCACCAACAGGCGGATGCCCTGGCCCATGGACAAGGTAATGCCTGCGGTGACGATCAGTGCGAGCAAGGCGCCGACGGCCTGCCAGCGATACGGGGCGATAAAGCGCATGGCCAGGCGAATGGCGCGGCGTTGACGGGCTGACAGCATGGAGAGCATCACCTGAGGAAGACAAACCCAAGCCTACACCGCAATCGGATTGAACTTGGGTAAATCACAATGAGTCAGGTTAATTATGCCCCGCATGACTAGGCCCTAGAGGCTATCGGTCTAAACTGCGGCTGGAAATCCGCAGCGATTTCTGCTGGAGTGGGCATTCAAGCCGCCGCCTGAGCCAGGCGTTGTCACAGCTCGGTCATACGGCGCAATTAGAGTCGCTACACACCCTGATGAGGAGACAGGCCATGTCCTTGCAAACCCGCAGCACTGACAAAGTTGAAGTAATCCGCCAGCCACAGCCGTTGCCTTGCTCGTATATCGATGCCCAGGGTCGCGAAGTGCAGATTACCGAAGAGATGATCCAGGGCGCCTGCGCCGAACTGGAACGCAAACTGGTCAAGCCTGCCCAGCAAGGCTGATATGCCCAAGCTCTTTCAGACCCGGCCCTGGTGGCCGGTTTTTTTATGCGCGCCTACCAAGGTGACGGGGTTGCGCCCAGGGCGTTGACGATGGCGTGCAAGGCTGCCGACTCGCCATGGATCCGCACCTGCAAGCCATCGATCTCCCGGCGCTCCGGGTAGTGTTTGCGCAACAGGTCGAATGCCTTGCGCTGTTCTTCCACCGTTCCTACCAGGCTACGGCGAAAGTCCGCATCGTCGCGGCGCGGGTCGTAGACGCTGCGGCACAGCATCGCCAGGGCCCAGGCCGGGTCGGTGCTGGCATTGAGGTTGACCCCGGCCAGCCATGGCTCGGGCAACAAGTCGCTCAACTGAATGTTCGCCGGCTGACCAAGGTGCGCGCACAACGCCTGGTAGATCTGCGCCGTGCCGCGCTGCTTGCCGTCCAGGCTGTAGCCGGCGATATGCGGGGTCGCCAGCACGCACAACTCGGCCAACGCCACATCCACTTGCGGCTCGCCTTCCCAGACGTCCAGCACCGCCTGCAGGTCTTCGCGCGCCAGCAACACCTCACGCAGCGCCGCGTTATCCACCACCGGGCCACGGCTGGCGTTGATCAGCCAGGTGCCCGGCTTGAGCTGCTCAAGCCGCTGGCGATCGAGCAGGTGCCAGGTCGAGCCACTGCCGGATTTTTTCAGCGGGGTGTGCAGGCTGATCACATCACAGTGTTCGATGATCTGGTCCAGGCTGGCGTAATCACCGTCTTCGGCGGCCTGGCGTGGCGGATCGCAGACCAGCACCTTCCAGCCCAGGCCCTTGAGTACCTTGACCAGGCGCCCGCCCACTTCACCGGCACCGACGATGCCATAGGTACGCTGGGTCAGGTCTGCGCCCTCGATTTCGGCCAGGGTCAGCAGGCTGCCCAGCACATAATCCACCACGCCACGGGCATTGCAGCCCGGCGCGCTGGACCACTGGATACCGGCCTTTTGAAAGTAGTCGAGGTCCAGGTGGTCGGTGCCGATGGTGCAGGTGCCGACAAACCGTACCGGCGTACCTTCCAGCAGCGCACGGTTGACATTGGTCACCGAGCGCACCAACAGCACATCGGCCTGTTCAAGGGCGGCGCGGTCGATGGCACGCCCCGGCACCCGGCGGACCTCGCCAAACCCTTCAAAGAACGCATCGAGCAGCGGGATATTTTCGTCGGCAACAATCAGCATGGCAGGCTCCTTTGGCGGACCCGCAGTGTACAGGCACCCGCCTGCGGTGCGTTTACAAATCCGCTACACAGGTATTTTCCTGACCCATCCGTCAACGCGTAGAATGCGCCGTCCTGCGCTCCTCCTTATCGGACATCTGTACGTGAACACTGCCACCCTGCCCCTTTCCCGCCCTGCCCGCGTTCGCCGGGAAGTCCACAGCCTGCTGGCGCTGGCCCTGCCGATCATGATCGGGCAACTGGCAACCACCGCCATGGGCTTTGTCGATGCGGTAATGGCCGGGCGCGTCAGTGCGCGGGACCTGGCGGCGGTGGCCCTGGGCAACTCCATCTGGATCCCGGTGTATCTGTTGATGACCGGCACCTTGCTGGCCACCACCCCCAAAGTCGCCCAACGCTTTGGCGCCGGCAGCCACACGCAGATCGGCCCGCTGGTGCGCCAGGCGTTGTGGCTGGCGCTGGTGGTGGGGTTTACCGCGTCATTGCTGCTGGTCAGTGCCGAACCAATCCTGCATGCAATGAATGTCGATCCCGAACTGATCGCGCCCTGCATGGGCTACCTGCACGGCATCGCGGCGGGCATGCCGGCGGTGGCGCTGTACTACGTGCTGCGCTGTTTCAGTGATGGCCTGGGCCGCACACGCCCGAGCATGATCCTCGGCCTGGGCGGGCTGGCATTGAACATTCCGTTGAACTACGTGTTCATCTATGGCCATTTCGGGGTGCCGGCCATGGGCGGCGTGGGTTGCGGCTGGGCCACCGGGATTGTGATGTGGGCGATGATGCTGGGCTTCGTCGGGTGGACGCGCTGGGCCCCGGCCTATCAGGCCAGCGAGCTGTTCAAGCGCTTTGACTGGCCGCAGTGGGCGGTGATCAAGCGCATCCTGGGCATTGGCCTGCCGATCGGCATCGCGATTTTTGCCGAATCGAGCATCTTTGCGGTGATCGCCCTGCTGATCGGCAGCCTGGGCGCAACCGTGGTCGCCGGGCACCAGATCGCCCTGAACTTCAGCTCCCTGGTGTTTATGATCCCCTACTCCCTGAGCATGGCCGTGACCGTGCGGGTCGGCCAGGCCCTGGGCCGTGGCGAACCCCGTGAAGCGCGCTTCGCCGCCGGCGTGGGGATGGGCACCGCACTGGTGTATGCCTGCCTGTCGTGCAGCCTGATGCTGCTGTTTCGCGAGCAGATCGCCACGATCTACACCGCCGACCCGCGAGTGGTGCAGGTGGCGGCGATGCTGATTGTGTTTGCGGCGCTGTTCCAGTTCTCCGATGCGATCCAGGTGACCGCCGCCGGTGCCCTGCGTGGCTACCAGGACACCCGGGTGACCATGGTCCTGACCCTGTTCGCCTATTGGGGCGTGGGCCTGCCGGTGGGTTACTTGCTGGGGCTCACCGACTGGCTGGGCCAGGCCAACGGCCCAAGCGGCTTGTGGCAGGGGCTGATCGTCGGCCTCAGCTGCGCGGCGGCGATGCTGGTGGTGCGCCTGGCACGCAGTGCGCGCAAGCGCATCCGCGCGGCGGGTTAAGCGAGCTTCTTGCGGATCCAGTACAGGTAAGTCCCCGCCTCTTCGCGCTGTTCCACCAGTTCATGGTCGAGGAACACGCAGAACTTGGGGATATCGCGACGGGTCGAGGGATCGGTCGCGATAACCTTGAGCAGGCCACCGGGCGCCAGGTCGCGGATGTGCTGGTGCAGCATCATCACCGGCTCCGGGCAGTTGAGGCCGGTGGCGTCGAGGGTGCCGTCGACGGGTACATCCGAAAACTGACTCATACTTCACTCCGAAAACAGATCCGCCCCTGTGTGGGAGCGGGCTGCCCGCGATGACGTGGGCACATTCAACATTGATTTCGATTGTTATAAAGCTATCGCGGGCAAGCCCGCTCCCACATTTTGGAGCGGCGCCCGCCATAGGATCAACGGGCCTTGGGTTTCTTTACGTCCAGGCGGCGCAGGTGGCAGGTCACTTCCTCGCGGTCGTGGTACAGCTGCTTGCAACCGATTTCCACGCGGATGCCCCGCGCCTTGAAGCCTTCTTCGATGCGCTCCAGCAGGCGCTTCACTTCGGCGTAACGCTGCTTCATCGGCAACTTGAGGTTGACCACCGCTTCGCGGCAATGGCCTTCGCCAATCCAGGTTTCCAGCAGGGCCGCGTTGCGCGCCGGTTTCTCGACGATATCGCAGACCATCCAGTCCACCGGTTGCTTGGGGGTGAAGGTAAAGCCATCCGCCATCAAGTGTTGCACCAGGCCAGTGTCCATCAGGCTTTCGGCCATTGGGCCGTTATCAATCGCGGTCACCAGCATGCCACGGTTGACCAGTTGCCAGGTCCAACCGCCCGGCGCGGCGCCAAGGTCCACGCCGGTCATGTCGCCGTGCAGGCGCTCGTCCCACTGGTCGCGGGGGATAAAGTGGTGCCAGGCCTCTTCCAGCTTCAGGGTCGAGCGGCTGGGCGCGTCGCGGGGGAATTTCAGGCGCGGGATGCCCATCGGCCACATGGCCGAGTTATTTGACTCGGCCAGGCCCATAAACACTTCGCGACCGCTCTTGAAAGTCAGCAGCAGGCGCGGCTTGCCCGGGTCTTCGACCAGTTTGCCGGCGGCCAGCAGAGCCTTGCGCAGGTGCACTTCAAATTTCTTGCAGAAGTTCGACAGCTCCTTGCCATCGTTGGTATCGACCATTTCCAGCCACAGGCTGCCGCACACCGGGAAATCCCGCAGGTGCGCGAGGATCACGCTGATGCGGTCGGTTTCCGGCAAATCGATGAACACCCCACGCGCCCACTGCCTCGGGAAGATCAGCTCGGCAAAGCGCTGGCCGCGCATCAGGCGCTGGGCGCCGTCTTCTTCAGTGCAGACAAATTCGGCGCAGGCGCTGCCGGTCTTGGCCTTGGCATAGCCCGAAACGTTCAGGCGCGCGGCGTGTTCCGCGATCTCGGAACAGACTTCGCCTTCAAAACCCGGGCGGCAGTGCATAAAAAGGGTGTTCATTGAATCTCCTGGCAACTGGCTTGCTGTAGCGCAAGGCCTGTCATGAAAACGCGCGCATGATAGCCGAGTTCGGAACCTTGGACTTATCCATAGAGTCCAGTAATTAGCCTGCTACTCAAAACCGGGCTAGCTTATAAGCTCTGTTCGTCCCGTCAGGTCCGTAGCCGTGCGGACCATAAGGAGTCATGTAATGTCATCCGTTGATAGCCTGAGAACCCTTAAGACCCTGCAAGTCGACAGCCAAACCTACCACTACTTCAGCCTACCCGAAGCCGCCAAGAGCCTGGGTGACCTGGATAAGCTGCCGATGTCCCTCAAGGTGCTGCTGGAAAACCTGCTGCGCTGGGAGGATGAAAAAACCGTAACCGGTGCCGACCTCAAGGCGCTGGCCGCCTGGCTCAAGGAGCGCCGCTCCGACCGCGAGATCCAGTACCGCCCGGCCCGGGTGCTGATGCAGGACTTTACCGGCGTGCCCGCCGTGGTCGACCTGGCCGCGATGCGCGCCGCCGTGGCCAAGGCCGGTGGCGATCCACAGCGCATCAACCCGCTGTCGCCGGTGGACCTGGTGATTGACCACTCGGTGATGGTCGACAAGTTCGGCAATGCCGACGCCTTCGAGCAAAACGTCGATATCGAAATGCAGCGCAACGGCGAACGCTATGCGTTCCTGCGCTGGGGCCAGAGCGCCTTTGATAATTTCAGCGTGGTCCCGCCGGGCACCGGCATCTGTCACCAGGTCAACCTGGAATACCTGGGCCGCACGGTGTGGACCAAGGACGAAGACGGTCGCACCTACGCCTTCCCCGACACCCTGGTGGGCACCGACTCCCACACCACCATGATCAACGGCCTCGGTGTGCTGGGCTGGGGCGTGGGTGGGATCGAGGCGGAAGCGGCGATGCTCGGCCAGCCGGTGTCGATGCTGATCCCGGAAGTGATCGGCTTCAAGCTCACCGGCAAATTGAAAGAAGGCATCACCGCCACCGACCTGGTGCTGACGGTCACGCAGATGCTGCGTAAAAAAGGCGTGGTGGGCAAATTCGTCGAGTTCTATGGCGACGGCCTCGCCGACCTGCCCCTGGCCGACCGCGCCACCATCGCCAACATGGCCCCGGAGTACGGCGCCACCTGTGGCTTTTTCCCCGTCGATGAGGTGACCCTGGACTACCTGCGCCTGTCGGGCCGGCCGGCCGCCACCGTCAAGCTGGTGGAGGTGTACACCAAGGCCCAGGGCCTGTGGCGCAATGCCGGGGAAGAACCGGTGTTCACCGACAGCCTGGCCCTTGACATGGGCAGCGTCGAAGCCAGCCTGGCCGGGCCCAAACGCCCCCAGGACCGGGTCTCGCTGCCGGATGTGAGCCAGGCGTTCACTGACTTTCTCGACTTGCAGTTCAAACCCGCCAGCAAGGAAGAAGGTCGCCTGGAAAGCGAAGGCGGCGGCGGTGTTGCAGTGGGCAATGCCGACCTGGTGGGCGAAGCCGACTACGACTTTGAAGGCCAGACCTATCGCCTGAAAAACGGCGCGGTGGTGATTGCCGCGATTACCTCGTGCACCAACACCTCCAACCCAAGCGTGATGATGGCCGCAGGCCTGGTGGCGAAAAAAGCCGTGGAAAAGGGCCTGACCCGCAAACCCTGGGTGAAAAGCTCCCTGGCGCCTGGCTCCAAGGTGGTCACCGACTACTACAACGCTGCCGGCCTGACGCAATACCTGGATCAACTGGGCTTTGACCTGGTGGGCTATGGCTGCACCACCTGCATCGGCAACTCCGGGCCATTGCCCGAGCCTATCGAGAAAGCCATCCAGAACGCCGACCTGACGGTAGCGTCGGTGCTGTCCGGCAACCGTAACTTTGAAGGCCGCGTGCACCCGCTGGTCAAGACCAACTGGCTGGCCTCGCCGCCGCTGGTGGTGGCCTATGCCCTGGCCGGGACCGTGCGTATCGATATCAGCCGCGAGCCCCTGGGCACCGGCAAGGATGGGGCGCCGGTCTACCTGCGCGATATCTGGCCCAGCAGCCAGGAGATTGCCGACGCCGTGGCGCAAGTCAGCACCAGCATGTTCCACAAGGAATACGCCGAGGTGTTTGCCGGCGACGAACAGTGGCAAGCCATTGAAGTGCCGCAGGCCGCGACCTATGTGTGGCAAAAAGACTCCACCTATATCCAGCACCCGCCGTTCTTCGATGACATCGCCGGGCCATTGCCGGTGATCAAGGATGTACAGGGCGCCCATATCCTGGCCCTGCTCGGCGACTCGGTGACCACCGACCACATCTCCCCTGCCGGCAATATCAAGGCCGACAGCCCGGCCGGCCACTACCTGCGCGAACAGGGCGTGGAACCCCGGGACTTCAACTCCTACGGCTCGCGCCGTGGCAACCATGAAGTGATGATGCGCGGCACCTTCGCCAACATCCGTATCCGCAACGAAATGCTCGGCGGCGAAGAAGGGGGCAACACCCTCTACATTCCCACCGGCGAGAAGATGCCGATCTACGATGCGGCGATGAAGTACCAGGCCTCCGGCACGCCGCTGGTGGTGGTCGCAGGCCAGGAATACGGCACCGGCTCCAGCCGCGACTGGGCCGCCAAGGGCACCAACCTGCTGGGGGTCAAGGCGGTGATTGCCGAGAGTTTCGAGCGCATCCACCGTTCCAACCTGGTGGGCATGGGCGTGCTGCCGTTGCAGTTCAAGCTGGACCAGAACCGCAAGGCGCTGCAACTGACCGGCAAGGAGAAGATCGATATTCTCGGCCTGACCGATGCCGAGATCGAGCCGCGCATGAACCTGACGCTGGTGATTACCCGCGAAGATGGCCGCAGTGAGAAGGTCGAAGTGCTGTGCCGGATCGATACCCTCAATGAAGTTGAATACTTCAAGGCGGGCGGGATCCTGCATTACGTGCTGCGCCAGTTGATTGCTTCATAACGCGTCAAGCCCGACAAAACACCGCCCTCGGGCGGTGTTTTCATTTTTGCCGCCCGCGACAGCCGCTATAATCGCGCGCCCATCCCTCCTGTAGGCGCGAGCGGGCTCGCCCCTGCATCGACCTGTTACAAGGATTTCCCGATGTTCGCTTTACCCTGGCTATACCTGGCCCTTCTTTCCATTGGCTATGGATTGGCCCTGGCCTACGGGCAACTGGGGTTACTGGCCCTGGTCTCCATCGGCCTATTACTGGTGGCCGGTTATGCCGTGCGCCAGCAACACATCCCCTGGGCGCGCTACCTCGGCCACGGCCTGTTCATCGTCCTGGCCCTGGGCCTGGCAATGCACTGGCTGCCGGGTTTCTACAACGGGCGCGGGATCGACCCGCAGCGCTTCACGGCCGATGCCGTGCCCTTCTCGCTGTACCTGAACCAGGACAAGCCGCTGATCGGCTTCTGGCTGCTGCTGGCCTGCCCGTGGATCGTCGCCCGCCGCCCGTTGCGCCTGTCGATCTACGCCACGGCGCTGGCCTTGACCCTGACCACCCTCGCCGCCCTTGGCGGGGCAGTGCTGCTGGGCATGATCAGTTGGGCCCCCAAATGGCCGGACCAGGCCTGGCTCTGGGTGTTGAACAACCTGTTGTTGGTGACCCTGGTTGAAGAGGCGCTGTTTCGCGGCTATATCCAGGGCGGCCTGAGCCGGCGTTTCCAACAGTTGCCCTATGGCGAAAACCTCGCTTTGCTGCTGGCCTCGCTGCTGTTTGGCCTGGTGCATGTGGGCGCGGGCTGGCAGTGGGTGCTGCTGGCCAGTATCGCCGGCGCGGGGTATGGCCTGGCGTATCGATTCGGTGGCCTGGGCGCCGCGATTGCCACGCACTTTGGCTTGAACCTGCTGCATTTCGGCTTGTTTACCTACCCGATGCTGGCGGGCTGAACCGACCCTCTTCCTGGACCCTACGGCCGCCTTCGGGCGGCTTTTGTGTTTTCGGCCGCCAAAAAACCTAACCGAACGGTCAGTGGTCGCCCATCACCCTATTCGGCAAGAATGCCCAGGCGCTTTCGCACTCACCCAACCAGCACAGGCTTCACGTGCTGGGACTGTGTTGAGGGAACCCACGCCTTTACACCAGGCACCGAATAAGAACCCATGCCCATGCCTCTCAAGACCCTGTCCATCTTCGGTACCCGTCCAGAGGCCATAAAAATGGCGCCGCTGGCCATCCAACTGGCAAACGACCCCCATTTCGACTCGAAAATCTGTGTCACCGCGCAGCATCGCGAAATGCTGGACCCGGTGCTTGAGCTGTTTGAGCTGGTGCCTGACTACGACCTGAACATCATGAAAGCCGCGCAGAACCTGCCGGATGTGACCACCGCCATCATCCAGGGGCTGCAGGCGGTGCTGGACGACTTCAAGCCGGATGTGATCCTGGTCCATGGCGACACCGCCACCACCTTCGCCGCCAGCCTGGCGGCCTATTACCGGCAAATCCCGATTGCGCACATCGAAGCCGGGCTGCGCACCAACGACCTGTATTCGCCCTGGCCGGAGGAAGGCAATCGGCGCCTGACCGGCAGCCTGGCGACCCTCCACTTTGCGCCCACACAGACGTCGCGGCAGAACCTGCTCAATGAGGGGGTGGCCCCGCAAAACATTCATGTCACCGGTAACACCGTGATTGATGCACTGCTCAGTGCCGTGGAAAAACTGGTGCCAATGCGCGCCAGGTTTGATCGGCAGTTTTCCTTCCTGCCCCCAAAACAACGCATGGTGCTGGTGACCGGCCATCGCCGCGAGAACTTTGGCGAGGGCCTGGAGCGAATCTGCCGGGCCCTGGCTGACAGCGCCCGCTACTTTCCAGAGGTGGCCTTTGTCTACCCGGTGCACCCGAACCCCAATGTGCAGCAGCCCGTAAAACGCCTGTTGGCCGGGATCGACAATGTGTACCTGATTGCCCCTCAGGATTACCTGCCCTTCGTGTACCTGATGACCCGTGCCTACCTGATCCTCACCGATTCGGGCGGCATCCAGGAAGAAGCGCCCGCCCTGGGCAAGCCGGTGCTGGTGATGCGCGATACCACCGAGCGCCCCGAAGCGGTCGAGGCGGGGACCGTCAAGCTGGTGGGCACCGATGTCATGCGCATTACCCAGCACCTCAATATGTTGCTCAACAACCAGGCCGCCTATCGAACCATGAGCATTGCCCATAACCCTTATGGCGATGGCAATGCTTGCCTGCGTATCCGCGCAGCGCTGCTGGACTTTCCCCAAAAAAACGAAGCCGCCGCATGAGTGTCGAGCAGATTTGCGTCATTGGCCTTGGCTACATCGGCCTACCCACGGCCGCCATTTTTGCCTCGCGCAAAAAACAGGTGATCGGCGTGGATATCAACCCGCACACCGTGGATATCATCAATCGCGGGGCCGTGCATATTGTCGAGCCCGAGCTGGAGCAACTGGTTCACGCGGTGATCACCCAAGGCTACCTGCGGGCAACCACCACGGTGGAACCTGCGCAGGCGTTCCTGATCGCCGTCCCCACCCCGTTCAAGGACCCGCATGAGCCCGACCTGAGCTACATCAGGGCCGCCGCCGAAGCCCTGGCCCCCGTGCTGAAAAAACGCGACCTGGTCATCCTCGAATCCACCTCGCCAGTAGGCACCACCGAACGCATGGCCCAGTGGCTCGCCCGGGCGCGCCCCGACCTGAGCTTTCCGGCGACCCACGGCGAAGCCAGCGATATCCGGGTTGCCCATTGCCCGGAGCGCGTGTTGCCAGACAATGTACTGCGCGAGCTGGTGAGCAACGACCGGATCATCGGCGGCCTGACGCCGGCCTGTTCTGCCGCCGCCGCACAGCTGTACCAGACGTTCGTCGAGGGGCAATGCCTGGTGACCGACGCGCGCACGGCCGAGATGTGCAAGCTCACGGAAAACAGCTTTCGCGACGTCAATATCGCCTTCGCCAATGAGCTTTCCATGATCTGCGCACCGTTGAAGATCAACCCCTGGGAGCTGATTCGCCTGGCCAACCATCACCCGCGGGTGAACATACTCCAGCCAGGTCCGGGGGTCGGTGGGCACTGCATTGCCGTCGACCCGTGGTTTATTGTCAGCCAGGCCCCGGAACTGGCGCGGTTGATCCGCACCGCACGCGAGGTCAATGACTACAAGCCGCAGTGGGTGATCCAGCAGGTCAAGCTGGCGTTGGCCACCCTGCTGCTCAAGCGCACGGACCTGTCGGCAGGGAGTGTGCAGATTGCCTGCTATGGCCTGGCATTCAAGGCCGATATCGATGACCTGCGCGAGAGCCCCGCCCTGTGTATCGCCCGGCAGCTGGGCCAGGAGCTGGGGGTAAGGCTGCTGCTGGTGGAGCCGAATATCGAGGCGTTGCCCGCCGACCTGTCGATGCACGCGCTGACCGATGCCGCCGACGCCCTTGAGCGGGCGCAGATTCATGTCTTGCTGGTCAGGCACCGCGAATTCATGTCAATGCCCGCCCTGCGCGATGACCTTCTGGTGATTGATGCTGGCGGTGTGCTGGCGGCTTGAGGAAATACCGAGAATGAATGCGATGGAACGCTCTTTACGCAAACAACTGGCCCAGGCCCGTGAGCAAATCGCCACGCTCAACGACCACCTGCACAGTGCCAACGCCAAGCGCCACCTGGCCGAACAGCGGCTGATCAAGACACGCGCCAGCTTGACCTATCAGTTGGGCTATCAGCTAAAGACCGCCAGCCAATCGTTGGGCGCACTGCTGCGCCTGCCAGCGGTCTTGCTCAGGCTGTACCGGCAAGCCCGCAGGCGTCGCACGCTCACCCGACAGGCAGGGGGCGACCAGACGCGCCAGTCCCTGCCGGCCCCGGCGCCCCTGGTCGCAACACCCGCACCGCGCCCGCTGGCAGAGGCCGACTATATCCACAGCCACCTGTTGCCAGGCGCGCAGGACAATGCCCGGCCATTAAAAGTGGCCTGTGTAATGGACAGCTTTACCTACGATGCGTACCGCCATGAATGCCAGCTGCTGCAACTGACCCCGGCCCACGGCCTGGCGGAACTTGAAGCCTTCCAGCCCGAGCTGCTGTTTATCGAATCGGCATGGCGCGGCCAGGACGACTTGTGGCGCAACAAGGTCGGGCACAACGGCGAAGAGCTGCGAAAGATCGTGCAGTGGTGCAAGGACCACGGCGTGCCCACGGTGTTCTGGAACAAGGAAGACCCCGTGCACTATGAAACCTTCCTCAACACGGCCAAGCAGTTCGACTGGGTGTTCACCACGGATATCGACTGCATCCACCGCTACAAAGGCGCCCTGGGGCACGAGCGCGTCTACCTGCTGCCCTTTGCCTGCCAGCCGGCGGTGCACAACCCGATCGAACTGTATGAACGCAAGGATGGGTTCTGCTTTGCTGGCGCCTACTACGTGCGTTATCCCGAGCGGACCCGCGATCTGGTCAACCTTATCAGCGAGCTGCCACGCTTGCGGCCCCTGGAGATCTTCGACCGCAACCTCGGCAAACAAGACCCCCGCTACCAATTCCCCAGCGAGTATCAGCCTTACATCGTCGGCACGCTGAGCAGCGCGCAAATGGACCTGGCCTACAAAGGCTATCGTTACGGGGTCAACCTCAATTCGATCAAGCAATCCCAGTCCATGTTTGCGCGGCGCGTCTTCGAGCTGCTGGGCTCCAACACCCTGACGGTCAGCAATTTCTCCCGGGGCCTGCGCGTATTGCTGGGTGACCTGGTGATCACCACCGACAACAGCGCGCACCGGCTCAACCGGCTCCAGGCGCTGGCGGACAACCCACAACACAGCGCCAAATTGCGCCTGGCCGGCTTGCGCAAGGTGATGCAGGAGCATACCTACGCGCATCGCTTGCGCTATGTCATGGCCAAAGTCACCGGCACCCCTCAAGCCGATCCCTTGCCCACGATTTGCATCCTCGCCAACGCGGTCAATAACGCCGAGCTCCTGGCTCTGACCCGGCACCTGCAGCGGCAGCGCTACAGCAATGTCATCATGCAGGTCGTGGTCAACGTCGGTGCAACCGCCACAGACCCACGATTGCGCCTGATCAGCCGCAAACACTTGAACGCCGTGACCGTGGCCGAACTGGCCAACGGCGCAGACTGGGTGGGCGGGATGATGGCCGAGGACTACTACGGCCCCCACTACCTGCTCGACCTGGCCCTGGCCACACGCTACAGCCAGGCCAACGTGATCGGCAAGGTGGCGCACTACATGGCCGACGAGCATGGCATCCACCTGCGCAACGCCGGGCAAGACTACCGGTGCGCCCGCGCCATTGCCGCCCGCTGCGCACTGATCAAGCCCTCGGCGCTGGCCGGGCAAACGGCTTGCGCTTGGCTCCACGCCCTGCCCACCCTTGCCTACCAAGACCCGCAGGCCCTGGCGATTGACGCCTTCAACTACTGCAAGGACGCGGCTGGCACCAACCCACAGCACCTCAGCGCCAGGGTGGATGATCTTGGGGTGGACAGCGGTATCAGCCTCGACGCACTTCAACGTCACGCAGAAAGCATCCCACCGCTGCACGTGAGTGCCAGTACGCCCCACATCAGCGGTGCAGCCTTGGCCAAACTGTTTGGCCCAATCGGCAGCCGGTTGCTGCAAACCGAGGTTGAGGCCGATACCTGGCACATCCGTTCATCCCTCGCGGACGGTCGCCACGAGTACCACTACGCCAGGCAGGAACTGCCCGTGGCCCAGCTGGCGAGCAGTGCGCCCCTGAAACTGTTCCTCGACACCACCCCAGGCCTGAACATTCAATTGGTCATCCTGTTTCTTGATGCCCAGCAACAACGCATCAGCACGCTGCTGCACACGGCCAACCGCAACCAGAGCTGCGACGTACCGCCTGAAGCCGCCTATGTGCGCCTGGGGGTCCGCGTTTATGCAAGCGGCAGTACAACGCTCAAGGCACTGGTCCTGGGCCATCGCGATATCCAGCCGTCGACCCTGCTGGCCAAGGCCGGGCACCTACTGCTGACCAACCATTACCCGGCCTATGACGACCTGTACCGCAACGGTTTCTTGCACACCCGTGTGAGCGCCTATCAAGCCCAAGGGCTGGCGGTGGATGTGTTCCGCCTGCGGCCCAATGAGCCGGTCAGCTACCAAGAGTTTGAAAATGTGGATGTCATCACCGGCGCCCAGGCGGCCCTGGCCACCCTGCTCGGGTCGGGGGCATACCCCTCGGTGCTGGTGCACTTCCTGGACCCGCAGATGTGGGAAATCTTGCGCCTGCATGTGCACAGCCTGCGCATGATCGTCTGGGTCCACGGCGCCGAAATCCAGCCCTGGTGGCGACGGGCGCACAACTACGCCAGCGAAGAGCAACGGCAACTGGGCAAACTTGAAAGCGACCGGCGCCTGGCGTTCTGGCGCACGCTGCTGAACCCCATGCCGGCCAATTTGCAATTGGTCTTCGTCTCGCGCCACTTTGCCGAGGAAGTCATGGAGGACCTGGGCTTTCGCCTGCCGAACAACCAGTACCGGATCATTCATAACCCGATCAATACCCAGTTGTTTTCCTATCAGGAAAAACCGCCTGAGCAACGCAAGAAAATCCTCTCGATCCGCCCCTATGTCTCGCGCACCTATGCCAATGACCTGAGTGTCAAGGCCATCCAGTTGCTGGCGCAAAAACCCTGGTTCAATGAACTGGAGTTTCGCCTGATCGGCGATGGGCCGTTATTTGAGGAAACACTGGCCCCCCTGCGCCAATACCCCAATGTACGGATTGAAAAGGGTTACCTGAAACAATCCGAAATCGCTGAACTGCATAAACACTATGGGGTGTTCCTGTGCCCCAGCCGTATGGACACCCAAGGTGTTTCCCGCGACGAGGCAATGGCCTCGGGCCTGGTGCCCGTCACCAATCGGGTCGGCGCAATACCGGAATTTGTCGATGACGACAGTGGTTTCCTGGCGGCCCCGGACAGTTTCACCGAACTGAGCGATGCCATTGAAAGCCTGTTCCTGAACCCGGGCATTTTCCAGGAAAAATCCCTGAACGCCAGGCAACGCGTGGTCAGGCAAAGCGACACGCTGCAGATTTCCAGGGCAGAACTCAACCTCATACGAGATGCAAATGACCATCGAGAAAGCGTCGACCCTACAGATCATCCTGCTCTCGACACTCGGTTGGTGCATGTCATTGGCTCGTAAATTCATGCGGGTCACTCCAACCGCCACCTTGACCGCACATACCGCACACTTCTGCGCACAAGGCCTATTGATCGTCACGTTCTTGTTGCCGATCAAAATCCTCATCCTGCTGGGCTCCGACTCGATACCCGAGTATTTACCGCCGGCATTCAAGGCGTTCAGCAAGCCCTGGCTGATTATCGGCCTCAGTGTGTTGACCGCTGTGTTTTACGGCCTGTATCTAGTCTCGGAACTCATCGCGTCGCGCTATTCAAGAACGGGCGCCGACCAACTGATGAACCGCCACCCAAAGCCGGCCCCTTTAAATAATCAGCGCCCCTTGGCAGTGCTGGTGTTTTCCAGGTTCACCCGCGGTTTGTCCGCGGCCACCTTTGTGACAACCGCCCTCGGCACCCTGCTGTATATCTACCCGGCGTTACTGACCATTGCCCTGCTCTATATTGTCGTGGCCACAGCACTGGTCATCGTTTTATACAATCGCCAAGCGCGCATTCGCTCACTTGTGCAGCGCCACCACAACCCACTGCTCAATGCCCTGTCCTCCTTGGGTTTCCTGGGAACCTTTGCCTTTATGGTCATGGACTTCCTGTACATGAACCCTGCCCCCATTTATATCGCCCTGATCTCGTTGATCCTGGTCCGGCAAAGTCTTGCCCGGCTCAAGGCGCTGATCGAGGACGCGATCTATCTGAAAAGCCACCAACACAAAATCAATGCCCTGTTTTTGGCCCATTGATTTGCAACTGCCCGAACAGGAGTGGGTTCACGTGCCCCGTATTGCCATGATCGTCTGGAACGAATTCCGTCACGACGCCCGGGTCTTGAAACAGGCCCAGACACTGCAGTCGGCGGGCTATCACGTCACGGTATTCGCGCTGCATACCCCCGGCGTGACCCGTAGTAAAGAAACCCTCACGGAGGGTATCCAGGTGATACGGGTAGCCCGCCGTCCGCTATGGCGATGGCGCGGCGCCAAGGTGCCCCCATCGACGGGCGCGCCGGCTGCCGGCAACCCCATGACCGCCCTGCGCGTCGTGGCGCGGCTGTGGACCCATATCGGCCTGGTAACGCGTATCGCCTGGCATCGCGCAAGCGTGATCCACGCCCATGACGTCAATACCCTGCCCAGTGCCTGGCTCGCCGCCCGGCTCAGTGGCGCAAAGCTGGTGTATGACGCCCATGAGCTCAGCACCAGCCGCGAAGGTTACGGGCGCTATCGCCAGTGGGTGGCGCGGGTCGAGCGCACGTTGATGCCCAGGACTGACGGCAACATCACCACCACCCAGGCCCGGGCGAAGTTCTTTGCCCGGGCCTACGCCATTGCCCGCCCGCAGGTGCTGCAGAATCGGCCACGGTTCAGCAACAGCCCGCCGACACAACGGATCCGCGCGGAACTGGGGCTGTTGCAGCCCTGGCCGATCGTCGTCTATCAGGGCGGACTGCAGCAGGGACGCGGGCTGGAGCGCCTGCTGCGGGTAGCAGCCAGCGTACAGAATGCGTACTTTGTGCTGATCGGCGGCGGAAAACTGAGCGTACCGCTGATGACATTGCGCGATGAACTGGGCTTGACTGAACGCGTGCATTTTATCCCGGTGGTGCCCCTGGCGGAGTTACCCAGCTACACCGCATCGGCCGACATTGGCGTACAGCCCATCGAAAACACCTGCCTGAACCACTTCACCACCGACTCCAACAAACTGTTCGAGTACGTGATTGCCGGGCTGCCGGTGATCGCCACGGACTTCCCGGAAATTCGTCGGATTGTCAGGACCCATGACATCGGGCTGCTGGTGCCGGCGGGCGACGACCTGCCACTGCAAACGGCTCTCACGCGCCTGCTGAATGATCCCGCGCTACGCCGCCGGTATGCCGGCAACACACGAATTGCCGCCAGATACTTGAACTGGGAACAGCAGGAGGCAGAGCTGGTGACGCTGTACCAGCGGTTGGCGGGCAAGGGCCGGGGGCATCCATGACCACCCGTATCCTGCTCTTGAGCTTCTACTACCCGCCTGACCTGGCAGCCTTCCGTGTCGAAGCGATGGTCGAGGCCCTGCTGGCGCACCCTGGCGGCGAGGTGCAGATCGACTTGCTCACCACTCACCCCAACCGCTATGCCACCTCCTACACCGCCGACAGCGCTGACCCGCAGCGCCCGGGGCTTTGTATTACGCGCATAGCCCTGCCCAGGCACGCCAACAACTTCTGCGATCAGGCCTGGGGGTTCACGGCCTATGCCCGTGGGGTGCGCCAGGCGATAAAAGGCAAGGCGTACGACTTGATCCTTGCTTCGTCCTCGCGGCTGATGACCGCCGCTCTGGCCGCCGCTATCGCCCACACGCGCAAGACTGCGCTCTATCTGGATATCCGCGATATTTTCGTCGATGTGTTGCCCGAGCTTTTCCCCGGTATCCGGGGCAAGGTCCTGGCCCGGCTGTTTGCCGTGGTCGAACGACTGACGATCAACCAGGCGTCGCGGGTCAACCTGGTGTCACCGGGGTTTCTCGCTTATTTCGTCGAGCGCTATCCGCACAAGACGTTTTCCACCTTTACCAATGGCGTGGACGATGCCTTTTTCAAGCCACCGCTCCCACAGGGCCCAGCCCGCGCACCCACCGACCGACTGAAAATTGTCTATGCTGGCAATATCGGTGCTGGCCAGGGCCTGGAAAAAATCATCCCGCCGCTGGCACAAAGGCTGGCTGACAGCGCCTGCTTCTCGGTGATTGGCCATGGCGGCACCCTGCAAAAGCTGCGCGACGAGCTGCAACGCCTGCAGATCACCAATGTCGAGCTGATTGCCCCCAGGCCCCGCTCCCAACTCATTGATGACTATCAAGAGGCCGATGTGCTCTTTTTGCACCTCAATACATTCCAGGCGTTCCTCAAGGTCGTCCCCTCCAAACTGTTCGAGTACGCCGCCACCGGCAAGCCGATCCTGGCAGGCCTGGCCGGCTATCCAAAACACTTTGCTACCACTCATATCGCCAACGCTTCGGTGTTTACCCCCGCCGACCTGGAGGCAGCCATCGCCGCCCTGGCCCGCTTGAAACTGGAGCCCACCGACCGCTCGGCCTTCATCCGCGACTACGCCCGGACCACCATCCAACAGCGTATGGCTGTCGACATCCTGGGCACCCGCTGAGGCCGCGCCGATTATTGCAAAAATTAAGTTAAATAAAAGCCCGCCGCGGCCGACAACCCGTCAAAGCCTTGCGGATTGATCAATCATGCGTAATAACCAACCCGTTACCCAGCGCGAACGTACCTTCCCGGCTCAACAAAGGTTGATCTCCACGACCGATGCCAAAGGCGTGATCACTTACTGCAACGACGCGTTTGTCGAGATCAGTGGGTTTTCCCGGGAAGAGCTGATGCGCGCCCCACACAACCTGGTTCGTCACCCCGACGTGCCGGCGGCCGTGTTCGGGCACATGTGGGCGACGCTCAAACAAGGCTTGCCATGGATGGGCATCGTCAAGAACCGCTGCAAGACCGGCGATCACTACTGGGTCAACGCCTATGTGACCCCGGTGTTCGACGGCGAACAGGTGGTCGGCTACGAATCGGTACGGGTCAAGCCGACCGCCGAGCAGATCCGCCGCGCCGAAGCGCTGTACCTGCGGATCAACCAGGGCAAGTCGGCGATCCCACGCAGCGACCAATGGCTGCCGGTGCTCCAGGACTGGCTGCCGTTTATCCTGGTCAGCCAGCTGGGCTTCCTGATCGGCATCTGGTTCAACTCGCACTGGGGCTTTGCCCTGGCCGCCGCCTTGTCGGTGCCGCTGGGCCTGCTTGGCCTGAGCTGGCAACAGCGCGGCCTCAAGCGCCTGCTGCGCCTGGCCGAACAGACCACCTCCGACCCGCTGATCGCGCAGATGTACACCGACAGCCGTGGCGCGCAAGCACGCCTGGAGATGTCGATCCTCAGCCAGGAAGCCCGCCTGAAGACCTGCCTGACCCGTTTGCAGGACACCGCCGAGCATCTGAACGACCAGGCGCGGCAGTCCAACACCCTGGCCCACAACAGCTCAACGAGCCTGGAGCGCCAGCGCGTGGAGACCGAACAGGTGGCCACCGCGGTCAACCAGATGGCCGCCACCACCCAGGAAGTCGCCAGCCATGTACAGCGCACGGCCGATGCGACCCAGGAAGCCAATCGCCTGACCAGCCGTGGCCGCGACATTGCCGGGGAAACCCGCGAAGCCATCCAGCGCCTGTCGGTGGTGGTCGGGGAGACCGGGAGCACCGTGACCCAACTGGCCAAGGACAGCGACGAAATCGGCGGTGTGGTGGATGTGATCAAGGGCATTGCCGACCAGACCAACCTGCTGGCCCTGAACGCCGCCATCGAAGCGGCACGTGCCGGTGAGATGGGCCGCGGGTTTGCGGTGGTGGCCGATGAAGTGCGGCAACTGGCGCAACGCACCAGCGAGTCCACCGGGCAGATCCATGCCCTGATCGCCAAGTTGCAACAGACCGCCAGCACCGCCGTGCAGACCATGGATGCCGGGCATCGCCAGGCTGAAGAAGGCGTGGCCCGGGTGATGGAGGCTGACGCAGCGCTGGTGGGGATCAGCGAGGCGGTGGCGCACATCACCGACATGACCACCCAGATCGCCGCCGCGACCGAGGAGCAAAGCTCGGTGGCCGAAGAGATCAGCCGCAATATCAGCACCATTGCCTTGTTGGCGGACCAGACGTCGGAGCAGGCGTTGAACTCGGCGCAGTTGAGTGAGGAGCTGACCCATACGGCCAATACGCAGTATTCGCTGGTGGAGCGGTTTAACCGCTAGATCGCTATCGCAGGCAAGCCAGCTCCCACATTTTGATCTGTGAATACATTCAAAATGTGGGAGCTGGCTTGCCTGCGATGAGGCCCTAACAGCCGCCGAGAAACCCAGCCACCTTCCCCGCCGCAGCCTCCAAATGCTGCTCATGGGTAAACCCCGAAGCCTTCAACGGCTTCAGATCATGATCCCCCGCCACCAGCCACATCACCTCGATGCCCGGCGACAGCACATAACCCTGCACCGCCGCCCGATTGCCCAACGCATCGCGCTCGCCCTGCACAATCAAGGTCGACGTCTTCAGCCCGGCCAAGTGCTCGACCCGGGGCTTTTGCGGCTTGCCCACCGCATAGAACGGATAACCCAGGCACACCAGCGCATCAACCGCCAGTTCATCGGCCAGTAAACTGGCCATTCGCCCGCCCATGGACTTGCCGCCGATAGCCAGCGGCCCAGCGACATGACGTCGCACCTGGGCATACACCTCGCGCCAGCATTCCAACAGTCTGGGGGCCGGGTTCGGTGGGCGTTTGCCACCGTCCACACGGCGCTGGGCCATGTAGGGAAACTCGAAGCGCAACACGTTGACCCCATGCCCGGCAAGGCGTGCAGCCATGTCGCCCATAAAGCCCGAATCCATCGGCGCACCGGCACCGTGAGCCAGGATCAGCGTCGGTGATTGGCCCGCGTCAACGCTCGTGGCCGCATTCCACAACCACCCGTGTTCACGCACACACTGCGCCCATTGATCCCCGTCAATACTGGCCTTGTGCTCTTTGCCCATGCTTACCTCGCTTTTTAGTCTGCCTATAACTCCAGCCCAAGTGCCGTATCTGCTTGGGTTGAACCGTGGATGGGGAACCATGAACACTACTTTAAGTACCGCCTATAACTACAAGGTGGTCCGCCAATTCGCCATTATGACGGTGGTGTGGGGCATCGTCGGCATGGGGCTCGGGGTTTTTCTCGCTGCCCAGTTGGTATGGCCCGAACTCAACTTCAACCTGCCTTGGACCAGTTTCGGTCGATTGCGCCCACTGCACACCAACGCGGTGATTTTCGCGTTTGGTGGCTGTGCGCTGTTTGCCAGCTCCTTCTACGCGGTACAACGCACCTGCCAGACCCAGCTGTTCGCGCCGAAAGTCGCCGCGTTCTGCTTCTGGGGCTGGCAGTTGGTGATTGTACTGGCAGCGGTCAGCTTGCCACTGGGCTACACCAGCTCCAAGGAATACGCCGAGCTGGAATGGCCGATCGACATCCTGATCACCATCGTCTGGGTCGCCTATGCCATCGTGTTCTTCGGCACCGTGGCCAAGCGCAACACCAAGCACATCTACGTGGGCAACTGGTTCTTCGGTTCGTTCATCATCACCGTGGCGATCCTGCATATCGTCAACAACCTGGAAATCCCGGTCAGCCTGACCAAGTCCTACTCCCTCTACGGTGGTGCGACGGATGCCATGGTGCAGTGGTGGTACGGCCATAACGCCGTAGGTTTCTTCCTCACTGCGGGCTTTTTGGGGATGATGTACTACTTCGTGCCGAAACAGGCCGAGCGTCCGGTCTACTCCTATCGCCTGTCCATCGTGCACTTCTGGGCACTGATCACCCTGTACATCTGGGCCGGTCCGCACCACCTGCACTACACCGCGCTGCCGGACTGGGCACAGTCCCTGGGCATGGTGATGTCACTGGTTCTGCTGGCGCCAAGCTGGGGCGGCATGATCAACGGCATGATGACCCTCTCGGGCGCCTGGCATAAGCTGCGCAGCGACCCGATCCTGCGCTTCCTCGTTGTATCGCTAGCGTTCTACGGCATGTCGACCTTTGAAGGGCCGATGATGGCGATCAAGACCGTTAACGCCCTGTCCCACTACACCGACTGGACCATCGGCCACGTACACGCCGGCGCTCTGGGTTGGGTGGCGATGATTTCCATCGGCGCGCTGTACCACATGATCCCGAAAGTCTTCGGTCGCGAGCAGATGTACAGCCTCGGCCTGATCAACGCGCACTTCTGGCTGGCCACTATCGGCACCGTGCTCTACATCGCCTCGATGTGGGTCAACGGCATTGCCCAGGGCCTGATGTGGCGTGCGGTCAACGAAGACGGCACCTTGACCTATTCCTTCGTCGAAACCCTGGTGGCCAGCCACCCAGGCTTCATCGTGCGGTTGGTGGGCGGGGCGATCTTCCTCAGCGGCATGTTCCTGATGGCTTACAACACTTGGCGCACCGTGCGTTCGGCACAACCTGCCGAAGTGGCCGCTGCGGCGCAGATGGCCTGAGGAGTCGATGATGAAACACGAAACGATTGAAAAGAACGTCGGCCTGCTGATGCTGCTGATGGTGCTCGCCGTGAGTATCGGCGGCCTGACGCAGATCGTCCCGCTGTTCTTCCAGGACGTGACCAACAAGCCGGTCGAAGGCATGAAGCCCTACACCGCGCTGCAACTGGAAGGCCGTGACATCTACATCCGCGAAGGCTGTGTACAGTGTCACTCGCAGATGATCCGGCCGTTCCGCGCCGAGACCGAACGCTACGGCCACTACTCGGTCGCCGGCGAAAGCGTGTGGGACCACCCGTTCCTGTGGGGCTCCAAGCGTACCGGGCCGGACCTGGCCCGGGTGGGCGCACGCTACTCCGACGACTGGCACCGCGCGCACTTGTACAACCCGCGCAACGTCGTGCCTGAGTCGAAGATGCCGGCCTACCCATGGCTGGTCACCGCCCAGGTCGACAGCAGCCACACCGAAACCAAGCTCAAGGTCATGCGCACCCTCGGCGTGCCGTACACCGACGCGGACATCACCGCGGCCGTGGACAGCCTCAAGGGCAAGACCGAAATGGACGCTCTGGTCTCCTACCTGCAAGTGCTCGGCACTGCAATCAAGAGCAAGAGGTGAACCATGGGTTTTGAACTGGATACCGGAATGATCCGCGGCCTCGGCACGCTGGTGGTGGCGATTGCCTTCATCGGCCTGTCGCTGTGGGTGTTCAACGCCAAGCGCAACCCGGAGTTCGCCGAGGCCTGCCTGCTGCCATTTGCCGATGAGCCTAAGCCTGACGCCATCGACACCCCATCCGACGCTCAAGAAGAGCCTGTAACAAGGAGCATTCGGCCATGACTACCTTTTGGAGTACATGGATCTGTGTACTGACCCTGGGCAGCCTGATCGGCCTGACCTGGCTGCTGTTCGGCACCCGCAAGGGCGAGACCAAGGGCAGCGTCGACCAGACCATGGGCCACGCCTTCGACGGGATTGAGGAGTACGACAACCCCCTGCCCCAATGGTGGTTCCTGTTGTTCGCCGGCACCCTGGTGTTTGCCGTCGGCTACCTGATCCTCTATCCCGGCCTGGGCAACTGGAAAGGCGTCTTGCCGGGCTATGAAGACGGCTGGACGCAAAACAAGGAATGGGACAAGGAAATGGCCAAGGCCGACGCCAAGTTTGGGCCGATCTTCGCCAAATTTGCTGCCATGCCCGTGGAAGAAGTGGCTAAGGACCCGCAAGCGTTGAAAATGGGCGGCCGCCTGTTTGCCTCCAATTGCGCGGTGTGCCACGGCTCTGACGCCAAGGGTGCCTATGGCTTCCCGAACCTGGCGGACAACAACTGGCGCTGGGGTGGTTCGGCCGATGCAATCAAGCTGACCATCATGAACGGTCGCCATGCCGCCATGCCGGCCTGGGGTGAAGTGCTGGGCGAAGACGGAGTGAAAAACGTCGCCGCCTATGTACGCCAAGACCTGGCCAAGTTGCCGCTGCCGGCTGACAGCAAGGTCGACCTGGCCGCTGGCAAGCAAGCGTTCGACACCACCTGCGTGGCTTGCCACGGCCCAGAGGGCCACGGTGTCGAAGCCATGGGCGCGCCGAACCTGACACAACCTGCCGGGTTCATCTACGGCACCAGCCTGGCGCAGTTGCAACAGACCATCCGTCACGGCCGCCAGGGCCAGATGCCGGCGCAGGAGGCCCTGCAAGGCAATGACAAGGTTCATCTGTTGGCGGCTTACGTCTACAGCCTGTCACAGAAGGAGCAGAAGTAAGCTACAAGCTGCAAGCTGCAAGAGAAGGGTTCTCAACTCGGCTCTTGCAGCCCTCTCCCTCCCCGCTCCAAACTTTCCGCTTGCAGCTTGCTACTCACCACTGCGCCCTGCGCCCCATTGTCGCACCCTTCCAAAGCACACCTTTCCCCTCTCGCCATTCGGGTCTACGCTTGTTTCGACAGTGGGCCGGCGTTGGTCGGTCGCAGCTCGACTTGCACGCGACGAGTCAGACGCTCCAGCAGGGTGACAGGCGCAAAGGCTGGCAGTGACCGGCTATCGCGCCATTGACCGCTCATCCCCCCGCCAGCGTGTTTGCACTGACCTCGGCGCAAGGACCTGCGTCCGCTCAAAATTCCTGTCCAACCCGTCAGCTTTTCATTTTGGATTTTGTCCTTACGCCAAACATGGAAAGGGCGCAGAATCTGGTTTGTAAAGCATTGACGCAGGTCAGCGTTACGTTGCAATGGCACCTCGCTTTCTCCATACTTGCGACCGATTTTTATCCTAATAAAACACCTAAACCGTGGAACCTTAGAATGAGCACAGCAATCAGTCCGACTGCTTATAACTATAAGGTAGTCCGCCAGTTCGCCATCATGACGGTGGTCTGGGGGATCCTTGGCATGGGGCTCGGTGTCTTCATCGCCTCGCAACTGGTCTGGCCGGAGTTGAACTTCGACCTGCCATGGACGACGTTTGGACGCCTACGCCCACTGCACACCAACCTGGTGATCTTCGCCTTCGGCGGATGTGCACTGTTTGCCACTTCCTACTATGTCGTGCAGCGAACCTGCCAGACGCGACTGATTTCCGACGGTCTCGCCGCCTTCACCTTCTGGGGCTGGCAAGCGGTCATCATCGGCGCCATCATCACCCTGCCAATGGGCTTCACCACCACCAAGGAATACGCGGAATTGGAATGGCCCCTTGCCATCCTTCTGGCGATTGTCTGGGTGGTCTACGGCATTGTGTTCTTTGGCACCATCGTCAAGCGCAAGACCAAGCACATCTACGTCGGTAACTGGTTCTACGGCGCATTCATCGTCGTGACGGCGATGCTGCACATCGTCAACCACGCGTCCTTGCCGGTGAGTTTCTTCAAGTCCTACTCGGCCTACGCCGGTGCGACCGATGCGATGATCCAGTGGTGGTACGGCCACAACGCCGTAGGCTTCTTCCTGACCACCGGTTTCCTGGGGATGATGTACTACTTCGTGCCAAAACAGGCCGAGCGTCCGATCTACTCCTATCGCCTGTCCATCGTGCACTTCTGGGCGCTGATCACCCTGTATATCTGGGCCGGTCCTCACCACCTGCACTACACCGCGTTGCCGGACTGGGCACAATCCCTGGGCATGGCCATGTCGATCATCCTGCTGGCGCCCAGCTGGGGCGGCATGATCAACGGCATGATGACCCTCTCGGGCGCCTGGCATAAGCTGCGCACCGACCCGATCCTGCGCTTTTTGGTGGTGTCGCTGGCGTTCTACGGCATGTCGACCTTTGAAGGCCCGATGATGGCGATCAAGACCGTCAACGCCCTGTCCCACTACACCGACTGGACCATCGGCCACGTACACGCCGGCGCTCTGGGCTGGGTAGCGATGATCTCCATCGGCGCGCTGTACCACATGATTCCCAAGCTCTACGGCCGGGCGCAGATGCACAGCATCAGCCTGATCAATACCCACTTCTGGCTGGCCACTATCGGCACCGTGCTGTACATCGCCTCGATGTGGGTCAACGGCATCACCCAGGGCCTGATGTGGCGTGCGATCAACGACGACGGCACCCTCACCTATTCCTTCGTCGAAGCGCTGCAAGCCAGCCATCCTGGTTTCATCGTGCGTGCCTTAGGCGGCGCGTTCTTTGCCAGCGGCATGCTGTTCATGGCCTACAACGTGTGGCGCACCGTGCGTGCGGCAGACCCTGTAGCCGCTGAAGCCGCCACCAAGATCGCTGTTGTGGGAGCCCACTGATGAAGCATGAAGTAGTCGAGAAGAATATCGGCCTGCTGGCCTTCTTCATGGTCATCGCCGTGAGTATCGGCGGCCTGACCCAGATCGTTCCGCTGTTTTTCCAGGACGTGACCAACAAGCCGGTCGAAGGCATGAAGCCACGCACCGCCCTTGAACTGGAAGGCCGCGACATCTACATCGCCAACGGCTGCGTACAGTGCCACTCGCAGATGATCCGCCCGTTCCGTGCCGAAACCGAACGCTACGGCCACTACTCGGTCGCCGGTGAAAGCGTGTGGGACCACCCGTTCCTGTGGGGTTCCAAGCGTACCGGCCCGGACCTGGCCCGGGTTGGCGGTCGTTACTCCGATGACTGGCAGCGTGCGCACTTGTACAACCCGCGCAACGTGGTGCCCGAGTCGAAAATGCCGGCGTACCCGTTCCTCGTGGAAAACAAGCTCGACGGCAAAGACACTGCCAAGAAAATGGAAGTCTTGCGCACCCTCGGCGTGCCTTACACCGACGAAGACATCGCCGGTGCCCAGGCAGCCGTCAAGGGCAAGACCGAAATGGACGCGCTGGTGGCCTACCTGCAAGGCCTGGGCACCATCATCAAAAGCAAACGGTGATCTGAATGGATATCGGGATGATTCGAGGCCTGGGCACCGTTGTCGTGATGGTGGCCTTTATCGGCCTGGCGTTGTGGGTGTTCAGCCCCAAGCGCAAGTCAGAGTTTGAAGACGCGACCTTGTTGCCTTTTGCGGATGATCCCGAAGCCATCAAGCACGTCGAGCAAGCTTCTAGGAGTAACAAAGAATGACTACGTTCTGGAGTCTGTACGTCACAGTCCTCAGTCTGGGTACCATTTTTGCCCTGACCTGGCTGCTGCTGTCGACCCGCAAGGGCCAGCGCGCCGAACAAACCGACGAGACCGTTGGCCACTCGTTCGATGGTATCGAGGAATACGACAACCCACTGCCCAAGTGGTGGTTCATGCTGTTCGTCGGCACCATCGTGTTTGCCTTGGGTTACCTGGTGCTATACCCCGGCCTGGGCAACTGGAAAGGCCTGCTGCCGGGCTATGCCTACCTCGATAACGACAAGCAAACCCAGTTCGCCAACGGCCAGAGCGGCTGGACCGGCGTGCACGAGTGGGAAAAGGAAATGGCGCGCTCGGACGCCAAGTTCGGGCCGATCTTCGCCAAATTCGCGGCCATGCCCATTGAAGAAGTGGCCAAGGACCCGCAAGCCCTGAAGATGGGTGGCCGCTTGTTCGCCTCCAACTGCTCGGTCTGCCACGGTTCCGACGCCAAGGGCGCCTATGGCTTCCCCAACCTGACCGACGCCGACTGGCGCTGGGGCGGCGAGCCGGAAACTATCAAGGCCACCATCATGGCGGGCCGCCATGCGGTGATGCCAGGCTGGGCTGAAGTCATCGGTGAACAAGGCGTGGCCGACGTGGCCGGCTTCGTGCTGACCAACCTCGATGGCCGCAAACTGCCGGAAGGCGCCAAGGCCGACGTGGCCAACGGCGAGAAGTTGTTCGCCACCAACTGCGTGGCCTGCCACGGCCCGACCGGTAAAGGCACCCCTGCCATGGGCGCGCCGGACCTGACCCACCCGGGCGCGTTCATCTACGGCTCCAGCTTCGCGCAACTGCAGCAGACCATCCGTTACGGCCGCCAGGGCCAGATGCCTGCACAAGAGCACCTGCAAGGTAACGACAAGGTGCATTTGCTGGCGGCGTATGTTTACAGCCTGTCGCACAAAGAGCAGCCAGAGCAGAAGTAAGCTTTAGGCTGCAAGCTGCAAGAAAAAGCTCCGTACAGTGCATGCTGGCGGGGCTTTTTTGTGTCTGGTGAAACGCATCGACCGCTTGAAGCTCGCCACTTCGACGTAGTAACGTAACTACATTCACCCATCCCGCTGGGAGGCGCTCCATGACAATTACGACAATCTCCAGCCGCGAATTTAACCAAGACACAAGCGGTGCCAAAAAAGCCGCGCGCCAAGGACCGGTTTTTATCACCGACCGAGGCAAGCCTGCCCATGTACTGCTAAGTATTGAGGACTACCAAAAATTGACAGGCCTCAACGCCGATATTGTTGACCTGTTGATGATGCCAGAGGCGGCGGACATCGAGTTTGAAACCGAGCGCGCCGTGATCATTGATCGACCCGTGGACCTCTCTTGATGTATCTGCTCGATACCAATGTCATTTCCGAGTTACGCAAACCCCAGGCCGACAAAAATGTGGTGGCCTGGGCCAAAACCGTCGCCGCGCCGCGCCTGTATATTTCAGCGATTACCTTGAAGGAACTGGAGACCGGGGTGCTGCGCATGGAGCGCCGTGACCCCGCGCAAGGCAAGGTCTTGCGCACCTGGCTCAAACGCCATGTCATGCCGGCCTTCGATGCCAGGATCCTGCCGATTGACGCGGCCGTGGCACTGCGCTGTGCCAGCCTGCATGTACCGGATCGAACCAACGAAAGTGATGCACTGATCGCCGCAACCGCTCTGGTTCACGGCCTGACCGTGGTCACCCGCAATGTCGCCGACTTCCAAGGCAGTGGTGTGACACTGATCAACCCATGGGACGAATGACCTTCGGGCCCTGAAAAAACGTCCATACTCATCCTGTCAATTGATTCAAGTCACGTACACCATCAATTGATTTCCCCCAACGCGACCAAAGGTCGCACCCGTTCATCGGTACTACAGGCGTATCATTACGCCACTGCAAGACCCCTATTTTGACCCTGGCCGGCACGTACTGGCCAAGGCAAATCTCCACTGCCGTGGGATGCAATGATGAGCAACCAGATTCCGGTACATGACGTTACCCCGCCTGCCAAAAAAACCAGCGACACCGTCGATCTCTACGCCTCGCGGGAGAAAATCTACACCCGTGCCTTCACCGGGATGTTCCGCAATCTGCGGATGCTCGGCGGCGCCGGGTTGTTCCTGCTGTACTTCGGTACGGTGTGGCTGAACTGGGGCGGGCACCAGGCTGTCTGGTGGAACCTGCCGGAGCGTAAGTTCTTTATTTTCGGTGCGACATTCTGGCCCCAGGATTTTATCCTGCTGTCGGGCATCCTGATCATCTCGGCCTTCGGCCTGTTCTTTATCACCGTGTACGCCGGGCGTATCTGGTGCGGCTACACCTGCCCGCAAAGCGTGTGGACCTGGATCTACATGTGGTGCGAAAAGGTCACCGAAGGCGACCGCAACCAACGGATCAAGCTGGACAAGGCGCCGATGAGCGCCAACAAGTTCCTGCGCAAACTCAGCAAACACACGCTGTGGCTGTTGATCGGCTTTGTCACTGGCATGACCTTTGTCGGCTATTTCTCGCCGATCCGCGAGCTGGTGTTCGAGTTCTTCACCGGCCAGGCCGATGGCTGGTCGTACTTCTGGGTCGGCTTCTTCACCCTCGCCACCTACGGCAACGCCGGCTGGCTGCGCGAGCAAGTGTGCATCTACATGTGTCCGTATGCGCGCTTCCAGAGCGTGATGTTCGACAAGGACACCCTGATCGTGTCCTACGACCCACGTCGTGGCGAAGTGCGTGGCCCACGCAAGAAAGGCATCGACTACAAGGCCCAGGGCCTGGGGGATTGCATCGACTGCACCATGTGCGTGCAGGTCTGCCCCACTGGGATCGACATCCGTGACGGCCTGCAGATCGAGTGCATTGGCTGCGCCGCCTGCATCGACGCCTGCGACACCATCATGGACAAGATGGACTACCCTCGCGGGTTGATCAGCTACACCACCGAACATAACCTGTCGGGGCAAAAAACCCACAAGTTGCGCCCACGCCTGATCGGCTATGCGCTGGTGCTGCTGGCGATGATCAGCCTGCTGGCCACGGCGTTCTTCATGCGCTCGCTGGTGGGTTTCGATGTCAGCAAGGACCGCGTGCTGTACCGCGAAAACGCCGAAGGGCGGATCGAGAACGTCTACAGCCTGAAAATCATGAACAAGGACCAGCGCGACCACACCTATGTGCTGGACGCCAGCGGCCTGCCGGACCTCAAGCTGCAAGGCAAGCGCGAGATCAAGGTTGCCGCCGGGGAAATCTTCACCCTGCCGGTGGAGCTGTCGAGCGCGCCAGAACAAATGCCGTCGAGCACCAACGAGGTGAAATTCATCCTCAAGGATGCTGACGATGACAGCATCCACGTAGAAGCCAAGAGCCGGTTCATCGGCCCACAAATTCGTTAAAAGAGAGCAGAACAATGCCCGTAGCAACTGCCGCAAGCCCCTGGTACAAGCACCTCTGGCCCTGGATCATCATTGCCATCCTGGCCTGCTCGGTGACGCTGACCCTGTCCATGGTGACCATTGCGGTGAACCACCCGGTCAACCTGGTCAACGACAATTACTACGAGGCCGGCAAAGGCATCAACCGCTCCCTGGACCGCGAATTGCTGGCCCAGACCCTGCAAATGCGCGCCAACATGCATTTGGATGAACTGACCGGCGAAGTGGAACTGTTCCTCACCGGCAACAGCGGGCCGACCACCCTGGAACTGAACCTGATTTCGCCGACCCAGCCGGAGAAGGACCGCAAGGTCGTACTCACCCGCAGCCAGAGCGAGCCGGGGCGCTATATTGGCCAGGTGACCGACAAGGTCGAGGGCCGGCGCTTCGTCGAACTGCTGGGGGTGGAAGGCGACCGCACCTGGCGCATGTTTGAGGAAGAAGACGTCAGCCACGGCACGGACCTGAAGCTGGGTGACGAGCCGTTGCAGGGTGCTGAAGACCTGAAGAACTGACAGCCGCGCTTCGCGCATCGCGAGCAAGTCGAATCGTCGCACCGCCGCTCCCACATTTGATCGCGATCTCCTGTGGGAGCGGCGGTGCGACGATTCGACTTGCCGGCGATGCGGCCCTCCCCGCCCACACAGATCCAGAACCATGACCAGCCCAACCCCCTGCTACCACTGCGCCCTCCCCGTCCCGCCTGGCAGCCGCTTCACCGCGGTGATCCTCGGCGAGCCCCGCGAGCTCTGCTGCCCGGGTTGCCAGGCGGTGGCCGAAGCCATTGTCGCAGGCGGGCTGCAAAGCTATTACCAACACCGCAGCGAGGCCTCGGCCAACCCCGAAGCCCTGCCCGTGCAGTTGCTGGACGAACTGGCACTGTACGACCGCGCCGATGTGCAAAAACCCTTCGTGCGCCACGACGGCGACCTGGCCGAAGCCACCCTGTTGATGGAAGGCATCAGTTGCGCCGCCTGTGGCTGGCTGATCGAGAAACACCTGCACAGCCTGCCCGCCGTGGCCGAGGCGCGGCTGAACCTGTCCAACCATCGCCTGCACGTGCGCTGGGCCGACGGGCAATTGCCGTTGAGCCAGGTGCTCAGCGAGTTGCGCCAGATCGGCTACGCCGCCCACCCGTATCAAGCCGACCGCGCCGCCGAACAACTGGCCAGTGAAAACCGCCTGGCCTTGCGCCAACTGGGCATGGCCGGCCTGCTCTGGTTCCAGGCGATGATGGCGACCATGGCCACCTGGCCGGAATTCAATATCGACCTGAGCCCCGAGCTGCACGAGATCCTGCGCTGGGTCGCGCTGTTTCTGACCACCCCCATTGTGTTCTACAGCTGCGCGCCGTTCTTCAAGGGCGCCATGCGCGATCTGCGCACCCGCCATCTGACCATGGATGTCTCGGTGTCGCTGGCCATCGGCGGCGCTTACCTGGCGGGCATCTGGACGGCCATCACGGGGGTGGGCGAGCTGTATTTCGATGCCGTGGGCATGTTCGCCCTGTTCCTGCTGGCCGGGCGCTACCTGGAGCGCCGCGCCCGGGAACGCACCGCCGCCGCCACCGCCCAACTGGTCAACCTGCTGCCCGCCTCGTGCCTGCGCCTCAAACACGATGGCCAGAGCGAGCGTATTCTGCTCACCGAACTGGCCCTGGGCGACCGGGTGCTGGTGCATCCGGGTGCCATCCTGCCGGCCGACGGGGTGATCCTGGAGGGACAGTCGAGCATCGATGAATCCCTGCTCACCGGCGAATACCTGCCACAACCGCGACAGGCCGGCGACAGCATCACCGCCGGCACCCTCAATGTCGAAGGCCCGTTGACCGTGCAAGTGCGCGCCCTGGGCCACGACACCCGCTTGTCGGCCATCGTGCGCCTGCTGGAACGGGCCCAGGCCGAAAAACCACGCCTGGCCCAAATCGCCGACCGCGCCGCACAATGGTTCCTGCTCTGCTCGCTGATCGCCGCCGCGGTGATTGGCCTGTTGTGGTGGGAGCTGGATGCATCGCGGGCGTTCTGGATTGTCCTGGCGATGCTGGTGGCAACCTGCCCGTGCGCCCTGTCTCTGGCAACCCCCACCGCACTGACCGCCGCCACCGGCACCCTGCACAAACTCGGCCTGCTGCTGACCCGTGGCCATGTGCTCGAAGGCTTGAACCAGATCGACACGGTGATTTTCGACAAGACCGGCACCCTCACTGAAGGCCGCCTGGCCCTGCGTGCCATCCGGCCACTGGGCGCGATGAGCAGCGACCTGGCCCTGGCCCTGGCCGCCGCCCTCGAAAACCGCTCCGAACACCCGATTGCCCGGGCTTTTGGCCGTGCCCCGCTGGCGGCTGATGAGGTGCTCAGCACCCCGGGCCTGGGGCTCGAAGGCCGGGTCGGCGAACGCCTGCTGCGCATCGGCCAGCCTGGTTTCGTGTGTGAATTAAGCGGCTGTGCGATGCCCGATTCGCCGCAAGATGCCGGCCAATGGCTGCTACTGGGCGATACCGGCGGCGCCCTGGCCTGGTTTGTCCTGGATGATCGCCTGCGCAGCGATGCGCCGGCACTGCTGGCCGCGTGCAAGGCGCGAGGCTGGCGCACCTTGCTGCTGTCGGGCGACAGCTCGCCGATGGTCGCCAGCGTGGCCGCCGAATTGGGCATCGATGAAGCCCGTGGTGGCCTGCGCCCGGATGACAAGCTGCAAGTGCTGCAACAGCTGCACAAGGAAGGCCGCAAGGTATTGATGCTCGGTGACGGAGTGAATGACGTGCCGGTCTTGGCCGCCGCGGATATCAGCGTGGCCATGGGCTCGGCCACTGACCTGGCGAAAACCAGCGCCGATGCGGTGCTGTTGTCCAACCGCCTGGATGCCCTGGTGCAAGCCTTCAGCCTGGCCCGGCGCACGCGCCGGGTCATCATTGAAAACCTACTGTGGGCCGGGCTGTACAATGGCCTGATGTTGCCGTTTGCCGCCCTCGGTTGGATCACGCCGATCTGGGCCGCGATCGGCATGTCCCTCAGTTCGTTGACCGTGGTGCTCAACGCCCTGCGCCTGACTCGCTTGCCGCCTGCCAGCGCCGCGAGCGCCACCCCACAGCCCCGCCCGCTGCCGGCTTGAGCCGCGCGGGCCTGGAGTAGCGATGCCAGCTCTTTACGTAATGATTCCTGCGGCGCTGCTGATCGTCGCCATCGCCATCTACATCTTCTTCTGGGCGGTGGACAGCGGCCAGTATGACGACCTCGACGGGCCGGCCCACAGCGTGCTGTTCGATGACCAGGACCCCAAGCACCTGGCCGCTGTCGACGAGGCCAGCAGCCACCCGCAGCCACCGGCCAAGCCAGACGAACCGGCGCCGCCCCATGCTTGACCTCGCGCCGCTGCTGGTTTCCGCGCTGATCCTCGGCCTGCTGGGCGGCGGCCATTGCCTGGGCATGTGTGGCGGCCTGATGGGCGCGCTGACCCTGGCCATCCCCCCGGAACAGCGCAGCCGGCGTTTTCGCCTGCTGCTGGCGTACAACCTGGGACGCATCCTCAGCTATGCCACCGCCGGCTTCTTGATCGGCCTGGCCGGCTGGGCCGTGGCCAACAGCCCGGCGGCGATGTTCATGCGTATCCTCGCCGGCCTGCTGTTGATCAGCATGGGCCTGTACCTGGCCGGCTGGTGGAGCGGCCTGACCCGTATTGAAAGCCTCGGGCGCGGCCTGTGGCGCCATATCCAGCCGTTTGCCAACCGTTTGCTGCCGGTGTCCAGCCTGCCCCGCGCCTTGCTGCTGGGCGCACTGTGGGGCTGGCTGCCCTGCGGCCTGGTCTACAGCACACTGTTATGGGCCGCCAGCCAGGGCAATGCACTGGACAGCGGGCTTTTGATGCTCGCCTTCGGCCTCGGCACCTGGCCGGTATTGCTCGCCACCGGGCTGGCGGCAGAGCGTATCACCGCGCTATTGCGCAAACGCAGCGTGCGCATGGCCGGCGGCCTGCTGGTGATTGTGTTCGGTATCTGGACCCTGCCCGGCCCCCATCAGCACTGGCTGATGGGCCATTAAAAGGCCATGTGGCATAGCGCCGCTCCCCGTTGATACAAATCAAGATGCCCCGCCAGCCATGCCCCTAGACTCGGCCCACTAGCCAATCCGGGGAACGCCCGCATGCTCGACGCCATTCGTTGGGACACTGATCTGATTCATCGCTACGATTTGGCGGGGCCGCGCTACACCTCCTACCCCACCGCCGTGCAATTCACCAGCCAGGTCGGCACCTTCGACCTGCTGCACGCCCTGCGCGACAGCCGCAAGGCCGTGCGCCCGCTGTCGCTGTATGTGCACGTGCCGTTCTGCGCCAATATCTGCTACTACTGCGCCTGCAACAAAGTCATCACCAAGGACCGGGGCCGCGCCCAGGCCTACCTGCAACGCCTGGAGCAAGAGATTCAACTGGTCGCCTGCCACCTGGACCCCAACCAACAGGTGCAGCAACTGCATTTTGGCGGCGGCACCCCGACCTTTCTCAGCCACGACGAATTGCGCCAGCTGATGGCGCAACTGCGCCAACACTTCAACCTGCTGGATGACGACTCTGGCGACTACGGCATCGAGATCGATCCACGGGAAGCCGACTGGGCCACCATGGGCCTGCTGCGTGAACTGGGTTTCAACCGGGTGAGCATCGGCGTGCAGGACCTGGACCCCGAAGTGCAACGGGCGGTCAATCGCCTGCAAAGCCTGGAAGAGACCCGCGCGGTGATCGATGCCGCGCGCACCCTGCAGTTTCGCTCGATCAATATCGACCTGATCTACGGCCTGCCCAAGCAGACACCCGAGCATTTCGCCCAGACGGTGGCCGAGGTCATCAGCCTGCAACCGGACCGCCTGTCGGTGTTCAACTATGCCCACCTGCCAGAACGTTTCCTGTCCCAGCGGCGGATCAACAGCGAAGACCTGCCGGCCCCTGCCGTCAAGTTGCAGATGCTTGAGCAAACCATTGAGCAGCTGACGGCGGCCGGCTACAACTACATCGGCATGGACCACTTCGCCCTACCCGATGACGAGTTGGCCATTGCCCAGGAAGAATCCACCCTGCAACGCAATTTCCAGGGCTACACCACCCACGGCCATTGCGATTTGATCGGGCTCGGGGTCTCGGCCATCAGTCAGATTGGTGACTTGTACTGCCAGAACAGCAGCGACCTGAATCATTACCAGAACGCCTTGGCCGGGGCGCAACTGGCCACCAGCCGCGGCCTGCTCTGCAGCGCAGACGATCGTTTGCGGCGGGCGGTGATTCAACAGCTGATCTGTCACTTCAGCCTGGACTTCGACAGCATCGAGCAGGCCTTCACCGTGGATTTTCGCGGCTATTTCGCCCAGATCTGGCCACAACTGGAAGTGATGGCCAGTGACGGCCTGATCGAACTCGACGCCGAGGGGATCCGGGTGCTGCCGGCCGGGCGCCTGCTGGTACGCTCGGTGTGCATGGTGTTCGATGCCTATCTGGAGCAACACAATAGGCAACGATTTTCACGGGTGATCTGAGCCGGGCTACTTGGCCATCAACGAGGCGGTCTTCACCGCGTCCCCAGCACTCAGGTTCTTCATTGCTTCGTTCAACGACGCATAGGCGGCGGTCAGCGCGGCTTGCAAGCCGCCCAACGCCGACTGCACGCCGCTCAGTTTCGCCAGGGCCTGCTCCGGGCTCAGGCGCTTGTCGGCCATGACCGCCGACATCTCTGCCATCTTTTCCGCGATCTGCTGCTTCAACTGGCGAATCATTTTCAGCAGTTTCTGCACGTTCTCGTCCAGCCCGCTTTCTTCAATATCGTTGTTGGCCGTTTTCTCGGCGTTGGCGGCCCTCAGCGACGCACCGGAAAAGGTCACACTCACGCCTTCGGCAGGCTTGGTTTCACCGAGCGCCGTTGTCTCGGCCCCCGCGCCCACGGCGCTGGTTTTTTTCGGTTCAAGCAGCGTCGGCACTGTGGTGCGGGACGGAAGATTGCCGTCGATGGAAAGCATATCGTGAGCCTCCAAGCTCTTGGTCGTTAGCAGTCCATCGGCCGCCGTGCAAAATTCTTTATACCCCTGCCGGTTTTTTGTACAGGCTGGCCGGATAGTCCCTCAGTGCGGTACCCTTACGGCTTATGTGTGTTTTCCCACAAGGATTTAAGAAATGTCCGAGCCAGTTAAACTGCGCGCTCATAGCCAGGCTCACTGCAAGGATTGCAGCCTGGCACCCCTCTGCTTGCCACTTTCGCTGAATCTGGAAGACATGGATGCGCTGGACGAAATCGTTAAACGTGGCCGCCCCCTGAAGAAAGGCGAGTTTCTGTTTCGCCAGGGTGACAAGTTCGATTCCGTCTATGCGGTGCGCTCGGGCGCCTTGAAGACATTCAGCCTCAGTGATGGCGGCGAAGAGCAGATCACCGGCTTCCACCTGCCCAGCGAGCTGGTTGGCTTGTCGGGCATGGACAACGAGATCCACCCGGTATCGGCCCAGGCCCTGGAAACCACATCGGTGTGCGAGATCCCGTTCGAGCGCCTGGACGAACTGGCCCTGCAATTGCCCCAGTTGCGCCGCCAACTGATGCGGGTCATGAGCCGGGAAATCCGTGACGACCAGCAAATGATGCTGTTGTTGTCGAAGAAAACCGCCGACGAACGGATTGCCACCTTCCTGGTCAACCTGTCGGCACGCTTCCGCGCCCGTGGCTTCTCGGCCAACCAGTTCCGCCTGAGCATGTCGCGCAACGAAATCGGCAACTACCTGGGCCTGGCGGTGGAAACCGTGTCCCGGGTATTCACCCGCTTCCAGCAGAACGAACTGATCGCCGCCGAGGGCAAGGAAGTGCACATCCTCGATCCGATCCAGCTCTGCGCGCTGGCCGGCGGCTCCCTCGACGGCTGATCGCCGGACAAGGGGCGCGACACTTGCGGCCAAGCCAACCGGCGAGGCCGCAGGTATACTGCCGAGTCTTTGCGCCCAGGACTCCCGACGATGACTTTCGACGCCTTCGACATCAAATCCCTGATTCGCCCCGTCATCGACTTCCCCAAGCCTGGGGTGATCTTTCGTGATATCACGCCGCTGTTCCAGTCGCCCAAGGCCATGCGCCTGGTGGCCGACACCTTTATCCATCGCTACGTCGAAGCCGAGTTCAGCCATATCGGCGCCATGGATGCCCGCGGTTTTTTGATCGGCTCGATCATTGCCTATCAGTTGAACAAGCCGCTGATCCTGTTCCGCAAGCAGGGCAAGCTGCCGGCGGACGTACTGTCCGAGGGCTATCAGACCGAATACGGCGAAGCCTTCCTCGAAGTACACGCCGACAGCCTGTGCGAAGGGGATTCGGTATTGATGTTCGATGATCTGATCGCCACCGGTGGCACCCTGATTGCTGCGGCCAACCTGGCGCGGCGCATGGGCTCACGGATTTTCGAGGCGGCGGCGATTATTGATCTGCCGGAGCTGGGGGGTTCGCAGCGTTTGGAGGATATGGGGATCGCAACCTTCTGTTTGACGCAGTTTGGCTTGGCTGAGCGGTAATTTACGCTGGTCTTGCGGGCCTCATCGCGAGCAAGCCCGCTCCCACCTTTGAATGGGTTCACAAATCAAAATGTGGGAGCGGGCTTGCCCGCGATGAGGCCAGTGATAACAGCCTCAATCACAACCCCATCTGCTTACTGATGATCTCGTTCATCACCTCGCGAGTCCCGCCGCCAATCGACAAAATCCGGTTGTCCCGGTACAGCCGCTCCACCAGGCTGCCGCGCATATAACCCAGGCCACCCAGGATCTGCACCGCGTCATATGTCACCCGGTCGGCGGTGTCGGTGGCGAGGTTCTTGGCCATGGAAATCTCCTTGATCACACTCTTGCCCGCCGCCATCTTCGCCGCCTGGCGGTAAGTGAACTCCCGGGAAACCTCGACCGCCGTGGCCATCTCCGCCAGGCGGTGCTTGAGCACCTGGAACTTGCCAATCGGCTTGCCAAAGGCCTCGCGCTGCGCGGCCCACTTCAGGCTCTCTTCCAGGGCCATCTGCGCCGTCATGTTGGCCATCAAGGCCAGGGCCAGGCGTTCGCTCTGGAAATTGCCCATGATGCAGGCAAAGCCCATGTTTTCGGCGCCGATCAGGTTGCCTACCGGCACCTGGCAATCGTCGAAGAACAGCTCGGCGGTGTCCGATGCCCACCAGCCCATTTTCTTCAGCGGCTGGCCGACGGTGAAGCCTGGTGTGTCCTTTTCGATCAACAGCAGGCTGATGCCGGCAAAACCCGGCCCGCCGGTACGCACGGCGACGGTGTAGTAGTCGGCGCGCACGCCGCTGGTGATAAAGGTCTTGCTGCCACTGACCCGATAGCAGTCGCCATCACGCACCGCACGGGTTTGCAGGCTAGCCACATCGGAGCCGCCACCGGGCTCGGTGACGGCCAGGGCCATGATTTTCTCGCCGGACAAGACTTGCGGGGCCACGCGCTCGCGCACTTCGGGGCGCGCCCATTTGACGACGGGCGGCAGGCCGATATCCAGCGAACCCAGGCCCGCCACTACGCCACCAGAACCACAGCGCATCAGCTCTTCGCTGGCGGCAACCTTGGCAAACAGGTCGCCTTCATGACTGCCGCCCAGGGCTTCGGGGTAGCCAATGCCGAGAATCCCTGCCGCGCCGGCCTTGAGGTACAGCTCACGGGGGAAGTGTTCGGCCTCCTCCCATTGCTCGATGCCCGGCAGCATCTCGCGCTCGACAAAACGGCGCACACTGTCGCGGACCAATTGGTGACTGGGGTCGAAGTATTCCTGATAGGCAGACATCGGCAAGCTCCATGCAGAGATGGAGCGAACTTACCAAGCGCTTGCTTGGTTATCAAGCAGTACGCAAAAGCAATGTGTGTCGCTTATGTGGGAGCTGGCTTGCCTGCGATGCAGGCACTGCGGTGTATCAGGGGGACCGAGGCGATGCCATCGCAGGCAAGCCAGCTCCCACACAAGCCAGCGTGCTACAGGATATTAGGCTTAGAGCGCGATAGGTTTACGCCCGGCAAACGAGTGCGCCAGGGTGCCGCCGTCCACCAGCTCCAGTTCGCCCCCCAACGGCACGCCATGGGCGATGCGCGAGGTGATCAAGCCTTTGTTGGTCAGCAGTTGCGCGATGTAATGCGCCGTGGCTTCCCCCTCCACCGTCGGGTTGGTGGCCAGGATCACTTCGGCAAAAGTGCCCTGCTCTTCAATGCGCGCCACCAGTTGCGGGATACCAATGGCTTCCGGCCCCAGGCCGTCGAGCGGCGACAGGTGGCCCTTGAGCACGAAGTAGCGCCCGCGATAGCCGGTCTGTTCCACCGCGTACACGTCCATCGGTCCTTCGACGACACACAGCAGTGTGTCGTCGCGACGGGGATCGGCGCATTGCGGGCACAGTTCTTCTTCGGTCAGGGTGCGGCACTGGCGGCAATGGCCCACACCGTCCATGGCCTGGCTCAAGGCCTGGGCCAGCCGCGAGCCACCGCTGCGGTCACGCTCCAGCAGTTGCAGCGCCATGCGCTGGGCGGTTTTCTGGCCCACGCCCGGCAGGGTCCGCAGGGCATCGATCAGTTGACGAATCAGAGGGCTGAAGCTCATGGGGCAAAGGTCCGACAAAACAACGAGACGCGGTTTATACCCGCGCCTCGGATAAGCGTCAAATACGCACGACCAACTTGCCGAAGTTGCGCCCTTCCAACAGCCCGATAAAAGCCTCGGGTGCCTGCTCCAGGCCGTCGACCACGTCTTCGCGGAACTTGACCTTGCCGTCACGCACCCAGGGCGCCATGGCGCTGATAAATTCCGGGTGGCGGTCGCCATAGTCGTCGAACACGATAAAGCCCTGGATGCGCACGCGCTTGGTCAACAAGGTGCGTTGCAGCGCCGGCAGCCGATCGGGGCCGCTGGGGGCCTCATGGGCGTTGTAGCCGGCAATCAGGCCACACAGGGGGATCCGCGCCTTGGGATTGAGCAGAGGCAGTACGGCGTCGAAGACCTTGCCGCCGACGTTTTCATAATAGATGTCCACCCCGCTGGAACAGGCCTGGGCCAGTTCATCGGCAAAGTCCGCGCTTTTATGGTCGATGCACGCATCAAAACCCAGCTCCTCCACCACATAGCGGCACTTGTCTGCACCGCCCGCGATGCCGACCACCCGCAAGCCCTTGAGCTTGGCCACCTGGCCGACCACCGAGCCCACCGCGCCCGAGGCTGCCGCGACCACCAGGGTTTCCCCGGCCTTGGGTTGGCCGATATCCATCAGGCCCATGTAGGCCGTCATGCCGGGCATGCCCAGCACGCCAAGGGCCATGGACGAGCTCGGCAGGCCCTTGGGCACCGGCATCAGGTTGCGCCCATCGCTGATGCTATGGCTTTGCCAGCCGGTGGCGCCAACCACTAGGTCGCCCACCTCGAATTCGGGGTTGCGCGACTGTTCGATACGGCTGACAGCGCCGCCGGTCATTACCTCGCCGATTGCTACCGGCGCGGCGTAGGACGGCGCATCACTCATGCGCCCACGCATGTAGGGGTCCAGGGACAGGAACAGGGTCTTGAGCAGGACCTGGCCGTCCTCCAGGTCTGGCAGCGCCACGCGCTCCAGGCGAAAGTTCTCCGGCACGGGCGCGCCTTGCGGGCGGGAGACCAGGACGATGCGCTGGTTAAGGGTCATGGCTTGGGTCATCAGCAAGGCTCCTTTATATCGGTGATTGAATTCAGCGGTATAGGGTGCAGACAGCTGTTGCAAGGCTAACGTTCGATTGTGCCCGACACACACAAAAATGCCAGGCGCTAGGCCTGGCATTGTCAGTGTCGCGCTAGCCGATCAGAACGGCAGCTTCATGCCCGGCGGCAGTTGCATGCCCGCGGTCACGCCGGACATTTTGTCCTGGCTGTTGGCTTCGATCTTGCGCACGGCGTCGTTGACGGCCGCGGCGAACAGGGCTTCGAGCATTTCCAGGTCGTCTTCGCCAACGCCCGGCAATACGCTTGGGTCGATGCTCACACGCTTGATGTCGTGACGACCGGTCATCACCACGCTGACCATATCGCCACCGGCTTTACCGGTGACTTCGGCGTTGGCCAGCTCTTCCTGCATCTTGGCCATCTTTTCCTGCATCTGCTGCGCCTGCTTCATCAGGCCGGCCATGCCACCTTTCATCATGGGAATCACCTCAAAAGTACGTGGATCAATACGGCGCCGTGCCTTGGGGCACGGCGCCTGCAATTATCAGCCTGCTGCAACCTGGGCTTCGACAGGTTCAATAGTATCGTGTCGCACCACCGCGCCAAACTGCTCCATCATCTGCTGGATCAGCGGATCGGCCTGGATCGACGCCTCGGCCTCGCGCTGGCGGTTGAGCCGGCGACGGGTGGCAGCCTGGGCCGGGGTTTCCTGTTCGGGCTTGATCAGCTCGATGGTCACCGTCAAGGTGCGCTCGTGGAACTGGTTCAGGGCGTCGTTGAGCCGGCGCTGCTGGGTCGCGTTGAACAGGGCACTGTGGGCCGGGTCCAGGTGCAACAGCCAGTGATCGCCCTCGACCGCAATCAGCGTGCAGTTGGCGGCGATGCTGCCGGTCATGCCGGAGATCGGCAGTTTCGGGAACAGCTCCAGCCATTGCAGGGCCAGGCCGGTGGCCGGCATGGCGGCAGGTTCCGCCTCCGGCTCGGGCGCCGGCTCAGCGGCGTGCTCGCTGGCCAGGTCGTCCAGGTAGCTGTAGGCCGAATCCATGTCCGGCTCAATGTAGTCTTCATCCAGCGGCGGCTCATCATCGTCCAGGTCGATGCCCGGCGTGGCGGCGTCCACCTCGGCGATGGTCGGTTCAGGCACGGGAGCCGAGACCCATTCCGGCGCGTCCGGCACCACGCTGTCGGGAGTCGGCGTCGGCATCGGCGTAAGCTCAGGCTGCTCGCCGGTGGTTTCCAGTACGGGCTCGACGGCAGGTGCCTGCTCGGCCACGACCTCTACCGGCTCGTTCCAGGGCAGATCGACCACGGGCGCGGGCGCAGGCTCGACAACCGGCTCCGGCGCCGCCACAGGCGCCACAGGCTCAACCGCAACCGGGGCTGGAGCGACGGCCACAGGTTGCGGCGCGATCACTGGCGCGACGACGGCCGCGCCAGCCACTGGTTTGGCGGAATCAACTGTGGCTTGGCTGATCCCCACTGGCTTTAGCGGCTGTCTCGGCGCATCGGCGGTGTCTGCGGGGCGGAATGCCAGCATGCGCAGCATGACCATTTCAAAACCGCCGCGCGGGTCTGGCGCCAACGGCAGGTCGCGGCGCCCGATCAGGCCCATCTGGTAGTAGAACTGCACATCTTCGGCCGGCAGCGCCTGGGCCAGGGCCAACACGCGATCGCGGTCGCCGTGGCCGTTATCGACCCCTTCAGGCAGTGCCTGGGCGATGGCGACGCGGTGCAGCACGTTGAGAATTTCCGAGAGCACGCCATTCCAGTCCGGGCCCTGTTCCGACAAATGGCGTACGGCTTCGAGCAGCGCCTTGGCGTCGCCTTCGATCAGCGCATGCAGCACGTCAAACACTTGGCCGTGATCGAGGGTGCCGAGCATGGCGCGCACGTCGGCGGCCATCACCTTGCCTTCGCCGAAGGCTATCGCCTGGTCGGTCAGGCTCATGGCGTCACGCATCGAGCCATCGGCGGCGCGGCCGAGCAACCACAGCGCGTCATCTTCAAACGGCACGTTCTCCACACCCAACACATGGGTCAAGTGCTCGACCACCCGCTCGGGGGTCATGTTCTTGAGGGAGAACTGCAGGCATCGCGACAAAATCGTTGCAGGAAGTTTCTGCGGGTCGGTGGTGGCCAGGATGAATTTGACGTAGGGCGGCGGCTCCTCCAAGGTCTTCAACAGCGCGTTGAAGGAGTGGCTGGAGAGCATGTGCACTTCGTCGATCAGGTAGACCTTGAAGCGGCCACGGCTGGGGGCGTACTGCACGTTGTCCAGCAGTTCGCGGGTGTCCTCGACCTTGGTGCGGCTCGCGGCGTCGATCTCGATCAGGTCGACAAAGCGCCCCTCGTCGATCTCCCGGCACACCGAGCAGGTGCCGCAGGGCGTGGAGGTGATGCCGGTCTCGCAGTTCAGGCACTTGGCAATGATCCGTGCAATGGTGGTCTTGCCCACCCCGCGCGTGCCGGTGAACAGGTAGGCGTGGTGCAGCCGTTGGCTGTCCAAGGCATTGATCAGAGCCTTGAGCACATGGGTCTGGCCGACCATTTCGCGGAACGAGCGCGGGCGCCATTTACGTGCAAGAACCTGATAACTCATCGAAAACCGTCGCAACTGGGAAGCGGAAGCCGGTAATGCTAGCGGAGCAGGGGGGAAATTGCATCCGGCACGCTCGCCTAATCTGACTAAGCTGTCTTAGCACGCCCGTACCAGGGCGGATCCCGGAGAGTTTATGCGCGTAGTCCTGGGCGCTTTATGGATGATCAGCACACTGAGCCTGGCGGCGCCTGCGCCGTTGCGCTTCGCCATTTCCGACAGCTGGGCCATGCCTCTGGTGCAGATCGAGCGGGACCAACCGACCCAGGGCATTTTGTATGACCTGATGTTGAGCCTGGCGACCCAGGTCGGCCATCCGGCCCGGTTCCAGGTATTGGCCCGGGCCCGCATCGCCCCGGCCATGAAAAATGGCGAAGTCGACGTGCGCTGCTACGTCGCACAGGCGTGGCTCAATGACCTGTCCGGCGATTATGTGTGGAGCATCCCGTTGCTGGTACAGCGCAATGTGCTGGTCAGCGCCCACGTGCCGCCGCTGTCGGTCATTGTGGACAAGCTGTCGACACAGAATATCGGCACCGTGCTCAACTACAGCTACCCGACCCTTGAACCCTTCTTCGCCACGGGCCAACTCAAGCGCGACGATGCCCGCAGCGAAGCGCAAGTGCTGCAAAAGCTGGTGGCCGGGCGTTTCAAGTACGCAGTCACCAACGAGTGGGCCCTGGAGCGCTTCAACCAGCAACTGCCGCTGGGCCGCCGCCTGCACGTGGTGGCCGTGGTCGAAGAGCAAAGCCTGGGCTGCTATGTGCGCAACGACCCGGCCCTGCCCGTCCAGCGGATTTTGCGCACCTTGCTGCGGATGAAGATGTCAGGGGAAATCGACGGCATCGTCCAGCTCTACACCGGCAACGGTGGGCGCCAGCCTCAATCTTCATCAACGCCATAGTTGAGCAGATCGAACCCCGCCGCCCAGGCCGGCACCTCGGCGGCGGGCATGGGCTGGGCAAAATAATAACCCTGGGCCACTTCACACCCCATGCGCAGCAGCAACTGGCCATGCTCCAGGGTTTCCAGGCCCTCGGCGATCACTTCGCGGCCAAAGGCCCGGGCCAGGCCGATCACCGCCTGGGTCAGCGCCAGGTCGTCCTTGTCATGCAGGATGTCGCGCACAAACGACTTGTCGATCTTGATGGTCTGGGTCGGCAGGCGCTTGAGGTAGCTGAGGGACGAATAGCCGGTGCCGAAATCATCCAGGGAGAACCGCACCCCCAGCGCCTGGCATGCCGCCAGGTGCTCGGTAACGCGCTGGATATGATCGATGGCCACCGATTCGGCGATCTCCAGGTCAAGCATGTGCGGCGCAACATCGGGATGCTGGGCCAGCAGCTGTTGCAGGCGCTCGACAAAATCCGCGCGCTGGAAATGCCGCGCCGCGATGTTCACGCTGACCGGCCAGCAATGCCCGGCCTCTTGCCACTGGCGTATCTGCGCCAGCACCTGGTCCATCACCCATTCGCCGACGTCGACGATCAGGTCGGTCTGCTCGATCAGCGACAGGAAATCCTTGGGCGACACCAACCCGCGTATCGGGTGCTGCCAGCGCAGCAACGCCTCAAACCCCACGACCTGGCCGTGGCGCAGGTTGATCTTGGGGTGGAAGTGCAGGCACAACTCCCCCGCCGCCAGGGCCTGGCGAATCTGCTGCACGGTCTGGTGGGTAGCCTTGACCTCCTGCTCCAGGGACACGTCAAACAGCTGGTAGCGGTTACGGCCGCTTTGCTTGGCCACATACATCGCCTGGTCGGCATGGCGCAGCAAGGTGTCGGCATCCTCGTCATCCAACGGGAACAGCGTGACGCCAATGCTGGCAAACACGTTGATCTGCGCCCCCAGGATCGAGTACGGCTCGGAAATGGCCGTGAGGATGCGCCGCAAAGCGCGGTTCAACTCCTCGGCATCGCGCACGTAGCGCAGGATCAGCACAAACTCGTCACCGGCCAGCCTGGCGACCACGTCTTCGCCGCGGATGATGTCCCGCAGGCGGCTGGCGACCTCCACCAGCAACAAGTCGCCGGAGGCATGGCCGTAGCCGTCATTGACCGCCTTGAAGCCATCCAGGTCGAGCATGCACACCGCCAGGGGGATGTGCTCGCTGCGGGAAAACTCCAGGGATTGCACAAGCAATTCCGAAAGATAGGCGCGGTTGGGCAGCCCGGTCAGTACATCGTGGCCGACCCGCCATTGCAGGGTTTGCAGCAACTGGCGCTTTTCGCTGACATCAAACCGAATCGACACGTACTTCTGCACCTGGCCGGTACGCTCATCGACCAGCGGCACCATGGTGCTGTCGACCCAATACAGCGACCCATCCTTGGCGCGGTTGCAGATTTCCCCGCGCCAGACCTTGCCCTCGGTGATGGTGCGCCACATGCCCTGGAAAAACCCGGCAGGGTGCAACCCAGAGCTGAGGATCCGGTGGTTGCGCCCCAGCAACTCGTCGCGGCTGTAGCCGGACATGCCGCAGAATTGGTCGTTGACGTAGGTGATGCGGCCGGTGAGGTCGGTCTCGGAGAAAATGGCGGCGGCATCCACGGCCCTGCGGTATTTCTCATCCATGAATGAGGCTCTAGGTGGCTAGCGGTTGAACCGCTCGACCAGGGCACGCAACCCGGAAGAGATGCTTTCAAGTTCCCGGCCCCGGGTAACTGCAGCGTTGGCATTGCCCGCTGTCTTTTGTACCGTGGCCGCGACGTTATTGATCTGTTGTGAAACATCCTCTGCGACGTGGGATTGTTCCTGTGAGGCAGCAGCCATTTGCTGGCTCATGCCGGTAATGCGCTCCACCGCCTGGCGAATGCCCAGCAGTGCCTGTTGCGCCTGCAATACCTGTTGCACGCCCTGCTCGGCCTCGTGAATGCCGGTGCTGGCAATGTTCACCGCTTCGTCGGCGCCTGCGCGCAGACTCTGGATAATGCCCTGGATCTGCTCGGTGGACTCACGGGTCTTGCCCGCCAGTGCCCGCACTTCATCGGCCACCACGGCAAAGCCGCGACCCTGCTCGCCGGCCCGCGCCGCTTCGATAGCGGCGTTGAGGGCCAGCAGGTTGGTCTGGTCGGCGATGGCCTGGATCATGCTCGCGGCCACGCGGATTTCCTGGGTCTGGCCGGCCAGATGGCCCACCGCCTGGTTGATCTGGGTGACGGTGCTCGCCAGCAACTGGATCGCCTCGCGGGTGCTGCCGACCACCTGGCTGCCGTGCCCGGCCAGGTCATTGGCGGTGCGGGCTTCGCTGGCGGTCTGCTGCACATGCGTCGCCACTTCGGCGATGGACGCGGCCATTTCGGTCATGGCGGCGGCGGTCATATCGGTCTCGGCGCGCTGCTCCAGCAGCGCCGACTCGGTCTTGCCCGACAACACACTGGAATCGGTCGCCGCCTCGGCCATCTGCGTGGCCAGGTCGCTGAGCCGCGTGAGGGCGGTTTTCAAGCGCGCCTCCTCGCTGATCAGGATCATTTCCAGCTGCGCCGCCGGGCCCAGTGCATCGCTGTAGGTCATGGCGCTGATGGGGTCGGAAAAGGTGTTGGGCGTGTGCTCGACAATCTGCTTGAGCTGCTGCCCCAGACGCCGGTGTGCCCAGGCCCCCAGGCCGAGAAACAGCAGCGCGGCCGATGCCTGCGCCCAGCCGGTGGGCAGCCATTGCACCGCGCCACCAGCGACCAGCGCCGCCAGGGCGGGCACGGCCAGGGCATTGCCGAGCTGGCCCAGGCGCTGTGGCAGCGACACCGCCGAGCGCCCGGCACGCAAGCGTGCGTAGAGCGCTTCGGCACGCCGCACCTGCTCGCGCGTCGGCTTGACCCGCACCGACTCGTAGCCCACCAAGCGGCCCTTTTCGAGGATCGGCGTGACATAGGCGCTGACCCAATAGAAGTTGCCATTCTTGCAGCGATTCTTGACCACGCCCATCCAGCTGTGGCCGGCCTTGAGGTAGCGCCACATCAGTTCAAACACCGCAGGCGGCATGTCCGGGTGGCGTACCAGGTTGTGGGTACTGCCGATCAGTTCGGCCTGGGTGAAGCCACTCATGGCCGCAAACTCGGCGTTGCAGTAGGTAATATGGCTATTGATGTCCGTCGCGGAAATGAGCCGTTGCTGCTCCCCGAAAGTCTGTTCAACTGTGGTGACCGGCAAATTGACGCGCACTTTAAAGCTCCATGGACAGCATTCGATCTACCGGCCCGGGATCGGGTAGATCCGGCAGGTAGAGGGGTATTTCCAGACGGGTAAACCGTCAATCGGCTGGCTGGCCCCATTCAGCGGGCAAACCAGGTTTTACCCAGCACCTGACCTTCGGTTCGACGAAGATCAACTAGGCTTTAATTCGAGCGTCTGGTACGAAAGACGGGTGCTGCAGGGCCGTGCTAGAGCGCCCCTGGCGCTGCGGCCAAGCAACTTTCAGCGGTCACCTTTATGAAAGTGAGGAGAAAGCGATGATTTCCTGTTTCATAAAGCTGCCCTGTGAAACAAGCCCGTCAAATACTTGTCCTAAACGCCGATTCTACGAATTACATCACACTTTGCAAGAAAAGGTGATGGTGCGTGCCGTTGCCTAATGCCAATATTTATCGTTAAGTTCTTGATTCTAAATGGGAATTGAGCGATGCAAATTTCAAGTTTGGGTCCAGCCATCAGACGCTACCGAAAGGTAGCGGGGCTTACTCAGGCTGAACTAGGTGAGAAAACCGGTTTTGACCCTAAAACCATCAGCCGCTTCGAAACCGGCACCTATACACCCAGCGTTGACGCTCTCTTCTTGTTTGCAGAGGCCCTGGGAGTGAAGCTGAAAGTCTTTTTTGCCGATCTGGGCGATGAGGAAGAACAGCGCGCTTATCTGTTCGGTGTCATTCATAAAGCCACCCCGAAGGATCTGGGAAAGCTGATAGCGGCGGTAGACCAGGCCTTGTCCAAGCCTTAGAGCTCGCACGACATAAAAAGAGCAGGCCGCTGATGTTGCCTGCCCTTTGCCTCCAGACATGATCCAACCGGACAGCCCCTCTTTTGGCAGGCGCTGGGCCACGCCTTTTGTCAACATGGTCGCGCGGCCCAGGTGGATTCGGTATCCTTTTGCGCAATTATTTCAAAATGTAAAGGACTACCATGAACTACCTCCGCCTACTGGTGGCGGCTGCCGTCTTGAGCCTGCCTGTCGCGCCGGTCCATGCCAGCACCGCCCCGGCGCCGGTCGAAACCAGCGCCCCCGCCGAAACCGCCGAACACTTCCTCGCCTCCCTCAAACAGCAAACCGGCACCATCACCCTGCCCGGCGGTATCGCCACGCTCAAGCTCAACGACGAGTTCTACTACCTTGACCCCAAGGACAGCGAACGCCTGCTCACCGACGGCTGGGGCAACCCGCCGGGCTTCAGCACCCTGGGCATGATCGTGCCCAAGGCCGTCAGCCCACTGTCGGCACGCGGCTGGGGCGTGATTGTCAGCTACAAGGACGACGGGCATATTTCCGACGAAGACGCGGCCAAAATCGACTACGCCGAACTGCTCAAGCAGATGCAGGAAGACGATGCCGAGGACAACCAGGAACGCCAGAAACAGGGCTACGCCGGCCTGCACCTGCTGGGCTGGGCCGAACCACCGCACTACGACCAGCAGTCCCACAAGATGTACTGGGCCCGTGAACTGAAAGCCGACGACGCCGAACAGAACACCCTCAACTACAGCATCCGCGTGCTGGGCCGCGAGGGCGTGCTGGAACTCAATGCTGTCGCCGCCATGGCCGACCTGCCCACCATCAAGCAGGAACTGCCCAAGGTCCTGGCCTTCACCAACTTCACCGATGGCAACCTCTACACTGACTACAACCCGGGCACCGACAAGCTGGCGTCCTACGGCCTGGCCGCACTGGTCGCAGGCGGGATCGCCGGCAAGGCCGGGCTGTTCGCCAAGATCGGCATCTTCCTGCTGGCGGCGAAGAAGTTTCTGGTAATTGGTGTGATTGCCCTGCTGGCCGGCGCGCGCAAATTCTTCAACCGTCACAAAGGCTGATTGCCAGACACGCAAACGCCGCGGGAAACCGCGGCGCATGGATAGCTTCGCCCGCTGCACAGGAGTGCATGGCAAAGTAAAAATACGGATGAGTTGCAGAGTTGTTGCAAGGAGAGCGTTATGGAGGCAACCCCACCAGCCACACCCCGGCACACAATGTTCCCGCTGTGGCTGCTGCCTTCCGGCTCTGACCAGGTTCACGGGTAATCGTTGCGGGGGGACCGATGGGGTCACCATAACGACGCTGGCCTCTCGGCAAGCCGCGCCATTGTACCGATCTCATCGGAAGTTACAACCGTTGACGCAGGATTAAAAAGCCAAGAGGTTCAAGTACTTGCCATAGCCCTCAGGAACACCCGCCCCCACATTTCGATTATTGGGCGTTCAATGCCTCATCCGCCCGGCCACCCTCCTCCTGGATCACCAGGTGGATGAAGTGCAACTTGGCAATCACCGCCGGGGGCAGCACAAAAGGATAGAAATCCGGCTGCCCCATGCTGCGGGACAGTTCGTTGAGCATGCCGGCCAGCTCGATCCAGGCATTGACGAAGGACAGGAACGCCGTGCCGCCAGGGTGCTGCGGGTCATAGAGGGTGGTGAGGGGAAATGACGGGTAGTCCAGGTCCATCTCCCGCGCGCTCATGCCAAACCCCAGGGCGGTGTCGACCGCGTCCATCATGTGCAGGTAATGGGCCCAGGTTTCCGCCCAGTCTTCCCAGGGGTGCATGGTGGCATAGGCGCTGACGCAGGTTTGCTGCCAATCCGGGCGCGGGCCGTTCTGGTAGTACTGGTCGAGGGCGTCGGCATAACTGGCGCGCTCATCGCCGAACAGGTTGCGAAACGGCTGCAGCCAATGACTGCCGGCGATCAGGCGATCCCAATAGTAGTGGCCGACCTCATGGCGGAAATGACCGAGCAAGGTGCGGTACGGCTCGCGCATCTGCACGCGGATTTTCTCGCGATGCTCGTCGTCGGCTTCCTTGATATCGAGGGTGATCAAGCCGTTGGCGTGCCCCGTGGTGGGCACCTTGCCTTGCAGGTCGATGCCGACAAAGTCGAAGGCCAGGCCGCTGGCTTCATCCACAGACTTGGGGATCACCTGCAACCCCAGGCCGATCAATTGCGCCACCAGCCGGCGCTTGGCGGTTTCGACTTTGCGCCAGCGTTCGGGGTTTTCCGCGATCGACAGGTCGGGGATGGTGCGATTAAGGCTGCACGCTACGCACAGCGGCGCAGTGCTGTAGGCCGGGATCAGCCAGTTGCAGGCGGCGGGAGTGTCGAGGTTGGCGCAACGGCGAAAGGCGCCGGCGTCGAGGTTATCGTCCTGCAGCCAGGTATCGACGACAGGCCCCGGTTGCAGGGATGACAGCCGGCTTTGCTGAGGCAGGTAGCCCAGCAACGCCGAACAGGCCAGGCACTGGCTGTTGCGAAAGAACAGGGATTGCCCGCAACGGCACTGCCAGACCTTACTGTTGCGCGCAGCCCCGGCCATGAACGGTGCGGCGATGCGCGAACTGAGCTGCTCGAAGAAGCGGTACATGGCGATCTCTCCAGGGGCGTGCCCAAGACTAGATCATTTACCACGCAAGATCGTTCCCACGCTCTGCGTGGGAATGCACCCCAGGACGCTCCGCACCCCAACAGCGGACGCAGAGCGTCCATGGCGGCGTTCCCACGCAGAGCGTGGGAACGATCAGCAGAGCGTGGGAACGATCAGCGGAGCGTGGGAACGATCATCAGAGGGGGATGTTATGGCTGGCCAGGAAGGCCACGAATGCCTCTTCGTCCAGCACCTTCAACCCCAGCTCGCTGGCCTTGGCCAACTTGGACCCGGCGCCCGGCCCGGCTACCACGCAATGGGTTTTCGCCGATACCGACCCCGCCACCTTGGCGCCCAGGCTTTCGAGCTTTGCCTTGGCCACGTCGCGGCTCATCAGCTCCAGCGAGCCGGTCAGCACCCAGGTATGCCCTGCTTCGGGCAAGCCCTCGACCACTTTCTTCTCGCTCTGCCAGTGCATGCCGAAGTCCTTGAGCTGCTGTTCGATGGCCAGGGCGTGCTTGGCATTTTCCTTGATGTCGAAGAAGTCACGAACTGTCTTGGTTTGTTTTTCTGGTAGTGCTTGGCGGATATCGAACCAAGGCGCGTCAATCAATTCAGCTAGAGAATTGAATTTATCTGCCAACTTTTGCGCCGCTCCGGGCCCAACCGAAGGGATGTGCAGCTTATCCAGAAAGCCGCCCAAGGTAGTGCTGGCAGCAAACTCGGCGCTCAGATCACCTTGATCTTGTAGCTCAAGGCCGCATTTATCCTTAGATAGCAAATCATCAATCACTTGCTGGTTGTGGCTGTCCTCAAAGAAGCTATGGATCTCGTGAGCCACTTCCAGGCCCACATCCGGCAAGTACGTCAACACTTCCGGCAACGCCTGCTGCACACGCTCAAGGGAGGCCAGCGAGCGCGCCAGCACCTTGGCGGTTTCCTCGCCCACATCGGGAATGCCCAGGGCGTAGATAAAGCGGGCCAGGGTCGGGGTCTTGCTGTTTTCGATGGCGGCGATCAGTTTTTTGCTGGAAACATCGGCGAAGCCTTCCAGGTCAATGATCTGCTCGTACTTGAGCTTGTACAGGTCAGCCGGCGAGCCGATGAGCTTTTCGTCGACCAACTGCTCAATGGTCTTGTCGCCCAGGCCGTCGATATCCATGGCCCGGCGCGAGACAAAATGGATAATCGCCTGCTTGAGCTGCGCGCCACAGGCCAGGCGCCCGACACAGCGATACACCGCGCCTTCGCTGACGGTTTCCCGGCCCTTGCTGCGCTTGACCAGTTGCGTGCGCTCCACATGGGAACCGCACACCGGGCAGTTTTCCGGGATCTGTACGGCGCGGGCATGTTCCGGGCGGCGCTCGGTAACCACCGACACAACCTGTGGGATCACATCACCGGCACGGCGGATGATCACCGTGTCGCCGATCATCAGGCCCAGGCGCGCCACTTCGTCCATGTTGTGCAACGTCGCATTGGACACGGTAACGCCCGCCACCTTGACCGGCTTCAGGCGCGCCACCGGCGTCACGGCGCCGGTGCGGCCGACCTGGAACTCAACGTCGAGCAACTCGGTGAGCTCTTCCATCGCCGGAAACTTATGGGCGATGGCCCAGCGCGGCTCGCGGGCGCGAAAGCCCAGTTCGCGCTGGTACGCGATACTGTTGACCTTGAACACCACACCGTCGATTTCATAGGCCAGGCTGTTACGCCGCTCTCCGATATCGCGGTAGTACGCCAGGCAATCCTCAATGCCCCTGGCCAGCTTCAGCTCGTGGCTGATGGGCATGCCCCACTGCTGCAGCTGCTGCAGGTTGCCGATATGGGTGTCGCTGATATCGGTGGTCACGCCATAGCAGCAGAACTCCAGGGGGCGGCTGGCGGTGATCTTCGAGTCGAGCTGGCGCAGGCTGCCGGCGGCGGCGTTGCGCGGGTTGGCGAAGGTCTTGCCGCCGACTTCCAGTTGCGTGGCGTTCAAGCGCTCGAAACCGGCCTTGGACATAAAGACTTCGCCGCGCACCTCCAGGGTCGCCGGCCAGCCCGTGCCGTGAAGCTTCAAGGGGATATTGCGCACGGTGCGCACATTGACGCTGATGTCTTCGCCCGTGGTGCCGTCGCCACGGGTCGCGCCGCGTACCAACTCGCCATCCTGGTACAGCAGGCTGACCGCCAGGCCATCGAGCTTGGGCTCGCAGCTGTATTCCACCGCCACGCCAGCGCCAAACAGATCGCCCACCGGCAGGTCGAGGCCCTCGGTGACCCGGCGATCAAATTCCAGCAGGGTGGCTTCATCAAAGGCGTTGCCCAGGCTGAGCATGGGGATCTCGTGACGCACCTGGGTAAACGCCGACAACGCCGCGCTGCCGACCCGCTGCGTGGGTGAGTCGCGGGTCACCAGGTCCGGGTGCTCGGCTTCCAGCGCCTTGAGTTCGTGGAACAACCGATCGTACTCGGCGTCCGGGATGCTCGGCTCGTCGAGTACATGGTAACGGTAGTTGTGCTGATCCAGTTCAGCGCGCAGCTCGAGGATGCGGGTGTGGGCGGCGGTCATGGGTGTTCTCTCATAAAGCAAAAGAGCAGCCGAAGCTGCTCAATATGTAGTGCACGGATTCTACAGGCAACGCTTAGGATTAAACCTTAGCGCTTCTGTGTCAGGGCGCGACGCTCGAACTCGACGATGCGCTGACGGTAATGCTCGATGGTCTGGGCGGTCAGCACGCTGCGCTGGTCGTCCTTGAGCTCGCCGTTGAGTTCCTGGGACAGCTTGCGGGCTGCGGCCACCATGACGTCGAACGCCTGTTTCGGATGACGCGGGCCTGGCAGGCCGAGGAAGAAGCTCACCGCCGGGGTGCTGAACAGGTCGATATCGTCCAGGTCGAAGGTGCCCGGCTTGACCGCATTGGCCATGGAGAACAGCACTTCACCGTTGCCGGCCATGCTTTCGTGACGGTGGAAAATATCCATCTCGCCAAAACGCAGGCCGCTTTCCAGGATGTTCTGCAACAGCGCCGGGCCCTTGAAGCCGGCCGCGTCGCGGCAGATCACGCTGATCACCAGCACTTCTTCAGCCGCGGGTTGATCCTTGGCGGCCTCACGCGATGCGCTCTTGGCCGGGCGCTCATCGGGGAAGTCGCCGTCACGGCTGCTGAAGCTCGGGCCTTCATCCACGTCAAGGTTCAGGTCACCCTGATGCGGCTCGGCCACGGCAGCGCTGCCACGCTTGCCGCGCTTGGACGACGGCTCGCGGGCTTCACGCACCGGCGCGCTCATCGACGGCAGGTCGTGCTCGTCCAGTTGCGGTTCTTTATGGGTGTCCAGGACACGGGGCGGCCCCAGCAGCTCGGCGGCGCCGTCGTCGTCGGGCAAATTGGACAGGTTGCGGTCCAGACGGAATTTCAGCTTGCCCTTGCCGCCGCGCATCCGGCGCCAGCCATCAAAAAGAATACCGGCTATTACAATAATGCCGATGACGATCAGCCACTCGCGCAGACCGATTTCCATGTAATCCCTTGCCTCTATAAAAAATGCTGAAAAATAAGGGGTTTAGCACCGTGCAAACCGCTTTAAAACGTGGCGCCAACTCTATGTTCTGACTGACGTTTTGCCCACGCATACGAAAAATTGACATTAAACTAGCACGACCAAAGATAACTTTACACAGTTGGCGCAAAATGTGTCGGCTGACGCAGGAATTAAGCTACAAGCCATACGCTTCAAGCCGACACTCTTGCCGCTTGAAGCTAGCAACTTGCCGCTAACTTTCCACCATCGCCATCGCCTCTTCCACATCCACCGCCACCAGTCGCGAACAGCCCGGTTCATGCATGGTCACCCCCATCAATTGATCGGCCATTTCCATGGCGATCTTGTTGTGGGTGATATAGATGAACTGCACCGTCTGGGACATCTCTTTAACCAGGCGGGCATAGCGTCCAACGTTAGCGTCATCCAACGGCGCGTCAACTTCATCAAGCATGCAGAACGGCGCCGGGTTCAACTTGAAGATGGCAAATACCAGGGCCAATGCGGTCAGGGCCTTCTCGCCACCGGACAACAAATGGATGGTGCTGTTCTTCTTGCCCGGGGGCCGCGCCATGATCGTTACCCCTGTATCGAGTAGATCTTCGCCCGTCAGTTCCAAGTAAGCGCTGCCACCACCGAAAACTTTTGGAAATAAGGCCTGTAAACCGCCATTAATCTGATCAAAGGTATCTTTGAAGCGGTTACGGGTTTCCTTGTCGATCTTGCGAATGACATTTTCCAAGGTGTCCAGGGCTTCCACCAGATCGGCGTCCTGGGCATCCAGGTAACGTTTGCGCTCGGACTGCTGCTGGTATTCGTCGATGGCCGCAAGGTTGATCGCGCCAAGTCGTTGAATACGCGCAACAATGCGCTCAAGTTCTTCCTCGGCGTCTTTCTCGTTGGCCTGGGCGGTCAGGGTGTTGAGTACGCCGTGCAGGTCGTAGCCATCTTCGAGCAACTGGTCCTGCAGGGTTTTGCGGCGCACCGTGAGGGCCTGCCATTCCATGCGTTGCTGTTCAAGCTGGCTGCGGATCAATTGGGATTGCTGCTCGGCCTGGGTCCGGCGCTTTTCTGCGTCGCGCAGTTCGCGGTCGGCGTCTTCCAGGGCGATTTGCGCGGTCTTGAGTTCTACGTCGACGCTCATGCGTTTATCGAGCAACTCTTCGAGCTTCAAGCGCAGCTCTTCCAGGGGCGCCTCGCCCTCCTCCAGGTTGAGGCTCAGTTGCTCGCGCTTTTCCGTCAGGCGCTCGGACTGCATCTCCAGGCGCTCCAAGGCTTGGCGCGTGGAGTCGTGCTGGGCGCGCAACGAGCCCAGGCGCACCGCCAACTGGTGGGCGTGATCCTTGTGCTGGCGCGCTTCCTGGCGCACCCGGTCGAGGCGTTCGCGCAGGCTGTCACGCTGGGCCAGCAGCAGTTCGCGCTGCTCGGTGTCCAGAGCCATGCTGTCGAGGGCGTCCTGCAACTGCAGGCGCGCTTCGCCGACTTGTTCGTGTTCGAGGGCGCGCTGCTCGCCCATCTCGGCCACTTCTTCATCGAGACGGGTACGGCGCAGGGTCAACTGCTCGGCCTTGGCCTTGCTGGCCGAGAGCTGGGCTTTCAGTTCGCCCTGCTGGCGCGCTTCGTCCTGCAACAGGCGGCGCAAATGTTCGCGACCGGTCTCTTGCTGGCGCTGGGTGGCGCGCAGGGTTTGCAGTTGGGTTTCCAGGGACTCCAGGGTCGCCTCGCGCTCTTCACGCTCGGCGCTCAGGTTGACGATTTCCTGGCCACGGGCCAATACGCCACTTTCGGCTTCACTGGCGCGGCGCACCCGCAAAAAGTGCCGGCCCACCCAATAGCCATCGCGGCTGATCAGGCTTTCGCCAGAGGCCAATTGGCCACGCAGCGCCAGGGCCTGTTCCAGCGAGTCCACCGGCTTGACCTGGCCCAGCCAGGGCGCCAGGTCAATCGGCGCCTCGACTTTATCCAGCAGGCTGCCCGGCACGCGGGTGCCATCGGCTGCCGGACTGAGCAGGCGCAAGTCGCCCTGGGTAAAGCCCGCCAGGTCAAGGCCGCCAACATCGTCCACCAGCACCGCTTGCAGGTCTGCACCGAGCACGGTTTCCACAGCCAATTCCCAACCAGCTTCAACCTTCAAGCCTTCGGCCAGGCGCGGACGCTCGGCCAGGTGCTGGTCGCGCAGCCATTCGGCGGTGCCGGTGCCGGGGTCCAGTGCGGCTTGCTGCAAGGCCTCAAGGGAGGCCAGGCGCCCGTTGAGGCGCTGCAAATCGCCTTGGGCCTGCTGCTGCGCCTGGGTCGCCTGCTGCAGTTCCTGGCGCAATTGCTCCAGGCGCTCCACTTGTTGTTCTTCGCTGGCCTCCAGCTCTTCCAGGGTCATTTCGCTTTCAGCCAGTTGCTCGCTCAACGCCATGATCGCCGCGTCTTCCGGGGCAGCAGCCAGCAAGGCGCGCTCTTCCAGGACCCGGCGCTGGCGCTCGGCCAGGCGTTCCATGCTGGTTTCCAGTTGCTGGATGCGCGACTGCTGCACCTCAGCCTGGCGCCGCGGTTCGGCGGAACGCAGGTTGAACGCATCCCACTGCTCCTGCCAGCCGTGCATGGAGGTTTCCGATTCTTCCAGGGCCGCGGCGGCTTCTTCGGCGGCGGCGCTGGTGATTGCCTGCTCGGGGGTGAGCATGTCCAGCTCCTCCCCAAGGGTCAGCAGCAAGGTGCGGTCGTGACCCAGGTGCGACTCGGTTTCCAGCCGCGCCCGCTCCGCTTCCTTGAGGTCATCCTGCAACTGGCGCAAACGCTGCTGGCCGTGCTGGATGCTCTGTTCGACCCGCGCAATATCGCCGCCCACCGAATAGAAGCGGCCCTGCACCAGATTGAAGCGCTCGGACAGGTCATGGTGACCGTCACGCAGGCGCTCGATGCTGGCGTCGGCATTGCGCTGCTCGGCCACCAGGGCCTCGAAGCTGACTTCCTGGGTGCCGATGATCGCTTCGCGCTGGCCCACCTGGTCATTCAAGGCCTGCCAGCGCAGCGCCGAGAGTTGCGCCTTGAGCTGGCGTTCTTCGCCTTTGTATTCCTGGTACTTCTCGGCCGCCTGGGCCTGGCGGTGCAGGCGCTCCAACTGGCGCTCCAGCTCTTCACGCAGGTCGGTCAGGCGCGCGAGGTTTTCGTGGGTGCGGCGGATGCGGTTTTCAGTCTCGCGGCGGCGCTCCTTGTACTTGGAGATGCCGGCCGCTTCCTCGATAAAGTTGCGCAGGTCCTCGGGCTTGGCTTCGATCAGCTTGGAGATCATGCCCTGCTCGATGATCGAGTAGCTGCGCGGGCCCAGGCCGGTGCCGAGGAAGATATCGGTAATGTCCCGGCGCCGGCACTTGGTGCCGTTGAGGAAGTAACTGTTCTGGCTGTCGCGGGTCACTTTGCGGCGGATGGAGATTTCCGCGTAGGCGGCGTACTCCCCCACCAGGGTGCCGTCGGAGTTGTCGAACACCAGTTCGATGCTGGCCTGGCTGACCGGCTTGCGGCTGGTGGAGCCGTTGAAGATGACGTCGGTCATCGACTCGCCACGCAGGTTTTTCGCCGAGCTCTCGCCCATCACCCAGCGTACGGCGTCGATGATGTTCGACTTGCCGCAGCCATTGGGCCCGACCACTGCCGCCATATTACTGGGGAAGTTGACCGTGGTCGGGTCGACGAAGGATTTGAACCCCGCCAGTTTGATGCACTTGAGCCGCACGCTTAGGCGTCCGCCAGGGCTGCGATGACCAATGAGGCACTGCGCTGGCAGTAAGCCGAGAGCACCTGGCGGATCTGCGGCAGGTCTCGGGCGAGGACGGCGGCGAGCAGTTGCTCGAACAGCGCCAGGTACTCGCTCATGGAGGCCTTGCGCTGATCCAGGGCCAGGTAATAGGCGCGGTTCATCGCCGGTTGCAGGTTCTCGACGGTTTCCTGCAGGTACGGGTTATTGGCAAAGGGGTACGCGGCGCGCATGACATTGAAGCATTCTTCGACAAAGGCGCGGATGTCCTGGCGTTCAAAATTGCTCACCAGCCGTTGCTGGATCTGCACGAACGGCGCCATGTCGGCCTGGGTCTGCCAACCCTTGGCCACCGCATCCCCCAGCAGAATGTACAACTCGCTCATCAGCGTACACAGGCTCTGCACCTTGTGCGCGGTGAGTTCGGTAACGTGGGCGCCACGGCGCGGCAGGATGGCGATCAGGTGCCGGCGCTCAAGGATCAGCAAGGCTTCGCGCACGGAGCCACGGCTGACATTGAGTGCCAGCGTGACTTTCTGTTCCTGGATCCGTTCCCCAGGCTTGAGATCGCCGCGAATGATGCGTTCGGCGAGGTGGTGAGCGATTTGCTCGGCGAGACTGTCCGGCGCCTTGAACGTCATGTTTTCCCTTCAAAATCTGCTATCGGTACAAGGGCGGCAGTGTAGCGCAATCGCTGGGCCGACAACGCCGAATTTGGCATGAAATACGCAGACGATAAAGCCCAGGCGCCCCTGAAAACGGCGGTTACAGGGATCTGAACCATAATCAAAGGGGTTGCAACCGCACTTTCTTGACCTTTCGGTCAGAAAATCGTTGACCGAAAAGTCAGACATGACTAGATTCGGCGCAAAGCGGTTAACAACAATAATGAGTCTGCGAGGCCTTCCGTGATCCAGTTTTTACTCAACCAGGAGCTCCGTAGCGAGCATGCCCTGGACCCGAACCTGACAGTGCTCAACTACCTGCGTGAGCACCTGGGCAAATCCGGAACCAAGGAAGGCTGCGCCAGCGGCGACTGTGGTGCCTGCACCGTGGTGGTCGGCGAGTTGCAGACCGACGAGCAAGGCGCCGAGCAGATTCGCTATCGCAGCCTCAATTCGTGCCTGACGTTTGTCTCGTCCCTGCACGGCAAACAGCTGATCAGCGTCGAAGACCTCAAGCACCAGGGCCAACTGCACAGCGTGCAACAGGCCATGGTCGAGTGCCATGGCTCGCAGTGCGGTTTCTGCACCCCCGGTTTTGTGATGTCACTGTTCGCCCTGCAAAAGAACAGCGACGCCCCGGACAGCGCCAAGGCCCACGAAGCCCTGGCCGGCAACCTGTGCCGTTGCACCGGCTACCGGCCGATCCTCGCCGCTGCCGAACAAGCCTGCTGCAACAAGCCCCAGGACCAGTTCGACAGCCGTGAGGCGCAAACCATCGCCCGCCTCAAGGCCATCGCCCCGACGCAAACCGGTGAACTGAACAGCGGCGACAAACGCTGCCTGGTGCCCCTGACCGTCGCCGACCTGGCCGACCTTTACGACGCCTACCCCCAGGCCCGGTTGCTGGCCGGCGGCACCGACCTGGCGCTGGAGGTCACCCAGTTCCACCGCGTGCTACCCGTGATGATCTATGTCGGCAACATTGAAGCCATGAAGCGCATCGAGACCTTTGCCGACCGCCTGGAAATCGGCGCCGCCACCGCCCTCTCCGACTGCTACAGCGCACTGCACCACGAATACCCGGACTTCGGCGACCTGCTGCACCGCTTTGCCTCCCTGCAAATCCGCAACCAGGGCACCCTTGGCGGCAATATCGGCAACGCCTCGCCGATCGGTGATTCGCCGCCGCTGCTGATCGCCCTCGGCGCGCAGATTGTGCTGTGCAAAGGCAGCGTGCGCCGCACCCTGGCCCTGGAAGACTACTTTATCGACTACCGCGTCACCGCCCGCCAGGACAGCGAGTTCATCGAGAAAATCATCGTACCCAAGGGCCACACGCTGTTTCGCGCCTATAAGGTGTCCAAGCGCCTGGACGATGACATCTCGGCGGTCTGCGCGGCGTTCAACCTGAAGATCGACAACGGGGTGATCAGCGATGCCCGCGTCGCCTTCGGTGGCATGGCCGCCACGCCCAAGCGCGCGCAACATTGCGAGGCGGTGCTGATCGGCGCCACCTGGAACAGTGCCACCGTGGAGAAAGCCTGCGCGGCCCTGGCCGAGGACTTCACCCCGCTGTCGGACTTCCGGGCGAGCAAGGAATACCGCCTGCTCAGCGCACAGAACCTGCTGCGCAAATACTTTATCGAACTGCAAACGCCGCACATCGAGACTCGGGTGACCGCTTATGTCTAACCATCACGCCGTGGTAAAAACCCAAGCCGAAATGGCCGCGCTGTTTGCCCAGGACCTGACGTCCGGGGTCGGGCGTAGCGTCAAGCATGACAGCGCCGCCAAACATGTGTCGGGCGAGGCGCAGTACATCGATGACCGCCTGGAATTCCCCAACCAGTTGCACCTGTATGCGCGCCTGTCCGACCGCGCCCATGCCCGGATCCTCAGCATCGACACGGCGCCCTGCTACGCCTTCGACGGCGTGCGCATCGTCATTACCCACGAAGATGTGCCGGGCCTGAAAGATATCGGCCCGCTGATGCCCGGCGACCCGTTGCTGGCCATCGACACCGTGCAGTTCGTCGGCCAGGTGGTACTGGCCGTCGCCGCCCGCGACCTGGAGACCGCACGCAAGGCCGCCATGGCGGCGGTGATCGAATACGAAGACCTGGAGCCGGTGCTGGATGTGGTCGAGGCCTTTCGCAACAAGCATTTTGTGCTGGACAGCCACACCCACCAGCGCGGTGATTCGGCGCTCGCCCTGGCGAGCGCGAAACACCGCATCCAGGGCACCCTGCATATCGGCGGCCAGGAACACTTCTACCTGGAGACCCAGATCTCCTCGGTGATGCCCACCGAAGACGGCGGCATGATCGTCTACTGCTCCACCCAGAACCCCACCGAAGTGCAAAAGCTGGTGGCCGAAGTGCTCGACGTGTCAATGAACAAGATCGTGGTCGATATGCGGCGCATGGGCGGCGGTTTTGGTGGCAAGGAAACCCAGGCCGCCAGCCCGGCCTGCCTGTGCGCGGTGGTGGCGCGCCTGACCGGCCAGCCGACCAAGATGCGCCTGCCACGGGTCGAAGACATGCTGATGACCGGCAAGCGCCACCCGTTCTATATCGAATACGACGTGGGCTTCGACGACAACGGCCGCCTGCACGGGATCAATCTGGAGCTGGCGGGTAACTGCGGCTGCTCGCCGGACTTGTCGAACTCGATTGTCGACCGCGCGATGTTCCACTCCGACAACGCGTATTACCTGGGCGACGCCACCGTCAATGGCCATCGCTGCAAGACCAACACCGCCTCCAACACCGCCTACCGTGGCTTCGGCGGCCCGCAAGGCATGGTCGCCATCGAGGAGGTGATGGACGCCATCGCCCGCCACCTGGCCCTGGACCCGCTGGCGGTGCGCAAGGCCAATTACTATGGCAAGACCGAGCGCAACGTCACCCACTACTACCAGACCGTCGAGCACAACATGCTCGAAGAGATGACTGCCGAGCTTGAGGCCAGCAGCCAATATGCCGAGCGCCGCGCAGCGATCCGCCTGTACAACGCCCACAGCCCGATCCTGAAAAAGGGCCTGGCGCTGACCCCGGTCAAGTTCGGTATTTCGTTTACCGCCAGCTTCCTCAACCAGGCCGGCGCCCTGATCCATATCTACACCGACGGCAGCATCCACTTGAACCACGGCGGCACCGAGATGGGCCAGGGCCTGAACATCAAAGTCGCGCAAGTGGTGGCCGAGATTTTCCAGGTGGACATCGACCGGGTGCAGATCACCGCGACCAACACCGACAAAGTGCCCAACACCTCGCCGACCGCCGCCTCCAGCGGTGCCGACCTCAACGGCAAGGCCGCGCAGAATGCCGCCGAGACCATCAAGCAGCGCCTGGTGGAGTTTGCCGCGCGCAAATACGACGTCAGTGAGGCCGATGTTGAGTTCCACAACGGCCATGTGCGGGTGCGCGAGCAGATCCTGACGTTCGAGGAACTGATCCAGCAGGCGTATTTCGCCCAGGTGTCGTTGTCGAGTACCGGCTTCTACAAGACCCCGAAAATCTTCTACGACCGCAGCCAGGCGCGGGGCCGACCGTTCTACTACTTCGCCTTCGGCGCGGCCTGTTGCGAAGTGATCGTCGACACCCTGACTGGCGAGTACAAGATGCTGCGCACCGATATCCTCCACGATGTGGGCGCCTCGCTGAACCCGGCCATCGATATTGGCCAGGTGGAAGGCGGCTTTATCCAGGGCATGGGCTGGCTGACCATGGAAGAGCTGGTGTGGAACAACAAAGGCAAGCTGATGACCAATGGCCCGGCCAGCTACAAGATTCCGGCGGTGGCGGACATGCCCCTGGATTTGCGGGTCAAGCTGGTGGAAAACCGCAAGAACCCGGAAGACACGGTGTTCCACTCCAAGGCGGTGGGTGAGCCGCCATTTATGCTCGGGATTGCCTCGTGGTGCGCGATCAAGGATGCGGTGGCGAGCCTGGGTGACTATCACCATCAACCGAAGATCGACGCACCGGCGACCCCGGAGCGGGTGTTGTGGGGCTGTGAGCAGATGCGCCAGTTGACCGCTGCGAAGGCTGTTAAAACCGAAACCGAGTTGGCTTCGCTCTAGACCGAGGCGCTGCTATCGCGGGCAAGCCCGCTCCCACAGGGGAATGCATTCCATATGTGGGAGCGGGCTTGCCCGCGATGACGGCCGAACTGACAACAGAAATGTTGAGGTAGACATGAACAACTGGATCAGCGCCCTCGCCGACCTGCAACACCAGGGAGAACCCTGCGTGCTGGTGACCATCATCGAAGAGCTCGGCTCCACGCCGCGCAACGCCGGTTCCAAGATGGTGATCAGCGCCGCCCGGACCTTCGACACCATCGGCGGCGGCCACCTGGAATACAAGGCCATGCAGATCGCCCGCGATATGCTCGCCAGCGGTCAGCACAACACCCATCTGGAGCGCTTCAGCCTCGGCGCCAGCCTCGGCCAGTGCTGCGGCGGCGTGACCGTGCTGCTGTTCGAGCCCATGGGCCAGGTACAGGCGCAGATTGCCGTGTTCGGCGCCGGCCATGTCGGCCGGGCGCTGGTGCCACTGCTGGCCAGCCTGCCGTGTCGGGTGCGCTGGATCGATTCGCGGGAACAGGAATTCCCGGAGCATATCCCCCAGGGCGTGCGTAAAATCGTTAGCGAAGAGCCGGTCGATGAAATTGCCGACCTGCCGGTGGGCAGTTACTGCATCGTCATGACCCACAATCACGCGCTGGACCTGGAACTCACCGCCGCCCTACTCAAGCGCAATGACTTTGCCTACTTCGGCCTGATCGGCTCGCAGACCAAGCGCGTCAAATTTGAACACCGCCTGCGCGAGCGCGGCTTCGAGGCCGCGCAGTTACAACGCCTGCGCTGCCCCATGGGCCTCACCGAGGTGAAGGGCAAGCTGCCGGTGGAAATCGCCATTTCCATCGCCGGCGAGATCATCGCCACCTATAACGCCAACTTCGGCCAGCACACCGCGAGCGCCGAACCCATTGCCAAACTGCTGCCGGCCTCGCGCCGCAGCCAAGCTACCCACTGAGACGACCATGCCTTTGACTCGCAAAGCCTACCGTGCCGCCATCCTGCACAGCCTCGCCGACCCCGCCCTCGTTGGGATCGAAGCCTCCTACGAGTATTTTGAAGACGGCCTGTTGGTCATCGATAACGGCCAGATCAGCGCCCTGGGGCATGCCAGCGACTTGCTGCCGACGCTGGCGGCCGACATCCAAGTCACCCATTACCAGGATGCGCTGATCACCCCCGGCCTGATCGACACCCATATCCACCTGCCGCAAACCGGCATGGTCGGTGCCTACGGCGAACAGCTGCTGGATTGGCTCAACACCTACACCTTCCCTTGCGAAAGCCAGTTCGCCGACCAGGCCCACGCCGAAGAAGTGGCGGATATCTTTATCAAGGAACTGCTGCGCAACGGCACCACCACCGCCCTGGTGTTCGGCAGCGTGCACCCGCAATCGGTCAACTCATTCTTTGAAGCCGCCGAGAAGCTCGACCTGCGCATGATCGCCGGCAAGGTGATGATGGACCGCAATGCGCCGGACTACCTGACCGACACCGCCGAGTCCGGCTACCAGGAAAGCAAGGCGCTGATCGAGCGCTGGCACGGCAAGGGCCGTTTGCACTACGCCGTCACGCCGCGCTTTGCCCCCACCAGCACCCCGGAACAGTTGACCCTCGCCGGGCAATTGCTGGGGGAATACCCGGACCTGTACATGCAGACGCACATCAGCGAAAACCTGCAGGAAGTGCAATGGGTCAAGGAACTGTTCCCGGAGCGCAGCGGCTACCTGGATGTGTACGACCATTACAAACTGCTGGGTGAACGTTCGGTATTCGCCCATGGCGTGCACCTGTGCGACGACGAGTGCGCGCGGCTGGCCGAAGCCGGTTCGGCCGTGGCGTTCTGCCCAACGTCGAACTTCTTCCTCGGCAGCGGCCTGTTCAACCTGCCGATGGCCGAGAAGCACCAGCTCAATGTGGGCCTGGGCACGGACGTGGGCGGTGGCACCAGTTTCTCGCTGCTGCAAACGCTGAACGAAGCCTACAAGGTCATGCAATTGCAGGGCGCACGCCTGAGCCCGTTCAAGTCCCTGTACCTGGCGACTCTGGGCGGTGCCAGGGCGCTGCGCCTGGAAGACAAGATCGGCACCCTGCAGCCGGGCACCGACGCCGACTTCCTGGTCCTGGACTACAACGCCACGCCGCTGCTCAGCTATCGCCTGAAGCAGGCCAAGCATATTGCCGAGACGTTGTTTGTATTGATGACGCTGGGGGATGATCGGGCGGTGATGCAGACGTATGCAGCGGGCCAACTGGTGCATCAGCGCTGATTTTGAAGGGCACCCCAAACCAATGTAGGAGCTGGCTGGCCTGCGATGCAGGCAAGCCAGCTCCTACCGTTTGATCGGGTTTACAGCTTGATCGAGGAGCGGCCCGGCTTCTTGGTCTGCAGCAAATGCGAGAACACCGCATGCAAATCATCCGACGCGCTTTCCTCATCGAGGTTGAGCTTGCTGTCGATGTGATCCATGTGATGCATCATCAGGTTCACCGCCAATGCCGCATCCCGGGCTTCGATGGCGTCGATCAACTGGGTGTGCTCGTCGTAGGAACAGTGTGAGCGGTTGCCGCTTTCATACTGGGCGATGATCAGCGAAGTCTGGGATACCAGGCTGCGCTGGAAGCTGATCAGCGGGGCATTTTTTGCCGCCTCGGCCAGTTTGAGGTGGAACTCGCCGGACAGCCGGATACCCGCGCCGCGATCGCCACGGGAGAAACTGTCGCGCTCGTCGTTGACCATCTGGCGTAATTGGGCCAGTTCTTCGGCCGAGGCATGCTGCACTGCCAACTCGGTGATCGCCCGCTCGACCAGGCGCCGGGCCAGGAAGACCTGGCGGGCTTCCTCGACACTGGGGCTGGCCACCACCGCACCCCGATTGGGGCGCAACAACACCACGCCTTCATGGGCCAGGCGCGACAAGGCGCGACGGATGATGGTACGGCTGACGCCAAAGATCTCGCCCAGTGCTTCTTCACTCAATTTGGTGCCGGGCGCCAGGCGTTGTTCGAGGATGGCCTCGAAGATATGCGCGTAGACGATATCGTCCTGGGTTCCACTGCGACCGGCCTTACCGGCTCGCGGCTGTTTCTTGAGGGGCTGCAACTGTTCGTTCATGGGCACTCGGGTCGGGAGAACGGCGGCGAATTGACGTTGGCTGTAATAAGCGTACAGCGGGTCGCTGGCAAGTATCGCGTAAAAACAGTGCACATTGTACACAACCCATTGCGCCAACACACTGTACGGCTGTTTGCGCGGCCGGCTGTATTGCAATAGTCAGTTACGTTTGAGTTTAGGCTTGCCTCCCCGATTTCCCAGGTACAAGGAATACCGCACCATGACCGACGCGCCCCTGACGCCACTGCGTCCACTGGCCGACACTTCGCCTTCGGCCATCGTCGCCGGCTTTATCGCCATGATGACCGGATACACCAGCTCCCTGGTGCTGATGTACCAGGCCGGCCAGTCTGCGGGCCTGACCACCGGGCAAATTTCCTCGTGGATCTGGGCGATCTCCATCGGCATGGCAGTGTGCAGCATCGGCCTGTCCCTGCGCTACCGCACGCCCATCACCATCGCCTGGTCGACCCCCGGCGCGGCGTTGTTGATTACCAGCCTGGGTGGGGTCAGCTACGGCGAGGCCATCGGCGCCTACATCACCTGCGCCGTACTGGTCACCCTCTGCGGCCTCACCGGCAGCTTTGAAAAACTGGTCAAGAAGATCCCCGCCTCGCTGGCCGCCGCGCTGCTGGCCGGGATCCTGTTCAAGATCGGCAGCGAGATCTTCGTCGCCGCACAGCACCGCACGGCCCTGGTACTGGGCATGTTCTTTACCTACCTGATCATCAAGCGCCTGTCGCCCCGGTATGCTGTGCTGGCCGCGCTGCTGATCGGCACGGCCTTGTCCGGGCTGATGGGGCTCCTGGACTTCAGCGGGTTCAGCCTGGAAGTGGCGACGCCGGTGTGGACCACGCCGCACTTCTCCCTGGCCGCGACCATCAGCATCGGTATTCCGCTGTTTGTGGTGGCAATGACCTCGCAAAACATGCCGGGGGTTGCGGTCTTGCGCGCCGACGGCTACGACGTGCCCGCCTCGCCGCTGATCACCGCCACCGGCCTGGCTTCGCTGGTGCTGGCGCCGTTCGGCTCCCACGGCATCAACCTGGCAGCGATCAGCGCGGCCATCTGCACCGGGCCCCATGCCCATGAAGACCGTAACAAGCGTTACACCGCAGCGATGTGGTGTGGGATTTTCTACGGGGTTGCCGGGGTATTTGGCGCGACCTTGGCGGCGTTGTTCGCCGCATTGCCCAAGGAACTGGTGCTGTCGATTGCCGCCTTGGCGTTGTTTGGCTCGATCATCAATGGCCTGAGCATTGCCATGAATGAGCCCAGGGAACGGGAAGCAGCGCTGATCACCTTTATGGTCACGGCGTCGGGGTTGACGCTGTTTTCCATCGGCTCGGCATTCTGGGGGATTGTCGCGGGGGTGTTGACGCTGGCGATTCTGAACTGGCGCAAGGCCTGATTATTACCCTGAAACGAAAAAGCGACCCGGGCGGGTCGCTTTTTCATGACATCAGACAGCCGGGTTGATCGGCTTTTCTGGGTGCCAGGCGTCCAGCAATTCGCTGACTTCAACGCGGGTCAGCTCTGGGCGAGCCTTGAGCCACGCTTCAACGGCAGCACGCTGCTCAGCGGTCACCGAACCACGAGTGGCTTTGCAGACCAGACCGAAGTCGTCGCCGCCCACGTAGTCCAGGCCGTTGCCATCCATTGCTTCGGTCAGGAAGGCGTCGAGGAAAGCGTCAACCGCTTCGTCGTCCAAACCTTCTTTGAAATCCAGGTTCAGTTCGAAACCCAGCTCTTGAAATTCATCAACGCACAGTTTTTTGCGCAGACGCCGGGAACGGTTAGTCGCCATTGGAACAATCCTCTTAAGTATTAACGGCCGGCACTCTACCAGTTTAAGGCGATCATTGCCCGGCAATCCAAGACGGGTGGCACCATAGCGCGAAAAAAATCCGTCATTTGCAGCTATCGTTGAAGCACAAGTCGCCCTACCTTGGGCATAATGCCGACACTTTCATGACCACTGGGGGATTTTCTTACATAGCCCCCGCCACATTCACCCTCCTCTGCAGTAGGGTCTTACTTCTTATGATCAAATCCTTGCGTCCATTATTACTTGCCAGTTTCCTTTTGCCCCTGGCCCTCTCTGTCACCGCCGCCCCGATCAATACCACCCTGCCCCCCAAAGTCCAGGAAGCCCTGCAGAAAGCCAAACTGCAAAACAATGCGCTGTCCCTGGTGATGATCCCACTCAATGGCCCCGGCACCGCCACGGTGTTCAATGCAGACGTCTCGGTCAACCCGGCGTCGACCATGAAGCTGGTCACCACCTACGCGGCCCTGGAAATGCTCGGCCCCAACCATCAGTGGAAAACCGAGTTCTATACCGATGGCACCCTCAGTGGCGGCGTCCTGCGGGGCAACCTGTACCTCAAGGGCGGCGGCGATCCCAAGCTGAACATGGAGAAACTCTGGCTGCTGATGCGCGACCTGCGCGCCAATGGCGTACAGCAAGTCACCGGCGACCTGGTACTGGACCGTGGCTTCTTTATCCAGCCGCAATTACCGGAATTCAACGACGACGGCAACGATGCCAACAAGCCGTTCCTGGTCAAGCCGGACGCCCTGCTGGTCAACCTCAAGGCCCTGCGCTTCGTGACCCGCAATGATTCAGGAAAGGTGTTGGTCTCGGTCGAACCGCCGATTGCCAGCATTCAGATCGACAATCAGGTCAAGGCCACCAACGCCAAGCAGTGCACCGGGGACGTGCGCTACAACCCGGTTACCGCCGCCGACGGCAGTGTCACTGTGACCGTCAGCGGCCAGTTGGGCGATGGCTGCAGCTCGCAGACGTATCTGTCGCTGCTCGACCATGCCACCTACACCGCAGGCGCCGTGCGCGCGATCTGGAAAGAGTTGGGCGGCACGATCCAGGGCCGCGACGTGCTGGCCCCGGTGCCGAAAACCGCCAAGGTCCTGGCCCGGACATTCTCCCCGGACTTGGCCGAGATCATTCGCGACATCAACAAATACAGTAACAACACCATGGCCCAGCAACTGTTCCTCAGCCTCGGCGCGCAATACCGCACCGATGCCGACGGCGACGATGCCAAGGCCGCGCAACGCGTGGTACGCCAGTGGCTGGCGAAAAAGGGCATCACCGCGCCGCACCTGGTGATGGAGAACGGTTCCGGCCTGTCCCGTGCCGAACGGGTAAGCGCCCGGGAAATGGCGACCATGCTGCAGGCCGCCTGGAGAAGCCCGTATGCGGCCGAGTTCATCAGCTCGATGCCGATTGCCGGCAGTGATGGCACCATGCGCAAGCGCCTGAAAACCACGGCCCTGCGCGGTGAAGCCCACGTCAAGACCGGCACCCTGAACACCGTGCGCGCGATTGCCGGCTTCAGCCGTGACAACAATGGCAATACCTGGGCGGTGGTGGCGATCCTCAACGATCCGAAGCCATGGGGCGCCTCGTCGGTGCTGGACCAGGTGCTGCTGGACCTGTATCGCCAGCCGAAGCTGGCGGCGGCGGCACCGGGTCTATAGCGTGGTTGGCTTACCAACCCTTTGAAAGCGCTGCGAACCAAATGTGGGAGCGGGCTTGCTCGCGATAGCGGTGTATCAGTGCCAGATTTATTGGCTGACACACCGCTATCGCGAGCAAGCCCGCTCCCACATTAGGGATACGGTACTCAGGCAGGCAACCGCTGCGCCTCGACCCGATCCCGACCCGCCTGCTTGGCCGCATACACCGCCGAGTCCGCGCGCAGCAACAAGCTATCCACGCCCTCATCGACCCGCCAACTGGCCACGCCGAAACTGGCCGTTACCGTCCCAACGCCGTCCATCGGCGTACTGCGCAGCACTTCCCACAATTCAACCGCCAGGCTGTAGGCCTGGACGCCATCGGTGTTCGGACACAGCACCATGAACTCCTCGCCCCCCAGGCGACAGAACACATCACTGCGGCGCACGCGCAGGCGGATACGCCGACACAGTTCCTGCAGCACGCCATCCCCCACCGCATGCCCATGCTGGTCATTGATGCGCTTGAAGTGATCGATATCCAGCATGATCAGCGCCAGTGCCCCCGATGTGCGTCGGACCCGGCTCATTTCGGCCTTCAAGCGGTCCTGGAAGTAGCGACGATTATGGATCCCCGTCAGCGAGTCGGTGATGGACAGTGCTCGCAGCTCTTCCTCCACCCGTTTGAGATCGGAGATATCCGACACATAGCCATGCCATAGCGTACCGCCGCCAGGTAACTCTTCCGGCGTCGCCTCGCCACGGATCCAACGCAAGCCCCGCCCCGGCAGTTGCACCCGGTACTCTTCGCGCCAGTGGCTCAATTGCAACGCTGACAGGCGGATGGACGCGCGGATGCGTTCAGCATCCTGGGGATGGATACGCTCAAAGACTTGCTTGGCATCCTGTTGCAGCAACCCCGGGTCGATTTCGTAGATATCGCGGATACCGTCGCTGGCGTAGATAAACCGCCAGTTGTCATTGGGTTCAAGGGTGAACTGGAAGATCCCGCCCGGCACATGGGCACTGAGTTTTTTCAGTAAGCGATCCCGCGCCGCCAGGGCCTCATAAGCGCGTTTCTGTTCGGTGACATCCAGGCAGATCGCCAGGTGGCCGACCCACAAACCATGATCGTCAAGCAAGGCCGTGGCCAGCATATTCACGGTCAACTGGCTACCGTCCTTGCGTACCAACGTCCACTCCCGCGCCTCATGCAGGCGGTCGATGCCCTCCACCAGCATCGCCTGGCCGGGCATGATCCGTTTGCCCAGCGCCAGGCTCAACTGCACCGCACGGGCTTCCAGTTCGGGCGCCAGGTGCAGGCTTTCGAGGGTCATGTGACCGAGTACCTGGTCAGCCTGATAACCCAGCATCTGCTCGGCCCCCGCATTGAAGGTGCTGATCACGCCACGCAAGTCCGTGGCAATGATCGCCACCTGGGTCGCGGCATTCAGCACACTGCGCAACTGACCATGGGCACCGCGCAACTCATACTCGCGCTGGTGCAATTGCCTGGTGCGCTGCTGTACCAGCCTCACTGCCCGCTGACGCTGGCTGACCAGTACGTAGAGCAAGGCGCTGAGCAACAGGCTGAGCAAACAGCCCATGACCAGGATACTGGTGAACGCGGAATGATTGGCCTGGGTGAAGACCTGGCTGGGGCGCAGGCTCAGGGCGTAGACATGATCGCCCAGGGTCAGCCGGCGGATCGCCTCCAGGCTGCTATCGCCCACGGCATTATCCGACTCATAGAGCACCCGCTGCTGGGTATCGGAAGTATCGACAATCTGCATCACCAGGTTATCGCGCGCGGGCTTGGGCAAACCATCGGCCATCAATTGGCGCATGCTGATCACCGCCATGACGAAACCGTAGGGTTCGTTGTAGGGCATTTGCGCGGTGAACGGTCGAATAACGGGCGCTACCAGCAACACCCCCATGGCATACGCCGGCTCCACCCCCACCAGCGACATGGGCTGGGACACGGCGATGGTCCCGGAACGGTACGCCCGCTCGATCGTCGAGCGGCGCAGTGGCTGGGCCAGCAGGTCGAACCCCAGGGGCGAGCCGAGCAGGCTTTGGGTCTGGCTGTACATCACCGGCACATATTCGTCACGCTCCCCCGCCGGCACCAGCGCCCCGGCCTCGTTCAGCTCGCGAATGGCGAAAGGCGTACCGCGCTGACGTGACACCTGTTGTTCAAACGCCTGGCGCTGATCGCGAAATATACGTGGCGCCCAGGCATAGGCGCGCGCGCGCAACAGCAACGGCTGGGCGAACCCATCGAACTCTTCGCGGGACACATCATGGGAGTTGACGAAAAAGCGACGCAGGCTGCCCAGGCGCTGTTCCTGGTCTTCAAAACGCTCTTCCAGGCGGCTATAGCGTTCGTTGACCAATAGCTGAAAACGCTGGCGGACCTGCTGGCGATGCAGATCGGCCGTGGCCAGTGCCAGCACGACGGTGAGCGCCACACCCACCAGCACAACCACCAACGCCACCAGCCAAGCCGACGCCTGTTCGCTGATAAATCCCAGTATTTTCGGGCGGACGGCTTGCAACGGCATAGGTAAAACTCGCAACACCAGCGTGCAGGGGCGCCACTTTGGCTAAGAGGTTAGTTATAGCCATCGAGTCCACTTTTGACCAGCGCAAAAAAGCCGCGAACCCGGAAAAATCCAGGCCTGCGGCTTCAAGGCCGATCAACGCGCGGTGATTTTCCAGGCGCGGTGGATTTTCGCGTTACGGGCAAAATCCGGGTCGATGGTTTTATCGCTGATGTCCTCGACGGCATAACGCTCGCCCAGGTTGTCTTCCAACTGGAACTTGCGGAAGTTGTTGGAGAAGTACAGCACCCCGCCCGGTGCCAGGCGGGCCATGGCCAGGTCGAGCAATTGCACATGGTCACGCTGGACGTCGAACACACCTTCCATGCGCTTGGAGTTGGAGAAGGTCGGCGGGTCGATGAAGATCAGGTCGAACTCATCACGGCTGGCTTCCAGCCATGCCATCACATCCCCCTGCTCCAGGCGGTTCTTGTCGGAGAAGCCATTGAGTGACAGGTTGCGCCGTGCCCAGTCCAGGTAGGTTTTCGACAGATCGACGCTGGTGGTGCTGCGCGCACCGCCCTTGGCCGCGTGCACACTGGCGGTAGCAGTGTAGCAATACAGGTTGAGGAAGCGCTTGCCGGCGGCTTCTTTCTGGATGCGCATGCGCATCGGGCGGTGGTCGAGGAACAGGCCGGTGTCCAGGTAGTCGGTCAGGTTGACCAGCAGCTTCACCCCGCCTTCGCTGACCTCGGTGAACTTGCCCTGGGCGCTCTGGCGCTCGTACTGCTTGGTGCCGCTCTGACGCTCGCGGCGCTTGACCACCACCCGGCTCTTGTCGATGTTCAACGCCTGGGGAATCGCGGCCAGGGCATCGAACATGCGCGCCGAGGCTTTCTCCGGGTCGATGGATTTGGGCGCCACGTATTCCTGGACGTGCACCCAGTCGTGGTACAGGTCGATGGCCATGGAGTATTCCGGCATATCGGCATCGTACACGCGGTAGCAATCGACCCCCTCGCGCTTGGCCCACTTGCCCAGCAGTTTGAGGTTCTTTTGCAGGCGGTTGGCAAACATCTGCCCGCCTTCGCTCAAGCGCGCCTGCTCAACCACCGGAGCCGGGACCGGCGCGGGCTTGATCGGGTTGCCGTTCTTGTTGTACTGGCGCTCTTGCGGCTCGGTCGGGGCCTGGTCGTAGGCGGCCTGCTCACGTTCGGCCTGGCGCTGTTCCGGGGTGCGGCGCTCGCCGGTGACGAACTGGTCCGGGTTGACCTTGATCAGCAGCAGCTTGCACGGCAAGGCGCCGTTCCAGAACGAGTACTGTTTGTGGCTACGAATGCCCATGCGCTTGCCCAGGTCCGGGGCGCCGGTAAACACCGCCGCTTCCCAGCCCATGCACGCCTGGCGCAGACGCTCGCCAAGGTTCTGGTAGAGGTACAACAGGCTGGCTTCATCACCCAGGCGTTCGCCGTAGGGCGGGTTGCAGATCACCAGGCCTTTCTGGTTCTGGTCCGGGCGCGGCTCGAAGGTGCCGACTTCGCCCTGGTAGATCTTGATCCAGTGGCTCAGGCCAGCACGCTCGATGTTGTTGCGCGCGGGCTGGATCAGGCGCGGGTCGGCTTCGTAACCACGGATCCACAGGGGCGGCTTGTTCATGCCGATGGCTGCGCGCTCGCTGGCCTCGGTGTGGAGTTTTTTCCACAGCGCCGGCACGTGGCCGAGCCAGGCGGTGAAACCCCACTGCTCGCGATTGAGGTTGGGGGCCATGTCGGCGGCGATCATCGCGCCTTCGACCAGGAAGGTGCCGACGCCGCACATCGGGTCGGTCAGCGCGCCATTTTCCGCGGCAATGCGCGGCCAACCGGCACGGATCAGAATCGCCGCCGCGAGGTTTTCCTTCAACGGTGCCGCGCCCTGCTGCAGGCGGTAACCGCGCTGGTGCAGGCTGTGGCCGGACAGGTCGAGGGAGAGGATCGCTTCGCCACGGTCCAGGCGCAGGTGAATGCGCAGGTCGGGGTTGATCTTGTCGATGGACGGACGCTCGCCGGTCGGGGTGCGCAGCTTGTCGACAATCGCGTCCTTGACCTTCAGCGCGCCGAAGTGGGTGTTGTCGATACCCGAACCGTGGCCGCTGAACTCCACCGCCAGGGTGCCGTCAGGGACCATATGGTCTTGCCATTCGATATCCAGTACGCCGTGGTACAGGTCTTCGGCATCCTTCATCGGGAAGCGCTTGAGCACCAGCAACACACGGTTGGCCAGGCGCGACCAGAGGCACAGGCGATAGGCGGTTTCCATGTCGGCCATGCCGCGCACGGCCGAGGTGTGCTCGCGCGCGTCTTCAAGGCCAAGCCCGACGGCTTCCTCGATCAGCAGGCCTTCGAGGCCCTTGGGGCAAGTGAGGAAGAGTTCGTAACGGTCCGACATGGGGATTCCAGGCTTTTCAGCAATAAGTGAACGGGCGACGCATCGCGCGTTCGGTTTTCAATCAAGCGCTTTTCTTGAAGAGCGCTCGCGTGGCACGAATGTGTGCCGTTCCACCCCGGTGTCCAGGCCTGTAGGCCTTGATTGCCGGGGCAGATCGAGAATGTTTGCAACAAAAGGAAATATTCCGACCCTTCGTCGAATAATAACCGACTGCAAGCGGCGGGTATTCTCACTGAAGGATTAAACCCATCCTCTATACAGGGCACATCATAGCTGGCTTTGCCCAATAAATGGGACGAAAAGCCCCACCAGCTTATGGCTATAGCATCATTATCGTTACGTGCTTATGACAAAACGATCATTGAAACCATGTGACCTATTGGTTAGAACTCAACACAGGTTAGCGCCGCAACGACGCTGACACATCGGCTCGCCACGCCGGCAGCGAGCCACACCAACGGCAGAAAAACTCTGCCCGACCTCGGATGAGGTCGAAGGATATCAAGACAGTCAACAAGTGAGGGAAACACCCTATGAGAAGACTTAAGCGTGATCCGTTGGAAAGAGCATTTTTACGCGGATATCAGTATGGCGTTCATGGCAAATCCCGTGAGCTTTGCCCATTTACTCTACCGTCAGTACGCCAAGCCTGGATCAACGGCTGGCGCGAAGGACGCGGCGACAACTGGGACGGTATGACCGGCACTGCGGGGATCCACAGACTCAACGAACTTCACGCCGTCGGCTAATCAGGGCACTTAAATTCCGACAAACACCTTGAAGAATGTAACAACTTAACCACGCACGCCCCATCCGGGCGGCGGGCTTCGGCCCAGGGGCTCCTTCGAGGAGCCCTTTTTTATGGGTTCAGGCTTTGGGTAACGCCGCGATGGCGTCCACCGCCTGGCGAATCAACGCCGGCCCCTTGTAGATAAACCCAGAATACAGCTGCACCAGGCTGGCACCGGCGGCGATTTTCTCGGCCGCGTGTTTGCCTTCGGTGATCCCGCCCACGGCAATGATCGGTAAACGCCCGGCCAACTCGGCCGCCAGCACCTTGACGATATGGGTGCTCTGGTCACGCACCGGCGCACCGGACAGCCCACCGGCCTCGTCACCGTAGGCCAGGCCTTCGACGCCGGCACGGCTGAGGGTGGTGTTGGTCGCAATCACCGCGTCCATCCCCGAATCCACCAGGGCCTGGGCCACCAGCACGGTTTCTTCGTCGCTCATGTCCGGGGCGATCTTGATCGCCAACGGCACGCGCTTGCCATGGCGTACCGCCAGGTCTTCCTGGCGCTGGCGCAAGGCTTCAAGCAGTTGCTTGAGGGAATCGCCAAACTGCAGGCTGCGCAGGCCCGGGGTGTTGGGCGAGCTGACGTTGACCGTCACATAGCTGGCGTGGGCGTAGACCTTGTCCAGGCAGATCAGGTAGTCATCCACCGCACGTTCCACGGGGGTATCGAAGTTCTTGCCGATATTGATCCCCAGGATGCCCTTGTATTTGGCGGCCTGGACCCGCGACAGCAAGTGATCGACCCCCAGGTTGTTGAAGCCCATGCGATTGATGATCGCCTCGGCCTCCGGCAGGCGGAAAATGCGCGGTTTGGGGTTGCCCGGCTGTGGGCGCGGCGTAACCGTGCCGATCTCGACAAAGCCAAACCCCAACTGCGCAAAGCCGTCGATGGCCGCGCCGTTCTTGTCCAGGCCAGCCGCCAGGCCAACCGGGTTGGGGAAGTCGAGCCCCATCACCGACACCGGCATCTTCGCCGGCGCCTTGCACACCAGGCCATTGAGCCCCAGGCGGCCACCCGCGCCGATCAGGTCCAGGGACAGATCGTGGGAAGTTTCCGGGGAGAGTTTGAACAACAGCTGGCGGGCCAGGGTATACATGGGCGGGCTTGACTCGGATGGCGGCGAAAGGTGGCGGCGATTATAGCCGGGGTGGCGGGTACGTGCGAGGCATGGCACACCCGACGCTCGTTCATCCTTTGCGGTGGGCCATCAATTCTTCGTAGCGCGCCCAGATCTTCTGCGCATAACGCAGACGCAGCGCGTCACGCTCGGGCCCAGCGCCTGGCCCGACGTTGTAGGCCCCCACGGCGGTCCAGTTGTAGCCAAACTGCTTGATGAAGTCGGCCAGGATCGAGGCTCCCACCTCCACCGACAGGCACGGCTCATCCAGCAGCCGCTGCTCGGTAATCCCCAGCTTGAGCAGGCGCGGCAGATGGATGCTGTTGATTTGCATCAGGCCAATGTCGCGGGTGCCGTTGTTATTGCTGTAGTTCATGGCTTCGGCGCGATAGCCAGACTCCACGGCGGCAATGGCCTGCAGCAACTCCGGCTCGATATCGTACTGGCGGGCGACCTCGGCCCAACAATAAGCCCTGGCCTCACTCGCCCCACCCAGGATAAACAGCAGCAATCCCAGCCTGGCGGCTCGCCTCATACCCGCTCGACACCCAGTTCGGCGCACCATCCACAGGCCGGGCAAATACGGGGTGGGGCACTTACCGTCGGCGCCGCCTGGTCAGGCCGTTCGATCACCCGCACCCGGCCATTGAAGCGATAGCCGCGGCCATACACCGTCGCAATCAATCGCCTGTCGCCCTGCATTTGCTTGCGCAACGCGTAGATGCAACGGGTCAGGGATTCCTCGGCAATATCGGCATGGGGCCAGACCTGCTCCAACAGATAGTCTTTGGTGACCAGTACGCCGGGCGTGGCCAGCAACAGGCGCAAGACATGAAACTCCTTGGGCGGTAACTGAATGTCGCGACCGTCGGCGGTCAACCTGCCATCACCCTGCAACTTCCAACTACCAAAGGCCAGGGAGACCATGGCCAGGCCCTCAATTGCAGCAACCATTCAAACCTCTGTTCCTGTCTGACATTCACGGCGCCTTGACTTTGGAGATCGCAACGCCTGGGAGATATCACGACTATAGAAACCCGCCGCCAATTTCACGCTAGGAAAAAGCCCGCTGCATCAAAGTTTTCCGGGAGTGTTTCGTAGGAACTTTCAAGACCATCGCCCCCCGTTCGGGGCTGGCCATGCTGGGGTTCATTGCTCGGCGATGCGTGCAAATGCACGCCGCACACGCTCGTATTGATCGACGCTCAGGGGGGTCGAAACGGGGGGAGCCGAAACGCCATTAACCCCCGCCAGGGTCTTCTGCGACGCAGGCCCATCCGAAGCCACCTCCACCGCGAGCGTGGGTATATCCAGCTCGGCCACCAGTTGCTTGATAAGCCATAATTGCTGCTCGCTTCCCTTGATCAACAGGCTGTTGGTCTGCGGGTAGGCGATAACCGTTGCGCCGAGGCCTGCCTTCAGCCCCAGATCGGCAAGCCGTCGTTCGAGCAGCGTCGCCATGCCGGGCACGGTAACGTGTTGCGCCCCCGTGCCGGACTGATGGTCCGCGACGTCGACATTGAACACCTGGACGACCCCCACTCGCGGCAAGCCCTGGTGCCGTGCCGGACGCGGGCGGTCCATAAGCTGGGCCAGGCGCAAAACGTGATCGACGTAATTGGCGGGGCCTGACACATAAAACAATCGCGGACCGGCCTTGCGCAGGGGGTAGCGCGTCTCATCCAGCCCCGAGCGCGCCATGACCTGGCGCAACCGGTCGACCGTCAGATGCCGCAGGATCACCCCGGAACTCTTGGCCTCGCTCGCGTCATACAGATGCAGCACCTGGCCGTCGCTGTACCAGATCAGTTCGTGCTGCAACGCCACCGCCTCCAATACCGCTTGCGCATTGGCAAAATCAAACTGCCCGGTAATGCGCTTGCCCGCCGCCTGCCTGCTGACCACGATGGGCTGGCCCAAGGGCAACGCGAGCCGGCTGAAAAAGCCTTGCAGGCTTTCGTCCCACACCAGGGAGGTCTCGCCCACGGCAGGCAGGGCATTGAATATCAACAACCCGCCCAGCAGCCCGCGCTGCAGAAAGGCACGGCAGGTGGCTGCGGTCAGTCGATCAAGGAGCACGTTGGGTTTCCTGGGTGGCGTTGCATGAAGGAGCGCCATAGTGAAAGGCCATTGCGCGGCAATCTTGATGAAAACCTGATCGGCCACCGCCCCCCCACACGCCGTGGCATGTGCCTTGCTTTGGTTGCATATCGCGGCCCGCGCCAACGACGCAACGGGCTCAAGGACAAAGGTGTCGTGACCGGCCGGGGGCTGAAGCGGCGCTTTTTTTTCACACAGAAGGTAGGTGTTGATGATTGATCAGGTCGGCAACAGCCAGGCCAATAACCCCCTGGCCTGGGTCAACGGCAGCGATGCCCCGGAAAAGAGCAGCCTCGACCTGGGCTTCATGGCCTTGAGCGATTGCGCCTCGCTGGTGGTCGCGGCGACCCAGGGGTTTGCCCAGCCCTATGGCCTGACCTTGAACCTCAAGCGCCAGTCATCCTGGGCCGGCCTGCGCGACAAGCTGGTCAGTGGCGAACTGGACGCCGCCCATAGCCTGTACGGCCTGATCTATGCCGTGCACCTGGGCATCGGCGGCGTTGCGCCGACCGACATGGCAGTGCTCATGGGCCTGAACCAGAACGGCCAAGGCATCAACCTGTCCCAGGGCCTGCAGCAGCAGGGCGTGACCCGCCCTGAGGCGCTGGCGCGCAAGGTGCACCAAAGCCGCACAAAACTCACCTTCGCCCAGACGTTTCCCACCGGCACCCACGCCATGTGGCTGTATTACTGGCTGGCCAGCCAGGGCATCCATCCACTGCGCGATGTCGACAGTGTGGTGGTGCCGCCGCCGCAGATGGTCGCGCACCTGCAAGCCGGGCGAATCGACGGCCTGTGCGTCGGCGAACCCTGGTGCGCCAGCGCGGTGCAGCAGAACCAGGGCTTTACCCTCGCCACCAGCCAGGCGATCTGGCCGGATCACCCGGAAAAAGTCCTGGGCTGCACCCAGGCGTTTGTCGAGCAATACCCCAACACCGCCCGCGTGCTGGTGATGGCGATCCTGGAGGCCAGCCGCTTTATCGACGACAGCCTGGAGAACCGGCGCTCCACCGCGCAACTGCTCAGTGCCAGGGATTACCTGGATGCGCCCCTCGACTGCATCGAACCGCGCCTGCTGGGGGCTTATGACGATGGCCTGGGCAACCACTGGCAAGACGGGCACGCGCTGCGCTTCCATGGCGGTGGCGAGGTCAACCTGCCTTACCTGTCCGACGGCATGTGGTTCATGACCCAGTTCCGCCGCTGGGGGCTTTTGCGTGAAGACCCCGATTACCTCGCGGTTGCCCGGCAGGTGCAGCAACTGGCGCTCTATCGCCAGGCCGCAAGCGCGGTGGGTGTAGCGGCCAGGGGCGAGGACATGCGCAGCAGCCAATTGATCGATGGCAAGGTCTGGGACGGCTCGGACCCGGCCGGCTACGCCCGCAGTTTCCGCCTGCATGCCCTGGCCGACGATGTTGTCCGCCACGCCCTGCGCTGAAGGGAGGCCATCCATGCTGCGAATCCTGCTGATCAATGACACCCCGCGCAAAGTCGGGCGCCTCAGGAGCGCGCTGACCGAGGCCGGCTTTGAGGTGATCGACGAATCCGGCCTGACCATCGACCTGCCGGCGCGCGTCGAAACGGTGCGCCCGGATGTGATTCTGATCGATACCGAGTCACCCGGGCGCGATGTGATGGAGCAAGTGGTGCTGGTCAGCCGCGACCAACCGCGGCCCATCGTGATGTTTACCGACGAACATGACCCCGGGGTGATGCGTCAGGCGATCAAATCCGGGGTCAGCGCCTACATCGTCGAAGGGATCCAGGCCCAGCGCCTGCAACCGATCCTCGACGTGGCCATGGCGCGCTTCGAGAGCGACCAGGCTCTGCGCGCACAACTGCAGGCCCGCGACCAGCAACTGGCGGAACGCAAGCGCATCGAGCTGGCCAAGGGCTTGCTGATGAAAATGAAGGACTGCAACGAGGAACAGGCCTACACCCTGATGCGCCGCCAGGCCATGAGCCGCCAGCAGAAGCTGATCCAGGTGGCGGAGCAGATTATTGCCATGAGTGAGTTGTTGGGCTGAGACAGCGGCACCTACAAAACCGCCATCGCGGGCAAGCCCGCTCCACATTGGAATGCATTTTAAATGTGGGGCTTGCCCGCGATGGCGGCGTCACGGTTGGCGCAAGACTTGCTATGTAAACATCACAGGTAACCAACGGCGGTTGCCCCTCCACGACAAAGACGTCGCACATCCGGTTGGCCCAGGCGAACCCGGTGGCGGCGTTTTTTCGTTTCGGTGGGGCGGCCCTGGCCGGCCGTTCCATCACCAGGCCTTCTACAAGATCCCCCATCTGAGGTGCGTGATGAAATCAAGCTTCTGGAAATCCGGGCACACCCCGACCTTGTTTGCCGCGTTCCTGTATTTCGACCTGAGTTTCATGGTCTGGTATCTATTGGGCCCGCTGGCGGTACAGATCGCCGCCGACCTGCAACTGACCACCCAGCAACGCGGGCTGATGGTTGCCACACCGATCCTGGCGGGGGCGATCCTGCGCTTCTTGATGGGCATGCTGGCGGACAAGCTGTCGCCCAAGACCGCCGGCCTGATTGGCCAGGTGATCGTGATTGTGGCGCTGTTCTGTGCCTGGAAGCTGGGGATCCACAGCTATGAACAGGCGCTGCTGCTGGGGCTGTTCCTCGGCATGGCCGGGGCCTCGTTTGCCGTGGCCCTGCCACTGGCGTCCCAGTGGTACCCCGCCGAACACCAGGGCAAGGCCATGGGCATCGCCGGCGCCGGCAACTCCGGCACCGTGTTCGCCGCCCTGCTGGCGCCGTTGATCGCCGCCGCCTTTGGCTGGAGCAACGTGTTTGGCTTTGCCCTGATCCCGCTGATCCTGACCCTGGTGGTCTTTGCCTGGCTGGCGCGCAATGCGCCCGAGCGACCGAAAGCCAAATCCATGGCCGACTATTTCAAGGCCCTGGGCGACCGCGACAGTTGGTGGTTCATGTTCTTCTACAGCGTGACCTTCGGTGGTTTTATCGGCCTGGCCAGCGCCCTGCCCGGCTACTTCAACGACCAATATGGCTTGAGCCCGGTCACCGCCGGCTACTACACCGCCGCCTGCGTGTTCGGCGGCAGCCTGATGCGGCCCCTGGGCGGTGCCCTGGCCGACCGTTTCGGCGGGATCCGCACCTTGCTGGGCATGTACGGCGTGGCGGCCGTGTGCATCGCTGCCGTGGGTTTCAACCTGCCCAGCTCCTACGCCGCACTGGCCCTGTTCGTGTGCACCATGCTCGGCCTGGGTGCCGGTAACGGCGCGGTGTTCCAACTGGTGCCCCAGCGCTTTCGCCGGGAGATTGGCGTGATGACCGGGCTGATCGGCATGGCCGGCGGCATCGGCGGTTTCGCCCTGGCGGCAGGCATGGGCGCAATCAAGCAAAGCACCGGCAGCTACCAGTTGGCGCTGTGGCTGTTCGCCAGCCTGGGCGTGCTGGCATGGTTCGGCCTGTACGGCGTGAAGCGACGCTGGAGGACCACCTGGGGTTCGGCAGCCGTCACCGCAGCGCGAGTCTGATGAGCCTGCAACTGAGCGTGGCTCAGGCCAGCGCCATCGGGCCACGGGCGGAAAACCAGGACGCCCTGCGCCTGGTCACCCCGGCCCCGGAACTGGCCGCGAGCAAGGGCTATCTGTGTGCTATCGCCGATGGTGTCAGCCAATGTGCCGACGGCGGCCTGGCCGCGCGTTCGACCTTGCAGGCCCTGGCCCTGGACTACTACGCCACGCCGCAGACCTGGGGCGTGGCCCAGGCCCTGGACCGCTTGTTGCTGGCACAGAATCGCTGGCTACAGGCCAATGGTGGCGGCCAGCCGTTGCTGACCACCCTCAGCGCCCTGGTGTTTCGCGGGCAGCGCTTTACCCTGGCGCATGTCGGTGACTGCCGGGTGTATCGCTGGTTCGAGGGTGAACTGCTGCGCATCACTCAAGAGCATGTCTGGGAGCAACCGGGCATGGAGCATGTGCTCAAGCGTGCCCTGGGCCTGGACCAGCACCTGGTGGTGGACTTTCTCGACGGCGAACTGCGCCAGGGCGAATGCTTCCTGCTGCTCAGCGACGGTGTGTGGGCGACCCTGGCCGATCACAGCATCCGCGCGATCCTGCGCGAACAGGCCGACCTGGACCTGGCCGTCACTACGCTGGTCAACGCCGCGCACCTGGCAGGCAGCCAGGACAACGCCAGCGCCCTGCTGGTGCGCATCGACCAGCTCGGCGCCGCGACCCTGGGCGATGCGCTGGCGCAGTTGCAGCAATGGCCGTTGCCGCCACCGCTGAAGGCCGGGCAAGCCTTTGAAGGCTGGCAGGTAGAACGCGTGCTGGCGCACAGTCGCCAGTCGTTGCTGTACCGGGTGCGCGATGCCCTGCAGCAACCCTGGCTGCTGAAAACCCTACCCCCTGGCCACGATGATGATCATGACGCCGGCCAGGCCTTGCTCGCAGAAGAATGGTTTCTGCGCCGGGTGGCCGGGCGGGCCTTTCCTGAAGTCCACCCGGCCGGCGGGCGTCAGCATTTGTACTACGTGATGCGTGAATACAGCGGGCAGACCCTGGCCCAACTGTTCCAGCAGCAAGGCCCGTTGCCGCTGGCGCAATGGCAGTCCATCGCCGAGCGTTTGCTGCGCGCGGTGGGCATGCTGCATCGCCGGCAAATCCTGCACCGCGACATCAAGCCGGAAAACCTGCTGTTGGGCGATGACGGCGAACTGCGGGTATTGGATTTTGGCCTGGCCTATTGCCCCGGGTTATCCGAAGACCGTGCCCACCTGCTGCCGGGCACCCCCAGCTTTATCGCTCCCGAAGCCTTCGGCGGCGAACGTCCGACTCCGCAGCAGGATTTGTACAGCGTCGGCGTGAGCTTGTATTACCTGCTGACCGGGCACTATCCCTACGGTGAAATCGAAGCTTTCCAGCGGCCCCGGTTCAACACGCCCGTCAGCGCCAGTCGTTATCGACCGGACCTGCCCGACTGGTTGCAGCAGAGCCTGGAGCGCTCGGTGGCCGCGCAAGCCGATCAACGTTACGAAACCGCCGAGGAGTGGCTGCTGGTCCTGGAGCAGGCCGAACGCCGCGAACTGAGCCTGCGCCCGCGGCCGCTGCTGCAGCGCGAGCCGCTGAAGGTCTGGCAAACCCTGGCGTTGGTGTCGGTGCTGATCAACCTAGTGTTGCTGTATCTGCTGTCCTTGTAACCCGATGGCCCAATTCTGGGCAGCGCGCCTTCAAATGGTGCGAAAAAGCCTTGCCGCACCGGCCCAAACCCCAATAACCCCGGCTTTTCACGACTTGGCACAAGCGCTGCATTAGCTACCCCAATACCCCCACATACAGCCCACCCTTCAACGACGAAGATGGGGCTTTCCCGAGAGAACGGGACCAGGACAAAGGCGTCCTCGCTAGGTAACTAGCGGGACGCCTTTTTTGTTTGCGCGTGATTGGTCGAACCACTGCGGAGAACGACATGAAAAAACTCAAACTGGTGATGATCGGCAACGGCATGGCCGGGGTTCGCACCCTTGAAGAGCTGCTGAAACTGAGCAGCGAGCTGTACGACATCACGGTCTTTGGCGCCGAGCCCCACACCAACTACAACCGCATCCTGCTCTCGCCGGTGCTGGCCGGCGAGCAGACGTTTGAAGAGATCGTGCTCAACGACCTGGACTGGTACCTGCAACACAACATCAAACTGCTGCTCAACCGCAAAGTGGTGCAGATCGACCGGGTCAAGCGCAAAGTCATCGCCGAAGATGGCAGCGAGGCCGAGTACGATCGCCTGCTGATCGCCACCGGTTCGACCCCATTTATCCTGCCGATCCCCGGCAACACCTTGCAGGGCGTAATTGGCTACCGCGACATTGCCGACACCCAGGCCATGATCGACACCGCCAAGACCCACAAGCACGCCGTGGTCATCGGTGGCGGCCTGCTCGGCCTGGAGGCGGCCAACGGCCTGATGCTGCGCGGCATGCACGTGACCGTGGTGCATATCGGCGAATGGCTGCTGGAACGGCAACTGGACAAGACCAGCGGCCAGTTGCTGCAAACCGAGCTGGAAAGCCGTGGCCTGGTGTTCCGCCTGTGCGAACAGACCCAGGCCCTGCATGACGCCGGCAACGGCCGCGTAGGCTCGGTGCAGTTTAAAAATGGCGAGGTGATCCCGGCCGACCTGGTGGTAATGGCCGCCGGCATCCGCCCCAACACCGAGCTGGCGGAACAGTCCGGCATCCCGTGCAACCGTGGGATTCTGGTCAACGACACCATGCAAACCTACGACCCACGCATCTATGCCATCGGCGAATGCGCCAGCCATCGCGGGATTGCCTATGGCCTGGTGGCACCGCTGTTCGAGCAGGCCAAGGTCTGCGCCAACCATCTGGCGCAGTTGGGCTTCGCCACTTATAAAGGCTCGGTGACCTCGACCAAGCTCAAAGTCACCGGCATCGACCTGTTTTCTGCCGGCGACTTCATGGGCGGCGAAGGCACCGAGACCATCACCTTGTCCGACCCCATCGGTGGCGTCTATAAAAAGCTGGTGATCAAGGACGACATTCTGGTCGGCGCCTGCCTGTACGGCGACACCGCCGATGGCGGTTGGTATTTCCGGCAGATCCGTGAGAACCATGGCATTGGCGAGATCCGCGATCACCTGATGTTCGGCGAAAACGCCCTGGGTGATGTGGGCCACCAGGGCCAGGACAAAGCCATGAGCATGGCCGACAACGCCGAAGTCTGCGGCTGCAACGGGGTGTGCAAGGGCACCATCGTCAAGGCGATCCAGGAACAGGGCCTGTTCAGCGTCGATGAGGTAAAAAAGCACACCAAGGCTGCCAGCTCCTGTGGCTCCTGCGCCGGCTTGGTGGAGCAGATCCTGATCAATACCGTGGGCGGCGCCGCCGACGTCAAGCCCAAAAGTGAAAAAGCCATTTGTGGCTGCAGCGACCTCAACCACGGGCAAATCCGCCAGGCCATCCGCGACCAGCATCTGCTGACCATCGCCGGCACCATGAGCTACCTGAACTGGCGCACGCCCAATGGCTGCGCCACCTGCCGCCCGGCCTTGAACTATTACCTGATCTCCACCTGGCCAGGCGAAGCCCGTGACGACCCGCAGTCGCGCCTGATCAACGAACGGGCCCACGCCAATATCCAGAAAGACGGCACCTACTCGGTGGTCCCACGGATGTGGGGCGGTGTGACCAACCCTTCCGAACTGCGGCGGATTGCCGATGTGGCCGACAAGTACAACGTACCGATGGTCAAGGTCACCGGTGGCCAGCGCATCGACTTGCTGGGCATCAAGAAACAGGACCTGCCCGGGGTGTGGAAAGACCTCGACATGCCATCCGGGCATGCCTACGGCAAATCCATCCGTACCGTGAAGACCTGTGTCGGCAGCGAGTTCTGTCGCTTCGGCACGCAGAACTCCACGCAACTGGGCATTGAGCTGGAGCATGACCTGTTCAATATGTGGTCGCCCCACAAGGTCAAGCTGGCGGTGTCCGGGTGCCCGCGCAACTGCTCGGAAGCCGGGATCAAGGATGTGGGAATAATCGGCGTCGACTCGGGGTGGGAGATGTATATCGGCGGCAACGGAGGGATCAAGACCGAGGTCGCGGAGTTTTTCGTCAAGCTCAAGACCGCCGAGGAAGTACGTGAGTACAACGGCGCTTTCCTACAGCTGTACCGCGAAGAAGCCTTCTACCTGGAACGCACGGTGCACTACCTGCAACGGGTGGGCATGGACCATATCAAGAAGGCCGTGCTGGAAGACCCGGCGCGGCGCCAGGCCCTCAACGAGCGCCTGCAATTTTCCCTGTCGTTTGAACAAGACCCGTGGAAAGAGCGCCTGGAGCAGCCATTGCTGAAAAAGGAATTCGACACCATCGCCGTCAAACAGCTGGAGGTAGTGCTATGAACTGGCTGGATATCTGCGCCCTCGAAGAAATCAATGCCCTGGGTTCGCGCATCGTCAGCGGCCCGAAAGGGCAAATCGCGATTTTTCGTACCAGTGACAATGAAGTCTTCGCCCTCGACGACCGCTGCCCGCACAAGGGCGGGCCGCTGTCCCAGGGGCTGATCTATGGCAAACGCGTGGCCTGCCCGCTGCATAACTGGCAGATCGACCTGGTATCCGGTGAAGCCCAGGCCCCGGATATCGGCTGCGCCCATCACCACCACGCCCGGGTGGAAAACGGCCGGGTGATGCTGGCCCTGCGGGACGCCGGTTGATGAGCCGCCAGGTCACGGCATCGACCTGCTGCTACTGCGGGGTCGGCTGCGGCGTGTTGATCGAGCATGATGACACGCAGATCCTCGGGGTCAGCGGCGATCCGACGCACCCGGCCAACTTCGGCAAACTGTGCAGCAAAGGGGCCAGCCTGCACCTGACCGGCGACCTGACGGCACGGGCGCTGTACCCGCAGTTGCGCCTGGGCAAAGACCTGGCCCGCAGCCGCACCGACTGGGACACCGCCCTGGAACACGCGGCCAATGTATTCGCCGACACCCTCGCCGAACATGGCCCCGACAGCGTGGCGTTCTATATCTCCGGGCAACTGTTGACCGAGGACTACTACAGCTTCAACAAACTCGCGCGGGCCCTGGTGGGTACCAACAATATCGACAGCAATTCCCGGCTGTGCATGTCCTCGGCGGTGGTCGGCTACAAGCGCAGCCTGGGTGCCGATGCGCCGCCGTGCAGCTATGAGGACCTGGAGGTCAGCGATTGCGTGATGATCGTCGGCAGTAACATGGCCTACGCCCACCCGGTACTGTTTCGCCGGCTGGAAGAAGCCAAGGCGCGCCGACCCGCCATGAAAGTGCTGGTCATCGACCCCCGGCGCACCGACACCTGTGACTTGGCGGATCTGCACCTGGCGATCCTGCCGGGGACTGATGTGGCGTTGTTCCATGGGATTTTGCATCTGTTGCTGTGGGAAGGCAGGATCGACCGCGACTTTATCCAGGCCCACACCAAGGGTTTGGTCGAGTTGAAACGGCTGGTCCACGACTACACGCCGCAGATGGTCACGCAAGTGTGCGGGATCAGCGTTGAGCAACTGCGCCAGTGTGCAGAGTGGCTCGGGACTTCGCCGAGCTTTCTGTCGTTGTGGTGCATGGGGCTGAACCAGTCCACCGCCGGCAGCGCGAAAAACAGTGCGCTGATCAACCTGCACCTGGCCACCGGCACCATTGGCCGCCCGGGTTGCGGGCCCTTTTCCCTGACCGGCCAACCCAACGCCATGGGTGGCCGGGAAACCGGTAGCCTGTCAAACCTGCTGCCGGGCCATCGCGAGGCCAGCAACGCCGAGCACCGCGCCCAAGTAGCCACCTACTGGGGGGTTGAACAACTGCCATCCAGCGTCGGTTTGACCGCTATCGAACTGTTCGAGCAGATAAACGCCGGCAAGATCAAGGCACTGTGGATCGCCTGCACCAACCCGGCGCAATCACTGCCAGACCAGAACAACGTGCGCCAGGCCCTGGCCGCGTGCCCGTTCGTGGTGTTGCAGGAAGCCTTCCGCACCACAGAAACCGCCGCCTTTGCCGATCTGTTGTTGCCGGCGGCCAGTTGGGGCGAAAAAGACGGCACGGTGACCAACTCCGAACGGCGTATTTCCCACGTGCGCCAGGCCATTGCCCCACCGGGTGAAGCGCGGCCGGACTGGGCGATTACCGTGGATTTCGCCCAACGCCTGGAGCGACGCTTGCGACCTGGCCTGCCCAGCCTGTTTGCCTTTGAGCAACCTGCGCAGGTTTTTGACGAGTTCAAGATGCTGACTCGTGGTCGGGACCTGGACCTGTCGGGCATCAGCCACGCCCTGCTCGACCGAATCGGCCCGCAGCAATGGCCGTTTCCCACAGAGGCGCAGGCTGGCACGCCACGGCTGTACATCGACGGCCGCTTCCCGACCGCCAGTGGCCGTGCGCAGTTTGTCGCCGAGCCATATCGCGCCGCCAAGGAGCAACGTGATGCGCGCTTTCCCCTGACCCTGATCACCGGCCGCCTGCGTGACCAATGGCACGGCATGAGCCGTACCGGCACGGCGGCGCAGCTCTTCGGCCATGCCAGCGAAGCCTTGCTCAGCCTGCACCCGGACGAGTTGCGCCGGCACCGTCTCAAGGAGGGCGATCTGGTCAACCTCAAGAGCCGTCGCGGCCAGGTGATTGTGGCGGTGACCCGCGATGACAGCGTACGACCCGGCCAGGCATTCCTGCCCATGCATTGGGGCGATCGCTTTCTCAAGGGTGGCGTCAACACACTGACCCAGCCGGCGTTCGACCCCTTGTCGAAACAACCGGAGCTCAAGCACAGCGGTGTGCGCCTGGAAGCCGTGCAATTGCCCTGGCACTTGTTCGCGCTGATCGAGGGCGATGTGCAACAACACTTTGAAGCGTTGCGCCCCCTGTGCGAGGGTTTTGCCTATGTCAGCCTGAGCCTGGCGGGGCGCGAGCGGCCTGCCCTGCTGGTGCGGGCGGCACATAGCGAAGCGCCGGATCTGCAACTGCTCCAGAACATCGACCAATTGCTGGGGCTCAATGACGGCCCGGTCATGGCCTATGACGACCCACGGCGCTCCATCGGTAAACGGGTAAAGATCGAAAAAGGCCGGATTACCGCAATCCGCCTAGCCGGCGAAACCCTCGCCCGCCACTGGCTGCAAAGCCTGTGGCTGGAGGGCCGGGCCGACGAGCAATTACGCCGTTGGCTGCTGGCACCGCTAAGCGCGCCGCCCGGTGGTGGAGCGACCCGTAACAGAATTCTCTGCAACTGCAAAAACGTCAGTGAAAGCGCGATAGGCGCCGGCATTGACCGTGGCTTGGACCTGGACGGGCTGAAACAAGCATTGGGCTGCGGCACGCAATGTGGTTCCTGCGTACCCGAAATCAAACGGCTATTGGCGAGCACTTCACAACCAATCGCCATCAGTGTGCGAGGGCAATACCGATGAACGCAAAAGTCTGGCTGGTGGGCGCAGGCCCAGGTGACCCGGAGTTGTTGACCCTCAAGGCGGTACGCGCCCTGCACGAGGCCGATGTGGTGCTGATTGATGATTTGGTCAACCCGGCGGTACTTGAGCATTGCCCCGGGACACGGGTGATTACCGTCGGCAAGCGCGGGGGGTGCCGTTCCACGCCTCAGGATTTCATTCATCGCTTGATGCTGCGTTATGCACGCCAGGGTAAATGCGTGGCGCGCCTGAAGGGCGGCGATCCATGCATTTTTGGGCGAGGTGGCGAAGAGGCCAGCTGGCTGCGGGCTCGTGGGGTGAGCGTGGAATTGGTCAATGGCATCACGGCTGGCCTGGCGGGTGCAACCCACTGCGACATACCGCTGACGTTGCGTGGAGTCAGTCGTGGCGTAACGCTTGTCACCGCCCATACCCAGGACGACAGTAGCCTGAATTGGCGGGCACTGGCCGAGGGTGGCACGACACTGGTGGTCTACATGGGTGTGGCGAAGCTTTCAGAGATTGCCCAGCAGTTACTGGAAGGTGGGATGGCCGCAGATATGCCAGTGGCCATGATCGAGAACGCCTCGCTGCCCCAGCAGCGCGAATGCCGCAGCTCCCTGACGCGCATGCAGGAGGACGCCAAGGCGTTTGCCCTGAAGAGCCCTGCCATCCTGGTGATCGGCGCGGTAGCGGCCACGGCCGTGGAGGCAGCCTTGCTGGCCAGCGCCTGAGGCAAATGGCAGGCGAAAAAAAGCCCGGCCTAAGCCGGGCTTTTTTCTAGCACTCAGTAATTACTGAGCTTGAGCTTCAACCGACGCTTCTACACGACGGTTAACAGCACGACCAGCTTCAGTTGCGTTGTCAGCAACTGGGCGGGATTCGCCGTAACCAACCGAAGTGATACGGCTAGGAGCTACGCCATCTTTAACCAGGACTTGCTTAACAGCGTCAGCACGACGCTGGGACAGCTTCTGGTTGTAGGCGTCTGGACCGACGGAGTCAGTGTGACCAGCAACTTCTACGTTGGTAGCTGGGTACTGAGCCATGAAGTCGGCCAGGTTTTTCACGTCGCCGTAGCTGTTAGGCTTAACAGTGGCCTTGTCGAAGTCGAACTTCACGTCCAGCTCAACACGAACAACCTGAGCAACCGGAGCTTCTGGCTCTGGAACTGGCTCTGGAGCTGGTGCTGGGGTAGGAGCTGGAGCTGCTGCGCCAGCGTTACCGCCGAAGTTTACGCCCAGGCCGACCAGTGCGGAGTAATCCCACTTGCCGTTGTCCAGACCGTAGTCAGCTTCAACACCGGCACGAGCGTACAGGTTGTTGGTGAAGTAGTACTTAACACCGGTGCCGATGATGGCTTGAGTGGTCTGATCGCGACCGCTGTGACCGTCAGCCAGTACGTTGGTACGGCTCTGGTGACCGAAACCGCCTTCTACGTATGGACGCAGGCTGTCAACGCCAGCCTGACCGAAGTGGTACTGAGCAGTCAGGCTGCCGGTATCACCTTTGATCTTCTGGTTGCCAGTACCGTCGTTCGAACGGGTGTGGTTGGTCTTGTCGTAGGACAGGTTCAAGGACAGGTCGTCGGTCAGGAAGTAACCGATGCGAGCGCCAGGATTGAAGCCGTCTTCGATGTGCTTGACGCTATCGTTGTACTGCTTCTTGTAGAACAGCTCGCCTTCAACTGCGCCTTGGCCTTGTGCCAGAACGCCGAAAGAAGTAGCGGCAATAAGAGAACCAATGGCCAAGCCCAAGGTGTTTTTCAGTTTCATCCGTTAAATCCCCATCTGGTGATTGTAAAGCAGTCCCACATACCGGGGGACAACTCGGCGACAAGTCTAACAGAACTTGCCTACACGTAAGAGATATTTGCACCGAACTAAGTTTCAGTACTGTCCGCAAATTTCTCACGTAATTTATCAAGAGCACGCTTGTAACGCATTTTTGTAGCACTCAAACCCATATGCATAATGTCAGCAATTTCCTGAAATTCCAGTTCTGCGACAAATCGTAGCACCAAAATTTCCCGGTCAATTGGATTCACATGCACCAACCAGCGATCAAGCCCGCCCTTCTCCTCGGGTGCCGGCGTCTTTTCTTCAGACGCCTCCTCAAGGGGGTCGAGGCTCAAGGCGTCCATCAAGCGACGCTTTCGCCGTTCCTTACGATACTGCGTGATGCACTCGTTGTACGTGATGCTGTACAGCCAGGTTTTGAACTTCGATTTGCCCTCGAAGTTCTTCAGGCCATACAACACCTTGAGCATCACTTCCTGACAGACATCATCCGCATCACGATCGTTCCCTAAATACCTTGAACAAACGTTGAACAGAGTGCGTTGATACCTGCGCATCAATTCTTCGTACGCGCGTGTTACGTGAAACAGCTCCGTGTGCGAGCGCGCGACCAACTCCTCATCAGAGAGCTCACGGGGGTCATAGCGCGTGGACAGCGTTTGGGCTTTATTCAAAACAAGTCGTGCCGACAGTCAGGTCAATGTCCGCCACTGCCTGGGTACCCAGGTTTGCGGCGGCGTACATTAGCAGGATTTACCGGGTTAGCGGCTATTGACCTGCTGTTCCAGCAGAACCCGATTGGACAGCGACACTAGTTCGCCATCATCGGTCAGCACCGTAGTTTTCACCGTGCCGATCTCTTCAATCTGCCCTTCGACCTCGCCAACACGCACGTATTGCCCAACCTGATACAACTCACGCACATAGATTCCCGCAAGAATCTGCCCCGCAATTCCCCGACTTCCCAGCCCCATCGCCAACGCAACGGCCAGACCAACGGTAATCAAAACGATCACAATCACATGGTTGAGCAGGTCAGTCTTGACCTCCAACTGGCTGATCGCCACCGAAATACTGATGATGATCACCAGCCCCTGGGCGATTCGCCCCAGGCCGCTGGCATAATCCAGGCCCACCCCTTCGGCAGCGCCGCGCACCAGCCCATTGGCCAGTTGCGCCAGCAAAACCCCCACCAGCAACACCAGCGCGCCGCCGAATACTTTCGGCAAATACAGCGCCAGCATGTCGAGCGTAGCTGAAACTCGCTCAAGTCCAAGGGATTGAGCCGCAGAAACCAGGAAAATCAGCAAAACAAACCAATAGACGATCTTGCCGATCAGGGTCGAGATCGGTACTTGCAGCCCGACGCGCCCCAGCAGCTTGGTCAATCCGGTGCCCGCCATCAAGCGATCGAGGCCCAGCTTGGCGAGCAATTTGGAGAGCAGGGTGTCGAGCAGCTTGGCCACGACAAAACCCAGCAACACCAGCACCAGCGCACCAAACAGGTTGGGAATGAAATTCGCCACCTTGGTCCACAACGCCGTCATTGCAGTGACCAGACTCTGCGTCCAGAGATCAAGTTCCATATTCAATCAGCCTTATCAGCAGTGCGAGCAATAGGTTTACGACGAGAAACAGGTGATACATGGGCCGAACCATTGTTCAGCGCCATCATCAGTGCCGGCACCCAGCGGCCGAGCAGACCAAACAGGTCGCCCGCGCCTACCTGGCGGTTGGCAGTTTTCAGTACGCGGCCCAGGCAGGCATCGTCGTCCCGGTTGGACGGCGAAGCATTAAGCATGTCACGCAGAGACTGTTCAAACGGATCGTGCATAGGGACCTCTCGCAAGTGATTTAAAAGACGAGGGCAAAATTCGTCGGGTCACATGACCTCTCCCACCATTCAGGTCACGTTCAGGTCAAACCCAGCGTAAACGTCGGAATAACCACCACTGCCCAAGGGCCACCGAGATCATCAACAGGCAGGCCACCGCGAAGCCATAGGGGCTCTCGGAGAACGGAATGCCACCCACGTTGATCCCCAGCAACCCTGTCAGAAAACTCATTGGCAAAAAGATCCCGGTGATGATCCCGAAGCGGTACATGGTGCGGTTCATGCGCACGCTTAAACGCCGATCCTCGGCCTCCAGCACCAGCCCCACGCGCTCCCGGCTCAGTTCCAGCTCTTCCAGGTAACGGGTCAGGCTGTTATTCAATTCATTCCAGTAGTCGGCATCGTCATCGACGAACCATGGCAGTTTTATGCGTGTCAGTTGCGCGAAGATATCGCGCTGCGGTGCCAGGAAACGCTTGAGCGCGGCGGCACGCCGACGGATCTGCAGGACACTGCCATGTTCCGGGGTATACCGTTCGTCGGCATCCAGTTTTTCTTCTTCGATATCGACGATTTCAGACAGGTCGCTGACCAGATCCTGCACTTTATGGGTCAGGTACTGCGCCATGTACAGGATCAGCTCGGAAGCGCTCCTGGGGCCTTTTCCATCCGCCAACTGCACCAGCAACTCGTCGGTGGCGCGCAAGGGCCGCAGGCGCAGGGAGATCACCCGGTCAGCCGAGGCAAAGATACGCACCGACACCATGTCTTCCGGCTCAGCCCCAGGGTTGAGGTTGATCCCGCGCAAAAACAGCAACAACTCGTCGTCCGGCAACGGCAATAGCCGTGGGCGGGTGTTCTCCTCCAGCAGCAGATCACAGGCAAACTCGCTCAGGCCACTGGCTTGGCGCAACCAGGTCTGGGTCTGGGGGTGACTGCGATCCCAGTGCAGCCACAGGCTTTCCTGGGGCTGCAGTTGCAGGTCGTCAAGCTCAGTCCGGGCAATCGAACGCGCACCGCCTTTACCGTCCAGCACCAGGGCATGCACCAGCCCCCACTGCGCGTTTTCTTCCTCGAACATCCTCACCCCTGTCGGCTACTGCAATTATTCAGGCATTTTCAGCGGACTGGGCGAAACAATCACGCCATTGTTATCGGCGTAGACATATTCACCGGGACGGAATGTCACGCCGGCAAAGGTCACGGCCCCACCTAGGTCGCCCACGCCCTGGCGATGACTCTTCTTCGGGTGGCTGGCCAGGGCCTGCACGCCCAGGTCGGTCTGGGCGAGAACATCGACATCGCGCACACAACCGTAGATCACCAAGCCTTCCCAGCCATTTTTCGCGGCTCTTTCGGCGATCATGTCGCCCAGCAAGGCGCAGCGCAGCGAACCACCACCGTCAACCACCAGCACTTTGCCAGTGCCCTCCAGCTCGGCCTGTTCCTTGACCCGGGAGTTGTCTTCAAAACACTTGACGGTCACGATCTGGCCACCGAAGGAGTCCCGGCCACCAAAGTTGGCGAACATCGGCTCCAGCACCTGTACCAGGTCTGGGTAGGCGTCACACAGGTCGGGGGTAACGTAATGGTTCATCGAAAAACTCCTGTCGGTGAAAGAAGGTGTCGAACATCCACAGCTACATCAGGAAAACGCATCGCAAGGGGCATTCTTTAAGACCTGCCGCCTCACGGGCCGCCATGATCAGACCCACCCGGCTGTAACGCAATAGCCACTGCGCGACTGAATATGACCAAAACATCCCGGAGCGTCATATCTTAGCCGCAAGCCATCTCGAGTGAAACGCCCTTGTTAGAGCCCTTGCTCAGACGCTCGCGAGCTCTTGCGCCTGCGCCCCCGCCAAAGGTGTCAGCGGATCTTTCAGCCAACGTTGCACCAGTGGCCACACTTCGGCCTGCGCCGCTTTACTGACCAGCATCTCCACATGCCCGAAATCACCGCTGAACCCCTGCTTGCGCCCCAGGCACAGGTATTGACGGTGCGCGCTGCCCACTTGGTCAAACAGCTTGCGGCAGGCCCAGTCCGGGTCTTGATGATCACCAGCGGCACTCACGGCCAAAAGCGGCACATCGACCTCGGCCAGGCCTTTCCACCAGTCGCGCTCGGCATCGCCAAAACGCCCGAACAAACCGTGCCAGCGCATGCTTTCCAGGGCCAGGCCGATGGGCTCGTCTTCCGGGCCACGCTTGAGCCGCGAACCGGAGAGCTGGGCAAAGCGCTTGAGGATCAAGCGCCCGCCCCACTCCACCGGCGGAATTTTCAACGGCCAGTAAGTGCGACTGACCTGGCAGCCAAACAACGCCACCGACGCCACTGCCGGCGCGCCCAGATACTGGCCACCCAAGGCTGCCGCCAGGGTCGTGCCGCCCAGCGAGTGGCCGATCCAGTGCGGGATCTGCGCGCTTTGCTCACGCACAAAGGCGGCAATGGCGGGCAAGTCGTAACGAGCATAGTCGGCGACACGATTTTTGGCATAGTCCTGGTTGCGTCGGGAAAGCCCATGGCCGCGCATCTCCGGGATCCATACATCAAAGCCCTGGCGCGCCAGGTACGCCCCCAGGCCAATGCCCTTGGGCGAATACCAGAAGCGCCGATTGGAAAAGCTGCCATGCACCAGCACCACCGGTATGCCACGGCTTTGCGCGACATCGGCCAGGCCCAGGCGCGTCACCGCCAGTTCTACGGTGCCGTCGGGGCTGTTGCCAGGCTTGAGGCGATAGACATCTTCACTCAGGTCGCCACGACGTTCAGCACTGATCAAGGCGACGGGAAACAGGTTGCTGCTGCTTTGCATAATCTTCTTGCACAAAAAAGGGCGGCGTCCGGTAGGAGTTCCGCCCTGTACAGAATGAGAAATGCCGGCCCGCCACACTGGCTGGCCGGCAGATGGCAATTACGCCGAGGCTTGGCCTTCAGCCAGGAAGAACCAGGTTTCCAGCACGGAGTCGGGGTTCAGCGAGACGCTTTCGATACCCTGTTCCATCAGCCATTTGGCCAGGTCCGGGTGATCGGAAGGGCCCTGGCCGCAGATACCGATGTACTTGCCGGCCTTGTTACAGGCCTGGATGGCGTTGGCCAGCAGCTTCTTGACCGCCGGATTTCGCTCGTCAAACAGGTGCGCGATGATCCCGGAGTCGCGGTCCAGGCCCAGGGTCAACTGGGTCAGGTCGTTGGAGCCGATGGAGAAACCGTCGAAGAACTCCAGGAACTCTTCGGCGAGGATGGCGTTGGACGGCAGCTCGCACATCATGATCACGCGCAGGCCGTTTTCGCCACGGGTCAGGCCGTTCTCGGCCAGCAGGTCCACGACCTGGCTCGCTTCGCCCAGGGTGCGCACAAACGGCACCATGATCTCGACGTTGGTCAGGCCCATCTCGTTGCGCACACGCTTGAGGGCACGGCATTCGAGCTCGAAGCAGTCACGGAACGCTTCGCTGATATAACGCGAGGCGCCACGGAAGCCCAGCATCGGGTTCTCTTCTTCCGGCTCGTAGAGCTTGCCGCCGATCAGGTTCGCGTATTCGTTGGACTTGAAGTCCGACAGGCGCACGATGACTTTCTTCGGCCAGAAGGCCGCCGCCAGGGTGCTGATGCCTTCCACCAGCTTCTCGACGTAGAAGCCCACCGGGTCGTTATAGCCGGCGATGCGCTTGTCGACGCTGTCCTTGATCTCTACCGGCAGGCCGTCGTAGTTCAACAGGGCCTTGGGGTGCACGCCGATCATGCGGTTGATGATAAATTCCAGGCGGGCCAGGCCTACGCCGGCGTTCGGCAATTGCGCGAAGTCGAAGGCACGGTCGGGGTTGCCGACGTTCATCATGATCTTGAACGGCAGGTCCGGCATGGCATCGATGGAGTTCTGCTTGATATCGAAGCCCAGCTCACCTTCAAAAATGAAGCCGGTATCGCCTTCGGCGCAGGACACGGTCACGCCCTGGCCATCCTTGAGCAGTTGGGTGGCGTTGCCGCAACCGACCACTGCCGGGATCCCCAGCTCACGGGCGATGATCGCCGCGTGACAGGTACGCCCGCCACGGTTGGTGACGATGGCGCTGGCGCGCTTCATCACCGGTTCCCAATCCGGGTCGGTCATGTCGGAGACCAGCACGTCACCCGGCTGGACCTTGTCCATCTCGGACACGTCCTTGATGATCCGCACCTTGCCGGCGCCGATGCGCTGGCCGATGGCACGGCCTTCGACCAGTACGGTACCGGTTTCTTTCAGCAGGTAGCGCTCCATGACATTGGCCGAGGTGCGGCTCTTCACGGTTTCCGGGCGGGCCTGGACGATGTACAGCTTGCCATCGTCGCCGTCCTTGGCCCATTCGATGTCCATCGGGCACTTGTAGTGCTTCTCGATGATCATCGCCTGTTTGGCCAATTCGCTGACTTCGGCGTCGCTGAGGCAGAAGCGCGCGCGCTCGGCCTTGTCGACATCAACGGTTTTCACCGAGCGACCGGCCTTGGCCTCGTCGCCGTAGATCATCTTGATGGCCTTGCTGCCCAGGTTGCGGCGCAGGATCGCCGGGCGACCGGCTTCAAGGGTGTGCTTGTGCACGTAGAACTCGTCCGGGTTGACCGCGCCTTGTACGACGGTTTCACCCAGGCCGTAGGCGCCGGTGATAAACACCACGTCACGAAAGCCCGATTCAGTGTCCAGGGTGAACATCACGCCGGCAGTACCGGTTTCCGAACGCACCATGCGCTGCACGCCGGCAGACAAAGCTACCAACTTGTGATCGAAACCCTGGTGTACACGGTAGGAAATGGCGCGGTCGTTGAACAGCGAGGCAAAGACTTCCTTGGCCGCGCGGATGACGTTTTCCACGCCACGGATGTTCAGGAAGGTTTCCTGCTGGCCGGCGAAAGAGGCGTCGGGCAAGTCTTCGGCGGTGGCCGAGGAACGCACGGCGACGGCCATGTCCGGGTTGCCGGCCGACAGGGTGGCGAAGGCGGTGCGGATTTCGGCGTTGAGCTTCTCGGGGAACTCGGCTTCCATGATCCACTGACGGATCTGCGCGCCGGTCTTGGCCAGGGCGTTGACATCATCCACGTCCAGGGCGTCCAGGGCAGCGTGGATCTGGTCGTTGAGGCCGCTCAGTTCGAGGAAGTCGCGGTATGCCTGGGCCGTGGTGGCGAAACCACCGGGCACCGAGACACCAGCGCCCGCAAGATTACTGATCATCTCGCCGAGGGATGCGTTCTTGCCCCCCACATGCTCTACATCATGGACGCCGAGCTTATCGAGGGAAACTACGTACTCTACCAAGGTGATCTCTCCACTAACTGTGTTGGAAAAGCTCAGGGCGCCGGCGGCTCAATAGGAGCATTTACCGGCGTTTGTGGCCTGGACCTGGAAAATAAGTGAGAATGCGGCCCACTGTGGGACGGCAAAATCGCGCCTATCATATCCAAGATTCGTCATCAGCTTAAGGCCCAAGGCTCAAATGAAACGATCTGCTTTCTTTATCTCCGATGGCACCGGCATTACCGCCGAAACCCTGGGTCAGAGCCTGCTGGCACAGTTTGAAAGCATTACCTTCGCCAAATTCACCCGGCCTTATATCGATAACGTGGATAAAGCGCGGGCCATGGTACAACAAATCAATCTGGCCGCCGAAAAAGACGGTGTGCGCCCGATCATTTTCGACACCATCGTCAATCAGGACATCCGTGAGATCCTCGCGACCTCCAATGGTTTCATGATCGACATCTTCTCGACCTTCCTCGCGCCCCTGGAACAAGAGCTGAGTGAACATTCCTCATACTCCGTGGGCAAGTCCCATTCCATTGGCCATAACTCCAACTACATGGAGCGGATCGAGGCGGTCAACTTCGCCCTGGACAACGACGACGGCGCCCGCACCCACTACTACGACAAGGCCGACCTGATCCTGGTCGGTGTGTCGCGCTGCGGCAAGACCCCGACCTGCCTGTATATGGCCATGCAATTCGGCATCCGTGCGGCCAACTACCCGCTGACCGAGGACGACATGGAGCGCCTGCAACTGCCAGCGGTGCTGCGTACCCATCAGCACAAGCTGTTCGGCCTGACCATCGACCCGGACCGGCTGACGGCGATCCGTAACGAACGCAAGCCCAACAGCCGCTATTCGAGCTATGCCCAGTGCGAGTTCGAGGTGCGGGAAGTGGAAAACCTGTTCCGCCGGGAAAATATTGCGCACATCAACTCCACCCATTTTTCGGTGGAAGAGATTTCGGCGAAGATCCTCGTGGAAAAGGGGGTTGAGCGGCGTTTCAAATAACCTGTGGGAGCGGGCTTGCTCGCGAAAGCAGTGGGTCAGTCAAACATCAATGTTTGCTGGGCCGACGTCTTCGCGGCGATGCGGCGATCCGACAAGCCCGCTCCCACAGGGGATGTTCACTGCCTTGAGCATTGCGTTCGCTTGACTGAACGGCATTGGGGTTTGCCGCAACAAGCCTGCTCAGTTTATAGATGAAACCGGCCCCCTCCCTGCCCCAGCGCCGTGGCCAGCGCATCAAACCCCGCCCTCAGCAACTGATCATCCCCCGACGTATTGCAGATACTCGCCCGGATAAACTGCGGCACCGCCGTCTGCCCCACGGCAAAGGCTTCTGCGGTGGCGATCAGGTAATTGTTCTGCTTGAGTTCCGCCTCGATTTCCGACGCCCGCCAAGGCTCCGGGACTTCAATCCAGAAGTGCGGGCTGTTGGGGTGCGTACGGTATTCCAGGCCGCTCAGCAGGTCTTCGACCAACGCCTTGCGGCGGCTGATTTCGCTGATCTGCTGATGCAACAGATACTCTGCCGTACCGTTTTCAATCCATTGCGTGGCCAACTCCAGGGTCACCGGCGTGGCCATCCAGCAGGTTGAGCGCAAAGCCGCAGAAATACGGCTGACCAGCGCCGGTGGCGCATGCACATACCCCACCCGCAGGCCTGCCGACACCGCCTTGCTCAGGCTACTGATCAGAATCGTACGCTCCGGGGCAAAATGACTCAGGGGCGGCGGACGGTCTTCCACCAGGACACCATGGGCCTCGTCTTCCAAAATCAGCAGGTTGTGCTCACGACAGACCCTGACCAGCGCCTCGCGACGGGCAACCGACAAGACCGCCGTCGTCGGGTTCTGGATGGTTGGCGTGCAATACAGGGCCGAGACCCGGTGATTGCGGCAGACTTCCTCCAGGGCCGCCGGCAACACGCCCTCCTCATCCATTTCCAGGCCGATCAGGCGGATGCCAAGCATCCGTGCGGCAGTAATCAGCCCAGGGTAGGTCAACTGCTCGGTCACCACCGTATCGCCAGCGCGCACCAACGCCATCAAGGCGCACAGCAACCCATGCTGGCCGCCATTGACACAGATGACCTGCTCGGGAATCGGATGAAAGTCGCGCTGCACCAACCATTGCGCGCCCGCCGAGCGGTAGCGGGGCAAACCGGCGTCCGGGGTGTAGGCACTGATGTCCTGCAGGAACTTGGCATTGGTGGCCAGGGTTTCAAAGCCCTGGGCCAGGAACGCGGTCTCCTGCCCCGGGATATGCATATTGCGACTCATATCGAAGTACTGGCGCGGCTCCTCGCTGAAATTGCGAAAGCCTTCATCGCGCTGGCGCTCCATCCCACGCTTGCGTACGAACGTGCCGTCACCCACCCGCGCCACCACCAGGCCCAGGCGTTCCAGTTCACCGTAGGCGCGGCTGATGGTGCCGATGGTCACCCCCAAGTTATCGGAAAGCACCCGGTGAGGCGGCAGTTTGCGCCCCGGTTCGATCAAGCCTTCGAGGATGCCCCGCTCCATGACGTCGGACAGGCGTTTGTACTTCACGCCCTGCCCATTGGACAGGCCCTCTCGCATAATTGACACCATGTCAATATTTGTTTTGACAGCCATCATTCGCCCTAATAGTGTGCTTTACGGGTTCAATCACCGGGTGAAACCTCTAATTACAAGTTCAATATAGAGTTCAATTCCGGCTCAGGGAAGCAATAAACGATGCCAATGTCCGCCGTTCTCGAAAATGCCGAAAAAAACAAATCACACAAGCAATGGCTGGCAGGTCTGATCACCAGCGTGATGTTCCTGATTGTCTGCCTGAGCTGGGGCACTACCTGGCTGGGGATCAAGATCGCGGTGGAAAGCGTGCCGCCATTGACCTCGGCGGGCTTGCGCTTTTTGATCGCCTTTCCGCTGTTCCTGTGTTTTGCCCTGGTGCGTCGCGAACCTATCCTGTTCCCCCGGGAAAGCCGCTGGTTCTTCGTCTTCGTGACCCTCTCCTACTTCAGCATCCCTTACTACCTGCTCAACTACGGCGAGATGCACGTCTCGTCCGGCCTCACCGCCCTGCTGTTCAGCTGCATGCCGGTGTTTATCCTGATCTTCTCGGCGCTGTTCCTGCGCGAACGCATCTACTTCTCCCAAGTGGTGGGGATCGGCATCGGCTTCGCCAGCCTGTACATGATCATCAAGAGCCAGGGCCTGCACCTTGACCATGCCGAGTTCTTTGGCGTCCTGGCCATTCTGAGCGCCGCGATCATGCATGCCTTGTGCTATGTCATCACCAAGCAAAAAGGCAGCGCCATCAGCGTGATCACCTACAACACCCTGCCCATCGGGATTGCCGGGCTGATGCTGTTCGTCGCCGGGCTGTGGTTTGAATCGCCGACCTTCGAGGCCATCACCCTGCGCTCCTGGAGCGCCCTGTTCTACCTGGGGCTGGTGGCCTCGGTCGGTGGTTTTATCGTGTACTTCATGCTGCTCAAGCGCCTGAGCCCGATCATCCTGTCGTTCGTCTTCATTATTTTCCCGGTATTCGCCGTGATCATCGGCGCCTGGTACGAAGGCCTGGAACTGTCCCGGGACCTGATGCTGTACTCGGCGATCCTGCTGGCCGGCTTTGCCATCACCAAGTTGCCCATCGAAAAGCTACTGGCCAAGCCCAATTGACCTTTCCCCCACCACGCGAGAGAAACATGGACGTCCTCCGCCAAACCGCCCTGGAACAGATCTACGCCCACGCCAGCCGCACCTACCCCGAAGAGTGCTGCGGCTTTGTGTTCGCCGATGGCAGCGTGTACCTGGGCAGCAATATCCAGAACGAGTTGCACCGCAAGAACCCCGAGGCCTACCCACGCAGCGCGGCCAACGGCTACACCTTCTCGGTGACCGACACGCTGCTGATGAACAAGGCCTTTCGCACGGACAACCCGGTGGTGGTGATCTACCACTCCCACCCGGATGTCGGTGCCTATTTCAGCGACGAGGATCAGGACAAGGCCCTCTACATGGGGGAACCGATCTACCCCGTCAGCTACCTGGTGGTGGATGTCCGCCAGGGCAAGGCCCTTGGGTCGAAGCTGTTTGCCTGGGATGGCACGCACTTCGCCCTCAACCCCTTCAACGACCTGCAAACGGAGTTGTACATGAACGCTGTCTCTTTCCCCGACATCCTGGCCCGCGTGGCCAAGTTGCCAGAATCGACCCTCGAGGGTGCCGGATCGACATTGCGCGAAGTCATTGAAGACACCTGCACCCGCTACCCACAACTGCGGGCGCACCTGTTCCACGACAACAACGGCCAGCTCAAGGAACACTTCCTGTTCACGGCCGGGGAAGCGCTGATCGGCCCCGACGAGCCGCTGCCCGAAAAAGCAAAAATCGAAGTGCTGCTCGCCACCTCCGGCGGCATGGACATCGAGCCCCTGAGCAATGAGGAAGTACAGCGCTATGTGCGCCATATCACCCTGCCCGGCGTGGGCCGCGAAGGGCAACTGAACCTGAAGAAAGCCAGGGTGCTGATCATTGGCACCGGCGGCCTGGGTTCGCCCATCAGCCTGTACCTGGCCGCTGCCGGCATCGGCACCCTGGGGCTGGTGGACTTCGATGTGGTGGAAAGCAGCAACCTGCAACGCCAGGTCGTGCATGGCAACAGCACCCTGGGCCTGCCCAAGGTCGAATCCGCCAAGCGCCGGCTGCAGGACCTCAACGCGCATATCCAGATCAACACCTACGACACCGCGCTGAATGCCGACAACGCCCTGGAGCTGGTCGGCGCCTACGATCTGGTGATCGACGGCACCGACAACTTCGAGACCCGCTACCTCGTCAATGATGCCTGCGTGCAGTTGGGCAAGCCGCTGGTGTACGGCGCGATCTACCGCTTCGACGGCCAGATCAGCGTGTTCAATTATCAGGGCGGGCCCTGCTATCGCTGCCTGTACCCCCACGCGCCACCGGCGGAACTGGCACCCAATTGCAGTGCCGGCGGGGTGATCGGCGTACTGCCCGGCGTGATCGGGATGATCCAGGCCACCGAGGCGATCAAGCTGCTGATCGGCCTGGGCGAATCCTTGTCCGGCCGGTTGATGCGCTTTGATGCCCTGGCCATGAAGTTCAGTGAAATCCGCTTCAAGCGTCGCGCCGACTGCCCGTGCTGCTCCGAGCTGCGTGAAGAACACCCGCCGGCGGCTACCGTGTGTGCCGATGCCATCCGCAGCGCCCCCAGCCTGGCCGCAGAGCACTACATCAAGCCCCAAGTGCTCAAGCAGTTGCTGGAACAGCGCAGCAGCGCCGATATCCTGCTGGATGTGCGCGACGCCAGCGAGCTGGAGGTATGCCAACTGCCCGGCGTGGTCCATATCCCCCTGGCCCAGCTCGACGAACAACTCGACACCCTCAGCCGCGACCACACCCATTACCTGATCTGCTACGCCGGCATCCGCGCCGAGCAAGCCGCCAGTACCCTGCTGGCCGCAGGCTTTGCCAACACCCGGGTGCTTGAAGGCGGCATGAAACACTGGGTACGCGACGTCGAGCCCGACATGCCTTTGTACTGATCACAGGCCTTGGGGGGACTTATCCAATGCTGCATAACTCCATACTCGACGCCATTGGCCAGACACCCATCGTGCGCCTGGCCCAATTCTCCGAAGACCTCGGCATCGAGGTCTTCGCCAAGCTTGAATCCCTGAACCCGGGCGGTAGCCACAAGGCGCGAATCGCCCTGGGCATGATCCTCGACGCCGAGCGCCGGGGCATCCTGATTCGTGATTCGGGGCAAACCATCATCGAACCCAGCGGTGGCAACACCGGCATCGGCCTGGTCATGGCCGGCAACGTGCTGGGCTACAAAGTGGTGCTGGTGATTCCCGACAACTACAGCCCCGACAAGCAAAAGCTGCTGCGCCTGTATGGCGCCAAGGTGGTGCTGTCGGACAGCCGCCTGGGCAACAACTCCCATGGCGAAAAGTGCATGGAACTGCAGTTGGAGAACCCCAGCTTCGTCATGCTCAACCAGCAGCGCAACGGCGCCAACCCCCAGACCCACCGCGATACCACCGCCCCGGAAATCCTCCGCGCCTTTGGCGAACGCCAGGTCGACTACTTTGTCAGCGGTATCGGTACCGGGGGCCATATCACCGGGATCGGTGAAACCCTCAAGGCCGCCTGGCCACGGATCCGCGTGATGGGGGTGGAGCCCGAGGAATGCGACCTGCTCAGCGACCGCCATGCGCCCCACCATATCCAGGGCCTGTCCATCGGCCTGATCCCGAGCATTCTCAACCTGGACGTGCTCGACGGCATGCTCAAGGTCTCGCGCCTCGATTGCCTGGAAATGATGAAACGCATCATGCGTACCGATGCCATCAGCCTGGGGCTGTCGTCGGCCGCCAATATGGTGGCCATCGCCAGGCTCGCACCGGAACTGCCCACCGACACCGTCGTCCTGACCATGGTGTACGACAGCGCCGACAGTTATCTGCCCTGTTTCGAATAACGACAATTACGGGGGTGCCTTCCATGGGAGGCTTTATCGACATGCAACAGCTGCACGATGAGTTGCTGACCCACCTCATCAAGACCCTGTCGCCGGCGCAGATGGCACAGTTGCAGCCACACCTGGCGGCGCTGATCCAGCCGGCGGCGCAGGAAGTGGCCGAGGACCTGATCGCCTATGCCTGGCGCGATCCGGCGTCCAGGGGCCGGGGCGAGCTGATCCTGGAGTCCTATGCCTCATTCAAGGCCGTGCTGTATTACCGGCTGGCGCATCGGGTATGGCATTTTTCCGACCCGCTCCACGGCCAGTTCTGCGCCATCGCGCTGACCTTGAGCAACCAGGGCAAGATCCTGTCCGGCGCCGAAATCCACCCGGCCGCCCGCATTGGCCGGCGCTTTGTCCTGGATCATGGCTTCGGCACGGTGATCGGCGAAACCTGCGAGATCGGCAATGACTGCTACATCCTGTGTGGTGTGACCCTCGGCGCCCGGGGCATCGCCAACAACCCGGACGGCAAGCGCCACCCACGGCTGGGCAACAACGTGGAGGTCGGCGCGGGCGCCAGGGTGCTGGGCTATGTGCTGATTGGCGACAACGTGTTTATCAGCCCCTCCTGTGTCATTACCCAGGATGTGCCCGCAGGAACCAAGGTCAAGGTGGTCAACCAGATCCAGTTGCAGAAAAACGACGAGGCAGACGCCAGCCATTACCTTGGGGCGTTTGCCCTCGACGAACGCCTGCATGTGGTCGGCGAAGTCAACACCAGCCACCGGGTCACGGTGCTGGATGCGGACTTCCATCCGTTGTCCAGCCTGGTGCTGGAGCCCACGGTCAAGGAGCGTCATCACCTGCAATTCCGCCTGCGCACCCTGCAGGCCCCCAGCTATCCCCCGCGCCTGCCCCTGAACCTGAAAGTGTGCGGGCCGAAGTTCGAGGTCACCCTGCTTTCCCCGCCCGGGTTGAGCGCAATGGTGCGACGCCTGCTGCAAACCAGCCCACTGATCGTTGGAGGATGAACATGTCCGTACACACCATGGAAACCCTGGCGCTGTTCGACAGCGCGCCTTACCAGAACGCCTTCAGCGCCCGGGTGATCGCCGTCAGCGAACAGGGCGTGGCCCTGGAACACACCCTGTTCTACCCCACAGGCGGTGGCCAACCGGGCGACACTGGCTACTTCACCCTGCCGGACGGCAGCCGGGTCAGCGTGACCGGGACCGTGCGCGACCCGGTGCTGCGCTCGATCATCTGGCATCAAGTGGAACACTGCCCCGAATCATTGCGCGCTGGCATACAGGTAGACGCCGGCCTGGACTGGGAACGGCGCTACCAGCACATGAAGATGCACACCTGCCTGCACCTGCTGTGCTCGATCATCGATGCACCGGTGACCGGCTGCAGCATCAGCGCCGACAAGGGCCGCCTGGATTTCGACCTGCCGGAAATGACCCTCGACAAAGAAAGCATCACCCGCGACCTCAATGCCTTGATCGAGCAGGCCCATGAGGTCAAGTCGCTGTCGATGCCAGCGTCCGAATATTCCACCCTGCTACAGATCACCCGCACCCAAGCGGTCGCGCCCCCAGTGATCCAGGGCGCGGTACGGGTGATTGAAATTGCCGGCATCGATATCCAGCCGTGTGGCGGCACCCATGTGGTCAATACCGAGGAAATCGGCCGGGTGTTCTGCGAGAAAATCGAGAAAAAGAGCAAGCATAACCGGCGGGTGATCTTGCGGTTTGAATGATGCCACCAGCAGTCGATAGACCGCTTATGGTGTCCATCACTTCGCCATCGCACTGATCTGCTTACTCAATTGCGCGATTTGCTGTTGCAGTTGGGTAATCACCTGAGTGAATTCACTCATCATTTGATCAATGCGAGTACGCAGCTGCTCGTTCTCGCGCAGAAGATCGTCAACGCTGCGGGTCGCCGCCGTTGGCTCAGTGGGCTGAGCCGATGGCGTGGAATCCCGGGTGCTGGATGCTTGCTCAGTTGACCCAGTGTCCGACGGGGCATCGCTACCCGTCTTTGAAGCCGAGGTAGCGCTATCAGCCCTCGAAGCCGGGGTATCGCTATCAGTCTTCGACGCCGGGGTATCGGCAGGCGTCTGACTTGCAGAGGTATCCGCCCCTCCCATTTTCTGAGTCAACCCCTGAATCTGCTCTTGCAGCTTGCCAACCACCGCAGTGAACTGGGTTTGCAGCCGCCCAACCGTCTCGCGCAATTGATCGTTTTCGGCAGTCAATTGCTCCAGATTACGAGGCGTATCTTGCCCGGACACCGGTGTACTGCCTTCTGAACGGGCAGGCGCTTCAGATGACACACGGCTCTGTTGCGCCTCTGGACTGTCACTGACACTTTGATTCGATGGGGAACCCGATTTTTCCGAGGCCTTCATAGTATTGAATTGTTGAGTCAGATCAGCCACTTGCTTCTGAAGCTGCCTGATTACGGGCGAGAACTGAGCAACCAACTGGCTAAGTTTTTCGCTCAGTTGATTGTTTTCCTTGGACAATTGTGCAAGCCGCGCCGGGTCAGTATTGACCGGGGATGACGGTGAGTTGACCAGGGCTTTATGTGCCGCGAACTGCCCGCGCTGCTGGGCAGTCATTGGCTGACGAGGTGAGGCTGAATCTGCCTGGGCCTGCGAGGACATAGGCGCTTCAGCGCTCGTGCTGAGCGGGCGCTGGCTTGGGGGGCATTTCATAGGGATGGCGGGCCGCGTACGGCTGATAATTTACGCTAGTCATGAAGAACCTCTCAGATTCCGGTGTTTGGCTCACAGGTCTTGCTGGCCAGACGACTCTGTATTACAGGTCATCTGGCTATCTGATTGGCATTTATCGGAATACGGTTCCTAAGAGAGGTAGGCCGTACGCATAGCAAGATATGTCAATTTCAACGTCATCCTTCTCCGCCGGGCCTTCAGATCACCCAAAGCGCCACAAATCGGCTCACCGACGTCGCCTCAAGCCGTGCCTGGTCCTTGCACAACGCAAAGATCTCGGCACTGCGCTGGGCGGTAAACCGCGTGGCCAGGTTGGCCTTGAACTTGTCTTCCAGCAAGGGAATGCCATCTGCCCGGCGCCGACGATGGCCAATCGGGTATTGCACCGCAACCTGCTCGGTGCTCGATCCATCGGTGAAGAACACCTGCACCGCGTTGGCAATGGAGCGCTTGTCAGCTTCCAGGTACTCGCGGCTGTAGCGTGGGTCTTCGACGATCTGCATTTTGCCGCGCAGTTCATCGATGATCGGGTGCGCGGCATGGAACTCATCTTCGTACTGTTCGGCCACCAGGTTGCCAAACGCCAGGGGCACGGCGGTCATGTATTGCAGGCAATGATCGCGGTCGGCGGCATTGGCCAATGGGCCGACCTTGGAAATGATGCGAATGGCCGACTCGTGGGTGGTGATCACGATCCGCTCGATCTCGTGCAAGCGGTGCCTGACCTGCGGGTGCAAGGTCACGGCAGCTTCACAGGCGGTCTGGGCGTGGAATTCGGCGGGAAAGCTGATCTTGAACAGCACGTTTTCCATCACATAGGTGCCATAGGGCTGGGGCAGGCTGAACGTGCGCTTGGCCTCAGGTTTGAGGGCCAGGTCCTGGTTGGTATGGCTGAACAGCACGTCGTAGAACCCCCACTGCGGCGCACTTAGCACGCCGGGGATGCCCATCTCACCACGCATGGCCATGTCCGCCAGGCGTACGCCACGGCTCGACGCATCCCCCGCCGCCCAGGACTTGCGCGACCCGGCATTCGGCGCATGGCGGTAGGTGCGCAGCGCCTGCCCATCGACAAACGCCTGGGACAATGCCGCCAGCAGTTGCTCGCGGTTGGCCCCCATCAACTTGGCGCAGACCGCCGTGGAGGCGACTTTGACCAGCAACACATGGTCGAGGCCGACACGGTTGAAGGCGTTTTCCAGGGCAATCACGCCCTGGATTTCGTGGGCCATGATCATCGCTTCCAGCACGGCCCGCATCGTCAACGGTGCATCGCCATTGGCCACACGCTTTTGCGCAAGGTGATCGGCGACGGCAAGGATGCCGCCGAGGTTATCCGAAGGATGGCCCCATTCGGCGGCGAGCCAGGTGTCGTTGTAATCGAGCCAACGCACGATACAGCCGATGTCCCACGCGGCCTTGACCGGGTCCAGGCGATAGGCCGTACCCGGCACCCGCGCCCCGAACGGCACTACCGTGCCTGCGACAATCGGCCCCAGGTGCTTGGTGCACTCAGGGAAACGCAGGGCCAGCAGGCCACAACCGAGGGTGTCCATCAGGCAGTTGCGGGCGGTGTCCAGGGCATCCGGGGAATCGATGCGGTAGTTGAGGACGTAATCGGCGATGTCCTGCAACACCTGGTCGTAATCGGGGCGGTTATTCTGGTCGACGTTGGCGCTCATGGCAGTACTCCAAAATAGGTGGGGTGGGTTCCTTCCTCAGGCTCAGGGTTGGTCGTTTGTGGCAGGTCTTACGCCTGCTCTAACTTGATCGTTCCCACGCTCTGCGTGGGAATGCCGCTTGGGACGCTCTGCGTCCAATGGTGACGCAGAGCGTCACCGGATGCGTTACCACGCGGAGCGTGGGAACGATCAGTCGCCGGGGACGCGCACGTAGCCTTCCATCAAAACCCGCGCACTGCGGCTCATGATGGCCTTTTTCACTACCCATTCGCCGTTGACCTGGCTGGCTTCAGCGCCCACACGCAAGGTGCCGGACGGATGCCCGAAGCGCACGGCATTGCGTTGCACGCCGCCCGCCGCGAGGTTGACCAAAGTCCCGGAAATCGCCGCCGCCGTGCCAATCGCCACCGCCGCCGTGCCCATCATCGCGTGGTGCAGCTTGCCCATGGACAGCGCCCGTACCAGCAGGTCAACATCACCGGCCTTGATCGCCTTGCCGCTGGAGGCCAGGTAATCCGCAGGCTTGGCCACGAACGCCAGCTTCGGTGTGTGCTGGCGCTGGGCCGCTTCGTCCAGGTGCTTGATCAGGCCCATGCGCAACGCGCCATGGGCGCGCACGGTCTCGAACATGGCCAAGGCTTTGGGATCGCCGTTGATCGCGCCTTGCAGCTCGGTGCCGGTGTAGCCGAGGTCTTGCGCGTTGATAAAAATCGTCGGGATCCCCGCGTTGATCAGCGTTGCCTTGAAGGTGCCGACACCCGGCACTTGCAGGTCGTCGATCAGGTTGCCGGTGGGAAACATCGAACCACCGCCGCCCTCTTCTTCGGCTGCCGGGTCGAGGAACTCCAGTTGTACTTCGGCCGCCGGGAAGGTCACGCCATCCAACTCGAAGTCGCCGGTTTCCTGCACCGCGCCGTCGGTGATCGGCACATGGGCGATGATGGTCTTGCCGATATTCGCCTGCCACACCCGCACTACGGCCACGCCGTTCTGGGGGATGCGGCCGGGATCCACCAGGCCGGCGCTGATGGCGAACGCGCCGACCGCCGCCGACAGGTTGCCGCAGTTGCCACTCCAGTCGACAAAGGGCTTGTCGATGGACACCTGGCCAAACAGGTAGTCCACATCGTGATCCGCGCGGGTACTCTTGGCGAGGATCACGGTCTTGCTGGTGCTGGACGTGGCGCCGCCCATGCCATCGATCTGTTTGTCATAGGGGTCGGGGCTGCCGATCACCCGCAACAGCAAGGCATCGCGGGCAGCACCCGGCACCTGCGCCGCTTCGGGCAGGTCCTTGAGGCTGAAAAACACGCCCTTGCTGGTGCCGCCACGCATGTACGTGGCAGGGATTTTGATTTGCGCTGCATGTGCCATGGTTTACCTCTTCAGGCGGTCGTCGCCGATTCCAGGAAGTCCTGGGCAAAACGTTGCAATACGCCGCCCGCCTCGTAGATCGACACTTCTTCGGCGGTGTCCAGGCGGCAGGTCACCGGCACTTCGACACGTTCGCCAGTCTTGCGGTTGATCACCAGGGTCAACTGCGCACGCGGGGTGCGCTCACCGAGCACGTCATAGGTTTCGCTGCCATCGATCTGCAGGGTCTTGCGGTCGGTGCCCGGCAAAAACTCCAGGGGCAGCACGCCCATGCCGACCAGGTTGGTGCGGTGGATGCGCTCGAAGCCCTCGGCGGCAATCGCTTCCACACCGGCCAGGCGTACGCCCTTGGCCGCCCAGTCGCGGGACGAGCCCTGGCCGTAGTCGGCGCCGGCAATGATGATCAGCGGCTGCTTGCGCTCCATGTAGGTTTCGATGGCTTCCCACATCCGCGTGACCTGGCCTTCCGGCTCGATGCGCGCCAGGGAGCCCTGCTTGACCTTGCCGTTTTCCTGGACCATTTCATTGAACAGCTTGGGGTTGGCAAAGGTCGCACGCTGTGCGGTCAAGTGGTCGCCGCGGTGGGTTGCATAGGAGTTGAAGTCGACTTCCGGCAAGCCCATTTTCGCCAGGTATTCGCCGGCGGCGCTATCGAGCATGATGGCGTTGGACGGCGACAGGTGGTCGGTGGTGATGTTGTCCGGCAGCACCGCCAGCGGGCGCATGCCCTTGAGCGGACGCGCGCCGGCCAGGGCGCCTTCCCAGTACGGCGGGCGGCGGATGTAGGTGCTCTGCGGGCGCCAGTCGTACAGCGGCGCGACTTTCGGACCGGTGTCTTCATGGATGGCGAACATTGGGATATAGACCTGGCGGAACTGCTCAGGCTTGACCGACGCCTTGACCACCGCGTCGATTTCCTCGTCGCTCGGCCAGATGTCCTTCAAGCGGATTTCCTTGCCGGTCGCGTCCAGGCCCAGCACATCCTTTTCGATATCGAAACGGATAGTGCCGGCAATCGCGTAGGCCACCACCAGCGGTGGCGAGGCCAGGAACGCTTGCTTGGCGTACGGGTGGATGCGCCCGTCGAAGTTACGGTTACCCGAGAGCACGGCGGTGGCGTACAGGTCGCGGTCGATGATTTCCTGCTGGATCACCGGGTCGAGTGCACCGGACATGCCGTTGCAGGTGGTGCAGGCAAAGGCGACAACGCCAAAGCCCAACTGCTCCAGTTCGCTGGTCAGCCCGGCCTCGTCGAGGTACATGGCCACGGTTTTCGAGCCCGGGGCCAGGGACGACTTGACCCACGGCTTGCGGGCCAGCCCGAGCCGGTTGGCATTGCGCGCCAGCAGGCCGGCAGCGATCACGTTGCGCGGGTTGCTGGTGTTGGTGCAGCTGGTGATGGCGGCGATGATCACCGCACCATCGGGCATTTGCCCCGGTACGTCATCCCATTGCCCGGAAATGCCCTTGGCCGCCAAGTCGCTGGTGGCCACGCGGGCGTGCGGGTTGCTGGGGCCGGCCATATTGCGCACGACGCTGGACAGGTCGAAGCTCAGGCCACGCTCGTATTGCGCGCCCTTGAGGTCATCGGCCCACAGGCCGGTGTGCCGCGCATACTGCTCGACCAGGGCGACTTGTTCGTCTTCACGCCCGGTGAGTTTGAGGTAAGCGATGGTCTGCGCGTCGATGTAGAACATCGCCGCCGTGGCGCCATATTCCGGGGCCATGTTGGAGATGGTGGCGCGGTCGCCCAGGGTCAGGGCCGAGGCGCCCTCGCCGAAGAACTCCAGCCAGGCACCGACGACTTTCTGCTGACGCAGGAACTCGGTCAGGGCCAGCACCATATCGGTGGCGGTGATGCCCGGTTGCAGCTTACCCGTCAACTCGACACCCACGCTTTCCGGCAGGCGCATCCACGAGGCGCGGCCGAGCATCACGCTCTCGGCTTCCAGGCCGCCGACGCCGATGGCGATCACGCCCAGGGCATCCACGTGGGGGGTGTGGCTGTCGGTGCCGACGCAGGTATCCGGGAAGGCCACACCGTCACGCACCTGGATCACCGGGGACATTTTCTCCAGGTTGATCTGGTGCATGATGCCGTTGCCTGGCGGGATCACGTCGACGTTCTTGAAGGCCTTTTTGGTCCACTCGATAAAATGGAAACGGTCTTCGTTGCGGCGGTCTTCGATGGCGCGGTTTTTCTCGAAGGCCTGTGGGTCAAAACCACCGGCCTCGACGGCCAGGGAGTGGTCGACGATCAGTTGGGTCGGCACTACCGGGTTGACCTGGGCCGGGTCGCCGCCTTGCAGGGCGATGGCATCGCGCAGGCCGGCGAGGTCTACCAGGGCGGTCTGGCCAAGGATGTCATGGCACACCACACGGGCCGGGAACCAAGGGAAATCGAGGTCGCGCTTGCGTTCGATCAACTGGCTCAGGGAGGCATTGAGGGTCGCCGGATCGCAGCGGCGCACCAGGTTTTCGGCGAGCACGCGGGAGGTGTAAGGCAGTGTGGCGTAGGCGCCGGGGGTGATGGCCTCGACCGCCGCGCGGGCGTCGAAGTAATCCAGGCGGCTGCCGGGGAGCGGTTTGCGAAATTCAGTGTTCATCGTCAGGACTCGGTCACGGTAGTTACAAAAGGAAGAACCGACGCAGATCCTGCGGTTGGAATCCAATCCAAATGTGGGAGCGGGCTTGCTCGCGATTGCGGTGTGTCATTCAACGCATCGGGCGACTGTTACACCGCTATCGCGAGCAAGCCCGCTCCCACATTGTTGATCGGGTTTCCAATCCTGGGTCGTCGGTTTCTCCACTCAGCGACGTTCGATTGGCACGAACTTGCGCTGTTCGACGCCGATGTACTCGGCGCTTGGACGGATGATGCGGTTGTTGGCACGCTGCTCAAACACATGCGCCGCCCAGCCGGTCAGGCGCGAGCAGACGAAGATCGGGGTGAACAGTTTGGTCGGGATGCCCATGAAGTGGTACGCCGAGGCATGGTAGAAGTCAGCGTTGGGGAACAGTTTCTTCTGTTCCCACATGGTCTTGTCGATGGCTTCGGAGACCGGGAACAGCACCTTGTCGCCCACTTCATCAGCGAGTTTTTTCGACCAGCCCTTGATCACTTCATTGCGCGGGTCGTTGTCTTTATAGATCGCGTGGCCAAAGCCCATGATCTTGTCCTTGCGCGCCAGCATGCCAAGGGTGCCTTTTACGGCCTCTTCGGCCGAGGAGAAACGCTCGATCATTTCCATCGCCGCTTCGTTGGCGCCGCCATGCAGCGGGCCGCGCAGCGAACCGATGGCGGCGGTGACGCAGGAATACAGGTCGGACAGGGTCGAGGCACACACACGAGCGGTGAAGGTCGAGGCGTTGAATTCGTGCTCGGCGTAGAGGATCAGCGACACGTTCATGACTTTTTCATGCAGCTGGCTCGGCTTCTTGCCATGCAGCAGGTGCAGGAAATGCCCACCGATGCTCGGCTCGTCGGTCACGCAGTCGATGCGCTGGCCGTCATGGCTGAAGCGATACCAGTAGCACATGATCGCCGGGAAGGCGGCCAGCAGGCGGTCGGTGACATCGCGTTGCACGCTGAAGTCTTGTTCCGGCTCGATATTGCCCAGGAACGAGCAACCGGTGCGCATCACGTCCATCGGGTGGGCGTCGGCGGGGATGCGCTCCAGCACTTCCTTGAGCGCCTGGGGCAGGTCACGCAGCTTGCTCAGCTTGGCGCTATAGGCCGCCAGCTCGGCCTTGCTCGGCAATTCGCCGTACAACAGCAGGTAGGCGACTTCTTCAAACTGCGCATCGGCAGCCAGTTCACGCACGTCGTAGCCGCGATAGGTCAGGCCGGCACCGGCCTGGCCCACGGTGGACAATTCTGTCTGCCCGGCCACCTGGCCACGCAGGCCGGCGCCACTCAGTACTTTTGCTTCAGCCATGGTTCTTCTCCAATTTTGTAGTTATCTGGGAGGCGCTGCGCTTATTTCTTGGCGGCGAACAGCGCGTCGAGCTTCTGCTCGAAGGTGTGGTAGTCGATGCGATCGTAAAGCTCCATGCGGGTTTGCATGGTGTCGATCACGTTCTGTTGGGTGCCGTCGCGACGGATCGCGGTGTAGACATTCTCGGCGGCCTTGTTCATGGCGCGGAACGCCGACAGCGGGTACAGCACGATGGAAACATCGGCAGATTTCAACTGTTCGGTGGTGTACAGCGGGGTCGCGCCGAATTCCGTGATATTGGCCAAGATCGGGGCTTTGACTCGTGAAGCGAACAGCTTGTACATCTCAAGCTCGGTGATGGCTTCCGGGAACACCATGTCGGCGCCCGCCTCGATGCACGCGGCGGCACGTTCCAGGGCCGACTCCAGGCCTTCCACGGCCAGGGCGTCGGTGCGCGCCATGATCACGAAGCTGTCATCGGTGCGGGCATCCACGGCGGCCTTGATGCGGTCGACCATTTCCTGCTGGGACACAATCTCTTTGTTCGGACGATGGCCGCAGCGCTTGGCGCCCACCTGGTCCTCGATATGGATCGCGGCGGCGCCGAACTTGATCATCGACTTGACGGTGCGCGCCACGTTGAACGCCGAGGAGCCGAAACCGGTGTCCACGTCCACCAGCAGCGGCAGGTCGCACACATCGGTGATACGGCGCACATCGGTCAGCACATCATCCAGGCCGGTGATGCCCAGGTCCGGCACGCCCAGGGAGCCCGCGGCGACCCCGCCACCAGACAGGTAAATCGCCTTGAAACCGGCGCGCTTGGCCAGCAGCGCGTGGTTGGCGTTGATCGCGCCGACCACTTGCAGGGGGTGTTCGCTGGCGACCGCATCACGGAAACGCTGGCCTGGGGTGCTGTTTTTATAGGAACTCATGACTCACCTCTCGAGGGGGCGCCGTCGGGGAAGTGACGGGCGATATTGCGTTTGGACGCGCCGATATGGCGGCGCATCAACAGCTCGGCCAGTTCACCGTCGCGATCGGCAATCGCGTCCAGAATGCGGTGATGCTCGGCAAATGCCTGGCGTGGACGATTGGGGGTGGCGGAGAACTGGATGCGGTACATGCGCACCAGTTGATACAGCTCGCCACATAACATCTGGGTCAAGGTGCGGTTACGCGCGCCCTGGATGATCCGGTAATGAAAGTCGAAGTCGCCTTCCTGCTGGTAGTAGCCAACACCGGCCTGGAACGCGGCATCGCGCTCATGGGTGTGCAGGACCTGGCGTAGTTCCTCGATTTCTTCGTCAGTCATGCGCTCGGCGGCCAGGCGGCAGGCCATGCCTTCGAGGGACTCGCGGATTTCGTAGAGTTCCACCAGCTCAGCTTCGCTCAGGGACACCACCCGCGCGCCGACATGGGGCACGCGCACCAGCAGGCGCTGGCCTTCCAGGCGGTGGATCGCCTCGCGCAACGGGCCACGGCTGATGCCGTAGGTGCGCGCCAGCTCCGGCTCCGAAATCTTGCTGCCGGGGGCAATCTCGCCCTTGACGATGGCGGCCTGGATACGACGGAAAACGTTCTCGGACATCGTTTGGGAATCGTCCTGCCCTGCTACCGGAATTTCCAGCTGATCCAGCATGATTGTCGACACCTTTAAAAGCAATGCCGCAAAAACTAGCCAATACGCCCAGGATAGTCAAAGAATAAATGCACATTGTCGACAATCGTCTAATAACCCAGCTTATGCCTATTAGGGCATGGCCGGCTGCCAGCGCTGGCGCCAGATAACCTTCATGTTAGAATGCCCGCCGCATTTGCCTGACATCTCTTGATGAAAAGGCGCACGAGGGAGCTTGCGCAGTAATGCCAGTCGCCTTGAATCAAACATCGCACTGCACCGCCTCAGGATTTATGAGACTCAAGCCCTTCCCCCTATTGTTCTGCCTACTGTTGCTTCCGGGCCTTGGCCTCGCTGCCGAGAAGACCGTGTATGGCCTCAATGAATACGCCAAGCTGGCGGGCATTGACCTGGAAGTCGCCGCCAAGCTCGACACCGGCGCCAAGACCGCGTCCCTGAGCGCCCGGGATATCAAGCGCTTCAAGCGCAATGGTGAATCCTGGGTGCGTTTCTACCTGGCCATCGATACCGCCCATTCGCACCCCATCGAGCGCCCCCTGGCCCGCGTCAGCAAGATCAAGCGCCGCGCCGGTGACTACGACCCCGATGAGGACAAGAACTACACCGCCCGTCCGGTGATCGCCCTGGAGATCTGCATGGGCACCGCTTTACGCAGCATCGAAGTGAACTTGACTGACCGCAGCGCCTTCCAATACCCGCTGCTGATCGGCTCCGAAGCCTTGAAACGCTTTGATGCGCTGGTCGACCCCAGTCTTAAATACGCAGCGGGCAAACCTGCCTGCGCCACCGACGCTCATACCGCCGAGTAATTCCAATGCGCTCTCTTACTATGCACCTGAAGATTCTGATCGCCGTCCTGGTGGTACTGGGCATTTCGGTCACGGCCTATCAGATCCTCGTCCTCGGCATCCCGGTGACCGAAGACGCCACTGACGACCTGTGGAACATCGACGCCAAGGTCGAGTTCGTGGCCAACGCCAAGGACCCGGTGAAAGTCCAGATGTTCGTGCCGCCCCTGAGCCGCGACTTTGTCAGCCTCAATGAGAGCTTTATCTCCAATAACTACGGGGTGAGCGTCAACCGCATCGACGGCAACCGCAAGGTCACCTGGTCGGCCCGGCGCGCCAAGGGCAACCAGACCCTCTACTACCGCCTGGTGCTGACCAAGCGCTACAGCGGCGAAAAGCTCAAGGTCAAGGGCCCGACCTTCCGCGACAGCATCGCCGTGGAAGGCCCGGAAAAAGTCGCCGCCGAGGCCCTGCTGGCGCCGATCCGCCAACACTCGGCCGACGTCGAGACCTTTATCAGCGAAGCCATCAAGCGCACCAACAACCTCAACGACGACAACGTCAAGCTGCTGCTGGCGGGCGACCCGTCCACGCCGCACAAGGCCAAGATCGTCGAGTTGCTGCTGTCCATCGCCCATGTGCCGGTAGAAAAAGTCCACACCCTGCGCCTGGTGGCCGACCAGCCGCAAACCCCGGAGCTGTGGCTGCGCAGCTTCAATGGCAACGACTGGCTGTACTTCAACCCGGAAACCGGCGAACAGGGCCTACCCTCCGACCGCCTGCTGTGGTGGACCGGCGATGAAAACCTGATCACCGTCGATGGCGGCAAGAAAGCCGCCGTGACCTTCAGCCTGAACAACAGCGAGATGAACGCGATCCGCCTGGCCAAGCTGACGGACGAGAACACCGACGCCAACTTCCTCGAATACTCGCTCTACGGCCTGCCACTGCAAACCCAGCAGACCTTCATGATCATGGTGATGATCCCGATTGGCGTGCTGGTGATCCTGATCCTGCGCAACCTGATCGGCCTGCAGACCCTGGGCACGTTCACCCCGGTGTTGATCGCCCTGGCATTTCGCGAGACCCAACTGGGCTTTGGCATTGTGCTGTTCACGGTGATTACGGCGCTCGGGCTGTCCCTTAGGTCCTACCTGGAGCACTTGAAGCTGCAGATGCTGCCGCGGTTGTCGGTGGTGCTGACCTTCGTCGTGGTGCTGATCGCCGCCATCAGCCTGTTCAGCCACAAGCTGGGCCTGGAACGCGGCCTGTCGGTGGCGCTGTTCCCGATGGTGATCCTGACCATGACCATCGAACGCCTGTCCATTACCTGGGAAGAACGCGGTGGCGGCCATGCGATGAAAGTCGCGATCGGCACCTTGTTCGCCGCGTCCCTGGCCCACATCATCATGAGCGTGCCGGAGCTGATCTACTTCGTGTTCACCTTCCCGGCGATCCTGTTGATCCTGGTGGGCTTTATGCTGGCCATGGGGCGCTATCGTGGCTACCGCCTGACCGAGCTGGTGCGTTTCAAGGCCTTCCTCAAGGCTGATTCGTAATGTTCGGGTTCTGGAAGACCTGGAAAGCCCTCCAAGCGCGGGGCATCATGGGCATCAACCGGCGTAATGCCGACTACGTGCTCAAGTACAACAAGCGCAGCCTGTATCCGATTGTCGATGACAAAATCATCACTAAGGAGCGGGCAATTGCGGCCGGGATCCATGTGCCGGAGATGTACGGGATCATTTCCACCGAGAAAGAAATCGACAAGCTCGACGAAATCATCGGTGGCCGCAGCGACTTCGTGATCAAGCCGGCCCAGGGCGCCGGCGGCGACGGCATCCTGGTGATCGCCGACCGCTTTGAAGGGCGCTATCGCACGGTGTCCGGCAAAATCATCAGCCATGAGGAAATCGAGCACCAGATCTCCAGCATCCTCACCGGCCTGTATTCCCTGGGCGGCCACCGTGACCGCGCACTGATCGAGTACCGGGTGGTGCCCGACCAGATCTTCAAAAGCATCAGCTACGAAGGCGTGCCGGATATCCGCATCATCGTGCTGATGGGCTACCCGGTGATGGCCATGCTGCGCTTGCCGACCCGCCAGTCCGGCGGCAAGGCCAACCTGCACCAGGGCGCGATTGGCGTGGGCGTGGACCTGGCCACCGGCCTGACCCTGCGCGGCACCTGGCTGAACAACATCATCACCAAGCACCCCGACACCACCAACGCGGTGGACGGCGTGCAACTGCCCAACTGGGACGGCTTCATGAAACTCGCCGCCGGCTGCTATGAGCTGTGCGGGCTGGGGTATATCGGCGTGGACATGGTGCTGGACCAGGAAAAGGGCCCGCTGATCCTGGAGCTCAATGCCCGGCCCGGGCTGAACATCCAGATCGCCAACGACTGCGGCCTGACCTTGCGCACCCATGCGGTGGAGGCGCGTCTTGAAGCACTGAAGGCGGCGGGCGTGACGGAAACGGCCGAAGAACGGGTGAAATTTGCCCAGGAAATGTTTGGGCATATTCCGCCGGTGGCAGGCTGAACCCCACACCCGGTCCCGTCCTCCATCCAGCAATCCCCGACATCCCCTCTAGGAGCAAATCCTTGAGGGGACTACAATCCCCTCCCCCGCGCCCATGGCTGATCCACCCTCGCATGTCGACCTGCTCCGTACACCCGCTGCCCTACCATGCCAACCCCGCCGAGTATTTTGCGGCGATTCGCCATGCCCCTGGCGCCGTGCTGCTGGACAGTGGCCGACCGACAGCCAAGCGTGGCCGTTATGACCTGCTCAGCGCCTGGCCGGAAGCAACGCTGGCGGTGTGGCCGGACGAAAGCGGTAGCGACTTTTTGCAACGACTGCGGGAAAACCTGACGCTGCTGGGCGAGGCCAACCTGCCCGCGCCTTATGAACTGCCATTTGCCGGCGGCTTGATCGGCTACCTGAGCTACGATTTTGGCCGCCACCTGGAACGACTGCCCCGTCAGGCCATCGACGACATCGGCCTGCCCGATGCACGCTTTGGCCTATACGCCTGGGCACTGATCAGCGATCACCAGGCACACACCAGCCAATTGGTGTTCCACCCCAAACTGCCGGAAAGCGAACGCCAGCGCCTGCTGGCCCTGTTCAGCCAACCTGCCGCTCACCCCACGGCCAGCTTCAAGCTGCACAGCCGGATGACCCCGGACCTGAGCGCCGCCGCCTATGAACAGGCCCTGGCCCGGATCCAGGACTACATCCAGGCCGGTGACTGCTACCAGGTCAACTTCGCCCAACGCTTTCGCGCGGCCTGCAACGGCGATCCCTGGGTCGCCTATTGCGCCCTGCGCGCTGCCTGCCCGACGCCGTTCTCGGGCTTTCAGAGCCTGCCGGATGACGGCGCAGTCGTCAGCCTGTCGCCAGAGCGCTTCGTGCGGATCAGCCAGCGCCAGGTGGAAACCCGCCCGATCAAGGGCACCCGCCCCCGCGGGCTGACACCTGAAGAAGATGCAGCCAACGCCGCCGAACTCCTGGCCAGCCCCAAGGATCGCGCGGAGAACCTGATGATCGTCGACCTGCTGCGCAATGACCTGGGCCGCACCTGCCGTACCGGCTCGGTCAAGGTGCCGGAGCTGTTCAGCCTGGAAAGCTACCCCAATGTGCATCACCTGGTCAGCAGCGTCACCGGCGAACTGGCCGACGACAAAGACGCCCTGGACCTGATCGCCGGCAGCTTCCCCGGCGGCTCGATCACCGGCGCACCGAAGATCCGCGCCATGCAGATCATCGACGAACTGGAACCGACCCGACGCGGGCTGTACTGCGGCTCGTTGCTGTACCTGGACGTGCGCGGCGAGATGGACAGCTCCATCGCCATTCGCAGCCTGCTGGTCAAGGACGGCCAGGTCTGTTGCTGGGGTGGCGGCGGGATTGTCGCGGACTCCGAATGGCAAGCGGAGTATCAGGAGTCGATGACCAAGGTGCGGGTGTTGCTGGAGACACTGGAAGGACTGTAAACGGACCTCCCAGGGAAAGAACCTGAATCAGAACGGCCATGGACAGTATTGGGGCGCAGGGATAGCGTCTGGCTCCAGTATTCCACTAGGCCGTCTGTGAGGGATCACATGGATCGACTGCTTGTTGCCTTTATCGTTTTATCGCTTGCGCCGTTGAAACAAAGTCCATTTCCTACATATCGCACTCCCTGCCAAGGGTTGCAAACCCAGGAAGCGACACCTAATATCTCCCAAATTGGGAGGCCTGATTGATGCGACTGATCGCAAGAGCCGCCTTAAGGGAGTTCTGGGAAAGTCGTCCGGCTTACACCGACTCCAAAACACCACTGGTTGAATGGTATCGCCATATGGAGAAGTCCACCTTTTACACCCCCCAAGACCTGAAGGCGGAGCTTCGCACCGCGAGCATCCTCAAAGGTGGAAGGGTAGTGTTCAATATCGGTGGCAATAAATATCGAGTGATCATGGCGATCGACTACCCGCGGCAACTGGGTTTCATACGGTTTGTTGGCACCCATGCCCAGTACGACCAGATCAACGCGGAGACTGTGTAATGAACATCAAACCTATTCGTACCCCCGAAGACCTGGCCGCCGCACTGGCGCGCGTGGCTCAACTGTGGGGGGCAGAAGTCGGCTCGCCGCAAGGCGATGAGCTGGAAATCCTCGCGCTGCTGATCGAAAAATACGAAGACGAACACTTTCCCATGCCGCCTTCCGATCCGGTGGAAGCAATCAAGTTTCGCATGGACCAACTGGGCCTGACGGCCCGTGACCTGGAACCCTTTATCGGTTCCAGCGGACGTGTATCCGAAGTGCTGAACCACAAGCGCAAGCTGAGCCTGGCCATGATCAAGCGCCTGCACGAGGGTTTGCGCATTCCTTATGAGCGGTTGTTTGAGGGGGCTTGAAGGCCTCATCGCGGGGCCCGCTCCCACATTTTTGACTGTGTTTGCAGAACAAAAATGTGGGAGCGAGCTTGCTCGCGATGAAGCAATCAGCCTCGCTAAATAACTTACAAGCTCAAGGAACGATTTGAAGCCTTGATGAACTCCCGCTTCAAATCCTCAAAGGTATGCACCGCCGGGAATTGCGGGAACTCGCGAATCACGTTTTCCGGCGCATGGAACAGAATCCCACGATCCGCCTCCCCCAGCATGGTGGTGTCGTTGTAGGAATCGCCTGCAGCGATTACCCGGTAGTACAAGGTCTTGAAGGCCAGCACCGACTGGCGCTTGGGGTCTTTCTGGCGCAGTTGATAGCTCACCACCCGGTCATTTTCATCGGTGATCAGGCGGTGGCAAAGCAGGGTCGGAAAGCCCAGCTGGCGCATCAACGGCTGGGAGAACTCATAGAAAGTGTCGGACAGGATCACCACCTGGAAGCGCTCGCGCAGCCAGTCGACGAACTCGATGGCGCCCTCCAGCGGCTTGAGCGTGGCAATCACTTCCTGGATATCCGACAGTTTCAAGCCGTGCTCGTCGAGAATCCGCAGGCGCTGCTTCATCAGTACGTCGTAGTCGGGAATGTCCCGGGTGGTGGCCCGCAAGGATTCAATACCGGTTTTTTCAGCGAAGGCGATCCAGATTTCTGGAACCAGCACCCCTTCCAGGTCGAGACAGGCAATTTCCACAAGACACTCCCATTTGGATTTTTTTTCAGTTGAGCGAGCAAAAGGACTGCCGAACTCTAGCGATTCACGCTGACCGCCGCAACGCAGAGTAGATTTTGTTAACATCGCCCTCCTATAGAGCGCTCAGCGCCACTGACCTGTAGGAACCGTCCTGATGAACCAAGCCTTCGATGTCGCTGAACTCGCCGCGACCTATGCCAACAAGTCCGCCCAGGACATTCTCAAGCTGGCGTTCAGCCAGTTCGGCGATGACCTGTGGATTTCCTTCAGCGGTGCCGAGGACGTGGTGCTGGTGGATATGGCCTGGAAGCTCAACAAGAACGTCAAGGTCTTCAGCCTCGACACGGGCCGCCTGCACCCGGAGACCTACCGGTTTATCGAGCAGGTGCGCGACTTCTACAAGATCGATATCGAGCTGATCTCGCCAGACCAGAGCAAGCTGGAACCGTTCGTCAAGGAAAAGGGCCTGTTCAGCTTCTACAAGGACGGTCATGGCGAATGCTGCGGTGTGCGCAAGATCGAACCGCTGCGCCGCAAACTCTCCGGCGTACGCGCCTGGGCCACCGGCCAGCGCCGCGACCAGAGCCCCGGCACCCGCAGCCAGGTGGCGGCACTGGAAGTCGATAGTGCCTTCTCTACGCCCGAGCGCACCCTCTACAAGTTCAACCCTCTGGCGCAAATGACCAGCGAAGAGATCTGGGGTTATATCCGCATGCTTGAGCTGCCGTACAACAGCCTGCACGAGCGCGGTTTTATCAGCATCGGCTGCGAGCCTTGCACCCGCCCGGTGCTGCCGAACCAGCATGAGCGCGAAGGCCGCTGGTGGTGGGAAGAGGCAACGCAGAAAGAATGCGGGCTGCATGCGGGCAATATCATCAGCAAGGCCTGATCTGGCAACACAGGCTTGTGTGGGGGCGGGCTTGCTCGCGATTGTGGTGTCAGATTAGATGTATTTAACTGATCCACCGCCATCGCGGGCAAGCCCGCTCCCACACAAGCCCGCGCCCACATTTGTTTGCGGCGCATCATGATTTTGTACACATAAACGTAACCAACAGTGCCATTTTTGTGTGCACTTTAAAAATTTCGCACCGAAAAGTTACACCCCTCCTCTGCTAACTTCCTACATCTTCCATTCCTATATTCCCGCAAAAAAATAAATACCTGTTCAAACGGTCAATTTATAGTTGTTTAAATTCAGACAATTATTAATCAAGCCTGCAAAAACGAAATTAGCCAAATTTTTGATAGATAAAAACCTGGCACACAAGTGGCTAAGGGAGTTGAAGTCTTTGTATACAACTTCAACAACAACCTTCATACACTTTGTATCCGCATGCCAGGCGCCCTTGAACCACGCGCCCGCTGCAGATGCCAGGAGCCTGCCGGAATGCGTACAAGTCTCTCCAACAACATCGCACTGGATTTGCCCTCCTCCACCTCCATACCTACGGCACCCCTCCCTGGCCCGCTGGTGCTCAGCCCCCGCCTGCATAACAAGGACCTGGCACCCACCAAGGTCGAAGGCCGGCGCTGGGGTGGCTACAGCATCTTTGCCCTGTGGACCAACGATGTGCACAACATCGCCAACTACTCTTTCGCCATCGGCTTGTACGCCCTGGGTCTGGGTGCCTGGCAGATCCTGTTATCCCTGGGGATCGGCGCGGCGCTGGTGTATTTCTTTATGAACTTGTCGGGCTATATGGGCCAGAAAACCGGCGTGCCGTTTCCGGTGATCAGCCGGATAAGTTTCGGCATATATGGCGCGCAAATTCCCGCGCTGATCAGGGCTGTGATCGCAATCGCCTGGTTCGGGATTCAAACCTACCTCGCATCCGTGGTCTTCCGCGTGCTGTTGGTGGCGATTCACCCTGGGTTTGCCGACTACGACCACAACGCGATCCTCGGCCTCTCCACCTTGGGCTGGGCATGTTTTGTAATCATCTGGTTTGTGCAACTGGTGATCCTGGCCTACGGCATGGAAATGGTCCGCCGCTACGAAGGCTTTGCTGGCCCGGTGATTCTGCTGACTGTTGCGGCGCTGGCCGGCTGGATGTATTACCAGGCCAGCGGCACTATTGCCTGGTCGATCCGCGAGCCCCTGAGCGGTGGCGAGATGTGGCGCAATATCTTTGCCGGCGGCGCCTTGTGGCTGGCGATCTACGGCACCCTGATCCTCAACTTCTGCGACTTCGCCCGTTCGTCGCCGTGCCGCAAGACTATCAAGATCGGCAACTTCTGGGGCCTGCCGGTGAATATCCTGGTGTTCGCGATCATCACCGTGCTGTTGTGCGGTGGGCAGTTCCAGCTCAATGGCCAGGTGATCGAAAGCCCCACGCAAATCATTGCGGCCATCCCCAATACCTTCTTCCTGGTGCTGGGCTGCCTCGCGTTCCTGATTGTCACCGTGGCGGTGAATATCATGGCCAACTTCGTTGCCCCGGCCTTTGTGCTGAGCAACCTGGCGCCCAGGCTCCTGAACTTCCGGCGCGCCGGGCTGATCAGCGCGTTCCTCGCGGTACTGATCCTGCCCTGGAACCTCTACAACAGCCCGCTGGTGATTGTGTACTTCCTCTCCGGCCTGGGCGCACTGCTGGGCCCGCTGTATGGCGTGATCATGGTGGATTACTGGCTGATCCGTAAGGGCCGGATCGACGTGCCGCAGCTGTATAGCGAAGACCCCAACGGCGCTTATTACTACAGCCGCGGGGTCAACCTGCGGGCGGTGGCGGCGTTTGTCCCGGCGGCGGTGATTGCCATTTTGCTCGCGCTGTTGCCGGGGTTTGCCAGCGTCTCGCCGTTCTCCTGGCTGTTTGGCGCCGCCATTGCCGGGGTGTTGTATCGGTTGCTCGCCAGGCGCCAGCCGTTCTATGCCGACGTAAGTGGCGAAGCCATTGCCGTCGACAACGTCAGTCATTGAGCCGGGAGCACTTCATGCGCATTCTTATCGTCAACGTCAACACCACCGAATCCATCACCGAGGCCATCGCCCAGCAGGCCCGCAGCGTTGCAGCAGCGGGCACTGAAATTGTCGGGCTGACCCCGTTTTTCGGCGCCGAATCGGTGGAGGGCAATTTTGAAAGCTACCTGGCGGCCATCGCGGTGATGGACCGGGTAATGGCCTATGACCAGCCGTTCGACGCAGTGATCCAGGCCGGTTATGGCGAACATGGCCGCGAAGGCCTGCAGGAACTCTTGAACGTGCCGGTGGTGGACATTACCGACGCCGCCGCCAGCACGGCGATGTTCCTTGGCCACGCGTACTCAGTGGTCACTACCCTGGATCGCACGGTGCCGCTGATCGAAGACCGGCTCAAGCTCTCCGGGCTGTATGAGCGCTGCGCCTCGGTGCGGGCCAGTGGCATGGCGGTACTGGAGCTCGAAGAGCACCCGCTGCGAGCCATGGAAGCCATTGTGCACCAGGCCGAACTGGCCATCCGCGAAGACAAGGCCGAGGTGATCTGCCTGGGTTGTGGCGGCATGGCCGGGCTGGATGAACAGATCCGCCAACGCACCGGCGTGCCGGTGGTGGATGGCGTAACCGCCGCCGTGACCCTGGCTGAATCATTGGTGAGGCTGGGGTTGTCGACCTCGAAGGTACGCACCTATGCGGCCCCCCGGCCAAAGACCATCATCGGTTGGCCGGGCAGGTTCGCACGCTGAATCGCCGATCTCGATCAGTTCAATACGTCATTGAGCACTTCATAAATGATCCCGGTGGCAATCGTCACCAGAATCAGGTCGGTGCCCGCCTGTTGCCATTCGTAGCCATCGTAATGGGGCAGGCGCCCCAACAGGCGCCCATCGAGTTTCTTGGCAATCCCCGGTGGCAGGGGTTTGCCACGGGCCAGGTTTTTCTGGATGCCCGGCGGCAGGGATGAACCGCCGCGCCAGTAGTCGCGGTTGTCGCCAAGGATCACCCGCACGCCGCCGACATCAATTTGCGGGCTATTGTAAGAGGCCCCTGCGCCTTTCTTGCCGCCCCCCTGCCCCTGGTTACCCTGGCCACCCTTATTGCCATGGGCACTGCCTTTGTCCTTGCCATTGCCGTTACCGGGGTCGGCCAGCAGCGCCGGGGAACCGATGATCAACGCCAAGCTGGTAAATACGAGTAAAGCGCGTGATTTAGACATGATCCGTCTCGACAGTGGCAAGCCCCGTTGGCTCGTATCAGCTTAGAACATCAGCGCATCGGCGGCAGACCGTACGCAGCCAAGTCGAAGTCCGCGAGTGTGCGGATGATCTGGTCGGCGTGGGCGTACTTGCTGTCGGCCATGGCTTCATCGGGCACTGCGATGGCGGTCATGTTCGCGGCCTTGGCAGCAGTCACGCCAAACGGTGAGTCTTCAAACACCAGGCAGTCCTCGGGTGCAACGCCCAGGCGACGGGCAGCGGTGAGGAAGATGTCCGGCGCAGGCTTGGCCGCGCCCACCTCCGGGTCGTCGGCAGTGACAATGGTACCGAACAGGCCAAACCATTCACGGTGCAGCGTGGTCTTGTGGCCAAACGAATGGCGCGACGAACTGGTGCCCACGGCTATCGGGATACCGTGGGCACTTAAATGCCGCACCAACGCCTCGGCGCCCGGCATGCCCAGGGCCTTGGGAAAACGCTCGCTCATCAACGGCTCGCGGATCCGCAGGAACTCCTCGGGGGTGATCGGCAAGTCCAGCGCCTTGACCAGATACTCGGCCAGGTCCTGGGCGCCACGACCAATGATGTGCTGCTTGATACCCCAGTCATACGTGCGGCCATAACGTTCGGCGATGATCTGCGTGACTTCGGTGTAGATACCTTCGGTATCCAGCAACAACCCGTCCATATCGAAAATCACGGCCTTGATCGGGCCAACAGCAGTACGCGGTGCATTCATCACAACAGATCCGTGGCAGATGACTAAAAGGATTCAGCACAATAACGGTGGCCCGGCCCTACAAGCAACCGCAACCCGCCCACCTCTGGTTTCAGGCGGCCTCATCCAGCACACTTGGCAGCCTCACCCGACGCGATCGCTCCTATGCTCTTTCGACTTGCCGCCGACACCCTGGTGTTGTTCCACCTGGGCTTTATCCTGTTCGTGTTGTTCGGGGGCCTGCTTGCCCTCAAGTGGCGGCCGGTCATGTGGCTGCACCTGCCCGCTGCGGCCTGGGGCGTTGCCGTTGAAGTGTTCCACCTGCCCTGCCCCCTGACCCGCTGGGAAAACCTGCTGCGCCACCTCGCCGGGCAAGAAGGTTATGGCGCGGGTTTTATCGAGCACTACATCCTTGCCCTGATCTATCCGGCGGGGCTGACGCCACAGATCCAACTGGGGCTGGGCGCCCTGGTCCTGTTGATCAATATTGCGGTGTATACGCGCCTGGTCAGGCGCTCGTAGCCTGGCTTCGTTGCATGCGTGGGTATCCCGATCACATTTTTTCGCTATATAGTAAAAGATATAACGATTAGCCAATAAAAACCGAGGACACCCCCGTTGAACGCACCTTTGAAGGAAGCCGTGGGCGCCGCCTACAGCATCGACGCCATGCGCTACGCCCAAGCCATGACCTGGCGCGCCATCGAGCAATTGTCCCAGCAGATCCGCCCCGGCATGCTCGAATCCCAAGCCCGGGAACTGGGCAAGCAGGTGCTTGCCGATCTGGACATGCAGCGCATCTGGCACCCGCTGCTGGCGGGAAAGGGGACAGATTTATTTTCTGTAAAACGCCCACCATTGACCGAGTTCAGGCAAAGCGGCGAGCGCGGAGGGGGCATTTCGGCAGACGAGCCCCCCCGATCTGTCCCACATGGCCATTTTTCAAACACCAAAAACCACAAACCCCCGGCTTTCTCTAGGAAAACTGGGGGTTTGTGTTTGTAGAATGTGGCGGTGAAGGAGAGATTCGAACTCTCGATACAGTTTCCTGTATACACACTTTCCAGGCGTGCTCCTTAAGCCACTCGGACACTTCACCGTATCTCGTCAAACTGATTCAGTCTGTCGAGGCGCGCTAATGTAGTCGAAAGCTTTTCCGATGGCAAAGGTTTTTTTCAGAATTTTCATGCGCTTAGACGGTTATCTCGGCCCACATCCCTCTGGTAGGGGGTGAAGGGTGGCGATTGTGCCATTCTCAAGGCTTGTCGGTAGGCGTGCAGAGTGGCTGGCAAGTACTGTTGTAGGCTGCTCCAGGCCGGCGGGTTGGGAAAAGGCTGACTGGCCAGTCAGTCATGGCGCTTTACCGGGGCGGTCATGCTGGGTAACGTCTGCGGCCTGCCCTTCTATTAAACGTATTACAAGGAATCGCGTCATGAGTGAGTTGATTGCCTACCACCTCGAAGACGGTATCGCGACCCTGACCTTGAGCAACGGTAAGGTCAATGCCATTTCACCGGCCGTGGTCAGTGCGTTTAATGAAGCGCTGGACCAGGCCGAGAAGGATCGGGCGGTGGTGATTATCACCGGTACGCCGGGGATTCTGTCGGGGGGTTATGACTTGAAGGTGATGACGGCCGGCCCGAAAGAGGCGGTCAGCCTGGTGACGTCGGGCTCGACCCTGGCGCGCCGTCTGTTGTCGCACCCGTTCCCGGTGGTTGTGGCGTGCCCTGGGCATGCAGTGGCCAAGGGGGCGTTCCTGTTGCTGTCGGCCGATTACCGGATTGGTGTCGAGGGGCCCTTTAGCATCGGCCTGAATGAAGTGATGATCGGCATGACCATGCACCATGCCGGGATTGAGTTGGCGCGTGATCGCCTGCGTAAGTCGGCGTTTCATCGTTCGGTGATCAATGCCGAGATGTTCACCCCGCAGGACGCGTTGAATGCCGGTTTCCTCGACAAGGTGGTAGCCCCCGAGGCGCTGCAAGCGGCGGCCCTGGAAGTGGCGCGGCAGTTGAAGAAGATCAATATGAACGCCCACAGGCACACCAAGCTGAAGGTGCGTAAGGCCCTGTTGGAGTTGCTGGATAACGCGATCATCCAGGACCAGGAGCATTTGGTCTAAGCCACCCAAGCCGGCATCAATCCAAGCCCGACTTTATGTCGGGCTTTTTCTTACAGCCAATTCTTAATCGTCTTGCAACCGCTCTAGATGGCATCTGTCTCCATCTTCTGAAACATGTACTTAAACATCGCTCATCTTCTACCTCTACAGGGGTAATTGCCGAATACAGTGCACATCCGTACACTGCGCCACCTTTTGTCCCAATGGGCCGTGTCGATGCTCTATTGTTTACGCATGTTATTGATGAGCCTGCATTTTATGATCGCGGGCGTGCTCGGCGTGCTGCTGGGGATCTGCCGGCCGTTCAACCCGGATAACAGCCGGCTCTGTGCTCGCCTGTATGCCCTGCCCGCCATGTGGCTGCTGCGGCTAAGGGTCACGACGCAAGTGGACTCGCTGCACAACAAACCCAGCAGCTGCGTGATCATCGCCAACCATCAGTCCAACTATGATCTGTTTGTGTTTGGCAACGTGGTGCCCTACCGCACCGTGTGTATCGGCAAGAAGAGCCTGAAGTGGGTGCCGCTGTTCGGGCAGTTGTTCTGGCTGGCGGGCAATGTGTTGATTGACCGGGGCAACCCACAAAAAGCACGGCGCTCGATGCTGACCACCACCCATACCCTGCAACACGAAGAAACCTCTATCTGGGTGTTTCCCGAAGGCACCCGCAACCTGGGTGAGTCGTTGCTGCCATTCAAGAAAGGCGCGTTCCAGATGGCGATTGCCGCCGGTGTGCCGATTGTGCCGGTGTGCGTCAGCACCTATGTGAAGCAGATGAAGCTCACTCGCTGGAACAGTGGCGATATCTTGATCCGGTCATTGGCGCCGATTCCTACAGCAGGCTTGACGATGGATGACATGCCCCGGCTGATGGAGAAGTGCCGGGAGCAGATGGTCGAGTGCATTACAGCCATGGATCAGGCACTGCAAAAACCTGAAGGTAAGCCGGCTCCTGCACTGTAGCGTTTCAGGCTAAGCTGGCCGGTTACTGCCACTTGTAAAGAAGCGATCAGTATTATGGGTAGAGTTGTTGCCGCGGCCGTCTATAGCGCCGGGAAAAAAGTCACGGATATCACCCTCGATGAAGGCGCCGCCTGGGCGGCCAAGCCCGGTCACTTTGTGTGGATCGGCCTGGAAGAGCCCAACGCCCAGGAGTTGGCCAACCTGCAACGCCAGTTCAACCTGCATGAACTGGCCATCGAAGACGCCCTGGAAAAACACAGCCGGCCCAAGCTGGAAACCTTTGGCGACGCACTGTTTATCGTGACCTACTCGCCGGTGCGCCATGAGGGCAAGCTGGAGTTTATCGAGACTCATATCTTCGCCGGCAACGGCTATATCATCACCGCGCGCAACGGCCACTCGGCATCCTACGGCTATGTGCGCCAGCGCTGTGAGGCGCGGCCGCTGTTGCTGGAACACGGGGAAGATTTCGTACTCTATGCGCTGCTGGATTTTGTCACCGAAAACTACCAGCCGGTGAGCGAGGCGATTCATGCCGAGATCGATGCGCTGGAGCGCAACGTGCTGTGCAATGCCCTGAATGAGCGCGATATCCAGAACCTGCATGGCCTGCGCCGCGACGTGCTGCGGCTGCGCCGGCATGTGGCGCCGATGGTGGAAATCAGCGAGGAATTGCAGAAGCTGAACTTCCCGTTTATCGACAAGAACATGCGCCCGTACTTTCGCGATGTGCAAATCCATGTCACGCGGCAGATGGAAGACCTTTCGACCCTGCGCGACATCGCCAGCCAGACCATCGAGATCGGCGTACTGCTGGAGGCCTCGCGCCAGAGCGTGGTACAGCGCAAGTTTGCAGCCTGGGCGGCGATCCTCGCGTTCCCCACGGCGGTGGCCGGGATCTACGGGATGAACTTCCAGAACATGCCGGAACTGCAATGGCACTATGGCTATTTTGCGGTGCTGGGATTTATCGCGGTGGGGTGCACGGGGCTGTGGGCCAGCTTCAAGCGCTCGGGGTGGCTATAACCGGCCCACCCCGCTCACTCAATGATCAGGCCACCTGCGGCTTGTGTGCCACAAAACGCATCATCCATTCCGCCACGGTTACGCCGTGGTGGTCGTGCGCCAGGCTGGCGACGCCGCGTTGGTAGATCTGCTCGCCCAGGTTCTGCTGGCGAATGTCCAACAGTGCCCGGGAGTAATCGTGGATAAACTCCGGGTGCCCCTGGAAGCACAGCACCTGGTCGTTGATGTGATAAGCGGCAAACGGGCAGAAGTCGCTGGAGGCGATCACCGTGGCGTTTTCCGGCAAGGCGGTGACCTGGTCCTGATGGCTGATCAACAGGGTCAGTTCTTCCACCACCGGGCTCATCCACGGGGCCTTGGCGGCCAGTTGATAGTTGTGGATACCCACGCCCCAGCCCTGGCTCGCCCGCTCGCTCTTGCCGCCCAGCAGCAACGCTAGCAGTTGATGGCCAAAACAGATGCCAAGTAGCTTGTCGCCCCGCTTGTAGCGGTTCAACAGGTAGGCCTTGAGGGTTTCGATCCACGGGTCGGTGGCGAAGGAATCCGCCTTGCTGCCCGTCACCAGGTAGGCGTCGAACACTTCGCTGTCTGCCGGGTAGAGGCCTTGCATCACGTTGTAGACGATGAACTCGGCGGCAATCGGCTGCTGCGAAAACAGGCGCTGGAACATCTGCCCGTAACCTTGATATTGATCGACCAGTTCTGGACGCAGGATATCGGTTTCCAGAATGCAGATGCGTAGCGACATAAAAAATACCTGACACGGTGGTGGGAATAATGCACACCCGTCAGCCTGCCCTGAAATACCCTTTCAAGGCAAGCCCCACCGAGGCCCTGTCGGATGGCTAGAACGTCGTGCCCTGGGCGGCTTTTTCCAGCAACAAGGCGGGCGGGGTGAACCGCTCGCCGTATTGCTCGGCCAGGTAACGCGCCCGCGCTACAAAGTCGTTCAGCCCGTACTGGTTGATAAACTGCAGCGCCCCGCCGCTCCAGGCCGCAAAGCCGATGCCGAAGATCGAGCCAATATTGGCATCGGCGGTGGACATCAACACGCCCTCCTCCACGCACCGCACCGTTTCGATGGCCTGGATAAACAGCAAGCGGTCGCGCACGTCCTGGGCTGAAATCTGCTGGCTGGCCTGTTCAAAGCGCACCTTGAGTTCTGGCCACAGGTATTTCTGGCCATCACTGGGGTACTCATAGAAACCACCGCCCGCCGCCTTGCCCGGACGCTTGTACTCATTAAGCAACAGGTCGATCACCGCAAAGGCCGGATGCGCGGGCAGTGTCTTGCCTTCGGCCTGCAGATCCTTGGCTGTCTGCTGGCGGATATGGCTCATCAGGCTGAGGGAAACTTCGTCAGAAATCGCCAGCGGGCCAATCGGCATCCCGGCCTTGCGCGCCTCGGTCTCGATCATCGGCGCAGCCACGCCTTCGCCGAGCAGGGTGATGCCTTCGTTGGTGAAGGTGCCAAACACCCGCGAGGTGAAGAAGCCGCGGCTGTCATTCACCACAATCGGGGTTTTCTTGATTTGCAGTACGAAATCAAAACCGCGAGCCAGGGTTTCGTCGCTGGTGTTGGCACCCTTGATGATTTCCACCAGGGGCATTTTTTCCACCGGGCTGAAGAAGTGCAGGCCGATAAACTTGCCTTGATCCGGCACCGCACTCGCCAGGCCGCTGATGGGCAAGGTGGAGGTATTGGACGCAATCACCGCATCAGCGCCCACCACACGCTGGGCGGCGGCCGAGACCTTGGCCTTGAGGTCGCGGTCTTCAAATACGGCTTCGATGATCAGGTCGCAGCCAGCCAGATCGACATCATTATCTGTAGGATGGATCCGCGCCAGGGTGCTTTCCCGCTGCTCAGGCGTCAGTTGCCCACGGCTGACCTTCTTGTCCAGCAGCGCCGCCGAGTGGGCCTTGCCCTTCTCTGCCGCCGCCAGCGTGACGTCCTTGAGCACCACCTCCACGCCCGCCGACGCGCTGGCGTAGGCAATCCCCGCGCCCATCATGCCGGCGCCGAGGATGCCGACCTTGCGTGTGACATACGGCGCAAACCCCGCAGGCCGTGAGCCTCCGGCGTTGATTTCGTTGAGCTGGAACCAGAAGGTGCCGATCATGTTCTTCGCCACCTGGCCGGTGGTGAGTTCGGTGAAATAACGGGTCTCGATCAGGTGTGCGGTGTCGAAGTCCACCTGGGCGCCTTCCACGGCCGCGCAGAGGATTTTCTCCGGGGCGGGGAAACAGCCATGGGTTTTACTGCGCAGTATCGACGGCGCAATGGCGAGCATTTGCGCGACTTTCGGATTGGACGGTGTGCCGCCAGGAATCTGATGGCCCTTGATATCCCAAGGCTGTTTGGCCGTCGGATTGGCCAGGATCCAGGCCCGGGACTTGGCCAGCAGCTCATCGCGATCCGCCGCCAACTCGTCGATCAACCCGGCCTGCTGGGCCTTTTGCGCGCTGATCTTCTTGCCTTCGAGCAGATATGGCAAAGCCTTTTCCAGGCCCAGCATGCGCACCATGCGCACCACCCCGCCGCCACCCGGCAGCAGGCCCAGGGTGACTTCCGGCAAGCCGATCTGCACAGCTGGATGATCCAGCGCCACACGATGCTGGCACGCCAGGCACAGTTCCCAGCCACCGCCGAGGGCTGCGCCGTTGATCGCGGCTACTACCGGCTTGCCCAGGGTTTCCAGGCTGCGCAGTTGCGCTTTGAGGCCCAGGACCATGTCGTAGAACGCCTTGGCGTGGGGCTTGTCGACTTTGATCAGTTCATTGAGGTCACCGCCGGCAAAAAAGGTTTTTTTCGCCGAGGTGATAATGACCCCGGCCAACCCATCCTTTTCCGCGTCCAGGCGCGCAACGGTAGCGGCCATGGCCTCGCGGTAGGCCGCGTTCATGGTGTTGGCACTCTGGCCGGGCATGTCGAGGGTCAGCACCACGATCTGGTCCTGGCCTTTTTCGTAACGAATGGCGTCGCTCATGACAGATTCCTTAGGCTCAGAGGCGTTCGATAATGGTGGCAATACCCATGCCGCCGCCCACACAGAGCGTGGCCAGGCCGTAGCGCTGCTGGCGCGCCTCCAGTTCGTCGAGCAGGGTGCCGAGGATCGCGCACCCCGTGGCCCCCAGCGGGTGGCCCAGGGCAATCGAGCCGCCATTGACATTGACCCGGGCGGCGTCGATGCCCATGTCCTTGATGAACTTGAGCACCACCGAGGCAAAGGCTTCGTTGACCTCGAACAGGTCGATGTCCTCGACCCGCAGCCCGGCCTTGGCCAGGGCCTTGCGGGTGGCGGGCGCGGGGCCGGTGAGCATGATGGTCGGGTCGGTGCTGGTGACCGCCGTGGCGACAATGCGCGCCCGCGCTTGCAGGCCCAGTTCGCGACCCCGAGCCTCGGAGCCGATCAGCATCAAGGCCGCGCCATCGACAATCCCGGAGCTGTTACCCGGCGTGTGCACATGCCGGATGCGCTCGACATGGCTGTAGACCCGCAAGGCCGTGGCATCGAAGCCCATCTGGCCCATCATTTCAAAGCTGGGCTTGAGCTTGCCCAGGCCTTCGAGCGTCGAGTCGCCCCGGATAAATTCGTCGTGATCGAGCAGTACGATGCCGTTCTGGTCCTGCACCGGGATCAGGGATTTCTTGAAGGAACCGTCTGATCTGGCCCGTGCCGCTTTCTGCTGGGAGTGCAAGGCGAAGGCATCGACATCTTCGCGGGTGAAGCCTTCCAGGGTGGCAATCAGGTCGGCGCCAATCCCCTGGGGCGTGAAGTGGCTGTGCATATTGGTCTGCGGGTCCAGCACCCAGGCACCGCCGTCGCTGCCCATGGGCACGCGGGACATGGACTCGACACCGCCAACCACCACCAGGTCCTCGAAACCGGAACGCACCTTCATTGCCCCGAGGTTGACTGCCTCCAGGCCCGACGCACAGAAGCGGTTGACCTGCACACCGGCGACGCTGACGTCCCAGTCGGCCACCAGCGCGGCGGTCTTGGCGATATCCGCCCCCTGGTCACCGACCGGTGTGACGCATCCCAGCACAATGTCATCCACCTGGCGCGTGTCCAGGTCGCTACGCTGTTGCAGGGCAGTGAGCAAGCCGGCCAACAGGTTCACCGGCTTGACGCTGTACAGTGCACCATCGGCCTTGCCTTTGCCCCGGGGCGTACGTATTGCATCAAAGATCAAAGCTTGGGTCATGACGTCCTCGAACCACTGTGCAATGGAGCTCTCAAGGGGAGAGCCGACCGTGCCCTTACCTTAAGCGCCACGAGGGCAGATTCAATGACCGATGCGCTCATTGACCTTGACGACCACGCTCAGACGAACGGTAGGAGACTACCGGAAACCTCGGGTTAATCGTTTTAGCTGTCTAGCCAAGGGGCTGGGGCGAAGATGGCTATCTGCCTCATACCTTTTTAAAAGGATTTCAATATAACTTGATATGAAAGCGATCTAAGCCACGTCCGACAGGGGCTCTAAGGTTGAATCAGTAAGACGTGTATGAAGCTGCTGCCGGGTCTTGCTGGAGCAGCTGTAAGAAAAATGCCATCTAGCCGGCTTAACGTAGCCAATGGATGGTGCATACATCGGCGCATTTGACGCTTAGGAATAACAACAAAAGGCAGTCAGCCATGTTCAAACAATCGAAAGTTCGCCAGGCGGGGCTCATTCTCTTCGCCACTACATTGATTCTGATTTTGCCCAACCTGACCAAGATCATTGGTTGAACGGGCCGTTCACACCTAGACATTGCAGCTCTTGACAGCACCGCCCGGGATCTCGCTTATAGCGCTCCTGTGGTCGGGGCTGTCTTTTTGCCTGCGGTTCAGCAGCTGATTTCCGGTATCGTGGGCGCGAATCGCCATTGCCATATGGGCTTCGCCTTGAAACCGATTATCGTCCTGCTGATGCTGATCCTGGCCTACCCCGCCAGCGCGGCCCAATTGACCATCGAGTTGGATCACAGCCGCACCACCTGGCACACCGCCGACCTGCTCAAGCACCCGGCAGCACAGACGGTGCAGATCGTCGATGACGTTTCCTACAAGCGCAATATGACCTATCGCGCAGTACCATTGGCCGCCCTCTTACCGGGCCTGCAAGCGCAGAACCATGTGCAGGCGGTGGCGCTCGATGGTTTCGCCGCCGAACTGGCCGCCGCGCCACTGCTGCAGCAAAGCGGCGCCCAGGCCTGGTTGGCAGTGGAGGACCCGGCTCAGCCGTGGCCCCCGCTGGCCACTGGCAAACCCAGTGCCGGGCCGTTCTATCTGGTGTGGACCCAGCCCCAGGCGAGCCGGATCAGCCCGGAACAATGGCCATTCCAGATCTCGACGATCAAACAGTTGAAAACCGTGGCCGAACGCTTCCCGGCGCTGCTGCCCGATCCTGCGCTGGCGGTGGATGATCCGATCAACCAGGGGTTCGCCCTGTTTCAGAAAAACTGCCTGGCCTGTCATCGTCTAAACGGCGCGGGTGACGCGCAAGTAGGCCCGGATCTGAATCTGCCCTACAGCCCGACCGAGTATTTGGGCAGCGACTTCCTCAAGCGTTACATCCGTGATCCCCAGAGCCTGAGGCATTGGCCGCAAGCCAAAATGCCAGCGTTTGCCGCCAGCGTGTTGCCAGATACCGACCTGGAGTTGCTGGTAGGGTATTTGAAGCATATGGCCACGCGCAAAACCGACCCGCACTTGTAGAGCCGGCTTCAGCAGGATGCGGCAGGGATTATTGCTGCTGCACCAGAATCACCGGGCTCGGTGCCACAAACACCCTGGCATGCATCTGCTCATGCCCGCCGCCACGGCGCATGCCGCGCACCGGGCACGCGTCGAGGTAATCCAGGCCCACCGCCAGTTTCAGATGCCGCTCCGGGCGGGCCAGTTGGTTGGTCACATCGAAGCTGTACCAGGCGTCATCCAGCCAGGCTTCGGCCCAGGCGTGGCTGGCCAGGTGTTCGCTGTCCTCGCTGTACAAATACCCCGACACATAGCGCGTGGCGATCCCCAGGCTGCGCGCGCAGGCCAGGAAGGCGTGGGCATGGTCCTGGCAAACCCCGGCACGCCCGGCGAACGCCTCGGCCGCACTAGTCTCCACTTGCGTGGCGCCTGGCACATAGGCGATGTGCTGGTTGAGGGCGTGCATCAGGTCGATCAGGGCATTGCGATCCCGACGCTTGCCGCAGTGCTGCTGGGCAAAGGCGCGCAGGGCCTCGTCCGGCTCGGTCAGGCGCGTGCAGCGCTGGAAGGGAAAGGGCGATTGGCTGTCGTGCTCGGCCTCGCGCCACTCGTCGATGTCCACCTGGCCACGGGCGCCGATGATGATCGACTCATGGGGTTCGTCCAGGGTCAGCACATGCAGGATATTGCCGAACGGGTCCAACTGGGCCCGCACCGGACGCGGTAGATCCAGTTGCCAACTGAGCACATGCTGGCGCTCGCTGTCGTGGGGGGTCAGGCGCAGGTACTGGATGCTGGCACGCACCTGGTCTTCATAGCGGTAGGTGGTTTCGTGGCTGATGGAAAGTCTCATGCCGCCTCCAGGTAGGAATGGTGAATGGCGTTGCCCAACTGGCGCACCAGGGGGATGAAGTCGGTCAGCCAGGCGTGCAGGCCTTCCTCAAGGATTTCGTCAATCGCGGTAAAGCGCAGGCGCGCGTCCATCTCGGCGGCCAGGCGCTGGGCCGGGCGGCCGTTGATGCCGGGCAGGCTGGCGAGGATCTGGTCAATCTCTTCGCTGCACGCGCGCAAGGAGCGCGGTACATCGGCGCGCAGCAGCAACAGCTCGGCCACCTGGCGGGCACCGGGAGCGTCACGATAGACCTCGGTGTAGGCCTCGAAGGACGACAAGGCCCGCAGCAGCGCGCTCCACTGGTAATAGGCGTGGGCGGTGCCATCAATCACCACGGCGGCCTGGTCGCCGGCCATCTCGTAGCGCGCATCCAGCAGGCGCAACGTGTTGTCGGCCCTTTCGATAAAGGTGCCCAGGCGAATAAAGCGAAAGGCGTCATTGCGCATGATGGTGCCGTAGGTGGCGCCGCGAAACAGGTGGGAACGTTCCTTGACCCACTCGCAGAACCGGCTCATGCCATAGCGGCTCAGCCCCTCCTGGGCGATATCGCGAATATCCAACCAGGTGGCGTTGATGTTTTCCCACATGTCGGCGGTAATCCGCCCACGTACGGCATGGGCACTGGCGCGGGCGGCGCCCAAGCAACTGTAGATGCTCGCCGGGTTGGCCGCGTCCAGGGCGAAGAAGTGCAACAGGCGCTCGGCATGCAGCTCGCCGTGGCGTTCATGGTAGTCATCCAGGGTGCCGGTGATCAGCAGGGGCATGGCCAGTTCGTGCAAGCCATCGCCGCGTCCATCCTGGGGCATCAGCGACAGTGAATAGCTGACATCCAGCATGCGTGCGAGGTTTTCCGCGCGCTCCAGATAGCGCGACATCCAATATAAATCCGAGGCAGTTCTGCTCAACATGGTTTCATTCCTCGACCACCCAGGTGTCTTTGGTGCCGCCGCCCTGGGACGAGTTGACCACCAGCGAGCCTTCACGCAGCGCCACGCGGGTCAGCCCGCCGGGCACCACACGGGTTTCCTTGCCGGACAGGACGAACGGCCGCAGGTCGATATGCCGGGGGGCGATGCCGTTTTCGACAAAGGTCGGGCACGTCGACAGGCACAGGGTCGGCTGGGCGATGTAGGCATGGGGCTTGGCCTTGATCCGCGCCCGAAAGGCTTCGATCTCGGCAGCGCTGGCGGCCGGGCCAACCAGCATGCCGTAGCCACCGGAACCCTGGGTTTCCTTGACCACCAGCTCGGGCAGGTTCGCCAACACATGGGACAGCTCGTCAGGCTTGCGACACTGGAACGTCGGAACATTCTTGAGGATCGGCTCTTCATCCAGGTAAAAACGGATCATGTCGGTAACGAAGGGATACACCGACTTGTCATCCGCCACCCCGGTGCCAATGGCATTGGCCAGCACCACGTTGCCCGAGCGGTAGGCGGCCAGCAGGCCCGGCACGCCGAGCATCGACGCCGGGTTGAAGGCCAGCGGGTCGAGGTAGGCATCGTCGAGGCGGCGGTAGATCACATCCACCGCCTTCGGCCCGTCGGTGGTGCGCATGAATACGCGGTCGTCACGCACGAACAGGTCGGCGCCTTCCACCAGCTCTACCCCCATTTCCCGGGCGAGGAAGGCATGTTCAAAGAACGCGCTGTTGAAGCGCCCGGGCGTCAGCACCACCACGCTGGGGTTGTCCAGCGGGCTGGCGCTTTTCAGGGTGTCGAGCAACAGGTTGGGGTAATGATCGATCGGCGCGATGCGCTGGGCGGCGAACAGCTCGGGGAACAGGCGCATCATCATCTTGCGGTCTTCGAGCATGTAGCTCACACCGCTGGGGGTGCGCAGGTTGTCTTCCAGCACGTAGTACGTGCCGTCGCCATCCCGTACGAGGTCGACACCCGAGACGTGGGAATAGATATCTCGGTGCAGGTCCAGACCCTGCATCGCCAACTGGTATTGCTCGTTGGCCAGCACTTGCTCGGCAGGAATGATCCCGGCCTTGATAATCCGCTGGTCGTGGTACAGGTCGGCGAGGAACAGGTTCAATGCCTTGACCCGCTGGATGCAGCCACGTTCGACCACTCGCCATTCACTGGCGGGAATGCTGCGCGGGATGGTATCGAAGGGAATCAGGCGCTCGGTACCCTGTTCGTCGCCGTACAGGGTGAAGGTGATACCGGCGCGGTGAAACAGCAAATCGGCTTCACGCCGACGCTGGGCCAGCAGTTCCGGCGGGGTTTGCTCCAGCCAGCGGGCAAACTCGCGATAGTGCGGCCGGACCTGGCCAGCCTCATCGTACATTTCATCGTAATAAGTGCGGATCATGCCGAACTCCTTGTCACCCGGACGCAACGGACTGTCGCAAGGCCCGTGCCAGCGGCATAAACACTTAAGTATCAATCAGTTGGATATAACCCAAGACAGCGCCGCACCGTCCTGGTGCAGCCACCATCCCCGCTTCGCCATGCTCGCTTCAAACAGACGCAGGCGTTGCCTATCACCAGCATAGTCAGAGTTGATTTCACTGCCCGATAAACCCTGCGGATAATCACTCCCATGCGCTGAACAGGATTCGTCCTACAGCATCAACCTATCCCGGTCGGTAATTTGTAAGTGCAAGTACCGACCGGTTCCCCCTTCTTTCCGGTCTTCCCTTTTGGCCACCCTGCTCGGGTGGCTTTTTTTTGGTGGAGGATTTTTCGCAATAAGTTCCAAGTACTTTGCGCCGCCACAAACAAAATCGGCCGACCCGAGGGTCAGCCGATACGCTGCTTTATTGATCATGTGTCTACATGGGTAACCCACGAACCTCGTGCTTTACGCCCCATCCCTCGATAATCCCGCCCAAGGGCTCGACTACCGCCTCGAAGTCCTGCTCGAAATCACCGATACCGTCATAGGTGGCGAACATGACCTTGCTCAACTCCAGGAACCAGGCACCGTCATCCCGTGCACTGACCTGGGCATTGATCGACTCCCCACGAAACCGACCCGCCGCCCGACGCGCATGCTCCTCATCCGGGAAAATGGCGTAGAACTCGATGGGGTGGAAACGTGAGAAGTCGAAGCCGCCCTCTTTCATGCGGCGTAACACGTGGGTGCTGATGTCTTCTTGATAGGCTGTGCTCATGAAACGTCCTCCTCAACCAATGGATAGACTTTCCGTGCTTCCCAGGCCTGCGCGTGAACGGCGCAGGTAGACGGCAATGACATCGCCGCAGGAAAACAAGCATGTAGCTGACAAGACCAGACCTTAGCGATTCATTCGCTGATCTCTCTTGCAGAGTAGCGCGAAGCTATCACCTCCACCAGCAGCGCTTTAACGACCGTCAGGGAATATTCAGGCGGCGGGAGAAATATCGAGGATCTGGATACTGTTCTGATCCTTGAGGCTTTTGACCGTCGGTTCGGCGATCCGGCCGTCCAGGTCATTGAGGTCCAGCTTGGCGGGAATGGGCAGCAATTTGGCGCGAATCATCTGCGCTGCATCTTCGAGGCTAGGCTTTTGCTCACAGGCAAACTGCTCTACCGATTGCACGCCGTGATCGTCAACGAAGGTAACTTGCCAGTTTTGCATCAGTGCCTCCTCGATAAAGCCCATGGATGGGCTTACACATATCTGGACCTTGAGGGCACGGTGATCGTTCCACTCAAGGCAGGAGGCACAGCTCGGTTGCGCTTACGGTTTCTCGGCAAGTGCCTTGAGGGCCTTCAAAGTATTGAAGGGCGCATCGACCACAAACTTGTTGGCCAAGACGGAGGGCACGCTGCCACCTGGCTCGGTATGGACCTGGTAGGTCACTTCGGTCTGGTTAGGGCCTTTGGGCACCAGTTTCCAGAAGCCATCGACCTTGGCTACGCGCACATAACCTTTCTCTTCTGGCTTGTAGGTGGGCACACCTTGCAGTTTGCGGGTCACACTGCCATCGCCGCCCACGGTGGTAGTGACATGGATGTAGGAGTCACGATCCGTTACCGGGAAGGGTGCGTTGAATTGGGTATAGGTCCAACTCTCGTCACCCTTTTGGTCCACCAGCTTCTGGGATTTGCACTCGTGGATCCAGGCACAGGCACCCGCCACGTCCTCCTGCAAAGCCCGCACCTTGGTCAGCGGCGCATTGATCAGGGTGGTGCCCTGGTAAGCCTTGTATTTCGAGCCAGCCACCTCATTCAACGACACCTTGATGCCGTCTTCATCCTTTTCTACTTTCCAGTCTGCCTGCGCAGTAGCTGCAAACAACACCGTAAAACCGCACAACACAGCCATTCGTTTCAGCGAACCCATTGTTGTATTCCTTATTGTTGAAGTTCTGACATTAAAGCCCACTAAGCCGCCGTCATCTGCTCCCACCAGCCGATCAACCTGATCGCTTCTTCCTGGCTACTACCACAGACTTCAAGATCCGCCGCAAAGGCACCGCACACCGCAGGCCGCTCAGGCTGGCCAAACAATTGGCACAGCTGTTCGACCGACAGATGCAGGCAGCGTTCGCCCGCAGGCTTGCCATTGGGCATACCGGGCAACGGCGAACTGATGGAAGGCGCGATACAGCAGGCGCCACAGCCTTCACGGCATTTCATGACCAGCAGGTCCTCGACGACAAAGTGTTGATGGCCGGGCTAGAGTACGCCCTAAAACATGCGTTTTAAAATGGTCTAACAGGGGTTTTTCGCAGAAAACAAAAGTGACCGACCAGTCTGCGACAGAAGGTCTGTGGATCAGGTCACTTGGGTGGGCAACATTAATTCTTGAACTCAAAATCCAGGGCCGCACCTTCCACGTCACGCCGCTCTTCATTGCGCATTTGCAGCTGCATTTCGTTGCTCAGCAAGCGCCCGTTGATCTGGAATGCACTGTTATCGACCGGCTTCTCACCAAACATCGGCGGCAACAACGGCACATTCTTGGGCTTGGGCATAGTGCCGAGGGGCTGCAGGTGCCGGACCATTTCCTGGGGCAGGCTGAGGTCCAGTTTCGCCGGTGGCAGCCTGGTCCGGGCCACTTCATGGGCCGATTTGGACTTGCTAGCGATAGGCGCGCGCTTTTTTTCCTTAGTGGCCTTTTTAACCGGGGCGGTTTTTTTCGCCTGGACTGTTTTTTTCGCCGGTGCCGGCTTTTGTTCAGCAGCTGCCAGCACGACTGGCGCACTGGCAGGCGCTGCCAGTACTGAAGTGGCGTTGCACAGGCTCGCCAGGCAGATCAACAGTGCAGCAGGGAAAATAGAGGTCATATCGCCAACAGCATTAACGGCAGAAGGCCATATGCTCGCTTGTTGAGCGCAGCATGACAAGCGTGGTGATTAGCCGGCTACCGCTCATGCCCCGTTTTGGCGCGTCAAAAACCGCTCGCGGCCTCCTGGCACAACTGGTTGGCCAGCATGCCCAGGGTCATCAGGGCGCGCTCGGCCTCACGGTTCCATGGGGTGCCGCAATTGAGCCGAATACAGTGGTTGAACTGTTCCGTATTGCTGAAGATCAGTCCCGGCGCAATGCTGATGCCCTGCTGCAAGGCGCGCACGTGCAGTTCCTGGGTGTTGACCCGGCCCGGCAGGCTGACCCACAGGATAAAGCCGCCGGTCGGCCGGCTCATCTGCGTGCCCTCCGGGAAGTACTGCTGCACCGCCAACTGAAAGGCACTGAGGTTCTTGCGGTACTCCTGGCGGATATAACGCAAGTGCCGGTCATAACCGCCGTTCTCCAGGTACGCCGCCACGCCCATCTGCGTGACACTGCACGCCGAGTGCGTGCTGAACATCTGCAGGCGCTGGAGCTCTTGCTGGTATTTGCCGGCGATCATCCAGCCGATGCGCACCCCGGGCGACAGGGTCTTGGAGAAGCTGGAGCAGTAGATCACCCGGTCCAGGCGGTCATAAGCCTTCAGGGCCTTGGTGCGGCCCAGTTCAAACATCAATTCGCCATAGATATCGTCTTCGACGATCTGGATATCGAAATCCGAGGCCAGGCGCAGCAGCTGTTTCTGCCGCTCTTCTGGCATGGTGCCACCCAGGGGATTGCTCAGGCGCGTGGTCAGCACCAGGGCCTTGATCGACCATTGGTTGGCTGCCAGTTGCAGGGCTTCCAGGCTCATGCCGGTGGCCGGGTCGCTGGGGATTTCGATGACCTTGAGGCCGAGCAGGTCCGCCAGTTGCAGCAGGCCGTAATAGGTGGGGGATTCGGCGGCGATCAGGTCGCCGGGACGGGTCAGCACCCGCAGGGACATCTGCAATGCATCGACACACCCGTGGGTGATCACCACTTCGGACGGATCGACCACCACCCCGGCATCGCGCATGCGAATCGCAACCTGGCGGCGCAGCGGCTCAAAGCCCGGGCTGAACATATAGCTGAACGCCCGCGGGCTCTGGAAGCGTGTGACCTTGGCCAGTTGCTGGTGCAGCGCCCGTACCGGCAGGTAGTCGACACTGGGCACGGCGGCGCCCAGGGGGAACACCCCTTCGCGCCGGGATTCGACCAGGACCTGCTGGATAATGCTGCTGCGGGTGACCAGGCCCGGGCGCTCGACCCGGGCGATATCCGGCGTGGGTGCGGTCAGGGCCGGGGTCTGGTGCACGTAATACCCGGATTGCGGCCGCGCACGGATCAACCCCTGGTCTTCGAGATTGGCGTAGGCCTGCAACACGGTGGCATGACTGACATTGAGCTGGGAGCTCATCTTGCGCACCGAAGGTACGCGCTCACCCGGTTGATAGACGCCGCGTCGGATATCTTCAGCCAATTGCTGGGCGATACGTTGGTAAAGCAAGAGATTGGTCATGACGCAGCACTCGATTTCACGGGTATTTTATTTTTGTGTGAAACATACCGGCACAGTTTAGAAGTGTACGGGGACAGTTGCCACAATAGTCGAGGATCGGCGGCAGTGATAGAAAAAACTGTATGGGTTGAACGCAATCGCGGACATAAAAAACCCGATCAAGGATCGGGTTACGGGGCGAGACACACAGCATATTCCCTGGGGGAGCTGGCTTGCCAGCTCCCACAAGAACTGAAATTCAGCGCGCAGCGCCGAGCTGGCCCTTGTCGTCGGAGAAGACGATTTCCACACGCCGGTTCTGCGCACGCCCCCGCTCGGAAGCATTCACCTCCACCGGGTACTGATCGCCATAGCCTTCCACCTGGATGCGCTTGTCATCAATGCCCAGGTCGATCAGGACATCCGCCACGGCCTGTGCCCGGTCCCGGGACAGTTTGAGGTTTTCCTGCTCGCCGCCGGTACTGTCGGTATAGCCCTCGATCCGCACTACCCGCTTGGGGTTTAGTTGCAGGAATTGCACGATCTTCAGCACTGTCCGGTTGGCGGAGTTCTTCAGCTCGGCCTGGCCGGTGTCGAACAGCACGTCGCCCAGGGTCATCACCAGGCCACGGTCGGTCTGGGTGGTGGTCAGGCTGGCGATCTGCTCTTCCAGCCACTTGCCCTGTTGCTGCACGCTCAACAACTTGGCCTCGCGCAGTGCCAGTTGCAGGCGCTGGCGCTCCAGTTCGAGCTTGGCCGCACGCTCCTCGTTAAGCACCAGTTGCGTATGTTCCCGGGCAATCGCGCTGTAGCGCTGACTCAGGTAGGCGTAATGCACCACATCGCCACCGCTGCCCCAATAGGTGGACAGACGGTCGGCACGGGCCAGGGACTCACCGGCGCGGATCACGTCCTTGGGCGCGATGCGCAACACATTGGAGTCTTCCTTGACCTTCTGGAAATCGCTGCCGGCCTGCTGCAACGCGGTATCGCTATTGGGATGACTGGCACAGCCGGCGAGCATCAGGCTGCTTAACAGCAGCCCACAGGTCAGGCGGTTCATTGGGCATCTCCCAGTTGCTTGCGCAGGCGGGTGATGCGGGTGTCGAGGACATTCAACTGTTCCTGGCTTTTTTGCGTCAGCACCCGCGCCTCTGCCAGGCGGGCATCCAGTTCGGCCTGTTCAGCCTGCATGCGGGCATCCTTGTAGGACTCATCCGCCATATCGGCCTTGGCCTGGGCCAGCTTTGTCTCGGCAAGCTTCAACTCGGGCACGTCGTCAGCGACGGCCCCTACGGCGGCGGCTTGTTCCAGGGCTTGCTGGGTCAGGCGCATCTGTTCATTCGGCGCAGGATCTGCGGCACAGCCCGCCAGCGTTACAACGGCGAGGGCGGCGAAAAGAGGTCGAATAGTCACTAAAAATCCCTACTTTGTTGGGGTGCCGACGGGTTGCTGTAACTGCGTCTTCCAGCGTTCGATATTGCGCTGCAACGCGGCTTCCGTCAGACCGGACGCGGCCAATTCTGTCATCTTTTTGGCAAGCTGTCCGCGCAACCACGGATCATTGCAGGCCGAGTTGTGGGAAATCGCCAGGAACAGCCCCGGCTGATCAATCGGCCGTTCACGGGCCTGCAGGTCTTTGCTCATGCCCAGGGTCTGGGCCATGGCCATGCCGGAGTAATGTCCGGCCAGCACGTAGTCCACTTCACCCAGCAGCAGTTTCTGCAAGGCCGGGGTCAAGGTTGGCACACGTTCCAGGGTCAGGTGTTCGGCGGCAAAGGCGGCAAATTCAGGGGACAGGCGCGCCCGCTCCGAAACCGCGCCCTTGTGGCCATACAGGTCAGCTGCGCTGGCATAGACCAGGGGCGAGTCAACGCGGGTCCATACTCGGTAATCGGCCTGCATCAGTGCCGGGTGGATGTAGTCCAGGGTCTCCAGTTCGCTGACAGTCAACGGCGCGTCGAGCAACATATCCATGCGCCCGCTGCGCACTTCCTCCAGAGCCAGGGAACGCTTGCCGCCGTACAGCAGGTCGATTTTCAGCCCCAGCTCCTTGGCCACTTGTTGCAACACATCGGCATTGGCGCCGATCAGGTGCGTGGGGGCTTGGGGGTCACGCCACAGGTAGGGCGGCGCATCCGGGCTGCCGGTCACCACCAGGCGCTCGCATTTGCCAGCCGCGACAGACATGGTCGGCAGCAGTGACAGGCCCAGCAGTACAGTCCAGCGGCGCAGTTCCATGGCGTGGTTTCCCGATCAAATAGTTGCGTGATCGAGTAGGAGGCGGATTCACATCCGCCGTCCTCTCACACCACCGTACGTACGGTTCCGTATACGGCGGTTCAGGTTATACGGTTAAGTCGGTTTATCGTATCCAGTATCGAGACCAGCCCGAG
>NZ_MNPU01000029.1 GCF_001983165.1 Pseudomonas gessardii | reverse complement strand
CTTGATCATCTTCACGACTTGCAGCTTGAAGCTGTCGTCGAATGTCCTGCGTTTGGTGGTCATGAAAAACTCCTCGATAGATGCATTTTCCACCTATCGAGGTGTCCGGGGAAATTAGACCACTACATATATCATTCTTGTTCCAGTTGTTGAGGAGCAGGCTGTATATCGCGGCGAACTGCCAACACCGCTGGCTTTGTCGATGAGTCAGGCTGACGTGAAGGACTCCTTCGGCGTTCCTTTAGAGTCTAAAGGCCCGACACAACTTCCACTAAATAGAAAGACAGGGGGGTGGGATGCGTATGAGCTTGAAGCCTCAGCGTACCCGAACGCCAAGTTGATGTTTAAGTATGCGGAGAACCGTCAGGTTAATACATTGGTGTTCACTCTCCGGGTTTAATCTTCTCAAAACAGGCGCGCTGCCGGCCAATTAAGCGGCACGCGTCTGTTAGTGCTTCGGTTTCGGTCAGTTAGCGAAGACGCCCGCTGACCGATTTTACAGCCCACCAGCCTACGAATTCCCCCATTCAGTCGCTCTCAAGCAAAAGTTGGAAGGCTTCTTGCAATGCCGCCTGCAAGACGCCAAACCGCGTCAAAACTTTGCTTCAAAGGACACGAGGAATACCGGTGGTGGATCGCTCTCAAATGCTCGGCACGGCCCGCAGCACCCTGACGGACCTCTCGCGAGGCAATCTGGGTGTGCCGTTGTTGTTGCTGGTGATGCTGGCAATGATGATGTTGCCGATGCCGCCGTTTCTGCTGGACGTGTTCTTTACCTTCAACATTGCCCTGTCCATTGTCGTGCTGCTGGTCTGCGTGTACGCGCTGCGACCTTTGGATTTCGCGGTCTTCCCCACTATTTTGCTGGTTGCCACGCTGCTGCGCCTGGCCCTTAACGTGGCCTCCACGCGGGTGGTGATGCTGCACGGCCAGGACGGTCACGCCGCTGCGGGCAAGGTGATCCAGGCCTTCGGTGAGGTGGTGATCGGCGGTAACTACGTGGTGGGTATCGTGGTGTTCGCGATCCTGATGATCATCAACTTCGTGGTGGTGACCAAGGGCGCCGGGCGGATTTCCGAGGTGAGCGCGCGGTTTACCCTCGACGCCATGCCCGGCAAGCAAATGGCGATCGACGCCGACCTCAATGCTGGCCTGATCGACCAGAACCAGGCCAAGGCCCGCCGTTCCGAAGTGGCCCAGGAAGCCGAGTTCTACGGTTCCATGGACGGTGCCAGCAAATTCGTGCGCGGTGACGCCATCGCCGGTTTGCTGATCCTGTTTATCAACCTGATCGGCGGCATGGCCGTCGGTATTTTCCAGCACGGCATGACCTTTGGCGATGCGGGCAAGGTTTACGCCCTGCTGACCATCGGTGACGGTTTGGTGGCGCAATTGCCATCACTGTTGTTATCGACCGCTGCGGCGATCATGGTGACCCGTGCGTCCGGCTCCGAAGACATGGGCAAGCAGATCAATCGCCAGATGTTCGCCTCGCCCAAGGCCCTGGCCGTGGCGGCCGGCATCATGGCGATCATGGGGATTGTGCCGGGCATGCCGCACTTCTCCTTCCTGACCATGGCCGCCCTGGCGGCGGGAGGGGCGTACCTGTTCTGGAAGAAGCAGAACACCATCAAGGTCCAGGCTTTGAAAGAGGTGGAGCGCCAGCAGGACCTGCTGCCATCGCCGGCCCGCGCCCAGGAAACCAAGGAGTTGGGCTGGGATGACGTGACGCCCATCGACATGATCGGCCTGGAAGTCGGCTACCGCCTGATCCCCCTGGTGGATCGCAACCAGGGCGGCCAGTTACTGGCACGGATCAAGGGTGTACGCAAGAAGTTGTCCCAGGACCTGGGCTTTTTGATGCCCACCGTGCATATCCGCGACAACCTCGACCTGGCCCCCAGTGCCTACCGCCTGACCCTGATGGGCGTGACCCTGGCTGAAGCCGAGATCTACCCCGACCGCGAGTTGGCGATCAACCCGGGCCAGGTGTTCGGTACCCTCAGTGGCATAACCGCCAAAGATCCGGCTTTTGGCCTGGACGCGGTGTGGATCGAAGTCAGCCAGCGTAGCCAGGCGCAGTCCCTGGGTTACACGGTGGTCGACGCGAGCACTGTGGTTGCCACGCACCTCAACCAGATTCTGTACAAGCACTCCCATGAGTTGATTGGCCACGAAGAAGTCCAGCAACTCATGCAATTGCTGGCCAAAGCCTCGCCAAAACTGGCCGAAGAGTTGGTGCCCGGGGTGTTGTCGCTGTCGCAACTGCTCAAGGTGCTGCAGGCACTGCTGGCCGAACAGGTGCCGGTACGGGACATTCGCAGCATTGCCGAGGCTATCGCCAACAATGCCGCCAAGAGTCAAGATACTGCCGCTCTGGTGGCAGCGGTGCGCGTCGGTTTGTCCCGTGCCATCGTCCAAAGCATTGTAGGGCTTGACTCCGAGCTGCCTGTCATCACCTTGGAGCCAAGGTTGGAACAAATATTGCTCAATAGTATCCAGAAGGCAGGGCAGGGCCAGGAAGAGGGTGTCCTGCTGGAGCCAAGCATGGCTGAAAAGCTGCAGCGTTCGTTGATCGACGCCGCACAGCGCCAGGAAATGCAGGGCCAACCGGTGATTCTGCTGGTGGCAGGCCCCGTCCGGGCGATGTTGTCGCGGTTCGGACGCCTGGCAGTACCGAATTTGCACGTATTGGCTTATCAGGAAATCCCTGACAACAAGCAAGTGACTATCGTCGCGACAGTAGGGCCCAACGGCTGAGGTAGTGGGTTATGCAAGTAAAGCGTTTTTTCGCCGCCGATATGCGTCAGGCCATGAAGCTGGTTCGTGATGAATTGGGCGCCGACGCAGCCATTATCGGTAACCGTCGCATTGCCGGCGGTGTCGAGCTGACGGCTGCCCTGGATTACAAACCCCAGGCGTTGGCGCCGCGCGTGCCGAACATGGAACTCGAGGACGAGTTGCGCAAGACCGCCTCGCGCATTGTCTCGGCCCAGGCCGAACTGAGCATGCGCGGCGACAGCGATGCGACCACCAATCGCCAATTGTTTGCCGGCCTGCCGCTGACTGCGGCCGAGCCACTGGTAGAGCCGACCTTCGTCGAGCCGCCACGTCCCGCCGCGCCGGCACCGGCTGCTGCGGTCGACCAGCGCGTGTTCGACTCGATGCGTTTTGAACTCAATGGCCTGCGTGAACTGCTGGAAGTACAGCTGGGCTCGCTGGCCTGGAACCAGTTGCAAGGTAGCAAGCCGCAACAGGCCAACCTCTGGCGCCGGCTGCAACGCATCGGCCTGTCCGGCCCGTTGTCGCGCGATCTGCTGGAACTGACCACCGGTATCGAAGAGCCCCGCCAGGCCTGGCGCATGCTGCTGGCGCACCTGGCGCGGATGATCCAGACCCCGGAACTCGAACCCCTTGAAGAAGGTGGCGTGATTGCCATGGTCGGCCCTGCCGGCATGGGCAAGACCACCACCCTGGCCAAGCTGGCTGCCCGTTATGTGCTCAAGTACGGCGCCCATAACATTGCGCTGGTGAGCATGGACAGCTACCGCATCGGGGCCCAGGAACAGCTCAAGACCTTGGGGCGCATCCTCAATGTGCCGGTGACCCACGTCGACCCGGGCCAGTCCCTGGCCAACGCCCTCGACCCGCTGCTGCGCAAGCGCGTGGTACTGATCGATACCGCCGGCCTGCAAGCCAGCGACCCGGCATTGCGCCTGCAACTGGAAAGCCTGGCCGGGCGCGGGATCAAGTCGAAAAACTATCTGGTACTTGCAACAACCAGCCAGAAACAGGTTCTGACTGCTGCGTACCACAGCTACAAACGTTGCGGGCTGGCCGGTTGCATCCTGACTAAGCTGGATGAAACGGCAAGCCTGGGCGAAGTGTTGAGCCTTGCCATCAGCCATGAATTACCGGTCGCCTACCTGACCGATGGGCCGCGGATCCCGGATGACTTGCATCTGCCGCGCCGTCATCAGTTGGTCAGCCGTGCGGTCAGTGTGCAAATGCAGGATGAACCCAGTGAAGAGGCGATGGCGGATATGTTCGCCGACCTCTATCACAACCCAGCCAAGCGGGTCGGCTGAAGGCAACACGAAATACAGTGCAATGTACCTACATCGATGGTCTGCAACCGCGGCCACCCTATGTAGCCTGCGGCTAAGCAAGACAAGGTAAAGAAAGAACATGGGCAGCATGCATCCCGTACAGGTGATCGCGGTGACCGGCGGCAAAGGTGGCGTCGGGAAAACTAACGTGTCAGTGAATTTGTCCCTGGCCCTGGCAGAGCTTGGCCGCCGCGTCATGCTGCTGGATGCCGACCTGGGCCTGGCGAACGTTGACGTTCTGCTGGGACTGACGCCCAAACACACCCTGGCCGATGTCATTGAGGGCCGCTGTGAGCTGCGCGATGTGCTGTTGCAGGGGCCGGGGGGGATTCGCATCGTCCCGGCCGCCTCCGGCACCCAGAGCATGGTGCATCTGAGCCCGGCGCAGCACGCCGGCCTGATCCAGGCCTTCAGTGATATCGGCGACAACCTCGACGTGCTGGTGATCGACACCGCCGCCGGGATCGGCGAGTCCGTGGTCAGCTTCGTGCGCGCCGCGCAAGAAGTGTTGCTGGTGGTCTGCGATGAACCCACCTCGATCACCGACGCCTACGCCCTGATCAAGCTGCTCAACCGCGACTACGGCATGAACCGCTTCCGCGTGCTGGCCAACATGGCCCAGAGCCCGCAAGAGGGGCGCAACCTGTTCGCCAAGTTGACCAAGGTCACGGATCGTTTCCTCGATGTCGCCTTACAATACGTCGGCGCAGTTCCCTATGACGAGTGTGTGCGCAAGGCTGTGCAAAAGCAGCGTGCAGTCTATGAAGCGTTCCCTCGTTCGAAATGCGCGTTGGCGTTCAAGGCAATTGCTCAGAAGGTCGATACCTGGCCACTGCCCGCCAATCCCCGGGGGCATCTGGAGTTTTTCGTCGAGCGATTGGTGCATCAGACGAGTGCAGGACCGGTGCTATGACAGCCAGCGGCTACAACCTTTACAAAAAATCAGCGCGTGACAGCCAGGGCGAATTGATTGAGCGCTATGCGCCTCTGGTCAAGCGCATTGCCTACCACCTGCTGGCACGCCTGCCCGCCAGTGTCCAGGTCGAAGACCTGATCCAGGCGGGGATGATCGGCCTGCTCGAAGTGTCGACCAAGTACGACGCGAGCAAGGGTGCGAGTTTCGAGACGTATGCGGGTATCCGCATCCGTGGCGCAATGCTCGATGAAGTGCGTAAAGGTGATTGGGCGCCGCGTTCGGTCCACCGCAATACCCGGATGGTGAGTGACGCAATTCGCTCAATTGAAGCAAAAACCGGTCGCGACGCTAAAGATCATGAAGTTGCTGCCGAACTCCAATTGAGTCTCGACGATTACTACGGGATTTTGAACGATACCTTGGGCAGCCGCCTGTTCAGTTTCGACGACCTGCTACAGGACGGCGAACATGAAGGGTTGCACGAGGACGGCGCGAGCGCTCACCAGGAGCCTTCACGCGACCTGGAAGATGAACGCTTCCAGGGCGCCCTGGCGGACGCGATTGCCAATCTGCCGGAGCGTGAGCGGCTGGTGCTGGCGCTGTACTACGACGAAGAGCTGAACCTCAAGGAAATCGGTGAGGTCCTGGGCGTCAGCGAATCGCGGGTCAGCCAGCTACATAGCCAATGCGCGGCCCGCTTGCGGGGGCGTTTGGGAGAGTGGCGAGCGCGCTGACAGGCAGTGTGGGGACAGTGCGAACGATAACCGCCAGGGCGCAGGCCAGGCGGGAGCGGCCCGTGATGCGCCCCAGCAGTCCTTTTTGTGTAATGCCTGTTGAATGATATGGCGCGCCCAGGTGCTGGACGCGTTTAAGACTGCTTGGAGGTCGAATTGGACAAGAACATGAAAATCCTCATCGTTGATGATTTCTCAACGATGCGGCGGATCATAAAAAACCTGTTGCGTGACCTTGGGTTCACTAACACGGTCGAGGCGGATGACGGCATTACGGCGATTCCGATCCTCAACAGCGGGAGCATCGACTTTCTGGTAACCGACTGGAACATGCCTGGCATGACCGGTATCGATCTGCTGCGCCATGTGCGCGCCGATGAAAAACTGCGCAATCTTCCGGTGTTGATGGTGACCGCCGAAGCCAAGCGTGAACAGATCATTGAAGCCGCCCAGGCTGGGGTCAACGGCTACGTGGTCAAGCCATTCACTGCATTGGCCTTGAAAGAGAAGATCGAAAAGATCTTTGAACGCATCCACGGTTGATGTCGCCACGGGGTAGCTATGGAGCATAAAGAAACATCGCAGGGGGACTTTGAGTCGACCTTGAAAAAACACGCTCACCAGTTGGTCGACAGCCTTGAAAAAGGCCAGTTCGGCGATGCGGTGCAGTTGATCCATGAGCTCAACCAGACCCGCGACCGCGGCCTGTACCAGGAAGTGGGCAAGCTCACCCGTGAGTTGCACAGTGCGATCGTCAATTTCCAGATTGACCCGCACATGCCCCAGGCCGAGGAAATCTCGCAGATCACTGATGCCACCGAACGCCTGTCCTATGTGGTCCGGCTGACCGAGGCGGCAGCCAATCGCACCATGGACCTGGTGGAAAACGCCACGCCCCTGGTGAACGGCATGGCCAATGAGGCCAAGGCGTTGAGCGCAGACTGGGGCCGCTTCATGCGGCGCGAAGTGGGTGCCGAAGAGTTTCGTGACCTGGCGCGTCGGGTCGAGGGCTTCCTGTCACGCAGCGAGCAGGAAAACCGTACGGTTTCCAGCAACCTCAACGACATCCTGCTGGCCCAGGATTACCAGGACCTCACCGGCCAGGTGATCAAGCGTGTGACCCTGCTGGTCACCGAAGTGGAAAGCAACTTGCTCAAACTGGTGCTGATGGCTGGCCAGGTCGACCGTTTTGCCGGCATCGAACATGACCGCGAAGCGATCCTCTCGGAAAAAGATCCACAAAAACACCTCGCCAAGGGTGAAGGTCCGCAGATTCATGCCGATAAACGTGAAGACGTTATGTCTGGTCAAGATGACGTAGACGATTTGCTGTCCAGTTTAGGCTTCTAAGGAGCACGCAATATGAGCTTCGGCGCCGATGAAGAAATCCTTCAGGATTTCCTTGTAGAGGCCGGCGAAATTCTAGAGCAGTTGTCCGAGCAACTGGTCGAGCTGGAAAGCCGACCGGATGACGCGAACCTGCTCAATGCAATTTTTCGCGGTTTTCACACTGTAAAAGGGGGCGCCGGCTTCCTCCAGCTCCATGAGCTGGTGGAGTGCTGCCACATCGCCGAAAACGTGTTCGACATCCTGCGCAAGGGTGAGCGTCACGTCGATTCGGAATTGATGGACGTGATCCTCGAAGCCCTGGACGCGGTCAACGGCATGTTCAACGAAGTGCGCGAACGCGCACCGATCACTGCCGCCACCCCGGAGCTGCTGGCTGCCCTGGCGCGCCTGGCAGAACCTGCTGCCCTGGCTGCCGCCCCGGTGGTTGAAGCGACGCCAGCGCCGGCTGCCGAACCCGACGTCACCGACAGCGAATTCGAACAACTGCTGGACTCTCTCAATGCTGTCAAGGCGGAAGCCGAGGCTCCGGCGGCGGCTGCACCGGCCATGGTGCCGACCAGCGAAGACATCACCGACGCCGAGTTCGAGTCATTGCTCGACCAGTTGCATGGCAAGGGCCAGTTCGCCCCGGACGCCGTGGCGGCAACGCCAGCGGCGGTGGAGCCGGCACAATCGGTCAGCACCGACATCACCGACGACGAATTTGAAGCGCTGCTGGATCAGTTGCATGGCAAAGGCTCGTTTGCCGCCGATGCCTTGCCGGCAGTCGCTGCGGCGGCTGCACCCGCGGCTGCCACGGCGGCGGCTGTCGCACCGGCGGCGGATGGCCTGATCACCGATCACGAATTTGAATCCCTGCTGGATGAGTTGCACGGCAAGGGCAAGTTCTCCGACGTCGTGCCTGGCGCGCCAGCCAGTGCGACTGCCACGGCGGCGGTGGCCAAGCCGGCACCCGCTGCCGCCAAGGCCGCTGCACCGGCTGCGGCCCGTGCAGCCCCGGCGCCCGCCCGCGCTGCGGCCACTGCCGAGAAAGCCCCGGCCAGTGAAGCTGAAACCACCGTGCGGGTCGATACGGCACGCCTGGACGACATCATGAACATGGTCGGCGAACTGGTGCTGGTGCGTAACCGCCTGGTGCGCCTGGGCTTGAGCAGTGGCGACGAAGCCATGCAAAAGGCCGTGTCGAACCTCGACGTGGTGACGGCCGACCTGCAGACCGCGGTGATGAAGACGCGCATGCAGCCGATCAAGAAAGTCTTCGGGCGCTTCCCGCGCCTGGTGCGTGACTTGGCCCGGCAGTTGAAGAAAGAAATCAACCTGGAACTGGTGGGTGAAGAAACCGACCTCGACAAAAACCTTGTCGAGGCCCTGGCCGACCCGCTGGTCCACTTGGTGCGCAACGCGGTCGACCATGGCGTGGAAACCCCGGAAGAACGCGAAGCCAGCGGCAAGCCACGCCTGGGCAAAGTGATCCTGGCGGCCGAACAGGAAGGCGACCATATCCTGCTGTCGATCACCGATGACGGCAAAGGCATGGACTCCAACATCCTGCGCGGCATCGCGGTCAAGCGTGGGGTCATGGACAAGGACGCGGCCGATCGCCTGACCGACACCGAGTGCTACAACCTGATTTTTGCCCCGGGTTTCTCCACCAAGACCGAGATTTCCGACGTGTCCGGCCGTGGCGTGGGCATGGACGTGGTGAAGACCAAGATCAGCCAGCTCAACGGCTCGATCAATATCTACTCGACCAAGGGCCAGGGCTCGAAGATCGTCATCAAGGTGCCGTTGACCCTGGCGATCATGCCGACCCTGATGGTGATGCTGGGCAACCAGGCGTTCGCCTTCCCGCTGGTCAACGTCAACGAAATCTTCCACCTCGACCTGTCGCGCACCAACGTGGTCGACGGCCAGGAAGTGGTGATTGTGCGGGACAAGGCCCTGCCTTTGTTCTACCTCAAGCGTTGGCTGGTGGCGTCCGCCGCTCATGAAGAGCAGCGCGAAGGCCACGTGGTGATCCTGTCCGTGGGCACCCAGCGTATCGGCTTTGTCGTCGATCAACTGGTTGGCCAGGAAGAAGTGGTCATCAAGCCATTGGGCAAGATGCTGCAAGGAACGCCAGGCATGTCGGGTGCGACCATTACCGGTGACGGTCGGATCGCGCTGATTCTCGATGTTCCGAGCATGCTCAAGCGTTACGCCGCACGGCGTATTTGATTCTGGCTGGGCGGGGCGGTTGTCCCTCGCCCTGCCTAACGGAGTGGTTATGGTAGTCAAGGTTCTGGTGGTGGACGATTCGGGTTTCTTCCGCCGCCGCGTCTCGGAAATTCTTTCAGCGGATTCCAACATCCAGGTGGTCGGTACGGCCACCAACGGCAAAGAGGCGATTGATCAGGCCCTGGCGTTGAAGCCGGACGTGATCACCATGGACTACGAGATGCCGATGATGGATGGCATCACCGCCGTGCGCCACATCATGCAGCGCTGCCCGACCCCGGTCTTGATGTTCTCGTCGCTGACCCACGAAGGTGCCCGGGTTACCCTCGATGCACTGGACGCTGGCGCCGTGGACTTCCTGCCGAAGAATTTCGAAGACATTTCGCGCAACCCGGAAAAGGTCAAGCAGATGCTCTGCGAGAAGGTGCACAGCATCTCGCGCAGCAATCGCAGCAGCTTTCGTGCCCCGGCGGCTCCCGCTCCGGTCGCGGCGCCTGCACCGGCCAGCAGTTTCGGGCGTCCGGCCCCGGTAGCACGGCCTGCCGTGGCGCCGGTGCGTACAGTTGCGCCGGCCCCTGCGTCACCTGCGCCCAAGCGCAAGGCCTACAAGCTGGTGGCGATCGGTACGTCCACCGGCGGCCCGGTGGCTTTGCAGCGTGTCTTGACCCAGTTGCCCGCCAACTTCCCCGCGCCCATCGTGTTGATCCAGCATATGCCCGCCGCGTTCACCAAGGCCTTTGCCGAACGCCTGGACAAGCTGTGCCGCATCAGCGTCAAGGAAGCCGAAGACGGCGATATCCTGCGCCCAGGCCTGGCGTTGCTGGCCCCCGGTGGCAAGCAAATGATGGTCGACGGTCGCGGCGCGGTGAAAATCCTGCCGGGCGACGAGCGCCTGAACTACAAGCCGTGTGTGGATATCACCTTCGGTTCGGCGGCCAAGTCCTACGGCGACAAAGTTCTGGCGGTGGTCCTCACCGGCATGGGCGCCGACGGTCGCGAAGGCGCGCGCCTGCTCAAGCAGGGCGGCAGTTCGATCTGGGCCCAGGACGAAGCCAGCTGCGTGATCTATGGCATGCCCATGGCCATCGTCAAGGCCGACCTGGCCGACGCGGTCTACAGCCTGGATGACATCGGCAAGCACTTGGTGGAGGCCTGTCACTGATGGATGTGTTGAGCCTGGTTGGGATACTCCTGGCGTTTGTCGCCATTATTGGTGGCAACTACCTGGAAGGCGGCCACCTGGGCGCCCTGGCCAACGGTCCGGCGGCGCTGATCGTGATCGGCGGCACCGTCGGCGCGGCGCTGTTGCAGTCGCCCCTGAGCTCATTCAAGCGGGCGATGCAGATCCTGGTGTGGATCATTTTCCCGCCGCGGGTGGATTTGGCTGGCGGCATCGACCGCGTGGTCAACTGGAGCCTCACCGCCCGCAAGGAAGGCCTGCTGGGCCTCGAAGGCGTGGCCGATGCCGAGCCCGACAGCTACGCACGCAAAGGCCTGCAACTGTTGGTGGACGGCGCCGAACCGGAAGCCATCCGCAGCATTCTTGAAGTGGACTTCTATACCCAGGAAAGCCGCGATATCAACGCGGCCAAAGTCTTTGAAAGCATGGGCGGCTATGCGCCGACCATCGGCATCATCGGTGCGGTCATGGGCTTGATCCACGTGATGGGCAACCTGGCCGACCCTTCGCAACTGGGCAGCGGTATCGCCGTGGCGTTCGTCGCTACCATCTATGGCGTGGCCAGTGCCAACCTGTTGCTGCTGCCGATTGCCAGCAAACTCAAATCCATTGCCATGCGCCAGTCCCGTTACCGGGAAATGCTGCTCGAAGGCATCCTGTCGATTGCCGAGGGCGAGAACCCGCGTTCTATTGAACTGAAGCTCCAGGGCTTCATGGATTGATGGCATGAGCATTCGCCTCCCTTTCCCTGTAGGAGTGAGCCTGTCTCCTACAGTTGATGTGTGCTGCGAGGGGTATTGCCTGTGAGCCGTCGTCGCCGCGAGCCTGAAGAACACGTCAACCATGAGCGCTGGCTGGTGTCCTACGCCGACTTTATTACGTTGCTATTCGCCTTTTTCGTGGTGATGTACTCCATTTCCTCGATCAACGAAGGCAAGTACAAGGTCATCTCCGAAGCCCTGGTCGGCGTATTTACCGACTCCGACCGGGCCCTCAAACCGATTCCCATTGGTGATGAACGACCCAAGACCGTGACCCCGGCCAAACCCCTGGTCAAGGACAGCGACGAGACCGACGCCGGTATCAGTGGCGGCAGCGACCCGCTCAAGAGCATTGCCGATGATATCAGCGCGGCATTTGGCGACCTGATCAGCTCCAACCAGATGACCGTTCGCGGCAACGAGTTGTGGGTGGAAATCGAGCTCAATTCCAGCCTGCTGTTCGCCAGCGCCGATGCGCTGCCCAGTGACATTGCCTTCAGCATCATCGATAAGGTGGCGGCCATCTTGAAACCCTTCGACAACCCGATCCATGTCGAAGGGTTTACTGATGACCAGCCGATCCATACCGCGCAATTTCCCACCAACTGGGAAATGTCGTCGGCGCGTTCGGCGAGTATTGTGCGGATGCTGGCGATGCAAGGCGTCAACCCAGGGCGCCTGGCGTCGGTGGGTTACGGAGAATTCCAGCCAGTGGCCAATAATGCGACGGCCGAAGGGCGTGCGCGTAACCGTCGGGTGGTGTTGGTGGTGTCGCGCAACCTCGATGTGCGCCGCAGCCTGACCGCCACCGGCGCGGCCAATGCACAACCTGATGCAGCAATGAAGCGGGCTGGCACACAAACTGCACCGACGCCCGTAAAGCCGCCGGTTCGTGAGAGTGCCGTCAATTCTCTGTCACCGGCTCTATAACCTCGTGCTATTTCTCGGTCGAGCCAGTGCCTGCCGGGAGGAACAATCCGAATGAGAGTCTGGGCAGTTGCCAATCAAAAAGGTGGAGTCGGCAAGACCACCACCTCCATCGCCTTAGCCGGCTTGCTGGCCGAGGCGGGCAAGCGTGTGATCATCGTCGACCTGGATCCCCACGGCTCGATGACCAGCTATTTCGGCTACGACCCGGATGCGCTGGAACACAGCTGTTTCGACCTGTTCCTGCACAAGGGCAGTGTCCCTGCAGGTTTGCCGGGGCAATTGCTGTTGCCCACCAGCAACGACAAGATTTCCCTGCTGCCCTCCAGCACCGCCCTGGCCACCCTGGAGCGCCAGTCGCCGGGGCAGAGCGGCCTGGGCCTGGTGATCGCCAAGAGCCTGGCGCAGCTGTGGCAGGACTTCGACTACGCGATCATCGACAGCCCGCCATTGCTCGGCGTGCTGATGGTCAATGCCCTGGCGGCGAGCCAGCAACTGGTGATCCCGGTACAGACCGAGCACCTGGCGGTCAAGGGCCTGGAGCGCATGGTCAGCACCCTGGCCATGATCAATCGCTCGCGCAAACAGGCGTTGCCGTTCAGCATCGTGCCGACCCTGTTCGACCGTCGCACCCAGGCCTCCCTCGGCACCTTGCGCGTGCTGCGCGACGCCTACCCGGAAACGATCTGGCAAGGTTATATCCCGGTGGACACGCGCCTGCGTGACGCCAGCCGTGCCGGCCTGGTCCCGTCGCAATTCGATGGCAAGAGCCGTGGCGTGCTGGCTTACCGGGCCTTGCTCAAGCATTTGCTGGCCCAGCAACTTGTGGCGCAGGTGGCGTGAAATGAACAACCCTGTAGGAGCGTGGCTTGCCCGCGATGGGTTTTGCCTGATGTCACGGACTTTTGATTCAAGTCCGGGTGCAGGCAGGCCGATAACCTTTGAATACACGGTTAACGGGGCTTGCGCGTGGGCATACAGATGAATCGTCCTGTCGATATCAAGACCCGGCCGCAACTGGCGTTGCAGTCCTACCTGGATGCGCTGTTGCAGGATGCGACCGAGGAACAGCTGCCCGAGCCGATCCTGGTGCTCGATGAGGAAGGGCCGCTGCCGGTGACCGAGGCTGAGGCTGGCCTGGATGAGTTTCAGTTGGCGGTCCTGCAAGAGCAGGCCCGTGACGCGTTGGTGGTGCCGGTCGCCCCTGCGGTTGTGCCAGCGCCTGCGGCATTGGTACGGGTGCCGCCGGTGGCCGAGGTGCATCGACCGCCGAGCATTACGCCACCGCCGGTGGAAACCGATGGTCGACCGTCCTGGGCTGGCGAGTCGTTCGAGTGCCTGCTGTTCGATGTGGCCGGGCTGACGCTGGCGGTGCCGTTGGTGTGCCTGGGGTCGATCTACTCCCTGGAAGGCCAGGAACTGACACCGTTGTTCGGCCAGCCGGAGTGGTTCCTCGGGATCCTGCCGAGCCAGGCCGGCAACCTCAAGGTGCTGGATACCGCGCGTTGGGTGATGCCCGACCGCTACCGCGATGATTTCCGCCAGGGCCTGCAATACGTGATCTCGGTGCAGGGCTACGAATGGGGGCTGGCGGTGCATCAGGTCAGCCGTTCGCTGCGCCTGGACCCCAACGAAATCAAATGGCGCAGCCACCGGGGCCAGCGGCCATGGCTGGCGGGCACTGTGATCGAGCATATGTGCGCACTGCTGGATGTCGCCGAATTGGCGGAGCTGATTGCCAGCGGTGCGGTAAAGGATTTGCCAGGTAACAAACGTACTTGATAAGAGGCGCAGCGCCAGGGTGCTGCCAAAGAAGAACACACGCCGTCATCAACGGTATTTGAAGGGGTCAGGGGTATGAACAAGTCGTCAGCGTCCGCACAGGGTTTGGATGATCCGATTCTGCAATGGGTGACCTTCAAGCTGGACAACGAGTCCTACGGCATCAACGTGATGCGCGTGCAGGAAGTGCTGCGCTACACCGAAATCGCGCCAGTACCGGGGGCGCCGAGCTACGTGCTGGGCATCATCAACCTGCGCGGCAACGTGGTGACGGTGATCGACACCCGCCAGCGCTTTGGCCTGATGCCGACTGAAGTCAACGACAACACCCGGATCGTCATCATCGAAGCCGACAAGCAAGTGGTCGGGATCATGGTCGACAGCGTGGCCGAAGTGGTTTACCTGCGCCAGTCGGAAGTCGAGACTGCGCCGAATGTCGGCAACGAAGAGTCGGCCAAGTTTATCCAGGGCGTATGCAACAAGAACGGCGAACTGCTGATTCTGGTTGAGCTGGACAAGATGATGAGCGAAGAAGAGTGGTCGGACCTGGAGAACATCTGATTGATGCTTGAGGTAGCGGTAATCGTCCTGGCCCTGTTGTGGGTCGGGACCCTGGTGGTGTTGCTGCGCCATATGCGTCAGCAACGCGAATCGGCCTTGCAGCAGGCCGAGCGCGACGCCGTGCGCGACCAGCGTCTGCGCGAGATGGCCAAGCGCGTGGACAACTACCAGCAAAGCGCCGTGCGGGTGGGGGAGGACGTGCATGAACTGCGTTCAATCCTTGCCCCATTGCCCGATAAGCTGTCGGCACTGGAACAGCGCGACCCGGCCAACCTGTCCTTTGCCCAGGCCGCCAAGCTGGTGGGCATGGGCGCCACGGTGGATGAGTTGACCCAATCCTGCGGCCTGACCCAGGCCGAAGCGCAGTTGATGAGCAAGTTGCACAAAAGCTGAGCCCCGGCACAGGTCAACCGGGAGGTTATGCGGTCAACCTCCCGCCTCGCTCATGTCGGCCTTGAATATCAGTATTTCTCCCTGCTGGTTGGTGGCGCCCACCAGTTGAACCAGCCGTCCACGGGACATTGCGTCAAGGACGGCCTGCCCTGCAGGCGTGTACAACGCTTCTGGATGGTTCAAGACGTGATTAATCCAGCCGTCGCTCAATTGAAAGGGGTACGGCGTTCTGGAGAGTTGCACTTTGCCGGAGGAGGTCGGGCTTTCGCCGGTAACATGTTTCACTTCCATCACATAAGTAATGTCGGCGGGGCCTTTGAAGACCAGGTCCAAGCCGTTCTGGCCATTAGCGTACTTCCCCCCCTCAAGCACGAGGTAACCCCTGTCCTTGAGCATGAACTCATACATCTTTTCGTTCAGTTGGCCGCGTCGCAGGTTATTGGCTGTCTGGCGCCTATCCAGTTGCTGCCATTCGTGCAAAACGGCTATTTCGCTAGGGCTTTTGACGCGCGTGTCGGGGATGAAGTCGTTGGACTGTTTAATTGCGTCAATATTAAAAGAGCCATTTTCACTGCACTTGAAGCTGGAGATGCCCTGGAAAGGATCAAAGAACGGAGCCCCCACTGGAATAGACCCATGTTCCACATTGCCTTTGAACACGCCCAGTAAATACCGGTAGGGGTAGCCGTGCCTCCAAATGAATGTATCAATCATCCGGTCACGCTGACGAACGGGCGCTGACAGGATATTTGGGTGGGTAAAGCCAATGATCTGGCGGGCGTAGGCTCTTATCAGCCGATACACCGATTTGTCTTGGGGCACGCTGGACAGTGAATCCAGGGTCAGTGGATGGGTGTCGTCCAGGCGTTTTGACCGTCGTGCATAAAAAATCACTTCCTCGATGTCCGGCAGGTCGAGCATGGGGATCCAGGACGCATGGCCACTTGACTCGATATACACGTCCTTGAGTGCCGGAGTGCTCATCTCCGGGAGCAGTTTGTAGCGCTCCAGATTGTCGTCAAGCGTTACTCGGCACCAGTTGCCATCGGCGTATAGGTATTTGGACGCGTTATTGTCGGTGTCGGTTATTTCAAATAGGCCGTTTTTGGCGATCCTTCCGCACTCATACCGTGTGTTGTCGGGGTTCACCCGATAGAGGGTTGCCGGCCTGTTGAGCTGTGATCGGACATAGTCATGGGCCCCGATGGAGAACAATTGTTCCCCATGCGCCAGCACTGGAGGATGAGGCCTCGCGCTGGCGGGCACGCTGTAAGGGACAAGGCTCCAGGTACTGCCTGGATAACCGGGAAGGGGTTGTGCCGAGGGCGTTTGATGCCCCAGAAAACGGTTGACCAGTACCGGATTGGAGGCAGGAACGCTGGGCCTGTAGTTTTGTAGGTCTTGCAGGGTCGGATGGTTCGAGGGTGGGCCGCTGACACCTCTTCTGACCCAGGGCGGCACATTGATTGCCGCGGTGGGGGGGCTGGTGGGCGGTAGTGGAGGCCTGCCGCCAGGTGGTGCAGGCAGGCGTGAAGACGTAGGGTGTTGACGCATGGCTGTTCTCCGTGATCGAAGTACCCTGTGCCCGGTCTTGGTTTGGAATTCAGGAATGCTGCAAACAGGCATACGCAACCTGCCAAGGCCATGGGGAGAAACAGGGGGGAGGATTAAATGGCAGCTTGAAGTTGCAGTTCGTTCGCTTGCAGCGGGCGGGTGTTGTCCTTGGATAAGGTCCATCCGTCATACTGAACGTCATAATAAATACGTTCTTGTGGATGCTGTCGGGCCGTTAACCCGTTAATCAATATGTACGACGCCACCAGTGGACTTTTTTGTCTGAGCTTACGCAGTTCAAGGTGGAGGTTTTCGATGGTCTGGTGGGCAGATGCGTTCATTTCATAAAGAAATGCCTTCGCGTGCCCAGGGCTGACTTCATATTTATGCCCGCAGGCAACGTAAATAATAATTCTGTCAGGTGTGCCCGTGGTCGAGGCTGTTTCAGGCATGACTATTTTTACTGTGCCAGCACTGATGGTTTTTCCATCGACGGTGACTTCCTGAAGCTGGGGAGGCCCTTGGGTCGTGAATATCCAGGTAGAGGGCTGTGCCTGGTCCGGGTATTGTGGCGATAAGTAGAGTGTCGTCCCGTTGTCTGGAAATACCTCATAAATTGCGCCTTTGCCTTTTAAACAATAAATGCCACCCCCCGAAAACGCCGGCAGTCGGATTGTTTGCGGGGTTGATTTGCAATGAATGCTTTTTGAAACTTGCGGGCGGACAAACGCGAACTTTCCGGCTCGAAATTGCAGATGCGCCTGACCGTCGTGGATCTTGTGGCCAGGGTATGAACGGTCGCTAAGGGTAAAGACGTAAGGTGTTGTGATGTTGCAGGATTGACCATCGGCCATGACGAGCAGCAAGCGACACAGGATACTGATGGGCGCAGCCTGAATACGGGTCCCCAATGTTCTGGCTCGGCCTTTTTCAGTGGCGTAGTTGGCGAGCATCAACTTTTTTCCGTCTTCAAAGGTAATGCTGAGTTTGAAGTTCTTATAGGTCAGCCGGTCATAGACACCACTGCTGTTTTTCGTGACGTGATAGCTATAACTTACACTTTCGATGTGTTCTTTCGGGTAGTCGACGTACAACGTGCAAGTGGCATCATCTTGCGCCGAGATGAACCGTACTGTTGTATGCATTGCACCGCGAGGAACATACAAGTTGGACTCACCATGAGCAGACAGTGCGTACTCGTGGTTGTTGACGATCGCCTGGAGTGCCTTCTCGGGGCCGTGGGCAATGAGTTGGACGGTTACGTTGTGATCGTCCGCCCCCTGCAGCTTTAAGGGGAGCACAGGGGAGAGCACATAGCCATCTTGGGTCATAAACACCAGTTTGGAGTTTTTCAGTACACGGCTGCCAGCCAGTGTCTCGTAGACGTTCATGATGATGATTTGTTGTTCAGCCAGGTCGCCATCGGCATCGCTCAATGCCGATACCACCAGGCTATTCTCGTGAAGGGTCCAACTCTGGATACGCTCAAAGGGCCATGCCATTTCCACGTGGCTGATTTCTTCTCCATCTTCATCGATACGCACTTCGCCGATGCCGTTGGCGATCACGTAGCGGTCCTGGCCTGCTCCACCATTGACCCGCGTGCCGTTCCCGGCGATCACCAGGGTGTTGTCGGCAGGGCCGGCGTCGATGGTGTCGTGGCCCATCGAGACGATCTGTTGCGTATCGAGCGCGCCTTTGACACGGCTGGAAGCGCCCGCGAGGGTCTGCACCTGCTCGATCGAGGAGAGCGTGGCCGTGAGTTGTGGGTAGAGGTCTGTAGCGCTGCGGTGCAGTTCGACACGCTGACGCTCCAGGTCGATGGTATAGCCTGCCCCGGAGGCACCACCTGGATGATGACCGGCAAATCTGAGCGTGTCGGTACCGCCTTCTCCCTGCAGGACGCTCAGATTCTGACGGGGTTCAATGCCATCGAGGGTGCCGTCCGGCACCGTGAAAATGAACTCATCGTTGTCCTGGCCTCCCGTCAGGTATTTGCGACCCTGGCCGTAGTGGAAGAAGTTGGGTTTATCGGGCAGGCCGGTGACAACGTCTTCTCCACCGCCCAATCTCCAGACGATAGCTTTCGTGGCCCCTTGGGTGCCAGGTACATAACCCGGCAGGTTGTCGAGGGGGAACGCAGCGGCATTGATCACGTCGTCGTCATCGTTGATCACCGGCTGGTCTTCCAGGGTGTACGGCGACTCTTGCTCACTCCAGCTCATCTTCCAGACTTTTGCCGGGCGCACGGTGACAGTGAACTTGCCGTTGACAATGCCTTCGACACTGTCTTTCAGCGTGGTCTCAAGCCATTCCCTGGCCTGGGCTTTCAACTGGGCGTTGTAACTGGCTGTGGTTTGAGCGATCAGGTATCGATGCATGACCTCTGTATCCAGCGGGCGTCTCCAGAACAACAACCACCCTGAACGCAGGCGCTCATGAGTACTGAGTTCGATGTAATCGTCGATGTCGTCAATCTTGCGGATGGCGCCGTAGATTTCGGCACCGATCACCAACAGGGCGGCTGCCACCAGCCCCAACGGCCCGGCAGCACCAAAACCCGCCAGTGCCGCTGCCCCCAGGCCTACCGTCAAGCCGATACTGACCAAATCAAACCCGGCGCTGACGTAATGGTCCATGGCCTCCTTGCCGTGTGCTTTGGCGGCAGCCTCGAACGAGGTTGTGGCGTTGTAGATATCAAACGGCAGTGTGAGTGCACTACCGATGGGCCCGGCACTGCGTCCCAGCCACTTACCGAGGCGACAGGCGGCAAAGCCTTTGAACAGGCTCGCGCTGTTTTTGATCAAGGCCTGCCCGGTTTTGCGCAGGCTCAGTTCCAGGGCCTGTGCAGTGAATTCAGCGGCGAGGCTGCCGAAGCCAATGATCGCGGTTGATTTCTCGCCTTCCTTGATCGCCCCGGCAATCGCGACGATTGCGCTGTAGTAACCGTAGGCCTGGAGGCCGTTGCCGGTCATGTCCATGCTGCGGCTCAATGGGGCATGGACCCAGTTGAAGTTGCCGCCAGTTGAGTGTGAAGTGTCTGGATTGAAGTGCTGAACCCGCTCCAGCAGACCGTTGAGTCTATTCATCAGCGTGGTCGGGGATGGATCGTCGATGCCCTTGATCAGCGCAGGTGCCGAGATCGAGCGCAACGACGCGAGGTCGAACAATAGCCCGGGCGAGCTCAGGTCCGTCGATAAATCAGATGTCTTGAAAACCTGTTCGACATCGGCGCTGGAGAAGCGGATGCCATCAATAAATGCTTGATCGACATCCGTCCCGCTCACATCACTGGCACTGAGCGCCCGGTCATCAATGCGTGCGCCCATCCGCGCAAGGGCTACCCGGCTGACGCTCAGATCGCCGATTGCCAGGGGGCCCATGCTGCGATCCAGGTCTGCCAACGGCCTTGTGGTGGGCCTTGCATCGTCAAGCGAGGGGGGAGTTTGGTTATCCGTGGTTGTCATGGCTATACCTTTTGGCATGAACGTCTGGTGACGTTTTGGCCATGTTGGAATAGCGCTGTCCCCCCATGGGGGTACCTAATTAACGAGCTTGCAGAACGAGTAATGTGCCGTTTGCAGGGCGCCTTTTGCTTGAAATCTGACTCGCGATACCGACAGCTCAGACTTCAGTAATCATCCCCGCGATCTGTCACATCCCGCTCCACCGGCCCTGCATCCGGGTCATATCCCACCGGGAATTTGCCCTTCAGCGTCCAGGCGAACGCAATGATCTCAGCGATGGTGCGGTACAACTCTTCAGGGATGCTGTCGCCCAACTCCATGCGCGCGAGCAACTTCACCAATTCGGCATTTTCATAAATCGGCACTTCATGTTCGCGCGCCAGTTTCAGGATGGCTTCGGCCAGGGCCTCATCGCCTTTGGCAGTCAGGGCGGGGGCGGCTTTGCCGTCGTATTTGAGGGCGATGGCCTGGCGTGGTGGGTTGGGGGTCTTCATGCGGTTTCATCCACCCAGCGTTGTTCCAGCCCGGTCTTGGGCCCCCGGGGCGGGGTGCCGAGGTGGCAGTCGAGGTCGCCGACATTGAGGCCCGACGACACCAGGCGCTCACGCAGGCTGCCCAGGTGGCTTTCGATCAGGCTGGCGGTAAACGGGCGGGTGGCCCACAGCTGGCTGGAGAGTTTGCCCTGGCTCAGTTGTGCCTGGACCTGCAGCGGGCCCAGGGGCTCCATGTCGAAGGCCAGTTCCACGCGCCACAGCATCTTCTTGGCGTCGCGTTCGATCTTGCGTTCTGGCTCGTCCTTGTCCGGCGCCGGCTCCTCACGCTGGAACTTGACCTGCAAGGGCACGATGTCCTGCAAGGTACGCATGGGGATTTCCAGTTGCCAGGTGGTTTGCAGGCGACCGTCGGCGGTGGTGCCGGTTTGTTCCAGGCTCGACAGTTGATGGCTCTGCAGGCGCGAGATGGCGCCGGCGGCCAGGCGCAGCAGGTTTTCCAGGCTGTTTTCACCGTCCAGGCGCTGCAGCAGGCGCTCGGGCAACGGGAAGCCGCCCGGCGTGGTGCGTGCACTCACCTGGCCGAGGGTACCCAGTGGGCTGCGGACAAAGCTGGGCAGCATCTGCGCCAGGGTATTGGCGGCCAGGATCGCGTTGAGGTTGGTGCTGGCGGGCAGGGCGGGTAGCAATTCGTTGACCAGGCGCAGCAGGCTGCCTTTCATGTCCAGCGGCGGCACTTGCGGGTTTTGCCCGGCCAGCAGCTTGGCTTCGAGGAACACGCCGCTGTTGTACAGCAACTGCGCCAGCACCTTGGGATTGCTGACCTGCGCCACATCCGGCAGCCCGGCAAGCAGGCGGTCGACGGCGGCGCGCAACTGCGCCGAGGTGTCATTGGGCACGTTTTTCAAGGCCGTGAGCAGGCCTTCCAGCGAGCCCTGGCGGCTTTGCTGGGCGGCCAGTTGCTGGCTGACTGCCAGTTGATCGCGCAGCCCGCTCAGGGGCACGAAATCCAGGGTCTGCGCGCCCTGCACCACGGCACTGAGCAAGCTGCCGACGCGCAGCGGCTGCGGGCTTTCCAGGCTCAGGGTGGTGCCGCTCAGGGCGTTATTGAGCACCGCTACCAGCGAGCGGTACAGCGCCGGCTGCCCGGCGCCCTGGGGCAGCATCTGCGAGGTCAGCACCTTGGCTTGCAACAAGGTGCCCACGGGCAATTGGGTGGTGTCGATGCGGGTCAGGGCGGCGACATTGGCGCTGAGGGCCTGTTGCAGGCTGATCGCCAGGTCTCCCGACGCCGTCTGGCTCACCGCGACGTTGCTGCCCAGGGGCAGCGGCTGGCTGCTCGCAGCCTGCACCAGGGTTTGCCGGCCACCGTCGAGGGTCAGCTTGAGCAACAGCTGAAAGGCTTCACCGCCTTGCTTGAGCGCAAGCACCTCGGCGTTCACGGTTTTGCCGGCGTCGATCAACCCTGCCTGAGGCTCCAGCAGTTTCAGCAGTTCTCCCACCGCAGGCGCAGGCCTGGGCCCGGTGGCTGGTAGTGGGGGGAGGGTCGGTAGGTTGATGTCACCGGTCATCGTGGCCGCGGTCTCAAGGAAATTGCCCTCTTTAGAGTAGGACATCGCATGTATAATGCCGCCCGTCTGCAAAGAGCGGGTCAAAAACATCACAACTGATTGATCCAGCTCTCTAAAACAGGCCGCCAATGCAGTTATTGTGCATCTCTTTAACGGCCGCTCCACCGCCGACTTGAACCGTAAAGGCCCGCGATCTTGTGACCAGTCCACTACTTGAAGCCGTTGCGCTTGCCTGTGAGCGAGACCTGCGGATGCTGTTCGAACACCTCGAACTGCGTCTGGCGGGCGGCGATATGGTGCAGATCAGTGGGCCCAACGGCAGTGGCAAGACCAGTCTTCTGCGCCTGCTGGCCGGCCTGATGCAGCCGACGGCGGGGCAGGTACGCCTCAATGGCAAGCCGCTGCACGAACAACGCACGGAGCTGGCGCGCAACCTGGTGTGGATCGGCCACGCTGCCGGGATCAAGGATGTGCTGACGGCTGAAGAAAACCTCAGCTGGCTCAGCGCCCTGCATCACCGGGCCACGCGCGAGTCTATCTGGCAGGCCCTGGCCGCCGTGGGCCTGAAGGGCTTCGAAGACGTTCCCTGCCATACCCTGTCGGCCGGCCAGCAACGTCGGGTGGCCCTGGCCCGCCTGTATCTGGATGGACCGCCGCTGTGGATCCTCGACGAACCCTTCACCGCCCTCGACAAACAGGGGGTGGCGCAGCTCGAAGAACACCTGGCCCGGCACTGTGAGCAGGGCGGCATGGTGGTCCTCACCACCCATCACACCTTGACCCGCCTGCCCGCCGGTTACCGTGACCTGGACCTGGGGCGGTGGTCGGTATGAGTGTGTTTGCCTTGTTGGTGGCCCGTGAGGCCCGTTTGCTGTGCCGTCGCCCGGCCGAGTTGGCCAACCCGCTGGTGTTCTTCGCCATTGTCATCGCGTTGTTCCCTTTGGCGGTTGGTCCCGAGACTAAACTGTTGCAAACCTTGTCTCCGGGACTGGTGTGGGTAGCGGCACTTTTGTCCGTCCTGCTCTCGCTGGACGGGCTGTTTCGCAGTGATTTTGAAGATGGTTCCCTTGAGCAGTGGGTCCTTTCGTCGCACCCCCTGCCTCTTCTGGTACTGGCCAAGGTACTGGCACACTGGGCCTTTTCCGGCCTGGCGCTGGTCCTGCTCGCGCCGTTGCTGGCAATGATGTTGGGCCTGCCTTTTGAATGCCTGCCCGTGTTGCTGGCCTCGTTGTTGCTGGGCACCCCGGTGCTGAGCCTGCTGGGGGCCGTGGGCGCAGCGCTGACCGTGGGCCTCAAGCGTGGGGGGCTGTTGCTGGCCTTGCTGATTTTGCCTTTGTATATCCCGGTGTTGATCCTGGGCAGCGGTGCCTTGCAAGCCGCGCTCATGGGCATGCCGGCGACCGGTTACCTCTTGTGGCTTGGCAGCCTGACCGCCCTGGCGGTAACCCTGACACCCTTTGCTATAGCGGCCGGCCTGAAGATCAGCGTCGGCGAATAATGAGGTCTGATCCAGTGTTTTCACTGAGTCAGTAAAGACCCTAAGCTTCTTGCCACGACAAGAAGCAACCGTGATGGAAACAGCAATGAACTGGACCTGGTTTCACAAGCTCGGCTCGCCCAAGTGGTTCTATGGCATCAGCGGCAAGATGCTGCCCTGGCTGGCCGCCGCCGCCTTCCTGCTGATCGGCATCGGCCTGGTCTGGGGCCTGGCCTTCGCACCGCCGGACTATCAGCAAGGCAACAGCTTTCGCATTATCTATATCCATGTTCCCGCCGCGCTGCTGGCCCAGTCCTGCTACGTGATGCTGGCGGTGTGCGGCGTCGTCGGGCTGGTGTGGAAGATGAAGCTGGCCGATGTCGCCCTGCAATGCGCAGCGCCCATCGGTGCATGGATGACGGCCGTAGCGCTGCTGACCGGAGCAATCTGGGGCAAGCCGACCTGGGGGGCGTGGTGGGTCTGGGATGCGCGATTAACGTCCATGCTGATCCTGCTGTTCCTGTACTTCGGTCTGATTGCCCTGGGCAACGCGATCAGCAATCGTGACAGCGCCGCCAAGGCCTGTGCGGTGCTGGCGATTGTCGGCGTGATCAATATCCCGATCATCAAATACTCGGTGGAGTGGTGGAACACCCTGCACCAGGGCGCCACCTTCACCCTCACCGAAAAGCCGGCAATGCCCGTGGAAATGTGGGCGCCGCTGCTGCTGATGGTCCTGGGGTTCTATTGCTTCTTCGGCGCGGTGCTGCTGATGCGCATGCGCCTCGAAGTGCTCAAGCGTGAAGCCCGCGCCAGCTGGGTCAAGGTCGAAGTGCAAAACAGCCTGGGAGCCCGTGGATGAGTTTCGCCTCTTTCAGTGATTTTCTCGCCATGGGCCACCACGGCCTGTACGTCTGGACCGCCTATGGCATCAGCCTGGCCGTCCTGGCCCTGAACGTTGTTGCGCCGATCCTGGCCCGCAAGCGTTACCTGCAACAAGAGGCGCGTCGTCTGCGCCGGGAGACCGATAAGTGAATCCGCTGCGTAGAAAGCGTCTGTTGATCATCCTTGCCATCCTGGTGGGCGTCGGCGTTGCCGTGGGCCTGGCCTTGAGTGCCTTGCAGCAGAACATCAACCTGTTCTATACCCCGACCCAGATCGCCAACGGCGAGGCGCCGCAAGACACGCGCATCCGGGCCGGCGGCATGGTCGAGGCCGGTTCCCTCAAGCGCTCCGGCGACTCCCTGGACGTGACCTTCGTGGTCACCGACTTCAACAAATCCGTGACCATCGCCTACCGCGGCATCCTCCCGGACCTGTTCCGCGAAGGGCAGGGCATCGTTGCCCTCGGCAAGCTCAACGCCCAGGGCGTGGTCGTGGCCGATGAAGTGCTGGCCAAGCACGATGAAAAATACATGCCGCCGGAAGTGACCAAGGCCCTGAAAGAAAGCGGCCAATCCGCGCCAACCCCAGCCAAGGAAGGTTAAGCGATGACCTCTACATTGTTTGTTCCCGAGTTGGGCCAGCTGGCGATGATCCTTGCCCTGTGCTTTGCCATCGTCCAGGCCATCGTGCCGCTGCTGGGCGCCTGGCGCGGCGATCGCTTGTGGATGAGCCTGGCGCAGCCAGCGGCCTGGGGCCAGTTCGCGTTCCTGGCGTTCGCCTTCGGTTGCCTGACCTATGCCTTCATGATCGATGACTTTTCCGTTGCCTATGTTGCCAGCAACTCCAACAGCGCCTTGCCCTGGTACTACAAGTTCAGCGCCGTCTGGGGTGCCCACGAGGGCTCCCTGCTGTTGTGGGCCCTGATCCTCGGCGGTTGGACCTTTGCCGTGTCGGTGTTCTCCCGGCAGTTGCCGCAAGTGATGCTGGCGCGGGTGCTGGCGGTGATGGGCATGATCAGCATCGGTTTCCTGCTGTTCCTGATCATGACCTCCAACCCGTTCGAGCGGATTCTGCCGCAGATCCCCGTGGACGGTCGCGACCTCAACCCGTTGCTGCAGGACATCGGCCTGATCGTCCACCCGCCGATGCTGTACATGGGCTATGTCGGTTTTTCCGTGGCCTTCGCCTTTGCCATCGCCGCCTTGCTCGGTGGGCGTCTCGATGCGGCCTGGGCGCGCTGGTCGCGGCCATGGACCATTGTCGCCTGGGCCTTCCTCGGCATTGGCATCACCCTGGGCTCGTGGTGGGCCTACTACGAACTCGGCTGGGGCGGCTGGTGGTTCTGGGACCCGGTGGAAAACGCCTCCTTCATGCCCTGGCTGGTGGGCACGGCGCTGATCCACTCCCTGGCCGTCACGGAAAAACGTGGCGTGTTCAAGAGCTGGACCGTGTTGCTGGCCATCGCCGCCTTCTCCCTGAGCCTGCTGGGCACCTTCCTTGTGCGTTCCGGCGTGCTGACCTCGGTGCATGCGTTCGCTGCCGACCCTGAGCGCGGCGTGTTTATCCTGATCTTCCTGCTGTGTGTGGTGGGCGGCTCGCTGACCCTGTTCGCCCTGCGCGCGCCGGTGGTCAAGAGCCAAGTGGGCTTTAACCTGTGGTCGCGGGAAACCCTGCTGCTGGGCAACAACCTGGTACTGGTGGTCGCCGCCTCGATGATCCTGCTGGGCACCTTGTATCCGCTGGTACTCGATGCCCTGACCGGCGCCAAGCTTTCGGTCGGCCCGCCCTATTTCAACGCCTTGTTCATCCCGCTGATGGGCCTACTGATGGTGGTGATGGCCATTGGCGTGCTGGTGCGCTGGAAAGATACCCCGGTCAAATGGCTGCTGGGCATGCTGACCCCGGTGCTGCTGGGCAGTGCCGCCTTGTCGGTGATTGCCGGGATTGCCTACGGCGACTTCAACTGGGCAGTGCTCGCCACCTTTATGCTCGCGGCCTGGGTGTTGCTGGCCGGCGTGCGCGATATCGTCGACAAGACCCGGCACAAAGGCCTGATCAAGGGCCTGCCGACCCTGACCCGCAGCTACTGGGGCATGCAGATCGCCCATATCGGCATCGCCGTGTGCGCCCTGGGCGTGGTGTTGTCCAGCCAGAACAGCGCCGAGCGCGACCTGCGCCTGGCCCCTGGCGAGTCCATGGACCTGGCCGGCTACCAGTTTGTCTTTGAAGGCGCCAAGCACTTCGAAGGCCCGAACTTCACTTCCGACAAAGGCACCGTGCGCGTGGTGCGCAACGGCAAGCAAATCGCCGTGCTGCACCCGGAAAAACGCCTGTACACCGTCCAGAGCTCGATGATGACCGAAGCCGGGATCGACGCCGGGTTCACCCGTGACCTTTACGTGGCGCTGGGTGAACCGTTGGGTGACGGCGCCTGGGCTGTGCGCGTGCACGTCAAGCCGTTCGTGCGCTGGATCTGGTTCGGCGGCCTGTTGACCGGTTTCGGCGGGTTGCTGGCAGCGATGGACCGGCGTTACCGGGTCAAGGTCAAGAGCCGGGTGCGTGAAGCCCTCGGCATGCAAGGAGCGGCGGTATGAAGCGTGGGTTGATGGTATTGCCGCTGGCGGTGTTTCTGGTGGTCGCGGTGTTTTTGTACCGGGGCCTGTACCTGGACCCGGCCGAGCTGCCGTCGGCGATGATCGGCAAGCCGTTCCCGGCGTTCTCGCTGCCGACGGTGCAGGGCGACAAGACCCTGACCCAGGCCGACCTGATCGGCAAGCCGGCCCTGGTCAACGTGTGGGCCACCTGGTGCATCTCGTGCCGCGTGGAACATCCGGTGCTGAACAAGCTGGCCGAGAATGGCGTGGTGATCTACGGCATCAACTACAAGGACGACAATGCGGCGGCCTTGAAGTGGCTGGCCGAATTCCACAACCCGTACCAGTTGGATGTACGTGATGAAGACGGCAACCTGGGCCTGAACCTGGGCGTCTACGGTGCCCCGGAAACCTTCTTTATCGACGCCAAGGGTGTGATTCGCGACAAGTTCGTCGGCGTGATCGACGAAGTGGTCTGGCGCGAGCAACTGGCGGCCAAGTACCAGGCCCTGGTGGATGAGGCCAAGCCATGAAGCGCTGGTTGAGCGCCGCAGTATTGGCCCTGGGCCTGGTGGGCCTGGCCCAGGCTGCCATCGACACCTATGAGTTCGCCCGGGATAGCGACCGCGAGCGTTTTCGCGAGCTGACCAAGGAACTGCGCTGCCCCAAGTGCCAGAACCAGGACATTGCCGACTCCAATGCGCCGATTGCCGCCGACCTGCGCAAAGAGATTTTTCGCATGCTGGGCGAGGGCAAGGACAATCAGCAGATCATCGACTTCATGGTGGATCGCTACGGTGACTTTGTCCGCTACAAGCCGGCGCTGACCGGCAAGACCGCCTTGCTCTGGTTTGGCCCCGCCGCCCTGTTGCTGGGTGGCCTGGTGGTCATGGCCATGATCGTCCGCCGTCGTCGCGCGGCGCCTACCGATGGCTTTGACGCACTGTCTCCCCAAGAGCGCCAACGCCTCGACCAACTGCTGGACAAAAAAACTGATGATTGATTTCTGGCTCGCAGCTGGCCTGCTGCTCCTGGTTGCCTTGAGTTTCCTGTTGATCCCGGTGCTGCGCGTGCGTCGCGCCCAACGTGAAGAAGACCGCACCGCGCTGAACGTCGCGTTGTATCAGGAACGTGTCGCCGAACTGCAAACCCAACAAAACGAAGGCGTGCTTAACGCGGCACAACTCGACACCGGCCGCGCCGAAGCTGCCCGGGAACTGTTGGCGGATACCGAAGGCGTGGAAAAACCCCGCGAATCGCGCCTGGGCAAGCCATTGCCACTACTGGCAGCGGTGTTGGTGCCCGTACTGGGCCTGGCGCTGTACCTGCATTACGGCGCCATCGACAAGGTGGAACTGACCCGCGAATTCGCCCAGCCGCCGGTCTCCCTTGCAGACATGACCCAGCGTCTGGAACGGGCTGCTGCGGCGCAACCGGACTCGGCCGAAGGCCTGTACTTCCTGGGGCGCGCCTACATGGCCCAGGACCGTTCGGCCGACGCGGCCAAGGTCTTTGAGCGCGCCGTGGCCCTGGCCGGCCGTCAGCCAGAATTGCTGGGGCAGTGGGCCCAGGCACAGTACTTTGCCAACAACAAACAGTGGTCGCCCCAGCTTCAGGCCCTGACCGACGAAGCACTGAAGCTTGACCCCAAAGAAGTCACCAGCCTCGGCCTGCTGGGCATCGCCGCCTTTGAAGGCCAGCGTTACCAGGACGCCATCGATTACTGGAACCGCCTGTTGGCCCAACTGCCGGAGCAGGACAGCTCCCGCGCAGCGCTGCAAGGCGGTATCGATCGTGCGGCAGAGAAGTTGAAGGAGGGGGGAGGTGCCGTCGCCCCGACCGTCAAGACTGCCGTGATGAGCGTGCGTGTGGACCTCGCGGCCGACGTCAAAGCCAAGGCGCTGCCGACTGACAGCGTATTCATCTTCGCCCGTGCCGTTTCCGGCCCGGCGGCGCCACTGGCTGCCAAGCGCGTGACCGTGGCCGACCTGCCGGTGACCGTCGAACTGGGCGATGCCGACGCGATGATGCCGCAGTTGAAACTGTCCAACTTTCCCGAAGTCCAACTGGTTGCGCGCATCTCACGGGCCGGTCAACCGACTGCCGGCGAGTGGATTGGCCGCAGTCAACCCCTGGCCAGCAGTACCACGGCGACCCAGCAGTTGACCATCGACAGCCCGGATCCATAATTTCGAGGAACCCCCCATGACCGCCATCGCTCGTATCACCCTGCTCAGCCTGGTATTGGGCTTGAGCGCTTGCGCGGTTCATCGGCCACCTCCTGCCCCTACGGGCCCGACCATCCCACCGTCGGGCCCATCGACCCAGCCGAGCAGCAAACCCAGCGGCCCGGTCACCGCGCCGCCGAAGGCCCTGCCCAGCAAGTCCCCGACCTTCGCCCCGCCGCCTGGCGCTGCCAGCCACTGGGACGGCAAGATGCAGGTGTACGTGCTGGACGAACAACCGGACACCTTCTACCGCCAGCGTACCTACTACCGCTGGAGCAACGGCTGGAGCCGCTCCATCAGCCCCAACGGGCCATGGGAAGAAACCAATGTGCAGGGCGTGCCGCCGGGGTTGAGCAAGCAGTATGCGCAATGACACAAGGCGACCTTCGGGTCGCCTTTTTCATGGTTGCTGAAAACACTGCTGCCCAATCAACGCAGATCAACTGTAGGAGCGGGTTTATCCGTCACTACTGCGGTGCAGCAGCGCCAGTACTTGCTTGAGGCTGGAGCCGGGAGCCTTCAAGATGCTCGCGGATGGCTGGATGTACTTTCCAGTGGCCCCGCTGCATGCAGTTGGTGGTCCAACAAGTCTGGCGACAAGCCAAGAGGGTGTTTTGATGGCGGGCAGGTTGATCTATCTCATCGGGCCATCGGGTTCGGGCAAGGACAGCCTGTTGGAGGCGGCGCGGGTGCCATTGGCCGAGCGCGGCTGCCGCATTGTGCGGCGGGTCATCACCCGGTCGGCAGAAGCGGTGGGCGAGGCCGCCCAGGGCGTAAGCCCCGCACAGTTCGCTGCGCTGGTGGCCGAAGGCGCCTTTGCTTTGAGCTGGCATGCCAATGGCCTGTCTTATGGCATTCCACGGCAGATCGACGACTGGCTGGCGGCCGGCGACGATGTGTTGGTCAACGGCTCTCGTGGCCACCTGGCGCAGACCCGCGCGCGTTATCCAACGCTACAGGTGGTGCTGCTGACCGTGGACCAGGCAGTGTTGCGCCAGCGCTTGCTGGCGCGGGGCCGTGAGTCGGAGGTGGAAATAGACGCGCGCCTGGCGCGCAATGCACAGTTCAGCGAAAGCCTGAAGGCCGCGCCAGGGGTGTTCCTGCTGGACAACTCCGGGCCATTGGCGCGCACCGTTGAGCAGTTGCTCGGAGGCCTGGGCGACGGGCAGTCGGCAGGATCCAGAGCGTGCTGACGTCAGACGCTTACTGGTGAAGATACCCTGGACACACTCAAGAACCGCACCAGCGCCACCAGCGGGAACAGGCTGCCGACGGCAATCACGCCCAGCCAGCCGCCATGTTCGTACACACTGCTGGCAATCGCCGAGCCGAAGGCGCCGCCGATAAAAATGCTGGTCATGTACAGCGCGTTCAAGCGGCTGCGGCTGTGGGCATCGAGGGCGTAGATGGTCCGCTGGCCGAGGACCATGTTCATCTGCACGCAGAAGTCCAGGACCACACCGGTCACCGCCAGGCCAATCACGCTGTAGAGCGGGTGGATAAACGCCGGCAGGAAACTCAGTGCGGCAAACAGCATCGCCAGCAGTGAAGCGCGGTAAGTATGGCCGGCATCGGCCAGGCGCCCGCTGATAGGGGCAGCCATGGCACCGAGGGCACCGACCAGGGCAAACAGTGCAATCTCACTTTGGCTCAGGCCGTGGTTACGCGACAGTTCCAGGGGCACGGCGGTCCAGAACAGGCTGAAGGAGGCAAACAGGCAGCCTTGGTAGAACGCCCGTTGCCGCAACAGAGGTTGCTCGCGCAGCAGCGTGCCCAGGGAACGCAGCAACTGGCCATAGCTGGCGCTGTGATCTGGCTGGCGCTTGGGCACGGTCAACAGCAGTACCAGGCTGATCAGGGCCATCATCGCCGCCGCCGCCATGAACATCGCGCGCCAGCCGAAGTGGTCCGCCACCAGGCTGGACACCGGACGCGCCAGCAGGATGCCCAGCAACAGGCCACCCATGATGCTGCCGACCACCCGGCCACGGGATTCGGCGGGCGCCAGGTGCGCGGCCAGGGGAATCAGGATCTGCACGGACACCGAGCTGAAGCCGATCAGCAACGACACCAGCAGGAAAAGGTTCGGCTGCTCGGTAAATGCCGCGCCCAGCAGGCTGGCGATGGCAACCACGGTGGTGGTGATCATCAGCCGGCGATTTTCCAACAGGTCACCCAGCGGCACCAGGAAGAACAGGCCCAGGGCATAGCCGATCTGGGTCAGGGACACGATCAGGCTGGCCATGGTGGGCGTCAGGCCGATATCCGGGGCGATCAGTTCAATGATCGGTTGCGCGTAGTAGATGTTGGCGACAATGGCGCCGCAGCAGAACGCGAACAGCAGCACCATGCCACGGGTCAGGGTGGCGGTCGCGGGCGGGGTAGCGGTCATGGTGTTCTCGTTAGAGCGGGGAAGGAGGATGTGCAGGGTAAAGGGTCGGCTGGGGACGGAGTAGAGTGTTACTAATAATTTCGGTCATGTCTGGCATTGATGCCTTGCGCGCAAGCCAATGTGGGAGCGGGCTTGTGTGGGAGCGGGCTTGCTCGCGAATGCGGTGGGTCAGACAAATAGTTTTTGACTGATACACCCCCTTCGCGAGCAAGCCCGCTCCCACACAAGCCAGCTCCCACATTCAGTTACTGGCCGTTGTAGATCTGGTCGAACACCCCGCCATCATTGAAGTGGGTCTTCTGCACGGTGCGCCAGTCACCAAAGGTCTTCTCCACCGACAGGAAGTCGACTTTCGGGAAGCGGTCGGTGTACTTGGCCAGTACCTTCGGGTCCCGTGGGCGCAGGTAGTTGTTGGCCGCGATTTCCTGGCCTTCTGCCGACCACAGGTATTTCAGGTAGTCATCGGCCACGGCACGGGTGCCTTTTTTATCGACCACTTTGTCGACGACCGACACCGGCGGTTCGGCTTCGGCAGAGACGCTTGGGTAGACCACCTCGAACTGATCACGGCCGAATTCACGGGCAATCATTTCTGCTTCGTTCTCAAAGGTCACCAGCACGTCACCGATCTGGTTGGTCATGAAGGTGGTGGTGGCGGCACGGCCACCGGTATCGAGCACCGGTGCTTGCTTGAACAGCTTGCCGACAAAATCCTTGGCCTTGTTTTCATCGCCGCCGTTCTTCAGGACATAGCCCCAGGCCGACAGGTAGGTGTAGCGCCCGTTACCGGAGGTCTTGGGGTTGGGGACGATCACCTGCACACCGTCCTTGAGCAGGTCCGGCCAGTCTTTCAGGGCCTTGGGGTTGCCCTTGCGCACGATAAACACCGTGGCGGAAGTAAACGGCGCGCTGTTGTTTGGCAGGCGGGTGACCCAGTTGTCCGGCACCAGTTTGCCGTTGTCCGCCAGGGCGTTGATATCGGTGGCCATGTTCATGGTGATCACGTCAGCCGGCAGGCCATCGATGACCGAGCGTGCCTGTTTGCTGGAGCCGCCGAAGGACATCTGCAAGGTCAGCTTGTCGTCCGGGTGCTCGGCTTGCCAGTGCTTCTGGAACGCGGCGTTGTAATCCTTGTAGAAGTCGCGCATCACGTCATAGGAGACGTTGAGCAGGGTGGTCGAGGCGGCCTGGGCGCCGACAGACAGGGCAAGGCCGGCGGCCAGGAGAGAAGCGCTAACGAGTTTTTTCACTGCTCATTCCTTGTTGTTCGAGAAGGTAGTGGCTTATAGCCCACGACTATAGCCGGGGCGACATAGACGCTTAAAGATTAAAAAGAACTTTGCTTATTCCACTTTCGGATAGAGCCCGTTGCCGCAACGTGAACAGAAGGCCGCGTTGGGTTCGTGGCTGTTTTTCTTGCATACCGGGCAATCGTGTTGCAGTTGCTCACCGCGCATGGCGTGGGCCAGCTCGGCGGTAAAGATCCCGGTGGGCACGGCGATGATCGAGTAACCGGTGATCATCACCAGCGACGAAATCACCTGGCCCAGCGGGGTCTTGGGCACGATATCGCCAAAACCCACGGTGGTCAGGGTCACGATGGCCCAGTAGATGCCCTTGGGGATGCTGGTAAAGCCATGCTCCGGGCCTTCGATCACGTACATCAGGGTGCCGAACACGGTCACCAGGGTGCAGACGCTGACCAGGAACACCACGATCTTCTGCTTGCTGCCGCGCAGCGCCGACATCAAGTAGTTGGCTTGCTTGAGGTACGGGCTCAGCTTGAGCACGCGGAAGATCCGCAGCATGCGGATGATGCGGATAATCAGCAGGTACTGGGCGTCGCTGTAGTACAGGGCAAGGATGCCGGGGACGATCGCCAGCAAGTCCACCAGCCCATAGAAACTGAAGGCGTAGCGCAACGGCTTGGGCGAGCAATACAGGCGCAGGCCGTACTCGATGAGGAAGATCAGCGTGAAGCCCCATTCGATATAGGCCAGCACGTTGGCGTAGTTCTGGTGCACTTGGTCGATGCTGTCGAGCATCACGACCACCAGGCTGGCGAGGATGATCAGCAACAGGAGGCCGTCGAAGCGGCGCCCGGCTGCCGTGTCGCTCTGGAAGATCATCACATAGAGCCGCTGGCGCCAGTCGTTGTTGCTGTCCATGAAGTTCGCCTGAATCGAAGATCTGCGAAGCCTAGGGGGATTCAAGCGGGCTGTCCATATTGGCCCTGTGCCGCAGGCGCAGGGTGGCGCGCACCAGCCAGCAGGCCAGGATAAACGGCGCGGTCAGCGGCGCCAGGTGCAGGCTGGCGAAGCCCGGGGTGAGGAGGACTGCCAGGAGAATCCCGAGCAAGGGCAGCCAGGGTTGGCGCCGATAATGGCTCAGAGCCAGGGCGGCAAGCGCCGGGTTATAGCTGTGCAGGCCGAGCAGGGCGCCGGCGCGGTCGTCGAGCAGCAGGCCCAGGACCACGCCGCAACAGGCGCCGAGCATGGCCCACAGCGCTGCACGAGGGCTGGCCAGCAGCAGGCCAAGGGCGATCAGCAGGCCGGCCAGCGGTTGGTCCAGCAGCACGACCTGCCCCAGGCCCGTCAGCGGCGCACTGAGCCAGTCCAGGGTGTGCGCTGTGCTGAGGGGCAACGTGGCAGGCGAGACGGTGCCGAGCAACAACCAGCCGATGCCGACGAAAGGTGCGGTGTAGGCGGGCAAGGCATCGCCATGGGCCATGCGCTTGACCCATTGGCGGGTCAGGATCGCACTCAGGCCGCCACACGCCAGGATCAGCGGCGGCAACAGCAGCGACCAGGCAAAGTGTTGGCTGATCAGCAACCCCAGCAAGACACCGTTGTAACTGTAGAGCCCGGCCTGGCGCTCGGCCTTGGGATAGTCGCGGCGCTGGGCCGTGAGCAAGCCGGCGACCCCGCCCAGCAGCGCCCCGCCGAGCAGGGCCGGGGCGCAGATCAGGATCGCCAGCAGGCAGAGCAAGCCACACAACGGGTGGCGTTGCAGGAAGATCTGGCTGAAGCCGTTGAGCAGGGCTTCGGCCCAGTCGGGGCAGGTTGGGTTGGGCATGGTGAGGGAGTCAGGGAGACCGAGTTATCCTTAATCGCAGACAAGCCAGCTCCCACATTTTGCTCTGCGAACAGGGTCAAATGTGGGAGTGGGCTTGCCGCGATAAGGCCCGAACAGACGCTAGATCAACGTCTCGATACGCAGCGAGTTGGTCGACCCCGGCTGCCCAAACGGCACCCCCGCCGTGATCAACAGCGTATCCCCACGCTGCGCCATGCCTTGGGCCTGGGCGATTTCCAGCGCCGTGGAACACACCTCGTCCACCTGGCGCAAGCGGTCATTGACCACCGAATGCACGCCCCAGGCCACGCTCAGGCGCCGGGCAGTGGACAGGTTGGGTGTGAGGTTGAGGATCGGCACCGCCGGCCGTTCCCGCGCCGCGCGCAGGCTGGAGCTGCCCGACTCGCTGTAGTTCACCAGCACCGCCACCGGCAGGATGCTGCTGATCCGGCGGATCGCGCAGCTGATGGCATCGGACACCGTGGCCTCGGCCTTGGGCCGGCTCACATCCAGTTGGCTCTGGTAGTCCGGGCCGTTTTCCACCTGGCGGATGATCTTGCTCATCATCTGCACGGCTTCCAGCGGGTATTCGCCGGAGGCGGTCTCGGCCGAGAGCATCACCGCATCGGCGCCCTCGGCCACGGCATTGGCCACGTCCGTGACTTCGGCGCGGGTCGGGGCCGGCGAGAAGCGCATGGACTCAAGCATCTGCGTGGCCACCACCACCGGTTTGCCCAACTGGCGGCAGGTGCTGATGATGTCTTTCTGGATTTGCGGCACGCTTTCGGCCGGCACTTCCACACCCAGATCGCCTCTGGCGACCATGATTGCATCGCTCAGCTCGGCGATTTCTTGCAGGTGGCGCACCGCCGAGGGTTTTTCGATTTTGGCCATCAAGAATGCCTTGTCGCCGATCAGCTCGCGGGCTTCGCGGATGTCTTCGGGGCGTTGCACAAATGACAGCGCCACCCAGTCCACGCCCAGTTCCAGGCCAAAGCTCAGGTCGCGGCGGTCCTTGGCGGTCAGCGGGCTGAGCTCCAACAAGGCTTGTGGGACATTCACCCCTTTGCGGTCGGACAGTTCGCCGCCATTTAGCACCGTGGTGTCGATCGCATCGGCGTGCTTGGTGATCACCCGCAGGCGCAGCTTGCCGTCGTCCAGCAGCAGGTCCATGCCGGGTTCCAGGGCCTTGATGATTTCCGGGTGGGGCAGGTTGACCCGCCGCTGGTCGCCCGGCGTGGGGTCGAGGTCCAGGCGCAAGGCCTGGCCGCGCAGCAGTTGCACCTTGCCTTCGGCGAAGCGCCCGACCCGCAGCTTGGGCCCTTGCAGGTCCATCAGGATCCCCAGCGGGTAATTGAGCTGGCGTTCGACCTGGCGGATCCATTGGTAGCGTTGGGCATGGTCGGTGTGTTCGCCATGGCTGAAGTTCAGGCGGAAGATATTTACCCCGGCTTGCACCAGTTCACGGATGTCATCGATACTGTCGGTGGCCGGTCCCAGGGTGGCGAGGATTTTGACCTTCTTGTCAGGCGTCATGGGCAGCAGTCTCAAGTATCAAAATGGCACGAAAGTCATTGACGTTGGTACGGGTCGGCTCGGTGACGATCAACGCGTCGAGTGCCGCGAAATAGCCGTAGCCATTGTTGTTGTCCAGCTCATCGCTGGCCGACAGGCCCAGGGCCTCGGCGCGGGCGTAGCTGGTGGGGGTCATGATTGCCCCGGCGTTGTCTTCGGAGCCGTCGATGCCGTCGGTGTCGCCGGCCAGGGCGTAGACGCCGGGCAGGCCCTTGAGGCTGTCGGTCAGGCTCAGCAAAAACTCGGCGTTGCGTCCGCCCCGGCCATGGCCGCGCACGGTCACGGTGGTCTCGCCGCCAGAGAGGATCACGCAGGGCGCCGCCAGCGGCTGGCCGTGCAGCACGATCTGCCGCGCAATGCCGGCGTGGACCTTGGCCACATCCCGCGCTTCGCCTTCCAGGTCGCCGAGGATCAGCGGGCTGAAACCGGCCTGGCGCACTTTCACCGCCACCGCTTCGAGGGATTGCTGGGGGCGCGCGATCAATTGGAAATGGCTGCGCGCAAGGCACGGGTCGCCGGGTTTGACGGTCTCCGACTCCGGGTTCTGCAACCAACTGCGCACCGAGCCCGGTACTTGGATCTGGTAACGCTTGAGAATTGCCAGGGCCTGTTGCGAGGTGCTCGGGTCGCCCACGGTCGGGCCGGAGGCAATCACTGTGGCCTGGTCGCCCGGCACATCGGAAATCGCATAGGTGTAGACCGTGGCCGGCCAGGCGGCCTTGGCCAGTCGCCCGCCCTTGATCGCCGAGAGGTGCTTACGCACGCAATTCATCTCGCCGATGGTCGCGCCGCACTTGAGCAGGGCTTTGTTGATGGCTTGTTTGTCGGCCAGGCTGATACCCGCCGCCGGCAACGCCAACAGGGCCGAACCGCCGCCGGACAGGAGGAAGATCACGCGGTCATCTTCGTTTAGGTTGCTGATCAGTTCCAGCACGCGCTTGGCTACGGCCTGGCCGGCGGCGTCCGGCACCGGGTGCGCGGCTTCGACCACTTCGATTTTCTGGCAGGGTGCGCCGTGGCCGTAGCGGGTGACCACCAGGCCCGAAACCTCGCCTTGCCAGCTGTTTTCCACGACCAGGGCCATGGCGGCTGCGGCTTTGCCGGCGCCGATCACGATCACCCGGCCGCTGCGGTCGGCGGGCAGATAAGGTTCGAGGACTTGCCGGGGGTGGGCAGCGTCGATGGCTGTGGCAAACAGCTCGCGAAGCAGGTGTTGCGGATCGACCGACATAAGCGGGCTCCCGGGTTCTTGTTATTGGATGTGAGACTTGGAATGAGGAACCCATGTGGGAGCGGGGCTTGCTCGCGATAGCGGTGTGTCAGGCAATACATCTGTTACTGATAGACCGCTATCGCGAGCAAGCCCGCTCCCACAGTTGACTGCATTTCAACGTGGGACAGGTGTGGCTTACTTATCGCGAATCGAGAAATTCGCCATATGCTCCAGCCCCTTGATCAGGCCTGAATGGTCCCAGTTGCCACCACCCAGCGCGGTGCAGGTGCTGAACACTTGCTGGGTCCCGGCGGTGTTGGGCAGGTTGATCCCCAGTTCCTTGGCGCCGGCCAGGGCCAGGTTCAGATCCTTCTGGTGCAGGTTGATGCGGAAACCCGGGTCGAAGGTGCCCTTGATCATCCGCTCGCCATGCACTTCGAGGATTTTCGACGAAGCAAAGCCACCCATCAGCGCTTCGCGGACCTTGGCCGGATCGGCGCCGTTTTTCGCGGCGAACAGCAGCGCCTCGGCCACCGCCTGGATGTTCAGGGCGACGATGATCTGGTTCGCCACCTTGGCGGTCTGGCCATCGCCATTGCCACCCACCAGGGTGATGTTCTTGCCCAGGCTCTGGAACAGCGCCAACGCGCGCTCGAAGGTCTGCGGCTGGCCACCGACCATAATGCTCAGGGTCCCGGCCTTGGCGCCGACTTCACCGCCCGATACCGGGGCGTCGAGGTACTGCGCGCCGGTGGCGTTGATCTTGGCGGCAAAGGCCTTGGTGGCGGTGGGCGAGATCGAACTCATGTCGATCACCACTTTGTTCGGCGACAGGCCGGCAGCCACACCGTCGGCGCGGAACAGCACGTCATCGACCTGGGGGGTGTCGGGCACCATGACGATAATGAACTCCGCTTCCTGAGCCACTTGCTGCGGGTTGGCCAGGGCCACGGCACCGGCGGCGACCAGCTCGGCGGGCGCCTTGCCATGGTGCTCGGAGAGGAACAGTTGGTGGCCTGCTTTCTGCAGGTTGGCGGCCATGGGTTGGCCCATGATGCCGGTGCCGATAAAGCCGATTTTAGCCATGGAGAAATCCTCTTTTTATTCGTTGTGCAGGTCTGGCGCGGTTTGCCAGACACAGGAGATCTAAATGTGGGAGCGGGCTTGCTCGCGATAGCGGTGTGTCAGCCGACATAAATGTTGAATGTCAGACCATCGCGAGCAAGCCCGCTCCCACATGGGGTTGTGTGGTGTGGCTTAGATCGCGTTATGGGTCTTGAGCCAACCCAGGCCGGCCTCGGTCGTGGTCAATGGCTTGTACTCACAGCCGACCCACCCCTGGTAGCCAATACGATCCAGATGCTCGAACAGGAACCGGTAGTTGATCTCACCGGTGCCCGGCTCGTTGCGCCCAGGGTTGTCCGCCAGCTGGATATGGTTGATTTGCTCCAGGTGCGTGGCCATGGTGCGCGCCAGGTCGCCTTCCATGATTTGCATGTGGTAGATGTCGTATTGCAGGAACAGGTTGGCGCTGCCCACCTGTTCGCGAATCGCCAGGGCCTGCGCCGTGTTGTTCAGGTAGAAGCCGGGAATGTCACGGGTGTTGATCGCTTCCATCACCAGCTTGATGCCCACCGCCTGCAGCTTGTCGGCCGCGTACTTGAGGTTGGCGACGAAGGTTTTTTCCAGGGTGGCGTCATCCACGCCGGCCGGGCGAATCCCGGCCAGGCAGTTGACCTGGGTATTGCCCAGCACCTGGGCGTAGGCAATGGCCAGGTTGACCCCGGCGCGGAACTCCTCGACCCGGTCCGGGTGGCAGGCCAGGCCGCGCTCGCCGCTGGCCCAGTCACCGGCCGGCAGGTTGAACAGCACTTGGGTCAAGCCGTGGGCGTCGAGTTGCGCCTTGATTTCGGCGGAGCTGAACTCGTAGGGAAACAGGTATTCCACCCCACTGAAACCGGCATCGGCGGCGGCCTTGAAGCGGGCGAGAAAGTCCTGTTCGGTAAACAGCATGGACAGGTTGGCGGCAAAACGCGGCATGGGGGTTCTCCTTAATCGAGCAATGAAATGGCAGTCGGTGCGTCGTTGCCCACCAGTGCCAGATCTTCAAATTCGTTGACGGCGTTGATCTCGGTGCCCATGGAAATATTGGTCACGCGCTCCAGAATAATCTCGACAATCACCGGCACCTTGAATTCTTCGATCATTGCCTGGGCCTTGCGCAGCGCCGGCTGGATCTGGCCCGGCTCGAACACCCGCAGGGCCTTGCACCCCAGGCCTTCGGCGACGGCGACGTGGTCGACGCCATAACCGTTGAGTTCCGGGGCGTTGAGGTTGTCGAAAGACAACTGCACACAGTAGTCCATATCAAACCCGCGCTGGGCCTGGCGGATCAGCCCCAGGTAGGAGTTGTTCACCACCACGTGGATATACGGCAGCTTGAACTGCGCGCCCACGGCCAGCTCTTCGATCATGAACTGGAAATCATAGTCGCCGGACAGCGCCACCACCTTGCGGCTTGGGTCGGCCTTGACCACGCCCAGCGCCGCGGGGATGGTCCAGCCCAACGGGCCGGCCTGGCCGCAGTTGATCCAGTGGCGTGGCTTGTAGACGTGCAGGAACTGCGCGCCGGCAATCTGCGACAGGCCGATGGTGCTGACGTAGCAGGTGTCTTTGCCGAACACCTGGTTCATCTCTTCGTACACCCGTTGCGGCTTGACCGGTACGTTGTCGAAGTGAGTCTTGCGGTGCAGGGTGGCTTTGCGCTGTTGGCAATCATGCAGCCAGGCGCTGCGGTCCTTGAGCTTGCCGGCGGCTTTCCACTCGCGGGCCACTTCGATAAACATCGTCAGCGCCGCGCCGGCGTCGGACACGATGCCCAGGTCCGGGGTAAACACGCGACCGATCTGTGTCGGCTCGATGTCAACGTGAATGAACGTGCGCCCCTCGGTGTACACCTCTACCGAACCAGTATGGCGGTTGGCCCAGCGGTTGCCGATGCCCAGCACCACGTCCGACTTGAGCATCGTAGCGTTGCCGTAACGGTGCGAGGTTTGCAGGCCGACCATGCCCACCATCAGCGGGTGATCGTCGGGGATGGTGCCCCAGCCCATCAGGGTCGGGATCACCGGGATCCCGGTTAGTTCGGCGAATTCCACCAGCAGTTCGCTGGCGTCGGCATTGATCACGCCACCACCGCTGACCAGCAACGGGCGCTCGGCCTGATCGAGCATGGCCAGGGCTTTCTCGACCTGGATGCGCGTGGCCAGGGGCTTGGCCAATGGCAGTGGCTGGTAGGCGTCGATGTCGAACTCGATCTCGGCCATCTGCACGTCGAATGGCAAGTCGATCAGCACTGGGCCGGGGCGGCCGGAGCGCATTTCATAGAAGGCTTTCTGGAACGCATACGGCACCTGGCCAGGCTCCAGCACGGTGGTTGCCCATTTGGTCACCGGCTTGACGATGCTGGTGATGTCCACGGCCTGGAAGTCTTCCTTGTGCATCCGGGCGCGGGGTGCTTGCCCGGTGATGCACAGGATCGGGATCGAGTCGGCCGAGGCGCTGTACAACCCGGTGACCATATCGGTGCCCGCCGGGCCCGAAGTGCCGATGCACACGCCGATATTGCCGGCCTTGGTGCGGGTATACCCCTCGGCCATGTGCGAAGCGCCTTCCACGTGGCGAGCGAGGACGTGATCGATGCCACCGACCTTTTGCAGGGCCGAATACAACGGGTTGATCGCGGCGCCCGGGATACCGAAGGCGGTGTCTACACCCTCACGGCGCATCACCAGAACGGCGGCTTCGATTGCTCTCATTTTGCTCATGGTTTTGGTGCCTCTTGCGTTTTGTAATTGTATACAAGTGGTGTTGCTTCAAAGTGTATTCACGGCGAGCTGCGCAGGTCAATCCATTTTCTTCTTACGCCTGTGCATTCGTCGGAAGGCTTTTTAGCAGGAATATTTCGACGTATGGTGCAAATATTAAGAAATATTGTATACAAAAAATAAATCTATTGTGTTCTATTTGTTGCATCCGGCTTCTGCTCAAGCAGAGCCCCAAGGCTTTCTCAATAACAAGATAAGGACGGCACCCATGAGCGCTCTCACCTTGAAAGTCGCAGTCAACCTGGTCAGCCAGGCCATCACCGCAGGCCGCACCATTGCCGCTGCACCGCTGACTATCGCGGTGCTCGACAGCGGCGGGCACCTGATCACCCTGCAACGGGAAGACGGCGCCAGCCTGCTGCGCCCGCAAATTGCCATCGGCAAGGCCTGGGGTGCGATAGCCCTGGGCAAGGGCTCGCGCTTGCTGGCGCTGGATGCCCAGCAACGCCCGGCATTTATCGCCGCGCTCAACAGCCTGGGGCAGGGCGGCGTGGTACCGGCGCCGGGTGGGGTGCTGATTCGGGACCCGGCGGGGTTGGTGCTGGGGGCGATCGGGATCAGTGGGGATACGTCGGATATTGATGAGCAGTGTGCGATTACGGCGATTGAGGGGGTGGGGTTGTTGGCGGATGCGGGGGTGTCTGCTTGAGGTGGTAGTGACTGTCATGGCCCCATCGCGAGCAAGCCGCTTTTGACCTGTGAACGCGGTCAAAATGTGGGAGCGGGCTTGCTCGCGATAGGGGCGCCTCGGTCCTAAACCTATACCCAAATCGCATCCCACAACGGATAGTCGCCAATCCTCTCCACCAACCCCGCCCTCAACGGATTGGCCACCACATACCTGGCCGTCTTCACCAGATCATCTTCCTTGCGCAGCGTGCGATCATGAAAGCTGGTTTGCCAAAGCCTTCCCTTGCGGCCAGTGGCGCCATTGACCGATCGAGTGCTTTTGGATTTGACCTGGCACATCAAGTCGCCCAGCGAACCTTTTTGCAGTTGGATCAACCAGTGGAAATGGTCGGGCATCACCACCCAGGCCAGAGAGTGCGCCAGCCCTTGATAGTGGGCGAGCCTGAACTGCCAGACCACCAGGCGGCCCAGGTAGAAGTCACTGAAGATCGGCACACGTTCGTGGGTGTTGGTGGTGATCAGGTAGATGTGGTTGGTTTCGCTGAAACGGCCAATGCGCAGGCGGTGTGAAGCAGGGAGATCAGGCATTCCTTGGCCTCTCTTCAAGTGGTGTTCTGAGAGGCTAGATCTGGGAAGCAGGCATTGAGGGCCTGGCTTTTGGCAGGATGTGTCTGGGAGGGCGCTATCGCGAGCAAGCCCGCTCCCACAGTGGTTTTGCAGTGTTCATACAATCTGTGTCTGGCACAGATCCAAATGTGGGAGCTGGCTTGCCTGCGATAGCCACACCACGGTCCATCAGTCCGGCTCACACCCCTTGAGCACCAACCGAATAATCGTCTGCGCCGCTGCTTCATAGTCGGCCTCATCCAGCTTGGCCTTGCCGGTCACGGCCGAGATCTGCCAGTCGAAGTCGGCGTAGGTCTGGGTCGCCGCCCAGATGCTGAACATCAGGTGGTTGGGGTCGATGGCGGCGATCAGGCCGCGATCGACCCAGCTCTGGATGCAATCAATGTTGTGCTTGGCCTGGGCATTGAGTTGCTGCACCTGCTCGGGGCTCAGGTGCGGCGCGCCGTGCATGATTTCGCTGGCGAATACTTTGGAGGCAAAGGGCAGGTCGCGGGAGATGCTGATTTTCGAGCGGATATAGCTGCTCAGTACCTGCTTGGGGTCGCCGTCCGGGTTGAAGGGGGTGGAGGCGGCCAGGATCGGCTCGATGATGCTTTCGAGCACCTCGCGGTAGAGGTTGTCCTTGGATTTGAAGTAGTAATAGACGTTGGGCTTGGGCAGCCCGGCCTTGGCGGCGATGTCGCTGGTTTTGGTCGCGGCGAAGCCCTTGTCGGCAAACTCCTCGCTGGCAGCCCGCAGGATCAGTTCTTTGTTGCGCTCGCGAATGGTGCTCATAGACCAGATGATTCCTTGCCAGGACAGGCGGTTGCGCATGGTAGCACCGGCGATCCGCGCGTCTCAAGAATCTGCCCGCGACGCTTTGTACCACGCTATGCTGCGAAAAATCTCACATCACTAAGGACATCCGGCTTATGGCAGGAAGCAGCTTGTTGGTACTGATCGATGACATCGCCGCCGTTCTCGACGATGTAGCCCTGATGACAAAAATGGCCGCCAAGAAAACCGCCGGGGTGTTGGGTGACGATCTTGCGCTGAATGCGCAGCAAGTCTCTGGTGTGCGCGCCGAGCGGGAAATCCCGGTGGTATGGGCCGTGGCCAAGGGCTCGTTTATCAACAAACTGATCCTGGTGCCCGCGGCGCTACTGATCAGCGCCTTTGCGCCATGGGCCGTCACGCCGTTGTTGATGCTGGGGGGCGCCTACCTGTGTTTCGAGGGTTTTGAAAAGCTCGCCCATAAATTCCTGCACAGCCAGGCCGAAGCTCAGGCCGAGCATGCTCAGTTGGTCAAGGCCGTGGCCGATCCGGCAATGGACCTGGTGGCCTTTGAAAAAGGCAAGATCAAGGGCGCGATCCGCACTGACTTTATCCTCTCGGCCGAAATCATCGCCATCACCCTGGGCACCGTGGCCGATGCGCCGTTGATGCAGCAAGTGATCGTGCTGTCGGGCATTGCTCTGGTCATGACCATTGGCGTGTACGGTTTGGTGGCTGGCATCGTCAAGCTCGACGACCTGGGGCTGTGGATGGCGCAAAAGCCCGGCCAGTGGGTACGGGATATTGGTAACGGGCTACTGCGCGCCGCGCCGTACATGATGAAAAGCCTGTCGGTGATCGGCACGGCAGCGATGTTTATGGTCGGTGGCGGCATCCTGACCCACGGCGTGCCTGCAGTGTCGCGCTGGATTGAAAGCGTGAGCCAGAGCATCGGTGGTATCAGTTGGTTGATGCCGACCTTGCTCAATGCCATCGCGGGGATCATCGCCGGCGCGGTGGTGCTGGCGTTGGTGTCGGTGGCGAGCAAGGTCTGGCACGCTTTGAGGGGCTAGAGGCTGAAATTATCGCAGTGCGCTGTAGCCTTTTTCGCTGAATGCCTTGAACAACTGTGCTTCCGAGCCGCCTGAAACACTGCCAAATGAACCGAAGCCCTGTATGTGCCGATCGTTTTGCTGGGTTGGGCCCTGACGCTTCAGGTTTTCGCGGCTATCAATATAGGTTGCCACTTGCGCCAGGTTATAGGCGGCATCGGCGCGTGAATCGAAATTGTGGTTGGCTGCACCCCAATCGCCGGTATGTTGCTTGAGCTGATTGATGAAGTTGCTTGCGAAAGGACCGTCTTGTTTGAGGATGTCCTTGAGGATCGGCGTGTCCTTGAAGATTTGTTCGGCGCTGCGATGATCGCCGGCAGGCCGGGTAGATTTTTCCGGGGGCGCACTCAGGCCGGGTTTCGTTGAGGCCTGGGCTTCTGCCGTTGCGGAGCCGGAGGGGATTTGCGCTGTGATGGGGGGCTGGGAAACCGATATCGTCATGCTGGCGTTCCACTGGAAAGTTTGAGGGGGGGCAACGGGAAGTCAGCCTGTTGTGTGTCAGGCTGACTTGCGGGTGTGCCTGGGTTTTAAGTGGTAAGCATGTGCGAAAGGGTTCCGGGTGGGGGCTATTGAGATGGTGAGTTGATGTCGGCACTTTTTATCTGGGGCGTAGAACGTGGTAGCCATTCTTTAGCACGGATAAAAGTAATTCTTCCTTATGTATGAGTTTTCCTTCGGACAAAATTAGTTCGCTTCTAAGTTCCGCGTTGGGGCGGTCTATAGTTATCTTATGAAGATAGTTGACTATAGATGCTAGGTTGTAATTGGCATCTGCTCGTGTCTCGGGATTTATATTGTTTTTACTCCAGTCTCCCGTGTGTTTTTGATAGTCCTGACTGGACTCTTTAAAGTGGGGGAGTTTATTTATGTTTGAGAGTGTTTTTGCGACTAGTGGGTTGTCTCGCATGATGTCCTCGGCGCTTCGTTGATCTCCACGGGGGCGTCCCGTGGGGTGGGTTGGCCTTGTATGGATCTGCTGCTCACCTTTGAACTCCAGGCTGGAATAACCATGTTCGATAAACTTCGTGAGCAGCGCATGTTCGGAGTCCTTTCGGATGGATTGACCACGAAATGGAAGGCCGATTTGCTCATGCCGCACAACTTGCTCGTTACCTAAATAACCACTGAGAAAACCATCATTGTGTTGGCTTGCCACTACGGCATGCGCATTTTTTGAGTCAATAAAGTTGAACAGACGTGCGGCGTTATAGGCCGCATCGGCGCGGGCGTCCGGGTTCTTGTTGGCGGTTGTCCAGTCGCCGGTGCGTTTGTAGATGCCTTGTTTATAGGCGTCGGGCAGGGGCCTGCTCTCTGGACCACCTCTGTAAATGCTCTGGCGCATCTCCAGGTTTTTAAGGGTAGGGTTGGCATTGATGATCTGTTCAGCCGTCCGGCGATCACCTGCCGGCCGACCGGTTGCGGCGGTTGGGCGGGTTGCGCTGTCCGGGCCTTTTAGGGCCGCCGGTTGCAGGGTGTCGGGCACCGAGCGCTCGGCCCGTGGCTTTTGACTGTTTTGTGCAGAGTCGGGTGTGGTGGTATGGAGAATGCTAACTTGATTGGAGATTGCCTGCTGGATAATACCCATTGCGGTAAAGGCTCTGATGTCCATAAACGGATCCTTTTTATTGGATGTTTATCATTGTTTCTATTTAAGTGAAAAGTGCGAAGACGCCAACCACTCTTGATTTAAGTGGTGGTGAGGGGTGGGTAGTTCCATATGTTCATGTTTCTGATATTAACCCGGCCGCAATACAGTACTTGACTATAAAAATATACCGGTCTTCGGAAAGGGTTAAATGTAAGTGTTGGAATAGTCGATAAAGCTTGTACGAGTAAAGGCATCCAGATAAGGGAATCTGGACGTGGGCAGGGTTCTGGGCCCGGGCTTACATTTACTGCAAGGCCGGGCTGCAGTGGTTACACGCTACTCGGCAATCTGCAACTTGCGCGACTCGCTATACACATAGCGCACTTTTTCATACTCGAACGGTGAGTTCATCTGGCCGTAGCGAAAGCTGGTCTGATAGCGTTTGTCTACCGCGCGCAGGGCCCAGATTTCCGGGTGGTTGGAGCTGACTTCGGCAACGTTGAGGAAGTTGATCTGGGATTCGGCGGTGTAGTCCACTAGCAGGCCGCCGGTGTCGCGCAGGTTGGACGGGCCGAGGATCGGCAGGACCAGATAGGCGCCGCCGGGTACGCCGTAGAAGCCCAGGGTCTGGCCGAAGTCTTCGCTCTGGCGCGGCAGGCCCATGGCGGTGGCCGGGTCCCACAGCCCGGCGATGCCGAGAGTGGTGTTGACCAGCAGCCGGCCGGTGGTTTCCAGAGAGCGGTGGCCCTTGAGTTGCAGCAGGCTGTTCAGCAGGTTGGGCACATCGCCCAGGTTGTTGAAGAAGTTGCTGACGCCGGTGCGCAGGAAACTGGGGGTGACGTAGCGATAGCCGTCGACCACCGGCAGGAATACCCATTGGTCGAAGCGGTAGTTGAAGTGGTACACCCGGCGGTTCCACGACTCCAGCGGGTCATAGACGTTGAGGGCGTTGAGGGTCGAGCGCTCGAATTCGCGTTGGTCTAGGCCGGGGTTGAACTTGAGCTTGCTCAGGGGCTCCTTGAAGCCATCCGGGTCGACTGCGGTCGGTGCGTGAGCCTTGCTGTTGTCCGCGTTGGCAACGCCTGCACAGAGTAAGGCGGCAAGAAGCAGGAGATATTTAGCCACGGAAGAACTCCAGCATGGCGTCGGCGTTGACGCGGTAATTGAGGTTGCCGCAATGGCCGCCCAGGGGGTAGACGGTCAAGCGATCGCCGAAGGTCTTGCGCAGGAAACCCAGGTCGCCAGGGCCGAGGATCACATCGTCGGCGTTGTGCATCACCGCGATTTTCGGGCTGTCGCGCAGGTAGTCCTCAAGGGCGTACAGGCTGACCTGGTCGATCAGTTGCAACAGGCTGCCGCCGTCGGAGCGGGCGCGCCACATTGGGATCACTTGTTCGGTGAGGTAGCAGTCGAAATCACATTGCAGCGCACGCTTGAGAAACGGCGTGAGGCTGGTGCTTTCGGTGATCGGGTATTTGGGCGGAGTGATCAGGCCGCGGCGGTTGATCAGGTCCGAGGTGAAGGCGATATCGGCGGCCGAGAAGCGGAACGAGGTGCCGATCAGCATCGCCATCTGCTCGTTGGTCAGGTGCTCCTTGGAGTTCTGGAAGTCGTAGAGCAGGGCGTCGTTGAGGTCGATATAGCCTTTTTGCTGGAAGTAGCGGGTCAGCTTGTTCAGCACCAACTCATAGAACGTGGTGCTGTTATTGATGCCCTTGACCTCGGTCTGCACCAACTTATCGAGGTTGCTGATGGAGGTGTAGAGGTTGACCGGTGGGTTGAGCAGCAACACTTTCTTGAAGTTGAAGCTGCGCCGGGTTTCGTCCAGCTTGCTGACGAATGCCGCGTCCAGCGCGCCCAGGCTGTAGCCGGTGAGGTAGAAGTCGGTGACCGGCAACGTGGCGTTTTGCGCACGTACGGCCTGCATCACGCGGTACATGTCCTCGGCGTCTTCCTGGGTGATGCCGGGTGTGGCGAAGCGCGAGGCGGCGCTGATGAAGTCGTAGCTGGTGGGCGACGACAATTGGACGACATGGTAGCCGGCCTTGTAGTACAGCTTTTTCAGGTATTCGTTGAGGGTGCTGTCAAAGCGCGCACCGGTGCCGGAGATCAGGAAGATCAGCGGTGCGGCGCGGTCTTGTTTGGCAATGCGGTAGGTGAGCTTCTTCACCGGCCAGAAGTTGGCGGGCAGGCTGAACTCACGCTCCGGGCGCATGGTCAGGCTGTAGTCGGACTGGTTGATGTCATCGATGGATGGCAAATCCGGCCGCAGATCCGGGGGCGTCGTGGCGATGGTCGCTTCAAACGGGTTGGTCAAAGGGTAGCCATAGCTGGCCGGGTCGACATCAACCGCCAGTGCTGACGCACTCAAAAAAAGGCTACCCAACAGGGCAGCACAGCGCAAGGAACGGAGCATGACTAAATCCCTAAGAGGAAACGTGCTTAATGAAGTTCGCAGGCTATGACCACCGCGTTATCGCCGAAGTGCCAGCCATCGGCACTAAATATCGGAAAAAAACGTAGGAATCGAGGTAATAGTAGGCAGACGATACACTTTGGCACGCTTTGATGAATAGTTATCTGTGTGCAACCCTTGCCAATGGCCCCGGGGAGATTAAGCTGGGCGCCGTTTTCGCCTATCGGAGTGCCCGTATGTTCCCTCGTTTGCCGCTGATCCTGCTGCTGTTGGCCTTGCCGTTATGGCTGGCCGCCAGTTATGGCGCCCGTTATGGGTTTATGGAGGATGGACAGTGGGTGGGCCTCTGCGCTGGCGATGCCAGCCGCTGGGAGTGCCAGTTGCGGGCCAACCTGGGCCTGATGATTCACTTTCGGGTGTTGGGCTGGGCCGCGTTGGCCACGTCGGTCCTGGCGTTTTTTGTACCAGGCCGTGCCGGTTGGGGCTTGGCGGTGCTGGGGTTGGCGTTCGGGATCCCGGCATTGGCGTTGTACAACACCAATTTTGCGGTGTTTGCGCTGGTGATTGCCGGGTTGCGGTTGGTCAGGGCGCCTCGGACTGTCTGATAGGGCCAATCGCAGGCAAGCCTGCTCCCACATTTGAATGTATTCACAGATCAAAATGTGGGAGTGGGCTTGCCCGCGATAGCAATCTCAAGCCTTGCGCACCCGCAGGCAACGCCACAAGGCTGCAACTATCAACACACTGACCAGCGCCCAACCCAGCGCCTGCTGGTTCATCAAGCCTTCCTGGTACAGCTGCGGTGCAATGCTGGCGCCAATGATGAAGGTCAGCAGGGCGATTTCCCGCCGTGGCCCGCTGACCGGGCGCAGCAGGTAGACCAGCGCCGGCAGCAGCAGGGCGGCGCTGGGGAAGCTGCGGTAGCGTGGGTCGAACACCAGCGCCAGCATCATCACCGCCGCAGCGAACCCGGCCATTGCAATCAGCCAGCCGGCCCGCTGCTCCAGCCAGGCGAAGGCCCGGGCGCGCCAACCCTGGCGAGCGCTCAAGGCCAAGGCCCCATGGGCCAGCACCAGCAGGTTCAGGGCCAGCAGTAGCCCGGCCCAGATCCATTCATCGGTAAAGCGTGCCGTCACCCGGGTCAATTCGGCCCAACTGCCAATCGAGCCCGCCGCCACTGCGCTCAACAGCGGCAGCAATAACGCGGCGCGGGTGCTGCGCACACGCCCGCCGAGCACCAGGGTGCCCAGCAGGATCAGCCCGCCAACGCCCAGCCATACTGGCCAGTACGGCACGTTGGTGACCGGGCCGGCCAGGATGCCCTTGTCCTGGCGATCGGCATCGAACAGCCCCCAGTAGCCGCCGACCGCGCCTTCGCTGGCGCGTTTCCAGGGTTGGTCAAAGGCTTCGATCAGGTTGTAGTGCCAGCCGTTGGCCTCGGCCATGGCGACGAAGCCGCGAATGAACTTGGCTTCGTTGACCCGGCTCGGCACGGCGGTTTCCCGCTGGCGACCCTCGCTGGGCCAGCCGGTTTCGCCAATCATCACGTCCTTGGGGGCAAAACGATTGCCGAAGGTCTGGCGGATATCGCCGACATGGCGCAGGGCCTGGTCGATCCCCGCCGGGTCATCTTCCCAGTAGGGCAATAAGTGAATGGTCAGGAAATCCACCGCCGGGGCCATTTCCGGGTGTTGCAGCCAGAACTCCCAGACATCGGCATAGGTGACCGGCTGCTGGATCTGGCTTTTGACCTTTTCGATCAACTTCACCAACTGCGTGGCGGTGATTTCCTTGCGCAGCAGGGCTTCATTGCCGACGATCACCGATGTGACCACGTCGGGGTTGGCATTGGCCGAGGCGATCAGCAGGTCGACTTCCTTGGCGGTGTCCACCGGGTTGCTGTTGACCCAGGCACCGATCATCAACTTCAGGCCGTGTTTGCGCGCCAGCTCGGGCAAGACCTCAAGGCCGGCCTGGGAATAGGTGCGGATGCACTCAAAGCGTGTGGCCAGCAGGGCCAGGTCGGCGTCCATGCGCGCGGGGCGCAGTTTGAACGGCTGGTCGAACGGCGATTGGTCCTTGTCGAAGGGCGTGTAGGACGCGCATTGCAGCTTGTGGCTGGCGCTGGCCACATCCGGCAGCAGCACCGGTTGGCCGAGGCCGTACCAGTAGCCACCGAGCGCAAACAGGCCGAGCAACAGGGCGAATATATAAGGCAGGAAGGGGAAGCGGGCAGTCGTGGTCATGGTCACGCCGTCAGGGAGCAAAGCCGCGCATCTTACCTGTATTTGCCGGTTTTCAGGGCGACCGCATAATTTTGACATGCAAAGTCCGGGCGGAATTTTTACGGTTTTTCCGATGAAACGGCTTGCTGGCTTTGTGATGTCGTTTCTTGCTCAACCGAGGTCGTAGCCAGAGCAGGTCCGCAGGGGCGGCAGGTTGATGATCCAATGGCACCACAGAGCAACAGGTTGACGTCGCTCGGCATCCGTCGGGCGCAGCACTTTCGGGGATGCACTATGAAGATGCGACGACTTTTGGGCGCAGCTGCCACCTTGGTAGTTGCGATGAGCGCCACACTGGCCAGCGCCGACAGCAAGACCCTGAGCATCGGCTATGTGGACGGTTGGTCGGACAGCGTCGCCACCACCCATGTGGCCGCCGAAGTGATCAGGCAAAAGCTCGGTTATGAGGTGAAACTGCAGGCGGTCGCCACCGGGATCATGTGGCAGGGCGTGGCCACCGGCAAGCTCGACGCCATGCTCTCGGCCTGGCTGCCAGCGACCCATGGCGAGTATTGGACCAAGAACAAGGACAAGGTGGTCGACTACGGCCCCAACTTCAAGGAGGCGAAGATCGGCTTGATCGTGCCGGAGTACGTCAAGGCCAAGTCCATCGAGGACTTGAAGACCGATACCACCTTCAAGAACAAGATCGTGGGCATCGATGCCGGTTCAGGCGTGATGCTCAAGACGGACGAAGTCATCAAGCAATATGGCCTGGACTACAAGCTGCAAGCCAGCTCCGGGGCGGCGATGATCGCGGAATTGACCCGTGCCGAAGACAAGCAGGACTCCATCGCGGTGACTGGCTGGGTGCCACACTGGATGTTCGCCAAATGGAAACTGCGTTTCCTTGAAGACCCCAAGGGCATTTATGGCGCCGCCGAGACCGTCAACAGCATTGGCAGCAAGGGCCTGGAAAAGAAAGCCCCGGAAGTGGCGGCGTTCCTGAAGAAATTCCAGTGGGCCTCCAAGGATGAAATCGGCGCAGTGATGCTGGCCATCCAGGAAGGCGCCAAGCCTGATGTGGCGGCCAAGGATTGGGTGGCCAAGCACCCTGAGCGTGTGGCTGAGTGGACTGCTCCATAACTCCCCCAAAAAACTGTAGGAACGGGCTTTGTGTGGGAGCGGGCTTGCCCGCGATGGCGATTTTTCAGCCGATACATTCGGTGACTGATACGCTGCCATCGCGGGCAAGCCCGCTCCCACATAAGCCTGTGCCTACAATTGTTTCTGTCGCGCCGTAAACCCTCGCTACACCGGTTCTAAGACTAAGGTCGTCTGGAACCTCTCCCGCAGCCGCATACAGTGGATATGTTCCAATAATAAAAAAGCTGTGCTGCGAGGATAAAAACAATGAACGACAGCATTTACCTCTCGATTCAAAACAGCCCGCGCTTCAAGGAGCTGGTGAAAAAAAGGGAAAGGTTCGCCTGGATTCTCTCGGCGATCATGCTTGGGCTGTACTCTGGATTCATCCTGTTGATCGCCTATGGGCCCCAAGTCCTGGGGGCCAAGATCAGCCCTGAATCATCCATCACCTGGGGAATCCCGATCGGGATCGGGCTGATTGTCTCGGCCTTTGTGCTCACAGGCATCTACGTGCGACGCGCCAATGGCGAATTCGACGACCTGAACAATGCGATTCTCAAGGAGGCTGCGCAATGATCCGTCGTCTATTGGCTGTATTCGGCGCTTCGCTTTTTGCACCTGCCGTTTGGGCGGCGGACGCATTGACCGGTGAAGTGCACAAGCAACCGTTGAACATCGCGGCGATCGTGATGTTTGTCGCCTTCGTCGGTGCAACCTTGTGCATTACCTACTGGGCGTCCAAGCGTAACAACTCGGCGGCCGACTACTATGCCGCTGGCGGCAAGATCACCGGTTTCCAGAACGGCCTGGCGATTGCTGGCGACTACATGTCGGCGGCGTCCTTCCTGGGGATTTCCGCGCTGGTGTTCACCTCCGGCTACGACGGCCTGATCTACTCGATCGGCTTCCTGGTGGGCTGGCCGATCATTCTGTTCCTGATCGCCGAGCGCCTGCGTAACCTGGGCAAATACACCTTTGCCGACGTGGCGTCCTATCGCCTCGGGCAAACCCAGATCCGCAGCCTGTCGGCCTGTGGTTCGCTGGTGGTGGTGGCGTTCTACCTGATCGCGCAGATGGTCGGCGCAGGCAAGCTGATCCAGCTGCTGTTCGGCCTTGATTACCATGTGGCGGTGATCCTGGTGGGGATCCTGATGTGCCTCTATGTGTTGTTCGGCGGCATGCTGGCGACCACCTGGGTACAGATCATCAAAGCCGTGCTGCTGCTGTCCGGTGCTTCGTTCATGGCACTGATGGTGATGAAGCACGTCAACTTCGACTTCAACGTGCTGTTCTCCGAGGCGATCAAGGTTCACCCTAAAGGTGAGGCGATCATGAGCCCCGGCGGCCTGGTGAAAGACCCGATCTCGGCGTTCTCTCTCGGCCTGGCCCTGATGTTCGGTACCGCTGGCCTGCCACACATCCTGATGCGCTTCTTCACCGTGAGTGACGCGAAAGAAGCCCGCAAGAGCGTGCTGTATGCCACAGGCTTTATCGGCTACTTCTATATCCTGACCTTTATCATCGGCTTCGGCGCGATTCTGCTGGTCAGCACCAACCCGGCGTTCAAGGATGCGGCAGGTGCTCTGTTGGGCGGTAACAACATGGCGGCGGTGCACCTGGCCAACGCGGTGGGCGGCAGTATCTTCCTGGGCTTCATCTCGGCCGTGGCGTTTGCCACCATCCTGGCAGTGGTTGCCGGCTTGACCCTGGCGGGTGCTTCGGCGGTGTCCCATGACCTGTATGCCAGCGTGATCAAGAAAGGCAAGGCCAACGAGAAGGATGAGATTCGCGTATCGAAGATCACCACCATCGCCCTGGCAGTCCTGGCGATTGGCTTGGGTATCCTGTTTGAAAGCCAGAACATTGCGTTTATGGTCGGCCTGGCGTTCTCCATTGCCGCCAGCTGTAACTTCCCGGTGCTGCTGCTTTCCATGTACTGGAAAAACCTCACCACCCGTGGCGCGATGATTGGCGGCTGGCTGGGCCTGGTCAGTGCCGTGGGCCTGATGGTCCTTGGCCCGACCATCTGGGTCTCGATCCTGCACCATGAAAAAGCGATCTTCCCGTACGAATACCCGGCGCTGTTCTCGATGATCATTGCGTTCGTGGGTATCTGGTTCTTCTCCATCACCGACAAATCGGCGGCGGCGGTGAAGGAGCGTGCGTTGTACTTCCCGCAGTTTGTGCGTTCGCAGACTGGCCTGGGGGCGAGCGGGGCGGTTAACCACTAAGCTTGTCGCTCAATAAGAAATGCCCCGGTCCAAAGGCCGGGGCATTTTTTTTGATCGTTCCCACGCTCCGCGTGGGAATGCAGCCTTGGACGCTCCGCGTCCCTCAGCCAGGTGACGCGGAGCGTCACGGGAGGCGTTACCACGCGGAGCGTGGGAACGATCAGTCGGCGGTGAAGGAGCGTGCGTTGTACTTCCCGCAGTTTGTGCGTTCGCAGACTGGCCTGGGGGCGAGCGGGGCGGTTAACCACTAAGGTTGATCGTTCCCACGCTCCGCGTGGGAATGCAGCCCCGGACGCTCCGCGTCCCTCAGCCAGGTGACGCGGAGCGTCACGGGAGGCGTTACCACGCGGAGCGTGGGAGCGATCAGTCGGCGGTGAAGGCGCGGGCGTTGTACCTCCCGCAGTTTGTGCGTTCGCAGACTGGCCTGGGGGCGAGTGGGGCGGTCAATCACTAAGGTTGATCGTTCCCACGCTCCGCGTGGGAATGCAGCCTCGGACGCTCCGCGTCCTCAGTCGGCACAAACAACTACGGCCTCCAGAGGAGGCCGTATTCGGTGCAACTAAGCGCTTGACTGCTTACTTGCGGTCTTCCAGCTTGGTAATGTCACGCGACTCGTAGCCGGTGTACAGCTGGCGCGGGCGGCCAATCTTGTACGGGCTGGAGAGCATTTCCTTCCAGTGGGAGATCCAGCCCACGGTCCGCGCCAGGGCGAAGATCACGGTGAACATGCTGGTTGGAATGCCGATCGCCTTGAGGATGATCCCCGAGTAGAAGTCGACGTTCGGGTACAGCGAGCGTTCGATGAAGTACGGGTCGGTCAGCGCGATCTCTTCCAGGCGCATGGCCAGTTCGAGTTGCGGATCGTTGTTGATCCCCAGTTCCTTCAACACTTCGTCGCAGGTCTGCTTCATCACGGTGGCGCGTGGGTCGCGGTTCTTGTAGACCCGGTGACCGAAGCCCATCAGCTTGAACGGATCGTTCTTGTCCTTGGCCTTGGCGATGAACTTGTCGATGTTGGACACATCGCCGATTTCATCGAGCATGGTCAAGACGGCTTCGTTCGCACCGCCGTGGGCAGGGCCCCACAGTGCGGCGATGCCGGCGGCGATACAGGCGAACGGATTGGCGCCCGAGGAGCCTGCCAGGCGCACGGTGGACGTCGAGGCGTTCTGTTCGTGGTCGGCATGGAGGATGAAGATCCGATCCATGGCCTTGGCCAGCACCGGGCTGATCGGTTTGATCTCGCACGGGGTGTTGAACATCATGTGCAGGAAGTTTTCCGCGTACGTCAGGTCGTTGCGCGGGTACATCATGGGTTGGCCCATGGAGTACTTGTAAACCATGGCGGCCAGGGTGGGCATCTTGGCAACCAGGCGGATCGCGGAGATTTCACGATGCTGCGGGTTATTGATGTCCAGGGAGTCGTGATAGAAGGCCGACAGGGCGCCGACGACGCCGCACATGACGGCCATCGGGTGGGCGTCGCGACGGAAGCCGTTGAAGAAGGTCTTCAACTGCTCGTGAACCATGGTGTGGTTCTTCACAGTGCTGACAAACTGGGCTTTTTGCTCGGCTGTTGGCAATTCGCCATTTAGCAGCAGGTAGCAGGTTTCCAGGTAGTCCGATTTCTCGGCCAGTTGTTCGATCGGGTAGCCGCGATGTAGCAAAATGCCATTATCGCCGTCGATATAGGTAATCTTCGACTCGCAAGAGGCGGTCGACATGAAACCTGGGTCGAAAGTAAAACGGCCCGTGGCCGTCAGGCCCCGTACGTCGATAACATCGGGACCAACGGTGCCGGTTAAAATGGGCAGCTCGACGGGGGCTGCGCCCTCGATGATCAACTGCGCTTTTTTGTCAGCCATGTGGCCTCCTATTTATGCTTCAAATCATCAGACAGACCCCCCACGCAGGGCCCGCACCACTATATTGATATAAATCCGAATGTCAATTTGCCTAAAGTCTTGCTCCAGAAGGCTTTAACCGTACTTTTTCCTCGAAATTGCCTGCCGTTTACGCCTTTTATCCCGTCAGCGCAATCAGCTATTAGGGTGAGGAGTGCGCGTTGTCATTAGTAGCCTAACTGTCTATACTCGGCCACCGACCGCCAAGGGCTTTTGGGCTTGCTTTCATTGGGGGTCGCACTCCCTGGGTGGTGCTTACCTGACCAGTGCACTCCCCAACAACTTTGCCCTGATTGTTAGGGGCTCTTCAGTGTGAAAAAAAGCCGTGAATAGCCAACGACCTGTAAACCTAGACCTAAGGACCATCAAACTCCCCATCACCGGCGTTACGTCGTTCCTGCACCGTGTTTCCGGCATCATCCTGTTCCTGGGCCTGGGCATCATGCTTTATGCATTGAGCAAATCCCTGGGTTCCGAGGAAGGATACGCCGAGGTGAAGGCATGCTTGACCAGCCCACTGGCCAAGTTCGTAGCATGGGGCCTCCTGTCCGCTCTGCTGTATCACCTGGTAGCCGGTGTGCGCCACTTGATCATGGACATGGGCATCGGTGAGACGCTGGAAGGCGGCCGCCTGGGCTCGAAAATCATCATCGCCATTTCCGTGGTGCTGATCGTTCTGGCAGGAGTTTGGATATGGTAACCAGCGTTACGAACCTATCGCGTTCGGGCCTCTATGACTGGATGGCACAGCGAGTGTCTGCGGTCGTTCTCGCGGCTTATTTCATTTTCCTGATCGGGTACCTCGTTGCAAACCCTGGCATTGGCTACGCCCAATGGCACGGTCTGTTCTCCCACAACGGGATGCGTATCTTCAGTCTGCTCGCCCTTGTGGCCCTGGGCGCTCACGCCTGGGTCGGCATGTGGACCATCGCGACCGACTACCTGACGCCGATGGCGCTGGGCAAGTCCGCGACTGCAGTACGTTTCCTTTTCCAGGCAGTATGCGGCGTCGCGATGTTCGCTTACTTCGTCTGGGGTGTGCAGATTCTCTGGGGTATCTGATTCATGGCTAACATTCCAACGATTTCTTTTGACGCCATCATTATTGGTGGCGGCGGTGCCGGCATGCGCGCTGCGCTGCAGCTGGCCCAGGGCGGTCACAAGACAGCCGTGATCACCAAGGTGTTCCCGACCCGTTCCCACACCGTCTCGGCCCAGGGCGGCATCACCTGCGCCATCGCGTCTGCCGACCCGAACGATGACTGGCGCTGGCACATGTACGATACCGTCAAGGGTTCCGACTATATCGGTGACCAGGACGCTATCGAATACATGTGTCAGGAAGGCCCGGCTGCGGTGTTCGAGCTGGACCACATGGGTCTGCCGTTCTCCCGCACCGAACAGGGGCGTATCTACCAGCGTCCATTCGGCGGCCAGTCCAAGGACTACGGTAAAGGCGGCCAGGCTGCTCGTACCTGCGCGGCATCCGACCGTACCGGTCACGCCCTGCTGCACACCCTGTATCAGGGCAACCTGAAAGCCGGCACCACGTTCCTGAACGAGTACTACGCTGTTGACCTGGTAAAAAACCAGGACGGCGCATTCGTCGGCGTGATCGCTATTTGCATCGAAACCGGTGAAACCACCTACATTCGCGCCAAGGCTACCGTGCTGGCGACGGGCGGTGCAGGTCGTATCTACGCGTCGACCACCAACGCCCTGATCAACACCGGTGACGGCGTTGGCATGGCCCTGCGTGCAGGCGTGCCGGTACAAGACATCGAAATGTGGCAGTTCCACCCAACCGGCATCGCCGGCGCCGGTGTACTGGTTACAGAAGGTTGCCGTGGTGAAGGCGGTTACCTGATCAACAAGCACGGCGAGCGTTTCATGGAGCGTTATGCTCCGAACGCCAAGGACCTTGCCGGTCGTGACGTGGTTGCCCGTTCGATGGTGAAAGAAATCATCGCCGGCAACGGTTGCGGCCCGAACGGCGACCACGTGATGTTGAAACTCGATCACCTGGGCGAGGAAGTGCTGCACAGCCGCCTGCCAGGTATTTGCGAGCTGTCCAAGACTTTCGCCCACGTTGACCCGGTGGTTGCTCCGGTTCCAGTAGTTCCAACTTGCCACTATATGATGGGCGGCGTGCCGACCAACATTCATGGCCAGGCGATCACCCAGAACGCCGAAGGCGTGGACGAGATCATTCATGGTCTGTTCGCCGTGGGCGAAGTGGCTTGCGTATCGGTTCACGGTGCCAACCGCCTGGGCGGCAACTCGCTGCTCGACCTGGTGGTATTTGGCCGCGCTGCCGGCCTGCACCTGGAAAAGGCGCTGACCGACGGTATCGAATACGATGATGCCACCGACGCCAACATCGAGGCGGCCCTGGCTCGCCTGAACGCGCTGAACGAGCGCACGGATGGCGAAGACGTGGCAACCCTGCGTCGCGAGCTGCAAAGCTGCATGCAGAACTACTTCGGTGTATTCCGTACTGGCGAATACATGCAGAAGGGCATTGCCCAGCTGGCCGACCTGCGCAAGCGGATTGCCAACGTCAAGATCAACGATAAGAGCCAGGCGTTCAACACCGCTCGTATCGAAGCCCTTGAGCTGCAAAACCTGCTGGAAGTGGCTGAAGCGACGGCGATTGCCGCCGAGGTTCGTAAGGAATCCCGTGGCGCTCACGCTCGTGAAGACTTTGAAGATCGCGATGACGAAAACTGGTTGTGCCACACCCTGTACTTCCCGGGTGACAAGCGCGTAACCAAGCGTGCCGTGAACTTCTCGCCGAAGACGGTTCCGACGTTTGAACCGAAGATTCGGACTTACTAAGGGTGGCTGCCATGTTGAAAGTCAGTGTTTATCGCTACAACCCTGATCAGGACGCCGCGCCGTTCATGCAGGAATTTGAGGTCGATACCGGTGGTAAAGACCTGATGGTGCTGGATGTGCTGGCCCTGATCAAAGAGCAGGACGAGGGTTTCTCCTATCGTCGCTCTTGCCGTGAAGGCGTCTGCGGCTCCGACGGCATGAACATCAACGGCAAAAACGGCCTGGCTTGCGTTACGCCGCTGTCGGCCGTGGTCAAGAAGGGCAAGCTCGTTGTCCGTCCGCTGCCAGGTTTGCCGGTTATCCGTGACCTGGTCGTCGATATGAGCATCTTCTACAAGCAATACGAGAAGGTTAAGCCATTCCTGCAGAACGACACGCCGGCTCCGGCCATCGAACGTCTGCAGTCCCCGGAAGAGCGCGAGAAGCTCGACGGTCTGTACGAGTGCATCCTGTGCGCTTGCTGCTCGACCTCTTGCCCGTCCTTCTGGTGGAACCCGGACAAGTTCCTGGGGCCGGCTGCACTGCTGCAAGCCTATCGCTTCCTGGCAGACAGCCGTGACACCAAGACGTCCGAGCGTCTGGCCTCACTGGATGACCCGTTCAGCGTATTCCGCTGCCGCGGGATCATGAACTGCGTCAACGTATGTCCCAAAGGCCTGAACCCGACTAAGGCCATTGGTCATATCCGTAACATGCTGCTGCAAAGCGGCGTGTAAGACGTTGTAGTAAAAGCAGGACCGTTGTGCCCGTAAATGCTACGGCGCAGGCTTCAACCGGCGCCGTAGTTTTAACTTGAGCAGCGACTTACAAAGCCGCAGCTCTTATTTTGAAGAAATGAGACAAGCAGGGGCATTCGGGTTGGTACCCGAACTATCAGCGTGATCCTAAGTGGCTTGTTTTGGTCGCTGCACTTGGCCTTTTGCAAGCAAACTCGGTGTTTTCGCCGGTGGTGTCCCCAAATTGAGGGTGACCAAGCATGCAAGAAAGCGTGATGCAGCGCATGTGGAACAGCAGCACCTTAGACGGTGGTAATGCTGCCTATGTGGAAGAGCTCTATGAGCTCTACCTGCACGACCCTAACGCTGTGCCAGAAGAATGGCGCACCTATTTTCAGAAGTTGCCTTCAGATGGCAACGCTGCAACCGATGTATCGCATGCTGCAATTCGCGATCATTTCGTGCTGCTGGCAAAGAACCAGCGCCGCGCCCAACCGGTTTCCGCCGGGAGCGTGAGCAGTGAGCATGAGAAGAAGCAAGTTGAAGTACTGCGACTGATCCAGGCCTACCGTATGCGTGGCCACCAGGCAGCCCAGCTTGATCCGCTGGGGCTGTGGCAGCGCTCTGCACCTGCAGACCTGTCGATCAATCACTACGGCTTGACCAATGCCGATCTTGATACGACCTTCCGTGCCGGCGACCTGTTCATCGGCAAAGAGGAAGCGAGCCTACGCGAAATTCACGAAGCGTTGCAGCAGACATATTGCCGCACCATTGGCGCTGAGTTCACGCATATCACCGATTCCGAGCAGCGCCACTGGTTCCAGCATCGCCTGGAAGGCGTGCGTGGCCGTCCGGTGCTGTCCGCCGATGTGCGTGGCCACCTGCTTGAGCGCGTGACCGCTGCCGAGGGCCTCGAAAAATATCTGGGCACCAAATACCCGGGCACCAAGCGTTTCGGCCTGGAAGGCGGCGAGAGCCTGATTCCGATGCTCGACGAGTTGATCCAGCGTTCCGGTTCCTACGGCACCAAGGAAGTCGTGATCGGCATGGCTCACCGTGGTCGTCTGAACGTGTTGGTCAACACCTTCGGCAAGAACCCACGTGAACTGTTCGACGAGTTCGAGGGCAAGAAGAAGGTCGAGTTGGGTTCCGGTGACGTTAAATACCACCAGGGCTTCTCGTCCAACGTGATGACCACCGGCGGCGAAGTCCACCTGGCCATGGCATTCAACCCATCCCACCTGGAAATTGTTTCTCCAGTGGTCGAGGGGTCGGTACGTGCTCGCCAGGATCGTCGTAACGACGCCACCGGTGAGAAGGTACTGCCGATTTCCATCCACGGTGACGCGGCATTCGCCGGTCAAGGCGTGGTCCTGGAAACGTTCCAGATGTCGCAGACCCGCGGCTTCAAGACCGGCGGTACCGTCCACATCGTCATCAACAACCAGGTGGGTTTCACCATCAGCAACCCGCTGGACGCACGCTCTACCGAGTACGCGACCGACGTTGCCAAGATGATCCAGGCGCCGATCCTCCATGTGAATGGGGATGATCCGGAAGCCGTATTGTTCGTGACCCAGCTGGCCATTGACTACCGCATGCAGTTCAAGCGCGATGTGGTGATTGACCTGGTCTGCTACCGCCGTCGCGGTCACAACGAAGCGGATGAGCCTAGCGGCACCCAGCCGTTGATGTACCAGCAGATCAGCAAGCAGCGCACCACCCGTGAGCTGTACGCCGAAAGCCTGACCAAGGCCGGCGTGCTGGACGAAGCGCGTGTTCAGGCGAAGATCGATGAATACCGCAACGCCCTGGACAACGGTCTGCATGTAGTAAAAAGCCTGGTCAAAGAGCCGAACAAAGAGCTGTTCGTGGACTGGCGTCCATACCTGGGCCATGCCTGGACTGCACGTCACGACACCTCGTTCGATCTGAAGACCCTGCAGGAACTGTCCGCCAAACTGCTGGAAATCCCGGATGGCTTCGTGGTCCAGCGCCAGGTTGCGAAGATCTACGAAGACCGTCAGAAGATGCAGGCCGGCGGCCTGCCGATCAACTGGGGTTATGCCGAAACCATGGCATACGCGACCCTGGCGTTTGAAGGTCACCCGATCCGCATGACCGGCCAGGACATCGGCCGTGGTACGTTCTCGCACCGTCACGCGGTCTTGCACAACCAGAAAGACGCCAGCACCTACGTACCGCTGCAACACCTGTACGAAGGCCAGCCGCGTTTCGACCTGTACGATTCGTTCCTGTCCGAGGAAGCCGTACTGGCGTTTGAATACGGTTACTCGACCACCACGCCAAACGCGCTGGTGATCTGGGAAGCCCAGTTCGGCGACTTCGCCAACGGTGCCCAGGTGGTGATCGACCAGTTCATCACCAGCGGCGAGCACAAGTGGGGCCGTCTGTGCGGTCTGACCATGTTGCTGCCACACGGTTATGAAGGTCAGGGGCCGGAGCACTCCTCGGCCCGTCTGGAGCGTTACCTGCAATTGTGCGCCGAGCACAATATCCAAGTGTGCGTGCCGACTACCCCGGCCCAGATCTACCACTTGCTGCGTCGCCAGGTGATCCGCCCGCTGCGCAAGCCGCTGGTCGTGCTGACTCCGAAATCGCTGTTGCGTCACAAATTGGCCATCTCGACCCTGGAAGACCTGGCCGACGGTTCGTTCCAGACCGTTATTTCGGAAATCGACACCCTGGACGCCGCCAAGGTCACTCGCCTGATCCTGTGCAGCGGCAAGGTTTACTACGACTTGCTGGAAAAACGTCGTGCCGAAGGCCGCGAAGACATCGCCATCGTGCGTATCGAGCAGCTTTACCCGTTCCCGGAAGACGACCTGATGGAGGCCATTGCGCCTTACACCAACCTCACCCATGTGGTGTGGTGTCAGGAAGAACCGATGAACCAGGGCGCGTGGTACAGCAGCCAGCATCACCTGCGTCGCAGCATCGGCAACCACAACAAGGCCCTGGGCCTGGAGTACGCCGGTCGTGATGCTTCTGCTGCACCTGCATGTGGTTATGCGTCGATGCACGCCGAGCAGCAGGAAAAACTGCTGCAAGATGCGTTCACTGTTTAACGTATTCGCGCTGACTGAAACCGAATTTTAAGGACCGCAGATAATGGCTATCGAAATCAAAACCCCGACATTCCCGGAATCGGTTGCTGATGGCACCGTTGCCACCTGGCACAAGAAACCAGGCGAGGCCGTCAAGCGTGACGAACTGATCGTCGACATCGAAACCGACAAAGTCGTTCTGGAAGTGCTGGCCACCGCTGACGGCGTAGTGGGCGAAATCATCAAGAACGAAGGCGATACTGTCCTGTCCGACGAAGTCCTGGGCACCATCGTTGAGGGCGGTGCTGCCGCTCCGGCCCCAGCTCCAGCGGCCCCTGCTGCTTCGGCTCCGGTTGCCACTCCGGCGGCTGATGCACAAGACCCGATCGCTGCCCCGGCTGCGCGTCAGTTGGCCGAGGAAAACGGCATCAACCTGGCTTCCATCAAGGGCACCGGCAAAGACGGCCGCGTGACCAAGGAAGACGTGGTTGCCGCTATTGAAGCCAAGAAAAACGCGCCGGCTGCCGCGCCTGCCAAGGCTGCTGCCCCGGCGGCCGCTGCGCCTGTATTCGCCGCTGGCGACCGCACCGAGAAGCGCGTGCCGATGACCCGCGTGCGCGCCACCGTGGCCAAGCGCCTGGTTGAAGCACAGTCGAACATGGCCATGCTGACCACGTTCAACGAAGTAGACATGACTGAAGTCATGGCCCTGCGCTCGAAGTACAAGGACCTGTTCGAGAAGTCCCACAACGGCGTGCGCCTGGGCTTCATGTCGTTCTTCGTGAAAGCGGCCACCGAAGCGCTGAAACGCTTCCCGGCAGTCAACGCTTCCATCGACGGCAGCGACATCGTTTACCACGGCTACGCTGACATCGGTGTTGCCGTGTCCAGCGACCGTGGCCTGGTGGTGCCGGTCCTGCGTAACGCCGAGCTGATGAGCCTGGCTGAAATCGAAGGCGGCATCGCCGGCTTCGGCAAGAAAGCCCGTGACGGCAAGCTGACCATCGACGAGATGACCGGTGGTACCTTCACCATCACCAACGGTGGTACCTTCGGTTCGATGATGTCGACCCCGATCGTCAACCCGCCACAGGCCGCGATCCTGGGCATGCACAACATCATCCAGCGTCCGATGGCCATCAACGGCCAGGTCGTGATCCGTCCGATGATGTACCTGGCACTGTCCTACGATCACCGCCTGATCGACGGTAAAGAAGCCGTTACGTTCCTGGTGACCATCAAGAATCTGCTGGAAGACCCGGCTCGCCTGCTCCTGGATATCTGATAGAAGCAGCTTCAAGTTGCGGGCTACAAGCTGTAGGAAAAATCAGCTTGGCTTGCAGCTTGGAGCTAAAAGCTTGTCGCAAATAGAGGATCTATTTTCATGACACAGAAATTTGACGTTGTAGTGATCGGTGCGGGCCCTGGTGGCTACGTGGCCGCCATCAAGGCCGCTCAACTGGGCCTCTCGACTGCTTGCATCGAAAAATACACCGACAAGGAAGGCAAACTGGCCCTGGGCGGTACCTGCCTGAACGTCGGTTGCATTCCTTCCAAGGCGCTGCTGGACAGCTCCTGGAAATTCCACGAAGCCCAGGACGGTTTTGCCATCCACGGCATCAACCACGCTGGCGTGACCATGGATGTGCCAGCCATGGTCGGCCGCAAGGCCAACATCGTCAAAGGCCTGACCTCTGGCGTGGCTACCCTGTTCAAGGCCAATGGCGTCACTTCCCTGCAAGGTCACGGCAAACTGCTGGCCGGCAAGAAAGTTGAAATCACCAAGCCAGACGGTTCGACCGAAATCATCGAAGCCGAGAACGTGATCCTGGCGCCAGGTTCGCGTCCAATCGACATTCCACCGGCTCCAGTCGACCAGAACGTGATCGTTGATTCGACCGGCGCCCTGGAATTCCAATCGGTACCCAAACGCCTGGGCGTGATCGGCGCTGGCGTGATCGGCCTGGAACTGGGTTCGGTCTGGTCCCGCCTGGGTTCGCAAGTGACCGTACTGGAAGCCCTGGACACGTTCCTGCTGGCTGCCGACACCGCCGTGTCCAAAGAAGCGCTGAAAACCCTGACCAAGCAAGGTCTGGATATCAAGCTGGGCGCCCGTGTGACCGGTTCTAAAGTCAACGGCGAAGAAGTGGTCGTGACCTACACCGACAAGGATGGCGAACAGACCATCACCTTCGACAAACTGATCGTTGCCGTTGGTCGCCGTCCAGTGACCACTGATCTGCTGGCAGCTGACAGCGGCGTGACCATCGACGAGCGTGGCTTTGTCCATGTTGACGATCACTGCGCCACCACCGTGCCTGGTGTCTACGCCATTGGTGACGTGGTTCGCGGCATGATGCTGGCGCACAAGGCGTCCGAAGAAGGCATCATGGTGGTTGAGCGCATCAAGGGTCACAAGACCCAGATGAACTACGACCTGATCCCTTCGGTTATCTACACCCACCCAGAAATTGCATGGGTTGGTAAGAACGAACAGCAGTTGAAAGCTGAAGGCGTTGACGTTAACGTCGGCACCTTCCCGTTTGCCGCTTCTGGCCGTGCCATGGCAGCGAACGACACTGGCGGTTTTGTCAAAGTCATCGCTGATGCCAAGACCGACCGCGTACTGGGTGTGCATGTGATTGGCCCAGGCGCAGCAGAGCTGGTTCAGCAGGGCGCTATCGGTATGGAATTCGGCACCAGCGCCGAAGACATCGGCATGATGGTCTTCTCCCATCCGACCCTGTCTGAAGCGCTGCACGAAGCCGCGTTGGCAGTGAATGGCCATGCCATCCACATTGCCAACAAGAAGAAGCGCTAAGCAAGATAATAAGAAACCACGGCGGTTGCCCGTCGTGAGCCTTGTGCGCAAGACTCACCGCGGAATATCCGCTGGACGCAGTCTTGCGCAGCTTTGCCTGTCCTAGGGCGGTGAAGTTGGGCAAGCAGCAGTCACAGGTGGCGCGGCACTCATAATGAGCGTAGCGCCGAATGCGCAGTACCTAACGAAGACGGTAAAAAGCATGAATCTTCACGAGTATCAGGGTAAGCAGCTGTTCGCTGAATACGGCCTGCCAGTTTCCAAGGGTTACGCAGTAGACACCCCGGAAGCAGCAGCAGAAGCTTGCGACAAAATCGGCGGCAGCGAGTGGGTTGTCAAAGCCCAGGTCCACGCTGGTGGTCGCGGTAAAGCGGGCGGCGTTAAGCTGGTTCGCAGCAAAGAAGACGCCAAGGCCTTCGCACAGCAGTGGCTGGGCAAGCGTCTGGTGACTTACCAGACTGACGCCAATGGCCAGCCAGTCACCAAGATCCTGGTTGAATCGTGCACTGATATCGCTAAAGAGTTGTACCTGGGCGCTGTCGTTGACCGTTCGAGCCGTCGCATCGTGTTCATGGCGTCCACCGAAGGTGGCGTGGACATCGAGAAGATCGCTCACGAAACCCCAGAAAAAATCCTGAAGGCCACGATCGACCCACTGGTTGGCGCTCAGCCATTCCAGGGTCGCGAGCTGGCTTTCCAGCTGGGTCTGGAAGGCAAGCAAGTTGCCCAGTTCGCCAAGATCTTCGTAGGCCTGGCCAAACTGTTCCAGGATCACGATCTGGCCCTGCTGGAAGTGAACCCGCTGGTGATCAAGGCTGACGGCGACCTGCATTGCCTCGATGCCAAGATCAACATCGACGCCAACGCCATGTACCGCCAGCCTAAGCTGAAGACTTTCCATGATCCGTCGCAAGACGATCCGCGCGAAGCGCACGCTGCCAAGTTCGAGCTGAACTACGTAGCCCTGGAAGGTAACATCGGTTGCATGGTCAACGGTGCTGGCCTGGCCATGGGTACCATGGACATCGTCAACCTGCATGGCGGCAAGCCAGCCAACTTCCTCGACGTAGGTGGTGGCGCTACCAAGGAACGCGTTACCGAAGCGTTCAAGATCATCCTGTCCGACTCCAACGTCGCTGCAGTACTGGTCAACATCTTCGGCGGCATCGTTCGTTGCGACATGATTGCCGAAGGCATCATCGGTGCAGTGAAAGAAGTCGGCGTGAAAATCCCGGTTGTTGTTCGCCTTGAAGGTAACAACGCTGAACTGGGCGCTAAAGTACTGGCAGAAAGCGGTTTGAACATCATCGCTGCTACCAGCCTGACCGACGCTGCTCAACAAGTTGTCAAAGCTGCGGAGGGCAAATAATGAGCGTCCTGATCAATAAAGACACCAAGGTTATCTGCCAGGGTATTACCGGTTCGCAAGGTAGCTTCCACACCCAGCAAGCCCTCGAATACGGCACCAAGATGGTCGGTGGCGTCACTCCGGGCAAAGGCGGCACCGAGCACCTGGGCCTGCCAGTGTTCAACACCGTGAAAGAAGCGGTTGCTCAAACTGGCGCCACCGCCAGCGTGATCTACGTTCCAGCTCCTTTCTGCAAGGATTCCATCCTGGAAGCGGCATTCGGCGGCATCAAGCTGATCGTGTGCATCACCGAAGGCATTCCTACCCTGGACATGCTGGACGCTAAAGTTAAGTGCGACGAGCTGGGTGTTACCCTGATCGGCCCTAACTGCCCAGGCGTGATCACTCCAGGCGAATGCAAGATCGGCATCATGCCCGGTCACATTCACTTGCCAGGCAAAGTCGGTATCGTTTCCCGTTCCGGCACCCTGACCTACGAAGCTGTGAAGCAGACTACTGACGCCGGTTTCGGTCAGTCGACTTGCGTCGGCATCGGCGGTGACCCGATCCCAGGCTCGAACTTCATCGACATCCTGAAACTGTTCCAGGAAGACCCGAAGACCGAAGCGATCGTGATGATCGGTGAGATCGGCGGTTCGGCTGAAGAAGAAGCGGCTGCCTACATCAAGGCACACGTGACCAAGCCGGTTGTTTCCTACATCGCTGGTGTGACTGCCCCTGCGGGCAAGCGCATGGGCCATGCTGGCGCAATCATCTCTGGCGGCAAGGGCACTGCAGACGAGAAGTTTGCTGCCCTGGAAGACGCAGGCGTGAAAACCGTGCGTTCGCTGGCAGACATCGGCAAGGCTTTGTCCGAGCTGACTGGCTGGGCGATCAAGTAAGCCTCGCGCTTAACTGACGCTTCACCACACAAAGGCCACCTTCGGGTGGCCTTTGTGCGTTCTGGGTATATCCATTTGTTGAAATTGACGCGGTCCATTGTGGGAGCTGGCTTGCCTGCGATTGCATCACCTTGGCTTGCCTGGATCACCGCGCCGTCCGCATCGCAGGCAAGCCAGCTCCCACAGTGGACTGCATTACCAAGTTAAGTATGAAAACGCGACATCAACGTGTCGCTTATCGGACAGCGCGCCCCGCAACAGTGCGTTTGTCAGGCAAATTCGGTACTCTGGCCGCCTCTTTATGCGCCCGCGTCCCAAAAGGAAGCCGCGCGCTAGAACAGTCGGTGCCCATCAGCGCTGGCAGTATTTCCCTCATCCATAGGGAATCCCCCTCTAAATTCCGATTCAGTAGTGTGGTATTTCCTCAAATGAAAGTGTTGAAAGGCCAGGATATCCTGGCGCTGGGCTTTATGACGTTTGCCCTGTTCGTGGGCGCCGGCAACATCATCTTCCCGCCTATCGTTGGTTTGCAGTCCGGGCCGCATGTCTGGATGGCGGCGCTGGGCTTCCTGATCACTGCCGTCGGCCTGCCGGTGGTCACGGTCATCGCCCTGGCCAAGGTCGGCGGTGGCATGGATGCATTGAGCAGCCCTATCGGCAAGATCGCCGGTGGCATCCTGGCTGCGGCGTGCTACCTGGCAGTCGGGCCATTGTTCGCCACCCCGCGTACCGCGACGGTGTCGTTTGAAGTCGGCCTGGCGCCATTAACCGGCGAAAGCCCGCTGGCCCTGTTCCTCTACAGCTCGGTGTACTTCCTGCTGGTGTTCTTCATCTCCCTGTACCCAGGGCGCCTGTTGGATACCGTCGGGCGTTTTCTCGCGCCGCTGAAGATCATTGCGCTGGCGGTGCTGGGCATCGCGGCCTTTGCCCTGCCTGCGGGCGATATTGGCGTCGCCACGCCGGAATACGTCGCCGCGCCGTTCTCCCAGGGCTTTATCAATGGTTACCTGACCATGGATACCCTGGGCGCGCTGGTGTTTGGCATCGTGATCGTCAACGCGATCCGCTCCCGGGGTGTCGAGTCGCCACAGTTGATCACCCGCTACGCCATCATTGCCGGGCTGATTGCCGGCCTGGGCCTGGCATTGGTGTACATCAGCCTGTTCCGCCTCGGTTCGGGCAGCCATGAAGTGGCCGCCGGTGCAGCCAACGGCGCAGCGGTATTGCACGCCTATGTACAACACACCTTTGGTTCCCTGGGCAGCGGCTTCCTTGCGGTGCTGATCTCCCTGGCGTGCCTGGTCACCGCCGTGGGCCTGACCTGTGCCTGCGCCGAGTACTTCAGCCGGGTGTTGCCACTGTCCTACAAGACTCTGGTGGTGATCCTCGCCGCATTCTCGCTGCTGGTGTCCAACCTGGGCCTGACCAAGCTGATCGCGTTCTCGATCCCGGTGCTGACAGCCATCTACCCGCCGTGCATCGTGCTGGTGGCGCTGAGCTTCTGCAAAGACTTCTGGCATGAACATGGCCGTATCCTTGGCCCGGTGATGCTGGTGTCGTTTATCTTTGGCACCATCGACGCCCTCAAGGGCGCGGGCCTGGCGGGCTGGATGCCGGCGCAAATGGCGAACCTGCCGTTGAGCGAGCAAGGCCTGGCCTGGCTGGTGCCTTGCGTGATCACCCTGGTGGCCGCAGTCGTGGTTGACCGTATGCTGGGCAAGCGCAGCGAAGCCATCGCCTAAAGCGAACTGTTGTACGCTGACAACGAAATGCCCCGCCAGGTGCGGGGCATTTTTATGGGCGCTCGGCGGTGTCTTTTTTGGCGGGCTAACGTCGAAGGGGTTATGAGTTTTGCAGATCAGGAACACGGTCAGTGTGGGAGCTGGCTTGCCTGCGATAGCGGTAGATCAGTCGGCCTGATACTGACTGAAGGGACGCCATCGCAGGCAAGCCAGCTCCCACATCGTCCGAGTTAGCCAGCCCTATTGTTTAGAGGACCCGCATGTCGTTCGTCGAAGCCAACCTGATCCACTTGCTTGCCGCGCTGTGGTTCGTCATCTGCTGGGGCGGCTACACCCGCTACGCCAGCTGGAAAGCCCGGGACACGGCCTGCCTGGCCAGTGTGCTGCACCTGTATCGTGAAGACTGGATGCGCCGCATGCTGCTGCGTGACAACCGCATCGCCGATGCCAGTGTGATCGGTAACCTGGAGCGCAATGCGTCCTTCTTCGCCTCCAGCACCTTGATCATTCTCGCCGGTATCCTGACCGTGCTGGGGGCTTCGGAGCGGGCGGTCTCGCTGCTGGCGGACATTCCCATGGTGCAGCAGGCGTCCCAGGGCATGTCGGAGATCAAGCTGTTGTGCCTGGCCCTGGTGTTTGTCTATGCCTTTTTTACCTTCAGTTGGTGCATGCGCCAGTACAACTTTGCGGCGATCCTGGTCGGCTCGGCGCCCATGGTCGGCGAGCGGCATGTCTCCGAGCAGGAGCGCAAGGCCTTTGCCTCCCGGGCCGCGCGGGTGATATCGATGGCCGCCAACCAGTTCAACTTCGGCCTGCGTTCCTATTACTTCGGCATGACCATGCTCGCCTGGTTTGTCAGCCCCTGGCTGTTCATGCTGATGAGCAGCGGGGTGGTGCTGGTGCTGTATCGCCGGGAGTTTCATTCCGATGTGCTGGAAGTCATGGTCTATACCCCGACCGAGGCGCCGTTGCCTGAGGCAAATAAAGAGCCAGCCGCCTGAGTCGATCGTTTATTGCCGCTTAGTCTGGCGACCTGCTGTTTGGCTACGCAAAAAATACCGCCCAAAGTAAAGCCCGCTAATAAGCGGGCTTTCTTTTGGTGCGCCAGGCATGGCGCGTTGCGCGCAAGCGCAACCAGCTTGGCTGTGGTGGCCACGCTGGTGACTGGGAGGTGAAAGTCCTCTACACACCCGGCAAGGGGAAGTGTTAGCCAGAGGCAAG
>NZ_MNPU01000028.1 GCF_001983165.1 Pseudomonas gessardii | reverse complement strand
TGCGAAATCCTTGAGACGGGTAATGACTCTTTCCGCTTCAAACAACGGAAAAAGGCCGTGAAAAAAGCTTGAGCAACTGGAAACTTTTGGACGCTGTTACCTGGAAACTTTTCAACGCTGTTTGACAGACTGCGTCAAGGACACGAACAGCAAGCGCCACAGAGCTGATTTTTTAAGGGCGGGACTGCCCTGGCGGGCGTCCCGTTGAGGAAATTGATATGACAACACAAGACAATATTGTACGTATTGCTGTAGCCCAAACTCCTTCGCGCTTGGGCGAGTTGACGCACAACGCCGGCTTTATCGCCGAAGCGATGGGGAATGCCGCCCGGCAGGGGGCTCAACTGGTGGTGTTTCCTGAATGCGCTTTGTCGGGTTACATGTTCGATAGCCGAAAGGCCGTGGCTGCGGCTAGTGTTCCGGTGGACGACCCTGTACTGTCGCCAATCTACGCCGCTGCGCGGCACCACGGCGTCCATGCAGTGGTTGGGCTACTTGAGTATGACGCCGGAAAACTCTACAACAGCGCCATCTTTGTTGGGCCGACTGGCTTACTTGGAAACTATCGCAAGCAGCATTTGCCACTGCTCGGTGCCGATCGTTTTTTGGATCCAGGCGACATCGCAGGTGATCGAGTAGTCGACATCGGTTTTATGAGAGTGGGCATCATGATCTGTTTCGACTTGCGCTATCCAGAGTCTGCCCGCGAATTGGCGCTCGACGGTGCCGACGTGATCGCCATGCCGACAAACTGGCCCCTCACCGCAACATTCCTGGCTAACCATATGACACGCGTACGCGCCGTAGAAAATCTGGTCTACATGGCCGTCGCCGATCGCGCCGACAGTGAGGCTGGTACACCTTTTCTCGGACATAGCCAAATCATTTCGCCAACTGGAGATGTCCTGGCGCATGCCGGTACGCAGGAAACCATCGTTTTCGCCGACATCGACGTTACAGTCGCCCGCCAGAAGCAGTTGGTCTTCACGACCCCTCCGTACGAACTGCCAGTTTTTGACGCTCGCAGGCCCGAATTGTACGGCGTTCTGATACGCCGTACATAATCGACTCAGGCCCTTGCCCAGGCAATGCTACCGTCAAGCAAACTGCGGAAGCTAAAGCGCTACCCATGTCGTTCGTCTACGAAGGTCTGGCCACCGTCACCGTGCTAGCCCAACCGGCATGCCATTGCGTAGATGAGCGGTAAGCGTCCAGGCATCACATCTTGCGTGATTAAACCGGCTGCCATTTATGGGGCAGCAACTGATCGATTCACTCGCCCGCTGCGTCGGCAGGCGGGTGAGGACTTCCTTCAAGTAGGCGTACGGACTATGGCCATACAGCCGCGCAGACTGGATCAAGCTCATGACTGCTGCCGCCCGTTTGCGATATTGTCAAAACAGCCTTAAATATCGCCCTCTAACACCCACTCCGCGTTTGCTTTTCGTGATAGCACACCAAAGCACCGTGCGGCTGCATCCGCAGTTGAGCGCTCCGGTCTGACCCCATACGAGTTCGGATCGGCGGTGGTCTCCGCTATCGGTTCCAGAGCCAGCAAACGGAGCTCCTGTATGGCCCGGCATTTCATGGTGGGTATTCCGAGAGGTCTCGTCTTGCCATTTCTCTTCGAATAAGACTCTCCGAAGCGGAAGCGGCGAGTAGCCTCACCGCTTCAACGACGCTATCGCACCGATCTTGGCCCTAGGCGTATCCCAAGTGACCTTGTCCACGCCGGGGGTATTTTTGCCTTTGTTTGCAGGCACACGTTTCAGGGCTAAAACTTTGCCGCTGAACCAGTGAGTCAGCGGCATTGCAGGGCTCTCGCCTTGTTATGCCTGCCGTCTTGTACAGCCTTCACAATACGCGCTTGCAGTCCTTTGACACGACGTTGTACGGCTATCCAATCGATGCCGTCCCGCGACGTGCCGGAAGGTGCACACGCCAATGTTGCTGAGTTCATTCGCTCTCCTTCCGCTGAAAGGGTTCTACCTACTCCTCGTGTGAAGAGATACCATGAGCACGTCTGCCCGCTTTCGCGTGAAGTGATGTTTCAACCTCTATCCAACCCATTACAGGATGGCGTTCGCTTTTCCTCGTTCCTTCGCCCGCACCACCATCGGCAGTTTTTACAAACAGGTTTCCCTGACGGGAGCGATACGGGATTTCCACGTTCCGCCTACTGAAGTGCGTCGGGTTTGATAGGGGCCAGTCCAGACCTGGAGATATGTGGGTCACGAAAGACGCAATTCCCACCTCCATTATCTTTTGGTTCGAGCGTGTATGCCATTTCCACTCGTTCAGTTTAACGACCGTTGTGCAGATTCACGTGCGTTCACCATACCAACTATCTAGCATTGTCCGGCCATGGCTGCCAGAAGAGTACGCCTCTCACGATTGGTACCCCGCACCTTGCGGCGCCTCGCTATATTGTCAAAGGCGCTCCTAATTCAGCCTTCTAGATTCACCCGGTGACACGGGTGGTTCCCTCCAAGGGGAACAACTTCATTAAGCGACTTCGTGTCGCACTTCGGCCCAATTGTTGTTTATGGGTACGACCCCGTCATCCAGGTAGCGCGACAGCGCTGTCAGCTTTTCAGGCTGTAATCTGGTGTTTACTGATGGCTTAGCCTTCAAGCACAAGATTGCGCTGGGCGATCATCCAGGCATGTAGCATGTCCGTTACTGGACTTGCCCCTGCCAAACCGGGCACCAATTCCCCGTTAAATTGATGCTACCGACGAGCGCCTGAACTCCCTCGGCGAACAATATCTCAAAGCGCTGTGCGGATGCTGCTCGTTGTAGTGTTCGAAGGCAATCGCCAGGTTACGCAGCGCCGTTTCCCGATCCGGCTTGGGCATGTGCGCCACGTAATCACGCTTGATCGTCTTCACGAAACTCTCGGCCATGCCGTTGCTCTGCGGACTACGCACAGGCGTGGTCACCGGCTGCAAACCGATCTGCCGAGCAAACAGGCGCGTCTGTTCGGCGGTGTAGGCGGAACCGTTATCGCTGAGCCATTGCACCGGCGTGGCGGGCAACTGATCACCGAAACGCTTCTCCACGCTTTCCAGCATCAAGTCGCGGATATCATCGCCGCTGTAACCGGTCGGGCTCGCAACCCAGCCGATGGCTTCGCGATCACAGCAATCCAGGGCAAAGGTCACGCTCAGTTTGGCGCCATCCTCGCAGCGGAACTCAAAGCCGTCCGAGCACCAACGTGTGTCGCTGGTTTGCACTGCAATACGGCCTTCGTGCCGACGCGCTACTCCCGGCTGTTTGATCCGGCGCTCCAGCAGCAAGTTGTGATCGCGCATGACCCGGTAAACCCGCTTCACGTTGATCGCCGGCAGCGACTGTATTTCGCGGGCGCGGCGCAGTAATCCCCAGACACGACGGTAGCCATAGCTGGGGAGTTCACTGACTTGCTGCTGGATTTCAACCACCAGCTCTGCGTCGTCCACAGGCCTGCTTCGCCGCACCTGGGGCGATACCGATTGCTTGACTCTGCGAGCGCGCCACACCGAGACATTCGCTGACCAGCTTCACTGGTCGTCCCCGGCAACAAGGGTGAGTGCGCAATTCATTTTCGCGACCGGGCGATCTCCACGGCCTCTTTGAGAATTTCTGCTTCCATCGTTTTTTTGCTCAGCATCCGTTGCAGTTCACGGATCTGCTTGAGCGCATCGCTCAGTTTCGAGGCCAGCACTACGGCCTCGCCCGCACTGACCGCCGACAGGCTGCCGTCCTGATACAGCTTGCGCCAGAGGAACAGCTGGTTAGCATTGATGCCATTGCGCCGAGCCACCACCGAAACGCTTTGCCCCGGCTCAAGGCTCTCGCGAACCATGGCCAGCGTTTGCTCTGGGCTCCAGCGGCGCCGCCGCTCCTGGCCCAAAAGCTCCCCACTCTTATCGTTGCGGTTAGTCATAAACATAACCGCTTGCCTATCCCTTATCGTAAGGGGGAAAAGGTGTCCTGTCTTTCATGGGGCTCGTTCAGTTACTGGCGCAGAGCTTTTATGCCCTGCGCCGGGATGCAGCCGTGGGCATGGACGGCATGTCGTGGCGAGAGCGGGAGGAGGGTCTTCTCCAGCGGGTGAGTAATTTGCACGCACGGCTTCATAGTGGAGCCTATCGGGCAACGCCGTCGAGGCGGGTCTACATTCCCAATGCCGACGGCAGACAGCGTCCGCTGGGCATTGCCTCTCTGGAGGACAAGATCGTACAAGGCGGTTGTCACTGTTCTGAATGCGATCTATGAAGAAGACTTTTCAGGATTCTCGTATGGGTTTCGGCCGGACGCAGTCAGCATGACGCATTAACGGCCGCGCTGAAGAGCCAGAAGGTGAACTGGATACTTGATGCGGATACCAAGTCGTTCTTTGATGAGATCCACCATGAATAGATGCTGATCTTTCTGGGACTCCGGATTGTAGACCGGCGCCTGCTCGGGCTTATCTGCAAATGGCTTCATGCGGGTGTAATGAAGGACGGTCGTAGGGTGGCTGCGACCAAGGGAATTTCCTAAGGCACAGTGATTACGCCGCGTACGATCTTGCATACTTTTCTCTCTGGTGCCGGAATCAGTCGACGTCTCGCTGGCGTTGAACCCGGGATCCGGATCAACCTGGAAACCACCAAAATTTTGTCCTTATGAATTTCGACACGTTTGACCAGACCGCGGATGATCTCGCGTTTCGTGACGAAATCGACAGTACCCAATCGGTCATAGACAGCCGCAGCAAACTCTTCGAGACGATTAATAACAAGAAACAGCTCGCGTTGACCCACCTGATGACGCCGTGAGTACTGAATCTGCTGATCAAGCTGTTCCAGACGGCTCTTCAAGTTTCGCATCTTTGGATCAAAGTCCATTTTGTCGATCATACCTTCGGCATAACTATCGATAAAGCGCATCTCCTCAACGACTTGGGCGCCATCAGCCACGATCCGCTCCATCAGCGCGGCAATCTGGCTTTCAATCGTGCCGCGTTTAGCCCGTTAGTCAGAGGATACCCGGACATAGAGCGCCACCATCACAGCCTGGCTCATTGCTCACCTCGCTTGGCAGTACGATGCTTTTTCACAGGGGGCCGGGATCGCGATAACGCTGAGGAAGTCCGCGTTTCTGTCGGTTTTAGCTGCTCGTAGACCCTCTCGAGCTCTTCACAAGAGAATCGATTTGGCTCAAAAGCCAGACGAATACGTCAGATCCGCGGTTTTCGGCTCATGACTGAAGTCTCCCGTCAGTGCAAGCGATGACCTCAATGACGAGAATAATCTCGACGTCGGGGCATCCCGCATACCTCGGAGCAAAATTCTCCCTGGCGATGCGCAGCCCCCATTTTATCCGAGAGTAGTTTGCTCTATTGTTGCCAGCGCTCTCTCGCCGTTACATCGCCTGCCAGTTGAATTCCAGCGCGGTGAAGTGGGGCAGGGCGAACGAGGGGGCGACGGCAATCTTGGCGAATATCTATCTTCACCACGTGCTGGATCTGTGGGGCTAGGCACTGGCGCGAGCGCCACGCCCGTGGCGATGTAGTCGTTGTGCGTTACGCGGATGACAGCGTGGTGGGGCAGGATGCAATGGCAGACTTAACAGTTTTCTGGTGCAGGAACGGTTGGCCAGGTTCGGTTTATCGCTCAACGCTTCGAAGACAAGGCTGATTGAGTTTGGTCGTTTTGCTGCGAGAAATCGTAGGAAACGAGGGTTAAGTAAACAAGAGACGTTTGACTTCCTGGGCTTCACGCACTGTTGTAGTACGAACAGAAGCGGCGGATTCAAATACCGCGACTGACTGTCAAAAAAGCGTATGCGTGCGACGCTGCTGGCAATCCGAGTTGAAGCGCCGGCGTCAGGAATCCATCCTGGTTCATGGGCAATGGCTCACTCGGGTAGTGAGTGGTTACTTCAATTACTACGCGGTGCCGGGGAACCCGATTAGTCTTGGCGGTTTTCGATTGGCGGTCTGCCGTCTATGGCAACAACCCTCAAACGTCGCAGCCAGCGTCATTTGCTTCAATGGTCAGGTTATGAACGCCTTGCCGGCCTCTACATACCAAGACCCAGAAATGCACATCCTTATCCTGAGGATCGCTTTGCGTCTCATACCCTAGGCAGGAGCCGTATGGGGTAGTTCCGCACGTACGGATCAGGGCGGGGGCGGCAGATAATTGCCGTCCCTACCGCGACCAGAAACTCACGACCTCTCCGGGTTAGCTTTACCCACATAGCGATATAGAGTTGTCCGCAATACACCGTATCGGCGAGCAGTGGTACCAAGCTGAATCTCCGGGTCCTGCAGCAAAACTCTTATTCCACGTACTCGACCGGCAGTGAGTACAGGCTTACGCCCTCCTTCCCGACCACGAACTCGCGCAGCTTCCAGACCGGCCTTGGTGCGTTCGTGAATCATTGCGCTCAAATTCAGCCAGAGCCGCGAATACGTGAAAAATAATCTTACCTGACGCACTGAAGGTCTTGATGCGCTCATTGATGGATTCAAAACCAGGAAAACGAGAAGTCCCAAGCCCAAAAGCTCATTTGAGAAAGGTGTGCCAGAAACGACTGTTTACGGAGCGAATGCGTTCTTCAATTTCAGGCGCTGAAAGCGACGGAAAACGAATCACAGGATATTTTTTTTTGCTCAACATTCCCTACAGCAGCTCAGCATCTGAGCTGATTGGAGGAATGACCATGAAGCAAAGCTTCCATCTACATTTTGACCGGGACATGAGCAAGGCTGGTTCGTCGATCCTCAGGGAGGCAGTCCGGAGCGGCCGCCTCAGTCAGCACGAGGCCATGGTCCACGACGAGCAGTGGACCCATTTCAGTATTTACGCCAAGGAGTCTCATGACGTGGATATCCTGGAACTCGTCAATAAAAAACTCGCACGGCGATATGGCGAGGAACTCTGCATTCAGGTGTACCACGGTAATCTCTCGCAGCAAGGCGCAGTGAGCCTTCTTGAGACCGTAAGCTCGGTGATGGCCCTTGCAACCAATGGTGATTGGAAAGCCTTTATGTCTGATATTAGCTTTCCTAACCATGCACGGATTACCGTCCCGCGCAGCTTTGATCAAGCGGTGTTCGAGGCCGCAATGGAAGACATTAAAGTGCGCCTCTCCGAACAGATGGTAACGCTTATCAGGTTAGTTCGATACCTGGGCGTCTCGCTACGGGAGGCTTTCTTCTTTGACGCAAAAAGTGCGCAGAAGGACGCCGTAGCCGAAAAAATATTTTATGTAATCAGCAGTGAAGATCCATATGATCACCGGATAATTAATATCTCGAGCCCTGAGCAAATGGCTATCTTGGAGGCGACCTCAGAGATTCAAAATCCTCGGTGCGGCCACCCGGCAACACTAAAGGCATGGCATATATGGAGACAAAAGAGCCTTCCAGCAGCGAACGAACTTTTACTTGCTCATGGGCTAAATATTGATGATTGCCGCGCAGCATATGCCTGCGAGCTCTACCGGCGATTGTCTGGTCATCAAGCACCGATTCTTGGGGGGAACGCTCCCCACGATGAGGACCTTGAGGCGCGGGATCAGCTCGCCTATGAGCTCGGATATCTGCATATTTGGGAAACTGATGCGTACGTCGGTGCTCGCCCCACCCTACGGAAGGAAGTCGCCAGTACCAGTCGCTAAGCCATCGCACAGCAGATTTGGGACTATATCAGCCCTCCTTATGCTTGGCTTACCTCGAATCAAAGGAGTCAGTGCATGGATCGTTTTGAATTGCTTGTATATGCCGTGCTTGCCGTCATCAGTACGCTGACCATCGCAGCTGTTGTTGGCTACATGGTCGCAGCGTATCTGGACAAGAGGCACGGCGACGATTGAGTCTTCAGCGGAACGACCAGATACCTGCAACTGTCCGCTGCCCCATGGCAGCGGGCGCTTACCCAAACTCATCGGCATGGCCCCTATCGCTGCGATACGCAGTATTTTTCCAAACCTATGAGGTCATGGGATCATTTCGGAAGGCTGTCAATTTCCGCGCCGTAGCGAAGATGACCGGAGCGCCGAAGCATTAGATCAACGGCATGCACGCCTCTCTATGTAGCGAGCTAGCTTGCCGAGAACGTTACAACTCGTGCGCCGACTCGCAAGCAACATCTGATCTTGGGTTTTTCGAAAGCTACCGGAGAGTGTCTAGCGACCTCATCTATCCGGAGTACAAGCATGGAATTTCTTCACCTCGGTAACGGGCTGTACTTCCCACCTATTGCACCAAACGGTCGGGTTTACGCTGTACCTCTTGGTGGGGAGACCCAGGTAGAGACTTTCTGCCTGACACCAGTAGGCATCATGGGCGCGGGCATCCAATCAAACTGGTCAGAAATCGTCGGCTTTTACTATGACGACGAATCATGGGAGATCATCCTGCGCAATTACTCGGGGCGAGGGATGCGCTTCCGCAGAGGCCTATCCTGCATCATGGTGATAGCAGGTAACGAGGCCCTCACGACCCACATCCAGGGCTACCCCATCCCCGTGTGCGTAATGAACCGTATTGCGTTTGAACAGCAGCGAGGCATTGATGAGTAGCGCGTTACTGTCGCCCCCCGCTACGCGACACGGGTACCAGATAGGCCGGCGCCTAACAATGTTTATTTTATGAAAGTGAAGCCTTTCACTACTAATACAGATCACAGCTATCCGACTGACTTGGCCGTAAGCTTCACTGCTAATAGCAAATACGGCCTGCGAACCCCGCCTGCACGGGTCTGCTGGCTAACAGCTTGAAGATTTTGCGCCCTACACTGCTTATAGTTCGCACCCGACGTCTTCCCTGACCAAGCGCTGAAGCACGTCTCGCCGGAGTTCACTGCTGATACGGGAAAGCCCCGTCAGACCAAGCTGCACAGGGATTTCGGGCATTGAAGCCGGTTCAGATCCGTCCGGCACTGTTTATAGTGCACTCAGCCTCTACTCCTCCGAGTAGAGATCGCCATGATCAAGTGTTTGATCTAGACCGCTTTTTCTCATAGCCGACCACCGTCCGACGCAATGACGATTCTCATTGGCAATACTGCAAACCTCAGCAAGACGTTCCTCAACCTGCAAAACCAGGCGGCGGTATGCATCCCTGGCTAGTAGTTATGCGGAGCGGCCGATTCCATATAGTGACGAGATTGCAATGTCGCCGAGCTTTCTGAGATTGCCACTAAGCTACGGGACGAGCTTCATCCGTAACAACCAGTTCACGCCTGATGCTGACTTCGGAAGCGATCTGCTTGCATCTCAACATCTGCCTGAGTGGATCTACATCTACCACGCTGGTCTGCGGCCGAGAAAACATTCGATCCCTGCGGCAAGCTTCAATCAGGGCGGGACGCTCTACTTTGTAGGGGAATAATTGTGCTTGGCTGTACTGCCGTGAGTTTCGAAAACCTGCGACGATTTATTTTGGATGTACCTGGAGAACGCCAGCGGCGCCACCGCCGACCGGCCAGAGCTGCTGCGCCTGCTGAAAGATACGCGCAAGGATGAACGTTCTGCTGATGGAATCGATGGACCGCCATTCCCGTCTTCCGGTGGAGGACTGGCTAAAGCTCAGGGCAACGATCGACTCCAAGGGCCTGCGCATCGTCGCGCTCGACCTACCGACCAGCCACCAGGTAATGCAGGACACAAAGGGCGACGAGTGCACCGGGCGGGTGCTGGGCGCCTTCAACTCAATGCTGGTGGAGATGATGGCAGCTACGCCCGCAAGGATTACGAGCAGCGCAGTGATCGGCAGGCCCAAGGCATCGAGAAGGCCAAGGCCGTCGGCAAGTGCCAAGGGCGGCCAGCGGACGCCGATCTGCACACGCGAATTACCGAGTTGCTCCGCGCCGGCCTGGCCATTCGCGCGACGGCCCGGCACGCCAACTGCTCCACCACCACTATGCTCAGAATTTGTGACCTGTCCACCGTCTGACCTGCGTAGCCCAGGCGGTTAATCTTGGGTTATCGAATCGAACCCGGCCGCAAACAAAAAAGTTCACCAAAGCATCGCCCGGCGGGGGCTTTTTGTTGGCCTGCTGCTGCCACCCTGCTGTTACGGAAAGAGTGAGTTGGCAGCGGATCGGCGGGAGGGGTCCTATTTATACTGGCGTCCCAGGGCCGGCACGAACGGGCAACCTTCCCCTAAGAGGGGTGAATTCTTTTGGTGCTTATAAAGGTAGGGCTTGGAAAGGGCGCTGCATCAGCGAGTCCGCGAGCTCCTGTGTGCTGGTCTGGGGATTCGGGCGAGTGCTCAACATGCTGTCGAGCAACAGTGACATCCGTACGAATTCCACCCAGGCTATATTCGCCGTCTGGGTAGCAATCCGGTCGGCTGGAATGAACGAGCTCGTTTAACTGCCCAGGCGACGGCGCAGCGCTCGAACCATCCTGGCGCGCAGGAGGAAGGCTGCGACTGATGCCGCAAGCGCCACACCGCCGGCAAGTTCGCCGAAACGAACGAATGCGACGATGTTCACAATGGCTAGAACCATAAGGCCGTAGAACTCGGCGTTGGCCTTGCCGGCAGCCAGAGCCTGATGTTCGGTGAGCATCCACTTTGATGACAGGCAGAAGGGGCATACGGACGACTCCGGGTCATGGCTGCCCACGGGTATTCCGCTGATGTAGAACGGCGCGCTGGTGATAACCTTCGGAACCATCATCTTCTTGCAGCACTGGCACTCAACTTTGCTCATGGCGTGAACCTGCTGGAATTTGCACATGTCTGAACATTACTCCAGCAATGGTGAACCCCAAGTCAGTGCTTTGCGTGTTTGCCGGTATGTGTCCAAGTTAGTCGGCGCCGTGCTTCTTATCGAGGTATACCGCGACCTTTTATCCAATTGCCGCTACAGCTCCCAGCGTGCCGAGAACGCCAATGATTGCGTAAACTAATAGCTCGCTTGAGTCCATGCCTTGCTCCTTCTGGCTCGAGCATCTGTACTGAAGAGTGTTTCTTTTGTTGTGTCAATCCCCAAGGATTCGTTCTTCTTCCCTTTCCGCCGATACCCGTTGATTGGGCCCGAGGGAGCCCGGAACACCGCTAACATCCGCTTCGCGAAATGTGTTTCAAAAAAGCTCGTTCACTCACATTACTTATCTCGCTTACGGAGTCTGACGGTTCACGTCACATAGAGAGCATCTGTCGGTTTTTGCCAAAAGAGTGTCGTGAAAAGGTGTCGCCGCTGCAGCCCGCATGATTACTGGGTTTCAAGTTGAGTGAGAGGTGTGTTCAACGAATGCGCAACAGATAACGACGGTGGGCTGCAACCGTGATCGCTTCATAGTTCGATAGATATCGGGTCAGCTCCCACATTGGACCTTCATTGGATGGAAACCCACTCTTTACGTGCTTTTTACGCCCCACCCACCCCCTCGCTCTCGTTCCTTTACGCCACTCCTGCGGACAATCCTCCTACACGCGGCAGCCGCCGTACGACGGAGAAACTTCCATGAGTGTTCTGGACGGAGTGTCACTGCTACTGGCTTTGGCGCTGTTCATTTATCTGCTGGTTGCGCTGCTACGCGCGGATCGGAACTAGGGGTGGCTATGCACAGTTATGACTATTGGCTGATCATCGCCTTCTTTGCCGTGGTGCTGGTTCCGGCGCCTTTTCTGGGGCGGTTTTTCTTCAAGGTGATGGAAGGCCAGCGCACCTGGCTCACACCGGTGCTGGGGCCGGTGGAGCGGGTTTGCTATCGCGTCGCGGGCGTCGATGCGCAGCAGGAACAGAGTTGGCAGAAATACGCCCTGGCGTTGCTTTCGTTCAATCTCGCCGGGTTCCTGCTGCTGTTCTCGATCCTGTTGTTCCAAGGCTATCTGCCGCTCAATCCGCAGCAGTTGGCCGGCCAGGAATGGACGCTGGCCTTCAATACCGCCGTCAGTTTCATGACCAACACCAACTGGCAGTCCTACAGCGGCGAAGCCTCCCTCAGCTACCTCAGCCAGATGGCCGGCCTCACCGTGCAGAACTTCGTCAGCGCCGCTACGGGCCTGGCGGTGTTGGTTGCCTTGTGCCGTGGTATCGGCCGCAAGTCCGCGCGAACCCTGGGCAATTTCTGGGTCGACATGACCCGTGCGACCCTTTATGGCCTGTTGCCGTTATGCCTGCTGCTGGCGTTGTTCCTGGTCTGGCAAGGCGTGCCGCAAACCTTCGCCCATTACGTCAACGCGGTGACGATGCAGGGTGTGGATCAAGTGATCCCCCTGGGTCCGGCCGCCAGCCAGATTGCCATCAAGCAGTTGGGCACCAACGGCGGTGGATTTTTCGGGGTCAACTCGGCGCATCCATTCGAAGACCCAACGGCCTGGTCGAACCTGTTTGAGGTGGCTTCGATCATCCTGATCCCGGTGGCGCTGGTGTTCACCTTCGGCCATTACGTGAAGGACTTGCGCCAGAGCCGGGCGATCCTTGGCTGCATGCTGGCGCTGTTCCTGATTGGCGGATCGGTGTCGCTGTGGTCCGAATACCAGCCCAATCCGACCCTCAATCACGCCGCTGTCGAGCAGACCGCGCCACTGGAGGGTAAGGAAACACGCTTCGGCACTACCGGCACCGTACTCTGGTCGGTGACCACCACTGCCGCATCCAATGGATCGGTCAATGGCATGCAGGACAGCCTCAGCCCGTTGAGCGGGATGGTTGCGCTGGTGAACATGATGGTCGGCGAAGTGATCTTCGGCGGCGTGGGCGCGGGCTTGTACGGCATGCTGCTTAACGTGCTGATCGCGGTGTTCCTCGCCGGTTTGATGATCGGTCGCACCCCCGAATACCTGGGCAAGAAACTCCAGGCCAGGGAAGTGCAACTGTTGGTGGTGACCCTGTTGGTGATGCCGGTGGGCGTGCTGGTACTCAGCGCTATCGCCGCCAGCCTGCCCGGGCCGGCGTCCGCTATCAGCAACCCGGGGCCCCACGGCTTCAGCCAGTTGCTCTACGCCTACACCTCGGCCAGCGCCAACAACGGCTCGGCGTTCGCCGGCCTGGGCGCCAATACGCCGTTCCACAACCTGATGCTGGGCTTGGGCATGTTGATCGGACGCTTCGGCTACATCCTCCCGGTCTTGGCCCTGGCTGGCAGCCTGGCGCTGAAAAAGAGTGCGCCGATTGGCCAGGACAGCTTTCCGACCCACGGCCCGCTGTTCGTGACGCTGTTGACCGTGACCATTTTGCTGGTGGGCGGCCTGACGTTTCTGCCGACGCTGGCGCTGGGCCCGATTGCCGAACATCTGAGCATGGGATTCTGAGGACTCAATGATGAATATGCCTGCAAATAACGCCGCCCCGGTGAAAGCCGCGCAGCCACCCAAAACCGCAATCTCGGCCCTATGGCGCCCGGCGCTGATCCAGGCCTTCGTCAAGCTGGACCCGCGCCAGTTGAAGCGCTCGCCAGTGATGTTGGTGGTCGAGCTGACCGCGCTCCTCACGACGGTGCTGTGCTTTGTGCCAGACGCCTCCGTGCCGACCTTTGTCGCCGTGCAAATCGCCGTGTGGCTGTGGTTCACCGTGTTGTTCGCCAATTTCGCCGAAGCCCTGGCCGAAGGGCGCGGCAAGGCTCGGGCCGATAGCCTCAAGGCCGGCAGCGAGGGCCTCAGCGCCCGGCGCCAGGAAGCCGACGGCGGCTTCAAGGTGGTGCCGGCCACCAGCCTGCGCAAGGGCGATGTGGTACGGGTCGCCGCCGGGGAAATGATCCCCGGCGACGGCGAGGTCATCGAGGGCATCGCCGCCGTGAATGAAGCGGCGTTCACTGGCGAATCCGCGCCGGTCATCCGCGAGTCCGGCGGTGACCGCTCGGCCGTCACCGGCAACACCCGGCTGGTCTCGGACTGGTTGCTGATCCGCATTACCGCCAACCCCGGCGAGTCGACGCTGGACCGCATGATCGCCCTGGTCGAAGGCGCCAAGCGCCAGAAAACCCCCAACGAAGTCGCGCTGGATATCCTGCTGATCGGCCTGACTATGATCTTCCTGCTGGTGGTGGTGACCCTGCAGCCGTTTGCCCACTTCGCCAATGGCAGCTTGCCATTGGTGTTTCTGGTCGCGCTGCTGGTGACGCTGATCCCGACCACCATTGGCGGCCTGTTGTCGGCCATCGGCATCGCCGGCATGGATCGCCTGGTGCGCCTGAATGTGATCGCCAAGTCCGGCCGCGCCGTGGAAGCGGCGGGGGACGTCCATGTGTTGTTGCTGGACAAGACCGGCACTATCACCTTCGGTAACCGGCGTTGCACCGCCGTCTACGCGGCTCCCGGTGTCAGCGCCAAGCAACTGGCCGAGGGCGCGCTGTTCGCTTCGCTGGGCGACGACACGGCTGAAGGCAAGTCCATCGTCGACTACCTGCGCGCGCTGCATCCCCAGGCCGAGCCGTCGGTGCAAGAGTTGACCGTCGTGCCGTTCAGTGCCGAAACCCGCTTGTCTGGTGTCGACTATCAGGCTCGGGTCTATCGCAAGGGCGCGGTGGATTCGCTGCTGGCGTTTGTCGGCCTGCAACGGCGCGACCTGTTGCCGGCGCTGTCCCGGGAAATCGACAAGATCGCCCAGAGCGGCGGCACGCCGTTGCTGGTGTGTGCCGACGGCAAGCTGCTCGGCGCGATTCACCTCAAGGACGTGGTCAAGCCCGGCATTCGCGAGCGCTTTGCCGAGCTGCGCAAACTGGGGATCCGCACGGTGATGGTGACCGGCGACAACCCGCTGACCGCCGCTGCCATCGCCGCGGAAGCGGGGGTTGATGACGTGTTGGCCGAGGCCACCCCAGAGAAGAAACTGGCGCGCATCCGGCATGAACAGAATGATGGCCGCCTGGTAGCGATGTGCGGTGACGGCGCCAACGACGCCCCGGCCCTGGCCCAGGCTGACGTCGGCATGGCGATGAACGACGGCACCCAGGCGGCGCGCGAAGCGGCGAACATGGTCGATCTCGACAGCGACCCTACCAAGCTGCTGGACGTGGTGCAGATCGGCAAGCAACTGCTGGTGACCCGTGGCGCCTTGACCACGTTTTCCATCGCCAACGACGTGGCCAAGTATTTCGCCATCCTGCCGGCGCTGTTCGCCACGATCTACCCGCAACTGGGCGTGCTCAACGTCATGCAGTTGAGCAGCCCGCAAAGCGCGATTCTCTCGGCGATTGTCTTCAACGCGCTGATCATCGTCGTGCTGATTCCACTGGCGCTACGCGGTGTGCGCGTGCAAGCGGCGAGCGCGGCGGCGTTACTGCGGCGCAACCTGCTGATCTACGGCGTCGGCGGGATCCTGGTGCCGTTTGTGGGAATAAAAGCCATCGACATGTTGCTGACGGCGCTGCACTTGGTTTGAGCCAGATACATAGGCTGAGTGGCCAATGCCCGTGGCGAGCGGGCTAGTCCGCTCGCCACGGGGCTGTTATTCGGGCCTGCCGCGTTGCTGCACGACCCGGTGTTATTCAACGAATGTGAGGAATATGAAATGACCAACATGATCCGTCCGGCCCTGAGTTTGCTGGTACTGCTGACCTTGATCACCGGCGTCGCCTATCCGCTGGTGGTCACTGGCGTGGCGCAAGTCGCGTTCCCCGACCAAGCCAACGGTAGCCTGGTGCGCGATGCGGAAGGCAAGGTGCGCGGCTCCAGCCTGATTGCCCAGGAATTTACCGGCGAGCGCTGGTTCCACTCGCGGCCTTCGGCAGGTGCGTTTGCCACCGTCTCCAGCAGTGCCAGCAACTTTGGCCCGAGCAATCCGGCGCTGGCGGCGCGGGTGTTTGACGACGTCGCTAAAATCCAGGTGCCAGGCCAGGGCCCCGTGCCCCTGGCGCTGTTGACGACCTCCGGCAGTGGTCTTGATCCACACTTGCCACCGCAGGCAATTGCCTATCAACTGGCGCGGGTAGCGGCGGCACGGCAGTTGCCGGTGTCGACCCTGGAGCGCCTGATGGACGAGCATATCGAACAGCCGCTGGTGGGGCCGCCGGTGGTGAATGTACTGGCGCTGAACATGGCGCTGGAAAAGTTGTAAACCGTTGCGCCGCCATCGCGGGCAATGCATTGCCCCTGTAGGAGCGGGCTTGCCCGCGATGGCGGCAGCATGTTCCCCACATCACTAACTGAAAGAAGACTGTTCCCATGAGTGACTCCGGCCGCGCCGACGCCCTCCTAGCCGACCTGCCCAAGCACGGCCGTGGCCGGCTCAAAGTATTCCTCGGTGCCGCCCCCGGCGTGGGCAAGACCTACGCCATGCTTCAGGCGGCCCACACCCAACTGCGCCAGGGCGTCAAAGTGGTGGCCGGGGTGGTCGAGACCCACGGTCGCGCCGAGACCGAGGCCTTGCTCAGTGGCTTGCCCCAGCAGCCGTTGCTGCGCTCGGAATACCGTGGGGTGATGCTCGAAGAGATGGACCTCGACGGCTTGCTCGCCAGCAAGCCCCGGCTGGTGCTGGTAGACGAACTGGCCCACAGCAACGCCCCCGGCAGCCGCCACGAAAAGCGCTGGCAGGACATCCAGGAACTGCTCTCCGCCGGCATCAACGTGTTCACGACGGTCAACGTCCAGCACCTGGAAAGCCTCAACGACCAGGTGCGCGGTATCACCGGCGTGCAAGTGCGCGAAACCCTGCCGGACTGGGTGTTGCAGGAAGCCGATGAGCTGCTGCTGATCGACCTGCCATCCCGCGAGTTGCTGGAGCGCCTGCGCGACGGCAAGGTCTACGTGCCGGAGCAGGCGCGGGCCGCCATCGATGCATTCTTTACCCAGACCAACCTCATGGCCCTGCGCGAGTTGGCGATGCAGACCGCCGCCGCTCACGTGGATGACGATCTGGCCCAGGGCTACCGGCAACTGGGCCAGGCCGCGCCGACCGTGCGCGGCCGTCTGTTGGTGGGGGTGGATGGCGACGCCGAGGCCGAACGCCTGGTGCGCCACGCCAGCCGTGTGGCCCAGCGCCGGCATTTGCCCTGGAGCCTGGTGCATGTGGACAACGGCCGTATGCGCGACGAGCAGTCGCGGCTGCGCCTGCAAAACGCCCAGCAGTTGGCTGAGCGCCTGGGTGGCGAAGTGGTGTTGCTGCGTGCCGGCGAAGTGGCCAAGACCCTGATCCAGCACGCGGCCGAACGCCGTGCCAGCCTGGTGCTGGTGGGGCAGTCGCGCCCACGCTGGCGGCGCCGACTGTTCGGCGGCGGTTTGGCGGCGCGCTTGCTGCGCAATGCCCGGGGCCTGGAAATCAACGTCCTCGACAGCGATGAAACGCCGGTGCCGCCACGCTTGCCCGAGGTGCGGGGCCTGGTGTGGTTCGACTACGCCCTGGCGCTGCTGGCAACCGTGCTGGCCAGTGCATTGGCGTGGGGGGTGTCGAGTATCCTGCCGCTGCCCAACATCTCCCTGGTGTTCCTCGCGGCTGTGCTGCTGGTGGCGGTTCGCAGCAGTCTGGGCCCGGCATTGGCCTGTGCGGCGCTGTCGTTCATGACCTATGACTTTTTGTTTATCCCGCCGAATTTTTCCTTCGCCATCCAGCGTGAAGAAGATGTGCTGACGCTGTTGTTTTTCCTGCTGATGGCGGCGCTTACCGGCAACCTGGCTGCGCGTCAGCGTCGGCAACTGCAAGCCCTGCGCGACACTCAGGAAGAAACCAGCGAGCTCCTCGACCTGTCGCGCAAACTCACCGCCGCCACCGACCGCCAAGCGGTGATCAGCGCAGCGGCCCATCATCTGCAGGGCTGGAGCGATTTGCAGTTGTGCCTGGTCAATCGCGACGGGCCCAGTGAGTGGAAAGTCGAGACCGGTGGGCCGATCACCTTCACCGAAGCCGAACGTGCCGCCGCCGACTGGGCCTGGCAGCACGACCAACCGGCGGGCATGGGCACTGGCACCTTGCCGTTTGGGCGTTGGTGGTGGTGGCCGTTGTCCGCTGAAAATGGTCCATTGGGTTTGCTCGGCGTCAGCCCCAAGGCCGGCCTGGAACTCAGTGGCCAACGTCGGCGCCTGCTCACGGCCTTGAGCCAGCCATTGGCCCAGGCGCTGGCCCGTGCCCAACTGGCGCAGAATCTGGAGGCCGCCCGTTTGCACGGCGAGACCGAGCAACTGCGCAGCGCCTTGCTGGCTTCGGTGTCCCATGATCTGCGCACGCCGCTGACCTCCATGCGCGGTAGCATCGACAGCCTGCTGGCCCTGGGCGAAGCCATTCCGCTGGAAGATCGCCGTGAGCTGCTTGAAGGCACCCGCGACGAAGCCGAGCGCCTGGACCGCTATATCCAGAACCTGCTGGACATGACCCGTCTGGGCCATGGCGCCTTGAAGCTGGCGCGCGACTGGGTGTCGCCCGGCGATATCGTCGGCAGTTCCCTCGCCCGTTTGCGCGCGGTGCTGGCGCCGTTGCAGGTGAGTACCGACGTGCCGCCCGAGTTGCCGCTGCTGTATGTGCATGCCGCCTTGATCGAGCAAGCCCTGGTCAATGTGCTGGAAAACGCCGCGCGTTTTTCACCGCCCCATGGTCGCTTGCAACTGCGTGCCGGTGTGGCGGACCAGGCGTTGTTTTTCTCGGTGAGTGATGAAGGCCCGGGGATTCCTGAAGAGGAGCGGGCGAAGATTTTCGATATGTTCTACACCGCCGCCCGCGGCGACCGTGGCGGGCAGGGCACTGGGCTCGGCCTGGCAATCTGCCAGGGCATGGTCGGCGCCCACGGCGGGCATATCAGCGTGGCCGAGGGCATCGACGGGCGGGGCACGTGCATCACCTTGTTCCTGCCATTGCAGACCCAGCCGAGCCTGGAAAGTGAAGCGTGATATCAGGTGCGCTACTCTTATTTTTTTTCAGCGATTGTGACGGAACACCATGAGCCAGACTGCGACGATTTTGGTCATTGATGACGAGCCGCAGATCCGCAAGTTCTTGCGCATCAGCCTGGAGTCCCAGGGCTATAAGGTAATTGAGGCTGGAACCGGCGCCGAAGGGTTGGCCCAGGCGGCATTGAACAAACCGGACCTGCTGGTGCTGGACCTGGGCCTGCCGGATATGGACGGCCAGCAGGTGCTGCGTGAGTTGCGCGAATGGTCGACGGCCCCGGTGCTGGTGTTGTCGGTACGGGCCAGCGAAGGGCAGAAGGTCCAGGCGCTGGACGGTGGCGCCAATGACTATGTGACCAAGCCGTTTGGCATCCAGGAGTTCCTGGCCCGGGTCCGTGCGCTGCTACGCCAGGCGCCTGTCGGAGAGGCCCAACAGGCGGCGCTGCAGTTTGGCCCGCTGACGGTCGACCTGGCCTATCGGCGGGTGTTGCTGGACGGTGTCGACGTGGCCCTGACCCGCAAGGAATACGCGGTGCTGGCGCAACTGGCGCGTTATCCAGGCCGGGTGATTACCCAGCAGCAGTTGCTCAAGGACATCTGGGGCCCGACCCATACCGAAGACAGCCACTACCTGCGCATTGTGGTGGGGCACTTGCGCCAGAAGCTGGCGGATGACCCGACCCAGCCACGCTTTATCGTGACCGAGGCGGGGGTGGGGTATCGGTTGTTGGGGGCTGAGGGCTGAGGGATTGTGGTGGCTGGACCGGCCTCATCGCGGGCAAGCCCGCTCCCACCTTTTGAATGCATTCACAAATCTGAATGTGGGAGCAGGCTTGCCCGCGATAGGGCCCCAAGCCCCAGCGAAGCTCTCAACTCTGCTCACTCTCATACCGATCCAACGTATCACTGGCAATCTCACGCCCCAGGGCGATCAGTTCCGGCGCTTTGTAGAATTCAAAAAACCGGCACACGCGCTTGGGCACGTTGATCAGCACATCCGGCGGGTAGCCCGCGATCTTGTACTGGGCCAATGATGTCTGCATCACCTCGAAACTCTGGTTGATCAGATCCAGCAGCGATGCCGGCCCCACGTTGTCGATGATGAATGAACCGGTAGCGGATTTCGGTGCACCAGCGGACTCAGGGGCGGCGGCTGGTTGCTGGGCTTCGGGCTCGGCGCCCTCGAGCCAGGGGTTGATATCAGCGGCTTGCGCCTGCAGCGCTTCCTGTTCCAGCAACAGCAGTTGCTCGGCCTGTTTGCGCCGAAACGGCAGGTGCGAACCCAACGAGCGTACCAGGTTGTCGAAGCGGCTCTTGAACGCCGGCGGGCGCTGGATTACCGGCAGGGTGTAGTGCTTCTGGTTGGTGGCGTTGAGGTTGACCGCAATGATCAGGTCGCAATGGCTCGACACCACCGGCACGATTGGCAGCGGGTTGAGCAGGCCGCCGTCCACCAGCATGCGGTTGCCTTGCATCACCGGGGTAAACAGGCTGGGAATCGCCGCCGAGGCGCGCATGGCCTGGTGCAGGCAGCCTTCCTGGAACCAGATTTCCTGTTGGTTGGTCAGGTCGGTGGCGACGGCGGTGTAGGGAATGCGCAGGTCTTCGATATTGATCTCGCCGACGATCTTGCGGATCTGCCCGAAGACTTTTTCGCCGCGTATCGCGCCCAGGCGAAAACTCACATCCACCAGGCGCAGCACGTCCAGATAGTCCAGGCTTTCGATCCAGTTGCGGTAGTCCTTAAGCTTGCCTGCGGCATAGATCCCGCCGACCACCGCGCCCATGGAGCAGCCGGCGATACAGGCGATTTCATAGCCGCGCTTTTCGATCTCTTCGATCACCCCGATGTGGGCATAACCCCGCGCTCCACCGGAGCCCAGGACCAATGCAACGCGTTTTTTCATGATCGGATCCTTCGCAAAACAGCTGTCCACAATGCACCCAACCAGGGGGCTGCTTCAATCCTAGCTGACAAGAGTGATTATTTTCATAAGCCGAGCTAGTTGCTCGGGTATGCTTTGGCTATCGGCGCTAGGCATTTCAGGCTGTGTGATAAGGCACTTTTCGATGTAGGCAACGTCTACATCCCACGACTGTTTTCTTTTCTTGAGGTGTCATTGATGAAAGCCTGGATGTGTTTGCCTGTGATTGTGTTGGCCCTGGCCGGTTGTGCCGGCAAAACGGCCTATCGCGATAGCTGCGGCAGCCAATTGGACGCGGCGTGGCACGAACTGGATTTGGCCAAGGCTGAAGGTTTCGCCGGCACGGTCAGCTATTCCAAGGCCCTGTCGTTGCTGACTGGCGCCAAGACCCAGCAACAATTCGAAGCGTTCGAAGGGTGCGCCAGCAAGGCGGAAAAAGCCCGTTTCTATATCCGTGAGTCGCGCGCCGGGCGTTGATCCGAGTCAGCGCAACATGCCGGGGTAGTGGTTAAGGTAGTTCCAGACGCCTGTTTTGCGCAGGTACATGGACGTTGTTTATCAGGGGAAGCAGCATGTCGGCGTTGGTGGATCAGTTGGTCGCCCAGGTCATTGGCCTGGAAGTCGGATTGTTGAGTTGCCAGGCGCGCCTGGCGGCGGTTACCGATGACGAAGCGCTGCATGACCTGCGCACCACGGTGCGGCGCCTGCGCAGCCTGCTGCGCCCCTTGCGCGGGCTGCCCGGCGTCGAGCAACTGGAAGCGGCCGCCAGCGCAGTCGGCCAATTGACCACGCCGTTGCGCGACCGTGAGGTGCTGGCGGCGTACTTGCAGCAGCACGGTTATCACGACGCTGCGGCGCGGCGTCTGCGCCAGCAGCCACAAACCTATCGGCAGGTGGCGCAAAGCCCGGAAGTCGCACAACTGCTGCTGATCCTGGATGCCTTTCCCCGTTTTATCCGTGCGTCAGATCATCAAAAACTACTCAAGGGGCTGCGGGCTCGCATCGAAAAACGGCTGGCCAAGCAATGGCAGACCCTCGATGCGGCCCTGCACGATCCCGGTCACGACCGCCATCGCCTGCGCTTGTTGATCAAGCGCGTACGTTACGCGGCCGAGGCTTATCCGCAGTTGGGGCAATTGCCGGCCAAGGCCATGTCCCGTCTCAAATCCGCCCAAGGCGCACTGGGGGATTGGCATGACTGCTGGCAATGGCTGGCGCAGGCCGAACACCAGGCGGATCTGCAACCTTGTGTTGCGGTCTGGCATCGCACCATGGCCCAGGCCGAAGGCAAGGCGGATCGGGTACTGGATAAGCTGGCGGCGGAGTGTTTCTGAGCCTGCGGCTTATCTGTCTGGGTATTTGGCCGGAATAAGCGCTGTACCTGGCTTGCACGCTGGTTAAGATCGCACAATCGATTTTCTTGATGTGAGGTCGCCATGCGCTTTAGTGATTTGCTCGACGCCGCCCGTAATAACCCGCTGGACGTGTCTATCCCGGCGCAATGGGCCCAGGGCCGTGCCACGTTTGGCGGCCTGGTCGCCGCCTTGCAATACGAAGCCTTACGCGCCCAGGTGCCGGCAGAACGGCCGTTACGTTCGTTGGCCGTGACGTTTGTTGGGCCGGTGGCGCCAGACGTCTCTGCCAGCTATCAAGTGGAAGTGTTGCGCGAAGGCAAGGCGGTCAGCCAGTTGCTGGGGCGGGTGGTGCAGGGTGGGGAAGTAATGACCCTGGCACAGGCCAGTTTCGGCGCATCACGGCCTTCGGAGATCGACGTGCCAGCATTGCCCGCGCCAACCTTCAAGCATTGGGACGAATGCCAGGAACTGCCCTATATCAAAGGCGTGACGCCTGAGTTCATGCGCTACCTGGCAATGCGCTGGAGCGTCGGCGGTTTGCCGTTCACGGGCAACAAATCCCGGGAGATGGGCGGCTGGGTGCGTTTGCGCGGGGATGTGAAGGAGGAGCCTTTGACCGAAGCGCATATCCTCGCGCTGGTGGATGCCTGGCCGCCGGCCCTGCTACCGCACCTGAAGCGGCCTGCAGCGGGCAGCACCCTGACCTGGACCATCGAATTCATCCAGCCTCTGGCGCAATTGACGACCCTGGATTGGTGCCAGTACCACGTCGAGATCGAGCATGCCCGCGACGGCTATGGTCATGCCGCTGCGATGTTGTGGGGGCCTGACGGCCAGTTGATCGCCATCAGCCGCCAGACCGTGGTGGTCTTCGCCTGAGCCCGCGTCAGTGGCGGTGGCGCTGACGCCAGGCTTGCCACCAGCCACCACTGAGGACAAAGCGCGCAAAGGTCACGAACTGCTCGACCACCAGGCGCTGCACTGCATCCTTACGATCACTGAACGGCTCGCTGGCCTGGGCTTCCAGGCTGTGCCCATGACGTTGCAGGGCCAGGCCGGCCAACACGCCGACCACGCCGATGGCAAAGCTGGCCAAGCTCAGGCTGAACACCCCGGACACAATCAGCAGAAACCCGACGATGAACAGCGGTACTGCAATCAAGTGCAACACCAGGTTGGTCGGGTGCTGATGGTTCTGCGGGTAGGCGCGCCATTGCCAGGCCGGGAGATTGGGGTGACGTTTGCCCATGATGATAAATCCTCTGTCCATTGATACTCGATGAACAGAGTCTAGGTGGGGCGGGCAGGGGCGGCGAATTGGGGTTGGCTATGGGGGGTATAGCCAATTGACGGGTTCAGCCAACGGCAAGCGTTGGCTGAACGGCAGGCAAACCTCACAACTTCAGTTGACCGATCGCCTTGCTCAACTCGCCAGCCAGGGTCGCCAGTTCGTTGCTGGTGGTCGCAGAGTCCACGGTCTGTTGCACGGTGTTTTCCGTGACATCACGGATGCTCACCACCGCGCGGTTCATCTCTTCGGCCACATGGCTTTGCTGTTCGGCGGCGACCGCAATCTGCGTGTTGCTCTCGCGCATCTGCGCCACGGCGCTGGTGATTTCCGCGAGTGAGGCGCCGGCTTCCTGGGCCTGCTGCACGCAGTCATCGGCCTTGAACGAGCTTTCCTGCATAAAATCCACCGCATCCCGGGTGCCGGCCTGCAGGGCCGAGACCATGCGCGTGATCTCATCGGTGGAGCTTTGCACGCGCTTGGCCAGGTTGCGCACTTCATCGGCCACCACGGCAAAGCCGCGGCCCATCTCCCCGGCGCGGGCGGCTTCGATGGCAGCGTTGAGGGCCAGCAGGTTGGTCTGTTCGGCGATGCTATGGATCACCCCGACCACGCCGTTGATCTTCTGACTGTCCTCGGCCAGCTTCTGGATCATCTCGGCGGTTTGCTGCACGCCGGTGGACAACCCGGCAATCGAACGCTGGACCCGGGTCACCACTTCCTGGCCGCTGCCGGCCAGGGTGTCGGCGGTCTGTGACAGGTCCCGTGTGGCGCCGGCGTGCTGGGCAATGTGATACACGGTGGCGGTCATTTCATTGATCGCGGTGGCTGCCTGGTCCGTCTCGCTTTGCTGGCCGAGCATGCCGTGCTGGACTTCATTCATGCTGCTGGCCAGGCGCGCGGCACCGTCGTCCAACAGTTTGGCGGTGCGCGCCACGGTACTGACCACCCGCTGGTAGCCGGCCTGCATGGCGTTGAACGCGCTGGCCATCTGCCCGACTTCGTCCTTGCAGGCCAGGGGAACGCGGGCCGAGAGGTCGCCGGTTTTTTCTACGTGCAGCATCACGTCTTTCAAGGTGTTGAGTTGGGCGAGCAAAAAGCGGATCAGCAGTTGCGAGGCACAGAGCATCGCCAGCATCAGGATCAGCACCGCCACCGCGTAGTTGGTGAAGCGTTCGGTAAACACCTGGCTCAAGCTCGGCGCATACGCCAGTACGGCGATTTGCTGGCCGTCGGCGCGGGAGATGACCTCGGCGCCCAGCAACGGGTTTTCGCCGAACAGCGGCATAGAGTTGAACTCGACCCAGGCATTGGCCTCGCTGAGGGCGGACAGGTCCTGGTCTGCCAGTTCGGGAGCCAGGCCCCGCTGGAACACCAGCCAGTGCTCGTCCTTGGGCAGCGGCTGCCCCGCCGGCCATGCGCCGAGCAAGCGCCCCTGGGCTTGTGCCGAGGCTTGGGAGGCATGGCTGCGGGCCTGTTGCTCAAGGTGCACGGCATACAGCACCAGCAGCAGCGTGGTGATGAAAGCGACCGCATTCACGGCCCAGAATTTGTACTTCAGCGAGATATTGCTAAGCCAGGCACCCATGGAAGGTTTTCTCTGATAGCGGAAACAGTTTTGGCAAGGTGCCATTATTGTGCCGCTATTCGGAAAAAGGGTGTTGATGTGGGTCAATGCGCCGCGTCAATCCAACGCAGGCAGGCCGAAAAACGCACGGGAGCAGGCGGTGCTGTGTTGGGCCAGGTCTTCCAGGCTTTCTTCGCGGTGCAGGGCCACTTCGCGCAACACCTCCGGCAAGTAGGCTGGCTCATTGCGCCCGTTCTTCGGTTTGGGCCGCAGGGTACGCGGTAGCAGGTAGGGCGCGTCGCTTTCCAGCATCAGGCGGCCCCGGGGGATTTCCCTGACAAGCGGGTGCAGGTGTGTGCCACGGCGTTCGTCACATATCCAGCCGGTGATACCGATATGCAGGTCCAGGTCGAGGTAGCTGAACAGTGCGCGTTGTTCGCCGGTGAAGCAGTGCACCACGGCGGCGGGCAGTTGATCGCGGTAGTCGCGCAGGATCTCCAGCAGGCGCTGGTTGGCGTCCCGTTCATGGAGAAACACCGGCAAGCGCAATTCGACGGCTAATGCCAGGTGGGCTTCGAGGACTTTTTCCTGCTGGGGCCGTGGTGAGAAATCACGGTTGAAATCCAGCCCGCATTCACCCACGGCGCGTACCCGGTCCTGGCTGAGCAGGTCACGCAGTTGCCGGGCGCTGTCGGCGTTCCAATCGCTGGCGCTGTGGGGGTGAATGCCCGCGGTGGAGAACAGCCGTTGGGCGCTTTCATCCCAACGCTGGCACAGTTCCAGGGCCTGTTCGCTGCCTTGCACACTGGTGCCGGTGACGATCAATTGGCCCACGCCGGCGGCATAGGCGCGGTCGAGCACGGCCTGGTGTTTGTCGTCGAAACTGGGGTTGGTCAGGTTGACGCCAATATCAATGAGTTGCATGGTGCTATCTCCGCCTGCGGCCGGAAAGTCTATCAGAGCTGTAGATTTATAAGAAAAACCTAGAACTACAACGAGTTATCGCTGTCTTTGAACGTCGCAAGTAACACCGTGGTTGGCCGATGAGCTGCTGCTGTGACACCCTTGCGCCCAAAGTCTGCGCCTCTGGCGCTCTGTTTCTGTCCCCCAATGTGGCGTTTTGCGCGGTGCATGGGGCCTTGTTCTTTCCGGAGAGCGGATGATCCGACCCTCGGCATTGCTCATGGTATGCCTGACGCTGCTGCTGCCCACGGCGGCGGTTGCGCGCCTGGACGGGCCGCTGGAAGTGACCAAGACGGGCAAGGTCCGCGACCTGGCCGAAATCCGCAGCAGCCGCACGTTACGGGTGCTGGTCAACCAGAGTCGCAACAGTTCCGGCGAAGTCCAGGGGCAGTCCATCGGTGCTGAATACCATCGCCTGCGCGCCTTTGAACACTACCTTAATGGCCGGGCCCGTGACGGCCAGGAAATCAACCTCAAGATCATTCCCAAGGCCAAGGACCAATTGCTGGGGGCGCTGGCTCGCGGCGAAGGCGATCTGGTTGCCCCCGGTGAATTGCTGGATGCGACGGGGGCCCACAAGATCAGCAGCAGTGACCCGATTGCCAGCGATGTGCCGCTGTGGCTGGTGGGGCTCAAGGGCGAGCGGCGGTTTACCCGGCTGGAACAGTTGTCTGGGCGCACTTTGGCCTTGACCACCGGCAGTGCGGCGGGGGAGGCGGTCAACCAGATCAACCAGAAACTGGCGCTGCGCAAATTGCCGCCGGTCAAGGTGGAATGGGTGGACCCCAGCCTGGCGGTGGAGGATGTGCTGGAGATGGTCCAGGCCGGGATCTTCCATCTGACCATTGTCGAGCGACCGATTGCCGAGCGTTGGTCCAAGGTCCTGCCCAAGCTGCGTTTTGATCGGCAAGTGGCGATCAGCGAGCCGGGCGAAGAGTACTGGTTCGTGCGCCAGGATGCCTCGATGCTACGGGCGAGCATTGATCGCTTCCTGAAAACCTACAAGACCCCGTCAGACCAGGATGTGGCTTTCCAGCGTATCTATCGCCGTCTCTATAAGGTGCGCTATCCCCTGGCGCGGGCTGATCGCCAGCGCCTGGAAAAGCTGCGCCCGGTGCTGCAAAAGCATGCCCGGGAACAAGGCATGGACTGGTTGAACCTGGCGGCCCTGGCCTTCAAGGAGTCATCGCTCAATCCTGCGGCGAAAAGTGGCAGCGGGCCGACGGGCCTGATGCAGATCACCCCGTCGGCCGCCCAGCGGGTCGGGGTCAACAATATCCAGACCCTGGACAGCAATGTGCAGGCGGGCGCGCGCTACCTGGCCCTGATTCGCCGCAAGTTCTTCGCCAGCCCCAAGCTCAACGAGCGCGAGCGCATGGCGTTCGTGCTGGCGGCCTACAACATGGGGCCGGAGCGGGTACAGGGCATGCGTGCCGAGGCCAGGCGCCGGGGCTTGAACCCCAATCAGTGGTTCTTTCAGGTGGAGCGCATCGCCATGGAGCAGGTCGGAATGGGCGGTGTCAGCTATGTTAATAGCGTGAACAAGTATTACTTGGCCTTTGATCGGGAACGGGACTCCCTGGAGCCGGTGTCAGCGAAGATTGTCTCGCGAAAATAATCGATATTATCGATATGATTTAGGCATTTTTTCGGCTTTTATCATTATTTAAACTGATTAATATAGCGACCAACCAACCCCTACATTGAAAGGATTGCCAGCATGAGCCCATTGATCAACAACATTCTGTCCACCCGCGCAGGCTACGGCTTGACGGTACTGCGGATTTTCGTCGGTATCATTTTTGCCGCCCACGGTTCGCAAAAACTCTTTGGCTGGTTCGGTGGTGGTGGCTTGGCGGGGACGGCGCAGTGGATGGAAAGTATCGGCCTGGCACCGGGCACTCTAATGGCACTGTTGTCGGGCGGTACCGAGTTCTTTGCCGGCCTGGCGCTGATCATCGGTTTGCTGGTGCGTCCGGCAGCGCTGGGCCTGACCTTTGTCTCGCTGGTGGCGATTTTCTCGGTGCATATCAGCAACGGTCTGTTCATGGCCAACAACGGCTACGAGTTCGCCCTGGCACTGTTGGGCGGCACAGTGGCGGTGCTGTTTGAAGGGGCTGGCAAACTGTCTGTCGACCGCGCAATCGCCAATTGATCCTGCTAACGCTCCTGTAAAGGCCCGCCCCGTGCGGGCCTTTTTCGTTGTACGGGATTCTTGACACTTCCCCACCGGCTTCTCTAGGATGCTGCATGCGCCGATTTAAACAGCTAATTGCGGGGCGCCACAGGGACTCGATGCAGCCCCGACAGAAGCCTGTTCCAGGTTTCGAAATACCGCTAAAGCGCTGGTTCGGTGTTGCCTCTCACCTGCCCGCAGACTTTTGAGGCAGAGACACGACACGATGAATGCACTACGACCTCTTGTACGCTTGGCCCCGATCACTGCGGGCCTGACTCAGCGCAATCCGAAAATTCTTCTTGGCGGCAAGCACCAGCCGACGCTGCTGCGTTATCTGGATGGCTGGCCCCGGCGCACGGGTCGTCCTTCGGCTTTCCTGATCCAGTTTGTCGAAGACGGCGAGTCCCTGGCGCGTTTTGCCACGAACAGCTTTGATCTGGCGGTGATCCAGGCGCCGAACGCCGAGGATGCCGATGAGTTCATCCGACACCTGACCCGCGTGGCGCGCCAGGGCCTGATTACCCGGCGTTGACCTGCAACGCTCAGTAGAACACTGCGGCAGGCGGGTGTTGGCGACGTTGGTGGGAGATGAAGATCCCCAGGCCGAGCAGGCTCACTATCAGCGGAACGGTGATGATAGAGAGCAGCATCACGATGAGCTCCAGTTGGTAGACGTTCTTGTAGGCGTCTTTTTTCAGCGTGTGAAGCTCCATGCGTAATCGCAGGCGTTCTTTGTTTAACGCTTGCAGCAACGTATTCGAGGAAATGGCCTGGCTCCCCGATATCAATGACGGCGTGTTCAGCGACTGCCATTCTTTTTCTGCCTGGTCCAGGCGTTGCTCCAGGAGGGTGGCTTTTTTTCGGTAGGACTGTTCGGCCTCGTTGCGCAGCCTGTCCAGCAACCCTGGTTGTTGCTGATCGCTTGCACGAGGGCTGATAGCACTTAGTGCGTCGGACGCTGCCAGGTTATCCAGGGTATTGAGGACAAACCTGGCATTGCCCGAACGCAGCGCTTTTTGTCCATTGGCGGTGCGTGCGGCCAGCCAGATGCGGTCACTGAGCAGGTCAGTGTCGGCAACCAACACTACATGGATCCTGGCGGCCTTTTTCACCGCAGCTTCCTGGCCATTGATACCTTCAGGGAAGGCAGAATAGGCGGGCCCCTCGATACGAGCTGCGATCACATTCTGCCGACCGCGAGTGGCAGCCTCGCTGATCATGGCGTCGAATGCGTCCTGTTGAGCGAAGCGTGCCCCATCGAACGTGCTGGCTTGCCCGGAGCTCTGGATCAGCGGGGTGAATGCAGTGCGGCTTTTTTTCAGTGGCGTGAGCGTACCAGAATTTAACAGCGTTACGCTGTCAACGCCCCAGGTGCTGATATCGTGCTGCGCCATCGTCTCTCTGGGCAGGGTGAGCGCCCCAGGATGGCGTATGGGCGGCTGGCCGACGGCAAGCACTACCGGGGTTGCATAGCGGCTGTCTGCCAATACCTTGTTCGCCTGCATCTGCACCCCCCATGCGGCAAGCAGGTTTTGTTGGCCTGAGGTATCGGCGGTTGAGTCCAGGTCATCCAAGGGGTCAACAAACATCATCAACTTGCCCCCTGCCAGGACAAACTGGTCAATGGCAAAGAGTGTCTGTTGTGGCAGTCGAGCGGGCTGTACGACCATCAAGGTCCTGACGTTCCCGGGGATACGCGAAATGTCGCTGCCCAGGCTCATCAGATTGAAATGGCTGCGAATTTCCTTGAGTAGCTGCCACTGTGGGGTGATTTCCTGATTGCGTTCATTTCGGCTGCCATTCATGGCTAATCCAGAGATCAACCCGATGACTGGCTGTTCCTGGCGCGCGACATTGTGGATCAGGTGACTGATTTCATACTCCAGGAACTCCACCTGGGCGGGGTCGAACCGCTCGATTTTCTGGGGCTCTTGGTTTGCACGGGTTCCGATGAGCCCAAACAGCCCTTGTTTACTATCAAGGCCCAATAATTGGGCCTTGTACTCATCTTCTGAAAAGGGTTCAGGGTCAATCAAATGCAGCGTAATGTTGCCCTTGGACGCACTTTCATAGGCCTTGAGCAACAGGGCGATGTACTCGCCATGGCTTTTCAAGGCTTCACTCTTGCGGGGGTGGCTTGCGTTGAAAAAATACAAGTCCATGGGCGTTTCAAGCTCCGCGAGCAGGGCGTCGGTCGAAGGCGATAGGGTGTAGATTTTTTTCTCTGAAAGGTCCAGCCGATAGTTGGGCAGTTTCAGTGCCCATACCAGATTGAAGGCGAGAAAAAGCAAGGCGATGACGATCAACGTCACACCGAAGTTCATAAGGTTCCTCATGGGGATTTCCTTCCTCAGCCTTTTCTGAAATTTAAAGTAAGAGTGGTCGCGGTGAGGAAGGCAATGATCATGCTTATGAAGTAGGACGTGTCGTGTAGTGTCAGAAGGCCGTTGTCTATCGCGTTGAATCGTATCCGTGGATTGAGTGAGATCAAACTGTCAATTACCCAGATGGGGGCCTGATGCTCCAACATATCCAGTACAGATGATAATGTGCTTGCTGTTAACAATAACGCGAGTGTGATAGCAAAAATAATAAGGCGATTATAGGCCAGGACACAGACAAGGCACGCGAACGAAAGATAAGCACCGGCCAGTAGCCAGCTCCCTATGAATTGGGCCAGGATGCTTAAATTGTCCGCCATAGCCAGGTAATTAATGGCGATGACCAGCGGGAAATTCAATGAAAGCGTTAATGCGCAAAGGCTCCAAGCGGCCAGAAATTTGCCCAGTGTCAGTTCGAGGGCTGATATCGGTAGTGTATTTGTAAAGGAGAGCGCATTGTCTTTGTGCTCGTCCGACCAAAGCAGTGTGGAAATAAATGGAATGAAAAAAAGATAAAGCCAGGGGTGGAACTGAAAGAAAGCGTGTAAGTTTGCTGGAGGTTTTTCCAGGAAATTTCCTATATGAAAGCCGAGCGCAGTGTTAACAATCAAGAAGATCACGATACCAAAATAAGTGGCCGGGCTCGACAAGTAGTTACTCAGTTGCCGCTTGAATATCACGGGTAGACGTTTCAATTGGGCATCTCCTGGCTCAAATGATGGATGACATCGCTCAGGCGTCCCGGCTCAAGGCTCAAGGTATTGATCTTCCAGCGGCGGTTGGCGACCAGGGCATTGACATGTGGATAGATGATTTGCCCCGGCATCGCGAGTACCGTCACACTGCCGTGGGCATGCCGGTCTTCTTCGATGCCAGCTACCCCCGGAAGCACAGCCAGCGCCAGGAGGTCCAGGGGGGTATCGGCGGCCAGGGTGATCGCCTGGTAATGGCGCGAGCTACGCTGTAACTCGGTGACGGGGGCATCGGCCAGCAATCGACCCTCGACCAGAACCAGCGCCCGCTGGCAGATACAGGAGAATTCTTCGGGATTGCGTGAGGCAATAATGACCGTCATATCTTCGGTCAACGATTGGATAAGCGCCCCGATCTTTTGTTTTTGCAGGGGGGCCAGGCCTTCTGTAGGTTCATCGAGCAACAGTAGCTTGGGGGTATGCAGGATGGCTTGGGCCAGCGCCACTTTGCGCCGGTGCCCTGGCGGAAGGGCTGCGATAGGTGAGTCAAGTACTCGCCAAAGCTCCAGGCGGGTGATCGTCCGATCGACCATCTTGCGCTTTTCCAGGCCATGGAACCCACGAACTTCGGCCATGTAGCCCAGAAAACTTTTTACCTTCATGTTGCCATGGCCGAGTGCCGATTCAGGCTGGTAACCTATTACTTTTTTTGCCTTTATGGGGTGGTTAGAGATATCTGTGTCATATATTTTCATCGTGCCTGAAGTTGCCGGGATTGCGCCTGAGAGCAATTTGAGGAGCGTACTTTTTCCTGCCCCGTCATGTCCAAACAGTCCTAGACATTCCTGAGGGCGGGCGCTAAATGTCAAGTTGTCGATTGCAATCGCTCGTCCTGTTTTTTTTGTTAGATTTTTTATTTCGATCATTGGGTTTTTCTACTTGGTTGTTTGCCGGGACACGCTGAGTATTCGGCGGTCTCAATAGCCTGTGTGTTCAGGTTGGAAATTGCCGAGGGTTGACGGTGAAAAGTATTGATTAAGTGTTTCAGATGCAGCTTTGTTAAAAAATGGTACGTTCAATAGGGGGGCTTGGAAACGCTGAAATGCTGAAATAAGGTAATTCCTACATGTAGCTCAATCACTCGCTGAAACAATTGTGTTGCTCTTGATGTTTTTTTGAATTGATAGATGGCGTGTATATGAAGTACTACCGTAATGGAGTCCGACACTCATGATGCTTCTACGTACTCTTGTTCTTGAACACTCTGGTCATGATTCCCCGGTCAACGGTGCATTGCTCTGTTGTTTTGCGATACCGCAAATTGCTTCGAACTTTCTTGTCTATAGCCTGGACGAAGAGGTTGAGCCAGGGAGTTCTCGGGTCTATATCGCCGCCTTGCGTAAAAAAACCGAGCGGTATTTTCTTGGCGGTATCGAGTCCAAGGAGAGCCTGCAACTGGCGATGAGCGTCCTCAAGCAGATCATCACCCTGGCCACGGGGTCCGGTGTCAAGGATGGAAATACCTCAGCGTCACAAGTGCCTTATCATTTCATTGACCTGAAGGGCAGCAAGCTACCGACGGCCAGGCCGGAGGATCACCATTCGCTGATGATCAAGAAAGCATTGGTGATGAAGGTAATCACCCTAGGGACTTCAGTCATCGGTCTGCCTGCGATTGAGAGTACCGAGTTGATTGTGCCGTCTATTCGTTTCTCGTCAAAAATGGTGTCGCCACCCGGTACGGCAGATGGCACTGAGGTTGTGGGGCAGGGGGCGGATGAAGAACCGTCAGTTGTCTTGCCGGTGGCAGCGCCTGCTGACCCATTACCTTCCCCGCCTAAGGGAGCGGTGCCGCAGGTACCCGCTCCGCGAGTGCAGCAGCAGCCTGTTACGTCGCCAGAAGTCGTTTCGTCAGTTGTGGCCCGGGAGCAGTCATCCCTGCTTGAAGTGGACACCACGCTGACCAATCTTGCCCGTGTGGCGCAAGAGTTGACGCAACAAAAGCGTGCAGTGTTCCAGCAGCAGGAGGAGCTTGAGCAGCACAGAAGTCAGTTGTTGCGGGAAAAAACCGCACTGGAGCAGGCCAATCAACAGCTGGCCGCACTGGAGTCAGCCTTGCAGCAGCGAACCGAAGCGTTGAATGGGCGTGAGGAGCACCTGGCCCAGGATGCGCAGTTGCAACAGGCAGAACAACGCCGCCTGGAGGGCTGGGCCCGCCAGTTGGAAGATGAGTCATTCAGGCTACAAGCGTTGGATAGGGCATCCCAGCAACAGGCTGAGCAATTGGCGGCCGGTCTGGGGCAGTTATCGGGCTTCAGGGGCGATCTGAAGGGGTTGCTTTATCGCCTGGACGGAACCTTGTTTCCGGTTGAGAAAGTCGACCGGCAGCAGGACTCGGATGCAGGCAATGTGTCTGGTCCTGATTGACCTGGGGAATCAGGCCTGGCTACTTTCTGGCGTTCATTTATCATCAAGGCCGACCGATTGCTGTCAGGCAGCCAGTGCACTCTTGGCTGATGCAGGGGTGGTTTGAACCAATGGACATTTCCTGGGGATGTGACGCTTTTGAGTACCAAGCTGATTACCAAAGAAGGTCATGAGGCGCTGAAGAAAGAGCTTGATTACCTGTGGCGAGAAAAGCGTCCTGATACAACACGCAAGGTCACTTGGGCTGCCTCGCTGGGAGACCGTAGCGAAAACGCCGACTACCAGTACAACAAAAAGCTGCTGCGCGAAATCGACCGCCGGGTGCGTTACCTGCGCAAGCGCCTGGAAGATATGCGGGTGGTGGAATACATGCCCGAGCAGGAGGGCAAGGTGTTCTTCGGAGCCTGGGTGGATATCGAGAACGAGCAGGGCGATACCAAGCGTTTTCGGATCGTGGGCTATGACGAAATTTATGAGCGCATGGATTACATCTCCATCGACTCACCCATGGCCAGGGCCTTGCTGCGCAAAGAGGTGGACGATGAGGCCATTGTGCAGACGCCCGGCGGCGAAATGTGCTGGTGGATCACTGGCATCGAGTACATCAGGTAGGCGCCGGCTTGCCGGCGATGGCGCGAGGAAGAACGCCGTGATGCAGTGAGCCGGCTCCCACAGGGGAGCCGGCTTTTTTGTTTCAACCTTCGCGCAATACCGTCAGCGGGCTGGCGTTCAGCGCACGGCGTGTACCGAACACCCCCGCACCGCCGATCAAGACTGCACCAATCACCGGAAGCACCAACAGCCAGGGATGAGGGTGCCAGACCAGGTCGAACGCATAGCGATACAGCACCAGGGTCACTAACTCGGTCCCCAGCGCCGCCAACAGCCCACTGACCGCACCCAATAGACCAAACTCGATACGTCGGGCCTTGACCAGCAACTTGCGCTCCGCCCCCAGGGCGCGCAACAAGGCGCCCTGGCGGATGCGTTCGTCCAGGGTGGCCTGCAGGCCGGAGAACAGCACCGCCATGCCTGCCGCCAGGACAAACAGCAGCACATACTCCACGGCCAGCGTGACCTGGGCCAGGATGCTGCGCAGTTGGGCCAGCAGCGCCTCGACTTGCAGGATCGTGACTGCCGGGAAGGCCCGGGACAGGTCGACGATCTGCTGGTCATGGCCGGCGGCCAAGTAGAAGCTGGTCAGGTACGTGGCCGGTAGGTCCTTCAGGGTGCCAGGTTGAAAGATCATGAAGAAGTTGGGTTGGAAGTTGTCCCAGTTGATCTCCCGCAGGCTGGTGACCCGGGCTTCACGGTTTTCCCCGCCAACGGTGAAGACCAGGTGGTCGTTGAGCTTGAGCTTGAGGCTTTCGGCTACCTTGGTTTCTACCGAGACGCCAGGTATCTCATCCTTCGGTTGATCCGCCCACCAGGTGCCCGATGTCAGGGTGTTGCCCGGGGGCAGGTTGGCGGCCCAGGTCAGGCTCAAGTCCCGCTGTATCGCACGATCGCCACTGGAGTCCTTGCTGACAATTTCCTGCACGGGTTCGCCGTTGATGCTGATCAGGCGCCCTGGTACCACCGGATACAAGGGTGCTGCCTGCGCTTGCAACTCCAGCAGGCGGGCACCGAAGGCGTCCTTGTCGGCCGGCAGGATGTTGAGCGCGAAATAGTTGGGGGCGTCCTTGGGCAACTGATTCTGCCAGGTGTCCAGCAGTTCGCCACGCAGCAGGGCGATCAACCCCATCGACAGCAGGATGAGGCCGAACGCCAGGGACTGGCCCGCCGCCGCCAACGGGTGGCGCAATAACTGGCCCAGCCCCAGGCGCCAGGGCAGGGCTGCACGCGCCAGCAGGCGGCGCAGGCTTTGCAATAGCAACAGGAGCAGGCCGCCGAGGATCAGGGCGGCGATAACCCCGCCGCCCAACAGCGCGAAGGTCAGCACCAGGTCCAGGCTCAGGCGCCACATGATCAGGCCCAGGGCAAACAATGCCGCGCCATACACCATCCAGGTGCTGGAGGGGATCGGCAGCAAGTCGCGCCGTAGAACCCGCAGCGGTGGTACGCGGCCCAGGGCCGCCAGGGGCGGCAGGGCAAAACCGGCCAGGGCCACCAGCCCGGTACCGATGCCGGCGACGGCTGGCAGCAATCCGCCAGGCGGGACATCTGCCGGCAGCAGATCGTGCAACAGGTAAAACAGACCCAACTGCGCCAGCCAGCCCAGTGCCGCACCGGCGAGACTGGCCAGCAAGCCCAGGACGGTCAGTTGCAGGCTGAACAGCAGCATGGTTTCGCGCCGCGACAGGCCCAGGCATCGCAACAGCGCACTGGCGTCGAAGCGGCGGCTGGCAAAGCGGTTCGCCGACAGGGCCACGGCCACTCCGGACAGCAGCACGGCGACCAGGCTGGCCATGTTCAGGTAGCGCTCGGCCTTGCCCAGGGCACCGCCGATTTGCTGGTTGCCGTCCCGTGCATCCTGCAGGCGCTGGTTGGCCGCCAGGCCAGGTGTTATCTGGTCGCGGTAGGTTTGCAGGGCGGTACTGGCTGGCGGCGCGCGCCACAGCTCGCGGTAGCTGACGCGGCTGCCTGGCTGGACCACGCCGGTGGCCTCAAGGTCGGCCAGGTTGATCATTACCCGTGGGGTGAGGCTGTAGAGGTTGCCGGCCCGATCCGGCTCATAGGTGAGGACGCGGGTCATGCGCAGGGCTTTCATGCCGACGTCGATACTGTCGCCGACTTTCAGGTCCAGTGCGGTCAACAGGCGCGCCTCGACCCAGGCCTCGCCGGGTTTCGGGCCGCCGCCCGAGGTCTCTTGTGCGAACGGTTCAGCCGCGCTTTTCAGTTGGCCGCGTAGCGGGTATTGCTCGTTGACCGCCTTGATACTCGAAAGCTGAATGCCGTTGTCGGTGGCGATGACACTGGAGAACTCCACCACCCTGGCGTGCGTCAGGCCCAGTTGCGTGCCGCTGGCTACCTGCTCGGAACGGGCGGGGGAGCTGCCCTCCAGCACCAGGTCGGCGCCGAGGAACTCGGTGGCGCGCAACAGCATGGCGCCGTTAAGCCGCGCACCGAAATAACCGATGGCAGTGCTGGCGGCCACTGCCACCAGCAGGGCGAAGAACAGCACGCGCAACTCACCGGCGCGGGCATCACGCAGCAATTGGCGCAGGGCAAGGCTGAACAGGCGCAACAGCGGCAGGCGTGCCATCAAGGCTCCAGGGGCTCGACCATCAGGCCGGCTTCAAGGCGGATCAGGCGTCGGCAGCGATGGGCCAGGCGCTCGTCGTGGGTCACCAGCACCAGGGTGGTGCCGTTTTCTTTATTGAGTTCGAACAGCAAGTCGCTGATGCGCTCGCCGGTATGGCTGTCGAGGTTGCCGGTGGGTTCATCGGCAAACAGCACGTCCGGTTCGGCCGCGAACGCCCGGGCAATCGCCACTCGTTGCTGCTCGCCACCGGAGAGCTGGCGGGGCGAATGGGTCAGGCGCTGGCCCAGGCCGACCCGTTCGAGCAAGTGCCGGGCGCGTTCGCGGGCGTCCTTGCGCCCGTCCAGCTCCAGGGGCAGCATGACGTTTTCCAGGGCGTTGAGGCTGTCGAGCAATTGGAACGACTGGAACACAAAACCGACGTGTTCGGCGCGGATGCGTGCCCGCTGGTCTTCGTCCAGGAGGCTCAGGGCCTGGCCGGCGAGGGTAACCTCACCGCTGCTGGGCAGGTCGAGCCCGGCCAGCAGGCCAAGGAGCGTGGATTTTCCGGAGCCGGAGCTGCCGACGATAGCCAGGCTATCGCCCTTGTTCAGTTCCAGGCTCAGTTCGTGCAGGATGGTCAGTTCACCTTCCGCGCTAGGAACCACTTTGCTAAGGTTCTGCGCGGTGAGAATGCATGCGCCCATGGAGAATCCGATGCGAATATGGTTTTTGAGTGCTGGCCTGGCCCTGATGTGCATGGCCCAGAACGCAGCGGCGGGTACTGTCCTGATCGTTGGCGATAGTATCAGTGCCGGTTTCGGCCTGGATACCAGCAAAGGGTGGGTGGCGCTGCTGGAGCAACGGCTCAAGAGCGAAGGTTTTGACGATAAGGTGGTCAATGCTTCCATCAGCGGCGACACCAGTGCTGGTGGCCTCGCGCGGCTGCCGGCGGCACTTGCAGAGCATAAGCCGGACCTGGTGATTCTTGAGCTGGGCGGCAATGATGGGCTGCGCGGGCAACTGCCAACGCAATTGCAACAAAATCTTGCTTCGATGATCGAGAAGTCCAAGGCCAGTGGTGCCAAGGTGCTGCTGTTGGGTATGCAATTGCCACCCAATTATGGGAAGCGTTACACCGAGGCCTTTGCCAAGGTCTATGGTGACGTGTCCGAGGTGCAAAAGGTCCCGTTGGTCCCGTTTTTCCTGGAGGGAATCGGTGGTCATCCCGAAATGATGCAGGCTGACGGAATCCACCCGGCAGTCGGCGCCCAGGCCAAGTTGCTGGAAAATGTCTGGCCGACGCTAAAACCGCTGTTATGACGCTTTTCTAGCAGCGGTCTTTCGGCTAAGGTGGCGCCCCCGATTTGGAGCCCCCGATGTCGTCGCGTCCTGCCTGGTCCCTGTTTGCCTACCAACTGATCGAGCCCGACGAGCAGTTGGATCTGTTCGCCTGCCAGGAAGTGAAGGTGCATCTGGTGACGCGCCAGTTGGAGCTGGGCGGCACCATCGACCGCACGCTCTGTGGCACATTGCTGCCGGCCCAGCCACGCTGGTCCTCGGTGGATCGCTCGATCTTCCAGGATCAGCGCCTGTGCCCCCTGTGCCGGGCGATTCTCGAATCGCAAAAGCGTGGTACGCCGCCTATCTGGCCTGAGCTGCGCTTCGAGCTTTAAGGGCCGCTACACGCTACAATCGCCATTTTACCCCCCCGTCGATCTGCGAAGGATTTCCCGGATGTTGTCGCGCCTCCCTGTCGTCACCCGTTGCCTGTCTCTCGCTGCCTTGTGTGCAGCCGGTCCTGTTGCAGCCCTGCAACTGCCCCTGCCACCGCCGGGTGAAGACATTGTCGGCCAGGTCCAGGTGATCAAGGCCAAGTACGAAGACACCTTTGCCGACCTGGGGGTTACTTATGACCTGGGCTATTCGGAGATGGTCGCGGCCAATCCGGGTGTCGATGCCTGGCTGCCGGGGACCGGGGCCGAGATTGTGTTGCCGACCCGTTTCATCCTGCCGCCGGGTCCCCGGGAAGGCATCGTGATCAACCTGGCCGAGTACCGCCTGTACTACTACCCCAAGGGTCAGGACGTGGTGTACACCTTCCCGCTCGGTATCGGTCGCGAAGGCTGGGGCTCGCCGATCGCCCATACCAGCATCATCGCCAAGACCCCCAACCCGACCTGGACCCCGCCTGCGTCGATCAAGGCCGAGCACGCGGCTGATGGCGACCCGCTGCCCAACGTGGTGCCGGCAGGTCCCGACAACCCCCTGGGGCCATTCAAGTTCACCCTGGGTACGCCGGGCTATCTGATTCACGGCTCCAACAAGAAGTTCGGCATTGGTACCCGTACCAGCCATGGCTGCTTCCGCATGTTCAACAACAACGTGCTGGAGATGGCCAAGATGGTTCCGGTGGGCACGCCTGTGCGGATCATCAATGACGCCTACAAGTTTGGCATCAGCGGCGGCAAGGTTTACCTGGAGGCGCATGCGCCATTGAACGACGATGGCACGCCGTCGGTGGTCGACAAGCACACGGCCGTCATCAATGCGATGCTCAAGCGCGAAGACCTGGCCAACAACCTGCGGGTCAATTGGGATGAGGTGCGTGATGTAGTGGCGGCCGAAGATGGCTTGCCGGCGCAAATCGGTGAGCCGGGCGAGGCACCTATGATCACCAGCGCACCGGGCGACTTACTGCAATAACGTCACCCAATAGAAGCCCGCCACGGATTATTCCCTGGCGGGCTTTTTATTGCCTGGGATCCGGAGCCCAATTTCGGGCAATAAAAAGCCGATCCAAAAATGGATCGGCTTGATAACAATCCCGAGGGATTATTACTTGCGGCTAGCTTTTTCAAGCATGCGCAGAGCGCGCTCGTTAGCTTCATCAGCAGTCTGTTGTGCTTTTTGAGCAGCAGCCAGAGCTTCATCAGCTTTACGGTAGGCTTCGTCTGCACGGGCCTGGGAGCGAGCTGCTGCGTCTTCAGTTGCAGTCAGACGAGCTTCGGTTTCTTTGGAGACGCTGCTGCAACCGGTAGCCAGAACTGCGGCCAGAGCCAGAGCAGAGAATTTCAGAACGTTGTTCATCGTGTTCCCCTTCAAGGACTTTCTATTTAATGGCTACTATCTCAGAGTGAGCTAATAGCCGGCGTACATACTACCCATTACTTGTAGTAAGTAAACTGACGTAGCGCAAGAAGCAAAAAAAATTCTTGTACCGAATCTATTTTGGCTAATCTTTAGCGAGTTTGTATAAAAATTGTCCAGTCTTTGATGCGCAGTCAAAGATTGGATCCAGGCTGAAAGCGCCAGCTGGCAAGTGTTAAACGTTGTAAGCGCAAGTCAATTTATATATCAAGGCGAACACTATTGTTCAGATTTTCTTGGCGCTGAAGGGCATCTTTTGCGCATGTAGAGGTGACTTTAAGAGCCGCTGTTCGTCTCAAGCTTCAACTGCCGGCAATGTTCAGGCTATCGACCACCGGATGCTCGATCAGCCCTTTCTATGTCCGCCAGCCCCATGGATGACAAGCGTCCCTTGAGCAATGACAGGATTGGTGCCTACTATTCCTGGGTGCGGGCCGTGAGTGCTGTAGGGCTTTTCTCGTTGTCGAAACCGGCACGGGGTGGCGTAGATGTTCCTTCGCCGGAAAAACATCGGTAAGGTAGGGGTCAGAAACCAAGACCCGCGAGGAGTAGTGATGAGCGAGGCGTTGTCCATCCACCATGACCAGGCTGGTCATCAGTTCGAGACCAATGTGGACGGTCATCGTGCCTATCTGACCTACATGGACCTGGGGAAACAGACCCTGGATATTTACCGCACGTTTGTGCCCAATGCCCTGCGTGGGCGCGGTATTGCTGCTGCGCTGACCGAAGAAGCGCTGCAATATGCCGAGAGCATGGGCTACACGGTGATTCCGTCCTGCTCCTACGTCGAGCGCTATATGGAGCGTCACCAGCGCCATGCCGCGAAGCTGTGAACGCCAATAGACACGCATAAAAAAACGCCGGGCTAAGCCCGGCGTTTTTGTGTGCGTCAGGTACGTTTGCGTTTGGGCAATACGTCCTTGAGCTTGGCGTGCATGCTGCGCAGGGTAGTCTCGGTGGCGGACCAGTCGATGCAGGCATCGGTGATCGACACGCCGTATTGCAGGTCGGCCAGATCCTTGGGGATCGCCTGGCAACCCCAGTTCAGGTGACTCTCGACCATCAGGCCGATAATCGACTGGTTGCCTTCCAGGATCTGGTTGGCCACGTTCTCCATCACCAGCGGTTGCAGGGCCGGGTCCTTGTTGGAGTTGGCGTGGCTGCAATCGACCATGATGTTCGGCTTGATTTTCGCCTTGGTAAGCGCCTGCTCGCACAGGGCCACGCTGACCGAATCATAGTTGGGCTTGCCATTGCCGCCACGCAGTACCACGTGGCCATAGGCGTTGCCCTTGGTGGTGACGATGGACACGCCACCTTCCTGGTTGATCCCCAGGAAGCGGTGTGGGCTGGAAACCGACTGCAAGGCATTGATCGCCACGGTCAGGCCGCCATCGGTACCGTTCTTGAAACCCACGGCCGAAGACAGGCCGGAGGCCATTTCGCGGTGGGTTTGCGATTCGGTGGTACGCGCACCGATCGCCGACCAACTGATCAGGTCTTGCAAGTACTGCGGGGAAATCGGGTCCAGGGCTTCAGTGGCCGTGGGCAGGCCCATTTCAGCCAGGTCCAGCAGCAGCTTGCGGCCGATATGCAAGCCGTCCTGGATCTTGAACGAGTCGTCCAGGTACGGGTCGTTGATCAGGCCTTTCCAGCCGACGGTGGTCCGTGGCTTCTCGAAATACACGCGCATCACCAGATACAAAGTGTCAGACACTTCTGCAGCCAGCACTTTTAGGCGCTCGGCGTACTCGTGGGCAGCCTTGAGGTCGTGGATCGAGCAAGGGCCGATCACCACGAACAAGCGGTGGTCAGTGCCGTCGAGGATGTCACGAATGACTTCGCGGCCCTTGGTGACGGTCTGCAGTGCAGCGTCGCTCAAAGGGATTTCGCGTTTGAGCTGATCGGGTGTGATCAGGGTCTCGTTGGATTCGACGTTTAGGTCGTTGATCGGTAAATCAGCCATCGTGTTACTCGTCAGGGTCACGGGTGCCGGCCGCCAGCGAACCCCGTGCGGCGGAGCACAGCATGATTTAAATGCAGCGGGGAGCCGAACCTTAGCGCGTACACGCCGGCTCGACAATGGGCAATTGCGCGCGGTGGCGTGCGGCCTGATAGTGTGTTGCCTGGTTAAAGGGCGTGGTGTGGATCGAGTGAAAGCGTTTGAATTGACGGATTTGGATATCGACCAGCAGTTACTGGCGTTACCGGGCACTTCGCTGCTGGTGTTTACCAGCGTTGGCTGTTCCAGTTGTCGGTGGGCGCGCCAGCAGATACCGGGTTGGAACCTGCCGGTGGCGCGCATCTGCTGGGTCGATGCTGGGCACAATGGTGGTGCGGTGGCGCGCTACGGGATCTTTCATTTGCCGGCTTTATTTGTAGTGTGCGAGGGTCAACTCCACGGAGCACTGCAGGTGGGCCTGAACCCCAGCGACCTCAGCGACGCTATAAATGAGGCGCTCAAACAAGAACCAGAGGAGTTGCCATGACGAGTGCAGTTGAGCCTGGCCCGCGCATTGGGATTATCGGCACCGGTGCCATCGGTGGTTTTTACGGGTTGATGCTGGCGCGCGCCGGTTTCGATGTGCATTTCCTGCTGCGCAGTGAATACGCGGCGGTCAGTGAGCGTGGCTTGCAACTCAATAGTGCGGTGCATGGGGCCTTGAGCCTGCACCCGGTCCAGGCCTACGCCAATGCGGCCGACATGCCGCCTTGCGACTGGCTGCTGGTGGGCACTAAAACCACCGGTAACGTTGAGTTGGCGCCGACGATTGCCCAGGTGGCGGCGCCGGGTGCCAAGGTCGTGCTGTTGCAAAATGGCCTCGGTGTCGAGGATGGCCTGCGTGAACATTTGCCTGAGTCCCTGCATTTGCTCGGTGGGCTTTGTTATATCTGCGTACACCGTTGCGGGCCGGGGATTGTCGAGCATCAGGCCATGGGCCGGGTCAGTCTTGGCTATCACAGTGGCAGTGCCTCTCATGATGCTGCACGCCGCCAGGCGATTGTCGAAGAGGGCGCCGGGTTGTTCCGCGAGGCCGGGATCGACTCCCAGGCCATGCCCGACCTGGACCAGGCGCGCTGGCACAAACTGGTGTGGAATGTGCCGTACAACGGCCTGTCGGTGCTGCTCGGTGCGAACACCTCGGCGTTGATGGCCGACGAATCCAGCCGGGAGTTGATCCAGGGTTTGATGGCTGAAGTGGTGCAGGGCGCCCGGGCGTGCGGTCATGAGATCGCGCCTGGCTACGCCGAGCAGATGTTCAACATGACCGAGCGTTTGACGGACTACTGGCCAAGCATGTATCACGATCATCAGCACCAGCGCCCGCTGGAACTGGCCGCGATCTACGCCCGCCCGCTGGCCGCTGCCAGGGCCGCAGGCTGTGAGTTGCCGCGGATGCAGGCGCTGTACCAGGCCCTGAGCTTTATCGATCGACGCAACGGCTGAGGAACTGACATGGCCAAAGGGATAAGCGACAAACTGGTGCTGGCGATTTCCTCGCGAGCGCTGTTCGACCTGGGTGAAAGCCATAAGGTTTATCTGTCCCAAGGCGTCGAGGCGTACCGCAAATACCAGATTGAGCACGAGGAAGAAATCCTTGAGCCGGGAGAAGCCTTTGCCTTGGTCAAGAAACTCCTGAGCCTGAACGCCAGTCTCGGGCGGGCTCGGGTCGAAGTGGTGCTGGTGTCGCGCAACAGTGCCGACACCGGTTTGCGTGTGTTCAATTCGATCCAGCATTACGGCCTGGATATTTCCCGTGCGGCGTTTGTCGGTGGGCGTAACCCTCACCCTTACCTGGCCGCGTTTGGCAGTCACCTGTTCCTTTCGACCCACGCCGAAGATGTGCGCAGTGCGCTGGACGAAGGTTTTGCGGCAGCGACTATTTTGTCCGGCGGTACGCGGCGGGCCTCCAGTGCTGAGTTGCGGATTGCTTTTGATGGCGACGCGGTGCTGTTTTCCGACGAGTCCGAGCGTGTCTACCAAACCGGCGGCCTGGAAGCGTTCCAGGCCAGCGAGCGGCAGTCGGCCCGTGAACCGCTGCGTGGTGGGCCCTTCAAAGGCTTCCTGGCGGCGCTCAATCTGTTGCAGCGCGAGTTCCCCGATGAGTCATGTCCGATTCGCACGGCGCTGGTGACGGCGCGTTCGGCGCCGTCCCACGAGCGGGTGATCCGCACCTTGCGTGAGTGGGATATCCGCTTGGACGAGTCGCTGTTTCTCGGGGGGCTGGAAAAATCGGCGTTCCTTGAGGCGTTCGCCGCCGATGTTTTTTTTGACGACCAGGCTGGCCATTGCGAGAAAGCCAGGGCGGTGGTGGCCACCGGGCACGTGCCCCATGGCGTGAGCAATGAGCCGAAAGTCCAGGTCGAGAGCTAAGTTCATCACAGTCGCAAAGGCGCTGCTAAGCTGAAGCAATCCCCGCCATCCTGGCAGTCCAGGAGGTTCTATGATTCGGTCGATGTTGTATGCCTCAGACCTGGGTGTGTATGCGCCTTACGTGATGCAGCATGCGCTGGCGATGGCGCGAACGTTCAAGGCGGATCTGTACGTGATTCATGTGGTAGAGCCTATCGGGCTGTTCGCAGAGTCGGTGTTGCAGACCTACCTGGATGAGCAGGCCTTGAGCGAATGGCAGAGCCAGGGGCTGAGCACGGTGATGGCCAGTATCGAGCAGCGAGTGCTGGACAGTTTCCGTGAAGAGTTGCAGGACGGTGAGCAGGACTTGCAGGTGATTCGTTCGGTGCGGGTGATCCAGGGGGATCCTGCCCAAGTGATTCTCGACCAGGCGCAGAAACTCTCGGTCGATTTGTTGATCGTAGGAAGTCATAGCCAGGGCACAGGGATCTCGACCCCACTGGGACGTACTGCGGCGCGAGTGTTGCAGTTATCCCAGGTGCCGGTGTATCTGGTGCCTTTACTGCAGCGTCGGCGCAGTGATGATGTGTGATGGGGCGTAAACGATAAAAAGTTCTAGATTTATCATTCAAACCTTTAATATAGTTATATACCGTCGCTGATATCCGTGGCGTCTATCTGCTTTGAGGGACACATATGAAGCTTCAACAACTGCGCTACATCTGGGAAGTGGCGCACCACGACCTCAACGTTTCCGCCACGGCTCAAAGCCTCTACACCTCGCAACCGGGTATCAGTAAACAGATCCGCCTGCTGGAAGACGAACTGGGCGTCGAAGTGTTCGCCCGCAGCGGCAAGCACCTGACCCGCGTCACGCCTGCCGGTGAGCGCATCATCACCACGGCCGGCGAAATCCTGCGCAAGGTAGAAAGCATCAAGCAGATCGCCCAGGAATTCTCCAACGAGAAAAAAGGCACCCTGTCGATCGCCACCACCCACACCCAGGCCCGTTACGCGCTGCCGCCGGTGATCAGCTCGTTCATCAAGCAGTACCCGGACGTGGCTTTGCACATGCACCAGGGCTCGCCGATGCAGATCGCCGAAATGGCGGCTGACGGCACCGTCGACTTCGCCATCGCCACTGAAGCCCTGGAGCTGTTCGGTGACCTGGTGATGATGCCGTGCTATCGCTGGAACCGCTGTGTAGTGGTCCCCCAGGGCCACCCACTGGCCAAGCTGCCGAAGCTGACCCTTGAAGCCCTGGCCGAATACCCGATCGTGACTTATGTATTCGGTTTCACCGGCCGCTCCAAACTCGACGAAGCTTTCAGCCATCGTGGCCTCACGCCCAAAGTGGTGTTCACCGCCGCTGACGCCGACGTGATCAAGACTTACGTGCGCCTGGGCCTGGGCGTCGGCATCGTGGCCAAGATGGCGGTCGATACCAAGCTCGACAGCGACCTGGTGGTGCTCGATGCCAGCGAACTGTTCGAATCCAGCGTGACCAAGATAGGCTTTCGTCGTGGCACGTTCCTGCGCGGCTTCATGTGCGATTTCATCGAGAAGTTCGCTCCGCACCTGACCCGTGAAGTCATGGCCAAGGCGATCCAGTGCCACAACAAGCAGGAACTGGAAGAACTGTTCGACGGCGTTGAACTGCCGGTTCACTGATCGGCTCAGCGGGCCTCGGTCACGGTGAACAGTTGCCGGGCGCCCGCCACCAGAATCTCCACCTCATCCCCTTCGAACTTGCCCAGCAGGCTTTTGCCCAGCGGCGAGCGAGGGGTGATGACGGTCACCAACTGCCCCACCACGTAGACTTTCAAACCTGCCGCATCCGGTGCAAGGAACAGCCATTGCTGGCGACCGTTGTCGTCTTCCAGGCCGAGCAGGGCGCCCACTTCGATACCCCGTTGCTCATCGTAGGGCCGCAGGTTGAGGTTCTGGCACAGCACCAGTGACTGTTTGATCTCCTCGACGCGCTTGGCCTGTCCGGCGGCAAGGTAAGACGCCTCCAGGCCCAGGGTGTCGTATTTGTTCTCGGCGATATTTTCTTCGTGGGTCGCGGTTTCGTAGGCGGTTTGCGCGGCGCGTTGGGCCACATCCAGGTCGGCTGCGAGTTTTTCCAGGATCAACTGGAGGACGGCGTGTTTATTCATGGGGGCTTGCGGCTCAATCACAAAATTGCAGGACGTTGGCCCGGCTCTTGTCGCTGGGGGCGTTCTGGTCCTGCTGGAGCCAGAACTGGCATTTGGGGTTGGACAGGTTGCGCGGGTTGGCGTGCGCCTGCTCCAGCGCCTGTTGTTGCTCCTGCTTGTGCAGGTTTTGCTGGTATCGCTCAAACATTTGATTCGGCGGTTCCGGCGCCACGGCAGGCGGCTTGCCCAACTGTTGCACGACCTGGGCCACGGGTTGTTCAAACAGGTAGCGCGAGGCCAGCCAGCCTGTCAGCGCGATGGCGACAAAGCCCAGCCACAGGCCCAGGGCCACGGCAATACTGAGTTTGAACATCGACAGCGGGCGATCGGACATGGCGGCCTCCTGGCGGGCGGTTGCGGTGAGTTGCGGATTGTCGCACAGCCGGCGTGCAGAATAATCGCGATCAACCCTTCTGCATGGCAGCATTTATGCGGACAATCGAGCCTTTGAATGATGGAGCCCGGAATGAAAGCCCGCTGGGATATTTTTTGCAGCGTCGTCGATAACTACGGCGACATCGGCGTGACCTGGCGCCTGGCCCGGCAATTGGCAGCGGAACACGCCTGCGTGGTGCGCTTGTGGGTCGATGATTTGCGGGCGTTCGAACGCATGTGCCCAGAGGTGGATGTGCAGTTGGACCAGCAGTGGCAAGAGGGCGTCGATGTCCGTCACTGGTCGCAGGAGTGGGTTGCGACGCCGGCAGCCGATGTGGTGATCGCCGCATTTGCCTGCCAATTGCCCCATGACTACATGGAGGCCATGGCTGGGCGTGAGTACCCGCCACTGTGGATGAACCTCGACTATTTGAGTGCCGAAGAATGGGTAGTCGGTTGCCACGGCCTGCCGTCGGTGAAGTTCAAGGGCGTGCAAAAGTATTTCTTCTTTCCCGGATTTCGTCCTGGTACGGGCGGCTTGCTGCGTGAGGCCGGACTGATCGAACAGCGGCAGGGCTTTCAGCGTGATCTGCAGGCCCGGCAACAATTCCTGCAAGCGCTTGGCGTCTTTCCCGCAAAGGGCGCGCGTTTGATGTCGCTGTTTGCCTATGAAAACGCCGGCCTGGCCAGTTGGCTGGATGTGTTGGCGGCTGACGGGCAAGCCACTCATCTGCTGGTGCCGGAAGGGCGCATCCTTGGCGACGTGCAACGCTGGTTGGGTATCGAGACGTTGGCAGCGTGGGATGTTCATCTGCGCGGTACCCTGACGGTACAGGTGCTACCGTTTGTGCGGCAGGAGCAATACGACCACCTGCTGTGGTGCTGCGATTTCAACGCCGTACGCGGCGAAGACTCCTTTGTGCGGGCGCAGTGGGCCGGACGTCCGTTGCTTTGGCATATCTACCGCCAGGATGACGACATTCACCTGGACAAGCTCGATGCCTTCCTCACGCTCTACACCCAGGACCTGTCTGCACCGGCGAAAGCTGCGCTGATTGCCCTATGGCAAGCCTGGAACACGGACAGCGATATGGCCTCAAGCTGGAAAATGCTGCTTGAACATTGGCCGGAACTGACCGCACACGCCGAAAAATGGTGTCTGGAACAGGCCTTGCAGGCCGATCTTGCGACGGCGCTGGTACAGTTTTATGAAAATTGGATATGATACGCGACCTTGATTTTTGTAAATCCCATCCAAATTTCGGATATTCGTAATGAAAACTGGTAAAGAACTGAAACCCGGTACAGTGATCCGTCTCGAAAACGACCCTTGGCTGGTTCAGAAAGCTGAGTTCACCAAGTCTGGTCGTAACAGCGCAATCATGAAGACCAAGCTGAAGAACCTGCTGACCGGTTACAAGACCGAGATCGTCTACAGCGCCGATGACAAACTGGATGACGTGATCCTCGACCGTAAAGAAGCGACCCTGTCCTTCATCAGCGGCGACACCTACACGTTCATGGACACCACCGACTACACCATGTACGAGCTGAACGCTGAAGACATCGAAGCCGTTCTGCCGTTCATTGAAGAAGGCATGGAAGACGTCTGCGAAGCCATTTTCTTCGAAGAGCGCCTGGTTTCCGTAGAGCTGCCGACCACCATCGTGCGTAAAGTTGCCTACACCGAAGGTTCCGCTCGCGGCGACACTTCGGGCAAAGTGATGAAGCCTGCCAAGCTGTCTAACGGCACCGAACTGCAAGTGGCTGATTTCATCGAAATCGACGACCTGATCGAGATCGACACCCGCGAAGGTGGTTCGTACAAAGGTCGCGCCAAGAAGTAATTCTGGCGTTACTGATAAAAACCCGACCATGAGTCGGGTTTTTTTATGCCTGTTGGCCGGTCACACCGTGATGTGCAAGCGCACATCGACATTGCCACGGGTGGCATTGGAGTACGGGCAGACCTGGTGTGCGGCATCCACCAGGCTTTGTGCCTCATCCGCGGCCAGGCCGGGCAGGGATACGTGAAGGTCGATGTCCAGGCCAAAACCACCGGGGATCTGGCCGATGCCTACATGGGCAGTGATTGAGGCGTCATCGGGAATTTTGCGTTTGCTCTGGCTGGCGACGAATTTCAGGGCACCGATAAAGCAGGCCGAGTAGCCAGCGGCGAACAGTTGTTCCGGGTTGGTGGCCTGGCCGCCGGCGCCGCCCAGCTCTTTTGGGGTGGCGAGCTTGACGTCGAGGATGTTGTCGCTGGAAACGGCACGACCATCACGGCCGCCGGTGGCGGTGGCTACAGCGGTATAGAGGGTTTGCATGGGGTTTTCCTCGTATTTATTTGCGCTAAAATTTAGCGCGCTAAGTAAGTGCGAGGTAAATGTATCGCGCGAATGTTTTGCGCGCAATATAAATTTCTGGAAGTGATCCCGATCACGTGTAGGAGCCAGTTTTCTGGCGAAAAACCTGAGCGCGGCGCGGGGCACCTGGCACCCCGCATTATCGTTGGCGATTTTCGCCGGCAAGCCGGCCCCTATAGGGGCCTATGTTCGGTCGAGAACAGTGTGAGGGTCAGACGCTACCCTGCAAATTCCTGCGCAATTGCAGCAAGTCCGCCTGCAGCTTCTGCAATTGCTCCATCTGCAACCCGCTGGCGCCGAGGATGCATGGAGGAACATCCATGGCCTTGTCTCGCAACGCGCGGCCTGCCTCGGTCAACTCCACCACGACCACGCGCTCATCGGCACGGCTGCGCGTGCGGCTCAACAGGCCCTCGGCCTCCAGGCGCTTGAGCAGTGGCGTCAGTGAGCCCGGGTCGGTGAGTAGGCGGCTGCTGATTTCGCCCACGGTCAAACCATCCTTTTCCCACAACACCATCATGGCCAGGTACTGCGGGTAGGTCAGGCCAAGGGCTTGCAGCAGGGGTTTGTAGACCTTGGTCATCAACAACGACGTGGAGTGCAGGGCGAAGCACAGTTGGTTGTTCAGAAGCAGGGAGTCGCAAGAGTCGGTCATGGCAGTGCCTTAAAGCGTATTTGATCTGGAATCTAGCGGCCAAATCTTTAACGCGCCAGATAATTCTGTGGCAGTTGTCAGCCCCAGCCGCTTTGCAGTGCCAGATCCCAAGGTGGGACGGGGCTGAAACGGCTCTTGAGGTACTCCAGCAGCAGGCGGCTACGGGCGTTGGCCTGCTGCTCCAGGCGCAGGGCGTAAATACCCGCGCTTTCGGCGGTAGGCAGACCGTTTTCGCAGAACAACGGTACCAGTTCGCCGCGCACAAGGTATTCACTGGCCAACCAGGTCGGCAGGTGAGCGATGCCCAGCCCGGCCAGGGCACCGGACAGCAGGGCTTCGGCATTGTTGGCGCTCATGCGGATACGCTGTGGGCGGTAGGTGTTCTTGCGCCCATCGAGTTCAAAGCGCCAGGCGAACATCGGCGCCAGTCCTTCCCAATCCAGGCCATCGTGTTCGTTGAGTTGGCTGGGGTGGGTCGGTGTACCACGGTTTTTCAGGTAGGCCGGACTGGCACAGGCGATTCGTACGATGCTGGCCAATGGCGTGGCGATCAGCCGGGTGTCGACGATATGTCCCGCGCGCAGCACCAGGTCCACCTTGCCCAGGTGCTCGCCTTGCATGTCGACAAAGCTGTCGATCAGGTGCAGGTGCACGTCCAGGCCCGGGTAGACGGTCAGAAAGTCCGCAATGGCCGGCGCCAGGTGTCGTCGGCCAAAGGCAGCGGGTGCGTCCACGCGAATCAGGCCCTCGGGCGCATGGCTCAGCGACACGGCTTCGGCCCGCGCCAATTGCAACTCCCGGACAATCCGCCGCGCGCGCTCGGCAAACGCCAGGCCGGCGGGGGTGGGCAGCACCGCATGGGTACTGCGCAGGAATAACTGGCTACCCAGGGCGCCCTCCAGGCTGTCGATCCTGCGGGCAACAGCAGAAGGGGTCAGCGGATGGCGGCGCGCGGCGGCGGAAAAACTGCCGGCCTCCAGCACATCGAGGAACAGGCCCAGTTGGTCAGTCAAGGTCGTGGGGTTCATGGGGGGGATTCGCTTGTGCGTATTTGGCATAGCCATTGTGCGTTGCTATGCGTTTCCATGCCAGAGTGGACTGCGTAGCATGCAGGGCTTGAGTCAGTGTAGGGGTGTAGCTGTGGTGGATATGGCGATGTATGTGGTGCTGGGCATAGCCCTGGGTACCGTCGGCGGTCTGTTTGGCATTGGTGGCGGGCTGATCGCGATTCCGGTACTGGGCGTGCTGTTTGGCCTCGATCAGCAAATCGCCCAAGGCACGGCGCTGGTGATGGTGGTGCCGAATGTGATGCTGGCCTTGTGGCGTTATCACCAGCGTAATCGCATTGAGCTGCGCCATGCCTTGCCCCTTGGCGTCACGGGTTTCTGCTTTGCCTGGCTGGGTTCGATCTGGGCGGTAGGCATCGATGCGGGCGTCATGCGTATTGGTTTTATTGCGTTTTTGGTGGCCCTGTCGGCGTACAACCTGTTACGGATGGTCACCAGCAATGCGCCACCCAGTGCGCAGATGCGTTACTCCTGGCCGTGGCTGGGGGTGTTGGGAGCGGCGTCGGGATCCATGGGTGGCCTGTTCGGTGTCGGCGGCGCGGTGGTTGCGACGCCGGTCTTGACCAGTGTGTTCGGCACCACCCAGGTGGTCGCCCAGGGCCTGTCCCTGGCACTGGCCTTGCCCAGCACCGGCGTCACGCTGGTGACCTATGCCTGGCACCACGAAGTGGATTGGCTGATCGGCGTACCGCTGGCCGTCGGCGGGTTGCTCAGCATCAGTTGGGGCGTGAAAATCGCCCACGCATTGCCGGAGCGCCTGTTGCGCGGTTTGTTCTGCGGCTTCCTGGTGGTGTGCGCGGTGATGTTGACCTTTAAAGTCTGAAACCCTCCAGGATGTATTCCGCCAGGCATTCGGTGATGGGGGAGGACATGCTCGGGTTGCGCAGCAGTCGCAGGTTGACCGTGTGCAGGGGGCCGAAACCTTCGTCACTGCCGAGTATGCGCAGATCTTCGGTAACCAGGCTTTCCATCATGACCGTCACCGCCAGCCCCGCACCGACCACCGCCTGGATCGCCGCGCCGTTGGAGCTGTGATAGGCCAGGCGATACTCGCGCCCTACGGCATCCAGCGAGGCGCGGGCCCACTGGGTGCAGAAGCTGTCCATGCCGGAAATCGCCAGGGGCAGGGCTTCGTGTTCATCCACGCAGAAGCAGGGGGATGCCACCCAGACCATGCGTTCGTTACGCAACAGCTCGCCGATTTCATTGCCCGCCTCGCGGCTGACCACCGTGAGTGCCAGGTCGCGTCGCTGCATCAGGATGGGTGTTCCTTCGCAGTGCATCTCGATCTGGATCAGCGGGTATGCCTTGGAAAACCGCTTGAGAATGCCCGGCAGGTAGCGCATCACGTAGTCATCCGGGGTGCCGATCCTCACCAGCCCAACCATGTGCGGTTCGCGCAGGGTGTTGAACACCTCGCTGTGCAGTTTCAGGATGCGCCGCGCATACCCCAGCAACACCTGGCCCTCGGGGGTGAGCCTGACCTGCCGTCCATCGCGCTCGAACAGCTTGCGTTGCAGCACGTCTTCTTCCAGGCGCTTCATCTGCATGCTCACGGCGGACTGGGTGCGATTGACCAACTCGCCGGCGCGGGTGAAACCGCCCTGGTCGGCGATGGCGACGAAGGTGCGCAGCACGTCGGTGTCGATGCTCGGGTAGTTGGACAATTGATCAATCTCTGAGATGTATAACATAAGAAACATTCGTTGGATTGATCATAGCCGCAGGCACAGACTTCAGTCATCCCCACTGGAGGGCGAGATGATGAAAGGTCAGAAAGGTTTTGTGTTGATGGTAAGGCGGCCGTTTTCCGGGCTGTTTCAACGAGTTTCCCGTTGGTATGCCCTGCATTGTGAACGCCAGTTGCTGGCAAGCATGAGTGATGAGTCGCTCAAGGATATCGGCTTGACGCGTGCCGATGTGGAGCAGGAGCGCCACCGGCATTTCTGGAATGATCCGTTGGGTAAATGACGGGCATCGCGCTACAGTTCACGGGCGTAATCAGGAGATGCACATGCCCGCAGAACTGAGTTTTTCCCTCAAACAGGCGCGCCGTCTGGCGCTGGCGGCCCAAGGTTTCAGCGGGCGCCAGCCGCCGGCGCAGGTCAAGGCCGCGCAGGTCAACCGCCTGATCGAGCGCCTGGGTGTATTGCAGATCGATTCGGTCAACGCAGTGGTGCGCTCCCACTATTTGCCGCTGTTTTCCCGCCTGGGCAATTATTCCCCGCTGCTGCTCGAACAGGCCGCCTGGAGTCAGGGTCGACGGCGCACGCTGTTTGAATATTGGGGGCATGAAGCCTCCCTGCTGCCCATGGCACTGTATCCGTTGATGCGCTGGCGCATGCAGCGCGCGTCCGAGGGGCAGGGGATCTATCAACAGATGGCACGTTTTGGCCGCGAGCAGCAGGCCACCATCCGCCGCGTGCTGGCTATCGTCGAACAACAGGGCGCGCTGGGAGCTGGCAGCCTGTCGACCCGTGAAGAGCGCGCCGGGCCCTGGTGGGACTGGAGTGATGAAAAGCACGCCTTGGAGTGGTTGTTCGCCGCGGGCTGGGTGACGGTGGCCGGGCGGCGGGGTTTCGAGCGGTTGTACGACTTGCCGGAGCGAGTCATTCCAGCGGCCATTCTGCAACAGGCGCCCTTGAGCGAAGCCAGCGCCCAGCGTGGTCTGATAGTGCATGCCGCAACGGCGTTGGGTGTCGCTACGGAAAAGGACCTGCGCGATTACTTCCGCCTGGAACCCGCGCAGAGTCGCGGGCGCCTCGCCGAATTGGTCGAGGATGGGCAATTGCAGGTCTGCCAGGTTCAGGGTTGGAAGCAGCCGGCTTATTGCCTGCCCGAGCCAAGCGTCCCGCGCAAGGTGGTGGCCAGTGCCTTGCTGTCGCCCTTCGATTCATTGATCTGGGAGCGTAGCCGCACCGAGCGATTATTCGACTTTCGCTATCGACTGGAGATCTACACCCCGCAGGATAAACGAGTGTATGGCTATTACGTGCTGCCGTTTCTGCACAACGAACGGATTGCTGCGCGGGTGGACTTGCGGGCCGAGCGTGCCAATGGCCGGCTGGCGGTGCATGCCGTGCACGAGGAAGAACCGGGGTTGGACGAGGCGGGGATGCAGGCATTGGCGTTGAACTTGCGGCAGATGGCCGATTGGCTGGGGTTGGAGCAGGTGCAGATCAACTGTCAGCGGCACAGTGCGGCCCGGTTGCGGGTGGCGATGCTGGTGATGGAGGCTGGTAGATAGGGCGCTATCGCGGGCAAGCCCGGCCCCACATGGGAACTGCGTCTGATCACCCATCATGTGATGCACGCGGTCAATGTGGGAGCCGGGCTTGCCCGCGATAGCGGTGGATCAGGCCGCCACCGCCCTAGCGTTTGACCTGCTTCAGCGTCTCGGCAATCAGGAACGCCAATTCCAGCGACTGATCGGCGTTCATCCGCGGGTCGCAATGGGTGTGGTAACGGTCCGACAAGCCATCCTCGGTAATCGGCCGTGCGCCACCAATGCATTCGGTAACATTCTGTCCAGTCATTTCGATATGAATCCCACCGGCATAAGTGCCTTCGGCTTCATGAACCTGGAAGAATTCCTTCACTTCGCTGAGGATCTGCGCGAAGTCCCGGGTCTTGTAGCCGCTGCTGGCCTTGATGGTGTTGCCATGCATCGGATCGGAACTCCACAGCACCTGCTTGCCTTCGCGCTGCACGGCGCGGATCAGGTTGGGCAGATGGTCGCCGACCTTGTTGGCGCCCATGCGCGCGATCAGGTTCAGGCGGCCGGGGTCGTTGTCCGGGTTGAGGATGTCGATCAGGCGAATCAGGTCGTCGGGGTTCATGCTCGGGCCGACCTTGACCCCGATCGGGTTGTTCACCCCGCGCAGGAACTCGACGTGGGCGCCATCGAGCTGGCGCGTGCGGTCGCCGATCCACAGCATATGGGCCGAACAGTCGTAGTAGTCGTTGGTCAGGCTGTCGCGGCGCACGAAGGCTTGCTCGTAGTTGAGCAGCAGGGCTTCGTGGGCGGTGAAGAAGCTGGTCTCGCGCAATTGTGGCGAGGTGTCCATGCCGCAGGCGCGCATGAAGGCCAGGGTCTCGTCGATGCGGTCTGCCAGTTGGCTGTACTTGTCGGCCAGGGCGGAGTTGGCAATAAAGTCCAGGTTCCACTTGTGCACCTGGTGCAGGTCGGCAAAACCGCCCTGGGCGAAGGCCCGCAGCAGGTTCAGGGTGGCGGTGGACTGGTGGTAGGACTGCAGCAGGCGGTCGGGATCCGGGACGCGGCTTTTCTCGTCGAAACCGATGCCGTTGACGATATCGCCACGGTAGGCGGGCAGGGTGATGCCGTCGATGGTTTCATCATTGGCCGAGCGCGGCTTGGCGAATTGGCCGGCCATGCGCCCGACTTTGACCACGGGGCAGCCAGCGGCGAAGGTCATGACAATGGCCATTTGCAGCAGCACTTTGAAGGTGTCACGGATCTTTGCGGCGGAGAACTCGGCAAAGCTCTCGGCGCAGTCGCCGCCTTGCAGCAGGAACGCGCGACCCTGGGTCACCTCGGCAAACTGGCGGCGCAGCTCCCGGGCTTCGCCGGCGAAGACCAGCGGCGGGTAACTGGCCAGGCTCTGCTCTACCTGCAACAAGTGCGCGGCGTCAGGGTAGCGGGGTTGTTGCTGGATCGGCAGGGCGCGCCAGCTGTCGGGGCTCCAGGGTTGGCTCATCGTGAACTCGAATGAATGTCGGGACGTGCATGTTATCAGCAATTAGTGCGTGACCTGCTGGCGCTGCTTGGCCGACAATCGCGCCTTTCCCGCTTGGTACCAGGCGGCTTGAACCCGTGCCCGGGCCCGTTAGGAGATGAAATGACTGAGGAGCGCGTCGAGCGCCTGTTGGCTGAGGTCCATGACGACTTCGGCATGATCCGTGTGCTGGAAGTGGCCGATTACCGCTTTCTTGAGTTTGGCGATGCCATCGAGCAGAGCTGTGTGTTTACTGCCGATCCGAGCTGGCTGGAGTATGACTACACCCGTGCCATGTTGATTGGTGCCCTGTGCCATGAGCAGCCCGAAAGTGCGCTGTTCCTCGGCCTGGGTGCCGGGACCCTGACCCAGGCTTGCCTTAAATTCCTGCCCCTGGAAGATGTCGAGGCCATTGAGTTGCGCCCGGACGTGCCGCGCCTGGCTATCGAATATTTAGGGCTCGATGATGATCCGCGCTTGTACATCCGCGTGGGTGATGCACTGGAGTTGCTGGAGACTGCGGAGCCGGCGGACCTGATTTTCGTCGACCTGTACACCGATGTCGGGCCGGGGGTTGGCCATCTGGCCTGGACCTTCCTGGAAAATTGCCAGAAGAAACTCAACCCCGGTGGCTGGCTGGTGATCAACCAGTGGGCCACCGATGATGGCAAGCCGCTGGGTGCTGCACTGTTGCGCGGGCTTTATCATCGGCATTACTGGGAGTTGCCGGTGAAGGAGGGCAACGTGATCCTGCTGGTGCCGGCGGACCTGGACCAGACGCTGGACCTGGCGGCGGTTTCTGCGCGGGCCGAGGCGCTGGCGCCGCGCCTGGGGTATTCGTTGCAGGCGTTGATCAAGGCTGTTCGGCCGGCGACGTAGGTGTCTGTACTGGCCCATCGCGGGCAAGCCCGCCCACAGGTGTATGCGGTCAAATGTGGGAGCGGGCTTGCCCGCGATGAGGCCATCACTGACTGCTTACAAACCTTTGAACACCCCCGGCCGCTTCTCCAGCATCGCCCGCACCCCTTCCTTAGCATCCTCGCTGTTAAGCAGTTTCTCGACCAGCACCGGCAACCCGGTCGCCGCCGCAGTCTCGCCTTCATCCCGCGCCTGTCGTGCCGATGTCAAAGTCGCCTGCACGCCCAGCGGTGCCTGGCTGGCAATCCGGTTGGCCAGGGCCAGCGCCCGGGGCAGCAGGTCTTCGCTGGCCATGACCTCTTGCACCAGCCCCAGTCGCAGCGCTTCATGGGCATCGAACTCATCGCCCGTCAGCAACCAGCGCATGGCGTTGCCCCAGCCAGCGATCTGATGCAGGCGCAGGGTGGCGCCGCCAAAAGGAAAGATCCCACGCTGTACTTCCATCTGCGCAAAGCGCGTATTGCTGGCGCACAGGTTGATGTCCGCCGCGAGCATCAATTCGATTCCGATGGTCAGGCAATAGCCCTGCGCGGCAACGATCACTGGTTTGCTGACCCTGGGCCCGGCGAACACGCCCCATGGGTCGCAGCCTCCCAGCGGCGGTTGCCAGCCTTGCGCCATGGTGTGGGCGACGTTGATCAGATCCAGCCCGGCGGTGAAGTGGTCGCCATGCCCGAACACCACGGCCACGCGTGCTTCTTCATTGCGATCGAACTCGCCATAGGCCAGGCTCAGTTCGTTGAGCAAGTCGAGGTCAAAAGCGTTGCGCTTGGCGACCCGATCAAGTCCCAGCAGCAGGATATGCCCTTGTAGTTCACGGCTGACGCGGCTGCTGCTGGCTTGTTTCATGGGTGGATCCTCGGGCGCGAAAGGCAGTTTCGGACCGAAGGGCCCGCTGCAAAAGGTGAAGCGTTTAAGCGCAATGACCAACAGGGCCGGGCCTTTGAAAAATAGACGTTCCTGCAAGGATGCGCAAAGCCTGTGACACAGAGCAGTTGAATGGCCTTTTCCGATAAAAAAAGCTCCCTTTTTCAGGGATTTCCGGTATAGTGCGCGCCGGCCTTTAACCGGGCCGCGTTTAGGTAGCGCAATTCCCCGAAGTCAGCTTCGGCTGCACGTCCGCACAGCGGACTCTTCCTTGACGAATCTTTTTCATTCATTCGTTTTCGCAAATCCCCGCCGACAAAGCAGCCAGGGCGACTCTTGAGTCTCAACACGGCATGCGCAGCTTTGGAGCATGGGTCTTTGCGGATGCACTTAGAGGCAGACCCATGACCCAGGAAACCGGCGGCTTCGCCGCTTTTAATCTTAACCCGAACATTCTTGCTGCCGTCATCGCGACTGGCTACGAAGAACCTTCGGCTATTCAGCAGCAATCGATCCCGATCATCATGGCCGGCCAGGACATGATTGGCCAGGCGCAAACCGGTACCGGTAAAACCGCCGCGTTCGCCCTGCCTATCCTGCATTGCATCGATCCTGCCAAGCGCGAGCCGCAAGCCCTGATCCTGGCGCCAACCCGTGAGTTGGCGCTGCAAGTAGCAACCGCTTTCGAAACCTACGCCAAGCAAATGCCGGGCGTTACCGTTGTGGCCGTTTACGGCGGCGCGCCTATGGGCCCACAACTGAAAGCCATCCGTAATGGCGCACAGATCGTTGTCGCCACTCCGGGCCGTCTGTGCGACCACCTGCGTCGTGACGAGAAAGTGCTGTCGACCGTGAACCACCTGGTTCTCGACGAAGCTGACGAAATGTTGAAGCTGGGCTTCATGGATGACCTGGAAGTCATCTTCAAGGCGCTGCCACCGACCCGTCAGACCGTATTGTTCTCGGCCACCCTGCCGCAGTCGATCCGTGCCATTGCCGAACGCCATCTGCGCGATCCGCAACACGTGAAGATCCAGACCAAGACCCAGACCGTTACCGCGATCGAACAGGCTCACCTGTTGGTTCACGCTGACCAGAAGACCTCGGCTGTATTGAGCCTGCTGGAAGTCGAAGACTTCGACGCCCTGATCATGTTCGTGCGTACCAAGCAAGCGACCCTGGACCTGGCCAGTGCCCTGGAAGCCAAAGGCTACAAGGCCGCTGCGCTGAACGGTGACATCGCCCAGAACCAGCGTGAGCGCGTGATCGACTCCCTCAAGGATGGCCGTCTGGACATCGTTGTAGCGACCGACGTTGCTGCTCGTGGCCTCGACGTTCCACGTATCACCCACGTGTTCAACGTTGACATGCCGTACGACCCAGAGTCCTACGTTCACCGTATCGGCCGTACCGGCCGTGCGGGTCGCGAAGGTCGTGCATTGCTGCTGGTGACTCCGCGTGAGCGCCGCATGCTGCAAGTGATCGAGCGTGTAACCGGTCAGAAAGTTGCCGAAGTCCGCTTGCCGGATGCCCAGGCTGTTCTCGATGCGCGCATCAAGAAACTGACCAACAGTCTGTCGCCGCTGGTGGCTGACGCTGAATCGACCCACGGTGATCTGCTGGACCGCCTGACTGCCGATATCGGTTGCACCCCGCGTGCCCTGGCTGCAGCCCTGCTGCGCAAGGCTACCAACGGTCAGGCCCTGACCCTGGCTGCGATCGAGAAAGAACGTCCACTGGTGCCGAACAACGCGCCACGCGGTGATCGTCCAGAGCGTACCGGCGACCGTCCGGACCGTGGTGATCGTGAGCGTCGTGCTCCGGTTGCATTGGCTGAAGGCCGTGCTCGTTGCCGTACCGCGCTGGGCGCACGTGACGGCATCGCCGCCAAGAACCTGCTGGGCGCTATCCTCAACGAGGGTGGCCTGGCACGTGAAGCGATCGGTCGTATCCAGGTGCGTGACAGCTTCTCCCTGGTGGAGCTGCCGGAAGATGGCCTGGAGAAGTTGCTGGCCAAGCTGAAGGACACCCGCGTTGCCGGCAAGCAGCTCAAGCTGCGTCGCTATCGCGAAGATTGATCGACCTTAGGGTTGATTGATCGAACATAAAAAATCCCCGACTGGTTCGGGGATTTTTTTGCCTGGGATTTGAGCTCGGACTGTAGGCCCGGTGTTATCCGAAGCGGTAGATGTCCATCCCCAATGCGCCCAGGGTGAAGCCTTGGTGCGCGATACTGAACTCGCCTCCGGCCCCGCGCGCGAAATACAACGGTAACAAGTGCTCATCGCTGGGGTGGCTGCGCTCCGCATAAGGCGCTTGCTTGCGGTAGTCGTGCAGCGCGGTCTCATCCTGTGCCGACAGTTTGTCGACCACCCAATCGCGAAAGTCCCCCGCCCAGGGCTCAATGCTTTGCGGCCCGGCTCGCCAATCCAGTTCACCGAGGTTATGAGTGATGCTGCCCGAGCCGATCAACAGCACGCCTTGTTCACGCAAACTGCGCAGTGCCTGCCCGATCCGGGTTTGCAACGCGGGGCCCATATGGCTAGGTAGCGAGACCTGTACCACTGGGATATCGGCCGCCGGGTACATCAGCGACAGCGGCACCCAGGTGCCATGGTCAAACGGGCGCTGGTTGTCGAGGCGGGCTGGCAAGCCATTGGCTGCGAGTAGTTCGACGATCTGTTGCGCCAGTGCTGGGTCGCCGGGCGCTGGATATTGCACCGCAAACAGTTCGCGGGGGAAGCCGCCGAAGTCGTGCCAGGTTTCTGGGGCAGGGCTGCCACTGACCAGTAGCTCGCGACTTTCCCAGTGCGCGGACATCACCACGATTGCCCTGGGGCGTGGCAAGTCAGCGGCCAGGCGCTGAAGTGCCGGGCCGCTGGCGCCGGGTTGCAGGGCAAGCATGGGTGAGCCGTGGGAAATAAACAGGCTGGGGAGCATGAGCAGGGCCCTCAAGGTTAAGATAGGACCATCTTCAATCAGATCATTGATCTAAATCTAATATAAGTTTTAGCGCTATTTGATCAAGTTTTCAGGGGTATTCATGGATTCCACTTTTTGGCATGACCGCTGGGCACGCAATCAGATCGGCTTTCATCTCCCAGGGGTCAATCCCTATTTGCAGCGACACTGGCCGGGCTTGGGGTTGGCCAGTGGGGCCAGGGTGTTGGTGCCGCTGTGTGGCAAAAGCCTGGACATGGTGTGGCTGGCGGAACAGGGGTATCGGGTCCTGGGTGTGGAATTGTCGGAAAAGGCCGTTGAAGAGTTCTTCCAGGAGCAACACCTGACTGCGCAAGTCAGCCAGCGGGGAAACTTCAAGGTTTATCAGGCGGACGCTATCGAGTTGTGGTGCGGTGATTTCTTCCAATTGCGTCGCGCCGATGTGGCGGGATGCACCGCACTGTACGATCGTGCGGCGCTAATAGCCTTGCCGCCGCCGATGCGTGAGCGTTATGTCGCGCATTTGCAGGCGATTGCACCTCAGGTGCAGGATGGCCTGTTGATCAGCCTTGATTATGAGCAGGCCCTGAAGGCAGGGCCGCCGTTTGCAGTGAGCGACGATGAGGTTCGGGGGCTGTTGGGAGTGCGCTGGCGCCTGAGTGTCCTGGAGCAGCGGGATATCCTGGCCGAGAGCCCGAAGTTCGCCCAGGATGGCGTCACGCGGCTGGAGGAGCGGGTTTACCAACTGGCGGGGCGGTAAAACACGCGAGCACAAAAAAGGGGCGATTCAATCGCCCCTTTTTGACCAGCTTGGCTGTCAGCCGCGACGACGCAGTGCGTCGATCCGCTCTTCCAGCGGCGGGTGGCTCATGAACATCCGCGCCAGGCCTTGCTTGACGCCACCGTTGATGCCGAAGGCATTCAGGGTGTCAGGCATATGCACCGGCAGGCCCTGTTCGGAGCGCAGGCGTTGCAGGGCGCCGATCATGGCGGCAGTACCGGCCAACTGGGCGCCGGCTTCGTCGGCGCGGAATTCGCGTTTGCGCGAGAACCACATCACGATGGAGCTGGCGAGGAAGCCCAGGACCAGTTCGGCAAAGATCGTCGCCACGTAGTAGGCGATACCCTGGCCGCCTTCGTTCTTGAAGATCACCTTGTCGACAAAGTTGCCGATGATCCGCGCGAAGAACATCACGAAGGTGTTCACCACGCCCTGGACCAGTGCCAGGGTCACCATGTCACCGTTGGCGACGTGGCCGATCTCGTGGGCCAGCACGGCCTTCACTTCGTCGGGCGAGAAACGCTCCAGCAAACCCTGGCTGACGGCAACAAGAGCATCGTTCTTGTTCCAGCCGGTGGCAAAGGCGTTGGCCTCGTAGGCCGGGAAGATCCCGACTTCGGGCATCTTGATCCCGGCTTCGCGGGACAGTTGCTCGACGGTCTGCAGCAGCCATTGCTCATGCCGGGTGCGCGGCTGGGTGATGATCTGGGTGCTGGTGCTCATCTTCGCCATCCACTTGGAGATGAACAGCGAGAAGATCGAGCCGGCAAAACCAAAGACGGCACAGAAAACCAGCAGCTGATTGAGGTTCAGATCAACCCCGTTGGCCGCCATGAACCCGTTGAAGCCGAAAAGGCTCAGGGTGATGCTGGCAATCAGCACGACCGCCAGGTTAGTGGCCAAGAACAGCAGGATGCGCATCATGGTTGTAGAATTCTCCTCATGCTTAATATGTCGCTTACTGCGGGGTATATAAGGTGCGGCACTGGGCTATTCAACCGGGCGACTATTTCAAACTGTGTCCTACAGCTTGAATGTAGAGCCTTGAAGGTTTTTTCTGACTCTGAATGTCGAGGGAAATTCCCGTTCGGCAGCCTTGGGGCCCCGTGATTGTTGGGGGCTACAGAGTAGATAGGGCATGGGGCGGGGCAAGAAGGTGTTTCTGCCTGGCGTGGGCACAGATGTGTTGCCAGATACTCGCTGTACGACCTGTGTCGGGTCGCACAGCGAAAGCAGGTTACTGGCGATAGGACTTCAGGAAGTTGCCGATGCGGCCTATGGCCATATCCAGGTCATCCACACGCGGCAAGGTCACCACGCGGAAGTGATCAGGCCACGGCCAGTTGAACGCGGTGCCTTGCACCACCAGCAGCTTTTCTGACAGCAGCAGGTCGAGGACGAACTTCTCGTCGTTGTGGATCGGGCAGACTTTCGGGTCGATCCGTGGGAACGCGTACAAGGCGCCCATGGGTTTGACACAACTGACGCCGGGAATATCGTTGAGCAACTCCCAGGTGCGGTTGCGCTGTTCCAGCAGGCGGCCGGCTGGCAGCACCAGGTCGTTGATGCTCTGGTAGCCGCCCAGCGCGGTCTGGATCGCGTGCTGGCTGGGTACGTTGGCGCACAGGCGCATATTGGCCAGCATGTCGATGCCTTCGATGTAGCTCTGGGCATTGTGCTTGGGGCCGGAGATGGCCACCCAGCCGGAGCGGAAACCCGCCACCCGGTAGGACTTGGACAGGCCGTTGAACGTCAGGCACAGCAGGTCCGGGGCCAGGGAGGCGGTGCAGATATGCACGGCATCGTCATAGAGGATCTTGTCGTAGATCTCGTCGGAGAACACCACCAGATTGTGCTGGCGCGCCAGTTCCAGCATGCCCAGCAGCACTTCCTTGGAGTACACCGCGCCGGTCGGGTTGTTCGGGTTGATGATGACCAGTGCCTTGGTGTTGGGCGTGATCTTGGCCTTGATATCGGCCAGGTCCGGCCACCAGTTGGCTTGCTCGTCGCACAAGTAGTGCACCGGGTGACCGCCGGCCAGGGTGACGGCGGCGGTCCACAGCGGGTAGTCAGGCGCCGGCACCAGCACTTCGTCGCCGTTGTTGAGCAAGGCCTGCATGGCCATCACGATCAGCTCGGAGACGCCGTTGCCCAGGTAGATGTCCTCGATGCCGACACCTTCCACCTGTTTTTGCTGGTAGTACTGCATCACCGCCTTGCGTGCGCTGAACAAGCCTTTGGAGTCGCTGTAGCCCTGGGCGGTGGGCAAGTTGCGGATCACGTCCTGGAGGATTTCGTCCGGCGCTTCGAAACCAAAGGGCGCCGGGTTGCCAATGTTCAGCTTGAGGATGCGATGGCCTTCCTCTTCCAGGCGTTTGGCGTGCTTGAGCACTGGGCCGCGAATGTCGTAGCAGACGTTGGCGAGCTTGTTCGATTTGCTGACCTGCATGGCGATGTGATCCTGAAAATGAACGATCCAGACGATGTGAAGACTACCGTGCTGGGAATCCGGCGTTTGGCTTGACCCATAAATACGTTTGAATGCCGATAACGCGGGTGCCAGACTGGCGCTTTGAAGAGGCGCAATCATACGTGCCGCCTGATCCATGGAAAAGACACAGATCAGGCTTTTTCAGTTGTCGAGGTGTATTGATGGAAAAGTTGGATAAAACCCTGGATGAATGGCGGGAAATGCTTGACCCGGCGCAGTATCAAGTGTGTCGCCTCAAGGGCACCGAGCGGCCGTTTTCCGGCAAGTACAACGCCACCACCACAGACGGTGTGTACCACTGCATCTGCTGCAATGAGCCGTTGTTCGACTCCAGTACCAAGTTCGATGCCGGTTGTGGCTGGCCCAGTTTCTATGAGCCGATTGCCGATAGCGCGATGATCGAGATTCGCGATGTGAGCCACGGGATGATTCGCACCGAAGTGACCTGTGCCAAGTGCGATGCGCATCTGGGCCATGTGTTCCCTGATGGACCGCCACCGACCGGCTTGCGCTATTGCATCAACTCGGTGTGCCTGGACCTGGTTCCCCGCTGAAACCACGCGTTGTGTAGGAGCGGGCTTGCCCGCGAAGATCGTTAACGATGACGCGGGTTGCCTGGGTGAACGCGGCGTCTGGGCGTTTTTCGCGGGCAGGCCCGCTCCTACAGGGAGAATGTTGGGGTATCAGTTTGGCCAATTATATTGTGTGCAATTGAATTGTTCGCTATGTTTATCTTCTCTACTTCTTGAGGCCTTGTCATGAGTGAAAGCCTGCTGACCATCCCCTGCACCACCATCAAGGGCGAGCAAAAGACCCTGGCGGACTACGCCGGCAAGGCGATCCTCGTGGTCAACACCGCCAGCAAATGCGGGTTCACCCCGCAGTACAAAGGCCTTGAACAGCTCTGGCAGCAGTACAAGGACCAGGGGCTGGTGGTCTTGGGTTTTCCGTGCAACCAGTTCGGCAAGCAGGAACCGGGCAACGAGGGGGCCATTTCCGAGTTTTGCGAGCTGAATTTCGGCGTCAGCTTTCCCTTGTTCAAGAAGGTTGATGTCAACGGTGGCGAGGCCCACCCGCTGTTTGTGCAATTGAAACAGCGGGCGCCGGGGCTGCTGGGTTCCAAGGGCATCAAGTGGAACTTCACCAAGTTCCTGATCGGCCGCGACGGTCAGGTGGTCAAGCGTTTTGCCCCGACCACCAAACCCCAGGAACTGACTCAAGAGATCGAAGCGCTGCTCAAATGACGGACTTGCCTGCCACATCCCTGGCCCTGGATGACCAGCTGTGTTTCAAGCTCTACGCCGCCTCTCGGGCGGTGACACGGGCCTATAAACCCATGCTTGATCAGTTGGGCCTGACGTATCCGCAATACCTGGTCATGTTGGTGTTGTGGGAGTGGCACACCGCCGCGCCGCTCCAGCCGACGCTCAAGGCGCTGGGGGAGCGCTTGCTGCTTGATTCCGGCACGTTGACGCCGCTGCTCAAGCGCCTGGAACACCTGGCGCTGATCACGCGCCGTCGTAGCGCGGTCGATGAGCGTGAAGTGCACCTGCGTCTTACCGACGCGGGCCAGGCGTTGCGTGAGCGCGTCCAGCCACTGAAGGCCCGCCTGCTGTGTGACAGCGGAGTCGATCTGGGCCAGGCCGACGTCTTGCGTCAGGGCCTGGACCAGTTGCTCCAGCAGGTCAGAGGGTTGTCGTAGTCGGCACCCAGAGGTCGAGCAGGGCGTTGAGCTCTTCGCGGCGAAAGGGCTTGGCCAGGTAGTCGTTCATGCCGGCTGCCCGGCAGCGTTCGCGCTCTTCGGCCAGGGCATTGGCAGTCAGCGCGACAATCGGCAGCTCTGGCCAGCGCCCGCTGCGGCGGATCTGCCGGCTCGCCTCGTAGCCATCCATGACCGGCATGTTGCAGTCCATCAGCACCATATCGAAACGTTGTTCTTCCAACTGTTTCAGTGCCTCTGCGCCATGGGCCGCTACAACGACCTCGCAGCCGAGCTTGCCGAGCATGCCCTTGGCCACCAGTTGATTGACCAGATTGTCCTCTACCAGAAGGATGCGCGCGCGATGCGCAACCGGGCTGGTTTCCAACTGGACAAGGTCGAGGACGATTTCGCTGTCGGCGCGCAGGGTACGGTGCAGCACCTGATACAGCGCGGCGCGACTCAGTGGGCGTGCCTGCTGTTGCAAGGGGGCCAGGGCGACCACTTCTTCGCTGGGCATGAAGTTGCCGTAGGCGGTGACCAGCAGGATCGGTGCGCTGACGGTCGGGCGCAGGCGGAACAGGCATTCGGGGCAATCGGTGATCAGGATGTCGGGTGCCAGGCCACTCAAGTCATCGTCGATCGTTTTGTAGTACGGCGTCAGTCCCCAGTGCGGTAGCAGGGTGAGCAGCAGTTCTGCCAGGCCACTGCTGGCCCCGGTGATGACAGCAACCTCGCCCTTCAACGGCCCCAGCCGCGCCGCCGGTGTGTGGGCGGGCAGTGGCAGTTCGGCACAGAACTGGCTGCCGAAGCCGGTTTCCGAGCTGATGGTCAGCCGGCCGCGCATGGCCTCGCAAAGGTTGTGGGTCAGTGCCAGGCCCAGGCCGGTCCCGCCAAATTGGCGGGTAATGCCGGCGCCCGCCTGGGTGAAGGGGTTGAAAATCAGCGCCTGGGCCTCCTGGGCAATGCCGATCCCGGTGTCGCACACTTCGATCCGCACGCCATTGGGGTGCGCACTGAGGCGTACATCGACGCGGCCGAAACGGGTGAACTTCAAGGCATTGGACAACAGGTTGCTGACAATCTGCCGGACCCGCGTCGGATCACCCACGATCTGGGCAGGAAACTGCGGATCGATCAGGCAGGTCAATTCCACGCTGGGCGCGGCGTTTTGCGACAACAGGTTGGCAGTATCTTCCACCAGGGAGCCGAGGTCGAAGGGAATGCTCTCCAGTTCCAGTTGCCCGGCATCGAACTTGGACAGGTCGAGAATATCGTTGAGCAGTTCCACCAGGACTTTGCCGGAGTCATGGGCAATCGACAATTGTTGGCGCTGCTCGGCATTCAACGCGCTGTCCAGGGACAGGGCAATCATGCCGAGCAGGCCATTGAGCGGGGTGCGGATTTCATGGCTCATGTTGGCTAGGAAGGCCGCGCGTGCCTGGGCCATGCCCAAGGCGGTCATTTTCGAGGCTTCCAGTTCTTCGTTGGATTGGCTCAGCCGCTGGTTGATCGCCTTGAGTTCGGTGGTACGGCTCGAAACAATGCTCTCCAACTGGCCAAGGTAATCGGTCAGGCGGTCCTCTGCGTGGCGCCGTTGCTGGATCTCGGTCTCCATATTCTCGAACTGCTGGTTGGTGACGTTGACCAGCACGCCGATCTCGTCGTGTTCGTGCCCGGGCGGGCAATCCAGGCGAGTCAGGGGCGCATTGGCAGGGTTGCGGGTGCTCAGTTCGCGGATGATCCGGATCAACGGCTGGGTCAGCATCACATAGAACAGGCCCAGCAGGATGGCGCTCAGGATCAGGCTGCGGGCAAAGCCATTAAGCAGCGTGATCTCTGCACGGCGCAGGAAACGGCTGCCAAATGCATAGGTATCGACGTCAAGGCGCAAGACGCCCAGTGATTCATCGGGCATGTGCGCAAGGTAGAGGCGGTCTTCGAACTGGCGGTTGGCGCCGAACAAAAAATCGCTGACAGGGCGGTAGGGGCTCTCCTTGCGGGAGCGGCCAACGTCAGCCAGCACCAGGCCATTGTTGTCGACCAACTGTGCCCGGATGATGGCGGGGGAGTGCAGCAGGCCCAAGGTCAGTTCCTGGGCCAGTTCGGCGTCGATGTTGTAGGCGATACGTGAGGCAGGGTTGTGACTGATTTCAAGCAGCGCATGTATTTCACGGTTGATGGACGTGTCTTCGCTGGCATAATCAATGCCGATTTGGATCAGGCTGAGCAAGGTTCCCAAGACGAAACCGACCAGCACAGTCAGTCTGGCTTGTTTATAAGACAAGCGGTGGGCGAACTTGATATCCATTGGGTGCTGAACCACTTTACGTTTCCCTTCGCCCGGCAAGCATAGCTGAACATCCTCAGCGTCAGCCTTGCCCGGTATGAATGGTTTTTCAGGTGCAGCTGTCTGGCAACTGCGTCAGGGTTGCCAATACGCCATTTTTTACAAGAACTTGCCACAGGAATAGTCATGGATTCTCGATTGAATGCCTTTCTTGAACGGGCCGATGCGGTGCTCGCTCGTCTGGAACCCCTGTTGCCAGCGCCTCGCGAGGTCATTGACTGGAACCACTGCCTGGCGGCCCGCTGGCAGCGCGAGGGCCGCAGCGGGTTTTTGATGCCGCTGGAGGTCAGCCTGGATATGCGTCTGTCCGACCTGATCGGTGTCGACAAGCAGCGCGAGCAATTGGCACGCAATACCCAGCAGTTTATCGATGGCCTGCCTGCCAACCATGCATTGCTCTGGGGCTCGCGTGGCACTGGCAAATCGTCCATGGTCCGCGCCTTGCTGGCCCAGCATGCCAAGGCCGGCTTGCGCCTGATTGAAATCGAACGTGACCACCTGGCCGACCTGCCGCGTGTGGTCGAGCAACTGCTCGAGCTGCCGCAGCGTTTTATCCTGTTCTGCGACGACCTGTCGTTTGAGGCCGGCGAAGGCGATTATCGTGTGCTCAAGAGCGTGCTGGACGGCTCGCTGGAGCAGGCCCCGGAAAACGTGCTGCTGTATGCCACGTCCAACCGTCGTCACCTGGTGCCGGAAAACCAGAGCGACAACGACAACTGGAAACGTGTGGACGGTGAGTTGCACCCCAGTGAGGCGGTGGAAGACAAGATTGCCTTGTCTGACCGTTTTGGCTTGTGGTTGTCGTTCTACCCGTTCACCCAGGAGCATTTCCTGGATGTGGTGGAGCACTGGATCGGCGAGCTGGCGAGCAAAGCGGGTCTGCAGTGGCAGCGCGATGAGGCCCTCGACATCCTTGCCGTGCGCTGGGCTACCGGCCGGGGCAATCGCAATGGCCGCTGTGCCTATCAATTTGCCCGTTACTGGGTGGGACTTAAATTGCTGGAGCGTCAGCCATGATCGACTTGCAACAGGCGGGCAGCGGCCTTGATGGGTACGCCATGCTTTGCGCACAGTTGGAGTCGCTGCTGGCCGATGAGCGCGACTTTATTGCCAATGCGGCGCAGTTTTCCGCGTTCCTGTTCAACCAGCTCGATGACTTGAACTGGGCTGGTTTCTATCTCAATCGTGATGAAGAACTGGTGCTTGGACCGTTCCAGGGGCAGATCGCCTGTGTGCGGATTCCGTTTGGCCGAGGTGTATGTGGTGCGGCGGCGGCTTCGCGGCAAACCCAGCGGGTGGAGGATGTGCATGCGTTTGCCGGGCATATTGCTTGCGACAGTGCTTCCAATAGCGAGTTGGTGGTGCCGCTGGTCAAGGATGGGAGGTTGATTGGGGTACTGGATCTGGATAGCCCGAAACTGGCGCGTTTCAGTTCTGAGGATCAGGTGGGGATTGAGCGGCTGGCCGCGATTTTCCTGCGGTTGACTGCTTGCTGAGAGAAGCGCGCTTAAGCCTTTTGGTAGGAGCGAGCTTGCTCGCGAAGAGCTTGATAACGCCGCGTTTATTCAGCAAGCCTGGGTTATCGTTGACGTCCTTCGCGAGCAAGCTCGCTCCTACAGTGGGTGAGCGTTCAATCAGTGTGGTGGCAGGCTGTCCAACTGTTGTTGCAGCACCTGCTCAAGGTCGAGCATGGCTTTCTCGATGGCCTTGACCCAGGTGTCGACCTGCTCCTGGTCAGTATCCTCGCCAGCCTGTTCCAGGACCTCACATTGCTCGGCCAATACGCGGGCCTGGACGATCCTGGCCGCGCCCTTGATCTTGTGGGCCTGGTCGATCAGGTCCTGGTGAGCGCCTTGCACGAGCAATGCCATGAGTTCCTCGCGATCACGACGGCTGCTACTCAACAGCTCCTCCAATAGACGCTGGCTTAACAGTGGATCACCGCCGGTGAGGGCGTTCAGGCTTTCGAGATCGAAAATCCGCGCTGGCGACAGCGGGATGATCTCGGCCAGGTGGCGTTCCAGCGTCGTAAGGCTGATGGGCTTGAACAGGCAGTCATTCATGCCCGCATCCCGACAGCGCTGTTTTTCCTCTGGCTGGGCATTGGCGGTGAAGCCCAGGATGATGCAGGGTGTCATATTTTCCCGTTGCTCCTGCTCACGGATCGAACGGGCCAGTTCATAGCCGTTCATGATTGGCATATTGCAGTCGGCGATGATCAGGTCGAAGTGTTCCTGGCGCCAGGCCTGGAAGCCCGCTGCACCATGTTGGACTGCGGTAAAACGATGCCCGAGGAAGCCCAATTGCTGGCACATAAGCAGGCGGTTTGCCGGATGGTCGTCCACCACCAGCACATTCAGCACCGCTGCGGTATCCAGGGTTGTGGGCTTGGGTTCGATCAGCGGGTAGGCCAGTGGCAGGCTGGTCATCTGCAGTGAGACAAACGCCTGGGTACCTACGCTGGGGGCGCTGCTCAGGGTCAGTTGCCCGCCCATCATCTCGCACAGGCTCCGGCAGATCACCAGCCCAAGACCGGCGCCGCTCCTGGCCAGGTGCCCGGAATTGTCGGCCTGGGAAAAAGGCTCGAACAGGCGTTGCTGATCGTCCCGGCTGATACCGATACCGGTGTCCTCGACCACCAGTTTCATCTGGATCTGCTGTGGCTGTCCGGTGGGCTGGATATCCACCTTGATCTTTACCTCGCCCTGCTCGGTGAACTTGATGGCATTGCTCACCAGGTTGGACAGGACCTGTTTGAAGCGCAGGGGATCGATCTGCACGTCGCGTTCTTCGACGCCGGGATTGAACTCCAGTAACAGGTTGAGATTCTTCTGGCGGGCCAGGCCATCGAATACACGCACGACTGACTCGATCAGTTCCCTCAGGTTGACGCGTTCCGGCGCCAGGCTCAGGCGGCCCGACTCGATGCGTGCGATGTCGAGGATATCGCCAATCAACTCCAGCAAGTCTTTGGCCGAGTTGTACGCGACCTCGATGGCCGGACGATCCAGGTGCCCATGATCGGCACGCTTGAGGGTCAACTCCAGCATGCCGATCACTGCGTTCATGGGGGTGCGGATCTCATGGCTCATGGTCGCCAGGAACGTGCTTTTCGCTCGGTTGGCCTCATCAGCGCGGTCCTTGGCGGCGCACAGGTCATCGAACAGTTGGCGGCGCTCGCTGATGTCGATCCAGCCGCCGATGATGCCCTGGACCTTACCGACCGAGTCACGGTACGGCAGGATCCAGTGATAGATCGTCAATTGCGGCCCCTGAATATGCAGGGCACGGTCGAGGATCAGTGGCTTGCCTTCGGCCACCACCCGCAGATAGTCGGTATGGTACTGGCTGGCCTGGGCTTCGTCCGCGAAGTTGATCTGCATGACACTCTTGCCAATGACCTCCTCGCGCTTGACGCCGAAGACCTGCAAGTAACTGTCATTGCAGGTCTGCAGCAAACCGTTGCGATCACGCACGTAGATCGGGTGAGGGGTTTCATTGACCAGGGCGCGCATGAATTCGTATTGATCGCTGAGGGCCCGCTCTGCCATCTGCCGATGCTTGATCTGCCTGCGCATATAGCCGTTCCAGGCCAGTGAAGTGAGCAGCAATAGCCCGGCGGCGCTGATGATCTGGATGATCAGGCGGTGGTAGTTGCGCCAATAGCTATCGGATGCGGCTGTGTAGCCACGCCAGCGGTTGTTGATAACGCCAAGCTCATCGGGCGCGATGCTGAGCAGGGCCTTGTCAAGAATGGAGGCCAGTTCGGGGGCGCTGCGTGATGTCGCCAGGGAAAAAGAAGCCAGTTGCGTGCCGATACTTGAACTGATCTGCAATTGGCCTTGGAAAAAGTGTGATGAGAGGAAATAGTTGGCGACCACCAAAGAGTTGACTGCGCCGTCTACATGCCCCTGGGCCAGCATTTCCGAGGCCTTGAAGGTATCGCTGGCCTGCACCAGGGTGATCTGCGAAAAATTCCGGCGCAGATAATCCACCAAGGGGTTGCCTTCGGTGATCGCCAGTTTCTTTCCTGCCAGTTGCTCAAGGCTTGAGGGCGCTCCAGGCTCCTTGCGCGTCAGCAGGACGTAGGAGTTCTGCAGGTAGGGCCGGCTGAAGTTGAGCCTGGCTTCGCGTTCGGGGCTGGGGCTGATGGCGGCAATGATGTCCGCGCTACCGTTTTCGACCTGCTCGATCATTTGGCTGACATTGCGGGTGTTCTGGAACTCCAGGCGCAAGCCCGTACGTAGTCGGATCAACTCCAGCAGGTCGGCGGTCATGCCCCGCATCTGGCCGTCTGAATCGACGAACGTCAAGGGGGCGAAGGTTTCGTTGATGACCACTTTCACCACCGGATGGTCCTTGAGCCAGCGTTCTTCACGTTGGCTCAACTGCAACTTGTGGTCGGTCAGCAGGATAGCGCTGCCTGCACTCCAACGTTTGGCGATGTTTTCTTGCTCATAGGTCCCGATGCCCGCGAGGACTGTGTCGACGATGCCCAGTAGGGTTTTCTGGTCGCGGTGTACGGCGAAGCTGAAGCCGTACGCTTCGTGTTTGCCGAAATTGGCCATGCGGATGTTCTTCAGGTACCCCTTGTTGATCATGTAGTGGGTGGAAATGGTATCGCCGAGGAACACGTCGGCCTGGTCGAAGGCAACGGCGTTCAGTGCATTCAAGTAAGACGGATAGACCTGGATGATCGCATTGGGATACAGCGCTTCGACCTCCTTCAACGGCAGGTAATGGTAGACAAGGCTCAAGCGCATGCCCGCCAGCCCGTCGTTGAGCGAGCGGGTTTCTGCGTCACGGGTGACCAGCACCGGCTGGTCGACCGCGTAGGGCGTTGACAGGACGATGTCGGCGTTGCTCGCTTCAAAACCGTTGGCGCTACCCAGTAAATCGATTTTCCCGTCTTCCAGAGCCTGGATTGCTGCCTCCCGTGATGGGTAGCGCATCACCGTGACGGGCAATGCCAGGGCTTTGGCCAGGATTCCCGCGTAATCTGCAGTAATACCTTCGTAGTCATGGCCGCTGGCGGTGATGTCAAAGGGGGGATAGTCGGGTGTCGAGGTTCCCAGTACCAGTTCTCGTTTGTTCTGTAGCCATTGGCGCTGCGTGGGGGTCAGTTGAGTGTCCAACTGAACGATGCCGGCACGACTCAGCAGTGAGTAGCGTTCTGGAACGGTTTGAGTGGCTGGCACGGCTGTACTCAAGCACAGCCCGGTACTCAAAATAATTAGATAGTCCTTTAAACGCCTTGGCATCCTGTTTCTCACACTAACGCGTTGCGTTTTGCGGCTCTTCGCATTTAAGGGTGTAGAAAAAATCTGACCGGCTGGAAAAGGAGTCGAGGATCTTAGAAAATGTAAGCTCTCACACCAACAAAAACTAAGCCCCCGACGTGAACAATCTTACCTTTTC